>NZ_PGVE01000083.1 GCF_002860255.1 Neobacillus cucumis
AGAGTAGGACGTTGCCAGGCTTTATATGGAGGATTAGCTCAGCTGGGAGAGCATCTGCCTTACAAGCAGAGGGTCGGCGGTTCGATCCCGTCATCCTCCACCATCATTTTTTCACAATAGTGAAATTAATCTTCAATATACGCCGGTTTAGCTCAATTGGTAGAGCAACTGACTTGTAATCAGTAGGTTGGGGGTTCAAGTCCTCTAGCCGGCACCTTTTCATTGTACGAGCCATTAGCTCAGTCGGTAGAGCAACGAGCAACACTTCGATGAATTGACTGCGAGTTGTACACGTCGAGCCGCTTCTTGAATAAGCTTTCTGAGGCGGGGACATCTGACAATGTAATCTTGTTGTAGGGTACTAATTTAGTTTGAGCCATTAGCTCAGTCGGTAGAGCATCTGACTTTTAATCAGAGGGTCGAAGGTTCGAGTCCTTCATGGCTCACCATAGTTTTTTGCGCTAGCAAAATAACTTTCAAATATGCGGGTGTGGCGGAATTGGCAGACGCACCAGACTTAGGATCTGGCGCCGCAAGGCGTGGGGGTTCGACTCCCTTCACCCGCACCATAGTTTTTTGCGCTAGCAAAATAACTTACCATATATGCGGAAGTAGTTCAGTGGTAGAACACCACCTTGCCAAGGTGGGGGTCGCGGGTTCGAATCCCGTCTTCCGCTCCAAAAGTGCCGGGGTGGCGGAACTGGCAGACGCACAGGACTTAAAATCCTGCGGTAGGTGACTACCGTACCGGTTCGATTCCGGTCCTCGGCACCAAGTTTTTTTACGAAGTAAAATAAACAATTTTTGCACTAGCGAAATAACAAACAATTTTATGCGCCCGTAGCTCAATTGGATAGAGCGTCTGACTACGGATCAGAAGGTTATGGGTTCGACTCCTTTCGGGCGCGCCATATTTTACGGGAAGTAGCTCAGCTTGGTAGAGCACTTGGTTTGGGACCAAGGGGTCGCAGGTTCGAATCCTGTCTTCCCGACCATGAACTACTTATACAATATGGGGTCTTAGCTCAGCTGGGAGAGCGCCTGCTTTGCACGCAGGAGGTCAGGGGTTCGATCCCCCTAGACTCCACCAATTTAAATTGTAAAATGGCGGTGTAGCTCAGCTGGCTAGAGCGTACGGTTCATACCCGTAAGGTCGGGGGTTCGATCCCCTCCGCCGCTACCAGTTATAATGATAAATACTTTAACTTGGACCTTTAGCTCAGCTGGTTAGAGCAGACGGCTCATAACCGTCCGGTCGTAGGTTCGAGTCCTACAAGGTCCACCAGTAGCTTAATATTGTATGGAGGAATACCCAAGTCCGGCTGAAGGGATCGGTCTTGAAAACCGACAGGCGGGTTAAACCGCGCGGGGGTTCGAATCCCTCTTCCTCCGCCATATTATCTCATTGGATTAATATCCAAACTTAATACTTTTTATTATCGCGGGGTGGAGCAACGAGCGTTGCTACAATGAATAATCTGCGAGTTGTACCCATCGAGCTTCTGCTTGGATAAGCATACTGAGATGGGGACAGTCAGTAACAAAACATGGAGCATACTCCAAACTTTATACCTTTTATTATCGCGGGGTGGAGCAACGAGCGTTGCTACAATGAATAATCTGCGAGTTGTACCCATCGAGCTTCTGCTTGGATAAGCATACTGAGATGGGGACAGTCAGTAACAAAACATGGAGCATACTCCAAACTTTATATCTTTTATTATCGCGGGGTGGAGCAGTCTGGTAGCTCGTCGGGCTCATAACCCGAAGGTCGCAGGTTCAAATCCTGTCCCCGCAATCCGGTCTGGTAGTTCAGTTGGTTAGAATGCCTGCCTGTCACGCAGGAGGTCGCGGGTTCGAGTCCCGTCCAGACCGCCATATGTTGGCTCAGTAGCTCAGTCGGTAGAGCAAAGGACTGAAAATCCTTGTGTCGGCGGTTCGATTCCGTCCTGAGCCACCATCAATTTGATAATTTAATATGTATGGCGGTTGTGGCGAAGTGGTTAACGCATCGGATTGTGGTTCCGACATTCGTGGGTTCGATTCCCATCAGCCGCCCCATTTTTAAAAAATTTGCGGGTGTAGTTTACTGGTAAAACCTCAGCCTTCCAAGCTGATGTAGTGGGTTCGATTCCCATCACCCGCTCCAAATTATGGGCCTATAGCTCAGCTGGTTAGAGCGCACGCCTGATAAGCGTGAGGTCGATGGTTCGAGTCCATTTAGGCCCACCATAGTTTTTTGCGAAAGCAAAATAACTTACAATTGTTCCGCAGTAGCTCAGTGGTAGAGCTATCGGCTGTTAACCGATCGGTCGTAGGTTCGAGTCCTACCTGCGGAGCCATTTTATTTTATGGGGAAGTACTCAAGTGGCTGAAGAGGCGCCCCTGCTAAGGGTGTAGGTCGGGTAACCGGCGCGAGGGTTCAAATCCCTCCTTCTCCGCCATAAAATAAAGGCCCCTTGGTCAAGCGGTTAAGACACCGCCCTTTCACGGCGGTAACACGGGTTCGAATCCCGTAGGGGTCATATAAAAAAACTGATAACAATTGTTATCAGTTTTTTTGCGTTTTTTCTTATAAATACTTTAAAAATCCCCAGTTGTCTAAGAAAATAATGGACTGGCTTTTGAAACCTATCCTGACTCCTTTTGTACCATTATATAGGGCTTATGAACCACTTTTTCCTCAGAATTCATTATTTTAATATAATTTAATATAAACTCCAATTCGTTAGGAAACATTGATACCGTTTACATTTACCGATTTTTACTTAAATTTTTTACTATGGTTTTTATTATTGAAAAAATAGCTTTTTAACGCTTATCTTTTAAAAAAATTTTAAAAAAGATACTAGATTATTGTCGAATAGTGAAGGGAAATTTGATGTTTAGTGTCGTATGATGTCGGGTATTGATATTTTGTGATGGTATAAATCGAATATTGTCAGAAAAGATAAAAAAGTTTTACGAGGCATATGCACCATTTGCACTTATAATTGGTCAATGAACATACATATTTTCAATGAGATGAGGAGAGCCATGACGGTGAATACACTATTTCCGACAGATTATCAGCTGCATTTGTTTCATGAAGGCAGCTTCTTCCAGAGTCATCAGCTTTTTGGCGCTCATATCTTTAAAGATTCCGATAAAGTCTATACACGATTTTGCGTCTGGGCTCCTAATGCCGTTAAGGTCCGGCTCACGGGAAATTTTAATAACTGGAATGGTGAAGGATATGAACTGCAAAAGGTAAACGATGAAGGAGTCTGGATTGTTGTTATTAATCAAAATCTAGAAGGCTGCATTTATAAGTATGAGATTATTACTTCTACAGGTGAAAAGCTCCTTAAAGCTGACCCGTTTGCATTCTTTTCAGAATTAAGGCCCCACACCGCTTCCATTGTATATTCCTTAAAAGAATATGATTGGCAGGATAGTCACTGGCTGAGTCGTAAAGAAAAAAAGAATGTTTTATCGGATCCAGCAATTATTTATGAAGTCCACGCAGGATCGTGGAAGAAAAAAGAGGATGGCAGTTACTTAACTTACAAGGAACTAGCAGCAGAACTTATCCCTTATGTAATAGAGCATGGGTTTACCCACATAGAATTATTGCCACTCATCGAGCACCCGCTTGATGCCTCATGGGGCTATCAGGGAACAGGGTATTTCTCTTTAACTTCAAGATATGGGACCCCTGATGACTTTAGATACTTTGTGGACCAGTGCCATCAGCAGGGAATCGGTGTCATTCTCGATTGGGTACCAGGACATTTTTGCAAAGATGCCCACGGACTTTATCGATTTGATGGCACACATATTTACTCATACAGCACGGAGTATGATAGAGAAAATGCAGTATGGGGAACAGCTAATTTTGATTTAGGAAAAGGAGAAGTCCAAAGCTTCCTAATTTCAAATGCTTTATTTTGGATCGATTACTTCCATATTGATGGTTTTCGTATGGATGCCGTCGCAAATATCATTTATTGGCCAGATACCACTTACGGAAAGAGAGAAAATCCCTTTGGAATTAATTTCTTAAAAAAATTGAATAAAGAAGTACATGATTTCGATCCTCATTTTCTTATGATTGGGGAAGACTCTACGGAATATCCTCAAGTAACAGCGCCAGTACACTACGGCGGTCTAGGATTTGACTACAAATGGAATATGGGCTGGATGAATGACATGCTTACATATATGGAAACTCCGCCTTATTTCAGATCAAAGGTCCATTCAAAGGTAACGTTTTCACTGTTATATGCTTTTTCTGAGAACTTTATGCTCCCATTTTCACATGATGAAGTGGTTCATGGGAAAAAATCACTGCTAGACAAAATGCCTGGAGAGTATTGGGAAAAGTTTGCCCAGCTGAGGCTGCTGCTTGGCTATATGTTTGCCCATCCTGGAAAAAAATTATTATTCATGGGATTTGAATTAGGCCAATTTGCGGAGTGGAAGGACAAAGAACAACTCGATTGGAATTTACTGGATTATGACATGCACCGCAAATTAAACTCATATGTAAAAGTATTAACTAAATTATATAAACGTTCAAAGGCACTATATGAATTAGACCATTTGCAAGAAGGTTTTGAATGGATTGATGTTAACAACAGTTCCCAATCTGTTTTTTCCTTTATAAGAAAAGGAAAAAAGGAAGAAGATATCCTGATTATCGTCTGCAACTTTACGGGTGTAGAGTATCCAATTTATAAAATTGGCGCGCCCAAAGCAGGCGAATATCGTGAAATTTTTAATAGTGATTACCTCGAGTTCGGTGGGGCGGGATTGATGAATAAGAAGACCATTTTAGCATCTGAAGAGCCTTATCATGGTCAGCCGTTTTCATTCGAGATTACGATTCCCCCGTTCGGGTTTCAAATTATTAGGCCAGTTAAAAAGCGGAAGGAGAGAAAAGGTAATGGTAAAGAAAAAGTGCGTAGCCATGCTGTTAGCAGGAGGGAAAGGTAGCAGACTGAACTCACTAACAAAAGAACTAGCAAAGCCTGCTGTACCTTTTGGGGGGAAATACCGAATTATCGACTTTACATTAAGCAATTGTGCCAATTCTGGCATTGACACTGTTGGGGTTTTAACCCAATACCAACCGCTTTTATTAAATTCTTATATTGGGATAGGCAGCGCCTGGGACCTTGATCGCAAAGACGGTGGTGTAACAGTTCTGCCTCCATATGCCGAGTCTTCAGAGGTTAAATGGTATACCGGAACCGCTAGTGCCATTTTTCAAAATTTAAATTATTTAAAGCAATACCAGCCGGAATACGTTTTAATCCTTTCAGGTGACCATATTTATAAAATGAACTATGAAAGTATGCTTGACTACCATATCGAAAAAAGGGCTGATGCTACGATTTCCTTAATAGAGGTTCCATGGGCTGAAGCGAGCCGTTTTGGTATTATGAATACCAACGAAGAAATGAGAATTACGGAATTTGAAGAAAAGCCAATCAATCCAAAAAATAACCTAGCCTCCATGGGTATTTATATTTTTAACTGGAATATACTGAAGGAATATTTAGAGATGGATGACCGCGAACCAAATTCCAGTCATGATTTTGGGAAAGACATCATCCCGATGCTCTTAGATGAACATAAAAAATTGTATGCTTATCCGTTTAAAGGTTACTGGAAGGACGTTGGTACTGTACAAAGTTTGTGGGAAGCCAATATGGATCTACTAGGAGAAGATTGTGAATTGGATTTATTCGATAATGATTGGAGAATCTATTCTGTTAACCCGAACCAGCCTCCGCAATATATCTCTCCAGATGCTATTGTAAGAGAGTCCCTGATAAATGAGGGCTGTACAATTGAAGGAAATATAGATAAATCTGTGTTATTCCAAGGCGTAACAGTAGGGAAAAACTCTATTATTAAAGAGTCCGTCATTATGCCTGATGCTGATATTGGTAATAATTGTTTAATAGAAAAAGCAATTATACCTGGAGATGTTAAAATACCGGACGGGACAGTGATTCGCTCCTTGGATGATGAGATCATACTCGTAACTGAAGAAATGTTAAACGAACTTTATCCAGCAATATAGAAAAAAGGATGGATATTTAAATAGAAAAGCAGGAGGGAATATGGAGTGAAAAGAAAGTTATTAGGTGTTATTGATGCTACAATCTACCACGAAGATTTAGAGGATTTACTGGTTCACCGCCCACTCGCAGCACTGCCATTTGGAGGCCGCTACCGTATTATTGATTTTGTTCTTTCCAATATGGTTAACTCAGGAATTCGCAGTGTGGCGATTTTTCCAAAGATGCAATACCGTTCCCTCATGGATCATTTAGGTTCGGGGAAAAACTGGGATTTGAATCGCAAAAGAGATGGTCTTTTCTTCTTCCCATCCCCGATTGTTGATAGTGATGAAAATAAAGTTGGATCGTTCGAACATTTTGCTGCTAATATCGATTATTTTTACCGAAGCACACAGGAGTATGCCATTATCTCAAACTGTAATACCATTAGTAATATGGAATTCCGACCAATTTTAGAATGGCACAATGAGGCAAAGTGCGATATTACAGAAATCCGTCACCAGGACGGACGTTCAATGGAAATGTATTTAATTAAAACATCGCTGCTTATCAATTTGATAGAAACAAGACATGAGACAGGTTACACCTGTATGAAGGATGTTGTTACTGATCTTTCTGAAAAGTATTCGATTTGTCATTACGAATATAAGGGGTATGCCGTAATAATAGATTCAATAGACAGCTATTTCTCTACCAGTATGAAATTGCTCGATCCACAAATATGGAAGCAATTATTCTTAAAAGACCAGCCGATTATTACAAAGGTTAAGGACGAACCACCAACTAAGTATATCAAAGAGTCCATTGTCAAAAATGCAATGATAGCAAACGGATGTCATATTAGTGGGACAGTTGAAAACAGTATTGTTGCTCGAGGAGTAAAGATTGGCAAAGGTGCAGTGATAAAGAACTGTATTATTATGCAAAAGTGTCAAATCGAGGAAAACTGTCATTTAGATTCCGTTATTTTAGATAAGGATGTAAGGGTAGAAGCAGGTACATATTTAGTAGGTACAGCACATGCCCCATACGTTATTCGTAAAGGAACGAAACAAGGAGCGCTGATGAACTCGTGAAAATCTTATTTGCTGTATCGGAATGTGGCCCATTCGCAAAATCTGGGGGACTTGCTGATGTTGCCGGGTCACTTCCAAAAGAACTAAAGAGCCTTGGTACGGATGTAAGGGTAATCCTTCCGAAATATGGAACTATTTCTGAAAAATATAAACAAAAAATGAAAAAAATCAAGGAATTTACTGTTTCCGTAGGTTGGAGAAATCAATATTGTGGTATTGAGGAGCTTACCCATCAAGGGATCACCTATTATTTCGTTGATAACGAATACTATTTTAAACGTGAGGGATTATACGGTTATTTTGATGATGGTGAAAGATTTGCCTATTTAAATCGGGCTATCCTTGAGGCAATAGCTGAACTTGACTTTTATCCGGATGTACTGCACTGCCATGATTGGCATACAGCGATGATTCCTTACCTCTTAAGAACAGAGTACTTTAAACGTAAAGGCTATGGTCTAATTCGCACAGTATTTACAATCCATAATTTGCAATTCCAAGGGATTTTTCCAAAAGGGGTATTAGGGGATTTATTAGGCTTGGATTATCAATCCTTCCAATCGGGACATTTAGAGTTTTTTGGGAATGTGAATTTTATGAAGGGCGGTCTTGTTGCAGCAGACAAGATTACGACTGTGAGTCCAACTTATAAAGAGGAAATTCAAACCCCGACTTTCGGTGAGAAACTAGATGGACTATTAAGGGCAAGAAAAGAGGACCTCATCGGAATATTAAATGGTATTGATGAAGAGTTTTATAATCCAGTAATCGATCCATTAATCTATCAAAACTATAAAGTTGGCACGTATACCAATAAGACAATTAACAAGAAAGAAATTCAAAAACAATTTGACTTGCCACAGAATCCTGAAACACCATTACTTGTTATGATTACAAGGTTGACCAAACAAAAAGGGCTTGATTTAGTTAGACATGTGCTCCGTGAAATTTTGCAGGAAGAGGTTCAGGTGATCATACTTGGAACTGGAGATTATGAGTATGAAGAATATTTCCGTCAAGCTGCCCGGGTATATCCTGATAAATTAAAGGTCTATACTGGTTTTAGTGAGGAACTGGCTCACAAGCTTTACGCTGCAGCTGACTTGTTTTTAATGCCTTCTCAATTTGAACCATGTGGTCTAGGGCAGATGATTGCCATGAGATATGGTGCTATACCTATCGTTCGTGAGACAGGGGGCTTAAATGATACTGTCAAGGCATATAATGAATATACAGGCAGGGGGAATGGCTTCTCTTTCCAAAACTTTAATGCCCATGACATGCTTTATACTATTCAACGAGCCCTAAGCTTCTATCAGGATAAACCAGTTTGGGAATCGATCGTTAAGCAGGCGATGGAAAAGGACTATAGCTGGGCACAATCAGCATTTAGTTATAGCCAGCTTTATGCAGAGCTCGTCTCAAGGAGTGAAACTCATGTTTTCTAATAAAGCTAGTTTTAAGAATAACTTTCTTAAAAGACTTGAAATGTTATGTGGAAAGAGTTTTTCTGAAAGTTCTGCCCGGGATCAGTATCAGACCTTGGGCAGTATGATTCGGGAGTTTGTAAGTAATGATTGGATTGAGACGAATGAGCGATATCTTGCAGCCCAGGGGAAGCAGGTTTACTATCTCTCTATTGAATATTTATTAGGTAAGTTATTAAGGCAGAATTTAATTAATTTAGGTGTAGAGGAAACGGTTCAGGCAGGACTTAAAGAATTAGGGATTGACCTGGATGAGCTCGAGGAATTAGAAAGTGATGCAGGACTAGGAAACGGCGGCTTAGGAAGGTTAGCCGCCTGTTTTCTGGATTCCCTTGCATCGCTTAATTTGCCGGGACATGGACATGGTATCCGATATAAGCATGGACTGTTTGAGCAGAAAATAGTAGATGGTTACCAGGTTGAACTTCCGGAGCAATGGCTTAGAAGCGGTAATGTCTGGGAAATTCGTAAATTGGACAGTGCTGTGAAAGTTCCGTTCTGGGGGAAAGTCGAAGCAAAGATGGAGGATGGGAGGCTTGTCTTTCACCATCTTAATGTTGAAACGGTTACAGCAGTTCCTCATGATATGCCGGTTATCGGATATAAAACACAAACGGTTAATACATTAAGGCTATGGAATGCTGAGCCAACTCAATTTCCGATTCATGCAGATGTATTAAAATATAAACGTGAAACAGAATCAATTTCCGAATTTTTATATCCGGATGATACCCATGATGAGGGGAAAATTTTAAGATTGAAGCAGCAATACTTTTTAGTATCCGCAAGTATTCAATCCATTTTAAAAACGTACCGAAAACAACATGCTAGTTTAAATCAACTGAATGAACATGTATGTATCCATATCAATGATACCCACCCTGTATTAGCTATTCCTGAACTCATGAGGATTTTAATAGACGAGGAAGGGTATGAATGGGAGCAGGCATGGCATATAACGAAGAATACTATCTCATATACCAATCATACCACATTATCAGAGGCTCTTGAGAAATGGCCGATTCATATTTTTCAACCATTACTCCCTAGAATCTATATGATTGTTGAAGAAATCAATGAGCGTTTTTGCCGTGAACTTTGGGAACAAACCCCTGGTGATTGGAAAAGAATTAGTGATTTAGCCATCATAGCGGATAATTTCGTTAAAATGGCACATCTAGCTATTGTTGGAAGCTTTAGTGTTAATGGAGTGGCAAAGCTGCATACCGAAATTCTAAAGAAGCGGGAAATGAATCAATTCTATCAACTCTACCCGGAGAAATTTAATAATAAAACAAACGGTATCGCTTACCGCCGCTGGCTGTTGAAAGCAAACCCCAAATTATCATCCCTTATAACAGATGCAATTGGGCCTTCTTGGATGTCATCTGCCGAGGAGCTAACTCATTTGCTTAACTTTCAAAATGATTCAACCTTCTTAGATCAGCTTTTAAAGATAAAAAATGATAATAAACAAAGGCTCGCGGATATTATTCTAGATAAGACCGGTGTTAAAGTGGACACTGGGGCGATTTTTGATGTACAGGTTAAACGGCTGCATGCATACAAGCGTCAGCTGTTAAATGTGTTACATATCATGCACCTATATAACAGAATTAAAGAGGATCCTAGTTATTCCATTGTCCCAAGGGTGTTTATTTTTGGAGCTAAGGCTTCTCCTGGTTATTATTATGCAAAAAAGATTATAAAACTTATTAATACTGTTGCTGAACAAATTAATAATGACCCGAGGGTTGGGGATAAAATAAAGGTGGTTTTCCTTGAAAATTATCGAGTTTCATTAGCTGAAAAAATTTTCCCAGCCTCAGATGTAAGTGAGCAAATTTCTACTGCAAGTAAAGAAGCCTCGGGTACAGGTAATATGAAATTTATGATTAACGGTGCCCTAACAGTTGGCACTCTCGATGGGGCAAATATTGAAATTAAGGAATTAGTCGGCCCATCAAATATCTTTACTTTTGGTTTAACGGCAGACGAAGTCCTTCACTATTATCAGCATGGGGGCTACCAATCCAGAGAGTATTATCATCATGACTATCGAATCCGTCAGGCGGTTGACCAACTTGTAAATGGATTCTTTGCTGGTGTTAATAACGAGTTTGAACCAATATTTGATTCCTTGCTGGAGGAAAACGATCAATATTTTGTCTTAAAAGATTTCGCCTCTTATGCAAAAATACAGGAGCAAATTGGTGAAACATTTACAGACAAAGCTCAATGGCAGAAGATGAGTTTAACCAATATTGCTCAAGCCGGCTATTTTTCAAGCGATCGAACCATTAGAGAATACGCGGACGATATCTGGGGAATTAAGTCCCTAAAATAAATGCCGTGTAAAAGGTCATTTGTTGATTTGGTAACGATGTTGATTGGAGTGGAAGGAGCGAGACTCCTGCTCCGTACTCCCGCAGAAAGCGAAGCTCCTGGAGCGGAAATCAACATCCAGGTTTAACCTGCCTAAATTAGAAAAAGCTTCTGTCGTGAGACAGAAGCTTTTCTTTATGAAAAGAAATTACCAATAAAGATCCCAATCGCAAGTAAGAACCCAAAAATAGTATTGGTTTGTGCGGTTGCGATCATGGCAGGTGCCATTTTTAGCGGTACATTATTTTCAATAAATCCTTTTATTGCTTTAATTGGTTTTGGAACACTTAAAATGACAATGGCTGTCCACAATGGAGCAATACCACTGATAATAAGTCCCAAAATCCAAACATATGAAAAAGTAAACATAATTGCTAATAAATAAATAGCCTTCTTTTTACCTAATAAAATGGCTACGGTTTTACGGCCATTTTCTTTATCACCATCAAGATCACGGATGTTATTGGACAGCATAATCATACCAACTAAAACCATACTAGGCACGGATAAAAGAATACTTGAACTATCTACTGTACCAGTTTGAATAAAGAAGGAGATTAAAATAATCAGCATCCCCATGAAAAATCCAGAAAGAATTTCTCCGAAAGGTGTGTAGGCAATAGGAACAGGGCCTCCGGTATAAAAATACCCAACCGCCATACATACAATGCCCACAACGGCTAACCACCAGCTGCTATTCGCACAAATATATACTCCTAACAATAAGGAAATCAAATAAAAACTAAAAGCAAGATTAAGAACCGTTTTTGGCTTGATTCCATCTCGGACAATGGTTCCGCCAATTCCGACTGATTCTTCAGTATCTAATCCCCTTTTGTAATCAAAGTATTCATTAAACATATTGGTTGCCGCTTGAATTAACATGCTTGCAATCAGCATAGCGATAAATAGACCAATGTGAACATGTCCGTTTTTAAGAGCTAAAGCTGTCCCAAGTAAAACTGGTACGAAAGATGCCGTTAAAGTATGAGGACGGGTCATTTTCCACCAGACCTGGAATCCACGGTTTGCTTCAATCGGCTGTTTTGAGTTTTTCTGTATATTTGACTCCATACAGTTCTCCCCCTTTTTATCATTTTCTCTCTATATATTAAGGTTATAAGCCTTTAAGGTTGTATTCCCAAACCTTAGTGTATGGAATTCCATGTAGAGTGTCAATTAATTTTTGTTTTCAAAAATAGAAGATAATCCCTGTCCGGTTATTCTCTGCTTTTCCGTGGAAAACTGAAAGTATAAAAACCGCTCAACAACCTTCTTTAAGCGTTTTGATATATAATAAGGAATAAAGTTGGCAAGTAGTGACAAGTATTGTTGACTTAATCACAATGGGAGTAGTATCTTAGAATAGGCTTTAAGATGAATGGATAACAGTCATTTCGGCTGTTTTGGAGGGATTTGTTTGATTACCATTCAAGAAACAGAAATAAGAGAAAGGGGTCTTTTAGGAGTTAATCGGGCTAGAGAATTAGGCCGGCCTATTTTAATGAGTGAAGTTCATAAAATGGACACGACTAATCCACTATCCTTTTTTAATGCTGGAGGAGACCGCTATTTCGGGGAACGTTTTTTTTGGAAAGATCCGGCGAGCGAGATGGTTCTAATAGGACTGGGAATTTCAAAGCAAATTCAATCGGATCAGGCTGCTGACCGCTTTTTTCATGTTGAAAAAGAATGGAGAAGCTTTTTAAAGGACAGTTTCATTTTTAATCAATATAAAGTTGATGGTGTTGGACCGCTGATGTTTGGAGGTTTTTCCTTTGATCCTTTTAAAGAGAAAACAGAGCTTTGGTCCAAATTTGCAGATTCTCTATTTCACATACCTAAATTTTTATTGAGTATTGTTCATGGGGAAACCTATTTAACAACCAATATTATCTTCACATCAAATGATGATATATCATTATATAGCAAAATTATGGAAGAAAGAAATCAGCTGCTGCTTTCATTACGAAACCAAATAAATTTAAAAACTCCTTTAATAAATAGTAAGGTTGAAGTTTTTCCTGAACGATGGAAGCAAACGGTTGAAGGTGTTGTGAAGGAATTAACAAAGGGTCCTTTAAAGAAAGTGGTACTGGCTCGTGAGCTAAGACTTGTCTTTACTTCACAGGTTGAAGCGGAAGCAGTTCTTGAAAGTCTTTACCAACAGCAGCCAGCAAGCTATATTTTTGCATTTGAATCGCATGGAGATTGCTTTATTGGGGCCTCACCTGAGCGGCTTATAAAGAAGCAAGGGCCTGAAGTCTATTCAACCTGTTTGGCAGGGTCTATTTCACGTGGTAAAACAGAGGAAGAAGACCAAATCCTAGGACAAACACTTTTAACGGACCAAAAAAATCTGATCGAACACGGTTTTGTGGTTGAAATGATTAAGGAAGCATTAGAGCAATCATGTGAAGAGGTTATTCTGCCGAAGAAACCTCAGTTAATGAAAATGAGAGATATTCAACATCTCTATACACCCGTAATTGGAAAATGTGGCCCCAACACATCTCTTTTATTACTTGTAGAGAAACTCCATCCAACTCCTGCTCTTGGCGGCCTGCCCCAAAATTTAGCTGTAGAAAAAATTAGAGAAGTAGAAGTACTGGACCGGGGCTTATTCGGAGGCCCGCTCGGCTGGGTGGATTATCAGCAAAATGGTGAGTTCGCAGTAGCGATTCGCTCAGGACTTATTCAAGGCAAAGAAGCTTCCTTGTTTGCCGGGTGTGGAGTGGTATCCGATTCTAAATCTGAAGAGGAGTATTTGGAAACAGCTTTAAAGTTTAGACCAATGCTTCGGGCTCTTGGAGGAAAATAATTATGAATCATCAAGAATCATTAACAGCTTATATTGCAGCGTTTGTTGCAGAACTTGTTTTAACGGGTGTTACAGATGTGGTAGTAAGCCCTGGTTCTAGGTCCACTCCAATGGCAATGGTCATGGCGGAACACCCGGATTTAAATGTTCATATTCATGTAGATGAACGTTCTGCAGCTTTCTTTGGCTTAGGTATTGCAAAGGCTAAAAATAAACCGGTTGCCATTTTGTGTACTTCAGGTACAGCAGCGGCGAATTATTTTCCTGCCATTGTGGAGGCAAAATATTCACGTGTTCCGCTTTTGATCCTAACAGCAGACAGACCTCATGAACTAAGAGAAGTAGGGGCGCCGCAGGCGATCGATCAGCTTCATTTATATGGCCATCACGTGAAATGGTTTGCAGACATGGCTCTCCCGGAAAAAAGCAATGAAATGATCCGTTATGCGAGAACGATTTGTGCCCGTGCAGCAGCTATTGCAACCCAGACACCGGCTGGACCAGTTCATTTGAACTTTCCTTTTCGTGAACCGCTTATTCCAAAAATGGATAAAACTCTCTTTGAACTTTCTGAACGTCCCAAAGGATATGTTAAGGTCCATAATAGCCACTTAGATGTTAGGGACGAAGTGTTTAAAGAAATAGCAGAGTTTTTGAATGAAAAAGAAAAGGGGATTATTGTTTGCGGTAATATTTCGGATGAGAAGTTTGCGAAAGCGGTCACATCACTTGCTGACAGATTAAATTATCCCATTTTAGCGGACCCGTTATCGCAATTACGAAGCGGTGAACATGAATTAGAAGATATTATCGAAGCGTATGATACCTTTTTAAGAAATAAGGATGCCAAGACTTTTCTAAAGCCTGATGTTGTTTTAAGATTTGGGGCGATGCCTGTTTCTAAAGCTCTAACCATATTTTTGAAAGAAAATCATTTGGCTGATCAATTTGTAGTGGATGGTGGCGGTGGCTGGCGTGACCCTTCAGCATTATCTACTAACATGATCTTTTGCAATGAAACCATTTTTTGTGAAAAATTATTAACCTATTTAGACACTAACACGTCTCCAAGGTTTTTAGAGGATTGGAAAAAGATCAATCAGTTAACCAAAGAAAATATGACAGTTATCCGTGATGTAACGGAATTGAGCGAAGGAAAGTTGTTTAATCAATTAGCAGACTTGTTGCCTGAAGAATCTACTCTATTTGTAGGTAACAGTATGCCTATTAGGGATTTAGATAGCTTTTTCTTAAGTAATAATAAATCAATTAAATTGATGGCCAATCGAGGGGCAAATGGGATTGATGGTACCGTTTCGACGGCAATAGGTGCTGCTGTTTATACAAGGTCTTTATATTTGGTTTTAGGTGATTTAACCTTCTTCCATGACTTAAACGGTTTGATTGCGGCCAAGCTTTATAATATTG
This sequence comes from Neobacillus cucumis, assembly GCF_002860255.1. Lineage (GTDB taxonomy): Bacteria > Bacillota > Bacilli > Bacillales > Cytobacillaceae > Neobacillus > Neobacillus cucumis_A. Next base: position 15,272 of record NZ_PGVE01000083.1, read on the forward strand.
ATATTCAAATTATTGTGATTAACAATAATGGAGGCGGAATTTTCTCCTTCCTTCCACAATCCGAACATCCTAAACATTTTGAACTACTATTTGGCACACCGTTAAATATTGACTTCGAGCATGCAGTTAAAATGTTTAATGGCCAATACACCAAAATAATTGATTGGGATCACCTTGGAACTTTATTGGAGCAGAGCAAGAATCAAAAGGGTATTCATGTGTATGAAATTAATACAAATAGAGACAGAAATCGTGATGAACATCGTGATTTTTGGCTTTCTGTTTCCCGGGAAATATCTAATCTTGTCAATGAGGCGAAAGGATGATTGTTGTTATCGACGGAATTCGCTATCATGTGAAGATTTGTGGCGATGGGATTCCGCTTGTTTTACTCCATGGCTTTACAGGGGATGCATCCACGTGGTCATCCTTTTTTGAAGAATGGAGCAGGCACTCGAGGTTAATTGTCCCAGATATTATTGGGCATGGGAAATCGGATTCTCCTGAAGAGCTGAAACATTATCAAATTGAATCTATGGCGGACAGCTTAAATATCATTCTTGACCAAATTGGTGTGAACCAAATAGACTTGCTTGGCTATTCGATGGGGGGCAGACTTGCGTTAACATTTGCCTTGCTTTATCCAAACCGGGTCCGTAGGTTAATCTTGGAAAGCACCTCACCTGGTCTTCAAACAGAGAGCGAAAGAGAACTTCGCTGTATGAACGACGCAAAACTTGCAAAATTTATAATAGACAAGGGAATGACGTCTTTTGTTGATTATTGGGAGAACATTCCTCTGTTTTTTAGTATGAAAAAACTTCCCGCATCAGTACAGAAAAAAATAAGAGAACAGCGATTAAGCAATTCTCCTCAAGGCCTCTCCAATAGTTTACTTGGGATGGGGACCGGGTCTCAGCCATCTTGTTGGGATCGTCTAGACCAATTAAACAGTGATGTTTTGATTCTAACGGGTCAGGAAGACCTGAAGTTTTGTCAGATTGCTGAAAAAATGGTACTTAGATTAAAAAAAGTCAAATGGATGGTCGTTAAAAATTGTGGACATGCAATTCACGTGGAAGAACCAGAAAAGTTTGGTACAATAGTAAGTGACTTTTTGTCAACTGAAGAATAAAGGAGGAGATTTTTTTGGCAGTAGAATGGATTCCAGGAAAAAAATATGAAGAAATTTTATATGAAACTTATAATGGGATTGCAAAAATAACCATTAACCGTCCACATGTACATAATGCTTTTACGCCAAAGACTGTTATGGAATTAATCGATGCTGTTGCATACGCACGTGATGACTCAAGTATCGGCGTTATTGTACTAACAGGCGCTGGAGATAAGGCATTTTGCTCCGGTGGAGATCAAAAGGTTAGAGGTCATGGAGGATATGTGGGCGATGACCAAATTCCGCGCTTAAATGTTTTAGACTTACAGCGCTTGATTCGTGTCACTCCAAAACCTGTTGTAGCGATGGTAAAAGGATATGCAATTGGCGGAGGTCATGTGTTACATGTTGTATGTGACCTAACCATTGCGGCTGATAATGCTATTTTTGGTCAAACAGGACCAAAAGTTGGAAGCTTTGATGCTGGTTACGGTTCTGGCTATTTAGCGAGAATTGTAGGCCATAAAAAGGCCCGTGAAATTTGGTACCTATGCCGTCAATACAACGCTCAGGAAGCATTAGATATGGGCTTGGTAAACACTGTGGTGCCGTTAGAGCAAGTAGAAGAAGAGACCATTAAGTGGTGTGAAGAAATGCTAGAGAAAAGTCCAACAGCTCTTCGTTTCTTAAAAGCAGCCTTTAATGCCGATACCGATGGCCTAGCTGGTATTCAACAATTTGCTGGTGATGCTACTTTGCTTTACTACACTACGGATGAAGCAAAAGAAGGCCGCGATGCCTTTAAAGAAAAACGTAAGCCAGACTTTGGTCAATTCCCTCGTTTTCCTTGATGAAAATTGTTTTACCACACAGCTTGATGGTTTGCTCCATCAGGCTGTTTTTATATAGAAAAGCTTAAAGTGCCAGGTGCACAAGCTAGACCGTAAAAGAAAGGGTATTAATAAAATGCAAAATGAAACGATGCCTAACTTATTAATTAAACGAGCTCATCTGACTCCAAATCGGACAGCCATTTATTTTCAAGAACAAGCTTTAACGTTTAATGAGTTATATGAACGGACTGTAAAAGCAAGCGGGAGGCTCCAAGCTCTTGGCTTGAGAAAAGGGCAGTTCGCAGGCATTTTATTAAAAAATCATTTGGATACTGTCGTGATTTTATTTGCACTTCAGCTGCTTGGTGTTAGAGCTGTTATCCTAAATAATCGCCTGACTCCGGCAGAACTTGTATGGCAATTAAAGGACTCAAAGGCATCATTTCTCATTCTGGAAGATACCTATGAGGAGACCGAAATGGTTATTAATCAACAGCATCACCCATTAATGACCATTACTAAGTCCAAATTATCTCAAATCGAACCAGAGGAACCTGTGATTCAAGAAGAAATCAATCTTAATGAAATTTGTACAATTATGTATACTTCAGGTACGACCGGATATCCAAAGGGTGTGATGCAAACCTTTGGGAACCATTGGTGGAGTTCCACAGGCTCTGCCCTAAATCTTGGAACAATGGAAAGTGATTGCTGGCTCTGTTCCGTCCCTCTCTTTCATATAAGTGGTTTTTCTATCCTAATGCGCAGTGTTATTTATGGGATGCCCATGGTTCTTCATGAACATTTTGATGTGGAACGAACGATAAAAGATATCCAGTTAAAAAAGGTAACGATCATGTCAGTAGTTGGTACGATGTTAACCCAAATTGTTGAAGCACTGGAGGATAGACGATTACCGAACTTTTTTCGCTGTATGCTGCTGGGTGGGGGACCTGCACCATTACCATTATTAGAGGCATGTGTGAAAAAAGAAATCCCTGTTTTTCAATCGTACGGAATGACGGAGACCTCCTCACAAATTGTCACATTATCACCAGAAGACAGTCTGAAAAAATTAGGATCAGCAGGAAAACCATTATTTCCTTCCCAGCTTAGGATTGAGCTTGAAAATGGAGAGGACGCAAAATCGGGAACGGATGGTGAAATTATCGTAAAAGGACCCAATGTTACTCCGGGATATTTAAATCGGCCTGAAGCTACGATAGAAAAAATCCGCCATGGCTGGTTTTATACAGGAGATATTGGCTGCTTAGACGAGGAAGGTTTTTTATACGTAAAAGATCGACGAAGTGATTTAATCATTTCAGGTGGTGAAAATATCTATCCTGCTGAAATCGAGGCCGCTTTAATTGCACATCCAGCTGTAATTGATGCAGGAGTAACTGGAATAAACGATGAGAAATGGGGACAGGTTCCTGCAGCCTTTATTGTAAAAAAGGAAGGAATCCATGTTTCCATTGAGGAGCTACAGCAATTTTGCCTAGAACGTCTGGCTAAATATAAGGTGCCAAAGGCTTTTTATTTTATCGAACAACTTCCAAGAAATGCGGCGAAGAAATTGCTGCGGAGAAAATTGCGAGAGTGGGTGTAAGAGTATGAAATTGGCTCTTATTGAGCTTTATATTATCCAAATGCCCTTAAAGTCCCCTTTTTTAACGCACTTAGGAGCAGTGACCGACCGAGAAGGGATCATCGTAAAGATAACGGACAAAGACGGTCTCACAGGGTATGGAGAAGGCGTTGCTTTTTCAACCCCTTGGTATACCGAAGAGACGGTCACAACCAGTTTACATATGCTCACAGACCTGCTCATTCCTTTATTGAAAAAACAGCCTATAAAGCATCCAGAGGAGGCAGCCCTTCTTTTTAAATCCATTAGAAGGAATCATATGGCGAAATCAGCCATAGAAACAGCCCTATGGGATTTATATTCAAAACAGTTATCTTCCTCCTTATCGGCCATTCTTGGTGGTTCTCGTTCCGAAATAGCATCAGGAGTAGTGGTTGCAACAGACTCCACAATTCATGCATTAAAGCAGATTGAACAGTATGTTGAAGAGGGGTACCAACGATTTAAAGTAAAAATTAATCCTGAACAAGATTATGCTTTTTTAAAAGAAATTCGAAAAACCTATCCGGAGCTCCCGATTATGGCTGATGCTAATTCTGCCTATACTTTGAAGGATTTAGACCGCCTTAAGGCATTGGATGAATTTAATCTTTTAATGATTGAGCAGCCTCTTGCCCATGACGATATCATTGAACATGCTGCTTTGCAAAAAGAGATCAAGACACCAATATGCTTAGATGAAAGTATAGCCAGCTTTGATGATGCAAGAAAGGCAATCGAATTAGGCAGTTGTCAGGTAATTAATATTAAAGTTGGCCGAGTAGGCGGTCTTTATGAAGCCAAACAAATCCATGATTACTGCTTTGCCCGGAATATTCCTGTTTGGTGTGGCGGAATGATCGAATTCGGGATTTCACGAGCTCATAATATTGCCCTCGCTTCATTGCCAGGGTTCACCATCCCTGGTGATATCTCTGCATCGAACCGCTTTTGGGAAGAAGATATTATTTTACCTGAGGTACAAGTAGAAAATGGTTTTATTAAGGTGCCTGACTCTCCTGGTATTGGAGTGGACATTAATGAGAAAAGGCTGAAAGAAACGTTATTATTCAAAAAATCATTTCGATTCTGAATAGAGAAAAAGGTGAATCAGAAAGCGTTCTGATTCACCTTTTAGTTTAATTACGACAGTGCTGCAGGCTCAAATGTTTTACAATCCGTTTCTCTGCTATTATCAGCCGTTTCGCCTGTATGGCTAACAACATAAATTCGGTCAGCATTACATCTATTTCCATTTGCCCAAAATGTACAGTTATTTACCTCACAAAGAACATCTTTTGCCATTTTGTATCACTCCTTTAATTTATGGATACAACCATAGCATTTGAAAGATTAAAGTGTATTATCCTTTCCAGAAAAGGGGAGATTATTTTCTCCCCAATTTAATTTGCTTGAGATATCGTTTATCATTCATAAACAGGCTCCAAAAGTAAATAAAACCCGGGAAAAGGATGGCAAAACCGACAATATAGGTAACAAAGATGGCACGAAAAGAATTGGGATCTGTAAACGCTGAATGGATCGTTACCTCGGGATAGACGATATAGGGTAAATGGGCTTTACCATAGACATAGCTAGCCAATAAATATTGGACAGTAATGGCAATAACTGATAAACGGGGCCAGCCTTTTATTTTAGTTTTCGAGGAAGGCAGTAATAAACCCAATCCTCCAATTAAGAAGCAAGCCAGTGATAAATATAGAAATGGCAAGTCATTTAACATCTTGTTATAAATCCAAGCAGCTTCTGATTTTAATGTAATCATAATCAAAAACGCCATTAATAAGGAGACCGGGCCGATGAATAATGCATCCCGGCGGTATACATAGTACGCTTCAAATTCCTCCGATGCTTTTGAATAATCAGCCAACAAAAGGGAGGAAAGAAATAAAGTACTTGAAATGGCAAACCCAAAAAATGCATACTCATTGGGGCTGCTAAACAGCCCGGCTAAATCCAATGTTTGCCGGTTGTTTGAAAAATTGACATAGTGTCCATGTGTAATAGGAAGAACACTTATCAACAGACCTGGAATAAATATACCGCAGATCCCCGAGATATAGGTGAGAGGCTTTTTGTATTCATCTGCAATATGAGAAAAAACCAAAAAGGCACTTCGAATCGATAGGAGTAAAAGGATGAGACTTCCTGGTATTAATAGAATGGTTCCAAGTGTATAGGCACCCCTTGGAAACAAGCTATATACCGCTACGACCAAAGCAACAATAAAGGTATTCGTTACCTCCCATGTAGGGGAGAGGTATCGGTTGGCTATATTCGTGGCAGTGGTTTTTTTTCGATTGATATAAAACATGGACCAAAAGCCTGCGCCAAAATCCATTGTTGCCATAACAGCATAGATAAACACAAATCCCCATAGGACTGTTACCGCAAGATAGACATCCAACATGTTTGTCCCACCTCCTTAAGAATTTGAACTAAATAATGGCACTCCCTTTTGATCGGCCCGGTTTAGGTCATCGACAACGGAATTCTTTTTAAAGTAATATCTAAGCACAAAAAGAACGGAGAAAGCCAGAATAACATAAACAAATGTGAAAAGGGCAAAGAGGATGCCAAGGTTTGTAGATGATGTCACTGAATCGGCTGTGGACAGAATTCGATAGATCGTCCATGGCTGCCGTCCAGTACAGGCAAAAATCCAGCCAAACTCAATACCTAAAACAGCTAGTGGACCTGATGCCACATACAGCCACATTAACCATTTCGGAAAAGTATTCTTTTTCAGAACTTTTTTTATTGCCAGACCAAGGAAAGATATCAAAATTAATAGAGAACCCACCCCAACCATGGCATTAAATAAAGTGTGTACAAACAATGGCGGCCAATATTTTTCAGGGAAGTCATTCAAGCCTTTCACAACTGTATCAAAACTGTTTCCTGCTAAAAAGCTTAAAGCCCAAGGAATCTCGATTCCCCACTTGACGGATTCCGTTTCCCTATCTGTAAGTCCCCCTACCGTTAGGGGAGCATGCGATTGCGTTTCAAATAAGCCTTCAGCAGCGGCAAGCTTTTCTGGCTGGTATCTATGTAAATATTGAGCTGATTCATGACCGTTCAGGGCGGTTAACAACGAAAAAACGCCTCCGACGACTAAACTTAACAGCAATGCTTTTTGATGAAATTGATAGACCCTGGAAGTGGCCTCAGCTTTTAACATTTTATAAGCGGAAACAGTTGCTACGATAAAGGCCCCAGTTGTATAGGCAGACAAAGCGACATGCCCTGCTGTCACGAAGAAGCTTGGGTTAAAAAATGCAGCCCATGGGTCAATATCCACAATCTTTCCATCCACAATATCAAAACCAGCAGGTGTTCCTTCAAAGGCATGGACATTTGTAATTAAAACGGCGGAGCCCATCGCGCCGATTGCAACTAGGACCAGGCTTGTAATCCGCATCCATGGAGCAATCCGTTCAGCTGCGTAAACATAAATCGACATAAATAAAGCCTCAATAAAAAAGGCATAGATTTCAATTTGAAATGGCAGCGGCATGACTCTTCCAATAACCTCCATGAATCCGGGCCATAGAAGGGATAATTGCACCCCTGCAATTGTACCGGTTGGAATTCCTACTCCGAGAAGGACGGCAAAAGCTTTTGTCCATCTTTTTGCCATAACCACATACTCGATATCCTTCGTTTTTTGATAAAGAAGTTCTGCTGTCAATATCATTAATGGCAGACCTACTCCAATGGTCGCGAAAATAATATGAAACCCCATTGTTGTACCAAACAAACTCCTAGCAATGACTAAATCACTCATGTAATTCTTCCTTTCTGTTCAGACACATATGAATTTATTGTTTGCAGGCAGAGGATTCCTATGTAATTCTTTCCAAAAAAACTATAATTTTTTTAAAACAAAAAAACCTCCCGAATCTTTGGGAGGTTAAATGTTAATTATTCAAGGCTGTTTCTAAGGTTTTTAGGTTAGCGTCCATTAGGGTAAAGTAGGTTTCTTTATGTTTTAGATTTTCTTTAGATAGGATGGCAAGGTTATGAATAGGCAGGGCCTTTGCACCCATCTCCTGCTGGACTACTTTGCCTAGTTTTGATTGAACGTTTTGTTCAAAAAGAACATAATGAATACCTTCATGTTCCGCAGTAGAAATAATCTTTTCAAGTTGTTTTTGAGTAGGCTCATTGGTTGTTGATAGACCTGAGATACTAATTTGTTCTAGGCCGTACCGTGTTTCCCAATAGCCAAAAGCCGCATGAGTGACCATCATTTTCTTGTGTTTAGCCTTTGATATTGTCTGTTGGTATCGATTGTTTAGATCATCTAACTCAGAAGCAAGTTTTTCATAGTTTTTATTAAAAAAGTCTTTGTTTTGCGGCATTTTACTTATTAGATGATCGCGAATAACTGCAGCCATTTCCTTAGAATAAACCGGATCCAGCCAAACATGAGGATTAATATCACTAGAACCATGGTCTTCGCCATCCTCTTCAGAGTGAGTATCCTTTGGCAGCTTGAGATGTTCTGCTGTCGGTACAAGCTCAACATCTTCATCTTTTAATGTGTCTTTTGTCTTTTCTACAAACCCTTCTAAACCAAGCCCAATATAGAAAAATAAGTCTGAATCTGCCAAATTCATCATATCTTTTTGCGATGGTTCGAAAGTATGTTCATCTGCTCCAGGAGGATAAACTGTTTTTACGTTAACATATTTACCGCCAATTTGTTCAGTAAAATATTGTAATGGAAAAACAGTGGTATAGACATTTAATTGTTCTTTCTTTTCCTTAGATTGATTTTTTCCATTCGTACAGGCGGATAAAATTAAGCTTAACGGCAGTAAGAAAGAAAGAATTAGAATAAATTTTTTCATAGGTACTCCTTTAAATCGGATTTATTACGATTTGCTGCATAAAAATTTTTGGAACTCTCAAAAGAAAATTTCGTATAATACGGAACGATTCCGATTTCCATTAGTATCTTACAAAAAAAAATGCCGAATTGCAAGTATAATATTTGTTTCCTTCAAGGCATATTATGTATGCTTAATAGGAAAGGATGGGATTAGACATGACAAAAATTTTAAATGAGATCTTAGATTTTAATCAGAAATTCGTAGAAGACCACGAATATGAGAAGTATGAAACAACCAAATTCCCAAACAAAAAGATGGTCATCCTTACTTGTATGGATACTAGACTATTAGAGCTGCTTCCTAAGGCGTTAAATTTGGGAAATGGAGATGCTAAGATTATTAAGGATGCAGGGGCACTAGTATCACATCCATTTGGAAGTGTCATGCGCAGTATTTTAGTTGCTTTATATCAACTAAAAGCGCAAGAAGTTTTGGTTATAGCCCATTACGATTGCGGTATGAGCGGAATGAAGGCAGAACCGGTGATTGAGAGTATGAAAGAAAGAGGGATTTCTGAAGAAACGCTAAAAACTCTTACATATTCCGGAATCGATATTGAACAGTGGCTGCGTGGTTTTGAAAGTGTAACCGACAGTGTCAAGCACAGTGTGGATATGATTAAAAATCATCCATTGATGCCGAAGGAAGTCCCTGTTCATGGTTTGGTTATTGATCCTAAGACAGGTAAGCTCGATTTAATCGTAGACGGTTATAAGAACTAATCCTGTTTTTTTTCCGGAACAGGATCAACGCCTCCTCGATGAAAGGGATGGCATTTTGCTATCCGTTTAACAGTCAGCCAGCCGCCTTTAATTGCCCCAAAGCGTTGTATCGCTTCTAGTCCATAGTGAGAACATGTGGGATAGAAACGGCATGAAGGCGGTTTGATTGGGGAAATCGCTACTTGATAAAAACGAATAAGTAAAATAAAAAATTTTTTTAACATACTTTTCTCCTTTTTAATACAGGAATGATACTTACAACATACCATAATTAGTAATTAACGTCTAAGTTGTTAAATCTTACAATGGTGATGTATTAAGTTGGATTTTATAGTATGATGATAAAAGATTACACAAAGGAGTGAATAACATGCCTTCAGTAGAAAGCTTTGAATTAGATCATAATGCTGTTAAAGCCCCCTATGTGAGACATTGTGGTGTTCACAAAGTGGGCAGTGACGGTGTTGTTAATAAATATGATATCCGTTTTTGCCAGCCCAATAAACAGGCAATGAAACCTGATGCAATTCATACATTGGAGCATTTACTTGCCTTTAATATTCGTAAGCACTCCGAAAAGTATGACCATTTTGATATCATTGATATTTCGCCAATGGGCTGTCAAACCGGTTATTATTTGGTTGTAAGCGGTGAACCAACCGTTGAGGAAATCATTGACCTTCTAGAAGATACCATGAAAGATGCCGTTGAAATCGTTGATATTCCTGCTGCAAATGAAACACAATGCGGCCAGGCGAAACTCCATGATTTAGAAGGGGCCAAACGACTAATGCGCTTTTGGCTTGAACATAGTAAAGAAGATTTAAAGCAGGTTTTTGCTTAAGTTAAAAAAATTCCTATTCAACTGAGAATAGGAATTTTTTTATGCCTTATTTTCATTTTCTTGTTTCTGTCTTTCTTCCTCTTCAAGATAGGGATTGTTGTCCAATGAATCAACTGTATGTTTATAAGAATAAGCTCTAGAAGTAGTGGTAACTGCTAGCAGCAAAACGACAATAACAATAATAATACTAACGACTAAGACCGTATACATGTTTTTAACTCCTCCTTTTTTAACATTGTACCATGAAAAAAGGGGCATTTTTTAAAAAAATATAAAAAAGGAAGCGCTTCCGCTTCCGGGTGTCAGGTGTTATGTAAAATTCAATGTATATTCCTAGGATAATAAGTATGTGTACGATGCTGTCCGTACTCTTCTTGTGCAAACTTTCCTTTTAAGCTTTCAATCAGATAAAGACCCATTAAATCATATAGTTCTTGTTTATCCATCTCTTGAATTAATGCAAGCAAATCTTCATGAGACATCTCTTCTAAAAAGGCAAAAGTCAGCATATCGATATCCTCTTCATCACCGGTTAACTTGTTCCGGTACATCGCATATAATTCATCGACTAATTTCATTTTTCCACCTCCTTTATAAATTTATATTCCCTTAGGACGAGAAGTGAATTCACTTACTTATTGAATACCCATAAAAGAATAAAATCATCCCTGCCTTTCAAAAAATGAATTGACTGAAAAGTCTGTTTTCTTGGTTGTATGTTTATTATATAGGATTCACCTCGAAAAAATGAGTCGAAATGTGACAAAGAATAAAAATTTCTCTATTTGTACATTACTAAACAGTAAAAGGGGTTGAAGTAATGGATCAACAGAAAAAAGCCTACTATATAGATGTTGGAACTGGTGAAATAGCCAGTACTGCTTCAAGTTCCACTTGGAGCTTTAAAATTAACGCAACGGATGAAGAAATTACACAGCTGAGAGAGCTGTTTGAACAAAACTATTCCACTGAGTGGAAGAACTTTTTTAGAGCCCATGTCCCTTTTGTTCAATACCATTATGACAGAGAGAACGACGACTATGATAGTACGATTCAGCAGGTTTATGGTATGATCTATGAACTGGGGGACCAGGAAGCAAAAAACCATATAGAAAGCATGAACATCTTACCTAAAAATCAATAATCACTTTGAGGAGAATCTAAAGTTTAAGGATTCTCCTTTTTTATATATAATTATATCATTAAAGAGAATTTGGGGCGGATGATGATGAAACAGTTTCTTGATTACAACGGAAATAAGATTGAACTCGCTTTTCGCCAAAATGCCTTTCATATCAAGGCTAAGCATGTTTTGGTTATTTGTCAATTTGAAAATCACTGGTTTTTAACAAAACATAAACTTCGAGGTCTGGAATTTCCAGGCGGGAAAGTGGAACCAGGTGAAACACTTGAAGAAGCGGCGAGAAGGGAAACTTTCGAGGAAACAGGTGGAATTCTTGGTGAACTTCACTTCATCGCGGAATATAAAGTAAATGACATCGTGAGAGGACCTTTCGTAAAAGCCGTTTTTTGGGGGGAATTGGAAAGGTTAGAGCATACCGGGACTTACTTTGAAACTAATGGTCCGGTTGCTGTGGATGGCGATATTTTGCAGCTCCGTTTTACGGATGAATATAGCTTTATTATGAAAGACAAGGTAATGGAGGAATGTATAAACTATATTAATGGACTTCAGAACCAAAGAAAATAGCAGAAGGATTATAGCCCCTGCTATTCTTTGATCAATTTTTTCTCTAAAAAATCTACAAGCTGATACATAACGGTTGCAAATACGGCAATAACCAATAGTGATAAAAACACAAGGGTAAAATTAAACACTTGGAATCCATAAATAATCAAGTATCCGAGTCCTTTCGTCGATACAAGGAACTCTCCCACGATCACTCCAACCCATGAAAGCCCAACATTAACTTTTAAAGTAGAGATAATGGCTGGAAAGCTTGCCGGAATAATAGCTTCCTTAAAGCATTGGGTGCGTGTCGCTCCAAAGGTTTGAAGTACCTTTAAATAATTTGGATCTACTTCTTTGAAGGATGTATACACAACAATAGCAGTGATAATAACGGAAATTATAACGCCATTTGCGATAATTGAGGTATAACCTGGACTTAGGGCGACAATGATTACAGGTCCTAAAGCTACTTTTGGCATCGCATTAAAAATGACAAGATAGGGGTCTAGAATTTTAGAAATCATGGGGGACCACCAGAGAATCGCAGCGAGAATAACACCTAGTATGGTACTCACAATAAATCCAATCATCGTTTCCATTAACGTGGCCCCTAAATTCGTTAATAATGAGCCGTCTTGAAGTTTTTCTAAAAATAAGCCCCAAATTTTTGAAGGGGAACTGAAAATGAGTGGATCAATCCATTGCATCCGGCTAGAAAATTCCCAACTCAAAAATATGATCAGAAAAATAATCAGTTGATAAAAATGCACCCATCTTTTTTCTATTTTTAATGACCTTAGGTAATTTTTATGGAGGAGTGGAACGTTATTCTTTTGCTGGTTCAAGTGACTCCAACTCCTTCCAAATGGTTTGGAAAATACTTTGATAGTCTTCATGGTTTCTTGCTTCAAAAGGAGAAAGCTGTTTCAAATCTTCCGGCATCTCAAATATTTTATAAATTTTTCCCGGCCTTGAAGAAAATAAAAAGATGCGATCACTCATCGCTATAGCTTCACCGATATCATGAGTCACAAGTATAGCGGTTTTTCCATACACTTCCAGAGTTCGTGAGACCAAATCCTCAAGCTTTAGTTTGGTTTGATAATCGAGTGCTGAAAAGGGCTCGTCAAGCATCAGAAGCTTCGGCTCTGTCGCCAGCGTTCTTACAAGGGCTGCCCGTTGTCTCATTCCGCCTGATAACTGCTTTGGCAGGTGTTTTTCCACACCCTTTAATCCCATCTGGCTTAATAGGTTGAGTGCTGCTGACTTTGTATTTTCATTAAGCTGTTTGGACAATTTGAGACCTAACAAAATATTTTCTTCAATTGTTTTCCAAGGAAACAAATAATCCTGCTGCAGCATATAGCCAATCTCATTTTTAGAGGTAGAAACCGGTTTGTTTTCTAGAAGAACAGTCCCTTTAGTTGGCTTTAGTAAGCTGGAAATGATTGAGAGCAGGGTAGTCTTCCCACAGCCACTAGGGCCGAGGAAGGAGACAAACTCCCCCTCCTCAACGGTTAGTGAAATATTGGAGAGGGCCGTGGTGGCAGAGGCTTTGGTAAAATAGATGTGTTGAATATCTTGAACCTTCAAGAAGCTCATAATAACGGCCTCCCTTTCCAAATTAATTTTTCATAACGTCCTTAGCCACTTCTGTATTAACAAGAGTCTTATGATTCACTTCTTTTGGAAGTTCACCTGCTTCTTTCATAATATTTTGCAGATTGTTCCACTCTTCCTCATCTAGAACTGGATTTGTTGCATAAGAGCCTTGACTTTTATAACGATCGACAACGGTTTTCATTATCTCTAAATCTGTATCTGGGAAGTACGGCTCGACTGCCTTAGCAATTTCCTCCGCGCTGTGTGTTTGAACCCATTGCTGTGCTTTATAAATTGCTCTTGTGAATTTCTCAATCGTTGCTTTATTTTCTTTCATATAGCTTTCTTTTGCCATAAAGGTGGTATATGGAACGTGGCCTGATTCTTTCCCGAAAGAGGCGACAATGTAACCCTTGCCTTCTTTTTCAAAAATACTTGCAGTAGGTTCAAATAATTGAACATAATCACCTGTACCAGAGGCGAAGGCATTGGCTATATTTGCATAATCGACGTTTTGAATTAGGTTTAGGTCCTTATGTGGATCAATTCCATGTTTCTTTAAAACAAATTCACCCACCATTTGTGGCATGCCGCCTTTACGCTGACCGAGGAATGTCTTTCCTTTTAATAAATCCCACGAAAAGTTATCTATTTTTTCTCGAGCCACTAGGAACGTTCCGTCCGTCTGGGTGAGCTGGGCAAAATTGATGACCGGATCATTAGATCCTTGAGCGTAAACATAGATGGATGTTTCCGAGCCAACCAGGGCAATGTCTGCCCCTCCAGAAAGTAAGGTTGTCATTGTCTTATCTCCACCGGGAGTGGTGGTGAGTGTGATATCTAATCCTTCATCCTTGAAGAATCCTTTGGCAAGGGCTACATATTGCGGCGCATAGAAAATGGAACGTGTTACTTCTGCAATCCGTACCTTTTCTAATTTTTTGTTTTTTGTTTGAGAATGGTTATTACATGCAGCAAGTGAAATCATAAGAACACTAATGAGAAGTAAGGAGAAACTTAATTTCATCCATCTTTTCATATAAGGACCTCCTTTAATACTCTTTTCATAAATCTGGGCTAATTGCCTAAGATATCGTATGTAGGGGTGAAAAATGTGTGAATGCCTAGTTTAATTAATCTAAAAAATTTACATAAAGGGTGAGCGACAGATGAACATAAATAATGGCAGGATTTTAGATAGCATTCGTTTTCCCTCTCCCAATCCAAATGTTGAACTAAAGGTGATTACTTACCTCTCTAATGGATTAAAGGTGAAAGGGATGCTGGCGGAACCTATTGATAAAGAAAATATGGACGGTTTTCTGTATTTAAGAGGTGGTATTAAAAATGTCGGAAAAGTCCGGCCTGCAAGAATTGCGCAGTTTGCCTCTGAAGGTTTTGTTGTGTTTGCTCCGTTTTACAGGGGAAATCAAGGGGGAGAAGGAAATGAAGATTTCGCTGGGGAAGATAGGGAGGATGCATATGCAGCCTTTCAGCTGTTAAAATCCTTGCCCCGAGTTCGGGATATTCATATTTTTGGATTTTCGCGGGGCGGTGTTATGGCTTTATGGACAGGTATTCGATTTCCGGAAGCAGCCTCCGTTGTTACATGGGGTGGAGTGAGTGACATGTCTCTTACATATAGAGAACGAAAAGATTTGCGCAGAATGATGAAAAGAGTGATTGGCGGAACACCTGAAAAATATCCGGAAAGATATAATGATAGAACTGCACTATATCAACTAGAACGAATGGAAGCCCCTGTCCTTATCATTCATGGTGTAAGAGATCATAATGTTACAGTGGAGCATGCCTATCGTCTTGAAAGAAGGCTGAAATCGCTAGATAAATCGGTAGAGTGCTGGTACTTTGATGAGTTTACACACTATTTTCCCCCAGAGGTAAATAGAAAAGTCGTTCATGAATTAGCAAAGTGGATGAAAAATCAACCCAAAAGATGATAAAATAAAGGTAATATAAGTGGAGGAGCGGATAGTTATGGGTATGCCTCTAGAACTAAATACAATGATAGTGACTAAGGGAAGGGAGCATAGGATAGAGGAGAATCTTTTTGAACTAGTGAAAGAAGGGTATAGACTTTATCCCATCGAAATTCCGATTGAAGTTAAAAAAACAATCGATTGTGATTCAAGTGGAACTGCGTTAATTAAAAAGGTGGAATGGCAGAAACAAACCACTACAGTAACTTATCAATTAGTATCATTAAATTCTACGAACTAAGCAGGGAGAGTTTCCTTGCTTGATCTTTTTGAATGATAAAAAGCCCATATCCAAAAAGGACATGGGCTTTAATATTAGGCAATTGGACCGCCTTTTCCTTCGATATCTGCTGCAACACTAGAAAACTTTTTAAAGTTTTCGCGGAATTTTGCTGCTAATTCCTTTGCTTTTTTCTCATAGGCCTGTGAATCTGGCCATGTTTTACTAGGCTGAAGAACCTCATCTGGAACACCTGCAACATGGATTGGAATATTTAGACCAAAGATATTATCTGTAACGGTCTCTACATGGTTCAGTTCCCCCTCTAGGGCAGCTTGCACCATGGCTCTTGTATAAGATAACTTCATTCTATTACCAATTCCGTATTCTCCGCCTGTCCATCCTGTATTCACTAAAAAAACATTTGCATTATGCTCGAGAATTTTTTCACCCAGCATTTCTGCATAGCGAGTTGCAGGAAGCGGTAAGAACGGTGCACCAAAGCAAGTGGAGAAGGTTGCTTCTGGTGAGGTTACTCCTCGTTCTGTTCCGGCAAGCTTAGATGTATACCCGCTTAAGAAATGATACATAGCTTGTTCCTTTGTAAGCTTGGCGATTGGCGGTAAAACTCCGAAGGCATCTGCTGTTAGAAAGACAATTGTATTCGGGTGTCCGGCAATACTAGGCTGGACGATATTATCAATCGCCTCCATCGGGTAGGCAGCTCTCGTATTTTCCGTTAATGTGCCGTCATCATAATCAGGAATTCTTGATTCTAAATTGAGGATAACGTTTTCAAGAACGGTACCAAAGCGGATCGCATCAAAGATTTGCGGCTCTTTTTCACGAGAAAGATTGATACATTTTGCGTAACAGCCGCCTTCGATATTAAACACCCCATTAGATGACCAGCCATGCTCATCGTCCCCTATTAAACGGCGAGTTGGGTCGGCTGAAAGAGTAGTTTTTCCAGTGCCGGACAATCCAAAGAATAAAGCAACATCTCCCTCAAGTCCTACGTTAGCCGAACAATGCATCGAAAAAATATGATTCTCCGGAAGCAAGAAATTCATCACAGAAAATATCGATTTTTTCATTTCCCCAGCATACTCAGTTCCACCGATTAAAACAATTCTCTGTTCAAATGAGATGATAATAAAGGTTTCAGAATTAGTTCCATCGATCACTGGGTCGGCTTTAAAATTAGGAGCTGAAATCACTGTAAATCCAGCTTCATGGGTTAATAATTCTTCTTCTGTAGGGCGGATAAATAACTGCTCAGCGAAAAGATTATGCCAGGCCATTTCATTTATTACTTGAATAGGCAAGCGGGACTTTTTGTCCGCCCCGGCGAAACCTTTGAATACAAAAAACTCGTCTTTTCTTCTTAGGTAATCAAGTACTTTATGATATAAACCTGTAAAGATTTCTTCTGAAATTGGTTGATTTGTAGTACCCCATGCAATTTTATTTTTTGTAGACTCTTCCAAAACAATAAATTTATCCTGTGGAGAACGACCGGTATATTTGCCGGTAGTAACACAGACTGCACCTGTAGAGGTGAGAGTTCCTTCCTTTCGTTCCAGTACCTTCTCGACTAATTGGGGGACGGATAGTTGAACTTGAACTTGACTTTCTTGTAACAAAAGTTTTAATTCATTTGGAATATGAACAGAATTCATTTTAATGAAACCTTCCTTTATCCATGTTATATTTATTGAATAGTATAACACATTTATTTTAATAGTCTATACTAATAATTAAAATTTTGTGAATATTAATTCCTTTTTTCTGAAAAAAGATAAATGAAATGACCTATTTCAAATTCTAATAATCTTATTAAAAATAAAAAGTTACAATTTACTCTTTTTAGGAAAAAATTGATAAATTTTCATTGACATTAATCGAAAGAGTAGGTTATGATTTACCCTTGAACGGATACTCTCTTATCCCGAGCTGGTGGAGGGACAGGCCCTATGAAACCCAGCAACCTGCAAACGAAAAACAGATCCATTTGGAACCTGCTATTTCGGGCAAAGGTGCTAAACCTGAAGCAAGGCTTGACCTTGAACGATAAGAGTGAAAGGCACGCAAAATTTTGCAATCAACCTTTCCTCATTTGATGGAAAGGTTTTTTTGTTTTTAAAGTGCTAACTACATAATTGTACTTTTTATTCCATCGTATAAACTTTAAAAGGATTATAAGAAATTTTAAAAATCAGTCTGGTCCAAGCACCATGGCACTTTTACATTTCTATAATAATAATCCCATGTTTATTTCATACTACTAAGGGAATGAGTTCCGTATCAACTTGAGGTTAAACGGCAAGGTATACATAAACCCATACAGCTAACCTCACTTTATTCCAAAATAAGGAGGAATTCAGATGTCAACAAAACGTCGTTTGTTTACTTCTGAATCAGTAACTGAAGGTCATCCTGACAAGATTTGTGACCAAATTTCTGATTCCATTTTAGATGCAATTTTAGCAAAAGATGCTAATGCTCGTGTTGCCGCTGAAACTTCGGTAACAACAGGCTTAGTTCTTGTAGCAGGAGAAATCACTACATCTACTTATGTAGATATTCCTAAGATCGTACGGGAAACGATTAAAAGTATCGGTTATAATCGTGCAAAGTATGGTTTTGACTCCGAAACCTGTGCGGTATTAACTTCGATTGATGAACAATCTCCTGATATTGCGATGGGTGTTGACCAAGCCCTTGAAGCTCGTGAAGGTCAAATGTCGGATGAGCAAATTGAAGCGATTGGTGCAGGGGACCAAGGTTTAATGTTTGGCTTTGCTTGTAATGAAACAAAAGAGCTTATGCCGCTCCCTATTTCACTTGCCCATAAACTTGCACGCCGTTTAACTGAAGTACGGAAAGAGGATATTCTTCCTTATCTGCGTCCGGATGGAAAAACACAAGTAACCGTTGAATACGATGAAAATGATAAGCCTGTTCGAATTGATACCATAGTTATTTCGACACAGCATCACCCCGAGATTACATTAGAGCAAATCCAGCGAAATATTAAGGAATATGTTATTAATCCTGTGGTACCAAAGGAATTGATTGATGACAATACAAAATATTTTATTAACCCAACAGGCCGTTTCGTCATCGGCGGACCACAAGGGGATGCAGGTTTAACAGGACGTAAAATCATTGTTGATACGTATGGCGGTTATGCTCGCCATGGCGGAGGGGCTTTCTCCGGTAAAGATCCAACAAAGGTTGACCGTTCAGCTGCCTATGCTGCTCGTTATGTGGCAAAAAATATTGTTGCTGCAGGTTTGGCAGAAAAGGTTGAAGTTCAGCTTGCTTATGCAATCGGGGTTGCAAGACCAGTTTCTATCTCAGTTGATACCTTTGGAACGGGCAAAGTCAATGAAGATACTTTAGTAGGTTTAGTAGAGCAAAACTTTGATTTACGCCCTGCTGGTATCATTAAAATGCTTGATCTTCGCCGTCCAATCTACAAGAAAACTGCTGCTTACGGTCATTTTGGGCGTACAGATGTTGATCTTCCTTGGGAACGTACGGACAAAGCGGAAGTATTACGACAGCAAGCAAATCTATAGTATAAAGGGAGTTGCATATGGATGTAACTCCCTTTCTTATTTTCCGTCAGTTAAAGTAGTATACATTCATAAAATGATGTTTATGTAGGTAAAAAGAAGTGAAAAATGATGGATAACTTGGTGATAAAGCCTAAAAGTGATAAACTTTGATGGTTACAAAAGCATTACTTTTAAATTTTCCTAATGTTCACAGTGCCATTTTTTTTGTAATAGTGGTAGTATAAGAGAGATGTTTTTAAGAAGACGTTTAATATGAATTGGAGTAGGTGAGGTACATAATGTGTGGTTTTATCGGTTGTGTACACGACAAAACACAAAACTATAGTGATGAACAAAAACAACTATTTAAAAATATGAATGATCTAATTACCCATCGCGGGCCGGATGATGATGGTTTTTATTATGATGACCATATCCAATTTGGCTTCCGTCGTTTGAGTATTATTGATATCGAGAGTGGTCATCAGCCGCTTACGTATGAAAACGAACGTTACTGGATTATTTTTAATGGTGAAATTTATAACTATGTTGAACTGCGTGAAGAATTATTAAAAGAAGGACTTTCATTTGCCACAAGTTCGGATACTGAAGTAATCATTGCTTTATACAGCCATTTAAAAGAAAAGGCGGTAGAAAAGCTGCGTGGAATGTTCGCCTTCGTCATTTGGGATAAACAGGAACAATCCCTTTATGGAGCGCGTGATCCATTTGGAATTAAACCTTTCTTTTATCTGGAAGATGGGGAAAGAACCTTTTTTGCTTCTGAGAAAAAAAGCATTTTGCTGGCATTAGAAAATGATGTAATCAATTATGATGCCCTGCAGCATTACTTGACTTATCAGTTTGTTCCTGAGCCTGACACGTTATCCGAGGGAATTAAAAAGCTAGAGCCTGGACATTATTTTACCAAAAAAATTGGTTCACCAATGGAGATGAAGAAATACTGGAAGGCCCACTTTAAGCCTGTTCAAAAAGCGGAGGCAGATTATACGAAGGAAATTCGGGATGTTTTATTTGATTCAGTCGAAAAACATATGCGTAGTGACGTTCCAGTTGGTTCATTCTTATCTGGTGGAATTGATTCTTCCATTATTGCTTCGATTGCAAAAGAATTTCATCCTTCTATAAAGACATTCTCTGTTGGCTTTGAACACAACGGTTTCAGTGAAATTGATGTAGCAAAAGAAACAGCTGAAAAGCTTGGGGTTGAAAATATCAGTTATGTCATTTCACCAGAAGAATATATGAATGAAGTGCCAAAAATTATGTGGCATATGGATGATCCGCTTGCTGATCCGGCCTGCGTTCCTCTTTATTTTGTTGCGAGGGAAGCCCGTAAACATGTTACAGTTGTTCTTTCGGGTGAAGGTGCGGATGAATTATTTGGCGGTTATAATATTTATCGTGAGCCTCAATCACTAGAAGTATTTAATAAAATACCAAGAGTTGGGAAAGTTTTATTAAGAGGAATTGCTGGTATAATGCCGGAAGGAATGAAAGGCAAAAGCTTTATTGAACGCGGCGTTACACCAATGGAAGAGCGCTATATCGGTAATGCTAAAATGTTCACCGAAGAAGAAAAACGAGATTTATTAAATGTCTACCGAGAAGGTTTAATGTATACGGATGTCACAAAGCCACTTTATCAAGAATCTAGGGGATACGATCCAGTTGACCGGATGCAGTATATTGATATCCATACTTGGATGCGTGGGGATATCTTACTTAAAGCCGATAAGATGACTATGGCTCATTCACTCGAGCTAAGGGTACCGTTCCTTGATAAAGAAGTCTTTGAAGTAGCATCGAAAATTCCAACCAGCTTAAAAACAGCTAATGGGACAACAAAATATATTCTTAGGAAAGCGGCTGAAGGAGTTGTGCCTGAGCATGTGCTTAACCGTAAGAAGTTAGGATTCCCTGTACCAATTCGTCATTGGTTAAAGAATGAAATGAATGAATGGGCTAAAAAGATTATTCGCGAGAGCAATACAGATCATCTAATTAATAAATCATATGTCTTGGGCTTGCTCGAAGACCATTGCCAAGGAAAAGCGGATAATAGCCGTAAGATTTGGACAGTTCTAATGTTTATGGTTTGGCATCAAGTATATGTAGAGAATGTTTACTCTTTTCAACGTGACTATGCGTTGCAAAAAGAATTGCAGTCATTGAAGCATTAATTAAAAAAAGCACCCAAGTGGTGCTCAGATTGTCGAGAAAAGTGTATTTTTCTCGGCAATTTTTAATGTTGTCAGAATTTATAAATTGTCCATGCAAATAGGCCTGTTGATTTCCGCTCGGGCACTCGCTTTCCGCGGGGAGGTCCTGGAGCCTCCTCGGCGCTTGGCGCCTGCGGGGTCTCCAGTGACCTCTCTATCCCGCAGGAGTCGAGTGCCCTCCGCTCCAATCAACAGGGATGCAAATCAACTTAAAGTATTGCAACACACTATTTCTAACCTTGCCAAGTGTGTTGCAATCTTTTTTATATTATGGCTGGCTGCAGTTAGAAGAGCCTGTTCACTTGCATTCTTCAATCCCGTAACCGGCAGTAGCGAAGCCCGTGCAGCTCTTTTGGTCTGCGAAGCTTCGCTCAATTTTTTTCTTTCTAAAATTTATAAAGCATCCATTGTCATCGCATAAAAAGGACGAACCTCTTCAAGAAGGAACGAAAAATCAATAAATTTATCGATCAGACGGAGAAGGTGGTCGTCAGGAACTAATTCATCAATAGACACAATTCATATTCATTTTGGCTAGATTCTATTGGCTTCAACATGGATTGCACCACTTTTTATTATGTATTAGTTCAGTATAGAACCTTATTGAAAAACACTCTGTTGATTGGGTGGAAGGCACGAAGACTCCTGCGGGAGTACGGGGCTGGGGAGACCCCACAGGCGCTTCAGCGCCGAGGAGGCTCCCCGGCACGCCCGCGGAAAGCGAAGTGTCTGGAGCGCCAATCAACAGACATGTTCCAAAGCCTAAACTAATAATATTATAACAAATTAATGCGGTGAACTGTTAAAGTGTATAAATAAAATTAAAGGCTATCGAGAGTTTTTCGACAGCCTGAGCACCCAAGTGGTGCATTTTTTTATGATTGAAGCGACTTATAATATTGCCCTTTCTCAGCATATTCTGTATAGATACGCTCCATTTCTTTTTTGTCTTCTGGAGTTAATTCTCTAATAACTTTTGCGGGTCTGCCGAATGCTAAAGTATTAGGGGGGATTTTTTTTCCTTGCGGTACTAAGCTTCCAGCACCGATAAAAGCACCTTCCCCGATTTCAGCTTGATCGAGTATAATCGAGCCCATGCCGACCAATGCTCTTTTCCTTACAATACAGCTATGAAGAATGACCTGGTGTCCAATGGTAACTTCATCTTCTAAAATTAGCGGGTTATTAGGACTTTGGTGTAAGATAGAGTTATCCTGGATATTAACCTTATTACCTATTTTTGTTGGTGCTACATCGCCTCGAATAACGGAATTAAACCAGACACTGGATTGCTCGCCAATTTCCACATCACCAGTTATAGTTACATAATCGGCAATAAAAGCAGACTCAGCAATTAGCGGATATTTATCTTTATAAGGGTATATCAAATGGGTTCGCTCCTTTATACATGATAAGTATATTTTAGCGAAAATACTAAGAGGTTTTCAAAAAATAAAATCTAATATGAGAAATTAGAATTATATACAAGTTATTAACCACTAGTATATTTTTTAGGGGGACGATTTATGTGGAAATGGGAAGCTGAAGGAGAGGCAAAAGCTGTGATTGTTTTGGTGCATGGTGCTATGGAACATCATGGCAGATACGGCTGGCTGATTCAAATGTGGCGTTTAGCGGGTTTCCATGTGATTATGGGTGACCTGCCGGGGCAAGGGATGACGACAAGATCCCGTAGAGGCCATATAGACTCCTTTGATGAATATATCATTGAGGTAAAGGACTGGGTACAGGCAGCCTATCAGTATAACCTTCCTGTGTTTTTATTAGGCCATAGTATGGGAGGATTAATTACCATTCGATTGCTGCAGGAAGAGCAGCTTAATGTTGCCGGAGTCATCCTGTCTTCTCCATGTTTAGGCTTGGTTCAACCGCCGTCTAAGTTTTTGAATGCCATCTCCCATATCATTAATCTTGTTTATCCTTCGCTAAGAATGAATTCAGGTTTAACAGTGCAAATGGCTACAAGAAATGAAGATGTACGTGAAGCAGACTCTAATGATACACTTTATATCACTAAAGTTTCCATTCGCTGGTATCGCGAACTTGTGGGAGCAATTAAAGAAGCTTTTGAAAATTTGGAAGACACACAGGACCTCCCAATGCTTGTAATGCAGGGCGGGGATGATAAAATTGTTAATAAAGGTACCGTGAAAGAATGGTTCAACCATGTCCCGTTATCTGAGAAAAGGTTTAAGGAATGGCCTAAATGCTACCATGAGATTTTTAATGAACCTGAACGGGAAGAAGTGTTTGAATATGCTAAGGATTTTGTTTTTAGTCAATTAAAAGCAATTGGTTATATTGTATAGAAAGGTAGATGTTATCCATGATGCCAATCACCCTTATGACGAGGGTTTATCGCAAAATACTTCCTGCAGTCCATCAAGAATTGGCTTATTGGAGAAGCCGGGCTGAAAAAATACCAAATCAAGAGTTAAGAAATCAGGCTCTTGCTAGTATCGAACATAAAACCTTCCATTGTGAAGGCGGGGCTATACTCGCGCTCACAGCAAGAAAGGACTATAAAAAAGCAATTAAATTTATCGTTGCTTATCAAACCATCAGTGATTACTTAGATAATCTTTGTGATCGAAGCACCTCACTGGATCCTGCCGATTTTGCCGCACTTCATGAATCGATGTCAGATGCACTCAAACTTCATGTGGAGGGGAAAAATTATTACCGGCTTCGTGATGACCAGGAAGATAACGGGTATTTACATGATTTATCCGAAACTTGCCGCTCGGTATTAAGGGATTTAGATAGCTATCATCTGATCAAGGATTATCTTCAAGAACTTTGCCGTTATTACTGTGATTTGCAAATCCACAAACATGTAGTGAAGGAGGAGAGGGTACCGCGCTTGAAAAATTGGTTTACCCATTACCAAGACAAGCTTCCTGAAATGGAATGGTATGAATTCTCAGCCTGTTCTGGATCGACACTAGGGATTTTTTGTTTAGTTTCATATGCGATGCGCGAGGACTTTCAACTAGAGGATGCGAGAAATATACGTAAGGGCTATTTTCCTTATATACAGGGCCTACATATTCTTTTAGATTATTTTATTGATCAAGAAGAAGATATTATTGGCGGTGACTTGAATTTCTGTGCATATTATAAAAGTGAAGAAACACTTTTTAATCGCTTAAAGCATTTCGTCAGTGAAGCAGACCGACATACAGAATTTCTGCCACATAAAAGATTTCATCAACTTATTAACCGTGGTTTACTAGGAATTTATTTATCAGATGCGAAAGTTCGCAAGCAAAAAAATGTAAGAAAACTGGCAAGAGGGATTATAAAATCAGGTGGATGGATTAGTTATTTCTTTTATTTTAATGGACTTGCTTATCGATCACTGCAAAAATCTGTTCCTGCCTTTATTACAAGATCAATAACAAAGTAAAAACCAGGCTTGGCCTGGTTTTTACCTTTTTTCAATCGCAATAATAAATGGCGGGTTATTTTGTTGGTTTATAAATTGATACTGAAGAACATGGGCTGTTTTCTGATCGAGCTTTTGGCAATAGTCCAGTAAAGCATCACGTTCAACAGCACCCTGTTCATGACCATGATAAATAACCAGGATGATAATTCCTTCAGAAGCCATTATCGCTAATAATTGTTCAATGGCAGCTATTGTAGTTTTAGAATGGGTTACAATAGTTTTGTCCCCGCCCGGCAAGTAGCCTAGATTAAAAATGGCTCCTGTAATTTTTCCATGCATTTCAACAGGGATTTTTTCAAAAATCTGTTCGTGACCCTCATGAAAAATAGTTACTCTGTCTGTCAGGTTCTGTTCGGATAAACGATTCTTTGTTGCCTCAATGGCTTCTTTCTGTACATCAAATCCGTAAACTTTTCCATGTTCCCCGACTAAGTTTGCTAAAAAAACAGTATCATGACCATTCCCTAAAGTGGCATCCACCACAAAATCACCATGGGTGACAGAGTTTTTAAGTAAACTTTTTGCAAACGGCAGAATTCGTTCCATTTTCATGATAAATCCCCCGCCATTTCATTATGAAATTTTCCCTGCCAGCTATTTCTCCGTTTTAATTCAGCATCGATGGAATTTAGCACTTCCCATTTATTTACGCTCCACATAGGACCAACCATTAAATCGATTGGACCATCTCCCGTAATTCGGTGAATAATCATCTCTGGTGGTAAAATTTCTAATTGGTCGCATACTAAATTTACATAATCCTCTTTTGTAAGGAATTCAAGCATTCCCTTTTCATATTGTTTTACCATTGGAGTGCCTTTTAATAAATGCAGTAAATGAATCTTAATCCCTTGAACATCTAATTTGGCGACCTCACGTGCGGTTTCCATCATCATGTCATATGATTCAAGTGGCAGCCCGTTAATGATGTGGGAACATATACGAATCCCGTGTTTTCGTAATTTGTTTACTCCATCGATATAACATTTAAAATCATGGGCACGGTTAATAAGTACAGCCGTTTCCTCATGAACAGTCTGCAGTCCAAGCTCCACCCATAAATATGTGCGTTCATTCAATTCAGCTAAGTATTCCACTACGTCATCTGGCAGACAATCTGGACGTGTAGCAATGGATAATCCGACTACATCGCGTTGTTTAAGTACCGTTTCATATTTTTCTCTAAGCACTTCAACTGGTGCATGAGTATTTGTAAACGCCTGAAAATAGGCCATATATTTGCCATCTTTCCACTTCGTATGCATTTTTTGTTTAATTTCATTAAATTGTGTTTCTAATGTTTCCACTCGGTTGCCTGCGAAATCTCCTGAACCCGCGGCACTGCAAAACGTGCAGCCGCCATGTGCGACCGTACCGTCGCGGTTCGGGCAATCAAATCCGCCATCCAAAGCCACTTTAAATACCTTATGGCCAAAATGGTTTCTAAGGTGATAATTCCAAGTGTGGTATCGTTTATCGTCTGTTGCATATGGAAAAGGTTTTGTCTGAAGCATAAAGTCAAACCTCCTTTATATAATGAAGATTGCATAAGCACCATTTTATCATGAAGTAAATCTATATCCAATTACATTTGTTACAAGCATGGCTGGTAATAATTATCCATCGGTCCGGAGTTATAGGAAAACGAATGGAGAACAAAATATAAAAGAAGCATGTGCTTCATAACATGAGGGGGGTTCTTAGATGGCTACTCGCGACTCAATGGATAATTTAATGCAGCAAGTGGAGGACTCAATCCGCTATGCGGAGGAGCAATACAAGCATAGCAGCCTTCAAGAGCATTATAATGATGATGATTATACAAATGCACTGCAACAGCTTGAGCAAACTTATCAGGATATTTGTAAGATGGCCCATAGTGCAAACTCGCAACAGCGGGAACAACTCCATAGAATGAGACTCCA
Source organism: Neobacillus cucumis (assembly GCF_002860255.1). Classification (GTDB taxonomy): domain Bacteria; phylum Bacillota; class Bacilli; order Bacillales; family Cytobacillaceae; genus Neobacillus; species Neobacillus cucumis_A. Next base: position 42,058 of record NZ_PGVE01000083.1, read on the forward strand.
GGTACAGCAGCTTCAGAATTCCATGATTATTGAGGCGCATTAATAGGAGGGGAATTTTTTGAAAAAACGTTCGAAGAATAATAATCCGGAACAAAAAACTCGTAATGGGGTTAATAATCAGGACCTTGAACTTGGTCAGGATCGAGACTTGATAAAAGAAGCAAAAAAGAAATATGAGAAAACGGGTGGACAGCCTGTTAAATCCAAAATGCATCAGGAGAAAGAACAATCTTCATAAATAAAAAAAGATCTCTCACTTTGCTGAGAGGTCTTTTATTTGTTTCGCTTTTGTATAAGAGGGAGGAGGGAGCTTATCTATCGAAGCCAGGAGAATTCATCTAGCTTGAGGAAATAAGAGAGTCCCTTATCTGTCGAAGCAGAAGAATCCAATTAGTTTCAGGGGATAAGATCAAGTCCTTTCTGTCTTAGTACGAAAATCTATAAGCTTTCAAGGGATATAAGCAGAATTTTCAACTAAATTAACTGGTAAACAAAAAAGATTGCACATCACTTGATAATGGACTAGAATGAACTTTTTGGTAAACGAAAGTTTTTTGTAAAGGGGCGTTTTTCATGCCGCGAGCCTTATGGCTTTTGATTATTGGGATGGCTGTGAATGTAATAGGCTCTTCTTTTTTATGGCCTTTAAATACAATCTATATTCACGATACCTTAGGTAAGTCTTTATCTATAGCAGGTATTGTACTTATGCTTAACTCAGGGGCAAATGTGATCGGAAATCTTTATGGCGGACATTTGTTTGATAAGATTGGCGGATATAAATCGATCCTACTGGGAATCGGGATTTCTTTATTAGCTCTCATAGGCTTATCCATCTGGCATAACTGGCCAGAATATGTTGTTTTCTTAACCATAGTGGGCTTCGGGACTGGTATTATTTTTCCTTCCATGTATGCGATGGCCGGTTCCGTTTGGAAAGGAGGAGGCCGTAAATCCTTTAATGCGCTGTATGTTGCACAAAATCTAGGAGTGGCCATCGGGGCATCGCTTGGGGGGATTGTCGCTGCTTATTCCTTTCAACTCATTTTCCTGGCCAATACCATCATGTATGTCATCTTTTTATTGATTGCTGTCTTTGGGTATAAAGGAATTTCGGTAGACCCTGCTAAACAAAAACATAGGGAAGTAAATGTGAAGGCTGTTAACAGAATGAATCTGCAGGCTTTATTGATCCTTTGTTTAGGTTATTTGCTGTGCTGGGTTGCCTATAGCCAATGGACAACGACCATTGCCTCTTATACACAGGAAATTAATATCACATTAACCCAATATAGTTTGTTATGGACCATTAATGGTGCCATTATTGTACTGGGGCAGCCGCTGTTAAACGGCATCTTAAAGCATCTTCAATCATCATTAAAAAAGCAAATCCTGATAGGGATTGGAATCTTTATAATTTCCTTTTTTGTAGCAGGGAAAGCTGGAGATTTTACAGGCTTTTTAGCAGCGATGATCATTTTAACCATTGGTGAAATGTTCATTTGGCCGGCCGTTCCAACGGTTGCTTTTGCTTTGGCACCGAAAGGGAGGGAAGGTTTTTATCAAGGGATCGTGAACAGTACGGCCACAGGTGGAAGAATGATTGGTCCAGTGCTTGGCGGAATACTAGTGGATCACTATAATATGTCGACTTTATTTACGGTATTAGTCTGTCTATTCATAACCGCAATCGGAACGACATTAGTCTATGACCGTCGTTTGAAACTGAAAGAGAATGTCACGGCGAAAACGATATAAAGAAAGGACCACAGTTGCAGATAACTGTGGTTTTTTGCTATGAAACAATCTACTATTAAGATATATTAAATTTTGGCGAATAGTAGCTAAATACAGTAACGGGGTTTACAAAAGAAGGATGAAAGTGGGTGATGAGATGTTTGCGTTATTGCCTCTTATGCTTGAACGGGTCGGTATATTAATCATTGTGGCTTTTATTTTATCAAGGATGAAATCATTCCGGCAGGTCATCCATAATGAGCGGGGGATAGCAGCAAAGGTAACCATCATTGCTATTTTTGGTGCCTTTGGAATTATCAGCAATTACACAGGTGTTGAAATAGGTCATGGGATGGTTACGTCGCAAGACTGGCTGACAGATGTGGACTCTACTGGCGCAATCGCGAATACAAGAATTATGGGTGTCGTGATAGGGGGCTTGCTTGGCGGGCCCATGATTGGAATAGGAGTAGGCTTAATTGCAGGATTACACCGATTATCGCTAGGGGGGTTCACGGCCATTGCATGTGCTGTGTCCACCATTTTTGCGGGAGTCGTTACAGGTTTTTTAAGTAAGCGTTTTAAAATACAGGAAAGTGGTTCCACATCAAAAGCAGTCATAATGGGAATTTTGATGGAATGTCTCCAGATGGGGATTATTCTAATACTTGCAAAGCCCTTTGATGAAGCACTTAATCTTGTAAAACTTATTGCCTTTCCGATGATTGCGATTAATGGACTGGGGACACTTTTATTTTTACTAATTATCCAGGATATATTTAAAGAGCAGGAACGAACAAGAGCATTGCAGACACATAAAGCACTATATATTGCTAATCAAACACTGCCATTTTTTCGGAAGGGCTTAAATATGGATTCCTGTACCAAAGCAGCTGAGATTATTTTGAAATGGACGGGGGCAGATGCCATCGCCATCACAAATCAGCAGCAAGTATTAGCTCATGTTGGAGCCGGGTGCGATCATCATCTTCCGTCTGGAACGATGGCTACCGAATTAACCAAAAAGGTTTTGGATAGAGGGAAAATTATTATTGCGAAATCAGCTGCAGAAATTCGATGCTTTAACTCAAATTGCCCGCTAGAGGCAGCTATTGTTTTACCTCTTAAGGTTTATAATAAAACGGTAGGAACACTTAAGCTCTATTTTACTCATTCTAGCAAACTGGATCGTGTTGAGCAGGAGCTTGCAGAAGGATTAGGAAAATTATTCTCCGGCCAGCTTGAAATGGCAGAATTGGAACGTCAAAGACGGTTATTAAAAGACGCTGAAATCAAAGCCTTACAGGCCCAGGTGCACCCGCATTTTTTATTTAATGCCATTAATACGATTTCAAGCTTAGTCCGAAAAGATGCAGACCAAGCTAGAAAGCTGTTAATTCAATTAAGTGTCTTCTTTCGAAGTAATCTTCAAGGGGCCCGTCAAATGTTAATACCACTTGAAAAAGAGCTCGAGCATGTAGAGGCCTATCTGTCGATTGAACAAGCAAGATTCCCTGGCCGCTATGAAGTGAAATTTGAAATAGATCCTTCATTGGAAGAGGTATTAATACCACCGTTTACCTTGCAGCCGTTGGTAGAGAATGCTATTCGTTATGCCTTTTCAAAAGCACAAACCGGAACCGTTCTTGTACGTGCATTCCAAGATGAAGGAGGAATGATATTGATTACAGAGGATAATGGAAAGGGAGTTCCTCTGGAAAAACTCGAAATCCTTGGAAATCAGACGGTGCAATCGGCGGATGGGACAGGTACAGCTCTTTGGAATATTAAGAAGAGAATTGAAGAAATTTATGGGTCTCATGCTTCATTTCAGATTAATAGTATAGTAGATAAGGGGACAAGCGTTGTAATTAAATTGCCGTTGACCGGACAAACATGGGGGGAAGAAAGTGTTAAAAGCATTTATCGTGGATGATGAGCCGCTTGCAAGAGATGAGCTTTCCTATTTGCTCAAACGAAGTAAGCAGGTAGAGATAGCAGGTGAAGCGGATAGTGTCGAGGCTGCCATGGAAGGCTTGCGAACTCTGGAGATTGATGTCATTTTTTTAGATATTCAGCTTGAAGAGGAAAGTGGGATTGAGATAGCCAGTAAACTAAATCAGTTAGACTATCCGCCTTTGATTGTGTTTGCTACGGCATTTGATGAATATGCGCTTAAAGCTTTTGAACTTAATGCAGTGGATTATCTATTAAAACCAATCGATGAAAAAAGAATTCAGAACACGATCGATAAACTTTATAAGCTGGCTGGTAATCAAGAGCAGAACATCTCACTATCTGCTAAACAGCAAACTTTCCAAAATGAACGTTCGGAAAAGCTAGCCGTTTCGATTGATGAAAAAATCGTGCTGCTTAATATAGCCGACATCCTTTATGTTGGGACACAGGATGGAAAAACGGTTGTTGCTACAGATAAACAAAAGCTATGGGTCAATGAACCACTGGTCACATTTGAACGAAAATTGCTTAACGGGGCCATCATTCGTGTCCATCGCGCTTATTTAGTAAATATTGACGCCATTTTAGAGATAGAACCGTGGTTTAATTCCACCTACAATTTAATTATGAAATCAGGGGAGAAGGTTCCTGTCAGCAGAACCTATACAAAGGAACTGAAACAGCTGCTAGGATTTTAACAGCTGTTTTTTGTATTTCAATGAAGATTTCCTGTCTTTCAGCTTCAAATTACAGCAATTTATCTTGAAAAAGACATGTTATCGTTTTCATTTAATATGATAAAGATAGTTAATTTGTTGTAGGGAGGATGGAAGAAAATGAATGCGGTTTCAGTTGTCATTGGCTCCATTTGTATTTTAATGATTGCTTACCGTTTATATGGGACGTTTATGGCTGCAAAGGTTTTAAAGTTAGATGATTCCAAGCCGACACCGGCTCATGAATTAAATGATGGAAAGGATTATGTACCAACGAATAAATGGGTGACGTTCGGCCACCATTTTGCGGCAATCGCTGCGGCCGGTCCACTTGTAGGACCAATCTTGGCAGCCCAATTTGGTTATTTGCCAAGTTTACTTTGGCTGTTAATTGGTGCGGTCATCGGTGGTGCTGTGCATGATGCGGTTGTTTTATATGCTTCCATGCGCAAAAAGGGGAAATCGTTATCTGAAGTAGCAAAAGAAGAATTAGGTCCTGTTGCAGGTTTTTGTACTGGACTTGCTATGTTATTCATTATCACGATTACCATGGCCGGACTTTCCATGGTTGTCCTTCATGCCCTTGAAAATAATCCTTGGGGAACCTTCTCAGTAGGAATCACCATCCCAATAGCAATGGGTGTAGGGATTTTTTATAAAAAAACAGGCAATCTAAAAGTCACTACTACTATTGGATTTATTCTTGTAATGGTTGGAGTATTTGTTGGTCCAATGATTCAAGATACTAAGTTAGGAGATTGGCTCACCTTAGATACAAAAACATTAGCTATTATTCTGCCAATTTATGCTTTCTTTGCGGCAGCCTTACCGGTATGGCTTCTGCTTGCACCAAGGGATTATTTAAGCAGTTTTATGAAGATTGGTGTATTTATTGCACTTATTATTGGAGTATTTATCATTAATCCAACTATTCAAATGCCTGCACTTACAAAATTTACACAAGGCGGCGGTCCTGTTATTGCTGGTCCAGTTTGGCCATTTATCTCCATTACCATTGCCTGTGGAGCCATTTCTGGTTTCCATGCCTTTGTTGGATCAGGTACGACACCAAAAATGCTCAATCGTTGGTCAGATATCAAGGTGGTTGGCTTTGGTGCTATGTTAGTTGAGTGTGTTGTAGGGATTATGGCATTAATTGCAGCAACAGCACTTCAGCCTGCTGATTATTTTGCCATCAATTCAACTCCAGAAGTATTTAAAACGTTAGGAATGCATGTTGATCAATTACCAAAGCTGGCAAAAGAGATTGGTATTGACTTAGAAGGAAGAACAGGCGGTGCCGTTACATTAGCTGTTGGGATGACCTATGTCTTTACTTCGATTCCTTGGTTTGCTAAATTATCATCCTACTTTTTCCAGTTTGTCATCATGTTTGAGGCTGTCTTTATTTTAACCGCGATTGATTCTGGAACCCGTGTAGCCCGTTATTTAATTCAAGATTTCTTTGGAGAATTCTATAAACCTTTGAAAAAAACAGATTGGCTGCCTGGCTCTATTTTTGCAAGTGCTTTAGCTTGCTTTATTTGGGGATACCTTCTCTTCTCGGGTGATATTGGTTCGGTTTGGGCTTTATTTGGAGTATCCAATCAATTAATGGCATCGATTGGATTAATCGTAGGTGCAACGGTGATTTTAAAAATAGCCGACAAACGCAGATACATGCTAACCTGTTTAGTGCCGCTTGCCTATTTGTTTGTCACTGTTAACTACGCAGGCTATTGGATGGTCAAAAACGTCTATTTAAATCCTGCTGCAGCAGGGTACAGCGTATTAAATGGTGTCTTATCGATTATCATGCTAGTACTGGGAATTATTATTCTGGTCACAGCTATTAAGAAATGGACAACGATGTGGAATTCCCCGCGTTTCCAATTTGGTTCAAAGGTAGCTTAGAATTTCGAGCAGTTGACTATAATCGTCAACTGCTTTTTCATTTCTATAACGTTTAAAATCACACGCTCATGTCCATCCTGAATTTAGGCAATTGTTTGCTTGCATAGTCACAGAAAATTTAATACAATAACCGTAATACTCTATATTAAAAAACTGTGATTAGGAGTAGTAGTGATTTTTACTCGAAAGACTAGAGAGTTGACGGCTGGTGGAAGTCAACCGGGTACATCACGAACTCGCCTTTGAGTTGCAGACATGAACGTATAGTAATGTCTGACGTTTACCGCGTTAAGGATGAATGAAGCGAGTGTTTTGACACTAATGTGGGTGGTACCGCGGGAAGATACATACAATCCTCTCGTCCCTTATCGGGATGAGGGGTTTTTTATTTTTCAATAGGAGGAACATCGAAATGAGTTTTAATCATCAACAGATCGAGAAGAAGTGGCAAAAAAAATGGGAAGAAGAAAAAACGTTCAAAACGAGCGAGGAATATGATAAACGGAAATTCTATGCATTAGATATGTTTCCCTATCCATCCGGGGCTGGTCTTCATGTTGGGCACCCTGAAGGATATACGGCTACAGATATTCTTTCACGTTTAAAAAGGATGCAAGGATATAATGTTCTTCATCCAATGGGCTGGGATGCCTTTGGATTACCTGCAGAACAGTATGCATTAGATACAGGTAACGACCCTGCTGAATTTACTGAAAAGAATATTAATACTTTCCGCAGACAAATTAAAGCACTTGGTTTTTCCTATGATTGGGACCGTGAAGTAAACACCACTGATCCAGACTATTACAAATGGACGCAGTGGATTTTCTTAAAGCTTTGGGAAAAAGGGCTTGCTTATATCGATGAAGTTGCCGTGAACTGGTGTCCGGCACTTGGAACAGTTTTAGCTAATGAAGAGGTTATTGACGGAAAAAGTGAACGCGGCGGACATCCAGTTGAGCGCCGTCCGATGAAGCAATGGATGTTAAAAATTACAGCCTATGGTGACCGTTTACTTGAGGATTTAGAAGAGTTAGATTGGCCGGAAAGCTTGAAAGAAATGCAGCGGAACTGGATTGGACGCTCCGAGGGAGCAGAGGTTACTTTCCAAATTGATGGGCACGAAGAAACTTTTACAGTGTTCACAACACGTCCAGATACATTATTCGGTGCAACATATGCCGTGCTAGCACCTGAGCATGCCTTTGTTGAAAAAATTACAACAGATGAGCAGCGTGCCGCCGTTGATGCCTACTTAGAGAAAGTTAAAATGAAGAGCGACTTAGAACGTACTGACTTAGCCAAAGAGAAAACAGGTGTATTTACCGGTGCGTATGCCATTAATCCTTCTAATGGTGAAAAAATGCCAATCTGGATTGCGGACTATGTATTAGTAAGTTATGGAACTGGAGCGATTATGGCCGTCCCTGCCCATGATGAGCGTGACTGGGAATTCGCAAAAGAATTTAACTTACCAATTAAACCAGTAGTGGCAGGCGGAGATGTAGAGAAAGAAGCCTACACTGGTGACGGTGAGCATATCAACTCTGAATTTTTAAATGGCTTAAATAAAGAAGAAGCAATCACCAAGATGATTGCCTGGTTAGAAGAAAAGGGTATTGGAACGAAAAAGGTAACGTATCGTTTACGCGACTGGTTATTCAGCCGTCAGCGTTATTGGGGTGAGCCAATTCCTATTATTCATTGGGAAGATGGCACAATGACTGCCGTTCCTGAAGAACAGCTTCCATTGACTTTACCAAAAACGACCGATATCAAGCCATCTGGAACAGGTGAATCTCCGCTTGCGAATATTGAGGACTGGGTAAATGTCGTTGATCCTGAGACGGGTAAAAAAGGCCGCCGTGAAACGAATACCATGCCGCAGTGGGCAGGCAGCTGCTGGTACTATTTACGTTATATTGATCCAAAAAATAATCAAGAATTAGCATCACAGGAAAAATTAAATCATTGGCTTCCAGTTGATATATACATTGGCGGTGCCGAACATGCCGTGCTTCACTTGCTATATGCACGTTTCTGGCATAAGTTCTTATACGATATCGGTGTAGTCCCAACAAAGGAACCGTTCCAAAAGCTATTCAACCAAGGGATGATTTTAGGTGAAGGCAATGAAAAGATGAGTAAATCAAAAGGAAATGTAGTTAATCCTGATGACATTATCGACAGCCATGGTGCCGATACCCTTCGTTTATATGAAATGTTTATGGGACCTCTTGATGCATCGATTGCTTGGTCAACAAATGGCTTGGATGGTTCCCGCCGCTTTTTAGATCGGATTTGGCGTTTATTGGTAGAGGAAAACGGTGAATTGAGCCCGAAAATACAGCCAAATGAAGAAGCATCAAATCTTGAAAAAGTGTATCATCAAACTGTAAAAAAAGTGACAGAGGATTATGAGGGACTACGATTTAATACAGCCATTTCACAAATGATGGTCTTTATTAATGAAGCATATAAAGCAACCGTACTTCCAAAGAATTATATTGAAGGCTTTGTTAAACTCCTTGCTCCAGTTTGTCCGCATATTGTTGAAGAGCTATGGGAAAAGCTAGGACATAGTGGTACAATCGCTTATGAAGCATGGCCAGCGTATGATGAAGCGAAATTAGTAGATGATGAAGTAGAGATTGTTATCCAGGTCAATGGTAAAGTAAAAACGAAGTTAAGGGTTCCAACGGATGCAACAAAAGAGGCATTAGAAGGGATCGCAATGGATGATGACCGAGTGAAGGAACAAATCGAAGGGAAGACAGTTCGCAAAGTGATTACTGTGCCAGGTAAATTGGTAAATATCGTGGCGAATTAATTAAACTACTAAATTGAACATCCTCCTGTACCTTTGGAGGATGTTTTTCTGAAAGGATGAATGGGATGGAAGAAATTAAAGTCATTACGCCGGAAGAATTACAAAAAAAGCTGGAGGCAGGGGAAAAACTTGAGCTGGTAGATGTAAGAGAAGATGAGGAAGTTGTATTCGGAATGATACCGGGAGCCAAACATATTCGTATGGGCGAAATTCCTGCTAACTTAGACTACTTTGATAAAGATAAGGAATATATTTTTATTTGCCGCTCAAGCCACCGCAGTGGAAATGTCTGTCATTATCTTCAAGAACACGGGTATAAGGTCCGCAATATGATCGGTGGAATGCTTGCATGGACAGGAGAAACTGAATACACAGAATAACCGATTCCGCTAGGGAATCGGTTTTTTTGTTTAGTAGCTGTAAATCAGGTTCCACCTGTCGTGGTATCAAATCCATGATGATGCCCTGAGGGTCCTCCGCCATTAAAGAATTGATCCTGTTGTTGACTGCTATTATCAAAGCCTTGTCCACTGCTATCAGTGTTATCATCGGGGTTTTGCTGATTTTGATCAAATTCTGAAGTACTATCCCCGCCCCAGGAATTGCTAGTATCTTGTCCTGATTGCTGATCTTCTTGTGTGTTAAATCCACCTTGTTGTTGCTGATTTTGCTCCGAGTTGCTTTCTCCCTGTTGGTGATTTTGATTTGTATTTGTATTTGAACCTGGCTGTTGTCTTTGATTAAAAGCCATTTGGCTGTTCGAATTGCCGCCGTTTGATAAACCAAGATAGGAAACCATTCCTGCAACTAACGCTAAGCTGCCAAAACTGACTCCCCATGAAATTTTTTGTTTTTTATCCACCAAGATACTCCTTTCTATTTTGACCTCAGAAAAGAGTTTACAAGTTAAAACTTAAAAAAACCTTAACTTTTAAATATGTCTATTTTTAAAATTCAGAAAAATTGAGAATAATAGTAGAAAAAAGTAAGGGAGAGAGTTTTGTGATTCAAGTAAAGTTATTTGACCGGGAGCATGAAAAAGATTTAGAAAAGGAAATGAATGGATTTTTAAAAGGATTAGATGATCAATGCTTAGTCGATATTAAATATAATGTAGCTGCAATGACCGAGGAAGAAGAAGAGGAGCAGATTTACTGTTTTACGGCAATGATTATTTACCGGGCGTGATGAATAAATTCACGCCCGATTTTTTTTGGCAGATAAAGCTGCATTGGTTCCAGCAAGCCTGCCTGTTACTAAGGCAGATGTTATGTTGTATCCGCCTGTGTAACCATGAATATCTAGGACCTCGCCACAAAAATATAGACCCTCCATCAATTTGGAGCCCATGGTTTTCGGCTCAATCTCTTTAACGGTTACACCACCGCCTGTCACAAATGCTTTATCAAGAGGGAGGGTACCATTTACTTTAAATTGAAATTGTTTGCACCCTTGTGCAAAAGCACGGATCTTTTCATTGGATAGGGTGCCGCCTTGTTCAGAAGGATCGATATCATATTTTTCTAAGAGAAATAAAAGATACCGTTCAGGAACCATTCCCTTTAACGTATTTTTGATACTCTTTTTAGGCTCACCTTTTACAAGCTTAATAATCTCTTGAAAGATTTCTTCCTCTTTTCTATCTGGAAGGGCATCAAGACTCATCATCACTTCTTTTACATTCCATTTTTTCAATGCCTTAACGACAAATTGACTGCACCTTAGTACGGCTGGGCCGCTGACTCCAAAATGGGTAAACAGCATATCCATCCGATGCGAAATCAATGGTTTCCCCTTTGGGTTTAATACACTAAGATTAATATCCCTAAGTGATAATCCTTGAAGGGTTTTATTTTTAATAAAAGGTTCGTTTGACGTAACGGGTACTTCAGTAGGGAACAATTCTGTTATGGTATGTCCTGCTTTTTCAGCCCAAGCATAACCGTCACCCGTAGATCCTGTGTGGGGCACCGATTTTCCACCCACAGCAATAACAATTGAACTAGCTGAAATTTGCTGGCCATCCTTCAGCAGCACGGCAGAAACATGTCCATTTTCATAGATGACATCAGCAACAGGACTATTTTTGTAGACTTTTACATGAAGTTTCTCCAGTTGTTCTAAAAGGGCATCAACTACTGATTGAGCCTTATTACTGACTGGAAACATTCGCCCATGATCTTCTTCTTTTAATTCAATTCCTAACTTCTCGAAGAACCGAATAATATCTTCGTTACTGAAAATGGAAAAAGCACTATATAAAAATTTCCCGTTTCCAGGAAGATGTTTGATTATTTCCTCAATCGGCAGCCGATTCGTTACATTGCAGCGTCCTCCACCGGAAATAGCAAGTTTTCGCCCCAGCTTGTCTCCTTTATCAATTAAGAGAACCTTTGCCCCTTTTTCACCAGCAGCAATAGCAGCCATTAACCCGGATGGCCCGCCGCCTATTACAATACAATCGTATTCCATTTTTTCCACCAACTTTAATGTATTCATTTCATTATAAACATAACTTGTGAAATTAAAACGAATAAAGCATTTTTTAAGTAAAATAACTCGGTTGTTAGTAGCATCGGAGGAAAAGAAGTTGTAAACTACTAATAGTGTGCAAAAAACGTCGATTATTCTTGTGAATATATTAACGTATCTTTTCGGGTAGGAAGGGATTTTATGCAGTCAAAGCTTTTAAGAGGAACGTTTATCTTAACCTTAGGGACGATACTTTCTAAAATTATAGGACTTATTTATGTTATACCGTTTTACCAGATTGTTGGAAAACATGGGACCCAGCTTTATTCATACGGATATGTCCCTTACACCATATTTATAAGTATCGCAACGGCTGGGGTACCACTGGCTGTTTCTAAATTTATTGCCAAATATAATGCACTTGAAGAATATGCGGTTGGCAGGAAATTGTTCAAATCCGGATTAGTAGTGATGTCTCTAACCGGTTTTTCAGCTTTTTTAATTATGTATCTCGCTGCCCCTTTATTAGCAGAAATGAGTAATCCTGGGAAAGGTCAATTGGGTGATGTGGTAACAGTCATGCGTGCTGTTAGTTTTGCGTTAATTCTTGTCCCTTTCATGAGTTTAATCAGAGGATATTTTCAGGGACATCAATCCATGGGGCCTTCTGCTGCATCGCAGGTTGTTGAACAAATCGTCAGGATTATATTTACACTAGCTGGGGCCTATGTGGTTTTGAAATTTTTAAGCGGGTCCATGGTAACGGCCGTAAGTGTTGCCACTTTTGCTGCCTTTGTTGGTGCGATCGGAGGCCTAGCCGTCCTGTTCTGGTATTGGTATAAAAGGAAGCCATATTTAGATGAACTTTTAGAAAAAGACAAAGGAACTGTTCAAATTTCACTGAAAGAAATTTATAAAGAAATCTTTATCTATGCTGCGCCCTTTGTATTTGTAGGGATTGCTAATCCATTATTTCAGCTTATTGATCAATTTACCCTTACTAAGGCTTTGGTAGAAATGGGAACGTCAAAGAAATTAGCTGATACTGCTTTTGGGATATTGAACTTTGAATCGCATAAAATTGTGATTATTCCAGTTTCCTTGGCCACTGCGTTTTCGTTAACCCTAGTGCCGAGCATTACAAAGGCATATATTGAAAATGACCGTGAAAACTTAACACATCAATTAAATCAAACCTTTCAGGTGCTATTATTTTTAACACTGCCAGCTGCCATAGGTCTTTCGTTATTGGCTGAACCTGTTTACACGGTTTTTTATGAACATGATGCCCTAGGAACCCAGGTTTTGGGAGCCTATGCACCCGTAGCCATCCTATTTTCCCTTTATTCGGTGACGGCAGCCATCATGCAGGGAATCAACGAACAGCGATATACGATTTTAAGCTTATTGGTGGGACTATTGGTTAAACTAACTCTCAATATACCTTTAGTAAACATGTTTGAAACAAGAGGGGCAGTCCTGGCAACAGCTATTGGGTACTCGGCCTCCATTATTATTAATTTAATCGTCATCAAATATTTCTCCCGCTACAGGTATCGATTTGTATGGCGGAGAAGCTTACTGATTATTATTTTTGCAGGATGTATGTGGGCTGGAACGGAGATCATGTATAAGTTGTTATTGCTGTTCTTATCCCCAGCATCCAAAATGCAATCGATCATCATTATAGTTGTTAGTGCCTTCGTGGGTGCTGCCATCTATTTTTATTTAGGAGTAAAATCAGGACTGGCGACTCGATTATTCGGAAACAGAATTGAGCGTGTTCTCACTAAACTTAAGCTGCCAAGAAGGAGGCAAAGCGTTGAGAATAGATAAGATGTTAGCAAACCTTGGTTACGGCAGCCGTAAAGAAGTAAAACAGCTTTTAAAAAGCGGTGCCGTAAGAGTAGATGACGTAATCGTTAAGGATCCAAAAACCCATGTGGATGAAAAAAATCAAACAGTAACTTTAAATGGGGAAGTTATTGAATACAAAGAATTTATTTATTTAATGATGAACAAGCCTCCTGGAGTGCTGTCTGCAACAGAAGATAATTCATGCGAGACGGTCATTGACCTGTTGGAATTGGAAGATCAAGTGTATGAGCCTTTTCCGGTCGGAAGATTGGACAAAGATACAGAGGGGCTGCTCTTGATCACCAATGATGGTCAATTAGCTCACCGTTTATTGTCACCAAAAAAACATGTACCAAAAACATACTTTGCCGTAATTGATAGAGAAGTGACTGAAGAAGATGTAAAAGCATTTTCCAAAGGGGTAACCCTTGATGATGGCTATGAAACAAAACCTGGTGAGTTAAAAATATTAAAATCCGGAATTCGTTCGGATATTGAGTTAACCATTACGGAAGGCAAGTTTCATCAAGTAAAAAGAATGTTTGAGGCCGTGGGGAAAAGAGTGGTCTATTTGAAACGTATGACTATGGGCCCGCTTCCGTTGGATGAGACTCTTGAACTTGGTGAATATAGGGAATTAACCGATGAAGAAGTAGAACTATTAAGGGAGTATCAAGTGAAATAAGATGAAAAGCAGCTATACTCCTAGCTGCTTTTTTGTGTTTTTAAAGGAATGGTTGATAAATGTAAAAATGGGTAACCTACATGTATATAAGCTATAAAGAAGTGTTGCTAAGGGGGAAATGTCATGAAACTTACGCACGAGCAAGCAATAGAGTTACACGGCTTCAATAACCTAACCAAATCTTTAAGTTTTAATATGTATGATATTTGTTTTACCAAAACGAAAGAAGAACGAGAATCCTACTTAAAATATATTGATGAACAATATAGTGCGGAGAGGCTGCAAACGATTTTAAAGAATGTGGCAGATATTATTGGTGCACATGTATTAAATGTAGCTAGTCAGGATTTTGAACCGACTGGGGCAAGTGTCACCTTATTAGTTTCAGAAGGGCCCGTGACACATGATGTTCCATCTGAATCCTTTGAGGAATCACCAGGACCTCTGCCGGAATCAGTAGTCATGCAGTTAGATAAAAGTCATATCACGGTCCATACATATCCGGAATTTCATCCAGATGAAGGAATCAGTACCTTTAGAGCCGATATTGACGTTTCAACCTGCGGAGAAATTTCACCGCTAAAGGCCCTTCACTATTTAATTAGGTCTTTTGAAACCGATGTAATGACGATTGATTACCGAGTTCGTGGTTTTACACGGGACAAGAGCGGACACAAACTTTTTATCGACCATGAAATAAATTCCATTCAGAATTATATCCCTGAAGATGTGGGAGAACTATTTGATATGATTGATGTCAATGTCTATCAAGAGAACATCTTTCATACGAAATGTAAACTCCGAGAGTTTGATTTAAATAACTATTTATTTGGCTATACCAAAGAAAAACTAACCCCTGATGAACATATTGAAATAACCGAGAGATTAAAAATTGAAATGGATGAAATCTTTTATGGGAAAAATATTGTCTAAGAGCTCAAACATTCTGAGCTCTTTTTACCATTTTTAAAGTAATTGACATGAAACCAAAAGGTGTTATATAGTATAGATGTGAAACCAGATGGTTTCGTAATTCATCGATATTTTAGGAGGCATTTCAGTGGAAAATCAATCACAAGCTACATTAGAAGATATTAAATATACAGTCGTATATAATGCTCCAATCACTAAAGTATGGGATGCTGTGGCAACGGCTGAGGGTCTTAGTGCGTGGTTCATGCCGAATGATTTAAAGGCAGAAGAAGGTCACGAATTTCATATTAATGCAGGTCAATTTGGTATGTCGCCATGTAAGGTTACACATGTAGAACCGCCAAAACGTCTTTCTTTTAATTGGGGAAAAGACTGGACCTTAACCTTTGAATTAAAAGAATTAGAAGAGAAAACAGAGTTAACTTTAATCCACGGCGGATGGGATGTTAATAAAGTTACTGAATTTGGTGCGCCGCATACTCCAATTCGTGAAAACATGAATCAAGGCTGGGCGGGTCTTGTGAAAAAACTTCAAGCATATGTTGAGGCATAAATGGCAGCTTCCTCAGCAAAACATGATGTTTTTCAAGCGATTGCTGACCCAACCCGTCGAAGTCTATTAAAACTTCTTAGCAGCCAGGAAATGCCTGTTACTGCGATTAGTCAACATTTTCCGATTAGCCGGACTGCTGTTTCAAAACATTTAAAGGTACTATCAGAAGCAGGTTTAGTAAAGGAGAGGAAGGTTGGCAGAGAAACAAGGTACAAGCTCGAACCAGCGCCTTTGTTTGAACTAAAAGATTGGCTCCAATATTTTGAACTATTTTGGGAAAATAAACTGGGTGCATTGGGGCGTTTCTTAGAAACGGACGATGCGGATTCAGAAAACTGAAGGTAAAATTGTATATAAAAACAAAAGGTGATACCCAAATGGCTATCACCTTTTGTCTTTTTTTGGCTTTGTTAAACGATATTGTTGTTTTTTATACTCTGTTGATTGGAGAGGAAGGCGCTCGACTCCTGCGGGAGTACGGGGCAGGGGAGACCCCACAGGCGCTAATGCGCCGAGGAGGCTCCCCGGCACGCCCGCGGAAAGCGAGCGCCTGGATTCGGAAATCAACAGCCAAATTTAACAGCGCCTTTTTTATTGGACAGCTTCAGTTTTAGAGTGCTGTAGATGACTTGTGATCCAGCCAATAACAGCAGCAGCAATTAAATAAATTAATAGAATGAATATTTGCTGCTGCAGTTGCATCCAATCGCCAAGTGTAATGACATCCTGGAATCCTCGAAGGGAGTGAGCCATAGGAAGAACATTACCTATCTTACTAAGAATAGGATTACTCAATTCACCAGGGAAAGTACCGCCGCAGGTAGCTAATTGTAGAACTAACAGGGTTACAGCCATAAACTTTCCAGCCACTCCGAAAACCGTTACCAGCATCAAAATAAACGTCATAAAGGTGAAGGAAACAATAATACTTGATAAAATAAACAAAGGTACATTGGCTACATCTACTTTAAAGCCAAAAAGGACAATCAAATCAACAAATAATACTTGGATTAATGCTATTACATACTTAAGTGCAAGTTTATTAATAAAATGAACTGTTCCGTTGACCTTGATATCTTGTCTGCGGCCTAGCGGCAAAATATTAGCGGCCATAATCCCGCCAACATAAAATGCTAAAGATAAGAAGTATGGCATTATCCCTGTCCCATAGTTAGGTACATCCGATACCTCTGATTCAACTAGCTGCACAGGCTCTGAAAACATGGAGGTTAATTGGTCCGTATTATGAACACTTGCCGTTTTTTTTGCGGCGTCATCCAATTTAACAGCAAGTTCATTAGATCCAGCACTTAATTGCCCCAATCCATCCACCAACTGATTTGTACCTTGATCAAGTTTGTTACCACCATTCGCAAGCTCAATGATGCCATTATTTAATGAAGTAAAGCCTTGTTTCCATTGAGTAAATCCGTTAGAAAATTCTACGGTTCCACTTGCAAGTTTTGTTGCACCGCTTGCAGCGTCCTTCAATTTACTTCCAAATTGCCGCATTCCGTCTTGGACCTCTGATTCACCTTGGACTAAAAGAGAAGTCCCTTGAACCAGTTGGTTTTGCCCATTACTCAACGAATCCGCTGCCACAGACAGGCCGTCTGCTTTTGCAGTAATTTGTTGGAAAGCTGCGTCATCTGTTAGTTCAGGATGATGTTGTAAAAATTGTTCAATAGAGTTGTTTAGGTCATCTGTAGAATTTTTCATGTTAGCTTGCCCTTTGGCCAGTTGTTCTTGTCCGGCAGCGATTTCTTTTGTACTCTGAGCCAACTTATTTATTCCTGTTTCAAGACTTGTATGACCTGCGGCAAGATTGGACATGCCGTCAGAGAGAGAAGCCGAGCCGTCTTTAATGACGTTTACTCCTTTAGTTAACTTATCCTGACCGATTGTGAGCTGCTGACTTCCGTCCATAAGTTGGGCAGCACCATTATTTAAGCTGTGGACTCCATCTGAGAGCAGGACCATCCCGTTTTTAGCATCTGTTGTCCCTTTATTAATTTTGGCCGCTCCGTTACCGGCATCACGTAATCCGTTTGCTAATTCCTGAAACTTCGAAAATACCCCATCAGCATAGGATTTTGTTATGCTGTTAGCGATTTTCGTTTTCATTTTTTCAGTTGCCGTTGTGCTAATTTGGGAAGCAACATAGTTTTTACCCGGATTTATTTTATACATAAGTTTTGCAGGTTCCGGATGTTCATCCATTAAGGTACTTACTTTTTGTGAGAAGTCCTGAGGAATAGTGATCACCATGTAATAAGTTCCATCATTTATCCCCTTATTGGCCTTCTTTTCTGATATGAAGTGAAAGTTTAAGTCCTTATTTTCTTTTAGGTTTTGAACAAAGTCATGACCTGCATTAATTGCTTTCTTGTCCATTGTGGAACCTTTATCTAAATTAACCACTGCGACTGGAAGTTGATCTAACTTTCCATATGGATTCCAATAACCTGCGAGAAAGAAACCCGCATAAATTAATGGCACAATTAAAAGAAAGATTAAGGCGATTCTTCCGTGTTTATGATGCCACATCATTTTTAAATCTCGAAATACTAACTTAAATCCCTTCATAATGACCCCTTTTTATTTATGATTTAATAACATAACCACAATAATAAATGGAATTTTATATATTGTATAATATATAATTCATTATGGAATTATAGCTTTAAATCTATTTGAGTATGAAGGTGTATGAAAGATGGAGCTTTTACAATTACAGTATTTTCAAACCGTTGCAAGACTTGAGCATATGACAAAAGCGGCAGAAGCATTGCAAATAGCCCAGCCGTCATTAAGCAAAACAATCGCCCGATTAGAAGAAGACCTTGGTGTCCCATTATTTGATAGAAAGAATAGACAGTTGAAACTAAATCATTATGGAAGATTGTTTCTAGAACGTGTGAACCGCGTATTTTTAGAATTAAATGAAGGAAGGAGAGAGATTGAGGATCACCTCGAGAAGGGGCAAACGCAAATTACTTTAGCAGTTAGTATTCCGCGAGTTATTCCTCAATTGTTGAGTTCGTTTTTAAAAGACTTCCCAGACATTAAATTTCAGCAAAGGCTAGAATCCACTTCATCTATGAAGAGTCTCTTAGAGAAAGCAGAGATTGATTTCTGTATTTCATCAGTAGAAATCGATGGAGAGGATATAGTATGGGAACCACTAATGACGGAACAAATTTACCTAGTAGTTTCTCCAGATCACCGATTAGCAGCAAAAGAACAAATTTTTCTTAATGAAGTGAAAGATGAGTCATTTATTAGTATGAATACTGGTTATGGATTTAGAAATTTAACGGATGAATTTTGTCGTGAGGCAGGTTTTATTCCTAATATTGCTTTTGAAGGTGATGAGCCTGGTGTCATTGGGGATCTGGTCAGGCAAGGTTTAGGAGTGGCTTTTGTCCCGGAAATTTCTTGGCTGAACAATTCCAATCCATTTCCTAATAAACTAAAAATTGTGGGACCAAAATGTCAAAGGACCATTGGGCTGGGATGGTCAAAAAGGCGATACTTGTCTGATACAGCACAGCACTTTCGTAGATATGTGACGGAGTATTTTTCTAAAATTATTTTGTGAAAAATAAAAGGCCAGCTAAATGCTGGCCTCTTCCGTCTTAGGCTAATATTTTATTCTTCACAGGTTTTCCATAAATAAAGGAGAGTATAATTAAGATGCCGAGTGTAACTAGACAAACGGAAGTCCCAATCAGATTATTTGTGTTAAATATGAATCCAATAAAAATGATGCCCAGTGATAGTAATGCAAATATCGATGTATATGGGAACCATTTAACTTTAAATGCCGGATTATTTTTGTAATGCGGTCTTAATTTTAACTGAGCCGCACAAATGCTCATCCAAAGAATCATGACCGTAAAACCAGGAATTGTCATCAGGTAACCGATAACCTGGCTTGGTGTCAAGTACGCCAAATAAACAGCCGCTAAAATACAAATACTTGCAACCATAATTCCCATAATTGGTATTCCTTTAGATGATACCTTTGCAAGGATTTTTGGTGCTACATCGTCTTGTGCCATGGAAAACAATGTTCTTGATGTGGCATAAATACCGGAATTTGCTGCGGAAAGGACAGCTGTTAAAAGAACAAAATTCATAATATGGGCAGCCCCAGGTAACCCTGTACTACTAAAAACCTGAACAAATGGACTATCCTGACCAGTCACTTTGTTCCAAGGGATCATCCCGCAAATAATTAGAATTGGCAATACATAAAAGATGATCACACGCCAGACAGCGCCTTTAATAATTTTTGGCAAAACACGATCAGCATCCTTGGTTTCAGTAATAGCAACGCCAATTAATTCGGCGCCCCCATAAGAAAACATGACAACTAGGAAGGCGCTAAATGTTCCACTTAGTCCATGTGGAAAAAAGCCGCCATGAGCTGTAAAGTTTGAGAGTGGATCCTGAATATTGCTTGGAATGAATCCTAAAAGGAGTAAAAATCCTAGGACGATAAAGGCAACTAAGGCAATAATTTTGATGCCGGCAAACCAAAATTCCAGCTCTCCATAATATTTTACCTGGAATAAATTGATGCCCACGATAACAACCGCACATAGAAAGCTTAACAGCCATAATGGAAGGGCAGGGAACCAAAATTGAAGAAAGCTTCCAGCAGCTAATAATTCAACTACCGTAACCAGTGTCCAATTGATCCAGTATAACCATCCGACTATATAGGAAATTTGGAATCCAAAAGCCTTGTTAACTAAATGCTGAACATTTAGATTGGGATAAGCAATTGCCATTTCGCCCAATGCGGCCATAATAATAAAAAGTAATAATCCACCGATTAAATAGGCTACAATTACACTAGGTCCGGCCATATTTAAAGTATCGGAGCTGCCTTTAAAAATACCAGTTCCAATCATCCCAGCCAGGGCAATAAACTGGACGTGCCTTGGAAGGAGCCCCTTTTGTAAATTCTGATGCTGATTTTTTTTCATATAAGTACCTACTTTTCTCTTTTGCTTAAACGCTTTTAAGTACTAAAGTGTTTTTCTATATTAATATATCATATTTATTATTCTTGTCAAATAGATTAGAAGATTTGCTGAGCCGAATTGCTCTTTAATACAGTAAAAAGCACACGATTGGTTCGTGTGCTTTCTTATGATGATGCATTAAAATTATTTTGTTATTAAGATGACATCTTCACTTTCTTTTGTGTTGTTGTCCATTTTCCGCGGCTTGGGCTTATGACCAAGTCATTATAGGCTAAGACATTTAAATCTCGTTGTATGGTGCGAGGAGTGATACCAAATTCCTCTACAAGTTCCTGGGTCGTGACAGTGCCGTTATTACGAATAAACATGTAGATACATTTGATGCGGTTTAACATCCGGTTAGTTGAAGGTTTCAAAGAACCACTCCCTATCCTAATTTCAAACCTATGGCTTAATCCAGCTACCGACAGCCTATTTGAAGATTACTCTTCAAGAAATATGTAGTTTCTTTTCCGCGCAGACATCTCCTTTAATGGAATGTTCCTGTGGATACTTAGATGTCATACATCTAACCTTATTGTACCCATAATTTCAGAAAATTTCTACCAATATAGTAAAGTTTACAAAATATTTACCGGTAATTTGTGGGAAACGCCTACTTTTATCGCCTCCTAAATGATTTCATACTATAGAATATGGGGAGAGGTCCTTGGTTTATGATAAATTGTTTGAATTTTTAGTAAAAATATAGATTTTTATGTGAACAGAATAATTGAATAATAAAAAAGACGTGGTTCACATAAACACGCCTTTTTCTCCATGCAGCAAATTAGTAACTGAATAAATCACTTGATAAGTATCGTTCTCCTGTATCACAGGCAATGCATACTACAACGTCATCTTTTGATAATCGCTTTGCCACCTCAATGGCCGCAAAACAAGCAGCTCCTGAAGATGGACCAACCAAAATCCCTTCCTCTTTGGCCAATCTTCTTGTTAT
The DNA here is from genome assembly GCF_002860255.1 of Neobacillus cucumis. Classification (GTDB taxonomy): domain Bacteria; phylum Bacillota; class Bacilli; order Bacillales; family Cytobacillaceae; genus Neobacillus; species Neobacillus cucumis_A. The sequence continues at coordinate 63,711 of NZ_PGVE01000083.1, forward strand.
CTCATAAGCATCTTCATCAGTAATTTGATGAATCTCATCGTATACATTTTCATTAAGAGTTTTTGGTATAAAACCAGGGCTTGTGCCCACAAGTTTATGTTTACCAGGTTTACCACCTGATAAAACGGGTGAGCCCTTCGGTTCAACAACATGTACGGATAATCCCTGATAATGCGCTTTTAATGTTTCACCTGTTCCTGTAATTGTTCCACCGGTCCCAGCGGTTGCAACGAAAGCGGAGAGTGGTTTACCGATTTCCTTCATGGCCTCGATAATCTCAATTGCAGTAGAGTGTCTGTGGGCATCCGGGTTTGCTTCGTTTTCAAATTGCATCGGGATAAAACTATTGGGTATTTCGTTTGCTAGTTCTAATGCTTTTTCAATGGCACCCTGCATCTTTTTATCTCCTGGTGTTAGGACTACTTTTGCGCCATATGCCTTTAATAGATTGATGCGTTCTTTAGTCATCGTATCAGGCATAATAATGATGGATTGATAACCTCTCGCAGCAGCATTCATGGCAATTCCTATCCCAGTATTGCCACTAGTAGGTTCAATAATGGTCGATCCTTTTTTCAATCTTCCGCTTTTTTCAGCTTCGATAATCATATTGTAAGCCGCACGATCCTTGACACTTTTGCTGGGATTGAAAAATTCAAGCTTCAAATAAACAGAGGCACCCCGATTTGGAGCTAACCGATTAAGTTTTACAAGTGGCGTTTCTCCGATCAATTCTGCTATATTGTTAACTATTTTCATTGCGCTTCCCTTTCTAGAAAAATTTATTTTTAATTTCATCATAAAGAAAATAAAAAGGATTGTAAAAAATATCGCTTAATAAACGGTTTGACAGTAGATACAATTTGGAGAAAATAGACTAAAATGAAAAAAAAGACTAGGTGAAAAAAATGAATCAACGACCACATTTTTTCTTTGCTGTAAGAATCCCTGAAGAAACAAAACTAACTATGAAGAACCATATCGAAAGATTAAAACAAGACATTCCTTTTAGCAAATGGGTTCATCATATGGACTTACATATTACGTTAGCTTTTTTAGGGTCTGCAGAACCAGAAAAACTTAAGAAGGCTGAAAACTATGTTAAAAAGGCTTTAAAAAATGAGGAGTCATTTACATTGAAAATAAATAAACTAGGAATTTTTGGGAAGAAAGATTCTCCCCGAGTTTTTTGGGCAGATACAGAAAGCAGTGAAGAGTTGAATTGTATAAGAAAAAAGGTATATTCAGCTTGCGAAACAGCCGGTTTCCAACTTGAAACCCGGCCGTTTAAACCTCATATTACCTTAGCAAGAAAATGGAAAGAGCCGTATGAATTCCAAGAGGACTTATTAAAGGTTTGGGGGGAATTACAGCCCGAACCACTCAATTTCCATGCGCAAGAGGTAGTCGTTTATCAAACACATCTTAACCAAACACCCAAATATGAAGCGATTACCATATTCCCATTGCAATCATAGACATTTGAATGTAAAGTGGGGTTTTATGAATCCAATTTATTTTATCAATAATCTGGGTGTCGGATTTGATACTGCGATCTCTCGTGAGGTAAACCAATCTCTAATTAAGGCATGGTTAAATAAACTATCATTGGGCAGGCTTGTTTATGTCTACTTTTTATTTAAAAATGTATTTACCTATAAAACTGCAACAATTGATTTATCAATTAACAGGAAAAAGCATATATATTAAAGAGTAAAAATGTATAGAGGGAAAAACCTACCATCCAATCACCTATTAAACAATATGTCATGCTGACGGGGAGCATATCGGATACACCCCACTTTCGATTCACCTTCAAGCGAGAGCCTTAGAGGTGTTATCTAGAAGTCGCGGGAAGGAAGAAGTTGAACTGAAGGAGAGGGATTCGAATGAATTCTGCTGACAGGAATTTTTTTGCTTACTTAGATGATATGAACATCGTTACTATTCTTCTTCCCTATTCATATCACCACGGATGGTCATCCGAATTTCACATGATAACAGATGCTGTTAAAACGCAACTAGACATTGTTGAAAAGACTGAGATTGAAGATCACGTTAAATATATTTGTCAGTTTGAGGGAGAAATAACTTTTGGTAAACCCTATTGGATATTTGATGAACATGGCGGGAAAACGGATTTGCAAATTGGTGCAGTCATACGGACCGAACCTTTTGATGAGAAATTTTATTATACAGGGGATGATCTTGGGGTTACCTTTCCTACAGGACAGACCAGTTTTAAACTATGGGCACCGACTGCAACGGGAGTTAAATTAAAATTACGTCCACCAGCCAATGGTTATGCAGAAATCGTTAAGATGAAACGGGAGGATAACGGCGTTTGGTCTGTTTGTCTTAATCGTAATTTGGAATTTTATCAATATAGCTTTCTTGTTCTTGTGAATCAAGAATGGCGGGAGGCAGTAGACCCATATGTCAAGGCGGTAACCGCCAATGGGGAGCAGGGGGTTGTGGTGAAGCTTGAGAAGACATCCAAGCCCAAACGGAATCTAATACGATTAGAAAACCCAGTCGATGCCATTATTTATGAAACGCATATTAGGGATTTTACGATCCATAAAAATAGCGGTGTTAAGCATAGAGGTTTATATTTAGGTGCTGGCGAGCTTGACACTAAAGGTGAGGATGGGGAGCCGACTGGTTTATCTTATGTAAAAGAACTAGGAGTTACCCATATAGAATTTCTCCCGTTTAATGATTATGCCGGAGTTGACGAGTTAAACCCAGCAAAACATTACAACTGGGGATATAATCCCCTCCATTTCAATACTCCTGAGGGAAGTTATGCAACCGATCCATCAAATCCTTATTCCCGAATCAATGAGTTAAAAATATTAATCGAGCAGATTCACAGTATTGGCCTTGGAGTCATTATGGACGTAGTTTTCAATCATGTCTATATCCGTGAACAATCCTCTTTTGAAAAAATTGTCCCGGGATATTATTTTCGTCATAACGAAATTGGATTGCCCTCCAATGGAACCGGTGTTGGAAATGACATTGCCTCCGAGCGGAGGATGGTGCGGAAGTTTATCCTTGATTCCATCATGTTTTGGCTTGAAGAATATCATATAGATGGATTTCGATTTGATTTAATGGGAATTTTAGATGTAACGACGATGAATGAGGTTAGAAAAATTTGTGAAGCCCAATCAAGAGGAATCATTATAATAGGCGAAGGCTGGAACCTCAATACGCCCTTGCCTGCAGCCCAAAAGGCAACCATTGTAAATCAGGCAAAAATGCCTCAAATTGGGCAGTTTAATGATAAATTTAGAGATGTTATTAAAGGCAGTACATTTAATTTATTTGATAAAGGCTATGCTTTAGGGAATGAGCATTTGGTAGATGCCGCCATTGAGGCTATAACTGGCAGTATTGGTTTAACAAAGAAAGGTGCCCGTCTCTTTAATCAGCCTTATCAATCGGTTAATTATGTGGAATGTCATGATAACCATACACTTTGGGATAAACTTAAAGGTTGTTATTCAGAGTTTGATTCTTCGATTCGAAAAAAATACCATCGCCTTGCTACGGGAATCGTCTTACTATCACAGGGTATCCCGTTTTTACACAGTGGACAGGAGTTCTTCCGTACAAAGCAGGGAGATGGCAATAGCTATCGATCACCTGATTCGATTAACCAATTGGATTGGGAACGAAAAAGCAGGTATATAGAGAATGTGGAGTACATTAAGGGACTGATTAAAATTCGCCAGGAATTTTCTTGTTTTCGAATGAGAACTAGTGAAGAGATACGTTCGCATATACAAGCGCTGTCTTTTCCTGCTCCTGTTTTAGGATGTTTATATCAGACACCTGGGTGTGAAATCATCCTTGTGATCAATCCGGCATCCAAAATACAAAAGATTACTCTCCCTAATGGGGAATGGGAGATTCTAGCCAATGATCAATTTGCAGGAATATCCCCCGCGGAATCGATAAAGACCAATGAACTCATAATAGATTCTATTTCATTAAATGTTTTGCTAAAAAAATAGTTTTTCAAGATGACTTGACGGCAAATGGGCATAGGAGATAAAATTTATTAAGATGGCTATTGTGTGCAATGGTTTCAATAGCTTTTTTTTTGTTTAAAAAAAGACTATTGTTATAATTGTGGTTAATAAACCTTCCTGCAGCACAGGTTTTACCCGCATTTTCAGGGGAATAAGCCCATTAGAACGGCATAAATTGAAGGTGAGCAATTTTGGAACATTTACTAGGACAAGAGTGGGAAATAACCCCAGCTGGAGGCAAAACAGGAGAAGCCTTTTATGCAGAATATCAAGACCAAAGGCTTTTTTTAAAGCGGAATTCCTCTCCATTCCTTGCAGTACTATCAGCAGAGGGGATTGTCCCAAAGCTTGTGTGGACAAGACGATTGGAAAATGGAGATGTTATAACAGCGCAGCAATGGCTTCCTGGACGGGAGTTAAATCCCTCTGAAATGAACCAAGAGAGTGTTGCCAGATTGCTAAAGAAAATACACTGTTCTGAACCAATGCTTGGAATGTTGAGCCGGTTGGAGAATTCTCCGGTAAATCCAGAGCCAATTTTACAGTCGATCGTTAACGAGTTGGATGAAGAGGTAGTTTCGTTAGCTGAAACGCAAAAGGCGATCAGTTTTCTTAAAGAGGAAGCTTTAAATGTTTATTGTGATGAGAAAGTAGTTTGTCATGGTGATGTCAACCATAACAACTGGCTGCTTTCAGAAGACAACCAGTTGTATTTGATTGATTGGGACGGAGCAATGATTGCTGACCCTGCCATTGATTTAGGACTGCTTCTTTACTGGTACATTCCAGAAGAAAATTGGGAAGATTGGTTAAATCTTTACGGGAAAGAGCTTACCAATCATTTAAAGCTGAGAATGAAATGGTACGTGACCATTCAAACCTTGTCTTCTATTCAATGGTATAAAAATAAAAATCGTTTTGAAGAAATGAATAAATGGATTGATTTTTTACGCAATATCCTCTAATTACGAAAATTGGTCAATATCATTAACCCATTGCGATAAGTTTTCTTGATTAGATAAGATATGTTGATCTAAATCAGAGGATTGAGTTCCATTTTGACTGTATTGATATACTTCCTGCAGGATATTTTTTACATTCCCGTCAATTTGGGTGTTTACCATAAGGGATTTTACTAAGCGTTCTAATTGTTCACATTCCGATACGGACCCACAGCAATCAGTTTGGTGATTGTTTAAAATATCTTTTAGCAGTGTTACTTGGTCACCATGACTTAATGGCATATAAGCACATCCTTTCAAAGTGGAAGTAGAAAAAGGAATTCACAGTTAGGTTGTGGATTCTTTTTCTCTTTATACGCGAACCTTTTTTCCATTTAGTTTCGACTTGCAAGAAGAAGACCTGCATGGTATCTTTGGAAAGATAACTTTTTTAGGAGTGTCAAAATGAGACTTAGACATAAACCTTGGGCAAAGGAAAAACTAGAGCAGCATCCGCAGTATGTCGTTGCCGAACCGGAAAACTTAAAAGGTAAATGGCATGAGGCTTTCGAAAAAGACCAGCCGCTTCATATTGAAGTGGGAACAGGAAAAGGTCAATTTGTAACAGGAATGGCGAAGGCCAATCCTGACATTAATTATATCGGAATCGAGCTATACGACAGCGTAATTGTCGCGGCATTGGATCGGCTGATTGAAGCGGACTTACCAAATCTTAAGCTTTTAAATGTAAATGCAGCGGAATTAGATAAATACTTTACAAAAAATGATGTGGATCGGATTTATTTAAATTTCTCGGATCCATGGCCAAAGACCCGTCATGAAAAAAGAAGATTAACCTATAAGGATTTCTTAAAGCTTTATGAAAATATATTGGTTGATGGCGGTGAGATTCATTTTAAAACCGATAATCAAGGATTATTTGAATACTCTCTAATGAGTTTTTCTGCTTATGGCTTATTATTGAAATATGTGAGTCTTGATTTCCATAAGAGTGGATATGAAGGCAACATCATGACAGAATATGAGCAGAAATTTTCTGAACGGGGACAAAGGATTTACCGGTGTGAAGTAAAATATCAAAACTAACTTATTTTTTGACAGTTTCCTTTATGGATGCTGTCTTTTTTATTTCATCCAAAATCCAGATAATGCTAATATAGAGAGAAAGGGGGAGATGGAATGGAAACGTTGAAAATTGGAAGTGTTTCTCTAACTTGGTTAACTGGCGGAGTTACCAATATGGATGGTGGTGCCATGTTTGGGGTTGTTCCCAAAGGGCTATGGTCAAAAAAATATCCAGCAAATGAGAAGAATCAAATTGAACTCCCAACCGATCCGATTTTTATTCAAATGAATGGGAAAAATATTTTAGTGGAATCTGGTTTAGGAATGGGGAAATTAACGGAGAAACAATTAAGAAATTATGGGGTTACAAAAGAATCCGAGCTAGAGGCCTCATTTGAACTATTAGGGTTAACTCCTGAAGATATTGATTATGTTTTAATGACCCATCTGCATTTTGACCATGCCTGTGGACTGACCAAGTATGTGGATGGAACGTATATTTCGTCCTTTCCTAATGCCAAAATCATCACTTCTCAAGTGGAGTGGGACGAAATGCGAAGACCCAATATCCGCTCAAAAAATACATATTGGAAAGAGAACTGGGAAGCCATTGAAACTCAAGTAGTTCCTTTTGAAGAAAAATGGGAATTAGAAGCCATTACGATGGTTCATACGGGCAGTCATAGTGATGGGCATTCGATTCTTCTTATCGAAGACGAGGGGGAAATAGCCATTCATATGGCAGACCTGATGGCCACACACGTTCATCAAAATGTATTATGGGTTATGGCTTATGACGACTATCCAATGACTTCTATTGCCGCTAAGCAAAAGTGGCTTAGCCTAGGTCTTGCAAAAAATGCTTGGTTTACTTTCTATCATGATGCTTTTTACAGAGCTGTAAAATGGGATGCTGACGGTAAGCAGATGGTTGACAGTATAAAAAGGAAACAATAAAGATAAAAAAGCCGTATCCCTTATGTGGATGCGGCAAATTTTTTACTTTATAAACTAGGTTCATTTGAAAAAGGGGTTACTTCTAACAATGCCCCTGTCTTTGCATCTGCAATAAATTCAAATTGTTCGTTCAACCCTTGGTGATTTTGCGAGATTCCGCCTTTATATACATTATAGGTAATTAGGTTTTTTTCATAAGGCTCTGACGTCATATGGATCCATGAGCCGCTAATGGGGCCATTTTGTTTAAATTGTTTTTTTACCGCCCCTAAAACCTTTTCCGGTGTTACATTCGTGTTTTGGCAAAGGATTTCCTTCGTCATATATCCGCTAATCATACCAACCGCCGCACCTAAGAAAAAAGTCTTCCAATTCATTTGTCCACCTCCAAATGAGAAAAGATTCTACTCTCAGTATACCGTATTTAATGTTAAGTGGATAATAATACTGTATGAAAATGAATTGTTGGTAACAAATGAGAGGATTCTGTAAAATATACATGAAGAGCCAATCTCCGCATATAACTCAGAGTGGTAGGACTAAGAAAGCAGTGTCCTAACTAAATACATAAAAGGAGTCTAAACTAAACATGAATGAACAAACATTAAAGCTTTTTCAAACATTAACAGAGCTGCCAGGGGCACCTGGGAATGAGCACTTAGTAAGAAATTTTATGAGAGAACAGCTGTCGTTATACTCAGATGAAATTGTTCAAGATAACTTGGGAAGTATCTTTGGTGTAAAGAAAGGAAAACAACAAGGACCAAGAGTAATGGTTGCAGGACATATGGATGAAGTGGGATTCATGGTAACGGCCATTACGGAAAATGGAATGATCCGCTTTCAGCCGCTTGGCGGCTGGTGGAGTCAAGTACTCCTAGCCCAGCGTGTCCAAGTCATGACAAAGAATGGTCCAGTTATTGGTGTTGTTGGTTCTATTCCACCGCATTTATTAGATGAATCAAAGAAAAATAAACCTATGGAAATAAAGAATATGTTGATTGATATTGGTGCTGATAATCGAGAAGATGCTGAACGAATCGGTATTAAACCGGGGCAGGCAATCCTTCCAATTTGCCCATTTACTCCGATGGCTAATGAAAAGAAAATTTTAGCAAAAGCATGGGATAATCGATACGGCTGTGGACTTGCAATTGAACTGCTCCAAGAGCTTACAGATGCTACATTGCCTAATACTCTTTATTCCGGGGCAACCGTTCAAGAGGAAGTGGGTTTACGAGGGGCTCAAACCGCTTCCAATATGATTAAGCCGGATATCTTTTTTGCCCTTGACGCCAGTCCGGCAAATGATATGACAGGGGATAAAACAGAATTTGGTCAGCTAGGAAAGGGTACGTTGCTCCGCATCCTTGACCGTTCCATGGTTACTCATCGAGGCATGCGCGAATTTGTGCTTGATACGGCTGAAACACACCAAATTCCCTATCAATATTTTGTCTCACAGGGTGGGACAGATGCTGGACGGGTCCATTTAACCAATGAAGGTGTACCGAGTGCAGTGGTTGGGATATGTTCCCGTTATATTCATACACATGCTTCAATCATCCATATTGATGATTATGCAGCTGCCAAAGAATTATTGGTAAAACTCGTTAAAGCATGCGACCAGACAACGGTAGATACCATTAAATCAAACAGCTAACCTTTAAGAGGCATGTTATCATGCCTCCTTTTCATTTAAAAAAGGGAGAATCCAAAATGAGAATAATAATCGGATCAAAGAATCCAGCAAAAATTACAGCCGTTCAAAATAGCTTCTCAAAAATGGACTGTGAATTCATGTCATTAGATATTCCATCAGGTGTAAAAGAGCAGCCTTTTTCTGATGAAGAAACCATTCAAGGTGCTATTAATCGTGCTAAAGGTGCACTTGCACAAGGAAATGGTGAGATTGGTATTGGTCTAGAAGGCGGTGTGCAGGAGACTAGCCATGGATTATTATTGTGTAACTGGGGGGCGCTCGCTGCGAATGGTATGGAACCGTTAATTGCCGGTGGAGCAAGATTTCTTTTACCGGAAGAAGTGGCTGCTAGACTTAGAGCAGGCGAGGAATTAGGACCAGTTATGGATGATTATGCTAAAAAGAAAAATGTTAGGAAACAAGAAGGGGCAGTTGGCATTTTTACAAATGGCCTAGTCAATCGAGTGGACATGTTTACACATTTGACAACTCTTTTAGTTGGGCAATTTTCCTATTATTCAAACATAAAAAGCAACTTCTAGCTTTTAGTTTAAGATGGACAATTAAATGCGTTCTGCAATTGTGCATAACATTGGACGGTGTAAAGAGAATATTGTTATGATTTGTATGGAAACTTAACAAAGGGAGCAAGTTTCGAATTAAAATTAGACGGGGGCGTTCAATTTGAAAAATTTAGAATCACTCGAGCAATTTGAGCAGCTGCGGGATCAGGATAAAACCATTTTTATGTTTTCTGCAGAATGGTGTGGAGATTGCCGTTTTATAGAGCCAGCATTACCGGAGATTGAAGAGAAGTTTAAAGAATATACATTTATTCATGTTGACCGCGATCAATTTATTGATTTATGTCAGCGAGTAGACGTATATGGAATACCAAGCTTTATTGCCTACGAGAACGGAAAAGAGCTTGGCCGCTTTGTAAGTAAAGACCGGAAAACACAAGAAGAAATTGAAGCATTTATTTCTGAATTGAAATAATAGAGCTCAAAAACCCCTGTCTCACTTTAAGAGAAGGGGTTTTTTTAGTAAAATAGAATAATCTTCTTATCAGGAGGAGTATCACATGAAAATGGACAGTAGACTCATGCGCCAGAAACTAGAGTCACGTTTGGCGGAAGACGATAGACTAATTTCTTATGACAGGGAAAAGGATCAGCTTCGAGTGGAAAGTAAATCGACCGGTAAAGGAATCACGATCGGATTACCAGGAATAATCGCCAAATGGCATGTTGAAAAAGAAAAGGCAATCGATGAAATTATTTATTATGTTCAAGAAGGTCTGCGTGCCATGGATGATGCTGCTGATTTAAAAGAACAGGTAAAAAAGATTTTTCCTGTTATACGGTCAGCATCATTTCCAGCTGAAGCAGAAGAAGGGGTCCCATTCCTAGCAGAAGAACATACTGCAGAGACAAAAATTTATTATGCAATTGATATGGGAAAATCCTATCGATTGATTGATGCGCGGATGATGGAAAAAGAAGGTTGGAGCGCTAACAGTATAAAAGAAATGGCCTTATTTAATGTAAGGTCCCTATCCACTCCAGTAAAGGAAGATCAAGTCGCCGGGAATATCTTTTATTTCCTTAACACCAATGATGGCTATGATGCCAGCAGAATCTTAAATAAGGGATTTCTTCATGAGATGGAGAAGCGAATCACAGGAACAATGGTACTAGCTGTTCCTCATCAGGATGTGTTAATTATTGCTGATATACGAAATGATAGGGGCTATGATGTTATTGCCCAAATGGCCATGAGCTTTTTTGCGAATGGAAGAGTACCGATTACTGCCTTGTCGTTTTTATATGAGGACGGTGAATTGGAGCCAATTTTTATTTTAGGTAAAAATAAATGAATCATGAAAGGGATCACATCAAGTGGTCTTTTTTCATGGTAACCTTCCTAATGTATCCAATTTGAACATAATTCGACTCATTCTTGAGAATTGTGTCGATAAAATAAGAAAAACTGATAAAATAGAATGATAGATGAACAAGAAAGAGTGATAGTTTTGAGCTGGATCCAAAACTTTTTCCAAAAGTTAAGGAAAGAAGAGGAAGAAAAAATTACTGATTATATCCTTCATAAGGAATCAGGGGAACAGGTTTCTACTAATCAATATGATAGCATAAAGGATTTGGATGCCAGAATAGCCTATCAATATCCAAAGGGCGGCCATATCACACCAAAGTCTGAAAGGTTAAATCAAGCCCCAAGGCCAAAAAAGCTAAATCAAGCACCAATAGCTGAAAAGTTAAATCAAAGGCAGGGAAAAAAGCGTTCGAAGCGGTTAGAGGATCTCCCTAACAAAAGTAGCTTAGTGGAAAATCCAAAAATTACAACGGAATTGCCAACGATACATACAAACACAAAAGAACAAAAATCCCGCCCGCGCGGTCCATTTCAACCGACAGAGATACCTTCGCCTGTTTTTGGGTTTAATCGTCCCCAAAAGATAACAGCTGTTGTTGAGCATGAATTAAGCAGGTTTTTAGATGATGAACTTGATGTCTTGTTGGAAAAAGGTTATGAGACAAAGCACCATCTGGCAGATGACACAATTAATAACGAACAGGTTGAAATTACACACCATAGGGATCACAACAGGATTATTCAAACAACAGTGGTTGTAGAAGGCACGATTCCCCCAGTACAAGGCGATACTAATTCTGTTCAAGCGATTGAACCTATTTTTGAAATAAGCTATCCAGCGGTGGCTGATGAGGGCTCAGAGAAGAAGAATTTGGCTGAAGCAGATGAAATTTCCTTTGTGGATAATGTTGTAACAGAAGGTGATATGTATCCACTTGAGAGAGTCGATAATCAAGTAGTCGTACGCGAAATCTCTTCTGAAGAACATCAGCAAGTATCAATGAATACACTTCCTTTTGGGATAGAGGATAGCCATGCTGGGCAGACAGAAGAGATTGTAGAGGAACGTTCGAAAGTAGAAACTTCTTCACCAACACGGTCCCGATTGCCTTTTAATGTTATGATGCTCAAGCAGGATAAACAGAAATGGGAAGAAAGAAAGCGGAAAAGGGAGTACGAACAAGAGCTGCTGGGACAAAAAGCGAAAACTGAAGAGAAAGAAGTCCCGGTTAAAGAAAGGCCATCCATGATTGAGCAAGTTCAAAATGAGGAACAGCACGATGGTTTATATGTTCTTCCAAAGACCAATTTGTTAAGCCCCCCTGTCACTGAAGTGCTTGATTCAGCTTGGATTGAAGGGCAAAAGGAGCTATTAAACCAAACACTAAAGAATTTTAATGTAGGGGCAAGTGTAGTCAATGTGACCCAGGGTCCGTCAGTTACCCGCTTTGAAGTACAGCCGGAACCGGGTGTGAAAGTAAATAAAATAACTAATTTAAGTGATGATATTAAATTAAGCCTTGCGGCACGGGATATCCGAATTGAGGCTCCAATCCCCGGAAAACATACGATTGGAATTGAAGTGCCAAACCAAAAATCAAGACCGGTTTTAATAAATGAAATTATCGGAAGTAAGGTTTTTAAAGAGTCCGCCTCACCGTTAACAGCTGTACTAGGACTTGATATTGCAGGGAAACCAATTGTTACGGATTTAAAAAAAATGCCGCATGGCCTTATTGCCGGAGCAACTGGATCAGGAAAGAGTGTATGTATTAACTCGATTTTGATTAGTCTGTTATATAAGGCTCGTCCGGAGGAGTTAAAACTCTTGCTTATTGACCCTAAGATGGTAGAGCTTGCACCTTATAATTCGATTCCACACCTAGTCAGCCCTGTTATAACCGATGTAAAGGCTGCAACAGCGGCATTGAAGTGGGCAGTTGATGAAATGGAGCGTCGCTATGAACTTTTTGCCCATACAGGAGTTCGTGATATTAACCGTTTCAACGAATTAGCTGTTCACCATAAACGATACTCTGATAAATTGCCATTCATTGTAATCATTATAGATGAGCTGGCCGATTTAATGATGATGTCGCCTGCTGATGTGGAGGAAGCTATATGCCGGATTGCTCAAAAAGCTAGGGCTTGCGGCATACACTTGATTGTGGCAACGCAAAGACCATCTGTCGATGTTATTACAGGATTAATTAAGGCGAATATTCCAACACGGATTGCCTTTTCTGTTTCTTCTCAAGTGGATTCACGGACAATTATAGATATAAGTGGGGCAGAGAGACTCCTTGGCCGTGGTGATATGCTATTTTTAGAGAATGGTGCATCTAAACCTGTCCGACTGCAAGGAACCTTTGTCTCGGATGACGAAATTGATCTTGTCGTTGCACATGTGAGAGAGCAGCAAGAGCCTGACTACTTATTTGAGCAGGAAGAACTGCTAAAAAAGGCACAAATTACCGAAGACGAGGATGAATTGTTTTACGATGCCTGTGAATTTATCGTAAACAATGGCGGTGCTTCTACATCAAGCTTACAGAGGCGCTTTAAAATTGGATATAATCGAGCAGCAAGATTAATGGATATGCTTGAACAAAACGGGTATATCACCGGGGCAAATGGAAGTAAAGCACGTGAAGTTTTAATCACAGAGGCTGATTTACAAGCAATGCAAGACTAATAATTTTTAAAAATGGTTAGATACCAAAAATAGTAAGTTACAACAAATAGTTTTTATTCCTGAACAGTGCTATAATATTAAAATGATTTCTTATAATAATAAAACAACGTGTGCTTACATACTGATTAGCAAATGCAGACAGATTTCATATACTGTTTAACAGTATTACGTTGGTTGGAGGTTCTTCTATGACTATTTACCATTTTGTAGGTATAAAGGGGTCTGGAATGAGTGCGCTGGCACAAGTTCTTCATGATATGAAGTTTCAGGTGCAAGGCTCCGATGTCGAAAAGCGCTTTTTTACACAACTGGCTCTCGAACAATCAGGGATCACCATTCTTCCCTTCCAGAAGGAAAATATTAAGCCAGGCATGACAATTATTGCAGGAAATGCTTTTCCTGATACCCATGAGGAAATACAAGAGGCAATGAAACTTGGACTTCCTATCATTCGGTACCATCGTTTTTTAGGCGATTTCATGCAGAACTTTACAAGCATCGCCATAACTGGTGCGCACGGAAAAACATCAACGACAGGATTGCTTTCTCATGTAATCGCTGGGGCAAAACCAACATCCTTTTTAATTGGTGATGGAACAGGTAAGGGCGAGGAAGGGGCAGAGTATTTTGTCTTTGAAGCTTGCGAATACAGAAGACATTTCTTATCGTACTTTCCTGATTATGCGATTATGACAAACATTGACTTTGACCATCCGGATTATTTTGCCAATATTGAGGACGTTTTTTCTGCCTTTCAAGAGATGGCAGTCCAGGTTAAAAAAGGGATCTTTGCGTATGGAGACGATGAGCAGCTTCAAAAAATCCAAGCCAAGGTGCCCGTTCTATTCTATGGCTTTGGTGAAGAAAATGACTATCAAGCCAAGAACATAGTGAAGACCACTCATGGAACAAGCTTTGATGTGTTTATTCGAAATACCTACTATGACAATTTTTCGATACCGACCTTTGGTGATCATAGTGTACTAAATGCACTATCTGTCATCGGTGTATGTCACTACGAGGAAATCGACGTGGAAGTGGTTAAGGAACGTCTTCAAACCTTCCAAGGTGTTAAAAGAAGATTCTCTGAAAAGAGAGTTGGGACGCAGATTTTGATTGATGACTATGCCCATCATCCAACAGAAATTAGGGCGACAATTGATGCAGCTAAGCAAAAATATCCAGATAAAGAAATTGTTGCAGTTTTTCAGCCGCATACCTTTACACGGACTCAAGCCTTCTTGGAGGATTTTGCTGAAAGCTTACGACAAGCTGATAAAACCTATCTGTGTGAAATTTTTGGGTCTGCCAGAGAAAATCACGGCAAGCTGACAATTAAAGACCTGCAAGATAAAATTGAGGGCTCTAAAGTACTTTCTGAAGAGAATACCGCTGTTTTAAACAATCATGATAACAGTGTTATTATATTCATGGGTGCAGGCGACATTCAAAAATTCCAAGAGTCCTATGAAAAACAACTCTCGTAAAAAAAGAAAACATAAAAAGGATGCCAGCATTTGGCATCCTTTTGTGTTACTTCAAGTTATCTGGATTTAGTACATCTAACTCTGGAAGAACGAACAGACCGTCTTTGCGGATTAAGACATCATCAAAATAAATTTCACCGCCGCCATATTCTTCGCGTTGAATATTGACCATATCCCAATGGATATTTGAATGATTTCCATTAAAAGCATCATCATAGCATTGGCCAGGAGTAAAGTGGAAACTTCCTGCAATTTTTTCATCAAACAAGATATCTTGCATAGGCGTAAGGATAAATGGATTCACCCCAATGGCAAATTCCCCAACATAACGAGCCCCTTCGTCTGTATCAAAAATTTTATTAATACGGCTTGTATCATTAGATACTGCTTCAACTATTTTGCCATCTTTAAAGGTTAGTTTCACATTCTCAAATGTAAAGCCTTGGTAAGGGGATGGAGTATTATAGGTAATAACACCATTAACTGAATCCTTTACCGGAGCTGTATATACTTCCCCGTCAGGGATATTTAATCTTCCGGCACATTTAATAGCTGGGATATCTTTGATGGAAAAACTTAGGTCAGTTCCAGGGCCCTTGATGCGGACCTTATCAGTACGGTTCATTAATTCTACTAGGCTATCCATCGCTTGGTCCATTTTTGCATAGTCAAGATTGCAAACATTGAAGTAAAAGTCTTCGAATGCTTCTGTGCTCATCTTAGCTAATTGTGCCATGGAAGCTGTTGGGTACCTAAGGACAACCCATTTTGTTTTCGGCACACGAATTTCACGGTGAACTTTCTTGCCGATAGTATTGCCATGTATTTTCATTTTTTCATCCGGTACGTCAGATTGCTCACTGATATTATCACCAGATCTCAGCCCTATGTATGCATCCATTTTACTCATGACGTTTGCTTCAAACTCAGCCATCATGTTAAATTGCTCTTCTTGTGCCCCTATTAAAAGAGAACGGTCAACTTGATGATCTTTTAATAGGACAAACGGATATCCGCCAGCTGCATATGCTTCCTTTACAAGTGCAGTAACCAGCTCACGCTGCAACCCAAAATTCTCAATCAGTACCCTTTCGCCCTTTTGAAGCTGGACAGAATAATTAATTAAATTTTTAGCAAGTTTCTCAATACGAGGATCTTTCATCCTAACGCCTCCAAAACAATTATTCAGTTCTATTGTACCCGAATTTAGTTAGAAACTTGAAATGACAACATTTAAAAAGCTGATTTTTTTATCAAATGGCAGGAAAACAAGACAAAGGCATGGAAGTAGTATAAGATTATTTACGAGGTTTATATCAAGAAAGAATCGGAAATACATAGGTATAGGATTTAAGGCGGAGGTGCACGATGCAAATTATTTTATACTTAAGCGTAGCTTTGATTGCCATCGCATTTTTTGTGTTAGTAATCTATTTGTCAAAGACGCTTAAATCACTTCAGGTTACACTAACAAGCGTTTCGGACACATTGAGTGGATTAGAAAAGCAGTTGGATGGTGTCACAACGGAAACAACCTTACTTCTGCAAAAAACAAACGCACTTGCAGAAGATATTCAGCAAAAATCAGAAAGTCTAAATAGTGTTGTTGAGGCCGTGAAGGGTGTCGGTACAACAGTGACCAAATTTAATGGGACACTAAAGAATATTACTCAATCAGTTGATCAGCAGGTGGAGGAAAGTAAGGAAAAGATTTCGCAAATTGTTCAATGGGGGAATATTCTCCTTGAATTAAAAGAGAAATGGCAGGCTAGGAGACATCCTAAACAGGAAGTAAATGTAAATGAGAGACAAAGAGTAAGGTCACATTAATAAAGGAGGAAGATCATGACTAGTAGAGAATATGAATCAAGAGAATCCAATCAAAACCGCAGTGAGGGAACTTCTAGCACCTTCTTGTGGGGGGCAGTCATTGGCGGGGTAGTAGGGGCTGCAGCAGCCTTGCTTTTGGCGCCTAAATCCGGTAAAGAGCTTCGTTCCACCCTAGGCAGTCAAGCGGATACAATTATGGATAAATCGGTGAATTTGCGGGAAAATGTAATTGCCAAAAGCAACGAATTGGTTGCCAAAACCTCATCTATTTCTCAGGGAATTGTCCTGCAATCCTCAGATCTTGTGAATAAAGTGAAAGGAAAAGCTTCAAATAAGAACAACAACGGAAATGAAGATACTGAAGTTACTTATATTCCAATTCAGAATCCGAATGAAGCCTCAGCTGAAAAGAAAGTGGAAACTACATCACTTGATAGCACAGATATAAGAAAAAAATTAGAAGAAGCGCAAAAGGCATTTGATGAAGAGGAAAATAAGGTCAAACTTTAAAATAGTTTTTTATATTTGTGATACAAATGGTGAAGTGTTAAAATTACTTCACCATTTATTTTTTATATTTAATACTTTGGAGGTAAAAGAATGCTTAAAAAAATTGATACAGTTCAACAATTTGATGAATTAATTAATAACGGTGGTAAATTCTTCTTTTTAAAACATAGTTTAACATGCCCAATCAGTCTTGCTGCATATAAAGAATATGAAAAGTTTGCAGGCACCAATGAGGATGCCCCTACTTACTATTTAGCCGTTCAGGATTCACGTCCATTATCAAATGAAATTGCGGAACGCTTCGAAATAAAACATGAATCACCACAGGCTATTCTTTTCTCCGAAGGAAAGGCTGTATGGAATGCATCCCATTGGAAAATTACTAGCCGATCCCTTACAGATGCGAATTCTGAAAAATAAAAGATTAAAATTAAAAATTTTAAGTAAACTTTTTAAAAGAACACGCATATATTACTCTCTATAAGCCAATTCACTTTAGTGCTTAAAAGCGTTTAATTGTTAAAGAAAAAACAGGTGACAAAGAATTGTTTTTCAGCTATAATAAGCCTAATTATTCAAAAATTATAAAATTTTTAAACTTTAACCTTGTAAATCATTTTCAGTTGAAAGACAATAACCACTATACTTTCAAAGAAAGTGATTTACAACAGGAAGGACGGGGCGAATAATGAGTAATATTGAATTGGATCAACTGAGGACACGTGTTGATGAACTTAACTTGGAATTATTAAAACTTATTAACGAAAGAGCACAAGTTGTTCAAGAGATTGGACGAGTTAAAGGGAACCAGGGAGTTTACCGTTATGATCCAGTCCGTGAAAGAAAGATGCTTGAAGTAATTAAAGAACATAATGATGGACCGTTTGAGAATTCAACCATTGATCATATCTTTAAGGAAATTTTCAAAGCAGGATTAGATTTGCAGAAGGAAGATCATGAAAAAGCTTTATTAGTATCGAGAAAGAAAAAGCCAGAGGATACCATTGTTTCATTGAAAGGTGAAAATATCGGGGATGGTAAACAGCATTTTGTTTTTGGTCCTTGTTCTGTTGAGTCCTATGAACAGGTAGCAACTGTAGCTAAGGCAATGAAAGAAAAAGGCTTAAAACTTCTTCGAGGCGGTGCCTACAAGCCTAGAACTTCTCCATATGATTTCCAAGGTCTAGGAGTAGAAGGTTTGAAGATTTTAAAACGTGTAGCTGACGAATTTGATATGGCAGTCATTAGTGAAATCGTTAATCCAGCGGATATTGAGCTGGCTTGTGACTACATTGACGTCATTCAAATTGGTGCCCGTAATATGCAGAACTTTGAGTTATTAAAAGCTGCTGGTGCAGTTAACAAGCCTATCCTATTAAAAAGAGGTTTGGCAGCTACAATTGAAGAGTTTATAAATGCAGCAGAATACATTATGGCACAAGGAAATGGTCAAATTATTCTTTGTGAGCGCGGAATTCGTACTTATGAACGTGCAACTAGAAATACATTAGATATTTCTGCCGTTCCAATTCTAAAAAAAGAAACACACTTACCGGTAATGGTGGATGTTACCCATTCGACTGGCAGAAGAGATCTATTACTTCCATGTGCTAAAGCTGCTATTGCCATTGGTGCAGACGGAGTTATGGCAGAGGTTCACCCGGATCCTGCAGTAGCCCTTTCAGATTCTCAGCAGCAAATGGATCTTAAGCAATTTGATGAATTCTATAATCAATTACTAGCATCAAATTTCGTTAGAATTTAAAAAAATACCATAATTTTACAATTAAGGCCTTCTGCAAATAGTGCAGAAGGCCTTTTCCGTGAGATAAGAAAGTAT
Organism: Neobacillus cucumis; assembly: GCF_002860255.1. Lineage (GTDB taxonomy): Bacteria > Bacillota > Bacilli > Bacillales > Cytobacillaceae > Neobacillus > Neobacillus cucumis_A. The sequence continues at coordinate 82,698 of NZ_PGVE01000083.1, forward strand.
AAAGTTTTTTACTTTGAGAATTGTCTAGCTTCAGCGCCTAGCCCCTCGAGGTCACAAGCCAATCCATCCAAAAGGTTAAAGAACAACCTTTCGGCCGGATTGTCTTGTGCTTGTCGGGGCTGACCAAGGCGCTTGCGCTTTTCTTATTAACTTTTTGAAAAAATAATGACTTTTTCAATTGCGGCTTTAATCTAGTTGTAATATCATTAAGTACATATGAAGATTGTTTATTATCTCACAAACAAGTAATTCGGAAGGTACTTAGGAAAAGTGAAAAATAGACAGAAAAATAAACATGACTAGTTTTTTGCAAACAGATGTAAAATAAAGAAAAACAATGTACGTTTTAGGAGAGTGTATAAAAGTGAATATTACGATTTATGACGTGGCAAGGGAAGCTAATGTTTCAATGGCAACCGTTTCCCGTGTAGTGAATGGAAATCCGAATGTAAAACCCGTAACCCGTAAAAAGGTATTAGAAGTTATTGAAAGACTAGGTTATCGTCCTAATGCAGTTGCTAGAGGATTAGCTAGTAAGAAAACGACAACGGTAGGAGTTATTATTCCTGATATCTCAAGCATTTTCTTTGCAGAATTAGCCCGCGGTATTGAGGATATTGCAACTATGTATAAGTACAATATCATCTTAAGTAATTCTGACCAAAATAAAGACAAGGAATTACACTTATTTAATACCATGCTTGGCAAGCAGGTAGACGGGATTGTCTTCATGGGAGGAAATATTACTGCAGACCATGTAGAGGAATTCAGTAAATCTCCAGTACCGATTGTCCTTGCGGGTTCTATTGAAGAATCTAATCAAATTCCTTCCGTAAACATTGATTATGAAGCTGCTGTGTATGATTCTGTAAAGGAATTTATTGAAAAGGGTCATAAACATATTGCTTTTGTTGTAGGACCACTTCATGAGCCAAAAAATGCCCAGAAAAAATTAAAGGGTTACCAAAGAGCCCTTCAAGATGCAGGTCTTCCATACAATGAAGAACTTATTGTCGAAGGAGATTACACTTACGATTCCGGGATTGAGGCGTTGGAAAAATTACTTGAAGCAGAGAATCGCCCTACCGCTATTTTAGTTGGTTCAGATGAAATGGCACTTGGAGTAGTTCACGGAGCAGAAGACAAAGGTTATAATATACCTGAAGACTTTGAGGTCATCACGTCAGACAATACCAGATTGTCCCTAATGGTGCGCCCGCAGCTGACAACGATTGTACAGCCTCTATATGATATCGGAGCGGTATCCATGCGCCTTTTAACAAAATTAATGAATAAAGACCAAACTAGTGATAACATTGTTGTATTACCACACCGAATTGAACATCGAAAATCAACGAAATAAAAAAATGGGTTGGCCTTTGGAGCCAACCCATTTTGTATTATTTGATATTACTTTTCGTCTGACTTCGAATGGGGTAAAGTGCTTTTTCAAGTGTTAGTAAATTTTTTTCAGTAATCTCTGCTTTCCTTGGAATAGGGGGATAAATATCTTCTTGGTCATCCCATTCCAATGGCAGCGGTACAGGGGAGACCTGTTGCCATTGATTAATCCACTCTTCTGGAAGGGGACCGCTGACTTGGGTGTTCTCTGTCATTTCAAGCCAGATGATTGCCCATGCTCTTGGCACTACACGCCAGATGTCATATCCACCTCCGCCGACGGCAATCCACTTCCCATCACAATACTGGTGGGCTATTTCATGTGCAAGACGAGGTATTTCCCGATATATTTTCATTGTTGCGGATAAATGTGTTAGGGGGTCATAATAATGAGAGTCTGCACCATTCTGAGTTAAGATAACATCTGGTTTAAAAAATTCTGCTACTTCTTTAATGGATTGTGTATAGACATGCAGCCATGAGTCATCTTCGGTAAATGCATCCACGGGAATATTAAACGAATACCCGTATCCGGGACCTTGTCCTCGTTCGTTAATATTTCCTGTACCAGGAAACAAATATCTCCCTGTTTCATGTATGGAAAGAGTACAAACATTAGGATCGTCATAGAACGACCATTGTACACCATCACCGTGATGGGCATCTGTATCAACATATAGAACTCTGGCCTTATATTTTTCTTGCAAATACTTAATGGCAACGGAACTGTCATTGTAAATGCAAAACCCTGAGGCTTTACCGCGGAATCCGTGATGTAGTCCTCCGCCTAAGTGAAGGGCATGCAGAGACTTTCCGGTCATTACCTGGTCAACTGCTGTCAAGGTTCCTCCAACCATTAATGAGCTTGCTACATGCATGTTTGGAAAAATGGGTGTATCCTCTGTTCCCAACCCATAGTTTTCAGCGATTTCCTTGGGAAGAGATCCCTTTCCTGCTTGTTTCACCGCTTCAATGTAACTAACGTCATGGATTAGTGCAAGTTCCTCTTCAGTTGCTCTTTTGGGCGGAATAATCTGTTCAGGTGCTAAAGCATTTAATTTATGTAAAAGGTCTACGGTCAATTGAAGCCGGAATTGATTAAAAGGATGATTATCGTTAAATTTATACTTTAGCAGTTCATCAGAAAATATGAACGTACACTTATCGCTCATAAAGTTATCCCCGGAAGATTAGGCCATAAAACGTGATGTCCTGCTTGTTTTAATTCTTGAATGAGTCCTGTCGGATTCATAGTTTGAACTCTAAAGACAAGTATTTTAAAATGATCATCCTTTTTATCCGGGTATACAAGAACACTTAAGATATTGGCGTTTCTATTTTTTATGACAGCGGTAATATCACTTAGAACTCCGGCAAGGTTCGGTACTTTAATTTCAATTTGGGAACCTGGCTGATGTGCTCCAGTTAACTCAACCATTGTCCGTAGTAAATCGGTCTCGGTTATAATCCCAATTAATTTTTGATCATTTATTATCGGAATGCAGCTGATTTTGTGTTCATAAAAAAGACCAGCCACTTCTTCGACAAAATCAAGAGGATGTCCAGTAATTACCTTTTTCTCCATTATGGTTTCTAGAGGTTTTTTTAAATCTTCAGGATGTTCATTCGCATGAAAGATGGAGGGAGTTGCTTCTCTAATTTTTGCTACCGTTACCAGACCTTTTAAATGCCCATCTTTATCAACAATTGGAATATGGCGAATCTTTCTTGTATCCATTAAATGTATGGCATCAGCTATCGTATCAGTAGGTAATAGTACAGCAACATCTGTTTTCATGATTTCTTCAATTATCATCAAAATCACCCTATTCCTTTGCAATATCAGGAAAATTAGTACATAAAACGATTCATAAATCTAAGCCGGTCAAATTTTTGGATGGATTCAACCCCTACTCTTTTTCCTATTCGAGCCATTAGACAGTTGGCAGGATGAGAGCATATCTCAGGGTCATCTGTTGCATACCATTCAAGTCCGCCGGCATTCATCATTTTTTCCATGACCTTTCGATAATCCCAAACATTTAGTTTGGTCCCTTTAAGATCCCAGTGCCAATAATATTCAGTTGTAATCGTAATATAATCTTCCATTGCATCATCCATCATAGAGACAATCAGAAGGTTTTTTCCAACAGAGCACCCCCTGAACTTAGGGATAACCTCGATGGCACCCAATTCAATGAGATCTTCCATTTTTCCTTCAGACCATCGTTCGAGAGGATCAGGATAAAGAAAAGTTACATATCCAACAATGGTATGCAGGTCTCTAGCTATAATGATCCTTCCTTCTGGAAGGTCAGCAATACCAATTAATGCTTGATGCTGTTGTTCAGGAGGCCTAAATGCCACAAGGTCTTGATGAAATTCATATCCAGAAAGTTTATCGGATGAAATCGGGCCTTCGATAATTAAGTTCCCATGAGGAGTTTTCAATTGCTTGGCATTGTATGTCTTTTTGTATTCCATACTGTCACCTACCTGAGAGATGGTTGTATATCAATTCTATTATACATAAAAACTATTAGAAAAAAGATAATTCAAAAAAATTTATGTGAACATATAGGTAAATAGCCATAAAATTCAAGAAAATAATATTTTTAAAATTGTGAATAGTTCTTTTTTGTAATATAATTATCTCATACTAGCAAATGAGGGGGAGATTGAATGAAAGTGGAAGCGCTGCCAGTTGTGCAAGGGAAGTATAATCTTAAGGATTATAAGGAAATGTACGAACGTTTTGACTGGAAGGAAACCGAAAAGGAATTTTCCTGGAACGAAACAGGACTTGTGAATTTGGCCTATGAGGCCATTGACCGCCACGTCGAGACCTTCCGTAAGAATAAGGTAGCTCTTTACTATCGTGATGGTCAAAGAAACGAGAAATACACATTTAAAGAAATGAAAGATTTATCAAATAAAGCCGCAAATGTATTAAAAAACTATGGGGATGTTGAAAAAGGCGATCGTGTCTTTATTTTTATGCCTCGTTCTCCTGAACTTTATTTTACAGTATTAGGCGCAATTAAGCTTGGAGCGATTGTTGGACCTTTATTCGAAGCGTTTATGGAGGGGGCAGTAAGAGACCGCTTGCAAGACAGTGAAGCAAAAGTCTTGGTTACAACTCCAGATTTATTAGATCGTGTTCCTGTACAAGATTTACCAGCTTTGAAGCATATCTTCGTTGTTGGTAATAATGTAGAAGCACAGGGAGGAACGATTGACTTTTTAGAAAAGTTTAAGTCAGCTAGTAAGGAACTCCAAATTGAGTGGGTTGACCGGAGAGACGGCTTGATCCTGCATTATACTTCTGGTTCAACAGGTAAGCCTAAAGGAGTACTGCATGTACATAATGCCATGATTCAGCATTATCAAACCGCGAAATGGGTATTGGATTTAAAAGAAGATGATGTATATTGGTGTACTGCCGATCCGGGCTGGGTAACAGGTACATCCTACGGTATTTTTGGACCTTGGTTAACGGGAACTTCAAACGTGATTGTCGGCGGCCGTTTTAGCCCTGAGTCTTGGTATCAAATGATCGAAGACTATGGAGTAACTGTATGGTACAGCGCACCAACGGCATTCCGTATGTTAATGGGAGCAGGAGATGAGCTTGTTAAGAAATTTAACTTAAGCAGTCTGCGTCATATTTTAAGTGTCGGCGAGCCCTTAAACCCGGAAGTAGTCAAATGGGGAGCAAAGGTTTTCAATAAGCGAATTCATGATAACTGGTGGATGACTGAAACAGGGGCTCAACTAATTAGTAACTATCCATGTATGGAAATTAAACCTGGTTCAATGGGTAAACCAATTCCAGGGGTACAAGCGGCCATTGTCGATAATCAAGGGAATGAACTGCCGCCATATCGAATGGGGAATCTGGCAATTAAAAAGGGCTGGCCATCCATGATGCACACTATTTGGAAGAATCCAGAGAAATATGAATCCTACTTTATGCCAGGTGATTGGTATGTATCTGGTGACTCTGCTTACATGGATGAGGATGGTTATTTCTGGTTCCAGGGCAGGGTGGATGATGTCATTATGACGTCCGGCGAGCGGGTTGGTCCGTTTGAAGTAGAAAGTAAACTTGTGGAGCATCCTGCCATTGCTGAAGCAGGGGTTATAGGGAAACCAGATCCTGTCCGTGGTGAAATTATTAAGGCGTTTGTGGCCTTAAGGGACGGATATGAGGCAACTGAAGAATTAAAAGAGGAAATTAGACAGTTTGTAAAAAAGGGTCTTGCTGCTCACGCCGCTCCAAGAGAAATTGACTTCCGTGATAAATTGCCAAAAACACGAAGCGGAAAAATTATGAGACGTGTATTAAAAGCCTGGGAATTGAACCTCCCAACAGGCGATCTTTCTACGATGGAGGATTAATTTTGTATAAACAAAAACCGCACCAATTACGGTGCGGTTTTTGTTTCCGTTGGTGCGGGTGGTATAACCGGAGGGGGTGCGGGTGGTGGAGTGGCAGCTCCAACCTCAACAGAATTCGATGGTGCGGACTCTTTGCCAGCTATATCCACAGCTGTTACATGATAAGAACCGTTTCCTGCTTTATAGGAAAGTGTTGAGCCTCCAATAATACTTGCCACCTTTGTATTGCCTTGATATACACGGTAACCAACGACATCATTATCCCCTGATTTAGACCAGGACAATTTATTTCCGGACACGGAAAGTGTAACTCCATCAGGATTCTTGCCATTATCCACCATCTTTGCAGTTGGAACAAGTATTTTACCCCAGCGATCCCTTTTTGGAATTAACTGGCTGTAATTTTTGAAATTCCTTCCAACCATTCTAGTGATGAAGTCTGGGTTAAGAACCAATCCAACCTGAGCAAATTCCTTTGGTGTGGAATCCAAGGCTAAATATTTATTATCCCCTATAGCGACATACTTTCCTTCCACTAAACTATCATCCACTTTTGTAGGAACATTATTCACATTAAAATAATCACTTTGAATTAAACCTGCTTTGGAACATGCTGCAGATGGCAGCATACCTGAAACAGCACAAAACGAGCGTTTTACGATTCCATTTGGCATTTGAAATGATTCCTTTGGATCTACTAAATCAGGCTTTTTATCATAAGCTGAGTTGATTAATTCTGCCCATAGATTATTAGTACGCTGGCTATAGGACATTCCTGATGTCTTTAATGATTTTGGTGTATCATAGCCTGTCCAAATACCAAAAGTCACATTTGGGTTTGTGGCAACAAACCAAGAATCGATATACTCATTACCGGTTCCAGTCTTACCAGCCCAATCAGCACTGAATTTTAACTTACTTTTCACACCAGATGCTGTACCCATTTTGACTACATCCCTCATCATATCAAGGGTTAAATAGGCTGTTTGAGGTTTAAAGACATCAACTGGTTTTACTTCATGCTGATAAATGACTTTGCCATCTTTATCGACAATCTTATCAATCATATAGGCATCAATAAATTTCCCGCCGTTAGCAAACGTACTAAAGGCATTTGTATTTTCTTCAATCGTAACACCTGTTTCCATTGAACCAATAGCAGTTGCAAGATTCGAATAATCAGGTTTTTTAAGAGAGGTAAATCCCATCTTTTCAAGATATTTTGCCGGCTGTTGACCAACGATTTCTTTGTAAAGTTTTACTGCAGGAACGTTATACGATTTTGCCAAAGCATAGCGTGCTGAAACGATACCGCTATATCTTAAATCATAGTTACGAGGCCAAGGCGTACTTCTGCCATAGGCTAGACTTAGCGCTACATCCGGAAGAGGTGTTCCTGGTGATGCTTTACCTAACTCAATTGCAGGTCCATATACTAGAAGAGGTTTCATTGTGGAGCCGTTCTGTCTAATCGCACTCGTTGCGTGATTAAGCTGCTGATTGTTATAATTTCTTCCGCCAACAAAACTGATGATTTTACCTGTTTTGTTTTCAATCAGCTCCGCTCCGACTTCAACAGGCTCCATAACGGTTACTTCTTCACCTGTTTCCGGATCTATTTTTACCTGTGGTTTATTAGGTCCATAGTATTTATAATTATCTTTTACCGTTTGCATCGCATCATAAATATCTTTATCAATCGTTGAATAAATCTTGTACCCATTTTGATGCAAGTCATGGTTGGCTAAAGTTTTATATTTATAAAAAAGATTATCATCATTTTGTAAATCCTTCTCTGTGTATCCATCATTCTTTGCTAATACAGTAGTAAGGACTTCTATGGAACGTTTTTCAATTTCGAAAGTCAGCCATGGGTATTTTTCAAGTGGATTAGGTACAGGCTTGATAAAATCCTTTGTGATGTCGTAGGCAGATGCTTCAGCATATTGCTTCTCTGTTATGTATCCGCCATCAAACATTCTTTTTAGAACCGTTTTCACCCGAGTTAGCCCTGGTTCAAGATTTTTTTTGACCGTACCGTCTCTTGTAAATGGTGTATAACCAAATGGACTTTGCGGAAGACCGGCAATGAAGGCTGCTTGCGGCAGTGTTAGCTCACTGGCATTTTTTCCAAAGATTCCTTTAGCAGCAGCTTGGACACCGGCAATGTTCTGACCTGAAGAATTTCTTCCGAAGGTTGAAACATTGAGGTATGCTTCTAGGATTTCTTTTTTGTTGAAAAACTTTTCTAATCGAAGGGCAAGTAAGATTTCATTTGCCTTCCTTTGGAAGGAAACTTCGTTTGTTAGGATTTGATTCTTAATTAATTGTTGAGTTAATGTACTCCCGCCTGACTGCATAGCGGAATTTGTTACTTCTTGAAAAAGTGCTCGAAAAACAGCTTTCGGTACAACCCCTTTATGCTGATAGAAGTATTGGTCTTCTGTTGCAATCACAGCATTGGTTAAATCCGTGGAAACTTGATCAAGTTTAACCTCATCACGGACCAAATCAGACCTAAGTCTGCCAAGATAAACGTTATTAGCAAAATATAAATCTGAGGTTTCAGTATAGTTATAAATATCCTTTTTCATACTATTATACGAGCGGACGGGCTCATCCTTTACAAGTGAGGCAAAGTAGCCTGCACCAACACCAGTGGCAAATGATCCACCCAAAATAATGACTGTCATTACAAGGAGAAATAAGTTCCAAACGACTTGATAAGTTATTCGGGCGCTTTTTACCGTTTTTTTCTGGGTAAACAAGTTCAGTATGGATTTTACTTTTTCCATCCATGCTTGAAGTTTTTCATTCATTCAGAGCATCACCTCAATATAAAATCACATCAATTATAGCATATCGAACGACCAAAAACTGACAACCTTCTACATTTTCTGAAATTACCAGTTGGATGTTTGACATGGGGATGGAAATATGTTAAAAAAAGCTATAGTATATTTTATATTTAAGGCTGTGAAGGGAACCAACTGTAGTTCTTCTATCCCTGTTTTATAGAGAGTCAGCGGTGGTGAAAGCTGATACATATAGAAGAATGAATTACGTCCTCCGAGCTTTTTCTGTGAACGCATTGGTTAGTAGCGGAAAACGGTCAAAACCGTTATTTTTTCTAAGTTGGAGGATGTTCCTCAAGCTGGGTGGTACCGCGTAAATTATACGTCCCTGCATTTTTGCAGGGGCGTTTTTATTTTTTACAGGCTTAAGTCGTTTTATTAATTGGAGGGATTAGGATGGATTTATTACAGGATTTAGCATGGAGAGGGATAATTTATCAGCAGACAGATGAAGAAGGATTAAAAGATTTATTAAGCAAGGAAAGTATTTCACTTTATTGCGGGGTAGACCCGACAGCAAATAGCTTGCATATTGGACATTTAGTTGCGTTTCTAACTCTAAGAAGATTTCAGCAGCATGGTCATCGGCCAATTGTGTTGGTTGGCGGTGCTACTGGATTAATCGGAGACCCAAGCGGGAAAAGCGAAGAGCGGAAATTGCTTACTTTGGAAACCGTTCAGGATAATGTTGTCGGTATCCAAAAACAGCTTTCCTCTATTTTTGACTTTGACGGAGAAAATGGAGCCATTATGGTAAATAACTATGATTGGGCAGGCTCAATGGATATTGTAACCTTCTTGCGTGATATCGGTAAGCATATCGGCGTCAATTATATGCTTGCAAAGGATACAATCGCATCCCGCCTTGAAACTGGTATCTCTTTTACTGAATTTACTTACACGATATTACAGGCAATGGACTTTAATCATTTATATGACCACCATAATTGTAAATTACAAATTGGCGGCAGTGACCAGTGGGGGAATATTACTTCAGGACTAGAACTAATCCGCAAAATGCACAATGAAGAATCAAAGGCATTTGGTTTGACAATTCCACTCGTTACAAAAGCAGATGGAACGAAATTTGGTAAGACAGAAGGCGGGGCGGTCTGGTTAGATCCGGAAAAGACGACTCCGTACGAATTCTATCAGTTCTGGATTAACACAGCGGATGCGGATGTCGTGAAATATTTGAAGTACTTTACTTTCCTTTCACATGAAGAAATTGAAAGTTTAGAACAAAGTGTTCAAGAAGAGCCGCATCTTCGTAAAGCTCAAAAAGCATTGGCGGAAGAAATCACCCGCATGATTCACGGTGAAGAATCACTGCAGCAGGCAATTAAAATTTCTCAAGCGTTATTTAGCGGGGACGTCAAAAACCTTTCTGCTGAAGAGATTAAGCAGGGATTCAAGGACGTTCCGTCATATGATGCAAAAGAGGGGGAAGAAAATCTAGTTGATTTACTAGTCGCTGCAAAAATTTCTCCTTCTAAGCGTCAGGCACGTGAAGATATTACAAACGGGGCAGTAACTGTTAACGGGGAAAAGGTAACAGATACAGCTTATATTCTTCAGGAAATAGATCGAGTTGAAGGTCAGTTTACGATTATCAGAAGAGGGAAAAAGAAGTATACGTTAATTAACTATTAAAGTAGAGGGCTTTGGGATAACCAAAGCCCGTTTTTTTATGTGGTGTTGAAATAAAAGGGTGTATTATGGATAGGATAAAACTTCCATGAGGACGTAAATACAAGAAAGCTGGAGAGAAATGTCTTTAAACATTATTCGGACTAGGTCCAGTTCTCCTGGCGGATGGAGCCATGCAAGAAAGATTTTGGACTGCTGTCATTGTAATCGTCCTATATATAGTTATTGTTTTTTGCTACAAAATAGCGTTGAAGCGAACAGGTAATAAATAAAAAACCCGTATACCGAATGGTATACGAGTTTTTTCAAAGGATTAACGAGAGTAGAACTCAGCTAGCTGACCTAATTTTGCAGAACCAATTATACTACCCCAATTGATAAATTTGTCCGCATGATTGTTCGCAACAAATTTTTATCTCATTCACTATAATTTAATCCAATTGTGCAATAAAACTTCTATAGGAAGCCGTTCTTTATTTTGATTTCATAAAAAGTGCAACAGCAAATCTTACCTTTTTGGAGTGTCTAAAAGTTGTCGTTTATAAGATTGACCGCTTGGCACGATCAACAAGAGATCTGCATAATATTGTCCATGACTTGCAGGAAAAGGGGATTGGTGTTGTTTTCATAAAAGAGCAAATTGATTTTTCAACCGCTGCTGGAAAGCTAATGTTTACCATGCTGGGTGCTATAGCGGAATTTGAAAGGGATTTAATCAACGAACGGACCAAAGAAGGGCGTGAGAGGGCAAGGGAACAGGGTAAGCATTTAGGAAGGAAAGGCAGGACACAAAGGAAGTAAAAAGAGCATTAAAGCTATTCGCTGAGCGAGAAAAGAATGGATTGAGCGTAAATGATATTTCAAAACAAACAGGCGTACCACGCTCAACCATATACGCTAAATCAAAGGGATGATGGGGCCAATATATCTATGGTAATCTGATTTTTCTCGGGTGCAAAAGTTAAAGATCCAGCTGCCAATTTGGTGGCTTTTTATTCGGCTAACACACAATTGCTTTAAATTGGGTAAATTTGTTTCGGCAGCTGATAAAAAAACCGCCCAAATAGGCGACTTTCATGCCAAATTTTCAAAATATTAATCTGTACAGCAGAAGGAGATTTAATCCTACAACCAGAACTGCAATAATCCAGGCGAGCGTTTTAGTTATGGTACGATTGACAAGTTCACCCATCAATTCCTTTTTACTTGTAAAAAGGATTAAAGGGACAATCGCAAAAGCAATCCCAAAAGATAACACTACCTGGCTTAAAACCAAAGCATCGGACGCGTTCACGCCAAAACCAATAATGCATAACGGAGGAATAACAGTAATAACCCGGCGAAAATAAATTGGAATACTTTTTTGAACAAAACCTTGCATAATTACGTCCCCAGAAAGTGTTCCTACCGAAGAACTGGACAAACCGGCAATAAGTAATGCTCCTCCAAAGAAAAAAGCAGAAGATGGCCCAATCAGCTTGTCAAATTGGTAATAGGCAACCTGTAAATCATCAACATGGAGGCCCTTGCTGTGAAAAAGTGCTGCAGCAACAATCAGCATGCACATATTAATCAGGCCAGCGATTAGCATGGCTATTAAAATATCAAGAAATTCAAATTTAAAAATTTGCTTCAATTCTTTCTTGGTGTCCCCCACAATTCTGGATTTAGTTAATGAGGAATGTAGGAATATAGCATGAGGCATCACTGTAGCCCCGATTATACCGGCGGCAAGAAGAATACTGTCCACTCCGTCAAATCTCGGCATGAACAACCCTTTCACTACATGGTTTGCATCCGGCTCTGTATAAAAGATTTGAACGGCAAACGCAAGTACGACAAGGCTGACTAATGACGCAATACCAATTTCAAGCCAGCGGAATCCTCTGCGCTGCAGCTCCAGAATAACGAATGAAACAATTGCAGTGATTAAGGCGGCCCAGAAAAGTGATATGCCAAAAATAAGATTAAGTCCCAGGGCTGCTCCAATAAACTCAGCTAAGTCTGTCGCTATAATAACAATTTCACCTTGAATCCACAAAAAATAGTTAACAGGGGTAGGAAAATTCTCCCTGGCAATCTCAGGAAGGTTTTTCCCTGTTGCTATGCCTAATTTTGCGGACATAGACTGGATTAGCAGGGCTATAAGGTTCGAAAGTAAAATGACCCATAGCAGCATGTATCCGTACTTGGAACCAGCAGTTATGTTTGTTGCAAAGTTACCTGGGTCAATATAGGCAACAGCTGCTATAAAAGCTGGCCCAAGGAAAGGGAGTATTTTTTTCCACCCTGTTCTTTCTCTGGCAATTTCTTCGAAGTGGATTGCTTTTTCTTCCACTTAACTCCCCCCTACCGATTTTGGATTTGTTAGTAGCTTTATCTTTCTGTACCCCAAATCAGATTTGAGAAACAAGTCTTTAGAAGATAATACGTAAAAACCGTTTTCACTTGTTATATAAGGGAAATTTCCTTTTTATGTGTAATACTGTCAATTGGTTTTTTGGGGGATATCATGATATAGAATGATACTATCGAAGTGATGGTACTTATGTAAGAGCACACATTCGAGGAAATCAGATGGCAAATATAATAACCTTAACGTTAAAGTGTATAAAGAAACTGATATTACTTATTTTTCCTTAAATTGTGAAGAATGTACTTAAAATAACGGGGGCAAGAGTTCAAGATCAGAATGAGTTGCAGCGGCAGCTCATTTTCTTTTTGTGCTAACGGAGAATCTGGGGAGTTAGGGAAAACTCTTTTTACTGATAACAAGATTGTGAAGAAATGTACTTAAGCTCCCTCAGTTAGATACGATTTTCTCTCAAATACTCACTTATTCGCAGGATTTCAAAGCACTTGTAATAACATTAGGGGACTATTGAAATGAGTTGTTAGGATTTTGGCTACATGAAGGCGTATTTAAATAAAGGAGGTAATAAAAACTCCAAAAATCCCCATATACTGTACGTATTCTCCACGCCACCCCTGGAGGTTTTCGCTCCCATGTCTCAACGGGTCAAATGCCCTTTCATTCCTTCGTCATACCTATTCCAAGTGGTAGATGCCGGTCTTTCTAACGGAACGGGTCAGAGCCCTTATGCTTAAGTAATCCGGTACTTCGTACTTTCTTTGAGATCCTACGAATAAGCCAATATTCGAAAGATATTAATCTTCCAATTGATTTGTTTTCTTTGCATAAAATTATATTAAGCAGCCATTGAAATTAAAGGTTTTACTTTGTCAGAATGATACGATTCATTCTTTCTTGCCATTCCTACCAGAATTCTTGCGAATTTATTAATTAGTTTCATGATGGACTTCATTTTCTTCATCTTTTCACATTAACATGGTTAGAATGTAATTCTTTAAAATCGGGGTTGTTCATGACTAGGCTCATTGTGGCTAGGTACAAAAACCGTCGTAAACGGGACCTTCCTCGCTTTGAGAGGACAATTTGCCCTTTCCATTTACCTGAACTAGCCTCTGCTAAATGTAACCCCGCATGACGTAAAAGTGAATTACCATGGGCGAAACCACTGAGATTTCCTGCTTCTCCTAAAATGCCTGCAAGCGAGATTTCGCTAATTCCTTTAATGGCAAGCAATTTTCTAGCGTAAGGTATTTGTTTAAGAACTTCAGTGACTTCTTTTTCAACTCACTCCAGCTGAGCAGTTGCCAGATCGAATTCTTCAAGTAATTGTTCAAGGTGTAATTTATAAGCGTCAAGCGCTTGTGGTGTACCAACAGAATGAGTAGCTAATTCTATTAGTAATTGTGCTTTTCTTAATCCAGGTTGCCGTTTCATTAAGGATTTCCAGTGGTTTCATTGAACTAATTTCAAGTGGGGTAGGGAATAAGCGAAGAGTTGCGATTGCCCCTTTACCTGTAACATCTTTGAACACTTGCCGAAGTTCTGGAAAAACAATATCTACCCAACGATTAATCTGATTTACTGCACTAACAAGTCTTTTCACGGTCATGTCACGATTAGACAGTAAGATTCGCAGTTTTTCAAAGGCTTCTGAGGAAGGGCGAATAAACGAATAGTAACCATTCTTCACCATATCAGCGATAACTAAAGCATCTTTTTTATCACTTTTGGATTGAGTGTATCTCGATTTTCCTTATTCCTTTTTACAAGGTGGGGGTTTACTGTCACTACTTCAATATTTCTTTCATAAAGCCATTTTGATAAGTTGACCCAGTAGTGTCCGGTTGGCTCCATACCAACGATCGTTGTATCTAAGCCCTTTAAAGCTTTCAACCGATTAATCCATTGTATTAATCTAGCAAAGCCATCTTCATTATTTTCGAACGTTAGAGGATCACCAATAACAATGCCACGGAAGTTTACGGCACGAGCAACGTGAAACTGTTGGGCTATATCTATTCCGACAATAAGATGTTTGATCGAAATTCTTTCAATTAGTTGATTTTGTTTGTCTTGCATTTTAAACTTCATATTAGAGCTTCTTCCTAAGAATGATTTTGTGTTGTGTGTGTATAATCATCTTACTGAGGGGCTCTATTTTTTTCAAATGCGAAAAATAGCTATCTACAGGAATTCTAACGGGGCAGGTTAGTTAAAAAAAGAAAATAGACAACAAGGTAATGTTTTGTCACAAATTGTTGTCAATATTTAACGAAATTTGTTTTACCAGCGTGCTGGGTGGGTATATGGAGAGTAACATAATTTATTTCATTGTGAGGCGATTTTTAATTGCAAACAAGAACGAGGTATCATGTAACAATCACGGGTAATGGTCAGGAAGAACAGGCTGTCGTAATAGCTTATTCTCCTGAAGAAATGAAAAATTTAGTTCGAAAACTGTATAACCATTTAATTATTGATGATAAGGGATTACCTTCAGGAGAAATTTCATATGAGGCAAAAGGACTATTATAAATAAGGCTACTTGCTTTTTTTTTGCCTTTTTAACTATCAAATAGTCTTAATCTTCTTTCACTATCGGGTGCATTACTTGAACAGCGGGAATGCTTTTTCTTCTTGAAGTAACTAGCAGGTTAATTTAAGTACTCTTATTCACAAAGTAACTGAAAAAGTCAATTTCCCAAGTGAGAAAATTGGCTTTTCGGGGCGGAAGCATTATCCCGAATGAATAACGGGAAACCCTATTGAACACTCTAATGGCAGAGGCTTTGGAAGGACCTTCCTTATGGAGGGTCCTTCATATCATCGAAGAACAGCGCTATACCCCTTTTTAGATTCCATTCCCAGTTCGTATAACGTCATGCAAAACCACGTCTTGAAGGGGGGGGCATGATTAACGGGAACGGGAATTAATCCATTCCAATGCCTGTTTCACATGGGCGAAGGTTTTAATGTCCGACATGTTGATCCCGCTTTTGGTCACCGTCATGGCTAATTCGGGACGCATGCCGCTCACCACCACCTCTACACCCATCAGAATAAGAGCACTCCCCATGGACCTCAAGGAATGGGCGATAACTTCATCCACGTCCAGAATACCGGAATAGTCAGCGATGAGATATCCCAATCGTTGCTCGGCGATCTTAGGGACCACATCCTCCGCGATATGTGCGACACGGTAAGAATCCATGATCCCGATCAACGGCATAACCGCCACCCCATCTTGAATCAGCACAAGGGGTGCCGAAAGTTCTGCCAACTCTCTTTCTGTATTTTCCCTGTATTGTTCCGAAATCTGCTCAAAAGCGAGGACCGTTTCATTCAGGCTGACATCGAGTAGGGAGTTGAACCGGTTGATGATGGTTGAATGCTCCTTCAGGGAGAGCCCGAGATTGCTGCCGATGTTCGTCATCAGATTGATGAATACTTCCCTGGTGGGCGGATACCGTATGGCTATCTCGGACAATCTTCCTTCGGAAACGGCTAGCCGCTGCGCGTTTTGTTTGCTCCAGGACAAAAGGTGCTCCGATACCCCGGCGGATTCATCTGATTCCCCTAAAAATTTGAATAGGTCGGTGTACATAAGGATGGCTTGCCGTTTTTCCTCTTCGGAAATCTTCAGCCCTGTACGTTGAAGAACGCCTTCGACCATCTGGTTCGCGAGCGAGGAGGTATGGGTGGTAAAATAGACAGACACAGGATTTTGATTATTCATGTATATACACCTTTCCCTTTTGTTTACCTTTCAAATTCATTATACCTCAAAGTCGGCGCATTTTCAGGTCGTGCGAAAAAAGGGGCTTAAACAAACGGGGTGTATATATTTATCAATTGTTTTAGGATATTTTTCATTAGGTTGTTTATGGATTTTCAATTTAACGTAAATTTTGGTTGTACTTATTTACAAATTTAATAAATAATCTTATTTATGCTTTTGGAAAAATACCTTTTTTAGAAAAAAATAAACTTTATCAAATACGCTAAATTCACAAGAATGCATCATATAATTGTGTCAACGATTTATGCCATATTAATTTACGGTTATCAATTAATTTTTACAGACAAAAAAGGCGATTGTTAAAAGTATGAAAAATCAAATCAATAATATAAAGTAAAAGGAATCCTTATAAATTTGTGAAACAATGCACTTAAACTATCGGGTGCTATAATGAAAAAAGAAACAAATAAAAAAGGAGTGAACTTTAATTAGCCCACTCTACAAAATTAATCAAAATAAATTAGGTTATTACCAAAATGTATGTTACAATTGGTCTACCATTTGATTTACTTTTTGTTTTCATGTACCCTACTCATTTTGTGAGTGGGGTTTTTGTTTTGTTTATTTAAATAAAAAAACAGACTCTAAAATAGAGTCCGTATTAATTTGATGGCTTATTAAGCTTTACGAACGTTAGAAGCTTGTGGTCCACGTTGACCTTGTTCAACGTCAAAAGTAACAGCTTGACCTTCATCTAAAGATTTGAAACCTTCGCCTTGGATAGCTGAGAAGTGAACGAATACATCGTCTCCACCTTCGCGCTCGATGAATCCGAAACCTTTTTCTGCATTAAACCATTTTACTTTACCGTTTTCCATTGTGTTTCCTCCTGCTGTGTGCTTTGCACACAATATGTTACTATCCTTGCACTCAGTGATCATCAAGACGAAAAGTTAATCTTATACTATCCTTTACACCGAACAAAAATAATTCTTATATATAGTAACATTTTAATAAAATATTTGCAAGGTTTCCAAAAAATTGTATCTCTAATCTAATAATAAAGTGTGAGCCTAATTAGCCCACTCCTAACACTTTTTACATTGTATCATTATTTAAAGATGGAGTTATAATCTTCCTTTAACGTTTGATGTAGTTAAGAATGTGAAGCAATGTACTTAAACAAACGGGGCAGGTTAGTGCAATAAGGAACGTAAATACTTTAAAAGAGATTTGGGAAATACACCCAAGTTTGAATAGAGAAAAACTCCTTAACAAACAAGAAAAATAGGGCGGGTTAACAATCCCCGCCTTACATATATGTCATCTTGTTATCAAAAAGGAATATGAAACTTCTTCATAAACCAGTCATCATCATAACCAGACAGCTTAGTCTGTCGGGTTATTTTTAGATGAAAAAGAGGGATATTTATAAATTTTGCCCGAACGTAGATCCGAACATGCCCTTGCTCATAGCTGTTCTCCTGGTTCCCATATCTTAAAGATTTAAGTATATAAAAAAATACCTATAGATGAAACACTCTTTTTCAAGTGTCCTATCTATAGTACCATATTAAAAGCTAGACTTTTGAATTACACTTGGCCATTAGGAACGAACCTTCCCTCTCAGCCATTTAATCAGGCTCAAGATGATAAAAGCAATCATGATATACGAATACCATTGAATAGCGTGGGTAAGACCAATCCATTCTCCAATATATCCAAGTGTCACCATAGGAATGCTGATGCCTAAGTAGGTTACTACGAAAAATAATGATGTCAAATTAGTACGCATCTCATTTGTGGAAATTTGGTTCAGATAAGCTAAGCTGCCGGCATAGCTAGGACCGTTCCCTAATCCAATCAAGACCGTTGTTAATATAAGGAAGAATAATGACTTTGTAAATAAGGTAACAACGAGAAAGATTAGCCCAATAATTAATAAAATATAGCCTATGATGATTGACCGAAAGGCAGACTGTTTTCTCAACATGATCTGATGTAAGGTGGACACGCCTAAAACTAAAGCGACCATCGTCCCGGATAAGCTTAAACTCGCATGACTAGTAAAAAGTCCAAGGTATGTGGGCATCACCGATAACATTAAACTCATAATTCCCCAAGATAGAAAAGAAGTGGAGGATGCCATTAGAAAAGGCCATCGAAATTCTTTCGTCACCGAGGGGAGTCGAAGAGAAGCTGCTCGGTTTGTAGGAACATTTTTTTCTAACATGAACTTTAATCCTAACATTCCAGTTGCAGCAAGTAAAATGTGTATAAGATAAGAAAATTGTAAAGGATAGGGAGCATATTCTCCAAGAAAACCAGAAATAAGTGGCCCCAAGGCATTTCCGAGCGTACCTGCTATAGCGGCAACAAATGCACTTTTCACTTTGTCTTGATAAGGATGAAGCTCTGTCATATATGACACAGCAATTCCGTTCAGAATTCCTACGGATAACCCTTGGAAAATGCGAGCTAATATTAGTCCATTGACTCCGTCTGATACAGCAAAGCCAATGGACCCAAAGATAGAAAGCGTGACCCCAGCAAATAGCACTTTTTTTCTTCCCCACTGCTCAGAAAGCTGTGCAACCGTGATGATGGTTGGAATCACAATTAATGCATAAAGTGCATAGATAAAAGTCATGGTCCCGGAAGTAAAATTCCATTTTTCTTGATACAAAGAATAAAGAGGAGCAGGCAAGTTCGTACCAAGCAGGGTCATACACAAACAAAAGGCTACTAACCAAAATGAATATCGTCTTTGCTTAGCTATATCTACTTTTACTACTTGTGATAATGCTCCAAGTTGATCTATTAGCGAATCAAATGAATCCTCACTTCCCGTTGCGGCAATATTTATTTGCGTTAAATTGGTTTTTTTGTATTTTCCCGCTTTGATTTTTTCAATATTATATCCTCTACGAACAAAAAGGTCGGATAAATGAGCCAAGACCCCGGGATGGTTCTGTACTAGAATCGATATTGTATGAATCAAATGTCACTCAATCCTTTCTCAATTGTTTTTCCATTATTATAGATGTTATTTAACTAACTACTATAAAAAAATCAAAGAAAATACGGTTCTTCATTCGAACCGTTTTCCTGTAACTACGTAATACAAATCTGGATCGTTTCTCCAATATGATTTGACTTTATCCGTTCCTATTTGTTTTGTTAACTCTCCATAGGCAATATCATGCCGGATATATTCGATTGCCACCAAAACTAGTGCAGGATCTTTTGTTTTGACTGCCCAAGCAGCAGTATTCGGGGCGAAATTAGCTATTAACACTTCTTCCATGTCGCGAGCCACAATCGTTAGTCGCCCACCCATCCGTTTTTCTGCTATTTTCGGAGCCATAAAATCATGGTGGTATGTAACCCCTAGTTTAGTTTCCGGTTCTGAAAAAAGCATAGAAAACACCTTTATTCCCTCATTAGTTCGTTTTTCTATTTCTTCCTTGATGAAAGAGGCTTGTGGATTCCAAATGGACAGCCAGATTTCATGGTGTGCCTTATCAATCATGTCCACAATCTCAGCCATTACGTGTTCATCGCTATTCACACGCCAAATAACATCGGTTTCCCTTTCATTTTCCAGCGTTTTTAAATTCTTTTCTAAAAAATCAAAGGAATCTTCAAAACTTTTACGTAATCGCCGAATTAGCTCCTCGGCAGGAAGAGGAACATACTTTACAGGTTCTGAAGGAACGGTATAAATGGCACCTTTATCCAGTAACTTCCCTAACACCTCATAGATCATCGAACGAGGCACACCAGATCTCTTGCTAACCTCATATCCTGTGACAGGTGAATTTATTAGCAGATTAATATAAGCTTTGCACTCATATTGGGAAAAACCTAATTTCTGAAGCTCTTTAACAATTTCCTCCATATATGACTTCCTTATATAGTAGTTATTATTATACTTACTATATTATGTGTTAGTAGAGATGTCAATATAAGTGGGAAGAAGGGGACAGATTAATTTTCCTACTTAATTTAATTGAGAGAAAGGGTGGGGATATGCAACGATACTGCAATGGCTTGATTCGTCTAGCTTTTTTTGAAAGATTCACAACATCGATTTCTCTATTTGATATTATTTTTATAAGAATGTGAAAAAATATACTTAAGTAAACGGGTGCTTCTGTTTAGGATGATGGTCGCTGCGGCGGTCATTTTTTCTTGTTGAATTAACGAAGCAGGTTAGTTGAACAAGAGGATGATCGTTAATTTCACTTTTGACCCAAAGTACGTCTTAATAAGATGAGAAAAGTCTATGAAGTATTTAAACAAAAAGTGCTGCTTAGATAGCAACACCTTAAATGAAATAACTTTTGTAATAAAAGAAAGTAATTATAATTGCAAATAAAGTGTAGGCTACAGAAGCATAGATTGGAATTCTGCCAAATTTTGCGTGTCTTTTTTCTCCTACTTCCATGTAGGTTTGGCTGTTAAATAAATCTGTCATTCGATTATTAGGTGCTGTAGCAAGGATTCCAAGGATACCTATTGGAAAGGTTAAATCAACAATGTTGGCATGCAAAAGAAATGCTGCACCAAAATTAAGAATCATTAATATTACAAGGGTGGTTAAAAAAGCTAAAACTTTATTCATTTAAACCTCCATTTTTTGTAAGGATTAGCTTTATTTTAAGAGAGTAAGAGGACTAATTCAACAATATTTTAATAGTTAATAAGGATAAAAATGGGACACATTTTGTGCACCAAATATATATGTTAAGGCGCAATACGATCATATTGTGAAGCAATGTACCTAAGCTAACGGGTGCGATGCTTCAATAACGAAGGATTGCTTTTTGCTTATTGAAGGCGTGCCCAGCAAGCCGTTAATTGCTAGTTGGTGAAAGTCCAACCTGAGTAAGTACCAAGACGCTCAGTAACTGAC
>NZ_PGVE01000084.1 GCF_002860255.1 Neobacillus cucumis
AGGGTGTGCATTCGCTTGTAGGCGGTCACGTAGTGTTCCGACTGAATAAAGGAAGTCAGCACCTGTCTTATCCATTTTGTTTACGAATACGAGACGTGGTACTTTGTAGTTTGTCGCTTGACGCCAAACTGTCTCTGTTTGTGGTTCAACACCTGATTGTGCATCAAGTACCGCTACAGCACCATCCAATACGCGAAGTGAACGTTCAACTTCAACTGTGAAGTCTACGTGCCCCGGTGTATCGATGATGTTTACGCGGTGACCTTTCCATGCTGCAGTTGTAGCAGCTGAAGTAATCGTGATTCCACGTTCTTGCTCTTGCTCCATCCAGTCCATTTGTGATGCACCTTCGTGCGTTTCACCAATCTTGTGGATTTTACCTGTGTAAAAAAGGATCCGCTCTGTTGTCGTTGTCTTACCAGCGTCAATGTGAGCCATGATACCAATGTTACGAGTATTCTCTAGTGAGAACTCTCTAGCCATTTTGTAATCTCCTTCCGTTTCGGATTACTGCTGTTGTTTATCCGACCTTACCAGCGATAGTGAGCGAATGCTCTGTTGGCTTCAGCCATTTTATGCATTTCTTCACGGCGTTTAACAGAAGCACCTGTGTTGTTTGATGCATCAAGAATTTCGTTCGCTAGACGTTCTTCCATTGTTTTCTCTCCACGTGTACGTGAATAGTTTACAAGGTAACGAAGGCCTAGAGTAGAACGACGTTCAGGGCGTACTTCAACCGGTACTTGATAGTTAGCTCCACCTACACGGCGAGCGCGCACTTCAAGAACTGGCATTACATTATTTAAAGCTGCTTCGAATACTTCGATTGGCTCTTGTCCAGAACGTTCTTTAACAATTTCGAACGCTCCATAAAGAATCTTTTGAGAAGTACCTTTTTTACCGTCTACCATCATTTTGTTGATAAGGCGGCTTACAAGCTTGGAATTATAAATCGGATCAGGTAGTACATCACGTTTTGTTACTGGACCTTTACGAGGCATAATTAGTTCCTCCTTTCAATATTGTTAGTTTTGTATTACTTCTTAACTTTGGGCTTTTTAGCTCCATACATTGAACGGCTTTGCATACGGCCAGTAACTCCAGCTGTATCAAGTGCCCCACGTACGATATGGTAACGAACACCCGGTAAATCTTTTACGCGTCCTCCGCGGATTAGTACCACACTGTGTTCTTGCAAGTTGTGGCCTTCACCTGGAATATATGCGTTTACTTCCAATGTATTAGTTAAACGAACACGAGCATACTTACGTAGCGCCGAGTTTGGCTTCTTAGGAGTCATAGTACCAACACGTGTACAAACACCTCTTTTTTGTGGTGAGTTCACGTTTGTCATAGACTTTTTAAAGCTGTTATAGCTTTTTCCTAGAGCCGGAGACTTAGAATTTTCCGTTTTCGATTTACGAGGTTTACGGACTAATTGATTAATTGTAGGCATCAGGTTGTTCCTCCTTCCAAGCTTTTTATAATACCACACACCCAGGTGGTTCATTTTTAAGTAAAAACAAAGTTTTTGTGCGTGCACACACAAAAACGGGTGACAGTAACTCCAGAGATCTCTGCTTACTGTTATTTTATAATGATGAATTGCTTTACGCCTTGCACTAATTCGAAAGAATATATATTCCTTCCAACAAGTTAACGATCAACAACTATCAACCTTTTGTAT
>NZ_PGVE01000085.1 GCF_002860255.1 Neobacillus cucumis
GTTGCCAGGCTTTGCCCCTTTAGGGCTAATAATTTGCTAAATTTAGATTTTGGCCCCTTGGTCAAGCGGTTAAGACACCGCCCTTTCACGGCGGTAACACGGGTTCGAATCCCGTAGGGGTCACCATAGTTTTTTCTTGATAACGAAAATAATTTTCATTAATTGGAGGATTAGCTCAGCTGGGAGAGCATCTGCCTTACAAGCAGAGGGTCGGCGGTTCGATCCCGTCATCCTCCACCATGATTTTTTTACGAAAGTGAAAATAATCATCAATAAATGCCGGTTTAGCTCAATTGGTAGAGCAACTGACTTGTAATCAGTAGGTTGGGGGTTCAAGTCCTCTAGCCGGCACCTTTTATTGTACGAGCCATTAGCTCAGTCGGTAGAGCACGATCGAATAAGCTCCATTGAAAGAGCATCAGGGCACACACCGAGTTGCTGCTTGAATAAGCTTTCTGAGGTGTGGGCATCCGGGGCGAAAATCAAAGTTTAGGAAATTACATTCATACGAGCCATTAGCTCAGTCGGTAGAGCATCTGACTTTTAATCAGAGGGTCGAAGGTTCGAGTCCTTCATGGCTCACCATAGTTTTTTGCCATAGCAAAATAACTTTCAATTATGCGGGTGTGGCGGAATTGGCAGACGCACCAGACTTAGGATCTGGCGCCGCAAGGCGTGGGGGTTCGACTCCCTTCACCCGCACCAACTTTTTTGTGATAGCAAAATAACTTACCATATATGCGGAAGTAGTTCAGTGGTAGAACACCACCTTGCCAAGGTGGGGGTCGCGGGTTCGAATCCCGTCTTCCGCTCTCATATGCCGGGGTGGCGGAACTGGCAGACGCACAGGACTTAAAATCCTGCGGTAGGTGACTACCGTACCGGTTCGATTCCGGTCCTCGGCACCATCTTATTTGTAATAGCAAAATACATTCAGCTTAATGCGCCCGTAGCTCAATTGGATAGAGCGTCTGACTACGGATCAGAAGGTTATGGGTTCGACTCCTTTCGGGCGCGCTTATAGAACGGGAAGTAGCTCAGCTTGGTAGAGCACTTGGTTTGGGACCAAGGGGTCGCAGGTTCGAATCCTGTCTTCCCGACCAGGTAACTTTAAACAATATGGGGTCTTAGCTCAGCTGGGAGAGCGCCTGCTTTGCACGCAGGAGGTCAGGGGTTCGATCCCCCTAGACTCCACTTATATTTAACTAAAAAATGGCGGTGTAGCTCAGCTGGCTAGAGCGTACGGTTCATACCCGTAAGGTCGGGGGTTCGATCCCCTCCGCCGCTATAAGTAATTAATACTAATATTACTGTTAGTGTTAATGGACCCTTAGCTCAGCTGGTTAGAGCAGACGGCTCATAACCGTCCGGTCGTAGGTTCGAGTCCTACAGGGTCCATTTATAAACGGAGGAATACCCAAGTCCGGCTGAAGGGATCGGTCTTGAAAACCGACAGGCGGGTTAAACCGCGCGGGGGTTCGAATCCCTCTTCCTCCGCCATATTACTTTATTGGATTATTATCCAAACTTAATACTTTTATTATCGCGGGGTGGAGCAGTCTGGTAGCTCGTCGGGCTCATAACCCGAAGGTCGTAGGTTCAAATCCTGCCCCCGCAATTCGGTCTGGTAGTTCAGTTGGTTAGAATGCCTGCCTGTCACGCAGGAGGTCGCGGGTTCGAGTCCCGTCCAGACCGCCATATGTTGGCTCAGTAGCTCAGTCGGTAGAGCACGATGAATATGCTTCAATGAATCAACTTCAGCGTATCCATCGAACTGCTGCTTGAATAAGCTTTCCGAGATGGAGACGAAGGACTTACCTGGAATTAGTTGTAGGAAATTATTTTTATATGGCTCAGTAGCTCAGTCGGTAGAGCAAAGGACTGAAAATCCTTGTGTCGGCGGTTCGATTCCGTCCTGAGCCACCATTAAATTTATATTATTAAATGATAAGGTGGCAAGGAAAGTTTGCATAACCTTTATAATGCGGGTGTAGTTTACTGG
>NZ_PGVE01000086.1 GCF_002860255.1 Neobacillus cucumis
CCAACTAGCAATTAACGGCTTTGCTGGGCACGCCTTCAATAAAAAATGTGGGTTAGGCACTATGGCAACTACACTAGTTTGATCATAGTGGACGTATAACTCTACTGTTTTTACCACAGAGCCAGCATTCTATTGAATGGATAAAGTCGAGTTTAGCTCTTCTATCATAAGATTAGAATAGGTTTGGCAATAATGCATAACAGCATCAATGACTACTTGAGAAGAATATTCCAAGAAGTTCACCATAAATTCCCTATTATTCGGCTGCAGGAAGGTCCCTATAAATTCAACCATCAAGTCGTTAACCAGCTTGGTATGGAAAAAGAACGTTTCTGCATGGAGTACTTGCTCTTCCATCGTCGATCCTTTGTAAACTAATTCCTTAAACCTAGGCATATTTTCAGCTATGAAATTAGAATCTTGGACCTGCTTGGGGACATTTATCATAATTGAATGGAAACTTTCCTGAGAGAAAAACTGTTCTTCTTCAATACACTGTGTTAAAAAAGAGATGGCAGTATTTGTATTTGCATATTGAAAGGTAACATTTCTTAAGAGTGACTCTAAATACGCTTCCTGAGAGCTTGCACTTTCCCTTATTTGTAACAAAACCTTTTTAATCCCTTCTTGCAACTCTACTTTTTCCCAATGAGGCTGCCTAATTAAAGTACTAAAAACACCTGCTGTATTTTTTGATAACAATTCGATTGACAATGTGTTCTTCTCCTCTGCTCGGTTAAATTTAGTATAATAATCCCCACTATTTGTAAAACCCAAAATTAGGCTGATCTTCTAACACTATGCACCTTTTGCTTAGCGGAAGATTTCGGACACCTGATCAAAGACTATGTCAGCCTTACATCCAATTATAACTCAGACATCAAACGACATAAACTTGAATTTTAATTTTCACTGTGTTGAGAATCGTCTGTTTTTATCACATAAAAGCCCATCGACTTTATTGTTCTCAAATTAATAGGTTATATCATGTGTGCTTTAAAAAATTTGGAGATTGTTATGATATAAGTTATAATGAAACTAAATATGAATAAATTAAAAAAGACCGAACATGCTGCTACATGTCCGGTCAGCAATAGACGGTTCCCTCAAAGGGGATCAGCTAAGGAAGAAATAATCCACCAGAGCCTCTGAACTCAAGGGTGGATTATTTTTTTGATCTAAATGACAGAATGGTTACGATTAAGCTCGCAAAACCAATCGCAAACATTAATGATTCAAAAACGGTCATTCAGCATCACCCCCTTTCTGTTTGGGAGTGTGCCGACCACACTTGAGAAATCCTATTCTATTGCCATTCAAGTATACCATTTATAAACAAAAATAGGAACATATGTTTCTTTTTTGGTCACGGTGCTTCCTCGTTTATTTGTGTTTACATAATATTATTATATAATATAAGCGATGAAAAACCCCCTTAAGAGATTTTTTATTTTTAGCACCTTTTAAATAGATTTAGAAATCCATCAGAACCGCCCCCTAACTGAATATTTGCCATCTTATGATTCAATTGAAATCAAGTTGACTGAGTCATCTATGACTGTCCACCATGGGGATCCATTGGAATGTTCGGACGTTTGATTCAATAAAAATCGGGTAATGGTTGTTTGAACTCTACCATCATTCAAGAAAAGGGCGTGAAAGGAAAAATCAATCCATTTCTTCTTGATACCAAGTGTCAAAATGTCATTTTTATAAATAGAAGCACTTTCAAACGGAACAGTCCCATCGCCATCACCTTCGGAATCTAGTGAATCAAAGTTAAAAAAATTCTTCACCCTTCCATCAGGGCTTTTCGGTTGAACAATGACTCTATTCTTAGTTCTTTCTCCCATTCCCATTAGAATAAGAAACCTTTTCCTCACCTCAAGTGGAAGCTCCTTTAAATCCATCATGGCTGGATTTTGAAGGTCCCAAAAGGCTTTCATGTGACTGATTCGATTGAAGAACATCCCCCAGTCATCATCGCCGATGTTCGATTGCCAATGATCAGGGTTAAAAATATCAAAATTAGCCCCATCTTCAAATATAACCGCTTTTTGATAGGTAGGACACATCTCAAAAACAGAAGGGAACGTACGGGCAATTTTCCGGAACTCATCACTCGAATTAAACATGGGAAAGCGAATACCACCCTCGCCCATCGTTAAAGAAATAAGCGCATGGATAGACCCTTTAAAAGGAGGTACAGCAAATATGACATGTTCAATGGAATCATAATTTCCTTGTAGTGTCTTTAAATAGCTACTTAGCACCATTCCTCCCATACTATGGGCAATAAAGTTAAACTTTTTTACAGAAAGTTTTTCCTTAAGATATTCAACAAAATTAGCTAAACGTTTGGCTGTATCAAGTGAAGATTGCCTCCAATCATACCCAAAAATATAAACTGGCTGCTTGGTTTTTCGTTCAAGTACGTGAACGATTTCCCGATAGGCAACATCCTCAACATCCCCTCGTTCGATGATTGACTTAGGATTGACCTCAAAACGGCTGTCCTGCTTTAAAAGGAGGTCATAGATCGTTTCATACCTACTTTGGATCGTTGACCAAATGGTATCGAAATCCAGTGTGTTTGTATTGAGAAGCTTGGTACCTTGAATACCTGGTATTAAAATTGTAGGTATCGACATAGATAAAATTCCTCCATTTTTTCAAAAATGAACAAACTGATCCTTAACGTTCATTTACACTTTGGGTCTTATTTCTTAAACATTTTTGTTATATACTGGCCCATAATAATATTTAACGGCGATATGAACACTTCCATCATCAAATATTTGGACTTCTTGATAACTGCCCATGTACTTTATGGTATCGGTGATTTTACTCTTTAAATTCACAATGTATGTATTATATATCCATCATTCCATTTAAAAAAAAGCAGAAATGTGCCTACTTGGAATTTGTTAAAATGATATCAAATTTTGTTAATATCCCTTGGAATTTTGTTAATATCCTTGAATTTTTGTTAATATCGTTCCGAAATTTGTTAATAAAGCGTTAAAGCAGTAAAGTGAACAGGTTAAGATAGATATTTCTCTTCTTCAACTATGCCTCGATTAAATAGAGTCAATTAATTTTCATCCTTACAAGCTCATTTCAATCTATTATAAAACTAAAATAATGACCAAATGGAGAGGAAAATGCATAATACAGAGCAAGCATAGAAGAGGAAAGCCGTTTTAAAATTCCTCCTAAATTTAATAGCGTAAGCACAAAAGAAGATAGCGGCTGCTAACTTGGAACCACTTCGTAAATAAGTATGATTTGAAAAAAACGAACTGCTTAAAATAATGGAAGCAAGGAAAGTGATAGAAATTAGTATTTTGAACCACATAGGCTCATTCAGAAACACTTTAATCATAAATTTTATCCGTTGCATGCGGTACAACTCCCTTCAATCTTACTAAGTGCGACACAAGTAAAAGAGCTATACCAATAATCTGTAATCCATCTACACACTTCCCTAAACATAATTATTTTTTTTACCCTATACAAAGGAATAAGTTTCCTCTCTTCCACTAACCCTCCCATTTCGTTGAACAAGACAATAAGATAACTTTTATAGTAAAATATACTAACTACAAAAGGAGCCTCATTTTTATGAATATTTTAATTTTCGGTGCAACGGGACGAGTTGGAAGTCAACTAGTGACATATGCCCTTCATGACAGACATCATGTTACCGTATTAGTTCGAGATCCAGAGAAGTTACAAATAAATGATGAAAATTTAACCATTATTCAAGGGAATGTTTTAATAAAAGATGATATCGTCCGTGCCATGCATGGGATGGATGTGGTTATTAGTGCATTAAATACGGATGGCACAACCACTCTATCAGATAGTATGCCCCTTATCATCGAAGCAATGGAAAACGAAGGGATAAAACGAATCCTCACGATCGGAACGGCGGGTATTCTGCAAAGTAGAACGATGCCAAATTCTCTGCGATATCAATCAAATGAATCTAGGCAGAAGTCAACCCGTGCAGCGAAAGAACATCATAAAGTTTACGATATGCTCAAACAATCAACCCTCGAATGGACGATTGTCTGTCCTACGTACTTACCAGATGGAGAAAGGGTTGGCAAATATCGAATCGACCGAAATTTTTTGCCGAAGGGTGGAGCTGAAATATCGGTACCGGATACAGCAGAATTTACATACAAACAAATAAAAGCAAGCGATTATGAAAAAACACGTGTAGGGATCTCCTATTAATATGATTCTTACACACTTTCCTATTGGTTGAACCCGTTTGTTGCAAAAGATCATGAGATGCGGTAACAATCTCCACCCTTAAAGTTTAGCTTCCTTTCAGAATATCTATATATGCAGTAGAGTCTAAAAATCACAAGGAATGATAAGTAAAAGAGAGGTTGTAAAATTAACTTCTCTTTTACTTATTAAACTACCATTTTCGTTTAATAAAAAAAGCTGCCTCAGCAACCCTCGAATTAATTGATTTAGTACTATTTATATTAGTTATTTTGTTCCACATTTATCACTACATTTCCCCTTTTGTGTCCTTTCTCGACATATCTGTGAGCTTCGACAATCTCATCAAACGAATAAGATCTGTCAATGACCACTTTTAACTTCCCCATCTCTATAAGTTCTTTAAGGAAGTTTAAGGCTTCTGAAGTTTCAGGAGGATTTCGACTCAATAATAGTTTCTTGCTACTCGTCCATTTAGTCCATAGCATTTGAACAGTTGGAAGCGGTTCAGTAACATTTATATAAGTACCGTTGTTCTTTAACAATTTCATACAGGCTGAAAAAGAACTCTTGTTTACCGCTTCAAAGATGATATCGTATGTTTCGTCTGTACTAAAAAAATCCTCTGTTGTATAATCAATAACTTTGTCAGCTCCAAGAGATTTTACTAATTCCACATTCTTGGTACTGCAAACTCCTGTAACGTTTGCTCCGAGATATTTGGCAATCTGAACGGCATAACTTCCTACACTTCCTGATGCACCATAAACTAAAACCGATTGACCGCTCTTTAGACCTGCTTTCTTAAGAAAATATAATGCTGTACGAGCACCAATAGGAACGGCAGCAGCTTCTCCATAGGTTAGATTGGAAGGCTTAATGGCTACAGGTCCATCTTCGTCCAAACACTTATATTCGGCATAAGCACCAAATCCAACCAAGGATGCCGCAAAAACTTGGTCACCTTGCTTGAACTTTTTTACCTTTTCTCCAACTGATACCACTTCACCAGCTAGTTCCATTCCTAATATCTCTTTTTTGGGTTGTCTAAAACCTAGTGTTATACGTGCAGGCAGCCAAAAAGCAGGTGGAACTGTAAAACTCCGTGACCTTATATCTGCTACTGTTACCGTTGTGGCTTTTACTTTAACTAAGATTTCATTATCTTTCGGAATTGGTTTTTCAATTTGTGTTACTTCAAGAACATCAGGGGGACCGTACCTTGTGTACACAATGGCTTTCATATATCCACCTCAAATTCGTTTTAATCCTTACTATAAATACGAATTTTAAGAATAAATTAGACCCAGTTCATTTCTTTTGTTCCAACTCATCTATTCGTTTTTCTAATTCTTCTAATTTTTCTTGGTGGTTCTCAATTATTTTATTCTGTTCCTGGATGACCTCGAACAAATACCGTAGGAACTATTGGCACTAGATTTATGTAGATATGGAAATACGAAGAATTGTTTAATGAATTCTATGAAAAAATAACACCCTTAACGGATAGAGTACTAGTTATTTTATAGATCCATTATAATATTCGCATACTCAGTATTAATTAACTTTCACGATTCCCTTATTCTTCTCTCTTCTCTCCTGTAGAATCCCATCAAGATACAAGGTGAATTCGGATTCACCTGAGTAAGAAAGACAAAGATACTCCTTCGCCCTAGTCATCCCAATATATAAAAGGGACACTTCTCTTTCTCTATTTTCTTCTAAAGGAAATGGCATCGAGCCAACGTTGACGATAAATACTGCCTGGAAATCAAGGCCTTTGCTGCTGTCAATCGTGCTGATCTTAACCTTACCGTCTTCTTTCTCAAAGGATCGCTTCGAAACGTCATTTTCAGTTATCCAATAAAACGGCAACCCTTCATCCGTTAAAGCTCGTTTGATGATATCAATAATCGGATATTGATGCGTCCGTTTCACCCGGTACAGGATTAACATTTCGTCAAGTGGGACTTTTCTCTCAAAATGCAGCTTTTTAATTTGCCTCGCAACTAGTCTCATTTCTTCAAAGAAATTAGCAGCCTTTACAATCCCTGGCTCCGGTCCTTTTCGTTTGGTACTTTGCGGGGCAATGATTTCCCCTTCGAGATCACGATTGACCACTTTATTCTTGAACATAGAATGCTTACGGTAAAAATCCCAAGCAAACTTCACAATTTGCTGGGTGTTTCGGTAATTGATGGATAATACCTTTGATCGGCCCTGGAAGCTTAAACCGGTATCCTGAAGGTAGGAACGTTTACGATTATAAATCGTCTGGGCCCGATCTTCTACTAATAACAGTGATTGCGTATCTACATTGATGAGTAAGCTGACGATTTTCAGCCAGTCCGCTTCAAAATCTTGTCCCTCATCAATCAAAACCGCATCATAGGTCGGAAGAATGGCCTCTTTTCTTTCGATTTTTTTAATGAATGCAGGCAGCTGCTGCTCCCTGATCTTTAAATCATTCTTCAACCAAGAATGAAAATTGCGGACGATAATATTTTGATTTTGAACCTTCTTGGCGGTAGGATCAAAATCAAATAAATCCTCCGGTTCATTTAACATATGATGAATCATTTGCTGGATGGCATTTGCCAGTGAAATGTTATAGCACAAGATCAGAATTTTCCAGTCGGGATTCTGTTTCGACAACATCTTGGCGCGACTTGCCAAAATAATCGTTTTCCCGCTTCCTGCCACTCCGCGAATCAACCGATTCTTATCTCCGATTTGCTTAGCCAAATTCTCCTGGTGAAGATCCATGGTTTTAATATCATGAAGCGATAATAATAGTTGATCTTGATACGGGACCGGCGCTTTAAATTCAGCACTAATCCGAACCTCAGGGAATAAATGATAGCGAATCGCATTGATGTCCTCAAGCGTGAGTGGTTCCTTCAGACGGAATGGGACAACAAACATATTCAAAATCTTTTCCATGAGGACCTCTTCGGAAAATTCCTCTTTATCCGGATCGATTTCATCCCTTGTGAAACAAAGGTGCGGTTCAATCACACTATAAAGTCCCTCTTTAATAAAATCTTTTGAATACATTCGTGTAAAAACAACACCATGCCCGTAGGGGAATTTTAACTGAAATTTATATTTACCATCCAATTGAACGAGGTTTTTATCTTTTTTCAACACATCGACCACATGGAACATATTATCCCTTGCCTGCTTCATCGGGCTTTTGATCACAGCTTGATCACCGAAAGTCGCGACAATATGCCATTCATCATGGTTAATTTGGAAAAGGGTATTTTTCGTATAATCTTTTACTTCTAATACAACGATCCCAAGGTCAGGACCAATAATGACAAAATCCGGTCTCTTTCCTTGAATTTCAGGCTCAAAGTAAACGATGTAATCATCTGGAAGGAAGGTTTTAAGAGTTCGAAAAAATAACCTTTCCCCTGCCGTGGCAGTTGATCGAATGGTTTCAGGTATCGTAATGGCCATAAATAAACGCTCCAAAATTTGCAATTTTCTCCATTATACAACAAATAGGAAAATAGGCATAAAAAAATAACAATATTTTGACATCATTTCCACAAAAAACTGACAAAAGTATTGTTTTTTTTCATGTTTGTTTGAATAATAGAATGGTAGGAATATTTTACAGACATAGTTAATAAATGAAAAAAGTGATGAAAGTGATGTGTCAAGATTGTTAAAGGGTATTTTTGATAAATTATTTAATACTACTCAAAAACCTTCAGAGACTGAGATCAAGTCCATCAGTCAAGAGGAAATAGAAGCAATAGTAGAAGCAAGGTTGCGCGAGCATGCCGCAACGATAGAACAATCTGTTGAGGAAAAGGTAAACTCTGCAGTCCATTTAAAAAATCAAGATGACTATTCACTGTCTCCAAAGCAAATCGATTTTGCCCTTGAATTAATAAAGAGAACGAAGGAATTTGAACTAGGTACCAATACAGCAAATCTCACTGTGAAGGATTTAAATAAATTAATAGCTTACAACAAGTTTAAAAATAAAGGTATCCTCATTAATTTAGTGAAAAAAGGTGTTCTGAAGAAAAAATAAGCAGCTAAAAAAATTGGGCTAATTTGTAAGGAAAAAAACTAGAACCGTAACGAATGAAAAATCTGAAGGATACGGTATTTTTTCAGCCGTCCGATTACAATGACAGACAATATGAACAGGTTTTATTTAATGAAATAGGAAAAAACTTTCTCTTGAGAAACCTGCAAAAAATATTGAGCTATGAGTAGGCCAAAACATATAAAAAAGTAGAGCAGCTTAAATATAAACTGCTCTTTTTGTCAGCAACATGTCCGGTCAAGGAATATCAGATGATTCTCAGCAGGCTATTTGAGAGGAAAAATTGGCAAAGCCCCCAATTTATCCCGCGTTTTTACTAATGATTTGGGCTCTTCTTAAAACCTTAAATATAAATTATTAAACTAGCTTTTTTGAAAAAATTTTAAATTAATTTGAAGATTTAACTTGTTTAAATACCCATTCAATCATCTCTTTATTCTCATAAGCAGGCACCCATGATCCATGGTTATATTTCATCTCTGCAGGATATTCCGTATAGATAGGGTTTCCTCCAGCATTTTTAATCGCCTCTATTGCATTTCGTGAAAAGGAAACAGGAATGACTTGGTCATCCTCGGCATGAAAGGCCCAGATCGGTTTTTTAGCTAGTACATATACCTTATCTGGATCAGCCCCGCCTGCCATTGGAACCATTGCAGCAAATAGATTCGGGTAAGCGATATTTAAATTAAATGTACCAAATCCACCTTGGGATAAGCCTGTGGAATATAAACGATTAGAATCAATATGATAGGTCTCTCTCACATGTTGGAGTATTTCGTATGCCTTTTGTAAATCAGTAGAAAACTCAAAAACTCGGCTTAAATTAACGATGTTATTAGAATCTCGTGTGACCGTAAATCCCCCATCCGGTACATTTCGTGCTTGAGGGGCTAAAACAAAAGAAGGATGTTTTGCTTGATTTTCCGGTGCTGCCCAGATCACTGCTCCATCATTAGCTGTTAACTGCTTAATATTATCATTACCCCGTTCTCCACCACCATGTAAAAATAAAACAAGAGGATAAACCTTGTGTGGATCGTAGTCTTCAGGTACATAGAGTCGATAAGGCATAGAGTCATAGGTGAAGCTTAAAAATTTCGAAGCAATGGATTCTCTAGTTTCGAAAGTGTAAGTGAAAGTAGCGATTTCACTAGTAACATTCCCCTTACTAACTGTTAAAGCACTGCTACTGGTATTCCCTCTTATGGCAATGGCTTTAATAGTTGTATCTTCATGTATTTGAATGGGGTTAGAGTATAAGATACTACTCTTTGTAGGTGTGCTTCCATCAAGTGTATAGTAAATAGTTACACCTGGTGTAGAAGAACTTAGGATGACGGTTTGCTCCTTGTAATAAGCCCCTTCTGGTAATGAGGAAATCGGGGCAGCGACTTTTCCTTTATTTTCATCATTTTTAGCAAAGGCTGTTAATGTGAATGCAGGTAAAATAAGAAAGGTTAGTACCATGATATTTGTAAATTTTTTCAACATATGACTTTGTTTCCTCCCTTGTTCGCTATTTATATCTACCAATCTATCTCCATCTCCAACAATGCATAGCTTAAGCTTTTCCCATGAGTATCAGTGCTTAATGAAGTCGTCACCCCTCCAAGAAGGGCTTGCTGACATACAAATTGGAGCGCTGCAATATTTGGAACCTCATATCGAATAACAGTCCCTTCTACTACATCTTTTAAATGGTCTTTTACTTTTTCGGAACTTAATCTCTCACACAATAAAGGGTAATCCTCTTCATTATAGGGAATAATCGATACGATTAGCGTATTTCCTTTATCCCCAGCACGACTATGAGCTAATTCATATAATTTTTTCTTCACTTTTTATACTCTCCCTCATAACCATTAACGGTTTGACTTTCTCTCTTGGCAATAAGGTTGACACAATACCAATGTTTTCATTCGTATACTTTCGGGCTCCACCGCCGCCTGCCGGCCCATTTGTATAGAGTGCCTCTACTTCGTCACCAATTCTCAACGCCTTCTCCTTGGTCAAGGCTCTACCCGCAACTCGCAAACGAATCTCATAGGGGGCCTCCTTCTGACCAAAATAGGTTCGGTGAACCGAAGAACTGCCGATATAATCGATTCGAAGTTCGGTAAAATCATTCTTCAGTCGTTCGTGGATGATTTCTCCTGCAAGTTTTGCCCTTCCTAAGGCATTTGACCCCGCATAAGAAATTTCTCCCTCCCCTATAAAGCCGGCATGGTAGCCTACACTTACCTTCAGTTTCTCAGGTTTCTTTTTTCCGGTACATCCGAAAACAGCAATTTGATTCGGTCTCATTTCTTTTAAATGAACGGTTGTGAAATCAGCCACTACATCTGGAGTAATGTATTCATTTGGATTTGTTACTTCGTACAAAAGCTGTTCCTTCGCTGTAGCTAAAGAAATAATCCCTCCAGTTCCCTCTATTTTACTTATAATAGCGCTTCCATCTGGTGACACATCTGCATAGGGAAAGCCTAGGTTAGCCAAATCCGGGACTTCCTTTTTCCCAGGGTCTGCAAAATATCCACCGCAAATCTGACCACCGCACTCCAACAAATGACCTACAGCAGTTCCTTGCGCGATCCGATTCGTATCTTCTAAAGACCAGCCAAAATGATAAATCATCGGAGCAACAAAAAGTGACGGATCTGCGACTCGTCCAGTGATAATAATATCTGCTTCAGATGCCAGCGCAGGTAAAAGAGCCTCTACACCCAAGTAGGCATTTGCCGAGATATACGGCTGATAGTTGGAAAGATTGGTATTGGTCTCCAATGTCTTATCATGACATTCGATGTGAGTCAGGACGTCATCACCTGTAACCGCTGCCACTTTTAAGGAGATTCCTAGACTTTTAGCCATCATGACGACCATTTCTGCAGCACCAATAGGATTAGCCGCACCCATATTGGTAATAATTCGAACCTTGTTTTTACGGATAATCGGTAAGAGAAGTTCCATTCTCTTTTCTAATAATGGGTCATATCCCAAACTTGGATTTGAGAGTTTTCTTTTTTGGGCCAATGCAATGGTTCGTTCAGCGAGACATTCCAATACAAGATAATCTAACTGTCCTTTTTCCGCTAATACGACGGCGGGTTCTAGTCGATCTCCTGAAAATCCTGCTCCTGATCCAATTCTAATCATTTCTTATCACCTCAAATAGATATAGCTCCTGTTGCTAATGCAATAATGGTCATGACAATGGTTGTTGCGAAAGCCCATTTAAAAATAAAACGCTGATGTTCGCCTAAATCTACCCCTGATAATCCAACCAGTATAAACGTGGAAGCCGTCAGAGGACTTAAAGGAAAGCCTGTAGTCATTTGACCGAGAATCGCTGCACGCCCTACCTCAATGGAGTCCATTCCAAAACGTACAGCTGTTTCACTTATAATAGGAAGCACACCAAAATAATAAGCGTCTGGAGTAAACACTAGACTAAGAGGCATACTTGTAATAGCAACAAGAACAGGTAAAAGCTCTGCATGCTGTGCAGGAATAATGGAAACGAAAGAGGAAGCCATGGCGTCAATCATCTTCGTTCCTGTAAGAATGCCTGTAAAAATACCGGCTGCAAAAATCATGGTGGATACCATGACAACATTACCTGCATGATTAGTTAGCCGCTCTTGTTGATCACGTAGTTTCGGATAATTCACAAGCAAAGCAATCACAAAAGCAACAATAAATAACACAGGCATTGGCAGCCATGCCATGACAAGTGCAATAAGCAATAATAGGGTTAATAACGCATTGAACCAAAACATTTGTGGTCTTTTTCCTTCAATAGCAGCTGCTTGTTCCGACATAACATCACCATATAGATTCTTTACATCCATAATTCCAAGTCGTGCCCTCTCCTTTTTTCCAAGCCAAAATGCTGAGAATAATACCCATATGATTCCTCCTAGCATGGCTGGGAGAACGGGGTTAAACAATTCAACTGAGTCAGCATGAAGGACTGTCATCGCCCTTGCAGTTGGGCCTCCCCACGGTGCGATATTCATGACACCAGCTCCTAAAGCAACAACACCAGACAGGATAAGCGGATTCATCCCCAGTCTTTTATAAAGAGGGAGGAATGCTGAGATGGTAATCATAAAGGTAGATGCCCCTTCACCATCCAACGCAACAAGCATGGTTACGATGGCTGTACCGATCACAACTTTTAGAGGATCTCCTTTCACCATGCGAATCATCCGAGAAATGATGGGATCAAATAAACCAGCATCCATCATGAGACCAAAATACAAAACCGCAAAACCGACCATAATTCCCGTTGGGGCAACCTTTTGAAGCCCATCAAGCATCATGGGTCCTAACTTCGTTCCTGCTCCGCTTATAAGTCCAAAAACAATCGGCACCAGAACGAGCGAAATAATAACGGAAAGACGTTTTGTCATAATGAAAAAGAGAAATACCCCAATGGTTAAATAGCCTAAAAGTGCTAACATTCAATCCCCCCTTTGATATAAACCACTATGAAAGCTTAAACACCGATCCCCCTTTTCAAAATTTGTTAAGCTATCCATATTACTTGCAAGTACTGTGCCAAAATGATTTTATTTTACTATTTTAAACTTGAAATAAGTGATGATAGGATAAAATGGCTTGATTTATTTAGATTTTCAGAAATAAAAAAAGAAAGCGCGTTCAAAATAGGCGCTCACTCTAATTTTCCATTTCTTCATTGTATTTCTAAATAGTTAGAACAAAACTTTGTTTTTTCCTCCTTGACTCCTACTATCATGGGAGGTTGCCCCATTTCTAATGATTTAGAAATTACATTGTCCTCATTCTAATAGTTTAGAAATGGAGTTTGTGGCGTTTAAGTTTATTATATAAAGTAGCTAGTGAGATCCCTAACACTTTGGCAGCTTTTTTCTTTTCATCAATGTCATGACCAAATCTTTTTATGGTATCTTGAATAAAGTTTCTTTCAGCTGCCTCCATTGCTTCTTGTAAAGTTTGGTTTAACGGAGATTCACCAGATTCAATTAATGGGACACTCTTTTTCGTAATAATCTCGGAAAGATGATCGGTCTTTATGACTGTTCCCTCCGCCATACAGGTAGCATAGTCCATTACATTCTTTAATTCACGGACATTCCCAGGCCATTCATACATCTGTAATAAATTCATTGTTTGTTTTTCAATTGTATAGCTGAGAGAGAACTTGTTCTGTAACAAATTCATTTCCGTTGATTGAAGCAGAAATTGGACAATGTCTGGAATATCTTCTTTTCGATCACGAAGGGGAGGGATATGAAGGCTTATCACATTCAATCTGTAAAATAAGTCCTCACGAAAACGGTTCTTGTTGACAAGCTGCTCTAAATCACGGTGTGTGGCAGCAATGATCCTTACATCAATCTCCCGTTCACTCGTTTCACCTATTCTTCGAATTTTCTTTTCTTGTAAAACCCTTAATAGTTTAGCCTGAAGGTCATAGGACATGTCTCCAATTTCATCAAGGAAGATGGTTCCGTTGTTTGCCATTTCAAAAAGTCCGATTTTACCACCCTTTTTAGCATTGGTAAAAGCACCTTCTCCGTAACCAAATAGTTCACTTTCTAAAAGAGAAGATGGAATGGCGGCACAATTGACGGGGATAAAAGCTCGGTTAAATCTGTTACTTTTATTATGGATCGCCTGCGCAAACAGTTCCTTTCCAGTACCACTCTCCCCTGTCACGAGAATAGGCAACTCTGATTCAGACACCTTTTCTGCAACATAGACGACTTCTCTTAATCCTCCATTTTTGCCGATTATGTCTTCAAATGTGTATTTTGCTTGATAAAGAGAATTCATTCTTTTTTCAAGCTGCTCTAATTTTTCCCCTTTTTTCTTTAATTCTTGAGATAGTTTATGTACTTCTGTCAAGCTTTTACAAACAGATACAGCCCCTATGATTCGATTGTTTACGATGATAGGAGCCATATCAACCATATATTCCCTGTCCTCTGTTTTTCGGTAAACTCCTACTTTACATTTTCGGTCTATTAAGGTTTCAGTTAATTGAGCACCAGGACGATACTCCTTTAACGGCTTTCCAATAATATCCGGAGTTACTCCTGTTATTTGTGTATACTCCGGGTTAATAAGTCTAACGATCCCTTCATGATCGATGACCAACACACCATCATTAATGGAATAAACGATCGCTTTCCACCATTCAATTTGCGATTCTAAAGAAAAATCAGTTGTATTATTTTGTTGAAGCACTTTACCTACCCTCTTTTCCAATATTCTGAATTATCTACCTTCACGGAATATTTTATCACTATTTGGTATTTCTTTGTTACTTTTTGAAAGACTCAGTTAAACTCCCTTCTTTCAATCTTCTGGAAAGCTGTCGGAGGTGGACCATCTTCGAGTCGCTGGTGAATCAATTTAGCACACTCATCGGAAGTGAGGACTGATGTATCGACCTCCAAGTCATAGATACCAGGTACGTGGACTAGCTGCTGCCATAAACTGACGGGCTTTGGTACATTTCCTTCAGCGGTGTATCCAACATACCCAGTTTTAAGCCTTCGTTCCATGATAATTTCGATTGGACAACGGACGCCAACAAACAAAACAGGAAGTCCATTTAGTATTCGGGCACAATTTGAAAGAATTTCCAATGAGACGGAATACCCTTCATGGTGACCAACATCTACTACGACATTTAGCCCTAATCGGCTATATATAGCAATCGTCTCATACATTGCACGGTACATAATCGTAACGAGAGGTTCGAGGTCAGGGCGTTCACCGCCAGGCCGCAAACCGATCCCAGGCTGATATTTTTCGGGGGTCATCGTCATGAATCGATCGACCCCTACGTTCATCCACACACCTTCGAACGTATTCTGAATGACAGCTACAATGCTCGATTTCCCAGATCTTGGAGTTCCGTTAAGAATAATAATCTTTCCAGGTTTATCAATTTTTAACATCGAGTTCTCTCCTTGAAATTTCAATATTCCCTTCTTGAGGAAATATCCTTTGATGAACTAAAGCAATTTGTTGCTAATGTATAAATTAGCTAAAAATTTACTAAATTTTCTTTTGTTACAAGCGAAAATTTAGTTATCCAAAACATTCAACACCCAATTTTTAATATTCAGTGCAACTTCATGCACATTACTATTTGATTCGACGATAGGCATGGGTGGAGAATATGCTTTTTCCGCATTCTCAAGCAGCCATTTTGCAAAAATTTTATGTTCCTCAATAAGTTCCTGTGACCAGCCTCTTTTAGATAACCGTATTTCACGAGTAGCATCATCACAATGAAGGTTTAGATAATAAATATGACTAAAATCTTGATAAGTATCGCATTTTTCGACATCCCAAGGCATGATCGTTCCACAAAGGACAGTCATTCGATGGCTTTTAGCGATATTACTTGCAACTTTTAACCAAACATTTTTAAGTTTTTGCCAATCACCAACATCTTCCGATATGACATCTATATCAAACACATCAAAATGATCCAGCATCTCACGAAGGTATGGAACCACTGTACTTTTACCCGTCCCACTCGCACCAGTAATAATAAATAAAGGTAATTTATTATTTTCCAACAAAATTGACAACTCCTTAAACTAATTACTTTTTGCTTATTCATACAAGAGGATAAACCTTCTTTAACTCCGACTATCCTTGAGTTCAATATGCATGCCGCCAAGTCACAAAAGACTCTCAATTATACAATTGAGAGTCCTTAGACCGTAAAAGATTGTTAACCTTAATTCGTTGCGATAACCTGTTTTTTATCTTGATAGGCAGGCAGCCATTCGCCATGGGCCTCTATTAAATCGTCGCATAATGAGACAATATCATCTAATGATAACTCTGAAGCGGTATGTGGATCGAGCATAGCTGCTTGGTAAATGTACTCTTTTTTCCTTGTTACCGCAGCTTCAATGGTCAGCAATTGTGTATTAATATTGGTTCGATTCAAAGCGGCAAGCTGCTCAGGTAATTCTCCTATATAACAAGGGATGATGCCGCTTCGGTCCGCTATACACGGAACCTCTACAACCGCCTTTCGAGGAAGATTACTAATTAGTCCGCCTGTGTTTAATACATTGCCGCCGAACTTAAAGGCATGATTCGTTTCCATTGCTTCAATAATTCTTGAACCATATTCTGATGAACGTACGTGGGAAAGATTTGAGTCTGTGGTAAGAGATTCCCGCATTTCTTCCCAGCCTTTAATTTGATTTTCACAACGCCTTGGGTATTCATCAAGCGGTATATTGAACTTTTCAATTAGTTCTGGATAGTTATTTTTAATAAAGTAAGGATGGTATTCAGCATTGTGTTCAGAAGATTCTGTTACATAAAAACCGAATTTATCCATGAGTTCAAAACGAACCATATCATGATGTTTAGACTTTTGCTTTTCTAATGCACGCTGTTTAATTTCAGGGTATAGATCCTTCCCATTCTTTTTCACTTCCAGCAGCCAAGCCATATGGTTTATTCCAGCAATTTTTTCCTCCACGCCTTCAGGATCCATCTCTAATGTCTTAAACAAGTCTCTTGTACAAACTTGAACACTATGACATAATCCCACTGTTTTTACATTTGTATATCTAAGCATGGCCCCTGTTAATGAAGCCATCGGATTAGTATAATTTAAGAACCAAGCGTCAGGGCATACCTCTTCAATATCCTTCGCAAAGTCGAATAGTACCGGGATAGTACGTAATGCTCTAAAAATACCTCCGATCCCAATCGTATCAGCAATGGTCTGGCGAAGGCCATATTTTTTAGGGATTTCGAAATCAATTACTGTACTTGGCCTATATCCGCCCACCTGGATTGCATTGATTACGTATTTAGCTCCTGTTAACGCTTCCCTCCGGTCTAAATAGGCTTTAATGCTAATGGATTTATTGTAACGATTCCTAAGATTCGTCAGCATAGCCTCTGATTCTCTTAAGCGCTTTTCATCAATATCATATAAAGCAAATTCAAAGCCATCAAGGGCAGGAACCATCATACAATCTCCCAAAACGTTTTTCGCAAAAACAGTACTGCCTGCCCCAATAAAAGTAATTTTCTCCATTTCTTAATCCTCCCTAAATAATGTTTATATTTCTAAAAATTCTACATCATATGGTTCCTTGACAGATTCTACCCCCTTAATCCGTTCTATTTTCCGAAAACAACGATGGCAAAGGGAAAATAATCCATACGTACTGATACTAAAAATAATCACGCCAGTAATAGGCAATGCCATTGTAAGGATGGCTGTTCCAACTAGAATCAACAGACCCAAAAGGGTTGTCGGAAAATGACTAATTGAGATGAAGATCGCATTTTTAATGACTGAACGCCAATTTGCTTTGTAGTGGACCATGACAGAAAACAGAAAGACGGTTGAAAAAGAGTAAATCACTCCAAAAAAGAATAGAATCGGCAGCAACATAGGACGGATCGAACCGACATGGTTCATAAACTTAAAGTCAAAATATAATAAAAAACCAATAAGCAGCCAGATAATCCCTAGCAGAAAACTTTGCTTGAAATTTTCCTTAAAAAACCGGAAAAAAGGTCTAATCACACTGGAATCCTTATACAAAACCGATTGCCTAATAACCGCAAACATGGCGGCTGTTGCTGGAAAAATCGTAAAAATAGGTAAACACATTAAAAGCCAAAGCAAATTAAGCAGAAGAAGATTCGAAGCCGTCTCGAATGCGGAATATGCCTTGCTGTTCATAAAGTTCATATAACTCACCACTAGTTTTTAATTTCTTATTTAATTCCTGTAATCGTGACACCTTCAATAATTTGCTTTTGAGCAACAATATAAATGATCAATACTGGAATAACAGAAATGGTGGTTCCTGCCATCATCAGTGCCCAGTCAGCAACATACAGACCTTTGAACGTGTTTAGCAGCAACGGTACTGTAAATTTCTCAGGTGTGTTTAAGAAGATTAAGGCATCCAGAAAGTTATTCCATGAACCTAAGAAGACAAAAATTCCAACTGCCGCTAGGGATGGACGAATAAGCGGCAAAATAATGCTCCAATAGATTCTAAAGTAGCCAGCACCGTCAATAATCGCTGCCTCTTCCAATTCTTTTGGTATTCCCATGATAAATTGCCTTAATAAGAATACGGCAAATGCGTTAAATAAAGCACCCGGTACAATCAGGGACAGGTGGGAATCTAACCATCCGATTTTCCCCATAATGATATATAAAGGAATCATCGTTACTTGCTTGGGAATCATCATAGTTGCTAAGAAAAGAATGAACAAAAAATTTGCGCCTTTAAACTCAATTTTCGCAAAGGCATAGGCGGCCATAGAGGCTGTTAGTAATGTAGACAAAACAACGACAGCAGTAATATAGAAGCTGTTCCAGTAGGCTAAACCGAATGGCATCGCAGTCAAAGAATCAATATAATTCGACCACTTAATGGGATTTGGGAGCCAAGCCGGCGGCACCAGAAAGATTTGTGAAATATCTTTTAAGGAACTGCTTACGGTCCATAGAAATGGAAAGATCATTATGATTGCGCCAAACGTTAAAATAATATGAAGAATGATTTGAGACGGTTTAACCTTTTTCTTCACTTTTGCCTCAATAACTGGAATGGCGTTCTTTTCGAGTGTTGTGACAACATTATTCGCCATAGTGAACCCACCTTTTCGACATTTTGAATTGAATAAGTGTGAAGAATAAGATAATCACAAACAAGATCATGGCTGTAGCAGAGCTATCCCCCATTTTGAAGTCAATAAACCCTTTTTGATAGATATGATAAACGAGTGTGTAGCTCGCTTTCGCTGGGCCACCGTTTGTCATAACAAAGGCCTGATCAAATACTTGGAAGGAGCCGATGATGGCCATGATGGCAATAAAAAACGTCGTTGGTGAAAGAAGTGGCAGGGTAATGTGCCAAAACTTCTGAAACGTGTTTGCACCGTCAATTTCGGCAGCTTCATAATAACTTCTTGAAATTCCTTGCAATCCCGCAAGAAAGATAACCATGTTATTGCCAAGTCCCCACCATATACTAAGGATGGCTATAGCTGGAATAACCCAATGTGTATCCGT
This sequence comes from Neobacillus cucumis, assembly GCF_002860255.1. Lineage (GTDB taxonomy): Bacteria > Bacillota > Bacilli > Bacillales > Cytobacillaceae > Neobacillus > Neobacillus cucumis_A. Next base: position 19,398 of record NZ_PGVE01000086.1, read on the forward strand.
CAGCCACTTTGGTCCTTCAATCCCAATATGGGAAAGCAGTATATTCAAAATTCCAAAGTCACCGTTTAGAATCCACATCCAAATCACTCCGATGGAAACAGAGCTTGTAACAACAGGCATGAAATAAAACACACGATAGATCTCTTTTCCTTTCACATTGTTTAAAGCCACTGCAAGGAGCAGGGAAATGACAATTCCAACGGGAATAACTAATATCATGTAATACACCGTATTTTTCATTGCCATCCAAAAATCAGGATTATGAAACTGCTTTGAATAGTTGGCGAAACCTACAAAGGTTTTAGCACCAAAACCGTCCCATTTCATGAAACTTAACACAAGTGCGTAAGCAACTGGGAATAATGAGAAAGCAAGCAGGCCAATCAATTGCGGTGTAATAAACAAATATCCTGCTAACGCCCTTTGACGTTTATGCATGGAACTCACCCTCCACTTCAATTTATGATAATCAGACCGCCAGCAGCCAAAGCTTCTATATTAAGCGTCTGTCATCTATCGATTTGAATAGAGAGAGGGAAGGGATAGAACGTGATCATTCCCTCCCTCTTACTCTGGTAAAATTAGTTTCCTGCTTGATATTCGCTTGTCAACTGCTTCGTTTTCTCGGTAATATTCTTGATGGTCTTATCTACACCTTGTTTACCTAAAAGCAATAAGTCGTATTGATCTTCTACTTCTTTATTCAATCCAGGTATTTGACCTTTGAACATAAGAGGAGCACCGTTCACATAGCCTTTTTCACGACCATCCATTAAGTATTGTGTGTGCTCGACTGTTTTATCGCTTGTTACGATATCGTCAATCCCGCTAACTGATGGTATCGCGTTACCATTTCCCTCTAAGCGGGCCTTCTGTCCTTCTTTGGAAACATAGTAGGTTGCGAAATTCATAGCTTCTTCTACATGTTTAGACTTTTTATTTGCGGCCATATAGGCTACACCAATTTGTACGGGCTCCATTTTGTTGCCTGTGTTAGTTGGCCAGTAAATGTAATCGAAATCAAGATTTTTATTTTCACTGAACATTGGAGTTAACCAACGGCCAGCAGCCACCATACCTACTTGGTTGGACATGAACATGGCATCTAGACCTTGCCCCTTAGGGAGAGAACCAGCGTACATAATTTGTCCTTTTTTAGTTAAGTCACTGATAAATTGAATAGCCTCATGTGCTTTTTCATTCTGATCCAGAACATAATTACCTTGTTCATCATAGGCACGTCCGCCGTTTGACCAAATCCACGTATCCATCAGCCATTTTTCAGCGATAAAGCCTTTTTTGCCACCGTCTTTTAACTTCTTCGTCACTTCATCAAAAGCTTTCCAATTCCACTGACCTTCGTCAAAATATTCTTGAGGCGTTTTAATTCCTAAATCCTTGAACATCTTTTTATTGTAGTAAAGTAACAAGGGGTTACAGTCTACCGGTACACCATAATATTTACCATCCTGCTTCGCTGCTCCCCATAACCCATCAGCATATTCATCTGGCTTAGCGTAACTGTCGCTGGTCTGCATATATTCACCTAACTCCGCAACAGAACCGTTTTGCGCAAGCTTTGCCATTGTCGCGTCACCTACATAAAAGACGTCGGGGGCATCTCCACCTTGCAGCTGCGTCAATATTTTTTGCTCATAACCATCGCTAGGCACTGGAATTAATTTGATTTTTACGTTTGGATGCTCTTTTGTATAGGCATCAATTCCTCTTTGATATACCTTCAATTCTGCTGGATTTCCCCAAGCAGACATCGTCAGGTTTACGGTCTTACCAGAACCGCTGCCGTCTGAGGATGCTTTTTCCCCACTGCCGCTGCACCCGGAAAGGGCTAGCATGCCTGCAAACAATACTGGAACAATCTTAAGGAGAACATTTGATTTTCTTTTCATATAATTACCTCCTATTTTTTGAGAATGATAATTCTTAAAAAACAATAGATTGTGCGACTTGGATACCTCTATGTATCCCTTCTAGTTTCATCTTTTTATTCCAATTTCGTTATCTCGGATAAGTATGTTGATTTTACCAACGAGCTCCAATAGCATGATCTACATTAATTTCTTTCCTATTACAGCTCGATTTGAGCCATAGAACCAATTTACTACTGTGTTAGTTATCTATCTCCCTACTAGTCTATGACCTTCTTGACTGACTTCTTTGCATCTTCCAGGCTAATCCGATGACAGCCTATCCTGGGGGATAGGTTGTACGTCTTTCATACTTGCTAAAAACAAAATTTCCCACCCTGGCACTTCTCCAAAAAGCTTCTCAAGACTTTGAATACGCCTTTGTATTCAGGAGTTTTCTCTCAAATATTTAAGCTGCATTCATAAAGTTGCTAGTAGAATGAGACTGCTATATAATAATAGAGACTCATTTACTTAGTCCTTGAGTCCTGGTTTAATGTCCCTATCACATGTGATGGCCGTCACAATAGGGATATTAAACCTTATAAAAGATACTGTCACTTCTCCCATATCACCTCCTTAAAGTGGTACTTCTTTCTACTGATTGGTTCCACAGCTTTGTCTAATCACTAATTCTGTAGGAACCGTTACTTTCAATGGAAGTTCCCTTCCATTAATTCGATCTAATAATAATTTAACCCCAGTTTGTCCCATCTCTTTTGTATGGACCTTCACTGATGTTAAAGGCGTACTACAAAATTCTGCCATTTCAATATCATCAAAGCTGACGATAGCTAGATCGGATGGAACGGAAATTCCGAATTCCTGTAGGGCTCGTAATGCTCCAATTGCCATTGGATCGCTCGCAATAAAAAATGCTTCTGGAACATCGTTCTGTTTGAGAGCTTTCTTCATCAGTTCATATCCTTGCATCATCGTATATTCACCAATGAAAACATAGGATGGTTCATAGAGTCCTTCTGATTTCATCACCTTCTCATAGGTCGTAATGCGTTGATCCTCCCCGATGATTGTTCTCTCTTTTAGATGCTCTCTTTCGACACCGCCAATATAACCGATCCGTTTATAACCAGCTTTAAGCATATGCTGTAAGGCTTTTTCTGTTGCTTTTTGAAAATCGACAACAACGGAATCGTAAATATCCTCATCAGGAGAATGATTGATATAAACGATGTTTTTAATATGACCGCTTATTTTTTTTAAGGCCTCCCCATTTATTCTTCCAACAATAATCATGCCATCAAGTTCCTGAACTTTCTGATGATCGACCTTATCATATAAACGGATCATAGTGGTTGTACTAATCCCTTGCTTTATGAGTTCTTCCTCAATTCCCTGACGTATCGCTAAAAAATAAGGATCACTCAACTCCTCTTCATTTGAAAGAAAAAGGACAACACCTATCGCTGGATTCTTTTTACTTTTTGAAGTTTGTTGTTGATTACGGCGTTCGTGGATGGTCTTATATCCCAGTTCTTTCGCAGCCTGATAGATTCGCTGGCGGGTTTGGTCCTGAACAGTGATTGTTTCATCACCATTTAACACTCTTGAAACTGTGGCAGCTGATACCTTTGATAATTTTGCTAAATCCTTTATGGTAGCCATCTCTTAGACCTTTCTAGTAAATTATTTACTAAAAAAACTTACAATTACGTTAAATGTTTACTTGGATAAATTTAGAATATCAGGAAATGACAGCGTTTTCAACATAATTTTTAAATTTTCTGTATTTTTTACTAGATAAGAGAAAAGGTGTTCAAACATCACTAAATTTTTCTCTTAAGATCCATACAATCTGTTTGATTTATGGTAATCAGTTCTTGCATACATAATGCCCGTTACCGCTGGGTGATGTGCCACATGTCATTTATTCGATTAATCTCACGCAAATCACACTTTGGCTTGCGATCATATGTCAAAATCCCATTTATCTCCTGTTCGACATCTGTTAGCTGTGTATAACAATATCCATGCAGTGACCTTGATTCATATACTGCTTTCAACACTCTTTCATAATCTGCCAGGTACTCTTCCTCGTTGGTCACAGTGGTATAACCCCAGCCATTTTCTTCTCCGACTTTATAACCAATCCCGCCAAACTCTGTTAAGAGAATGGGTTCACCACCATGTTCGAACCCTTTTGTATAAATTCTTCTTCCCGCTGGTTGTGAACGAAGTAAAAGTTCTACCGTTGAGATCGAACGAAGAAACTCATTGTATTTTTCACCTTCGTCCTTGTGACCATGATTATAGTTATGGATCGCACAAATGTCCGTTTTTGTTAATTCCCATCCGTCATTTGAAATGACTAATCTCGTAGAATCCAATGAATGGATTAAATAATACATCGCCAGTGAATGGTGCTTTTGCTGGTCATTTGTACTTATAGAAGGAACTCCCCAGCTTTCATTTATAGGGACCCAGGTTACGATACAAGGGTGATTGTAGTCTCGCTCAATAATTTCAATCCATTCCTTCGTGAGTCGTGCCACAGCATCCTCACTAAAGGAAGGAGAAGCGGCACATTCTCCCCATACTAAAAACCCTAAAGTATCTGCCCAATATAGAAATCTTGGATCCTCGACCTTTTGGTGCTTCCTGCACCCATTAAACCCCATTTCTTTTGCTAATTTAATATCTTTCTTTAAGTCGTGATCTGTTGGTGCCGTCAATAAACCATCCGGCCAGTACCCCTGGTCCAGAACAAGTTTCTGGTAATATGGCCTGTTATTTAGAAAGACCATGCCATTTTCCGTATGGATTTTCCTCATACCAAAATAAGAAGTGATATTATCTAGTACTGATTCTTCTTCTTTCAATTTGATCGTAACATCGAATAAATTTGGCGTTTCCGGTGTCCAGTTCCATCCGGCATGATGGAATCCCGTTCTGAATATTTTTCGATTATAGAGATTGATAGATCTTTTTGTAAAACTCTCATAAATTTTTATGGTTTCTTTTACGATAGGTTCTTCTTTAAAGGTGATCTCAATTTCAACATCTTTATTTAAATAGTCACCGGATACCTCTAGTTCAATTTTGATATCTCCATTGTCAATATCAGGTGTGAATCTGACTTTATTTATATGTGTTTTATCCACAGCTTCTAACCATACTGTTTGCCATATTCCCGTGGTCCGCGTATACCAAATCGCTGCGGATTTTTCATTCCAATACTGTTTGCCACGCGGAATGGTTTCGTCTCTCGAAGGATCTTCCACTCTGAGAACAACTGATTGGTTTCCTTCTCTTAAATAGGTTGTTATATCGAAGGAAAAAGCAGTGTGCCCGCCCTCATGAGAACCAACTAAACTTCCATTAACGAAAACCATCGACCGGTAGTCTACTGCACCAAAATGCAAGATGATTCGTTTACCAAGCATGGATTCGGGAATGTCGAATTCTTTGCGATACCAAACCCAATCATGAAATGCCGGATCATGAATTCCGCTAAGCTTCGTTTGATAAGCAAAAGGAACATTAATTTTTTGCTTGTATTCTCTTTTTTCAGCAAACCATTTTTCTTCTAATCCAATATTCTCATCATCAAATTCAAAATCCCATTCACCATTTAAATTAAGCCAGTCTTTTCTCGTTAATTGCGGACGGGGGTATTCTTGTCGAAATGTCATAACTTCTCCTTTACCTGATAAAAATTATTTGTCAAAATTTTGTTTTATTACAAATTTTCTGTAAATTTAATTTAAAGAATACGCTTACACAGATAAGTTGTCAATAATTTTTTGTTTTAATACAAAATTTTTGTAATAATAAAAAGCCTTCTTATAACAAGAAGACTTCTCTATTGTATGGATAATGTTAATAGAATGATATCTTTAATTTAATATCCTGAGGATAGTCACCGAAGTTACTGCCAAAAAGGTTTATACCGCCTTTGTGAACGGCGTCTTCTTTAATGCCGATTCGAAAAGATATATATTCACGCTCTACTATACTTAAATGTTCAACGGTTATATCGGAAAGGTAAATGTCGTCAATTGTTGTCCTGTCCTCCGACACCTTCCACGTTTTTAGTGATCCATATTGGGTGCGGGTTGTTTCTCCCCAAGCCTTAGGATTTAATTTTCCAGGTCGGTCCCCAAAATCACCAGGACTTGTCCAAGTCCCAATTTCTACCCCATTTAACCAGACAGTGATGTCAGATGGCCAATTATGGTCATAATTCGGAGCCTCCGAACAGACCTCTGTGGATATCTCAACTGATTGTACTTTTGCTCCAGGTGGAATAACTAAAGGAAACTTATATTCAAAGTATCCTTTTCTTGTCCAAATAAGATGTGCATTTGATCGAACAGGATGATAGAAATGAACCGGTTCGTCTTCCGGTATGATAATTCCATCTTGACTAGCCATACCGCATGTTGGTGAAACATGGAAGTCTGTATATTGCCCAATCGGCATTTCAAGCTCGTAAATTTTATAAGTATTTATACTTTTGGGATCATTTAAACTGATATGAATATCATCAAAATTGCGAGTACAGACTTTCATTGCACCTCTGCTGGCCGGACGAAGTTGAGTTTGGATCAACCCGGCTTCTTCTAGAACCTTTATGTGGGAAGATGCGGTTGAAACAGGTATATTTAACTTTTCTGACAGTTGATTGATATTCACATTCCCTTTATTTAATAAAACAATGATTTTCAATCTAACCTCTGATGATAAAGCATGCACAACCATACGAAGCTTTTCCGGCTGTTTAAGAGATAATTCTAACATAGGGATCCCTCCGAAAACTCCAGTTTGTCCAAAAAAATTGTATAACAACTGAATACTAACAATAAATGTGGAATAATATAAGTTTATTTTATTTATTTAGTCTTGTTGACCTAGTTTGTTCAGTATCTCCAATTTTTAATAACACTACTGATAAGCAAATATAAGCCTCCCATAAAAGAGAGGCTTATATTTGTGAGTAAAAAGGTAACTTAAAGTTGAGTTAATGAACTGTTATCTTTGCAAAAGTGTTATTACGCTGAAAAAGTGCATGATACTTCCGGCAAGTACGAAAAGGTGCCATAAAGCATGGTGATATTTGAATCCCCTCCAAATGTAGAAAACAGATCCAAACGTATAGAACAATCCACCTATAATTAAATACGTTAAACCAGCATGCGGCATGTGTTCCGATAATGGTTTCCAGGCAAATACAATCAACCAACCCATTAATACGTACAATGCAGTGGACGTAAATAAAAATTTCTTTACAAAAAAGGATTTAAAAATAGTTCCCCCGATCGCTAGTCCCCACACGATTCCAAAAATAGTCCATCCTAACCAACCTTTAACCACTAAAAACATGTAGGGTGTGTATGTTCCAGCGATAAAAAAATAGATAGAAGAATGATCGAAGATTTCAAATAAATCTTTCACTTTGCTTCCTTCAGGGAAAGCATGTAACAATGTTGACGATGTATACATTAAGAGCATGGTAGAACCAAATAGAGCAAAACTGACAATATACCAAGCGTTTCCGTATAATGTAGAAGATACAATTAATAGTACTAAGGCTGCCATGCTAAGAAGAGCACCTATACCGTGAGTAATTGAATTCGCGACTTCCTCGCCTTTGCTAAAAGTGTGTGTGTTAGCCATAGTTTTATTCTCTCCTAATGGAATGGATAATATTTATTGTACAAGTCACTTAGCAAGAACGTAATATACAAATGTCATATTGTAAGGAAGAAAATTCACCCATAATCTTTCTGATTTTCACTGGCACAGGTTGGTGCTAAAAATGCCTCCTGCCTTAGCAACGGTCTCACAGATTTGAAAAAAGGATTTAAATAGATTAATAGCTTACAACAAGTTTAAAAATAAAGGAATCCTCGTTAATTTGGTCAAAAAAGGTGTTCTGAAGGAAAAAATAAGCAGCTAAAAAAATTGGGCTATTAAGGAAGGAAAAAACTAGAACCGTAACAAATGTGAGTAAGCCTGATTATATAAAAAAGTAAAGCAGCTTAAAAAAATAGGCTGCTCTCTCTTTTTGTTCTACTTGTTTATGTTCTCGAATGGCGATAGAAGAGAAAGCAATTTTCTTCTAATATCATGCCAAGAATCATCTAAATTTAGGGTCCAAATCTCAACCATCATTCGATTATCCCAATGGAAAGTTTCATCAACCTCCACCCCATTAAACGGGTAAATTAAAATCCCCCGCAAATTTAATTCCTTTGGCTGATGCATGAGATAGGTAAACAACTGATAAAGGTTGTGACTATGAAAGGAGGCCTTCCCAAAGTTTTCTTGAAAAAGGTTCTTATAAAACTTGGCATCCATGATTATTTTTTGGTTACCATCTTTATGTGTTAACGAAACATCTGTTTTCATTGTTGGCAGATGTGTTTGATTGCCTTCCAACTGCCACTGCATTATTTCTGATGAAACTCGATAATCACGTTGCTCCATTCTGTAAAAATGAAACAGGAATTTTTCAAAAATTTGATTGAGGGAGCTTTCATCAATTTCTGCCGAAAATAAGCTCCAATTCCCGTGTTTATGGGAGAGTATAGTCAATTCATGCAATATCCGAGCGATATGAACCATCCGTTTATAATGTAAATTATGTCTTCCAAAATATATTTTTAAAAAAGCTTCCTTCGTAAGTGGTGGTGAATCTACCTCTGGTAGAAGCTCCAAATAGGAATAGCTGAGTTTCCTTGTCTCCTCTTTAACAAAACGATTGAAACATATGGTTGTTAATGTGCTTTTCATTACTTGGTTCAACATAATATTGGCTGAATATTGATCCTTCTCACAGATAACGATCGGCTGCCGAGCCACAATATATGACATCGAATCAGTCATCATCAACCGCCCACCTAAATGACTGGTCTCTTCTGTGAAATTAACATAATCCTTTACAAAGCCACGGCGCCTAATCGACTCGACCTCATTCAAAAACTGTTTAACGATAAAGTCATAGGTAATCAAATCTTCATCAATGTCATTAAAGCTCTTAACCAATTCGGGCATTTCGTTCATATAGCTGAGCAAACAAAAAAGATTACGAATTGGAACTTTAAACAAAGGTTCCATACTAAATTCCCTCAATCAGTGACTCTATTACTTCAGGTCTGTCAAAGAAGTATTCCTCAAGTAAAGGACGTATTTCAAAGGTCAATATTCCACTGTACCAAACATCTTCATCCATATTTTCAGGTTTCATGGTGAAAAAGGAATGGCCAATTTCATATCCTCTACCTAATTGAAAATCACCCGCTATTTCTTTATTCCATTTTTCAACAGCGAACAAAATCCGATTTATCATTTCATTGGAAACACCTGACTCCTGAATCGTTTTACGCCATTTTTCATTGAAACTAGGTTTAAGTGTAACAAATGCAAAACGGCGGCGGAGGGCTACTTCCAATTGAGCTAAGGAACGGTCTGCTGTATTCATCGTACCGATTAAGTACAGGTTGCTTGGTACAGTGAAAGGTTCTTTTGAATAACCCATAGTAACAAATTCATCACGCTTATCCCGTTCAATCAGCATAAAAAGCTCACCAAAAATCTTCGATAAATTACCCCGATTGATTTCATCAATAATGAAGTAATAGTCCTTTTCAGGATTGTTTAAAGCCCGCTGGCAAAAATCATAAAAGATGCCAAATTGCAGAGAAAATCCATGCTCATCCGGTCTAAAGCCCATAATAAAATCTTCGTACGCGTAATTTTGATGGAATTGAACCATTTCTACCCGATCTGGATCCTTTACGCCCATTAAAGAATAAGCAAGTCGCTTCGAAACAAACGTCTTCCCCACTCCCGGAGGGCCTTGAAAAATAATGTTTTTCTTATATTTTAGTAAATTCGTTATGGTTTCGTACTCTTTTTCATCGAAAAATACTTCTTGCAGGAAGTCTTCCTTCGTGTATTTTTCCAATTCAATAGGATGTTCTATAGATAATAATGCCATAGCTTCCTTTAAATTAGGCTTTAATCTCCAATTAAAATAATTCTCTTCATATTCACCATCAAAAATCACATTCCAATAACGCTCTGTCCCGTCTTCCCTTTTTGACACAACTGTATCAGTCGCTCTAAGGACTCGTTTGGCCAGCTGAACAACAGGGGAATTAAAGGAAGAGAAATGTTTTCCTAAAGCTGCTGCAAGCATAGTAGCAGATGCCTCTCCGCCTAGCTCATACATTTTGTTTAGGTAAATCATATCACTCTCTTTAAAAACTTCTTTATTTTGAAGGAGCTCAATCCATGTTTCAGTATTGATCTCAGGCTGCAACAGTTCTAGTCTATTGTCCTCTCGATCACCCAATGTTTCCTGCCCTTTAAATGCACCCAGTACTTCGACCATTTTTTGATGAAATTCCTCGTAAGAAAATGAATCAATACTTGTGCTGATGGTTAAATCCTCTTGTCCTCTTTTTGGATGCTGATCCCCAAAAAGTAAGCCATAGCGAATGCCTTTTTCATCAATGGATACAAAAAATTGAGGTGCACTTCGATGACTGTTATATCCTTTTTCATAAACAGCGACCCAGCACTCTGACCCTCCAAAGTTTTGGTTCCAGTTAAAGCCGTTTAACACCTTATCCTCTACAAAATCCATGTCCTTAAACTCATCCATTTGCCGGATAGCTTGATGAATTTTTCGCTGTTCTTCCTGAACCTTTTGCTTTTTATCAGCATAATAAAGTTGAAAAAGAATCGTAAAATTATTCCACGCCTGCAGAATATTTTTGTCATATCGAACCTTAACTTGATCCTTAATCTCTTCCATTTCACTAAGACTAACGGAACCTGATCTAATTATTTTCTCTAAAACCATAAACTTAATTAGATTGATTTTTTCACTATTTCGATATTGTTCTAGAAGTTTGTTTAATTGCTCAGAATCCAGTTCTGCGATTGTCTTTAACATCCGTTCCGGTTGACTCATAAATTCGCCCAGTTCGACTGCCATTTGATGTAAGTACTCAACAGCACTCTCTACCATTATTTGTGGATATTGCGTGCTGCAAAAGAAGAAATCCTGCATATCCAGCATCGTTAAATCTGGATAGCTAACTTTAAGATGGTGTAAAGCAATTTCACACATTTGGAAAAAGGTTTGATAATTGTGGCCTACAGAACCAAGTTTCAACTCAATTCCAAATGACTTCTTCAAATCCGTAAAAACCTCTTGTTTATACAAGGGATATTTATTGTAATCATATGCAGCTAATAAGTAACCGAACAATGGTGCGCCTAAGGATATATTTGTAAGATATTCTTTGCCTTTTTCACGGAAAAGCTCAATCCGCTCTTCCAATGATTTTGATGAATGAAATAACTGATTCAAAAGTTCTGCCACTTCGTCAGGCTCTGCTTCAGCATACTTAACCAAGTCCCCGGTATTACTCCAATGAACAAAACTTCCAGCAGAAGGATTTTCCTTCTGTATCTTTTTTAAAATGTCTACAACCGTGAGGTCATTAATCTCCTGCCCACGTAAAAAATCATTTAAACGAGAAAGAATTTCTATTTTGTATGACTCATCATAGTTTTTAGTTTCTTTAAACAATAAGTATTTACTAAACGAAATGTCGATGTATGTATCTTTTAACATGTGCTTTTGTAATAAGTTTTCGAGCATGTATTTCACCTCTTACCATATATATATGTATTATATCCCTATCCAAAATCAAACTCATGCAACGGGGGATATAATTGGAGCTTTCCCTTTTTTAATAAACTCAAACACCCTTACTCTTTTAAATAATACCTTACAACCTTAGTTGAACTCATCCCGCTTGGTGTATCACTTAATATTTTTAAACGATAGACTCCAATAGATATCATCGCATTACACACAGCTGGCATTCTGTTCATTAAGCCCATTTCCTTATGGATATCACCTGATCTCAAATCAAGAAAGTCTTTCCCTTCCCTCTTTTCTACAGAGAGTTTATGAAAGATATAGTTCCGAATCAAATCTGTTAGTCCAACTTGCTTTAATGGATTATTGGATGTTTTTTGTATAGATTTTTTAACAATTTTTTGTCGGTTAATTGATTTATATTGTTGAGCAAATCTAGTAATTTCTTTTAATTCATCTTTAAACATTTCAGCATGATCCATCATATACCCTATTTGCCAAAAATACATATCTATTAATTTCATAGGAGTATAATGAACTCCATCTTGGATAAAATTATCTCTAAACCCTTGGAATTCATCCACAAACCTATTGTAAAATTCGGCTAATTCCATCAATGAATTTTCATCAAAATATACTCTAATTCCAAAAAGAGATAACGCATCTTTAAAATACCGGTCATAAGCGGGTACATTACCAAATACACCCAGTAATATCTTCGATGCTAACGTATTTGTTACACTAACTCGAACCTTATCTCCATTGATTTCATGAATATTATTCTCATAAGCACTTTTTGTATCCGTTATAAGCTTGTCAATCCCTTCGATATCCTTATAATCTATATAAGCAATATCACTTTTAGTAAAATACTTATGATAATCAGGATTAAGGACAATATTTTTGAGAAAGTATGTATGGACTTTATAGTCTTTTTGCAGAAGAAATGAACTACCACGTAACATCCCCCAACTTGCAAGATAGAAAGCTAAATGCAAACTACCATGATCAAAAACCTCCTGATTCCTTAAGGTTTTATAATGATGGAAGAAAAAAGAGTGGCAATGTTCCCATGACTTAAATCTATGGTGTGGATAATTTTGGGATAGCGAATGATATTTTGAAATTATTTCAGAAATCATAGAAACTCCTCCGAACAATTAATACAATATTACCCATTTTTCACATACAAGGTTAATCATTTTATTTTAACTATTTTTCGATTAGAGCTTCTCCTGTAAACCTAGCAATCTACATCTAATGACCGGCCTAATTTACATAATTATTATTAATAATTTGTCTTTGCATTAATGCAGGTTTCAAAATTACTTCGTGAGTGTATCCATTTTCATCTACTGCTATCAACTTATCATATTTAACAGTATTCTTTTTATTATTACCAACCGCTAATGCTCCAACTACTGCCCCTACGCCACCTGTTAAAACTCCACCAACTACTGCACCTGCTACCTTTTTACCAGCAGATTTTCCAATGGTAGTTTCAGAGTAATCAATACAAGTAATAATTTTTATTTTATGTTTTCTGTTTATAAGTGCATAACCATCTGCAGTTTTACCCATTGTAAAAAATTTAGTAAAGATATGGTTAGCTCCACTTACAACCTCACAAGTTAATTTGTTTGATAAAGACCTATCAAGTGCTGCTGTTTCATCAATCTTTTCTTTTGCATTTTTAAGATTAGCTTTTAAACTGTCCATAAACCCCATCTGTTAAACACTCCTTGTTTTTCCAAAAATATGTTAATCAAAATAATTATATATCCATTTGAGGAAGCTGTAACCATTTTTGTAGAATAAAAAAATACTAGATTAATAATGAGTTCATAACAAAATCTACCTTCAATTTATCTAGAATTACTTCAATTTATTTAATGTACTTTAGTGTTCTTTAATATTTTTAAAATAAAAATCCCTTTATGGATAACGTTGTAATGAAATTTTTTCCATCTATTGAAATTCTAATATACTTCATTATTATTTAACCAATTTAAGGTTACATGAAATAATTTCTAGAGAGGTTTCCCACCAGGCGGAAAAAAATATTATTTACGTGTAAAAATGAATTCTTTTTCTAAAGTTTAAACAGCATTAATTATCTATAAACAAAACACCCCAACCTATTGTAAGGTTGGGGTGCTGTTTGCTTTCCGCTCAAAATGATAATGAAGACGGTATTCACATATTTCTTTTGTCCAATTAAATAGGATTTCTTCATCTTCACTTAAAACTTCAAAATTCAACTTGAATATCTCATTTTCAAATGAAATTAATCCTTTAGAACTGCCACTCCATTTGGTCATTGGCATGGAAGCAATTAATTTGCTGACACCTTTTTCATCATAATTCCATAATTTTCTCGCAGCCTTGTCGGAAAAATCTATTATTTTCCTGTGTTCTTTCTCCATTAGGTATCGATGAAAAAATGGTGCGATTTCTTTAGGTGTGATCGGCATATACCATTTCGATATGCCTCGATTAAGCATGGCTAATAAAACGACCATTTTATAACTTTTGGCCATTCCAGTTTTTTCTACATCCACCAGCCAATTTTCATAACGGTTAAAAACTTCTATTTCTCGATCACTTAATTCTTCTGCCCATTTTAAAAATCCAAAATATGAATTAAATTCTTGTTTATATTGCGTTGAATCTGATGCACCCTTTAAATGGAGATCCAAATAGGATGGCCTTCTACCAAACTCCCGCTTTAATTCCATATAATCATTAAAAAGCTTTTCCCTTCTTGGCTGCCGTTTCAATGACATTTCTTTTAACAGGTCAATAACTTGAAAATCTAAGTTTATTTCACAAAAATTGGGCAATGTGGGTTGAAAATTTCTTTTTCCCCCCTCACTTGGCTGTGTATCAAATAGACTAAGCTTGATATCCGCGTTTCGGTAATTTCCGATTAAATCTACGATCACACAAGCTTCTTTATCTGAATGTAATCTGAGTCCCCTTCCAATTTGTTGGATGAAAACTGTTAAGGATTCTGTAGGACGTACAAATAAAAGGGTATCAACAGCTGGGATATCGACTCCTTCATTGAAGAGATCAACTGTAAAAATCGCATCAATCTCTCCTTTTGAAAGTTGAGCTATTGCCTGTTTTCTGTTATCGTTGGCCTGCTGGGAATGCAGGCTAATCGTTTGATATCCATGTTTATTAAAATAATTGGCTAAAAAGTCGGCTTGTCGTATAGAAGAACAGAACCCTAAAGTTCTGGACTGTTTCTTATCCTCCCATGCACGAAGTACCTTTAGAGCCAATTCTTCTCTTAATTGTGCTTGGAGTAACTCCTCTTCGTCATAACGGTTCCCTAACCAAGTGATCTGACTATAATCGGTATCATCATACACACCAAAATATTTAAATGGTGCTAACCATTTCCGATTGATAGCATCTAAGAAATCTAATCGAAAAGCCACGTTTCCATCACAAATGGCATAAACATCTTTGTTGTCATTTCGATCGGGTGTTGCGGTAATTCCCAATAAAAACTTTGGTTGAAAGTAATCTAATGCCCTTTGATAAGAATCCGCTGCAGCATGATGAAATTCATCTATGATAATAAGATCAAATTCATCCTGGCTAAATTGTTCAAGATGAGTCTTCATACTTAAGGTGTAAATGGAAGCAAAAATGGCATCGGCATTACTTTCTTTCAGTTTGCCATTATAAATACCATATCGTTTTTCCGGCATGATTTTTCTAAAAGAATCTCTTGCCTGATAAAGTATTTCCTCTCTATGGGCTATAAAGAGTACTTTTTTGAAATTTTTTGAAAAGAACCCAGCCAAATAAGTTTTTCCCAATCCCGTTGCCATAACAACCAGAGCCTTATTGTACTCTTCTTCTAAGGTTTTGTTTAATTCTTCAAGTGCTTCGATCTGAGCAAACCTGGGTTGAATTTCTCCATATTCAGCAGGAGGTTCCATGATTGTCCCAATCTGTTCTGAATCTTCCTTTTTATTTGGGAGCATCAGCTCCAGTTCTTCCAGTTCACTCCACGTTTTAGCGAGATTAGGATTCTTTCGATGATACTCATCATAACTTTCTTTATACTCTACAAGGGTTTCTTTATTTAAGGGGACTGTTTGATCCGCATAAAATAGTTTTAAAAATTCAGCTTGAGCTTCTTCGAAGACATCTTTTGCATCACTAATTCCAACATTCCATTCAACACCCTGGTATAAGGCAGATCGTGATAGATTGGATGAACCGATATACAAAACGTCATGTTTATTAGATTGAAAGAGATAGGCTTTAGGATGAAAGGAACTCCCATTACTCTTCCAAATTCGTACCTTGATTCGTTCATCAATCGTAAGCAGCTTTTCCAATGCTTCCGGCTGCGTTATGTATAGGTAATCTCCGGTACAAATTTTTATATCTGCACCATTTTGAGCTGCATTCTTTAAAGAATTTTTCAAAAAATGAACCCCGGATTTCATCACAAAGGATGAAAGCACACAAATAGTGACTGCACCTTCGATTTTATCAATTAAATGTACTCCGAGTTCCTTGGTAAATAACTGAACCTTACTCATCCTCAACCTCAATTAAGAAAATTTTTTCCTGGAAGCCCCCGCGTTTTTTTGCTTTATTTTGACGAACTTTCTCAACTTCTTCAAAGGATGCTCCGTGGTATCCAGCCAATGCATGGATAATTTCTAGTAAGTCGGCTAGTTCTTCAATAGCATCTTTATCATTCTCTGCATTGACGTATTCATTTAATTCTTCAAAGCTTTTCTTTTTTAATTCTATTATGTATTCGTCATCATTTAGTATTCTTGTGGAAAATTGTTTTCCAGTGTTTTCGATCACTTCCGGGATGCGGTCTCGGACTAATTTGTTATAAACAGTCATGTTAAAGTACCTCCAACAATAGGTTTTACTCTATTATAACTAATTTAATATAGAAAGTATCTGTATTTAAGATGAATATACTGCCTAATTATAAACTGTGAAACCTCGGTAATTATGTTCTTAAAACAGTTATTATTTTTCCAATACATAATTCAAGTTTTTAACTATACTTTCTATGGTACTCGAAGGCGTTAATTGATAAATGGATGATTATATTACATGTTTTGATTGGACGAAAAGAGATATTTCCTTATAAAAATGGTATCATTCTAAGGAAGATATTTTTAGGAGGCAGTCATGAAAAAGCAAGTAAAAGTAGTTGCAGCCATTATAGAAAACGATCAGCAAGAAATTCTTTGTGCTCTTAGATCCCCTGAAATGAGCATTCCAAATAGGTGGGAGTTTCCTGGTGGCAAAGTAGAAGCAAATGAGGACATTTATTCAGCTCTAGAAAGAGAAATTGATGAAGAGCTAAGTTGTAAGATAGCGACATTTAAAGAAGTCTTTAATGGCTTCATCCATGAATACGAAACATTCATCATTGATCTAATTTCAATTAAATGTAGAATCGTAGAAGGAACTCCAACACCAAGTGAGCATTCAAAGCTAATTTGGTTAAAAAGGGAGAATTTAGATTCGCTTAAATGGGCTCCTGCGGATATACCTGCTGTAAAACAATTAATCCAAGAAAAATAGTCTTCTCAAATTGAGAAGACTACACTTTTTTAATAAACTCTGTATATAAAACGGAAGGTATTTCATTTTCTAATTTAATTTTAACAGTTATTGGTTTCTCTCCTTCATAATGGACAGTATCTCCTGTTCCTATATAAATGAAAGGCTCATTTTTTCCATCTATCTCTCTGTACTTTCTTACAAATAGGTGAAGTTTTATTCCGCGACTTGTATTATGAATAATATTCTGACCTCTATCAGTGTTTTGGGAAGTAGAATTAGGCGTTTGCCACTGAAAGTATTGCTCATCAATAAATTTATCCTTATAGTTTATACTTTCTTTAATATCCTCTTCTTTGTGAAGGTCAATAAACAAGAAATAGTCATTACCATTAGTAAGAAGTCCAGAACCTCTAAAGGAACTATGGATTTTACGATAGTTAGATAGTAAAGCAGCGTCAACCATTTGATATTGCTCGTAAAGTTTAAAATGCGGGACACCGTAATATTCTTTTTTGAATTCTTTTTCGTAGCGGAATATTCCGTAGTTCACGATATCCTCAATATATTTCCGGTATTCATCTTTTGTTAATAACTCTTTAAAAATTGGAGTCTTAACCAATTTTCCACCGCTATATTGAACCAATTTGAGTTTGTTCTTAAGTTGAACACTGTCGTAATAGTTCTGATTTAAGCATTCAAAAGCATGTATCACACTGTCGTCATCAACTTTAGTGACCATTTTTAAAATTTGACGCTTTGCGATTTCTAAATTTATTTCCTCGTGATCAAGTAAATACCGAATAACTACAAATTCATATATTCGCTTAAGTGGTAGCTTGCTTGATAATTCTTTTAAAGTACCTTCAAATGCATCGCTTAGTAAAAGCTTCTTTAGGTAATCATCCTTCTCAACTTTAGCTACGAATTGTAGGTAAGTTTTTTCACGATCAATAAATTTAACCGGGTCAGGCGCGCCATCAAATTTCATATAATCCATTAAAAGAAAAGGAGTTCGGCCTTGATTGAGTTTTTTAAATTCATAGTACTCTTCTTTCAGGTACTTCATAGAATTAAAATTTTCTTTATCAATCTGAGCTAAAATTCTTTCCTGTGATATCTTATCCATTTGGATATGGGTGCAACCTGGGATGTTGGCAAAACCAGTTGCTACGGCAACTTTCAAACTTTCTTTATCATAGTATCGACTTCCATTTAAGGCTAGTGCGATTAGAAAAGTCTTATTATGATTCCCGATAAAATCAAGAACTGTTAAAAAGCTTTTCCCACCATGCTTTCTTAATCCCCTTCCTAATTGCTGAATAAACACGATCGGTGAGTTTGTAGGTCTCAACATAAGAACGGTATTGATAGAAGGAATGTCGACCCCTTCATTAAAAATATCAACGGTAAAAATAAATTCTAACTCATCATGGTCATTCTCTAATCTATTAATATATTGTTCGCGTTTTTCAGATGAATCGCCGCCGTGTAAACAAACACTTTTATATCCTCTTTTATTAAATTCACTAGCCATATACTGAGCATGCTCGATACTGGCGCAGAAACCAAGGCATTTTCTTTTATCACCATCATGCCCATAGAAATTCATTTTTTCAATAATGAAATCTACACGTTCATTAACCTTCAATCTCTTTGTAATTTCGACGATATCATCAATATCGACATTACTTAAATCAATACCCTCGATATCTGTTATCCCAAAGTAATGAAATGGAATAACCAGCTCGTCCTCTAAAGCCTCATGTAAACGGACTTCTAATGCCACATTATTATCAAAGAGATCAAACACATTATAACCATCACTTCGCTCAGGTGTAGCCGTCATTCCCAGAGTAAATTTTGGATCGAAATAATTTAAAACGGCTTGATAAGTCGGGCTTGTTGCATGATGGGCTTCATCAATGATTAAATAATCAAATTCATCTTTTTCAAATTCATGAAAACATCTTGAGATAGTTTGGATGGTAGCGAACACGTAATCCACATTTTTTTGCTTATGATTCCCTGTTAGCAAACCAAAAGTAAGTCCCTCATTTGGAAGAAGCAATTCAAAAGTATCTTTTGCCTTTTTCAGTATTTCTTCCCTATGAACAATGAAGAGAAGTCTCTTTGGTTTAAGGCTCTTCACATCAAAAGCAGACATATAGGTTTTCCCCGTACCGGTCGCAGCAATAACAAGCGCCTTTTTCTCACCAAAGCTTCTCAATCTTTCTAAATTTTCGGTAGCTCGCTTCTGCATCCTATTCTGAACAATATATTGTTTATTTTCATAAATCAATTGGTGTGTACTCTGAGTATTCTTAAAACGTTTTAGAAACTCCTCATATCGTTTTATAAAATCTTGATCCGCTTCTACACTCATGTTCCAAAGATTATCGTACTCTCTTAAAACATCTTGAATAAACCGACCATTTTCTTTTGTAATAATTTCAACATTCCACTCAATATTACTTTTCAAAGCACTTTGCGTGATATTCGATGAACCAATAATCACCTTGTAATTATCTTTATATTCAAATATGTAAGCTTTCGTATGAAAACCAATCTCTTTATCCGTAACAAATACCTTTAAATCAACATGAGAAAAATCTTTTATTTTTTCCATTGCTTTTGCATCCGTAAAATTAAGATAAGTTGAGGTAATGATTTTCCCTTTAATTCCTTTTTTCTCAGCTTCCTTTAGTGGATCAAGAAGCAGTTGTAGTCCGCTAAAGTTAATAAACGCAACACTGAAATAATACCGATCACACGCACTCATTGATGATACTAATTCACTTAATAGATTTCCTTTGTCGGAATTTACAATTAGCTTTTTTTCAACCGTATCCATTATATTGCCCCTACCTATAGAATCTGTAATCTTTTTGTGAATTATTGGATATGAAAAGTTTACTACATTTATGAATAAATAAAAAGATCCTCTATTTTGATAAAATAGAAGATCCTTCGTTATTTAGCAGCCCGTAAAATTTTGATTAAAGATGACTATATTATTAAATTCCTCTTTATTTCAGAATCTTTACTTAATGTCAAAACGGTTTCACTAAACATTTTGCAACAGTATAATAAGAAATCACTATTAAAAACTTTTAAGAAATTAATTAATTACGCTACAAACATTAATATGGGAGGAATTAGTGGAATTTATACTCGCAAGATCTTAGACACAGGCCCCAAGCAGTTTTGAAGTTTGCTGGCATCTGTTTTTCTAGTACCCTGGTATACCCTGAGGTACTGATGTATTAAGGTTTCTTGATTCCTAGTGTTTTCTTGTGATTTGTATTTTTAAAAATTTGGGCACCAAGCATGGCACCTATTAGCCCACTTAAAAAGAAATGGTTTCTGTGGTTTATAAAATTAAAACAACAACCTAATGAACCTTATGTATAAATGATAACGTGTCTGGATACCCAAAAAATTAATAAGAGGAGTTCTGAAATTCCTTAAGAAATAAATTGACAAGGGAATGAAAAAACCCGGCGCTGCCAACGCTCGGGTCCCGAAACTTTAAAACGATGAAAATAAACAATGCATTGATTTGCAGAGTAAGAATTGAAAGAAAACCAATTTGTTATTAATGATATTCTAACTAAATCTGTGTTTTCCTTCAAGTTAAGGAAAAATATTTTTGGGCGTTCCCTCTTTTAAAATAGGGGGAATTAAAATGGAGATTTCTAAAGTCAAAGACTTTACGTTCAGTGAGTCTCAGGACATCGTTTTTGGTTATCGTGTAATGGGTAACCAGCTTTGGTACGAAAAGAAAAAAGAAGTGTGGATTCCAATCTGCCGTCAGGTTCCGATTCTATCGAAGAAGTATAAGTACCTCGAAACAGGGAAAACCTTCTACGAAATTTCATGGGATGATCATGGGGCATGGAAAAACGTGATTGTCCCCGCTCTTCAGATTTCGAGCCGGAAAGAACTCATCCTTCTTGCCGATGATGATCTCGCGGTAACAGATGTTAACAGCAAAGAATTGGTTCAATACTTCGACCGTTATATTGACGAGTACGAATTGTCCCAAGGGTATTTATCCAGCCGGATTGGTTACATCAAAGGTCATCTGATTCATCCAAATATACTGGATGATGCTGTCAAAGTGCAGCCAGCTAAAGGAGGACCTGAACAAGTCCTCGAAGCTTTTCAAGAAATGGGGACGGTCGACTCTTGGGGAAAAGAAGTGTTCGGCAAGGTAAGGGATGTGCCTGACAATGTCTTCTACATCCTCGGGTCCTTTGCTTCCGTCCTAGTCGCTTTACTGGATGTGGAATCATTTATCATCGATTACAGCGGTCGTGCCGGTAAAGGGAAGTCGACGTTGTTGAAAGTCGCTGCCACCGTTTGGGGCAAGTTTGGACTTGTAGGTTCTTGGGCAGACAATCTTGTCCAGATCGAACGGAAGGCAGAATTCTTGAACAGTTATCCTATCCTGTTGGATGATAGCAAAAATGCAAGAAATCAGAATGCTGCCAACTTCGAACAATTGGTCTATTTCTTCGTTGGTGGTCAAACGAAAGGGCGGGGTAACCTTAAAGGTTTCCAAGCGAACAGCACATGGAAAAACGTCCTTCTTTCGAATGGGGAAAGCAGTCTGCTTGATTACACGGAGAGCGGAGGGACAGCAAGACGAGTCGTCATCCTTACGGGTACGCCGATAAGTGAAGATACGTCAACCGACCCGATTTATAAAGCGATGCGAGAAAATTATGGAGTGGTCGGAAGGGTATTCGTCGAAAAATTAAAGGAAATGAACGAGGATGAATTAGCAAGGATACAGAAAATATACACATCGAAGAAGGAACAGCTATTCCGCTATATTACTGGAAACGACAATGTAGCGAAGACACTCGCTTCCCATTATGCGGTGGTTCATACAGCTGGCGTCCTCGTGAATAAATTCTTTAACTTTGGGCTAGAATTAACTTTCATCGACGAATTGTATAAACGGAATCTGGAAAACGCAACTGTTGATAAAAATAAGCAGCAACTGTTCAAAATCCTTGAGCGGGCAGACGGTAACCGTAATTTAATTTGGTACAGCACGCAGCCGCCTAATTATATTGCGATTGACCGGAAAGGAGAGTTTTGTCTTGTTGTCGACGCGGTCAATCAGTTTCTTGGTAAAGATGCAAACGAAATCAAGAATTATTGGAAGGAAAAAGGTTGGGTCCTCGATCTTTCAAAACAAGTAAAGAAGAATGGGCACAATATTCGCTGCAATACTTTGAATCCCGACATCCTCAAAGAGTGGGGATTCGACTTTTCATACGATCCTGATAAAAATATTTAAGACGCCTAGTGCGTCTTTTTTATCACCGGGTAACAAGATGTTCGTTACCGGTGTTATTACTAGAGCCGTAAGGGTTTCTCGTTTTCGGTAACAACTCTCTGTTACCTTCCGCAACCTTTTTGTTACCTGGCTATCCTTTCAGGCTGTAAGCTTCATTGTCTAACGGTAACAAAGTATCATATAAAAATGATATTTTTATATAAAAGATTTTTACTGACCATTTTCTCCACAAGAATACTTCCAATTTAAAATGTTGTTACTTGTTACCTTTTATTCTACAACCCTACTCTCCCAGCGGTTTTCAAGGTAACAGTATGTTTATTTTTCTGTTACCGTTTGTTACCTTTAAATCAAAATACTGTCATAACAATGTTTCTGAGCGGTCACAGAAGTAACAATTTTTACTTCCTTTATAAAAATCCATTTAGTGGAATATTGTCATTCCCTGAAAGAAGCGCGAATAATGATTCAATATCTTGGCTTGATTTATGCTGCGGTTTTGACGGATGGAATATGGTCATGCTGGTTCGTTCCTTTACTAATTGACCTAATTCTAGGGATTCCAAAAGGAAAACAAGCTATTCATAATTTCAATCTGGATAAATTCTGTTATTTCGATTGCAAAATGATTCAAGCAATTGGATGCGTCAATTCTCGGAAACTGGTATATTTTCGATCAAAGAGAAAAGTTCAAATAGAATTTAATTCTGAGCTCTGGTCCATTATTTGGAGAGTAATTGAATACTATCTTATCCATTACCTATAAAAGTGATACAATAAATATATAAATTAGTTTGGGGGTGTTGAGAATGAGAAATTGGTTAAAATTAATCCTTTTTTTAAGTTCTTATTCTCCCCTTTTTTTAATTATCGCTATATTAAATTTAAAGCTAAATGGTGTCGAAAATGCGAAAGATATCATTCCTAATGATAAATTTTGGCTTGTGATTATCATGCTTGCTCTTTTCATCATGCCAAATATTATCTTATTTTCCTTAATCAAAAGAGTCCGTTCATTTCAACCAATTAATGAAAAAACGAATACTTTTATAAATAAAAATAGTGATGTTCTGAACTATATTGTAACTTACCTTATTCCATTTTTATCTTTCAACTTTGATAAACTAAACCAAACAATTGCTTTTGCTTTATTAATTTTCGTGCTAGCAATAGTATATATTCATTCAAATATCTTTTATATAAACCCAATTTTAATTATGTTTGGATATAAAATTTTTGACATCAATGATAAATACACCGTAATTACCAAAACAACGGTCAAACGAGATAAAAAGCTTAAATTGTATAGAATTCACGATAACGTATATGTAGGTGATGAGGATGGCAGCAATAACTGATATTAACACTTTGCTAAGATTATTTAATGATCCGGCGGTCGATAAAACAACTAATCTTTATATGGTTACGAGAAAAAAAGAAAATGACACTTTTATATATAACGTGTTAACTGCGGAAACACTTCATGAAATCGCAGAGCAATTAAATGAAATTATGATTAACCACCTTGCGACAATACAAAGCCAAAACAGAGAATTTCGTGAATATGAAATAGATGATTCATCAAATGAATACGTCCAATATATCACTCTAAATACTGTTTCTGCTGCTAACACCATGCTTGATCCAATCATTAACAATAATTCTGATCCCTTCACTTCAGATCCTGAAACATTCAGTAGTCTATGGGCATATGGAGTAAAAATTGAATTGAATGATAAAAAACTTGTATGGTTCAGAAAATACAGCAAGGGAAAAGTCCTGAAAAAAGGATTCAAAGAGGCGGTCCTTTTCAAAGACGGCAAGTTTTCAAAAATTGAACATGATGTGTTTCAAATTGATGAAAATGTCGATTGCTTCATCTGGAATGATGAAATATATATTACACAACACCACAATTTTGAAAAAATCTTTAGTTATGAGGATCAATATGAAGAAAAATTCGGTGAAGCCTTAGACGTGATAAGAGAAACTTTTTCATTTATTGATCATGAATCTCTTCAACAGTTCGTTCATAATGATTCCATTCAAAAACGTAAGCTCGCAGCTATTATGAAAAACGGTGTTTATGAAAAATACGGCTTTAATGAAGTGGCAACGACCATTGAAAAATACGAACTAGATATTGAAGTAGATCCACAAGGACAAAGAATAAATCTTAC
This sequence comes from Neobacillus cucumis, assembly GCF_002860255.1. Lineage (GTDB taxonomy): Bacteria > Bacillota > Bacilli > Bacillales > Cytobacillaceae > Neobacillus > Neobacillus cucumis_A. The sequence goes on from NZ_PGVE01000086.1 coordinate 44,028, forward strand.
ACCGAAAGATTCAAGAAGATTTCTAAAAATTTTAAATGATGATTATCTTCAATCTGAAGTCACAGCAGAGAGATATGAAAGCATTGCAAAAAGAAAAGGAAGACGTAGATAATAATAAAAAGGTGTTTTTGGCAGTTAAAAAATGTTGTTTATGGCAGTATGTTGTATGAATATAAAAAAGCCTAATTTATGTAAGTAGTGTATAAAAACTTGTATAAATTAGGCTTTTTAATTTTATTTGTTATTGTGGTAAAGCACCCGTTTAAGTACAACATTTCTCAATCTTCTAAACTGGATTGCTTGTTCTTTTAGTTATACCCTATATAAGAAAAGCATTGATAAGTGATAATTGATTAAATACACACATTATGGGATAAAAAAACCACATCAATAGATGATAATTTTCTATGTTATAGGTTTTAATTTATTTGAAGAATTGTCTGAGTAATCCTAGTTATACGCAAAAGGAAACGTTCTCTATGACTCCCTCGCATATTGGGAATACTGAAATCGCATCGTAATTTCTTCCTAACTTAGGCTTCCAGTACCGCCCATGCGCCAACCAATGGCGATACTTTAAGGCTCCAATATACGCACTTATGTAACTCTTAATTTCAGGGTAATGAATTTTCCATTTTTCCAAGATCAATTCTTCTAATCCGACTTTCTCTTCATATTCTCTGTATATATTTCTGAATTCCCTACTCAATTGATCTCTTAATCTATCAGTTGCACGGACTATATAGTCCATTCTAAAACGGGCTTCTATTGATGCTATTAAGTTCAAACAAAAGGAATTCTCAATCTCTCTCAATAATTTAGTAAATTGAATTTCAACCTCATCAAACGTCATAAAAAGAAACTCCTCGGGAACTTCATGACCCTCTCTAATTTGTTTAATAATTTTACTTTTATAATCACTAACTGCTTGATAGTTGATCTGAAACATTAGAGCTAGGTCATTGATTTCCTGATTTTCTCCTGAAAATCGATGACTACCATTAGGCATATTTAATCACCGAAAGCAAATGGCTTGAGAAAGTTTCTTCGTTTAACGGGATGTATTTAATATTTGGTGGCATGGTTGCTATTTTCCAATCATATTCTACATCTTCTTCTTTTTTCTCCTCAACTGGATTTTGTTCTTTCAGAGCTTTTTCCATTGCGGAGTCAATTATTCTCACAGTAATATTCGGTTTAGTTGACCGTTTATCAACGTAAATGAATCTTACTTTACCATAAGGACCAATCATGTCTATACGACCTTTAGCTCCTATGATTAAAGTTCCAATTGGTTGCAGCACGACTTTTTCTCCTTTGATGTAAATAACCATTTTGTTTGTTTCGTATGATCCAATCTTATCTTCCACTAAAACATCTGGCTCAAGTTGAAGAGACAAATTCGCTCCAACAAGCGGTGCTAGCCAAGTTTGAATATTAGTGTAAAATTCATCTAGGGACTTCAACCATTCTTGTTTATGATTTTCCCAATTTATTTCCACTCCCCCCTCTTTTTTATCGTCATTCAAGAAGCCTTCTAATTCTTTTAAGCTCATTTTGATACCCCTTTCTTTTTAATCCCATTTTCCTTAGTCAATATTATATGCATAATAAATCTATAAGTAATAAAAAATTGGAATCATTTGTCTCTCCAATTATTAGATACTTATTAATATCAGTCAACTTTTTTTTCTTGCTTTTATTACATTTACCCCTATCGAAAGATGTTGGATCATAATCATGAGTATTTCTATTGCAGACACTCTGGTAAATGGTTTTCCAATTTCTTTAATATTAATTCTGAATTAATGTTAATGCTCCTATCTTGCACTAACCGGCTACTTTAGTTTAAGTGAAATCCTTCATAATATAGAATAAATTACCCTTTCAGGGTACAATTATTCTTATATTCCATATATTGGGTTATTATCTTGATTAAATTTCGGAAACTCTTGTTACCATATTCAGCACATTATTCTAAAAAGGAATTTTATTCTTTCCTTGAAATTACCAAGTAGTGTCCAGTAAGGCACACCCAATCCGGACAGTATTTTCAAACGATGATTCAATATCTTAAAGTGTCCGTTTTAGATGTCCGATTTATTTAAAGGATTTTAGCTAATAAAAGTATTTAAAAAGGGGGGAATTCAAAATGACTGTAAAAGCTTATGGAAGAGTCAGCTCGGAGCAACAGGATTGGACCCGACAACTGCTAAAATTTAAAGAACTTGGAATTGAAGATAAGAATATTTTTATGGATAAAGCAACCGGAAAAAATTTTGACCGTGAGCAATATCAAGCTATGAAAGGTTCTTTAGAAGTGGGCGATATTCTTTACTTGGATGATTTGGATCGTTTGGGTAGGGATTATGATTTAATCAAAGAAGAATGGCACGAAATCACTAAAAAAATTAAAGCAGATATCGTCGTACTTTCTAATCAAGAAATTTTCGATAGCCGAAAATTCAAAGCCATGGGAGGCATAGGAAAACTATTGGAAGACCAATTTTTGAGTATGCTTGCTTATGTAGCTGAACAAGAGCGAAAAAAAATGTTGCAGCGCCAGAAAGAAGGTATCGCCATTGCAAAAACAACTGGCAAATACAAAGGGAAACCGCGTAAATACACGGAGAAAAACGATAGTTTAATGCATGCAGTTGAATTGTACAAGCAAGGTAATAAGACAGTAAAAGAAATCATAAGCATCACCAAGATATCTCGTAGCTCTTTTTATGAGTATTTAAAAGAAAATAATATCCAGCGTAATGTATAGGGCTTGTTTGTTGGGTTTTGTTTTTTCTCTCCCTTGTTTTTTGGGGTGTGAAGGCTGGCGCTATTTAAGAAACAAAACTAAGCGGTTTGAACGGTTATACTAGACTCTGACAAGGTGGAGGATAAACCTCGTTTTTGGGTTTGATCGGCTTGGCGAGAATGCCAAAACCGTTCAAAATTCTATATACATGGGTAGGGTGGAGATTTTTTTCAGCGAAGCGGGGTTTGAAAAAAATACTACCTGACCTTGTATATAGAATAGCTGGCTTTTCCACAATACAGAGCAAGACAAGGCTGTTTTTTTATTTTTGTAACCAAGATTCCTACGTATAATTTCAAATTTTATGTTCTGTTTGCATGTTTCATTAAGTGATAAAAACAAAATATGTTCCAGAATAGTCCAGAATGGATTTTAACTTTTCATCAAAGCAAAAGGATTTAAGCCACAGCAGGAATTGTGTATAAATTAAAACAGACTAGCAAGTGCTAGTCTGTTTTAATTTACTTACATCGGTTTAATTTTCGATTCGATATGTTGAATTTCCTCAAAAGTTAGGTTGTACTTCTTGTACAATTGTTGATCTAACTCATTAATTGGGGTACTCCAATCAATATCTAAATTATCAGCGAAATCTTGTACAGGAACAAACCTATACGTATTTCTAGTACCATGTTGACTATTTTTAGCCAAGCTATGCAAAAATCTTACAAATTTAGTTTTCATATATTTAGCTAAAGAATTTGCACCATTTTCATTTAATTCTAATTCAGCGCCAATTACTAAATATGTTTCAGTACATATTGAATTAGGACTAGCAACAATTGTATTCAGATTATCATCGTTTAACTCAGTTCCTATATTATTAGAATATGGTGTTAACACTTTCCATTTATTAATATACATTGAATTTTTTCGTATCTCATTTAATTCAATATACCCAACTATACCTTTATTAGCATAGCATTTAATTGGTTCATTCATAACATTACTGTCATTTTTAAATTTACTATTTTTTGTAAAGTTAGTAGAAAACCCAAATGGATTACGAGCAGAGACATACTCCATCAGGCTGTTATTACCACTACAATCAATTTTATTTAGTATAGAAAAAGCACTAGAGTCTCTTATTAAGATATCAGAATCTTTATATTTCAATGATCTAGAAGTATTACTAACAATTGTGTTTTTTTCATGTGTTACAACTCGAGTTAGATTATCTCTATTATTATACATGGAATCCCATAAGAAATAGCATACACCCCCTCTAATATTAGTATTAGGAAAAATATCTTCAGGTGTAAGCCAATCATGTAACTCTTTAAGATGAATGTCATTTAACATTTCGTCTCGGAAATCATCTAATCCTTTTCCACCAACATACCAGCGTGTTGGCATAATAAATGATATTAATTCCGGGTTAAGTTCTTTTGCCAATCGTACAAAATGGTGATAGATTGGGCTAGCACTTGCTTGTGCTCCAGCATCCATTTCTTGGTATGGCGGATTTCCAATTATTACATCAAATTTCAAATTCTCATCTCCAAAAACTTCTTGTAATTTCTTTAGCGAATTACCACCTTTTGCATAATTGGTTAAATCACATTCAACAATATTTTTGTCAGAAATGTTTTTAAAATCATCAGCAAAAATGTAATTTTTCGCAATGTTGTAAATGATGTTACTTGGTGCACACGCATAAACTTGATTTTCGAGAATCCACTTAATACGTTCTTCGGAATTTGGAATTTGTTCTTTCAATCCTTCATTCAAGCGCTTCACTATTTCAGTGATATAAAGTCCACTTTTCGTATATAAATCAATGAACTTAACATTGTATTTACTAAAAATATCAGGATTATTTTCTGCAACTAAATCAACCATCAACTTCACAACTCTTCTTGGTGTGAAAATTTGGTTTGTTTGCTGCGGTGGAATATAATCGAAAATATCTTCGGTAAGCGTTTCGTCAAAATAGTTTGATAATCTTTTCTTCGTGTTGAAGAACTCTTTGATACTTGCGTCAAACACCACTTCATTAAATAAACCAGACACCTTACGGTTATTCCCATCTTCGTCTACATAGTCAAAGCCATCACGCAGCTTTCTAAATTCATCAACTGTAATACTTGTTAATTCTTCAAAAGTTGGTTCATCAATATTTTCTTCAAAATTAGCCAAAGTCGTATCATTGTTACCATAAGCCATGAGGAATGCAGGAATAGTTCTTGCAAAACCACGCAAGTGATCCCGAACATCATCTTCAGTGGTCTTTTTCTTCTTCTCTTCCTCATTGACAATTTGCTTTTCGACCGCAGTTTCAACAGTTACGCTTACTTCTGTATTAAGATTTTCAGTGAAAGATTTATTAACTTCAACCTTTTTCTGTTCAAATTCCTTTTTTAATTGGTCTACTTTATATTCGTCATGAGCTTCATGAGCGGTTTGAATTTGTTCCGTAAACTCATGTTCGATTTCATTAAGTTGACTGTGATACGTTTCTATGTTTTTCTGGACCACATCTTGAATCGATGAAGTTACCTCATCTTTTGCTTTATCCGTTTGAGTTTTATTCAAGTTGAATGTTTCTTTCAACTTGCTGAACCCTCTATCTAAAGTGTCTGTTATTTCAGTAGTGATAGTTGTAACTTCAGGTATTTCAGGAATATCTGCTGTTTCTATAAGCTTATAAATTGCGTCTCCGAAAATATCTTTCGTATGGTTAATAACAATATCTGTAGGAACATCAACATTTCCATCATCATCAATCATTGGCTTTGTTACGTTGACTTCTCTTTTATCTGTCAATCGCTTATTCTTTTCAGGCTTAATCTTATCTAGGATTTCCTTGAATGGTGAATTTCCACCAAAAATACCTGCGATATTCGCAAATAAAAGATTGCTCATGAACCCACGCTTTATTACCTCTGTTGAAGTAATTTTTGTAGGGATAGTTAAGACTTCAGTTGCGTCCAACTCGTGCATATTACCTTCATCATCTTCCCCAATAACTGGGAAGAAGTTCAATAGCTTTTTAATCTTCTTCTTACGTTCCTCACCCGTTTTCGAGCTACCACTTGATAAGTTATTAGCGAATTCGTCAAAGAGTAATAGCGTGCGTTCCGGTGCGAAATCGAAGATATAGGCGTTTTCTTTCCTGTAAAGTTTACCATCCTGAACAAACTCATAAGGGTTTTGGGCGCGGAAAGCGGCTTGAAAATATAAACTAGGCGACTTTATGTTGCTAAGCATCAGCACCGCAGACCATTCAGGAATAGTAATACCCGTTGTAAGTTGACCAACTGATAAAGTTATGGTTTTTTCATTTTCAGAAATTGCCTTTTTAACCTTATCAAAACTCTTCTCATTCTTCTTGTAGTCTTGTCCTTCTTCTTCAAGGCTTGGATCATTGACAACGCTTATTCCGTCACCAGCCGCAAGTACAATCTTATACTCACCAAATACTGGGTGAGATTTTAACAACTTTTCAAGAGCTTTTGCAGAGTTAACACGAGGTAAAAGCCAAAAAGTATGGTTTAATTCGCCTCTGTGTTCATCTGTCGCAAAAGGAAACTTACCTGAAGCTATGTTATCAAGGAATTTTTTCACGCTTGCTTCATATTCAAACTTGCCGTCTTCTTTAACTCTAAAAAACTCATTCAAGTCGAAAGCATAATCAACATTACTATTATCGTCTAACGTTAAGCCTTTAGACACTCGTTCCTCAATCATCTTGCTCATTTGATAAGTGAATAAGCTTAGTGTTGGTAGATTTTCGTATGGATTACTTCCAGTTGTATAATCCCAATTCTCTTTAGCTTCTTGTTCATCTACATACGACCAGTTGAAGATTTGGTCTTGATTAAATTTGTTGTTTGCCAATGCCTTAAAAGGTGTGCCTGACAAGTGTAGAGTGAAGTTCCGCTTGATATTATTGAAAGCCACGTCCGTTTTTGCGGTATCAACACCCTCATGCGCTTCATCAATGATTAGTAAATCCCAATTCAATTGACCAACCCATTCAAGTTTTTCATAGCCACCACCTGCAAATTTCGCACCTTTCAAGTCCTGGAGAGAAATAAAAGTGATTTGCGAAGGGTTCTCATGGTCAGTAGAGTTAACAAAATCAATGAAATCCTTACGAGATAATGCCTTATCTTTCAACGAATCCGTTTCAGATACAAATTTCATTCCTGTTTCTTGCCAAGAAATAAACTTCTTAAAATCATCAAACCACGAGTTCGCTATAGCAGGTCGGTTGGTTACGATTAGTACATTTGTTGCATTGGTTTTTCTTACAAAATCATATGAAGTAAGTGTTTTCCCAAAGCGTGGTTTTGCATTCCAAAGAAATTCCCTCGGTTCTTGTCCACTATTGTAATAATCAAGCGTTAGCTGAACGGCTCTACTTTGTTCATTCCGAAGTGAGTAGTCTGAATCAGTTTTATCAATTTGAATTTCATCATAATCACGATTGATATACTTGTCGGTTAGAATTTCTGCCTTTTCGGGTGTTCCATTAAAATAGAACCATTCATCTGCATAACCATTAAAATCCTTTTTCTCAACCCCATTCTGTTGAAGGAAACGATGAAGCGACTTATCATGAAACCATGTGCCATCTGAACGCTTTGCAATCTTTTCAAAAAGAATATTAGGGTTAAGCCCCGCTGTTCCAATCTGTTCGAGTATTCGTTTTTTGACTTGTCTATTCGTATCACCGATTTTGATGTAACCTTCATGAGAAGGAACTTCAGGTAAGGTGTAGGCATATATTTTCAAGTCCAATTCCTCATAAGGGTTAATTATTGTTCTATCCATCGACTTCCTCCATCTCTTCCTTATAGACATCAGTAATCTTTACAGGAACGTATTTCATTCGTTTTTTTTCTATTTTAGAGACTTCTTCAACATCGAACAAATCGAGTTGAACTGTTATTACCGATTGAGTTGAAGCCTCTCCGCTTTCTTTCTCTACGCCATTTAGAATGTCCTCAATGGTGTATTCAGTACGTTGAACCTTAATTGTCTTAGAGTTTTTACGGAGTTTTGATGGTTTCCACTCACTAAAAATTATAGGACTACCATCTGCAGATAATTTAGTTATAAAGTTTCCCTGTGCAATGTTGTTAGAGATAATCACTTTTGCACTGTCTAAGACCTTTTTTTTCACTTTTTTACCATGTTCTTTTGCTTGTTGCTGATACGCATCATAATAGACCTGAAACATATTCATGACGCATTTTTGAGCGTTATCTTTAAGTAATTCAACACCATACAAAGTTGACAATGCAAGTAACGAATAGTTCTCATATCGTGTTAAATCATCACCGTAATTCTTGGCTATCATCTTCAATTTTCTATCCAAAACTTCAACTAGGTACACACCTTCACCTGCAGCTGGCTCTAGGAAAGTAGATGTTAAGTTCTGACAAGCTTCACGAATTTTAGGTAAGTCTAGCATTTTCTTTACAATCCTTATTGGTGTAAACACTTCCCCGTGATTTTGGACACGTTTTTTACTTTTTATTATTTTTTCGTTAGCTGATTCAGATGAACCAGTCATGATCTCATACCCCCATCACAAGCAATCTGACGTTCTCATCAGCAACGACTTCGCTTGGAAATATAACTAGTTTCTATTATACAGGATTACATCGTGAATTGGGTCAATTTTACCACAAGAAGTTTTCACGCCATGCAGCAGATAAACGATCGCTTTACTCCCACTTTTTAATCCCTTCTAATATCTGATATTTACTGCATCAAGAATAAATTTTTTAGTTTTTTTTACACAAATAAAAAAAAGTCGTTATTATTCGGATGCTTTAAACCAATGTCGCAATTTAGGTGTGAGCCTTGCGACTGATATTAGCGTGAGCTAATAGTTAAACAAGAAAATATTTAAGGAGGTTGCTCTAATGCAGCAAGCAGTAAAAGAAGAGAAAACTAGAATGAGAAGATTAAGTGTAGTTAGTTTACAAATGGTAAAGGAAAAAACGTATCCATTCCGAACCAATACAATTCGAAGTCCATTGGATGTTGTAGATTTGGTTAGAGAATTTATAGGAAATGCGGATCGTGAAAACTTTATTGTTATTTCTCTTTCAACTAAAAATACCGTAACAAATATAAGCGTTGCGCATCGGGGTTCAATTAATGCAAGCATTGTTCATCCTAGAGAAACGTTCAAGACAGCAGTCTTATCAAACGCTGCAAGTATTATTGTCGCTCATAATCATCCATCTGGGAATTGCCAACCAAGTAAAGAAGATATAGAGGTAACAAAGCGTCTAAATGAAGCCGGTAAAATTTTAGGAATTGAATTATTAGATCATTGTATTATTTCAGATTCCGATTCTTACAGTATGAAAGAACACGGATATATTTAAAAAGACGAGAAGATTTCTTCCCGTCTTTTTTTTATAACTTGAAAATATTAGAGGAGGTATACATTGCGCAAAAGTGCCGTCTATTTTAATTAATTGTCATCCTTGAAGGTATTATAATCTTAGTTTTTAATTTTACAACTATTTTTTTTGCTGTTTGGCTATTTTTATAATACTTTTAACGATTTCCCTTTCACTTTCAGCATTGGCAGCCAGTTGAAACAAGTTTATTCGTCTATCTAATTCTCCTAAGTTCGGGTAGCAAATTCCTTTTTCAACATCGATATAAACATATCCTTGATGATAATTCGCAGTGGTTATAATGTCTAATCGTTCTTCTCTTGGAGTTAAAAGCACAGCCATTTTAAATTTTGTTTCGAAAAATGGATCACCATTTGATAAATTTAAAACACTAGCAAAATCAAATAATAGTTCTTCCTCTTTTAGCATGATATATTCATAACAATTATAGTTGCGGTCTTTTTGTCTATCGATGGCTTTTAATAAATAACTGAACTCATCTTTAGTTATGGAGCCAAAGAATTGAAGAATAAATAAATACAGTTCAGATATCCTTAGAAAGAAATTCATGGTTTCAATAAATTCTATTTCTCCCATCGAATTGATTTCTTGAGAAAATCCATATATGAATTTTCCTTTATCAAATGGATTTAATTTTTTTGTCCAAATTGCATTCTGTAAATCTTTATAAAAATAAATAAATTCAACAGATTGTTTCCGAAGTTCTTCCCTCTCTGCTAGGCGATCTAACCACTGTTGTTTTTGAGGATTAACCTGACTGTATTGATTATTTTCATAAAGAAAATAAGATTTATCTTTTTGAACATTAACTTTTTCTGTAAATCTATAATCCCCTTTTCGACCCTTTATTCCGTATTCCGAGGTTACAACAAAAAGACCAGGCGCTAATTTTTCTTTTTCATAGGACACATATTTTTGAGGAATAAGAGGAGTAAAGTCTTCATCTCTATCGAAAACGTAATATTCTACTATATTTTCATGCAATCTAGATTTCTCTCCTCCTGTTAATGGAGCAATATCCTTTTTTTCAAGAGCTTCTATCTTTTTTAATTCTTGCGGTATCTGTTTTTCCTCTACTATTAAATCCGGATATTGTATGTCCTTCATATATTCTATCAAATCATTTAACGTATATTCTATTTCCTCGTATTTATCAAAAAGTTTATCTAAGTTCATTAATTCACCCCCAATAAATTTATAGCAGGAAAATAAAAATTATGGTATTTTTCGCCATTTTTAATTTTCCCGTTATAATGTGAGTGGTTTAAATACTTTGTAAAGCGTGAGCTTACAACTTAGCCGTGAGGCGCTAAAATGGCGAACTCTTGAATCACCTTCTTTAAAAGTTTGTAAGAAAAACACAGACAGGAGGTAAAAAAATTATGAAGCCAGAGGTCGAGGAAGGAGAAAAAATTTAGATAATGGCGGGGTGCATTTATTGTGGCGAGGTAACTGAAATCGAGAAGTAGGATTATGGTTAACAGAGGACTACGAAATAGAGGAATTTGTGGCATCTACAGACATAACAGAATGGGCTGTTGAATAACACGGGGCTTTTGTGCATGCCCCTATGAGCAAACTTCCTCGGCTTCTTCCGCAACTGAATCCTGTTAATTTGAACTTGAAGATAATGTAAAGCTTGTTCTGGTTCTTCTCGAGATGGAAAATCATTTTTTTCTTTTCATGGTTCATTCCCTTATCAAATTTTTTATGAGTAATTAATGTGAAATTAGAAAAAATACGGTTGTACCATTAAATCTTAATAAAGGAGGAATACAATGATGGAAAATAAGAAAGCAAATCCGAAAAAGGAACTTGCGGGGAGTTTTTATCATCCCAGCTACTACAAAGAAAGTGACGATTTATCATCAGGAATTGCTACATCACATGAACAAGTAAGCGACACCTATACTGAAGGAGAAATTGGTGCCGTTATTGATGATGTAAATGGGAAGGATATTCCGATCGGAAAAACAGGCAACAAAGAAAGTTAAAGCTAGAAGGAAAACAGCTCTCATTTGAAAGCTGTTTTCTTTTTAGCGATCATTTATCGTCGTCTATATATGGATCATGTTCTTAAGCCGGTAAATCTCCAAAACTTGTCATAATTCCCTCTAAGTCTAAAGCATCCTCGTATTTTTCATGCTGTGCGTTTGGATAAACGGTTATATTGTTTCCATACATATCATCCGTATATTCTATTTCCTTGAATTTATTAAAAAGTTTATCTAAGTTCATTAATTAACCCCCAATAAATTAAAAGCAGGAAAATAAAAATTAAGGTATTTTTTACCATTTTTTTATTTTCCCGTTATAATGTGAGTGGTTTAAATTCTTTGTAAAGCGTGAGCTTACAAATTAGCCGTGAGGCGATTAAAATTGCGATATTTTTTGGATCGCTATTTTTAAAAGCTAGTAAGAGAATAATAGACAGAAGGTAAAAGGATTATGAAACCGGAAGTCGAGGAAGGAGGATTATGGTTAACAGAGGACTACGATATAGAGGAATTTGTGGCATTTGCAGACATAACAGAATGGGCGGTGGAATAACTTAGTGCTTTTACAAGCCCCTAAAGGTATACTACCGAAAAAATTTGAAAGAGTTAAAGATACTCAGACTATTAAACACCTTTCACATGTTTTAAGAATTGCTGATTTCTAGAATAAGAAAAACGTAGATTTAAATAAATAATTTGAGAGTGTGAAATTTTTATAGAAATTGACCGTAACACAATCTGAGGAAGCAATATTTGCACGGGTATCGGGCACCGTCTCCTGAAACGCACCGGCTCTTGAGGTGACTCAAGAGTGAGTTTGGCGGAATCTTCATGATTCTGTATGAAACTTGGCACCAACTCCATTCTGGAGAGGGGCTTGGCATCCATAGCTGCTCATCGTCTGGTCAATGATGTAAATACTGTTTTGGTTTTTTAGCGAAGTGTTCGCGATTTTATCGCGAACAAGGCAAATGCAAACGACGATAGTCGCGGAACAGCAATGCTGATCCGCGCTTGAGGAGGCAGCAACGCCGATGGCGGAGCGGTTTTGCGCGGTTATGATGCACTTTTTATCGCAGATAAAAAGTGGAACATAACCAGCGCAATAGGATATGTACTGGTTATTTTGGATTTGTTAACGATTTTTGTAACAATGAAAACCCTTGGGAGAGTAAGGCGACGGCCGTCGCCTTACTCTCCCAAGGGTTTCAGCAATTGATTTTATATTTGTATATTATCTATTTTTGGGAGGTGATTGAATGGGAAAGACAGTAACAAAAGAAAAACGTTTGCAGAAATCTCACGAACGAGTGGATAAACTGTTTAACTGGGCAGAAAATGAAAAGTTCTCTAATTCGAGGAAAAAGAAGAACGGTTTGAGCAAAACGAGTTATACCGGATACCGAGAAAAAATGCATGCATTGGTTAATAAGTATTCGGAAAAGTTTGGCGAGTATGAGATAGTCAAATTTGAAAAGGAAAAAATGATGCAGCTCATACGCGAAGAATTCACAAATTCATTCACGCAAAAAGCCTATACACATGCGGCGGATTTTTTCACAAAAGCAAGTACCCAATCAACCGTTTTTAAAGCACCGGTCGTGTTATTGGATAAGCGAAAAATGGAGGAATACTGGCAGACAAACGGAATCTACCGCCGGGCGAAAGATTCAACGGTCTTAAAGGCAACCCATGACGATTGCAAAGCAGTCATCGAAGAATTAAAACAAAGCCATTCTCCTTACAAGAGTCAGGCAATTTTGGCGATTGAATTGGGGCGCAGAATCGGTTCCAGGATTGAAGGCGCATTAAGCCTTCGGGGAAAGGACATCGTACTTAATACTGATGGAACGGCAACTGTTCATTTAAATGAAAAAGGAAATTTGGATCGATGGGTTCGAATTACTAATCCGGAGGATGTCTTATATCTTGAAAAATTAAAAGGAAGATTGAAAAAACAAGACCAGACGGTCATGAACCCGTTGCATTATCGAAGTGGGATTCATGCGACCAACCTTATGAACCAAGATAAGGCGGCAGAGAGATTAGCAAAAGTCACACAATCGGCTGCCATTCGTGCCGGATTATCCAATCCGGCACGGAAAGATGAAGCGGGATTTTCGATTCATTCAGCCCGGAAAACCTTTTGTCAAACGCAGGTGGACCATTATTCTGAAATGTCGAAACGGGAATTGCATGGTGAATTGGACCGTCGGATAGAAGAACAGGAAAAACGAATCGAGAGATTAGAAAAAGAAAATTATTCGTTTACAAGCTTTCGCGAAAAATATCAAGCAGCCCTGGAACGGGTCAACTGGGTCAATAAAGCACAGGGTATTCGTAGAACTACAAAGGAAAGGGATCTTAATCATAAAGAATTATGTTTGCTCCTAGCTTCGTTCGATAGCGGACATTTTAGGGTAGATATTCTTCGATTTTATTCACAGTATTTTCCGGCAACGAAAAAACCAAGGGATTAATTCTATATTAAAGTAGTATCTTCTAACGCTCTCTTTTTTGAATCATGCTGAAACGCTCAGCTTAAATAATACAAATTTTTTTATTATGATCAATTTAATCGGTCGTACTAAAAGAAAATGGCTCCAATTCTTAAACAAGCCGTTTCACTGGCTATGCCCTTTGCAGTAAGTAAAAAGGATCGGCACTTGACCCCTTTTACTTTTTTTCTGATAGGATAAATCTCTTATAGTCTAAAAAACCTATTGCAGACTTTATGTCCTCCTTTGATTTTAGAGATACATCCAAATCATAAATTAAACGAAATATTTCTGGATATCTATTAATTGTAATATAAATTCCTTCAAGCTCATTTTCCTCCATAAATTCCAATTCTTTCATTATTTTATTCCTTATATTCTTTTGTTCAGTTTGTATTAGTTTTAAATCGGATTGTACTTCTTTTAATTTATTTCCGTCAATCCAATTAATTTCATTAAACACTTTGTCATTAAAATCAACATTTAACGCTTGTAATATGTCAAGTATTTTAACATCATCTGGTTGCTTTATTTTACCATTTTCTAAATTGGAAATATATCCAGCTGAAGTGTTTACAGCCTCTCCAAGATCACGGGTTGACATTCTTTTTTCTTTACGTTTTGTTTTAATGAATTCTCCTAAATCCATAATCTTCATCTCCTTCCTTATATTTTATATGTATTTGCACTTGATTTTCAAACAGGTTAAACATATAATCCTTATGAAACGTCCGAAACGTTTCAAGTGTATCACAAATTATTATCCACATTCAATTATACAAGGAGGAACTCAAAGTGTACAAGTCGTCTCAAAATGACCAGAAAATGTATGAAGAAGTCTATCATGTTCTTCGTAATATGAAAATTGGACATTCAGCCAAATGGCGAGGCACCACTATTGAAAGGATTGAACCAGGTGGCAATTTCAAAATGAATGATGGTTTAAATGAATACTACCACTGGCATCCACATATGGCTGCAATCATTGTTATTTCGCTTTGTGAAAAGCTCCCACTAGGACAAGTCCAAGAAGTTAATTCTTAACGAATGGGGGGTTTAGGTGTCAAATCATGATTAGCACAAAAGTTTGGTGTGAATTTTGCTGCAAAATCATTTGGCGGTGGGATATGGTACCTGTTATCCCACCAAAATCGGACAAATTTTAAATGTGTGTTTTCGGGAAAAGCGGTTTTTGAATGGCATGTAAATCGTGTAAAACAAAAAAAATCTTGAAAATGCTGTTAATCCCTTTGTTAGAAAGTGGAACTTCTATACGAACTAAATTAAAAGGGCAGTCGTCCTAAATGATCAGAAGGCTTTTCAAAATTAAAAGGTATATTCGGGGGGAAATAACAGAAAGATCTTTTTGAAATAGAGACATCCCCTCCCGGCTTTTTCATTATAAACATCAAGAGTGCATAGGAGGAAAACAAAATGAAAACCATTTTTGAATTACCCGATGTTTTGGAGGTAAAGGATATTCAAAACTTTTTAAGAATTAGTCGATGTCAAGCATATAAGCTGGTAAAGACTAATTCCTTCCGTGTAGTGAAAGTTGGAAAACGAATTCTTGTTCCAAAAAAGTCCTTTCTAAACTGGTTTGACGGCGGAAATCATTCTGACTGATTTATAGAGCATTAACTTTATAAATCTCAATTAAAGGTTTTGATCGATTAAGAGGAATGGATAGCCTGTTCCTCTTTAAAAAAACACAAAATACAAACATTATTTAAAACAATATCTTAAGGCACCTGAAGGGTTTCGCACCTAAAGTAATATTGAATTATAATTATAATAGGTGCAAAAACTGCTTGGTGTCCAGCTAAAAATGGAGGAGAAAAAAATGGCTGGCTACCCTAAAAAAGATTCAAAAAATGGAACATATTATTTTGTGCTAGAGGCAGGTAAAGATACTTCCGGAAAACGTAAAAGAGTAAAAAGAAGTGGATTTAAGAAAATCAACGAGGCTAAAGCTGCTATGGCAGAGTTGATGCTCGAATTAAAAAAGGGCAATTCTCCGATTGAAAAGGAAATGTCTGTGCATGATTACTTAAATTTCTGGCTTGACAACTACGCAAAAACTAACACAAAACCCAAAACATTCGCGGAATATGAAAAAATCATCAAAACACACATTCAACCTTCGCTTGGAAAAATCAATCTTTACGCTTTAACAAGCATTCGTGTGCAACAGTATTATGCTGAAAAACTTGAGGTTTTGTCATCACAATCGGTTCTTCATCATCATAGGGTCTTGACAAAGGCATTAAATGATGCCGTTGACTGGGAATTTTTAAGTAGAAACGTAGCAAAAAAGGCAAAACCCCCAAAACCTCTAAAACGTGAGATGAAAACCCTTTGCGCCGATCAACTGAATATTTTAGTTGAAACAGCCAAAGAAGTAACACCAATCTATTTTCCGATTATTTACACTGCAGGTCATACAGGCATGCGAAAAAGCGAATTGATGGGTCTGTCTTGGGAAAATGTAGATTTAAAAAACAGCAGACTTTATGTCCGCCAAACAATCACCGAAGCAAATGGGAAGTATTTTATCAATAAGCGCCCAAAAAACGGGATTGCCAGAGGGATAAAATTAACTGTTGAGAATACAAAACTGTTAATGAACCTTAAAGTTCAGAATGATGAACTGCGGAATGCCCTTGGGGAAACATATAATCCCTTGAATTTGGTTTTTTGTAATTCAGCTGGAAACATCATGGCTCCCTCCGAGATAACCAGGGCATTGAAGCGTGCATTGAAAGTAGCAAACCTTCCAGACATCAGGTTCCACGATGTACGTCACTCACATGCGACAATTTTATTGCAAGCCGGCATCCATCCGAAAATTGTCAGCGAACGCTTGGGGCATTCAAAAGTAGGCATTACTTTAGATCTTTATTCACATGTAACAGCCACCATTCAAGATCAAGCGGTAACAGCCTTAAACGAAGTTCTTAATTAAATATTCATTTGGCACCAAAAAAAACAGATGGCACTTTTTCGGCACTCGATAATAAAAAAAGACCGAGTGCCCTCTGGTCTATGTATGTAAGGAATTCTTCAGAACCCTTGGTATTATTGGGTTGGCGGGACTGCGTGGGAATCGAACCCACCAGACCTGGCACGCAGGTCTCAAGCAGTTTTGAAGACTGTAGAGGACACCAATACATAATTCAGCTTCATTTCTTTCAAATTAGCAAGAGGTCTCCGATTTTTAATCGTTTAACCTTAACTCTACAGTTTCTATCCTGAATATACTTTTATATTATTTCTTAAAATCGATTTCTTCCAAAGCCTGTTTCATTCTAAACTCTGCCATTTTTCTAGCTTGTTCTGGTGTGCTCCCGTAACAATTCCAAACTGTTACCTTTCCAGATGATGACCATGCTCGGTATGTATTTCCGTATTTATATACTTTGATTTTAACTTTTCCACGCCGATAATACAAAAACCAGTCCCAAGCCTCTCTAATGCAACATGGCAAAAAAATATAAATAATAATCACCTCTCTTCTCTCTTTAAACATACAGCCCCATAAGAATGTATACTTTCATAGATATTTGGATACTTTTTAGAAAAATACACTTACAAGAGGGTCCTTATTTTATTTTGTATCTCTACAAAAGCATTTTCCAAAAAAGCTGTGTTTCACGATTAATCTTCGCACTATTAACCAATTTAAAATTATTAATTTTATTTAACTCATCAGCTGTCGTATATTAATGTAGTGATTTATAACTTGGTACCTTTCAAAAACTTTAACTTATAAATTTTTAATTTAAAAATTTAAATTCACCTTCCTCCTCTTTTATAAAGAATCCGTTTTTCAGTTCTTTTTTAACTTTAGATGAATTATTAATATTATTTGAAATTCGTTCTCGTAGTTTTTCAGCATTCCTTCGTTTTGTTCGGAACGTACATTCTCTCAATTCTATTGTTATATTATGACCATAACGTAAAAATACTTCTGTATGTTGGACACTTTTTGGAAATGTATCTAGAATATGATTGAGTACAAACCATATACAATTTGCCTTTTTATAAGATTTGCTAGGAAACAACCAGATATCCAATGTGGAACTTATTTTTATCGGATACATATACATTCCTCCAAGTACCTCTTTAGAACTGCTTAGAGCACCATGAAAACTGGAGCCGTAACGAAGTAGAGACTTATCAATAAGCTTAATAGGAGACATCTCAACTAAAAAGCTCTCCACACCTTCTATTACTCTAGTATATAGAGCTCCGTTAGTATAATACTCTCCCAAAAGTAAACCTGTTTTTTCATTTATCAAATAATCTTGTCTTAATTCCATTCACTTAACCCTTCTTTCAGTTTTTATTATTGGTTTTTTCTCAAAAAAGGGGTATACTCAAATAAAGTTGGTATACCCAACTACACTTGCCCTCAAGTTACTGTCCGCCAAGACTACCAACTCGAGGGTTTGTTTATTTTATTCGTCACATTTCCCTCACCTCCTTTTCGGTTTGAGCCTATTAAAGTAGTTGTAAAAATTTTTATTCATATTAATGTTAATCAAAAAATCACCATTTTACCCATAATTGGCACGTTATAGCTCTCTTTATCCTTTTCAAATTAATCCCTACTCAGGTCCTATAAATGTTATCGATCTTTCTCCATTAGACAAGGAGCTCAAAGATTATGGTAACAATGCTTTTAAATGATATAATCCTATTTGTATCCGCTTCCATTAGCAATAAACAGAATGTCGTTCGAACTAAATTATAATTCTATAAACTGAGACTATTATACCAGTTAGTTATTTTTCTTATAAAATAAAATTTTAAATTCTTTTAAAAAATTTTTCTAAGCCCTTCTTAATTTAGACATGTAAAAATTTCATATCATTGACAAAATATATGTTTTTAGTATAATTTACTGTCGTTTTTTATTGTTGCTTAATATTTGATAATTTATCTGAGATCATAGCTTTAAAAATCTATTTTTATAACTCTTGAATCAAATTATTTAGATTTTATGAGTATATTAATATGTTTGTCATATTAACTAACATCTTAAATTAAGTACAGTTTGGATTTTTTCATAATTTCACAAATATATCATAATTTTACATTTTCTTCTTTTATTCGACATCTTTTACCTAACAGTTGGAATATACAATTATTACTTCTAATCCTAAGGGTTTCAGAACTTTTCCTCCTTTCACAAAAAAAAAACACTCACAAAACAGCATTTGTGAATGTTTAATAGTTATTAAAAAGAAATTGCCTTTAGATTTTCTTAGGATTATAAAACTGCTAGTTATATTTCGCAAACAGTTGAACCACAATAGGACCCTAGTTGATTCCATCACCTCGTAAAAAAACCCGCAATAGCTGGAAAACTCTCGTGTTCCTTCCTCATCTCGCGAAACGTAATCTCGCCATTACCTCTAATAAGCTCGAAATCCAGATCATATTCGTGACAGTTTTTGGGCATTTGCTGAAAGGTTTTTATATAGAATTGGATGGCTTCTTGCTCATTTTCAGCAAAGATAAACACAAATTCCTTCGGTTTTATCTTCAATGAGTAAATGCAAACCTTATGAATACCTAAAACATTATTTTCAATCATTTCTGCAACCTTTTGGTGGTCTGCTTGTTGCAAGTCTAATTGGGATTCGTTGTCCTCTAATGAAATCTTTTTCTCTGTTAGTAAATGGTGTATGTAATGGGCCAATGAGGTTTGTTCATATCGTAAACTATCCAGGTAAATTTCTCTCACGAACATGTGATAACCCTCGATATTCGTTATTTTAGCAAGCTTGGTCTTCGTTTTTATTGGATTGGATAGAAATACTCGTTTCCTTTAGGTCCTCAATCCTTCCTGTATGCTCGTTATAATTCACCATGATGCTTCCAACTGGACCATTTCGGTTTTTCGAGACAATGATTTCAAGGGAAGGACAGTCTAATGACTTGTCATAATACGACTCACGATATAAGAACAAAATAACATCGGCGTCTTGTTCCACACTGCCCGATTCCCGAATGTCAGACATCATCGGACGTTTTTCAGCTCTTGATTCTACTGAGCGATTGAGCTGCGCCAAACAAATAACGGGGCAATGGAAATCCTTCGCCATCGTTTTAAGGGATTTAGAGATTTCCGTGACCTGTAAATGAGAATTCCCTCCATACATTTGACCTGATTGGATGAGTGTTAAATAATCAATAAAAAGAATCGGTTTCTTGTGTGGAAATTGATTCACCATTTTCCGCGTTTTCGCTCTGATTTCGGCAATGGATTGTCCTGCCCCATCAAAAATTTGTATATGGGTTTCATTAAGATTCCCAATCACATCCGACCATTTATCCTTTTGTTTTTGACTGAGCATTCTCTTCGGGTCTCTCATTTTTGCTCGGTTAATGCCCCCTGTCGAAGCGATTAATCGGGATGTGATCAGCCTTTCCGGCATTTCTAAGGAAAATATGAGTGGCAGATATCCTGCCCAGCCCGTCATTTTGGCAAAATGAAGCATTACATCCGTTTTTCCCATGGATGGTCTGGCTGCTAGTATCGTTACTTCTCCATCCTGAAAGCCACCTGTTACATCGTCGAGCTTTTTGATGCCCGTTGTGGCACTTCTCAGCGCTACTTGATCTTCCCAAGGTGCCTCATAGATATAGGACAAGGCTTGTTGTAAAGAGGTGTGATCTACTATCTTCATTTGGTTAATTTTATCCAATTCGGCTAAGACTTTCGCAATCTCCCAATCATTCATGGCTGCAACGGTCAGGATATTTCTCTTTTCCCGTTCCTTCCATTGATCAAGAATGAGCTTTTCTATTCCTTCAAATTTATCCAGATCCGCAAATGATAACAATTCCGACAGGTACGACATTCCACCGAATGATTCGAGATCGGGTAAGGTTGTCAATGAAATCAAATCCACATTTTTCCCCTCTCGGTTTAACTCCACCATTCTACACATTAATTCTTTATGCCGCCCACTTTCTAGTTGTTCTGGTAGTACTGCGGTATCCTTAAGTAAATATTCTGCCTTCATTAAGCTCCCTAAGAACGCTTTTTCTACCAAACTCATTATTCTTCACCCGCCGTTAGATTGATTTCAAATCCACTTGGAATTTGTCTTCCGGTAGGATACGAGTTAGTAGATTCCCTATGCTTTGGTATAGGCTTTTGGTTCTCCTGATAGGAATCTATTTCCTCCACAGTCAGTAAGGATTCATTTTCCCAGTTCTTTAGAATCCCAATGATGTAACTCAGCCTTCGCTTGTTATTTGAACAGGCAATATTCATTGCTTTTATAATCACATCTTTTGGATGTAGGAAGCTAGAATCATCTAACCAAGTTAACAGCTGCTGTTTCGCATTGATGTTCGTAAAACCAAATCCATTGTCATCCCAACACTCAATGATTTCTTTCACATCTTTTACTTTTTGATGATTCACTATGTCTGGACGGTTCTCTGTGTTTGGAGAAGCAGCTTGTTGTTGTTGTTTTTCTTTTTGTCCACCTGTCGTATGAAACATATCTTCCATTTCATCACATTCAGGGTCTAGGTATGTATCATTTTCATCTTGGTCGCCCATGTCATGGTCGAAACACATCTCTTCTTGTTCACAAAATGTTTCAAATCGACTGCAAATTTCTTGTTTATGAATGGATTCTGCCACATATGGAATTAGTGATCGATCTTGGACCTCTTTTAATTCGGCATCAATACAATCCATCACCGGTTTTCCACCTTTATTCAGGTTATAGAGCCCCCAGTTTTTAATTGCGATTTCTCTCGTTTCAGGATTGTAACGGATCAACTTGTGGTGCCGGATGAATCGGTCCATTAATGAATGCACCGTCTCAATGGAATAGCCCAAATCAAACGCCATTTGTTTTTTCGTGATTTTATAGATTCCAATTTGCGTTGTATTTTGATTCGTCAAAAGATAAAGGTAAAAATACTTATCCTCCACAGACATCTCTTCTGAAACAATCGGATCCTGCCAAAAATCAGTACGGATGATTCTAAATTTTGCCATGTGCAACCCCAGCTTTCTTTTTATAAATTCCTTCGTACTTGATATATCAATAAATAAAGATAAAGGTCATATGTTTTTCGACAGAAATTGAAAATTTTATGACATTCCTTCCTTTCTAGGATTTATAAAAAATTCTGTGCCTTCAGCACCTCTACCATATCGAGATTTGCGGTCTAAAGCGAACCACCTTTTTTCTAATTTGAGGGCATTTTTAGAGTTAAACGACAAAAAACGCCTTCAAATTAGATATTTGAAGGCGTTTTTTGCCATTTATGGTGTATTTTATAGCTTTTTGTGTGAAGGCGTTTATTTTCTTAGGTTAGGTGAATATAACTGTTTTCCTATTACTGCAGTTAGTTGGAGAAAAAAGTTCTACTTGTCGCTTGCTTTTTTGTGGTGACTTAAGCCGCATATTCGTCATTCACTACATCTGGATTGTTCTCTATGTTTGGCTGAAAAGCTTCTTGTTGTTGTTGTTTTTCTTTTTTATTTTCTTTTTCTTTTTGTCCCCCTATCGTATAACGGTACGTGAACCTGTCGTCAACTTCTCCACATTCAGATTCGAAATAAGCATCATTTTCATCTTGCTCGCTTGTGTTGAACCACTTAAAAATAAAATAGTCCCTTTCACACAAGTTTTTGTACTGCACGCCAAAAGTTAGAGTGAAATCTGACTTTTGGGGGTGCAGTACATACTTGGCAGCCTATTTTTGTTTATTTTTTTGCCCTGATAAATCAAAAAAATGAGTTTCAGTTTCACCATTCTGCAAAAAAATGCTATAAATGCAATTTTTTAATCAATTCGAGTCTTTGAAGATCGACGAGTCATGGTTCATTCTGAGAACCCTTCATCACTTTCGCCTGATTTTTGGCACGATACATCGCCGCGTCCGCATTTTTAATCAGTTCCTCAACCGTGTCCCCATCTTCTAGGGAAAATGCCACACCTATACTCGCTGTAATGAAAATGGGTTGGCCAGCAATGATAAATGGTTCAGAAATTACTTCCTTGATCCGCTCCACTAAAAGAGTAAAATCAGCCCGGCCTACAATATTTGTTTGAAAAACCGTGAACTCATCACCACCCCAACGAGCGACAAAACCCTTGTCTCCAACTGCGAATGTCAACCTTTTTGCCGCTTCTATAAGAAGTTGATCTCCAATATCATGACCAAAAGTATCGTTGACGTGTTTAAAACCATCCAAATCAAGTAACATCAGCCCGTGTAAATCATTTTTAGATTCTTCTAAAAGCTGGCTAAGACGTCTCTTAAACAACCGCCGGTTTGGCAAATCGGTTACGCTGTCGTGGTAAGCAAGGTAGGCAATGGTCTCTTCAGCTTCTTTACGTTCTGTTATGTCTTGCCCAACACCAATGGTTTGTACGATTTCTCCAGATCGGCCGCGGATATATTGAGCTGTCGTCTCATACCATCGATATTCCCCATTTTTATGCCGAACACGACCAGTAAATCGTACCGTATCTTGATCGATAAACACCGAAACTCGATGCTCTAGAAATTTTTTATTGGTATCTGGGTGGTTAAAAGATGCTGCGGGTTTCCCAATAACTTCTTCTGGAGTATATCCAAGTAATGCCTTCACATTAGGAGAGATATAAGTGAAAACTCCCTCTGCTGAAATCGAAGAGATAATGTTTAAGGATTTTTCTGAAATTAACGAGAACATTTGTTGAATATCTGATATTTCCTGCATTTTCAATAGACTCCGATTAAATTTTGATTTTATCATTATATTTCATCTTCCTATGTAAAAGCAAAGGGTATTTTTATCGAAAACAGACACTTTTTTCAAAAAGCTTTCATAACCTTTCGGAATGGAAGAACTATTTTTTTATTATGTAGTTATATTAACACTCTCATTTTGAATCATTAATTAAATACTATTAAAAACAACTTAAAAAACTCTTAACTAAAAAATCCCTCGAAAATGGAGAGATTATTAAGATCTTTTCATGTTTCTCTTCCAAGCACTGATTCATTTATATTGTTCTTATTTAACACAAAGTGGAAGAAAAAGGAATGCCGAAACAGTCCTTTTGTTGTTTTACTAAAGACTCTTTTGTATAAGTGGAATTCTTCACCATCTTACAATTTTAATATCTTAAACAATAAAGGATCGTCAATAATTGACGATCCTATTGCTAACTTGGAACCTAATATTATAATACTTTTAGGGAGATTCGATAGTAACCTTTCATTTATTATTTCATCTTTTGACTTTGTATTCTTCCATAATAATTTTAATAATTCTATATGTCTCTTCAGCTATTTTTTTGTTAGTATTCTTATTGCCATCATAAGTAATTAAAGCCTTCCATAAAGCCCAACCTCTTGCTCTATTCCAAGTTTCTTCATCCATTTTCAATGTTGTCTTGAATACCTTCCTACTAGTGTCATCAAAAAATGTCCATGCCATTGCAGCATCACAAGAAGGATCTCCGACACCTAATACACCGAAATCAATAACCGCACATAGTTTTCCATTTTTCACCAGGATATTTCCTGGTGCTACATCACCATGAAGCCATACTGGATCTGAATCCCATTTAGAATCTAAAGACAACTCCCATATCTCTTTCAATAAAAGTTCATTGAAAATTTCTTTATTATTTTCAATCGCATTTTTAGACTGTTCATTATAAACTGCTAAATCTCCACCCCTATAAAAATTATGAATACCTGCAACAGGACCTTCACTCGCGTCAATAGACTGCAGCTCTACTAAAAATCCCCCTAAATCTTTGGCAAATTGATTAAGATCAACTATATTTTCGAGGGTCACTGTCTCGCCTTCCACCCATTTGTAAATGGACCAAGGGGATGGATAATCCTTATTAGGTTTACCTTTAGCAAGTGGTATAGAAATCGGTAGGGAAAGTTGCTTAGATAAAACAGACAGCCATTTATGTTCTTTCTCAACTTGAGGAACATACCATTCTGCACTTGGCAACCTTGCAATCATATTCTCACCTAAATGAAAAGTTCTGTTATCGTGCCCGCCATTTTTTACTGGTTTTATTTCTAAATTGGACCACTCTGGAAATTGCTCTTTTATTAAATTTCGAACTAAATCTACATTAATATTAAACATGATCTTTGATTACCCCTATTTTTCGATATTTGGGGAATTGCGTTGTCGTCTGGGCTAATTACGCGTTATCCCCTCATATTTATGCCCAAATAGATTTACTTTACTTATCATAAATACCGCCACCTTTTTATTACATATGTAAACTATTCTAGCTTATTCAATATATTTCCTTTTAACTAAAATAGCCACGGTAGCAGAGTAAGAAAAAGCCACCAATATGGCAGTTCAGCTCTTTAACTCTTGCTAACCTTTAGTTTAAGTGTAATACCTCAGAATTTCTTTAGATTCTAGATAATCGTTTTACAAACACTTTCTCTACACGTCCAAACATTAAATATTAATTTTCACGAGAACTGATATGATTTAAAATTGTATTATATTCTTGGTCACTAATAATCCCTAGCAGTTTACATAGGGAGGTATTTAATAAGATTTTTTTCTTTGTTCGTTTAGATCGAGACATTCTTATCAACTCTCCTTTATTTTTATTATATTTTACTCCGTTAAAAAGTTTCCTTAAACCAATAAAAATTTCCGAAGGAAAAAGTATTGCCTATATAAAAATAAATATAAACTCGCATGAGAATTATGGTTTTTTGGTATTTTAACTGTTATTCAGCTAACCTACCCCCTTACCGCAATATGTTACTATTTGATTTACTGTTTTCGTCTTCCCCGCTCATTCTTGAATAGGGTTCTATATTTTTGGGGCATAAAAAACAGACTCCAAAATGGAGTCTGTCACTTATTAGTAAATTAAGCTTTACGAACATTAGCCGCTTGAGGTCCACGGTTACCTTGCTCAACGTCAAAAGTCACTGATTGTCCTTCTTCAAGAGTTTTGAAGCCTTCGCCTTGGATAGCTGAGAAGTGAACGAAAACATCTTCTCCACTTTCACGCTCGATGAATCCGTAGCCTTTTTCACTGTTAAACCATTTTACTTTACCATTTTCCATTTTTGATTTCCTCCTATTAATCTCTGCCTACCACTTCAGGGTCCCCGAACTGACGCTGATTCTGGTTAAGAGTGCTTATTTGATTTAGCTCTTCTTGAGTAAGTTCAAAATCAAAGATATCTGCATTTTCAGCAATACGATGTGGTTTGATTGATTTTGGAATCGTCACCACGCCTGTTTGAATATCCCAGCGTAGGATCACTTGGGCAGCAGACTTCTTGTATTTGTTTGCAATCTCAACTAAGACTGGATCGTTAAGAAGACTACCTTGCATAAGGGGTGACCAGGCTTCAAGCTGGATTTCATTCTTTTTACAAAAATCATGTAATTCCTTTTGATTAAAGACTGGATGATATTCCACTTGGTTGACCATCGGTTTAATTTCACAGTTTGCAAGAAGATCTTCGAGATGGTTAACATTAAAATTACTGACTCCGATGGCACGGACGCGCCCATCCTTATAAAGTTTCTCAAGTGCCTTCCATGTCTCAACATATAATCCTTTAGAAGGGACTGGCCAGTGAATTAAATAAAGGTCTAAATAGTCTAATCCTAATTTGTTCAAACTTGTTTCAAAAGCCGCCAAGGTAGACTCATAGCCTTGATCGCCGTTCCAGACCTTTGTTGTCACAAATAACTCTTCACGTGGTACGTTCGATTCAGCTATCGCTTTACCTACTCCCTCTTCATTTCCATAAATAGCAGCAGTATCAATGCTTCTATACCCGACCTCAAGGGCAGTCTTTACTGAATTAACTACTTCCTCCCCTTCTTGTACTTTGAAAACACCGAATCCCAGCCAAGGCATTTTTACCCCATTATTTAACGTAGTAGTACTTAATAAATTTTTTGTCATACCTCTCTCTCCTCCTATCATTTATAAAAAATTATAACTCTACAAAATTTCTCCACTGATGAACAGGCTGCCAATTTAATAGTTTTTTAGCCTTTTCGTTACTTAACAACGATTGAAACTCTGATAAATCACTGCGGAAATCTTTCACTTCTGGAAAACATGTTTCCATAAGCAGCTTGCTCTCAATTTCCATACTCGAATCATCTGCAGCAATACATAGTGGAACCGAACCTAGTCCGTCTGTTTCAACTGCTAAACGATAAGCAGATGCAGCATCTCTTGTGTCAATGTAACTCCAAAGAATCGTTTTCCTTAATTCTGGCTTATGTATAAAACTAGGAAAATTTTTATACATTTCAGGGCTGATGACATTTCCTAATCTCATAGATACAACCTGCATACCCGTTCTTTGGTGAATCATATCCGCGGTTTTCTCATTTACTATTTTCGATAACCCATAACTGTCTTCAGGCAGCTGTGGGTGTTCCTCATCGATTGGTACATATTTCGGTGCTAAATTTTGTCTAGAAAAAACAATGCCATAGGACGATTCACTCGAGGAGATCACCGCCTTTTTAATCCCTAGACTTCCTGCCGCTTCTAAAATATTATAGGTACTCATCACATTATTTTGGAATGTTACTTCGTTTGGATGAGAGTAGGCAACGGGTATGGCTGCCAGATGGACAACCGCATCGGCTCCTGCTAAGACGCCATACACTTCGCCAAGATTGGTTAAGTCTGTAATCACAGTTTGACAAAGCGCTTCTTTTGGATGCTTCATATCAGCATTAACCACTTCATACCCATGATTTATAAATTCTCTTATCACATCTGGACCAAGAAGGCCACTACCGCCTGTTACCACTACTTTTGGCATTTTCATACCCCCTATTTACACTTCCACAGCTTGTGGATGCTGATCGGATACCAATTCTAAGTCTGCAGCCCGTGCATTTAATTCAACTTGTTCTACATTTTTACACCCAGGGATGACACTCGTAACAGCTGGATGCTTTAGGCACCATGCAAGTGCCCATTGAGCCATATTAACTCCTTCTGGGACTTCATTTCGTTGAATTTCTTCAACTAGTTTAAGCTGTTTGAACACTTCACTTTGTAAATGGTTATTCCGAACATCGTTTTGATCAAATACTGCACCCGGCTTATATTTGCCGCTTAAATACCCGCTGGCTAATGGAACCCGAGCCAGGACCCCAAGATTTTGCCGTTCACAGGAAGGAAAAACCTGTTCCTCTGGTTTACGGTCTAAGCGGTTATACACCACCTGGATCACACTGGCATTGACTTCCGTTGCTAAGTCCGTTTGGTAGATGTTCTCGTTTGAACCGATTGAAATTCCTAGATGACGGATTTTCCCTGCCTCGATCTGCTTGTCCAAAGCCGTCCATAATTCTTCATTTTGAAAGACGTCATCTCCGCCGGAATGAAATTGATAGATATCTACATAGTCTGTTTGAAGAGCTCTTAACGAATCGTCTAACTGTTTCACTACTTCCGCAGCGGACCAATGATTGGTACGCGTAAAGGAATCATGGAAATGGTGGCCGAACTTGGTGGCGACGATCCAATCCTCCCTTTTTTGGTTTTTCAAATAATTGCCGATAAATTTTTCAGAAAGGTGATCACCGTAACATTCGGCTGTATCAATCAAATTAATTCCCATTTCCTTGGCCTTGTCTAAGATTTCATCTACTTCTTTTTGTGTGAAATCTTTTCCCCATTCGCCGCCATATTGCCAGGTACCGATTCCAACAACCGAAACGTTTAAATCTGTTTTTCCAAGCTTACGGTATTTCATTTGTTTCATCTCCCTCTCTTTCAGTATGTATAGAAAAAACGTTTACAAAAAAAGTATACGTTTTCTTTTTTGGAACAACAACCACTGAAATATTTTTGATATAATAACCTATATGTTACTTACTATGAAATTTATAGTTTCTATAAATTAGAAAGAGGTAGACTATGAGCGAAGTAAAGGAAACGGTACCCTTAGAAATTGAATGTTCCATTGAAAAGGCACTTAGTGTAATTGGAGGAAAATGGTCTTTTCTTGTATTAAGAGAGTTATTCGAAGGAGTAAAGCGGTTTGGAGAATTACAAAAAGCGATTTCAAATATAAGTCCAAAGGCCTTAACCGATACTCTAAGACATTTAGAATCCAATGGTGTTTTAAACCGGACTGTTCACGCTACAGTA
The DNA here is from genome assembly GCF_002860255.1 of Neobacillus cucumis. Classification (GTDB taxonomy): domain Bacteria; phylum Bacillota; class Bacilli; order Bacillales; family Cytobacillaceae; genus Neobacillus; species Neobacillus cucumis_A. The sequence continues at coordinate 72,903 of NZ_PGVE01000086.1, forward strand.
CCCGTAACCGTTGAATATTCACTTACAGAAAAAGGACAATCCTTACATACTATCATAAAAGAAATGAAATACTGGGGTTCCTACTGGGCGTAGCATTACCCATCAGAGAAAACTCCATCGAGAATTACCTCTTAGTTAGGTAATTAATAAAAAATGAATGATGGATTTATAAAAAAACGCTTAGGAATAGGAACTGACCTATCGATGGCAAGAGGCAACGGACACTCCGCTGCCTCTTCACTATTTCACCCGATCGTTTAAGAAGAAATCGTTAAAGTTGTTGGTCTAAATCATTTATCCCATTCAATATTTATCTGATTTTCTCCGCCAACTCTAAAATAATTCCCTCTGGACCACGAACGTAGCATAACTTATAACTTTCTTCATATTGCTGTATCTCACTAAAAATTTCTGTGCCTTTCTTTTTCAATTTTGCAACAATAGCTTCAATATCTTCAACAGCAAAGCAAATATGTCGGATACCCAATGTATTTGCAAAAGGTTGTTGAATATCTTTTTCATCTGAAGGAGAATAAAATTTGACTAGCTCTATCCATGCCTGACCATCTGGCATCCCCAATCCTACACATGCCGTTTTAACATCCTTAAGCCCAACTATTCTGTCTAACTGTTCTCCATCCAATTCCCATTCCGCTTGCACTTCAAGTCCTAAATCAAGAAAAAACGCTTTAGCCTCTGAAAGATCATTTACGTTTATACTCACATGATCTATTCTATTGATCTTCATATCTCATACCTCCTGTATTCGTGTAAGGTTTGTTTGAAATTCTAATTCGCTTAAAACAGAAAATATCCTTCTTCAATAAATCTGCACCTTTAGTTGATAGGTGGAACCCCCTACTATGAAGTTAGCTTACCTAACTCTTACAAGTTTAGTGAGACTAACAGCAAGCTATTTTACAATTTCTAATTGGTGTATAATAGAGTGAAGAAATTGTATGTTAACGGGGTGGTAATGAAAATGAAGATTTTGTTTGATGAAACTTACACTTCAAATGACGGAAAGTATACAAGCAGGAATATTTGGTATGGATATGCTGATATATCTGTTGATGGTCAGCATGGAAAAACCATTAAGCTTAATGAAGATTTTATGGTTCAATTATGCGAATTAATAAAAAATGACTTATCTAAGAATGCAGCAAATGAGCCTACTCAAACTAACTGGTATTTCTATGGAAGTGCTGTAACTAAGGACGCTATTGGAGATAATATCCGTCCGACAATTATGGTTCGCAAGAAGTCTGACGAGTTTATATCTAATTTTAATATCAGTGACCACGATTTTGCTGTCAATATTGATGCTATTCTGTTGTTTAAGGCGGATTTTGAAAAACGTTTAGCTAGTCATTGAGAAGTAATATAACTATAAGCATTTTCAAATCATTTGAGGGGATGATTTCATAATGAATTCATTCTCCTTTTTCATCTGGTGGCAGTCTTTTTGTGTGGAGAAAAAGGACATTTAATAATACAGATTGTGAATAATTACACTTAAATTAAACTGCCAATTACTGCAATAACGGTATGAAAAAAGACTGCTTGCAACAGGCCATATTTTGCGAAATACTAAAGGATCCATTCATTTTATTTATAGATGGATTGAATGATTTGAATTAAACTAAGAATTAAGCCCAAAATTGTTCCTATCACTTCACCAAACAATTATTATAGTAACTCTTTTAACCCATTTATTTGACATTTCTTAACAAGAAAAGCGATTGCTCTTATTGAACAATTTCCCCCGTTAGCTTAAGTACAAAATTTCACAATCTTTCTTTCTTGGATAAAAACTATTACTAAAAGTATTATTTTGTGTAAATATTCTAATTATGTAATAAAGCTTACTCAAAGAGTAAGCTTAACCTCTATAAACACTATCACATGTTCCAAGTTTTGGTTCATAAAAACAATGTTCTTTAAATTGACCTGTATGAGGTTGACCATACCATGTTGGTGGGCATGGAGCATGTGGATTAAAATACCAAAGAGCATATTTCGCAGGATGAACTCTCCAACCATTTATATTTTGTTGTGCTAATCTTCTTTCAGAAGTTCTTGATCTTTGATAAAAAACATTCCCTTTTTGCACTGCTTCAAATGAATAATTTCCTCCTTGTATTTGAAATATTACATCATGAATATTGTTTACATCTTTGAAATCTAAGCATTCTGCAACAACACGATTTATTATTACATTTCCAACATATAACATTCCTTGCTTTCCTTCGCCTTCTGCTTCTGCTCTCATCATTCTTGCCATTTCATCTACTTCATGACTTCTAGCCCTTACTCTTGCCATTTCAACACCTCCCAAAAATATAGTATGAAAAAAAGCCTGCATCAATGTCATTATTTATATAATAAGAATGCTTAGTTACTTTTCTGCAACTATACTCCCTGTTACTAGAATAAGAAAAAAGCGATCCCTCATTATTGAAGCATCGCAACCCGTTACTTTAAGTGTAATCCTTCACAGTCTTCTATTAAAAAGAGTTAAATAAAAAAGATAACATTCTGATTAACCATTAGTTAGAATAAGAAATAAGCGTCTTCATTTATTTTGGAAACGCCTGTTTTTTAGAAAATGATATATTCTGTGTACTCTTATATCAGCAATTTTAAATAATGATAGTGATGATTCTGATGATAAGATCAGGATTATTTTTGATTAAGGTGAATGCCCCGTTTATTACACTGTCCCCTTTTAGGGGACAATGAAAACAATGTTCACTTCTTGTTATTTTTTTTATGAGGATAAGAATGTTTACTGTTAATCAATCCTCTTAAATCTCCTCGAAATAATGCGTCTTTCATTTCACGAATACTAAATGGAATAAAAGGAGATAAATAGGGAACACCTATTGATTTAAGCGATGCCATGTACAAAATTAATAAAAGGAATCCGATAAGAATGCCTGTGAATCCCAAAAAATATCCAATCCAGATAAAGACAAGACGCAGTAAGATTAAAGAACCCCATAAACCACCGCTAGCAATATGTATACTAGTCAAAAAGTTCACACCGACCACGATCATTGTTAATGGGTGTATGATTTTAGCATAAATGGCTGTCTCGCCAATCGTGATGGTGCCAACTAGCGTAACAAGAAGAGTGGTATTTTTCGGAATTCGTAAAGTGGCCTCAAGAAGAGAATGAAAAATAAATAGGATAAACAAAACTTCCCATACAAAAGGTACTAGTGTATCAGAATTTGTAAATAACTTTTTGTCAAATGAAGAAGGAAACCAATTTGTATGAAACCGAGTTATGGCTATATAAATAGCAGGTAATAAAAGGGCTAAAAGCCAACTGAACATTCGAAAAATCCGTATTCCAAAACGCCCAGCTTTTGAATTGTATTCATCTGGTTGCTGAAAATAATGGATAAATAAACAAGGCACAATCAATACAAAAGGTAAGCCATTTACAACAATGACTACTCGTCCCTCATATAAGGCGGATACAGTTACGTCAGGACGCTCGGATGTAAAAACTAAGGGGAACAACGTTTTTTTTTCCTCCAAAGCGTCTTCAATTACACGAGCTTCCAATAAATACGTGACATCGATCCCATTCATTTTCTTTTTTACTTCTTCGAGTACCTTTTCATCGACATATCCATCTATAAAGAGTAATGCTACATCTGTTTGGGATTCAATTCCAATTTGAAACGATTCAATTTTCAATTTCTGCGTCTGGATCATATTCTGCAAAAGGTTTAAATTCACCTTCAATTGTTCATTAAACCCCACCATGCTGCCCTTAATTGTTCGTTGGGTATCAGGTTCTCTCAAAGATCTTTTTTGCCAATTTGCGACATCTGCAAGAATTCCCTGATTAAATTCATCTATTAGTACCAAACATTTACCTTTTATTAAGCCGTTTATAATTTCATTGATAGAAGATTCAACTGTAACGTCAATGATTGGAAGATGATCATTTATAACAGACTCAATACTCTCCATGCTCGACATTTTTAATAAAGGAGCTAATATATTCTCTTGAATGATTTGGATATTTGTAATTCCATCCATATAGATAATGGCAGCTTTTCTTTTTAAATCTTCCCCGACGTTTAACTTTCGTATTTTTAGATTGGACCCCCCCTTAAATTGTTCTGATAAAACTTTTAAATCTTTATTTAAACTCATGGATAAGGTTAATCTATCTTCTCTGGTCATAACTTGTTCCTTTTTATTTTTAGTATGACCTGTAGTTTATAAATTTTGCTTTATCTAATGAATACAACAACTTTTTTTACAGTCCAAACCGAATTGTTTGTTGCCTCAACTCCCATTTACTTGAATAACGGTAATAAAAAAGGACTGCCGAAACAGCCTTCCGATTGTTGTTTTACTAAAGCCTCGTTACTTTAAGTACAATTCTTCAAAATCTATTTTGTCATTAAATTAATATGGACGAAGAGTAGATTAAACAATACCTAAAAAATGAATTGTATGAAAAATAATTTTATGCTTTTTATATCAGCATATGTCACATAAATATTTATAATTTAGGTCAATACCCAAGACCTTTCTTCTCAGAATGAATATGCTCTAATGTAAAAGAGAATGAGGAGGATAATTGTGATTCCATATATACATGAATATTATAATGCTTATCCAACAGATGAAAGGATTTATCCAGGCATTGGTCTGGGTGGGCCAGGATCAGGTTATGGTTTTTATCCTGGTCTGGGATTTGGTGAACCTGGACTAGGTTTGTGGTTTTATCCAGGCATTGGATTAGGTGGACCAGGCTCAGGTTTTGGTTATTTTCCTGGTCTCGGTTTTGGAGCACCTGGCATTCCACATCCATACCCACCATACCCAGTACATCTTCCAGCTCCACCACAGCCGCCACAGGGAGTGCAACTTCCA
>NZ_PGVE01000087.1 GCF_002860255.1 Neobacillus cucumis
TACATTTGATGTTTTGCAGATGGCGCTTCAAAAATAATTTTACGGGTATCTAAATCCTTTAATAATTCCTGTACTAAATTAGATTTCACAGTTCCACATTTTTCATAAATTCCAGATGTACCAGAATCCCGGCCTTCAGTAATCACATATTCACATCCAGCATTTAAGAGGAGCTTCATCTCTTCTTTCCAGTCAGAGATTGGCATTTCATTATTACAATCTTTCGAGCCCACTTCTGCAATTACTCGAAAATCATTCTTTATTTGTGAAATCAGTTTTAATCTCTCACAGAGAGGGATATCCAATGTTCCATTAGAAATCTCAATCCATTCAATTCCTAGTTTACTTAAATAGGTAAGATACTCAGGAATTTTATTTTGGTAATAGCATTTCTCAAATAAGGTCCCGCCACAGTAAGGTTTAATATTAAAATCCTTATAAAGATTTATCTTTTCCTTTAAATTTGGCGTAACATAGGCAGAACCAATACCAATTTTGGCAATATCAATGAGATCGCCATAATCAGACAGAATATTTTTTAACTCTCCTAATGGGGTCCCGAAATCAATAACAGAAGTCAAACCATATGTCCGATTTCCGGTAGTCCTTTCCGGTAATGTTAAAAAATTCATAGGCAAGCGCCTCCTCTATTTTTCTAGGATAGATTATTCAAAAATTGGGTTATTGTGTAAACAATGGGCTATTACACCTAGTAATTAGGCATTTGTCATGCATAAACAACCATCCAGAACAAACAATAATAAAGCTTCAATTTTACAGTTAGGGGTGTACATCCTTGCCAAAGCAGAAACATAAAGGCTTAACGATAGCAGCTATAGGTTCAATCCCGCTTATTTTAGTACTGGGAAACTCCATGCTGATCCCTATCCTACCTAAAATGAAAACAGAACTGAATATAACTCAATTTCAAACAAGCTTAATTATCTCAGTATTTTCGATTGCTGCTGCAGTCTCCATACCAATTTTAGGTTATTTATCCGACCGATTTTCTCGAAAAGCTGTCATCATTCCTGCACTAATTTTATACGGCAGCGGTGGTCTGTTAGCGGGCGCTGCCGCTGCTTGGTTTTCAAGTGCATATACATGGATATTAGCAGGCAGGGTTATGCAGGGAATGGGTGCAGCAGGAACAGCCCCTATCGCAATGGCTTTAGCCGGAGATTTATTTAAGGGCGCTGAACAAAGTAAGGTATTAGGATTAGTGGAAGCATCCAATGGATTCGGAAAAGTTATCAGCCCGATCATCGGGGCGTTATTAGCCCTGCTTTTTTGGTATGCTGCCTTTTTTGCCTTTCCAATCTTTTGCTTCCTTTCTGTTTTATTAACAATCATTTTTATTAAAGAAAAGAAAGCAGAAAAAGAGCCTCCGCCTGTTAAAAAATATGTAAAAGGTCTTGTCTCTGTATTTAAAACAGAGGGACGCTGGCTGTTTGCTGCCTATTTAACAGGAGCATCCTGTTTGTTCACTTTATTTGGTATTTTGTTTTACATTTCTGACATCCTTGAAAAGGACCATCATATTGATGGGTTATTAAAAGGAGCCATTTTAGCGATTCCTCTTTTA
>NZ_PGVE01000088.1 GCF_002860255.1 Neobacillus cucumis
TAAGAGCAAAACAAGCGATGAAATCATTCCTCGTAATAAGAAATTACGAGAGTTTTATGATAAGAAACGTGAAGAAGGAAAACCTTTTAAAGTAGCTGTTATCGCCTGTGTAAATAAGCTCTTACATTGGATTTTTGCCTTATTAAAAAGCAAATCGACCTTCCAAGATTATAGCTTAGAACCTAAATTAAACTAAAAAGCACAAAACCTTCCAAAAATGAATTAACGGAAGGTTATTTGGCATGCACATTTTTAGTATATCATGCGATTTTTAAAAATTTTATTGAAAAATATTGACAAACTATTTGCTGGTTTACTTCAGTAACCATTTCAAAACAGCTTTGTTTGGCTATCCCTTGTTTTTGGAATCCTAGATGAACTATTACATCATATATTGCAGCGTTAAAAACTCCATCTGTCATTGCTCTTCCAAATCCAAGTATTTGACCATCTATATCAACTATATTGTTTTCAACCAGGTGTTTAATTCAAACCTCCCCCACTTTTCCTTTTTGTCACGAAGTGTTCAATTCTTTTTGACTTCTTTTTGAACAGATTCCTAAAGAACTCCAAATTTAAAATCAATGAATCTATAATGACAATGTAAACAAGATGATTATATTGTTAATTGCTTTTGATCTTTATTCAATCATTCAAACTTAATAAGAGAAATGTGTTTAATGTAGAAAAATTAGAAATCGAAAATCATTCACTGGAGGAATTTATAAATGAGTATGTTTTGTTTTCAATGTCAAGAAACCGCAAAAGGAACAGGTTGTACAGTTGTTGGAGTATGTGGAAAAAAAGATGATTTAGCAAATATGCAAGATTTATTAATTTACACGATTAAGGGAGTATCGATTGTGAATTCAATGGCTCGTGAAATCGGGTTGAATCAAAAGAAAACAGATCAGTTTATCATAAATGGTCTTTTTATGACGATTACAAATGCAAATTGGGATAAAAATGAATTTTTAAATACCGTAAGAGAAGGATTAAGCCTCCGGGAAGAAATTAAAGCGGCAATTACAACTGCAGGCTACACTTTAGACAACGATAGCGATTTTGTCACTTGGTACGGCGAAACAAATAACCAGCTTGAAATGAAATCTGCTTCTCAAGAAGTTAGTGTTTTAGCTACAAGAGATGAAGATATTCGTTCATTAAGAGAATTAGTGACTTACGGTTTGAAGGGAATGGCTGCCTATTTAGAGCATGCGGCAAATCTTTGCTATGAAAATGAAGAGCTAAATGCATTTATACAAAAAGCACTTGCAATGATTACAGATGATTCAGTATGTATGGAACAATTGATTCAACTTTCAATAGAATGTGGAAAGTACGGCGTTCATGCCATGGAGCTTTTAGATACTGCAAATACATCAACATATGGTCATCCTGAAATGACGAAAGTAAACATTGGTGTACGTCAAAATCCGGGAATTTTAGTTAGCGGTCATGACCTGAAAGATATGGAACAGTTATTAAAACAAACGGAAGGCACAGGAGTAGATGTGTATACACATAGTGAAATGCTCCCAGCGCACTATTATCCAGCATTCAAAAAATATGATCATTTTGTCGGTAACTACGGAAATGCATGGTGGGAACAAACTCGTGAATTCGAGAGCTTTAACGGTCCGATTTTAATGACAACAAACTGTATTGTACCACCAAAGGAATCTTATAAAGGAAGAATGTATACAACTGGTGCAACTGCTGTTGAGGGTGTAACCTATATTCCTAAAAATGAAGATGATACAAAGGATTTCTCCGTTATTATTGAGCATGCAATGAAATGCCAACCACCAGTAGAAATTGAAACAGGTGAAATTATTGGAGGATTTGCGCATAATCAAGTGGCTCAAGTGGCTGATCAAGTGGTAGAAGCTGTGAAAAAGGGTGATATCAAACGATTCTTTGTAATGGCTGGCTGTGATGGTCGCCATAAGAGCAGAACTTATTATAGAGAGTTTGCCGAAGAGCTTCCAAAAGATACGATCATTTTAACAGCCGGTTGTGCAAAATATCGATACAATAAGCTAGATTTAGGTGATATTAACGGAATTCCAAGGGTCCTTGATGCCGGTCAATGTAACGATTCCTACTCTCTTGTCATGACTGCATTGAAGCTGAAAGAAGCCTTCGGATTAGAAAGTGTAAATGAATTACCATTATATTACAATATCGCATGGTATGAGCAAAAAGCGGTGATTGTTTTCTTATCTTTACTTTACTTAGGTGTGAAAAATATTCACGTTGGACCAACATTACCAGCTTTCTTATCACCAAACGTAACGAACTTCTTAATTGAGAATTTTGGTGTAGGCGGCATTTCCAATACAAAAGCCGACATCGAAATGTTCATGAACAGCTCAATTGAAATTCAAGGAAGTACATTAGTTTAATAATAGCCCCATTCCTAACGAAGCATCAAGGAATGGGGTTTTTTTATTTATATTTAAAAACACTTAATAACTGTATTTCCATTGCCATGACCATAACCTTCTTCTGCAGCCACTGCATCTGCTTTTGTAACAGGAATAGTTCTATTTTTATTCCATTATTCAAAGAGTCTATTACATCTAAGTTTACTTGGAGTTCTATCCTACTATTATAAGGGGGTGTAATAAACGTTCTACGTTCATTTCTGTCAACATTTGAATGCCCTTCATGAAATTGATCGAAGAAAGAAGTATATCGAAGGACTACCTCTAACAATAATAATACAATAAATTTATATGATAAAATCATGTTGTCATTAAATAAGTGAGGTGTTTTAAATGAATGTTAAACGAGGTTCGACCACTTTCTTAAAGGTAATTATTTTTCTGGCTGGAATTGCAGTTCTTGCATTGTGCATATTTTTGGTGCCTAAGATCGGGAATTTTGCTGGAGAGTTGTATCCACATTTCACTTATATGAAATCTCTCGTTTTAATCGATATGTACGCAGCAGCGATACCTTTTTACTTTGCTCTGTATCAAGCTTTTAAACTTTTAAGCTATATTGATAAGAACCAAGCGTTCTCGGAATTATCGGTAAAGGCTTTAAAGAAAATAAAATTCTGTGCCATAACGATCAGTACCTTGTACCTGCTAGGTATGCCACTCTACTATCTCATGGCGAAAAAAGTTGACCCACCAAGTATCATACCAATCGGATTGGTCATTATTTTCGCCTCAAAGGTGATCGCCGTTTTTGCTGCTGTTCTTCAAAGACTTTTACAAGAAGCTATTAATATAAAATCAGAAAATGATTTAACGATCTGAGATGAATATCATGGCGATTATCATCAATGTTGATGTGATGTTGGCAAAAAGGAAAATGAGCGTAACAGAATTATCGGAGAGGGTTGGAATTACGATTGCGAATCTTTCCATTCTGAAAAATGGGAAAGCAAAAGCGGTTCGTTTTTCAACATTAGAAGCGGTATGTAAGGCTTTGGATTGTCAGCCAGGTGATATTTTGGAGTACAAAAGAGACGAAGACACTCAATAAAAACAGACAGCAACTTTCTTCAACCAACGGGATTAGATAGTGAACTATGGGTTGATTACATTGAGATATTCCCGCCTCTTTATTTTAAGGCGGGATTTTTTATTAAAAACGTCTTTTTTCCGACCTTCTACTCTTCATGTGCAGCATAATATAATAATTCACTAATATTTGCCCATGCATTTAAGTATTCATATTTCTCCATGGTTTACACCTCCTTTGTACACTGAATCGTATTCAGCTAACAACTTACCAACAAAAGTGCAATACTGTGTTACATACTTGTAAACTGTATCTACCCAGTTCGTTCTAAATGAAACACTTAATTGTTTATTCCTTCGTAATACCAAGATTTAATCTAGGGCAATTATAAACCGTAAATAATGACAGAATGACTTTAATGTGTTTTCAGCTTTTCCAATGTTATATAGAAGTTATAGAAAATTGAAAACAGGAATGACAAAAAGGGCGGAGTATTTAACATTATTACCGTTAAATACTACGCCAGGTCATTATACATATAACTGTCATGTTACTTGAAGAAGAAGAAGAATAATCTTTATTTAAACATCTTGTCTATATCATTCCTATCATAATCTAAAATCCAATCATTGTATCTATTATACATATCTTTAATTGTTTCGGGTGATGTCGATAATAAATCACAACCTCTGTCATCGTAAACGTGAAAGATAGTTTTCTTATTGATATTTATGAAGTAAACTCTATGGAAAAAACTTGGTTTTAACCCTAAGTCTTGGTTGCAAATAGCTTTTAACAATGGAATGTATTTAAAATCAGATGTTTTGCAGTTTAGAGAAAATCTATGAGTTTTATATGTACCTTCTTCATCATCCTCTGGGAATATATAAGGCATTACTTGATGTTCCAACTTAAACAATAATGATTTGTCTACATAGCGAGAAAAGTTCTTTAACTGATGTCTAATGGTTTTCCCTTTATCAAAATCATTTACATCCAGCACGACAAGTATTTCCTCTGTTGGAGAATGCACAGCTTTAAATAAAGTAATAGCCCTTTTATAACTCCCCAGTATATAAGGGTTGTCGGGAAAATCATATTCTCTTTTCCACTCCACCCCTAGTTCAAAACGTATTCCAATATCCCAACTATAAAATAAAGGTGGTCTAAGCTCTAAATTGGGGAAATTCTTATTTATAAAGTGGCTTAATTTCATTACCGCACCCCATTTGATTCATTCATTAAACCCATCGTACTTTAACTAACCTGAAACGTTAGGTCAAAATTAAAAGGTCAGAGCATAGCTATGTTGAGTTATGTTGACCCATTTGTAGCTATTTTAATCTCTGGTTTCATTTTATGAGAGCAATTCATGGTATTACAAACCATAGGTGGGATTCTTTATTCGGTTCCACTTTTATTAGTGAAATGAGGTTCCGCAGAATACAAATAAACGAATAAAAGGACATTCTCTATTTTAATAAAGAAAAAGGATAATACCTTCATTTGGGTATTATCCTTTTTCTTGTAGATTTTAAATTTATTATTATACTTTATGTTCAATAAACCTACTGATGCAGGACTCCATTTGACATTCCTTATTGAGTTAACCTGCACCGTATAAATAAATGTAGCCGTGTAAATATCAGGTCCAGTATTTGATCTATTAGCGTTCTTCAAAAGTCTTACAAGCAGTTTCTTCAACATTATTCGCTACTTCTCTACCGTTGGGGCCAACCACATAAATAGAGTCAGCAATGCATTGGTCGCCTTTTGCCCAATATTTACAATTTTTAACATTGCATTTTACCTCTAAATTCATCTCTTGTAACCTCCTTAAATGGTCTTATTAATCCATACCCTTTAAGAAAATGAGGTAAACATTTTCTAAATTGGAGTTTTTTTGTAATGGGCTGTCCCTTTTCCTGCATAAAGATGTAAAAGGGGGATATTTTATGAAAATTTTCTTTTCTTCAAATAAACTTATACGATATGCAGTTGCCTATGTTTTTATCATATCTGGACTGATGAAGTTACTGAGTGCAAACCTGGCGAAGCATTTTCTTGGATTAGGACTGCCCTATCCTCACCTTATGTTAAAGCTTGTCATTTTCCTAGAATTAGTTTGCGGAGTTTTAATATTAATCAATAAATCTGTTAAAAATGCCGTAGTCCCTTTAATTGGTATCATGATTGTAGCACTTCTTTTAACAAAGGTACCCCTAATGCAAACCAGTATCATCACATTCGCCTTTCAAGCTCGATTAGATATTGTCATGTTAGTACTCCTAGTTTATCTATACAAGCAATCTCCTAGGTGATTCTCTCATGTGTTAAAATAATAATATCTATTATTATTTGGTGAGTGAACACACTTATGAACTTAAAAGTAAAGGTAAAAACCCTGCCATTAACTCCTGGCGTTTATCTAATGAAAGACTCCTTTGGTAATATCATATATGTCGGAAAAGCCAAAAATCTAAAGAGACGAGTGCAGTCATATTTTCAACATTCAAAGGCTCATTCTGAAAAGATCAAAAAGATGGTGTCTAACCTAAAGGATTTTGACTATCTCCTGACGGACACGGAATTTGAAGCCTTTTTGCTCGAATGTAAATTGATAAGGGAATTAAAGCCTCATTTTAATAAAAAAATGAAAAATCCTCAAAGGTACACCTATCTCGTGGTAAAAACTGATGAAGGAAAGCGGGTCTTGGAAATATCCCACTCGTTAATGGAAAATGACGGAAATCTATATTTCGGGCCATTTATCAACAAGTACACCGTCGAAAAAGCGATCAATGGTTTGAAAGAAGCTTTTAAAATAAGCTGTAGCAACCCATCCATGAAGAATGGACCATGTTTAAATTATTCATTAGGTTTGTGCATCGGTATGTGTGTAGATGGTTCCGCTCTAGAAGATTACAATCGAATTTTGGACAAGATTTTTGCTTTGTTGCAAGGGAAGGACACAGCAATACTTGAAGAAATCAAACAGAAAATGGCAGCTGCATCCGAACAATTTCAGTTTGAAGCCGCGGCAAAATATCGGAACATCCTTGATTCGATTAACGCCCTCCTTTATAAAGAGCAGGTCATCGAATTTACCGCGGAAAATCAAAATATTGTGGTGGTTGAATCCATAGGTGAATCTACGATTAAACTTTTTCTTATTAAGGGGAACAAACTTTTATATAGTAAAAAAATAAATAACCAAACAAATCTAGGAACCATAAGGAAAGAACTATTAACTTATTTTAAACAAAGTCCTCTCAACTCTCCAATTGTAGTTAGTAAAGAGGAACTAGATGAGACACAAATTATTTATACCTATTTGAAAAGCGGTAATTGCCGTTATCGTATTATACCTGATGAATGGCTTGAGTCCGGGATTGATTCGTTAATGGATCATGTACTTGAAGAATTACTAAAAGAAATGTGTACTTTTAATTAGAGAACTACCGAAAAGTTCTTGAGGAACATTCTACTTTGGAACCGGGGACTGGCTTATCCATCAAATTTATTGGACTAGCTAGTCCCTTCGTCACATAACCTATAACTGAAATATTTACTTCAAAGAAATCTTCACCACGTCTGTCAAATATTTTGTTGTATTGTATCCAAAAATCTCCAGCCTTTTAGGAATTACTTTTTCTCCAGGGATGTCATTATTTAACTTCATCGTTTGAACGGTAAAAAAATAACGGGGCTGCTTGATTTCTTCGTATGGGACAGTCGTATCGTTATGGTATTCCACCCCGTTTTTATCTATGAGCACTCCGTCAGAATTCATCTCCATTGAACTAGCTTCATTCTCACCCTCTTCTACAACTCGAAATTGAAGTGTCTCATATGCACGATTCTCAATTTCTTGATTGCTTATGACAACAATGGCCGGCTTTCCAACTTCCACCTTGTCGATGGAGATGGTACTTCCTGCATATTCAAAGGTTTGAGGATATTTTTGAGAAGGATCCAGTTCGATGTTTTTTTGCTCTTCAAAAGTTAAATAAATAGAACCGAGTTTAACGTTAACCTCTTTTGGCTTTTCACCAAAAAAAGAATCAAAGTTTGTTTGATAAGTAGTCCAATTTATGTCTTGTGGTAAATCTGCAAAAGAGCCGCCATTCAAATCAGGTTTCACTTTCTTACTATTCACTTCTAGAGAGTCAATATTGAGCATTTCTATCCTTTTTTTTGACTGGTCATTAAGAAGACTATATTGCAAAATGGTAGTGGTTGGAGCAATGGTTAGTTGATCAAATCGAACCGGGATTCCCTCGACTTCTGTTTTTTCATCCAATGCATATTCGAGGGATGGTTGTTTTGTTACAGGGATCTCAAAGTTCCACTTCCCTGTTTTATATTCTATATTCTCATCAGCCATATAACCATTCGGATCAGTAGACTCACGATCCAACTTCTGAATCTTTGTGATCCACAGTTTAATGGTCGCGTTATCCTTTGTGAGTGGCGGCAGACTAATCTTTCCACGATAGACATTCTTTTCTTTTTTATTGACATCCGATTCAAGATTAGGTGGATCGTATCTTTGATTTGCCTCACTGCTCATGATTTCATGTTCATTCGCTACATACGCCCCATCATGATAATGCATCATGTATTGATTGTCTTCTTTTGTATCTTCTATTTCATAAAAAACCATCGTTTGAACATCATCAGCAATCGCACCCTTGATTTTAATTTTCACCCCCTTGTTTTCTGCTTCGAGGTTCATCCCTTCACCCAGGCCATGTTGAAGAAAGGCACGTAATTGCTGATCTTCTTCTGTCCATGAATAGTAGAGGGTGGTAAACACCCTCGTAAAAAAACCTAAACCCATTAATAATGCGAAAATACCCGCATATATAAGTCTCTTCCTTTTACGTTTCTTGTTCTTCTGTTGCTTGTGCCTTTCCTCTTCTGCCAGCCTATCCTTGACGTTCTCCATGAAACCAGAAGGCACATGCACATCTTGAATCGTTTCAGTAAGATTTGACATAGTTAACATGACTTCCTGAAAGGTAGCCAAATCCTCCTGACATTCTTGACAATGATAAATATGTTTCTCTAAATCTATCTTTATCGACCGATCTAGAGTTCTTTCTAAATAATCGATGTAAACCTTATGATACTCCCCACAGCCATTAAAGGTGGCTCCGTATTCCAATTCTTTTCTAAGTGACTGTATACCGGAAAACAAAAGCTCTTTCATTTTTCCCACTGAAACTTGAAGAATCTTTGCCGTTTCCTCCTTAGAAAAGCCCTTTACATATGTAAGAAGCATCGCTTCTTTCTCGCACTCTTTCAATTGATCAAGTGCCTCAAATAAAACATGACGTGGTTCACTTTCCCCTGAAACTTGTATACTTCTATTATTAGAAAGCTCACGGCAGATAGGTATGAAAATGGAGGTAACATAGGTTTCGACGGACGTTTCTCTTTTAAATCCAGGCAGTTCCTTGTGGACCTTTTTAATGGACTGATAAAATAGCTCTTCCATTTGCTGTTGATTTTTAAGATAGGACCAACCAAGTGTATAGAACGTTTGTTTATGCTGTTCGAACCATTCAACGATGGATTCCAGGTCTTTTTCTCTTATCGTAGTGATTGAAATGGAATTCTCTTTTGCTAGGATCATAAATAGGGTCCCCCCTTTCCTATCTTCACAACCTTTTGGCTGCTACTATTATCGTATTAGTTAAGATCATTCCATTTATTACTTTCAAATATGTAAACATATGTTAAAAAATACATTATTTATCTTATAATAACATAGTTAAAAGGATACATTTCCGTAATTTGACCATCAAAGAAGGAAAAAAGCAGTGAAGTAAAGAATAGAATGAGAGGATGACGAACAGAGGTGATAACATGCTAACAAAAGAAGAATTAGCTTCTATAAAAGCACTTCAAAAGGTGTGCGAACAAGACGGCGGATTCCAGCTAAAACTTAATTTTGACATGCTAGAAACTAGAAACGGAATTGAAAAGGAAGACTTTTTTCATTATGAGGAAGGCAAACTTGTCGGATTTCTTGGTCGCTATGGGTTTGGCAATAAGATAGAGCTTTGCGGAATGGTCCACCCAGATTACCGTAGAAGAGGGATCTTTACTAAATTGCTGGATATGGGACTTGAGGAAACCAAGAAACGAAACATTCAAACGATTTTGTTAAATGCCCCCACTGACTCTCAAGCCGCGAAAGAATTTTTAAAAAACATTCCTTGTACCTTTGCGGTCGCAGAATATCAAATGAAGTGGCAGAAAACAGAGTTAACCGAAGACCCTTCCGTTTCACTTAGACTTTCTGCGACAAAGGAGGACCTAGAAGCAGCGATTCAGCTGGAAGTTTTGGCCTTTGGATTTAATGAAGATGAAGCTCGTGAGTTTAATAATCGAATCAGGGAAAACAACACCGAACAAAATTTCATTATTGAAGCTAACGGGATAACGGCTGGAAAAATGCGCGTTGCAGAATCAGATGGAGAAGCTTGGATTTATGGGTTTGCGGTTTTTCCTGAATTGCAAGGAAAAGGCATAGGCAGAAGAGCTCTATCTAGGATTGTCAAAATGGAGGACCAAAAAGGTTTGTCTGTTTTCCTAGAAGTAGAGGCGAAAAATGCCCATGCCCTTAAGCTCTATGAATCATGTGGATTCAGAACCTACCATTCTCAAGATTATTATGAATATCAAAGATAGTTAATGATAAGAGCCTTTTTATGTCCTCACTTAAAAAAGGCTCTTCATCTTTTTCGTCACTTCATCAGCAGCCTGTTGCACTTGTTTCGTTAATTTAGGAATCGTACGATCATTGATCCTGCTGGCCGGACCAGCAATACTAACAGCGGCCATTATATGGCTTTTTCTATTCAGGACAGGAGCTGCTATTGATACTACACCTTCATGCAATTCTTCCTTACTAACCGCAAATCCTTTCATTTTTATTGTATGTAGTAAATCCTTTAACTTACTGGAATCTGTTATGGTTTTTAAAGTATACGAGGAAAGTCCCCTATCAATTACCCGTTCAATTAATGAATCCTTTTGGAATGCTAACAAAACTTGTCCTGTACTCGTACAATGAAGCGGATTTTTCCTTCCTGCATGTGAGAGTAAATGAACAGGATGAGTACTTTCAATTTTAAGAAGATACAAAACCTGTTCATCCTTACATATCGCAATATGAGCCGTTTCACCCGTTCTTTCTGCTAGTTTTTCTATTATCTCTATGGACAAATGATAGAGATTTTCTTTTTTTAGGAGTGTATGGCCAAAAGCCAAAACAGATGCCGCAAGCCGATAAGATTTAGAAGCTGAATCTCTTACAATAAATCCTTCCACCATCAATGTATGAACTAACCGAAAAGCCGTACTCGGTCCAATTTCTAATTTACCTGCAATATCCTCTAACTGTATTTCAGGTTTTTCCACAGAAAATAACTGGAGAAGACGCAGGGCATTTCTAAAGGAAGAGTATTGATAACTATTTATGGCAGGATACCTCAATATAGCGTCAACTCCTTGTCAGGAATATATCCTAATCTGATTGAAACTTCATTTGCAGCCTCTAATACTCTTTCTGTAAACCTATTAATTTTATTATTTTGAATCCGATCCCGTGTTCCAACTACGCTGACCGCTGCTACCACTTCTTCCGTATAATCCCTTACTGGAGCTGCAATACTTACGGAATTCTCATGCATCTCATCAATACAGATAGAGTACCCTTGTTTTTTTATTTGGATTAATTGAGATTTTAATTGATCTGGGTCTGTCTCGCTGTTAGGTCCCATACGGGGAAGTCCTTCAGCAAGGATGCTTTCGATAAAATTCTTATTGTGAAAAGCTAATAAAATTTTGCCAGAACTTGTACAAGTTAACGGGTTCCTTTTTCCAATCGAAGACAAAAGCGGGACAGGATTCTTGCATTCTATTTTATGGACATAGGTAACTTCTTTTCCTTCTAATATGGAAATATGGGCTGTCTCCCCTAATTCAGATACTAAATTCTTTAATATATCCTTCGATTCTCGATGGATTTCTAAATGCGAAGTAATTACTCCACTAATGGATAGTAACGAAAATCCAAGTCGATATTTACTTCCTTCTTTTTGTAAAAAACCTTCCATTATCAAATCAGATACTAGCCGACTAACAGTACTTTTATTCATTTGAAGCGCGTTTGCTATTTCTGTAATCCCCCAAATGGGGTTTTCTGTCGTAAATAGCTGTAAAATTCGCAGTCCATTTTGGACCGATTGTAAAACAGACGTTTTTTTATTAGTTAAGCTCATAAAAATACCTCGTTGTTTCATATATAAGAAGTTAACACTATAATTCAGAATATTTTAATTATATTATATCTTTATAAAAAATAAAACGCTTTCAATTAAAGGAGCTGGAAATATTGAAAACACAAGTAGGAATTATTGGGGCTGGACCTGCTGGCCTTATCCTTGCACAACTTCTTCAACTACAAGGCATCGATTCAGTTATATTAGAGCGTAAATCACGAAATAATATCGAGGGTACCGTAAAAGCTGGTATCTTAGAGCAAACCACGATTGATATCTTACGAGAAATTGGTGTGGGCAGTCGTATGGATCGTGAAGGTCATTTTCATAATGGGAACTACTTTCAATTTAATGGACAAAGACGCCATATTGATTTAAAAAAATATTCTGGTGGGAAGCAAGTGGTTGTTTATCCGCAGCATGAAGCGATTATCGACCTAGTCAACGCACGCTATGAAAATGGCAAAGACATTATCTTTGATGTGGAAGATGTGACATTGCATGAAATTGATACCAACCAGCCCAAAATCAGATACTGTAAAAATGGCTTGGACGAAGAGCTTGTTTGTGATTTTATCGCAGGATGTGACGGTTTTCATGGACCAAGCCGCCATGCCATTCCTGAAAATATTAGAAAAGAACATCTTCATTTTTATCCATTTGGCTGGTTAGGAATTCTCTCCGATTCCGCGCCAGCGGCAGATGAATTAATTTATTCTAATCATGACCAAGGGTTTGCCTTACTAAGCACACGAACCCCCACCCTGCAACGTCACTATCTTCAAGTAGACCCTTATGATGATATTGCCAATTGGTCCGATGACCGCATTTGGTCTGAATTAACCGCACGAACCAAAACAAATGATGGCTGGCAGGTACCAGATGGACCAATTACCTCAAAAGGAATTTTTCAAATGAGGAGTTTTGTTTGTGAGACGATGCAATATGGCCGCCTCTTTATTGCGGGGGATGCCGCCCATACCGTTCCGCCTACTGGCGCCAAAGGACTCAATCTTGCCGCTACAGATGTGAAAGTCATGTCTCGTGGAATTACTGAGTATTATCAAAAGGGCAGTACCTATATTCTTGATCGTTATTCAGAGATTTGTCTACGTCGTGTTTGGAAGGCCGAACGCTTCTCTTATTTTATGACAAGGCTTCTTCATACCAATCCAAACTATGATTCGTTTGAACGGGGTGTCCAGCTTGCAGAACTTGATTACTATACATCTTCAGAAGCCGGATTAAGGACTATTGCGGAAAATTACGTAGGCTTGCCAATTGAATGGGAGAAAGCTGGGGACATCAAGAGTTTAATCATATAAAATCGAAAAAGGAATTTGACTCAAGAAGTCAGATTCCTTTTTTATAGCATTAGCCTTTTTTCGATTTGAATGTTTTACAACAAGTTTCTGCTGAATGGTCAGCTCTATCTTTATGATTTTTTTCTCCTAACTCGCCAGACATTTCTGTATCATATCTCGCATGGCTATCTAGTTCAACCATAATTTTTTCAGCTGTACATACATTTCCTTCTCCATAAAATGTGCAGTTTGAGATCGCACAAGAAACTTCTACTTTGGGCATGTTCAAACCTCCCTTTTTATTACCCTTGGATATTCTATTTTCTGCAAAAAACATTTTTTCATGCAAAGTGCCAAGAGGTCATGAATCCATGGATGGGAGGAAACGATTATTTATATTTCTACTGGTCATACATGATATAATAAATTGGCTTCACTTTCATTCATTAATAGTGGTCTGTATAAAGGGGATTTTTATGAATAAAAAAGCATTTTCTATGGCAATGATAACGGTAATTATATGGGGTTCCGCCTTTGCTGCCATTCGGGCTAGTTTGCAAGGTGGCTATACCTCAGGCCACTTGGTGTTATTTCGCTATATAATTGCCTCTTTGTCTTTTGTTATTTATGCACTACTTCCCGGAGTTAAATTTCAAATTCCAGCCAAGAGAGACTGGTTTAGAATTTTACTTTTGGGTTGGATCGGTATCAGCACTTATCATATTGGTGTAACCTTTGGTTCTCAAACTGTCTCTGCAGGCACAGCAGCCATGCTTGTTGCATCTTCGCCTATTTTTACGACCATAATTGCCATGTTTGTATTAAAGGAACGGCTTGAGCTAATGGGATGGATCGGACTTTTCATTGGTTTTGCAGGAATAGCTATTATTGCTGTCGGATCAAATGATACTTTTGCTATTTCCTCAGGAATCATCTTTGTATTAATAGCCGCATTTGCCACTTCCGTGTTTTTTGTTTTACAAAAATCGCTATTTGACCGCTATAAGCCTATAGAATTAACTGCTTACTTTACTTGGGCTGGAACCATACCTTTTCTAGTTTTTTCACCAGGGTTAATGGATGGAATTCAGCATGCTACGCTCCAAGCTAATTTTTCCGCAATCTATGTAGGAATATTCCCGGCAGGCGTAGCTTATGTCACTTGGGCTATTGCCCTTTCATTAGGAAATGCCAGCTCTGTTTCAACTATTTTATATATTGAGCCCGTATTTGCTATTTTAGTGGCTTGGATCTGGCTTCAGGAATGGCCAAGTCCTTTCTCGATCATTGGCGGGATTGTTACTGTCTCCGGAGTATTGCTGGTGAATATAATGGGTAGAAAAAAGAATGAAACCTTACCCACCGCCTATCATAAAAGTAAACAAAGCATGTAAAGGCCTACTGGCCTTCAATGGCACTTTCCGTTAAATGGAAAGTGCCCTTTTTAGTTGTTATGTCTCCTCTATATTCCTTATTATCAATTTCAGAAATAAATCATTATGATTTAATTTTTAAGCCTGTAATAACCCTCTCTTAAAACCAATATCTTTTATAAAATAGATTTGGAGTGGAGGAATAAGAATGTCCATTTTCAGGATGCCATCTATGACAACAGAACAAATGCTATTAACGATTCGAAATGGTCTTGGATTATCACAAACACCCAAAAAAATTATCATTGTTGGCGCTGGTATGTCTGGCTTAGTGGCTGCCTCTCTTCTAAAGAACGCAGGGCACGAAATAACGATTCTAGAAGCAACTCAAAGAGTTGGAGGCCGTGTGTATACTTTAAGAGCTCCGTTTACAGATAATTTGTACATGGATGTTGGAGCTATGCGCATTCCAAGTAATCATGTTTTGGCATTAGAATACATCAAAAAATACAAATTAAAAGCCAATCCTTTTTATAACACAACCCCCCACGACCTGATTTATGCAAATGGTATTAAAACAAACCTCTCTACATATCAACGAAATCCAGATATCCTAAATTATCCTGTTGCCCCTCACGAAAGAGGAAAAACGGCAGAAGAACTCCTCACAATTGCGATCAAGCCGGTAGTTGATTTCATTAGACAAAATCCCATAAAGAATTGGGAATTCGTTGTAAGAGAATTTGATAAATATCCAATGAGCTTTTTTTTAAGAAACAATCCAGTCGGAATAAGCTTATCTTCCGGTGCGATTGAAAGCATTGAAGTCTTACTTAATCTAGAGGGATTTCCTGAGCTTTCATTCCCTGCCATTCTTCGAGAATTAATACCTTTATTTAACCCTGACATCCATTTTTATGAAGTAGAAGGCGGGAATGACAAACTCCCGAATGCTTTTCTGCCTGAATTAAAAGAGAACCTCTACTTTGGTTACAAAATGACAAAAATTGAACAGCGTAATCATCAAGTGACCATTCATTCCACACAAACAGTAAGTCAAAGACCACTTCAAGTTACTGGGGATCTTGCCATTATTACCATTCCTTTTTCTCTGCTTTCATTTGTGGAAATTGTACCACGTGATTTATTTTCGCATTCTAAAAGACGTGCGATACGAGATCTCCACTATGTATCCTCCACTAAAATAGGACTTCAGTTTAAACATCGATTTTGGGAAAAGGAAGGTATTCTAAGTGGTAAATTGATGACGGACTTACCGATCCGTTTTGCATACTATCCTAGCCACCTTATAGGCACATCTGGCTCAGGGGTAATATTAGCCAGTTATACTTGGGAGGATGAAACTTTATCTTGGGACAATTTGCCAGAAAATGATCGAATTCGGAATGCACTGGATAATCTAGCCACAGTACATGGAAGCCATATTTATAATCATTTTCTTACCGGTGTGTCTCACAGCTGGGGTCAATATCCATATTCTGGCGGAGCTTTCTCTATGTTTAAACCTAGTCAGGAATCAGAATTATTTCCCCATATTCCAGCACCAGAAGGACGAGTACATTTTGCAGGTGAACATACCTCTCCCCATCCGGCTTGGGTCGAAGGTGCCATTCAATCGGGAATCAGGGTAGCACATGAGGTGAACAACCTGCCTAAGACGCTTTTTAAATAGAAGGAACATCTTTTTTGTAGTGCTTTAAATAACCATTTTAAAATAAATTTTTTGACATTTAGATGTTAAATATTAACATTGTATTTATGTTTAGCAAGTCTCTTGATATACTATTTTTATAGTTTTTAGTGAAAGAGTGGTTTATTTGATTTTAGAAATTAACTCCAAACCTATAGATTTTCACCAATTGGTCGAACGCTCACTAAATTCAATTTTAATCGTAGGAGCAACAGGTGAAATTCTTTATTGTAATAAAGCTTGTCTTGACCTATTAAACATCAAAAGTACTACCGATATTATCTTTAAAAATGTTTGCCAATTTATCCATCCTCCTTTTCACAAAATATGTATGGAGCGGTTAACAAAGGTATTCCTTAATCAAGAAACCATAAACACTGAAGTAAAAATGATTAGGAACAATGGAGAAATCATTGATATAGAATCAATTGCAGCACCCTTTTATTTAGAAAACCAAGTATTCGCACAGATTATAATGCAAAACATAACGGACCATAAGTTACACAAAAACATTTACATGATAGGGAAAAGTTAGCTTCTCTTGGGCAAATAGCCGCTGGTATCGCACATGAGGTAAAAAATCCTTTGACGGCAGTAAAAGGTTTCTTACAACTCATTAGAGAATCCGAATCCAATCCATATTTTTCAATAATGGAAAATGAGTTGGATAAAGCCTTGACAACTTTGGAGAGCTTACTGCATGTGTCAAAGCCTGATTTATTAAATGAACCCATTGCGATCATTAATTTATGCAATGAGTTATCCTCCCTGATTAATCTATTTCAAGATAAACTGTATAACATAGAATTGAGAACGGACTTCAGAGATTCAGATAAAAAGATTGGTGGAAAAAAGAATTTACTCCAAAAAGCTTTTTTTAATCTCATAAAGAATGCCATTGAGGCCCTTGAAGGTAAAGGTAAGATTTCGGTTGAACATTTTTATCATGATGAAATGGTTCATGTTATTATTAGTGACTCAGGTGTAGGGATTCCTCGTGAAAAACTAAAATTGTTGGGAACACCTTTTTTTACCAGTAAAGCAGAAGGAACAGGTCTTGGCTTAACGCAAGTATTTACAACAATTCACGATCACGGTGGGACAATTGCTTTTCATAGTCAAGTGGGAAAAGGAACTACGATTCATGTTCAAATTCCTGTAAAAAATATTTAATTCATGACAAAAAGACAACAAAAGCTGGAGTTTCCTCCCCTGCTTTTGTTGTCTTTGTTTCATTCTAACTTCACTTACTTATTTAAAAGAGAAAATCCTTCTTCTACCGTTTTATTTGGGCAGGATATCATTTTATTAACTGCGCTAAACAAAGCTTTTATCGAGGAAGTCATAATATCAGCATCTATTCCACAACCCCAATAAACCCTACCATCTGCAGCGGCAAACCCAACATATGATACAGCATTTGATTCCGAACCTATTTCTAATGCATGTTCCTTATAAACTAAATCTTTGAAATTGATACCCAGTTTGGCTCGAAGTCCATTGCTGATCGCATCAAGTCTTCCTTTCCCGACACTGGTAAATTCCTGACCTACGTTATTTAATTTAATGGATACTCTCGTTTCATAATTTTCATTTTGTGTATATTTGTAATTGATAAACTCGACAGGGCTATTAATATTTACATATTCTTTTAAGAAAATCTCATAGATTTCGTTTGGCATAAGCTCCTTGTGCAGACGGTCCGATATATCTTTTACACTATATCCAAAGCTTTCTCGCATCTCCATAGGCAAATCGAGGCCGTAATTCTGCATAAGAACATACCCGATTCCTCCCTTACCAGATTGGCTATTGATGCGAATAATATCTCCTTCATATTGTCTGCCAATATCTTTTGGATCAATCAATAGATAAGGGACGGTCCAATATTCATTCTCTCTATCTTCACGCCACTTCATCCCTTTGGCAATGGCATCCTGATGCGATCCTGAGAATGCAGTAAACACTAGCTCACCGCCATATGGGTGTCTTTCATGTACCTTCATTCTTGTTAATTTTTCATACTTCGCAAGAATATGATAGATATTTTCAAAATTAAGCTTAGGATTCACTCCGTGCGAATACATGTTTAAAGCAAGCGTTACGATATCTACGTTTCCAGTCCTCTCACCATTCCCAAATAGTGTTCCCTCTACCCTCTGTGCTCCTGCAAGCATTCCTAGTTCCGCATCAGCAACCCCTGTTCCTCTGTCATTGTGAGGATGAAGTGACAGAATGACATGATCCCGGTAGTTCAGATGATCGCTCATGTATTCAATTTGACTAGCATAAACATGCGGCATGGACATGGACACCGTCGCAGGAAGGTTGATAATCACCTTGTTTCCGGCAGTTGGCTGCCAAACATCAAGTACGCTGTTGCAGATTTCAAGGGCAAATTCCATTTCTGTACCTGTAAAGCTTTCCGGTGAATACTGAAATTGGAAATTCCCTTCTGTTTCAGCAGCGTATTTCTTTACCAATTTTGCTCCTGTTACAGCGATATCAATAATCTCTTCTTCCGTCTTCTTGAAAACCTGTTCACGCTGAGGAACCGAGGTTGAATTGTAAAGGTGTACCACTGCTTTATTCACACCTTGTAGCGATTCAAAGGTCTTTTTAATTATATGTTCTCTTGACTGAGTTAACACTTGAATCGTCACATCTTCTGGAATTAAATCCTGCTCAATCAATGTGCGTAAAAATGTATATTCTGTTTCAGAGGCGGCAGGAAAGCCCACTTCTATTTCTTTGAATCCCACCTCTAACAGCAATTGAAAATATTCCAGCTTCTCCTCCAGACTCATCGGCACAATTAAGGCTTGATTTCCATCTCGCAAATCCACACTGCACCAAGTCGGAGCTTGTTCAATATATTCTTTTTCGGTCCATTTCAAGCTTTTTACTGGGGGCATAAAATAACCTCTGGAATACTTTTCAACATTTCTCATTCTGTTGACCACCTTTTATAAATT
Organism: Neobacillus cucumis; assembly: GCF_002860255.1. Taxonomy (GTDB): domain Bacteria; phylum Bacillota; class Bacilli; order Bacillales; family Cytobacillaceae; genus Neobacillus; species Neobacillus cucumis_A. Next base: position 19,141 of record NZ_PGVE01000088.1, read on the forward strand.
TCATTGGTTTCATGGTTAAAATAAAAAAGCCTATCATCTCATAAGAGACGACAGGCTTTGCCTACGTGGTACCACTCTTTTTGACTCGTAAAAAATCTAACGAATCCACTTATTGACCTTATTACGGGATCAACCGTTAAGACCTACATATCAGCCTTACCACTCCTGGGTGAGTTGGGGGAGTTATTGACTGTCTTTCACCAGCCGACAGCTCTCTATACAATAAGGGTCCCTTAATACTCCCAATCATTGTGTTTATTTTTTAAATTTTCCTTATTTTATTATTCTTTTAAAAATTAGTCAACCCATTTAATAAAACCCATATGTATTTTTCTAAATTTTTTCTGTTTATGTACTAATTATTTACCTATTTTCTTTATTCCCGTAATAACAACTAACCCTCGTCCCTCTTTTTGAATAAATTGTTATGAAGGAGATGAAAGAACTATGTCAAAGAAGAAAAAAAAGAAAAAAAATTGCTGTTGCTGTAATCAAATTTGTAATCCAGTATTACAACCATGTTCCCTTTCTAAGGTACAAATAATACCTATAAAAGACATCCCAGACAACTGCCAATTAGTTTGTGTTGGACCTTTTTTCTCATTAGTCTGCTTTGGTTCTGATCTACGCGTCATTCATTGTGATATTATTTGTGATGATGCTGGTAATTGTACTGTGGATTGCCATTCTGACACAAACGGCTAATGTATTCAACCTTGAGTGTGGTTTTCTTGGGTTTATTTCTATGTTAAAAAGGAACCGTTGTCATCTATTCTTCGTAAATTAAAACTTATTCAATAGATTTGGTAATAATTCCGAAATTATTTTAAGTGGTTCGCTTGCTTTTTCTGTTAAACAAAGCATGATTCCCCCTTCAATGGAAGCGTTCATCATGAGTGCAATCGAATTAGCCGTTTCTTTAGAGAACCCGTCTGCCACCAACTTGTTCGAATAAATCTCTTGAATCTGTAGATAAAGGGAAGAACATGAAATACGGACGGGTTCACTTAAAGACCCCATCTCGCTTACGATACTCATAAAAGTACAACTAGTAATCGTCCCTTCTCGATTAAAGATGTCTATTAGTTTTTCAATCATCGCCTGTGTGGCTTCTTGTGTAACGTCCCGTTAAGCTTAGATTAATAACATTACCTCATTCTATCCTAGTCTCAGGATCCAACCAACCTGGTTTCCATTTCAGCTGCTGCATCGATGACAAGTTTGAGATATTTCTGAATGGATACTGGTCTCAAACGCTGTTCATTGCCAATTAATTCAACTGCTGCGATTATTTCCTTATGTTTATTTTTCACAGGGACTGCAACAGAAGTTATTCCTGATGAAAAATTATTATAACTAATAGCAAATTTATTTTTTTAAGGACTCCTGTATAAAATCTATACCAAACATATTCTATCATTTTTAAGCATCAACATTGGCAGTCATCTGCAGAATTTATCAAGATCCAGTAAAATCGAACATACCTGCTTTTCTAATTAATGAATTTACCTATCTTTTACAGGAATTTCACAATAAATAAAGGAAGGACAAAAAGCATTCTACGACCATTCCTTGAATGCCTTTTGTCCTTTTTTAGAGTATAAAATTTTTGAACAGGTAAAATTATACAGGAGATCACTGATAAATACCGAATTATTTAACATAATTAAGGGAAACTAGTTTTTCACCAGAACCACAAAATCATTGGTTGGCAAATCTATAAGGAGCAAGTATATTCTACTTTCCTATTATCTTGAACAGCTACTCTTTCTACCGCTTCTGTCACCATTTTATGAACATTTAAATCTAAAGGATGCGGTACCAAATCTCCAGGTTTGGTACATGCTGCGATCGTTTCAGCAGCAGCGACTAGCATAGGATGGGTAATTTCACTTGATTGTGCGTTTAAAACTCCTCGAAAAATACCGGGAAATCCAAGAACATTGTTAACAGAACGGCCATCTGCTGCATAAGCAGCTCCCGCTTGCAGGGCTACTTCCGGTTCAATCTCTGGTTTTGGGTTCGATAAGGCTAGAATCACCTGTCCTGGGCGTACCCATTGCTTTTGAATAAGTCCAGGTACACCTGTCGTTGCGATAACGATGTCACAGGTATTCATTAACATTTCAATACTATCAACTGGATGACCACCATAGTTCGCTAACCGCACCTTCGCATCCGGACTTTTATCTGCTCCAAAAACATCCTTTACTCCGTATGCCATAAGCATTCGAGAAATCGCCAAGCCTGCCGCTCCAAGGCCAATCTGTCCAACTTGTGCATTTTTTAAGTCAATACCGGCACTTTTACATGCTGAAATCGTTGCAGCCAGAGTGACAACAGCAGTTCCATGCTGATCATCATGCATAACCGGAATATCCAGTTCCTTCTTAAGTCGTTCTTCTACCTCGAAACAGTGTGGAGACCCAATATCTTCGAGTAAAATACCACTATAACCAGGAGAAATATTCTTCACCGTCCGTACAATCTCATCCGGGTCTTTCGTATTTAGAAGAATCGGAATCCCATTAATGCCGGCTAATTGGTCGAAGAGTACAGCCTTCCCCTCCATAACTGGCATTCCGGCAACAGGGCCGATGTCTCCCAGGCCAAGAATCGCTGTTCCATCTGTTACAATAGCTACCGAATTACCAATACTCGTATAAATTTTTGCTTTATCCGGTTCTTTCTCGATGATTCGGCAAACATTGGCCACACCTGGTGTATAAACTCTTCTTAAGTCGGCTAATGTTTGAAGATCCACTTTGCTTTTCATATGAATTTTCCCTCCTTCATGTGCGTGAAGGACTTCATCTGAAACAGCATGAAGACGAATTCCCCCGTCTAACCGGGAGAGAGCGTCTGCCAATTCTTCTATCTGCTCCTCATGATCGACTTGAACAGTTATATTACGTATTGTGTAATTTGGACCTACTTTTACCGTTTGTATTTCCCCTATATCTCCTCCTGCAAGACCAATTGTCGTTGCTACTTTCCCAAGATTACCAGGGATTGAAGGCGTTTCCACCATCAACGTCCGAATGATTTGTTTGCTCATCATCTAATTCCTCCAACTACTTGTCTATGAATGGGGAAGGGAAGAAGTGACTCCTATTTTCCTCTTTGACTGTTAACATTTTCTTCCATCCCTTTTGACCATTTATAAATGATTTCCTATTCGTAATATAAGAGTTAATATACATAGAACAACAAAACTCTACAAAAACTTACAAAGGTAATTTATACACATGTCCGAAAATTTGCTATATTTTAAATTTAACTTGAAAACACTCGACATATACAAGGTAAGAAGGGGTACCTTATTTGTTAATCATTTAAGATACCGATTTCGGGGGAGGCCAGAAGTACTTGAAAAAAAAACCCATTTTAGAGTTCTGCCAATTAATCCTCTAAAATGAGCCGCTTCGATTCGAAATAAAGAACTTGGATAAATTTCTTTGTATTAATTCGCGTACTGGTAGGAGAAGAGTTAGGATTTCTTTGTAATTCGGTCATCTTCTTGCGTACAATCGTAAAATCAAAAAACTTAGATGCATAATTTTCGAACTTAGGATTTGAGAAATCTGTTAAACCGAGCGACGCTAAATGATTGATCGATTGGTAAATCGCTCTTCTTACCCTTTGTTCAGAGGCTTTTACTTCCCGCTGGATATCAATTTGTGCCGTGGGTGCCCCAATCTTTTTTAAAGTAATTTGCACAAAAATTTTTTTAAGAGGCGGAAATTGCTGTTCGTACGTATGATATTGTTCATATTGATCTAAATATTGGAGGATATCCAGTAAATCTTTGCTGCCGCTTTCACCTAAGATACCTAGTTCAGATAAGAGAAACTCACCAGATGTAACGATACTGGTTTTCTTCAATGCATTTGCTGTTTCCTGTTTTGGCTGCTGTAAATTAAACACGGTATTTAATGATTTTTGAATATCTGCAATCGACCTTTCTAACTGGATTCGCTCCATAACTTTTCGGATAACAGTCAACACTTCAAGGCGATTTATTGGTTTTGAAATATAATAATCAACATCAAGTGAATAGGCTTCACCGATTAATTCCTTTGATTCCACTTGTGAAATCATAATAATTTTACCTGTGAATTGCCCTTTTAAGCGGCGAATCGTTTCAATTCCGTCACGAACAGGCATTAACAAATCGATAAATAGAATATCCACGTACTTAAGGACCATTAAGTTTTTATCAAGCATGGAGCCATCTTCGGCTTCTCCGATAATCTCGCCCAGATCCTCATCTTCAATTATTCGCGCCAACATTAAACGATGCACCTCATCATCATCTACTATATAAAATTTCATCGAGTTACCCTCTTTCGACTAGGCTATTTATCGGAAGTTTTATGGTAAAAAATGCTCCGGCATTTTCCGAACCATTTTGAAGGTCCACACATCCCCCAAGTTCTTCGGTAATTTCTTGTACATAAGAAAGACCAATGCCTGTTGATGGCGTGCCGGCGTGATCAAATTTTAAAGTAAATCCTGGTTTAAAGATATAGCTTTTATCCTTTTCAAATACTCCGGGACCATCGTCCTCTACTTGAAACCATACAAACTGATTCTCCAGTTTTACATAAATAGCTATTGCTCCCTTCCCCTCAATAGCTTCTACCGCATTTGCCACTAAATTATTGATCAACGATAAAACCAAATAGGCATGATATTCCGGATGTTCACCATCAATTTGATAGCGAAAATCAATCTTCTTTCCTAATGAACTGGCATATTGTTCATTTGTTCGGATAATGGCAGGGACAAGTTCATGGATATCCATGTAATCGGAAAACTTTTCGTCTTCAATCAACCTGAATAGTCCGGCAAAAATCCGTTGATTGTCTTTTTTGATATCGTGTACTTCTCCAGCAATTCGTAATACCCTGTTACTAAATGGCTCTAAGGAAAGTCCTGTTTGTTTCATATATTCATTTATGTCCCGATATAGATCGTATGATGTAATTGTAATATTTTCTGCGTTTTTTAGTACTTTTTTCAACTGAACGGATTCCACATACAAATTCGATAACAGCATCAATAAGTAATGGTTTTTTTGCTGAATTTGCCTCTCTCTTATTTTTCCTTCATATAACTTCATCATACTAAAAAAGGAAAGCACAAAAAAGCTGCGAAAAATGGCAATGATAAAGATCTGGGTTAGTTTTGACAGGGAAAGGTAGTCTCCGTCAGCCACGTGCCGAAACATCAGTTCCGTTAAACTGGATATAATTTCAATGGTAATGCCTAATACTCCGATAATCCAAGGACGGCTGTGGAACTGATTCAATTTTAATAGATAAAACAGGAGTACGAACATAAAATAATAAAGGGAAGATGGATAGCTTGTTTGAACGGAAGCTAGCAAATCAAAAGGATCCTGTGTAAGCCAGTCTAATCCTACCCGAAAGGAAAGAATAGATAGTGCTGTACAAATACCGAGTAAAATCGGTGAAATGCCCCGCAATAATAAGAGAGAAAAGAAAAAAATTGGCGTACCCAGACTAACACGGAATGTATCATGAAAAGGATAAAATTTTAACTCTCCCGCCAACGGAACTGCAACTAGAATAAATATAAAGACAAATATATTACTTTTAATTAATTGGTTGATTTTCAAACGATTCACTTCCTGTTAATATCACAGATAAAAAAAATATAAATATAAATAACGAATCCAACACAGGTAAATACCAACTATGCTGAATTCGTTATGCAAGTTTAGAAAAGTATACAATGGTGAAAAAGAAAAGACAACTTAATACAGTTTATTCTCTGTCCAAAAGCGATGCCCCGGAAATGCCTGGGTTGGTCATTTCGTAAGGGTTTAAAATCAGATCAAGCTCTTCCTCTGTCAATACATCATATTTCAAGCATAATTCACGTACTGGTTTACCTGTTAAAATGGCCTCTCTTGCAATACGCGCAGCGACTTCATATCCAATATGGGGATTAACAGCGGTAATGACTCCCACACTTCTTTCAACATATTCTTTTAACTGTTCCTTATTTGCTTCAATCCCCATCAGGCAGTAACCCGTAAACGTACGAAAGGCATTATTCATGATGCTGATAGATTCAAGCAAATTAAATACAAGCACAGGTTCCATTACATTTAATTCAAGCTGCCCTGCTTCGGATGCTAGGCAAATGGTATGATCATTTCCAATTACTTGAAAGGCTACCTGGTTAATCATCTCGGCCATGACCGGGTTAACCTTGCCCGGCATAATAGATGAACCTGGCTGACGGGCTGGTAATGCGATTTCCCCAAGTCCTGCACGGGGACCTGACGCCATTAGCCGTAAATCATTCGCGATTTTGGACATGTTCATCATACATACTTTCAGCGCTGCCGATACCTCAGTGTAAGCATCCGTATTTTGAGTGGCGTCGACAAGATGTTCAGCCCCCAAAAGCGGGAGTCCGGAAATAGCTGCTATATGTTTGACCACATTTTCGGTATAGCGGGGATCTGCATTTAAGCCCGTACCAACTGCCGTTGCCCCCATATTGATTTCATATAAGTGCTGACGTGATTGTTGGATCCGTTTAATATCACGCTCCAGGACCCGGCTATACGCTTCAAACTCTTGACCGAGACGGATTGGCACGGCATCCTGAAGATGTGTTCGTCCCATTTTAATCACATCATCAAATTGATGTGCTTTCTGTTTAAAAGCTGCCAGCATCTGCTGCATCGTATCCAATAGCTTTTCAATTAATTGAAGAGTAGCAATATGAATCGCGGTTGGAAACGCATCATTTGTAGATTGTGACATATTCACATGACTATTCGGGCTTACATTCTTATACTCGCCTTTTTCTTTCCCAAGAAGTTCGAGCGCACGGTTAGCAATGATTTCATTCATATTCATATTCATGGATGTTCCTGCGCCGCCTTGAATGGGATCTACGATAAATTGTTCATGCCACTTACCTTCTATTATTTCTTCTGCTGCCTGAACAATGACCTTGCCGATTCCTTCATATAACCGTTTTGTATCCATATTCGCTAAAGCAGCTGCTTTTTTGACAATTGCCAGCGCTTTAATTAACTGTTCGTGAACACGATAGCCTGTAATCGGGAAATTTTCAACTGCCCGCAGTGTTTGTATGCCATAATAAGCATCTGCCGGGATTTTTTTAGATCCTAAAAAATCGTTTTCTATTCGTACTTGAGTACTTGTCTCAGAAGCTGACATGATACTCCCTCCTATTCTCAATAAAATTACGCTACATTTGACTCTTTAATGGAATCCACATATTGATTTGCTTTATCTTGGTCAAATTTGCCTTCCCATTTTGACATAACGATTGTCGCTAAAGAATTTCCAAGAACGTTAACTGCCGTCCTAATCATATCCAAAATACGATCAATACCAGCAATGAACGCGACGCCTTCTATAGGAAGTCCCATTGTGCCAAGTGTTGTTAAAATGACCACAAACGACGCACCTGGAACCCCAGCCATTCCTTTTGATGTAAGCATTAACACAAGCAGCAACGTAATTTGCTGCATAACGGATAAATGAATTCCATACATTTGTGCTACAAAAAGTGAAGCAAGAGCTTGATAGATGGATGAGCCGTCCAGGTTAAAGGTATAGCCTATTGGAATTACAAAAGAAGTAATTGATTTTGGGCAGCCAAACTTCTCCATCTTATCCATAAGTCTTGGTAAAACAGATTCAGAGCTTGCGGTTGTAAACGCCAGAATGAGCTCATCTTTCAGTACCTTCATGAGAACAAAAATACTTGTCCCAGAGATTTTCGCAATGACACCAAGAACAACGAGGACAAAAAATATCATTGTTACGTAAACAGCCAGCACCAGTTTTCCAAGAGGAAGTAACGAGGCAGCTCCAAATTTTGCAACGTTCACCCCAATGAGTGCAAATACTCCCACAGGGGCTAATTTCATAATAAGATTCGTTACCCAAAACACCGCTTCCAATATACCTTCAAAAAATGTCAGAACAGGCTTTCCCTTTTCTCCTATTGCTGCAATTCCCAATCCTAAGAAAACAGTAAAGAAAATGATTGGAAGTAAATCACCTTTAGTCATAGATTCAAATACGTTTGTCGGAACCAGATGTACAATCGTTTCTGCTACACTCGGAGTTCCAGTAGTTTTCATTGTTTCTTCATACTTTGAAATGTCATTTGCCTTAAGAGCGCTCGTATCTACACCTGCCCCAGGCTGAAATAGATTTGCCGCCAATAATCCAATCGCAATAGCAAAAGTTGTAACGCTTTCAAAATAAAATAGCGTCTTTCCGCCTAACTTTCCTAATTTTTTGATGTCTCCCACACCAGCAATAGAAACAATTAATGCCGCGATAACAATTGGCAATACAATCATCTTAATCAAATGGATAAAAATGTCCCCTATAGGAGCTAATATGGCCATCGCTGTCTCATTTCCATAAAAAACGATACCAAAGATAATCCCGAGTATAAGTGCAACAAAAATTTGTGTAGCCAATCCAAATCTTTTCATTGAAAAGCTCCCCCTTATTTGTTCTCAAGCATGTTTTGTATCTTTATCAGGACACATGACAGGCTATGTTTTTACTCTATTAGAAACCTACTCGATTACACAAAAATCTACAAAAAGTCTAAAAATAAAAAAACATTTTTTTAATTATTACTATTTTCTATCTTTTTTTGGAGATTGAATGGGGGCTGGCTGGGACGATAGGCCGATGTTGGACTTAACTCGGGTACGTCAAAAAACCCTTGCCAAAGCAAGGGCTTTTTCTCAAATAAAAGACATCATGAGTTAGTTGCAATAATAATGCCAAATTCCTTTCTTCATTTCCTTATTAATTTTCCCTTGTAATTAAAGATCATCTAGAGTTCCAATAACTTCAGACATAATATTGAAAAAGTGCTTTTCATAATTTTTTTTATATCTTAATTGAGCCATTCCACTTGCTGTTGAAATTCCTGATTTAATCATGTTTATAAGCAGTAAGGAAATTTCAGATAGTTTCGGATATAAAGAATTAGAACAAACATAAAAAAGCAGGGAAACCTTTAACTAGGCTTCCCTGGCTAAACCATATTAAAGTGTTTCCGATTCTTCTAGTCGAAATCCTTCCACTATGACTTCTTCATCGACCTCCAACAATAGGCACCGTTTTCCCTCGAATGTAATGTATTTTACATATTTCAAGTCTTTCGGATTAATCGTTACATTGGCCACCTTTGTCTCGATTTTGATGGTTTTAGGAACTAAACTAGTTGCTTTGAATTCATGTTTTTCATCATCCAAGATTGCTTTAAAGGCATGTTCCAATTTGGCCGTCTCCACATTTTCGACGCCGCTTACGGTTAAGATGCGTTCGATATCCCGTGAATCTATCGTAGGGATTTCACTTTCTTCATTCTCTTGATTCTCCTGGACCAGCTTATCGATTTCCTCATACACGTTGGAAATGACTCGGGAATCCACCTCGTCTCCTATCACTTCTTTTAAAATGAAATCGAAGCAGTCCTTATCTTCCTGAGCAGTAATAATCTCTTCACAATTGAGCACTTCTTCCATAAATTTAAAATCCGGTTGATTTGCTTTCCCTGTATAATAGAGAAGATGGTTTACATCTGCTGCATTGTCGTTTAAAGCGGGGAAGAGAAAGCCTGTTAATGGAGAATCTAAATTAATAATGGGATCAAAAACGTTGTAGGATTTGTATTCCTTCTCAATATAATCAAACATCAAGGCTTTTTTCGGCACATCCGTTTTATTGAGACTGCAAAGAATAAACGCGTTGGAATATACCTGGTCATCCCCGCCTTCTTCAGATTCCGCATTCCGTTTCCTGGTCGGTTTTCGATATTCTCCCCGGATAAACGTTACCACAGTATCGAATTCATAAACCGTGGCAGCAAACATTTTCACGACGATTTCGAGCATGTATTCTTTCCAATCTTCGGTTGTATCTTGTTGTAATCCTTCGAAAAGGAACATTTGGGTGCTGTCTTCCACATCCCGCATGAATTTCAGCTCAAACAGTTTTGCATCAAGTTGACCTGTTAACACTTTTTTAAAGTTGGCCAAAAATAATTCCTGCGCTTCCTGTTCTAACATTTGAAACGGCTGACTGACTTGATGGTAAATCTCTCCTGATTCTTTCTGTACATACACATTAAAGATTTCCCGAATTTGCAGGTTATAATTGTCTAATTTAAATTGCTTCCGAATATTAGCGATGTCTTTTTTGTTCATTTCATTCAACTCCCATTCCTAATTATACTGTTCCGATGTGAAAATAGTAATAAGGAAAGAGTCCTGAACAAAAACTCATGGAAGCCATCCCGCAATTTGTAGTATAGTTATGACGATTTCAATAACAATAAGTATCACTACAATCCATTCTACAAACAGACCTCGAATGGAATGGCTAATGGTAGAAAAACCCTCGATTATGTTATATAAAATTTCTGTTTTGCTTTTTAAAATTAAATGACGATCGTTCAATTCAAAAAAATCCATCATTTTGTCGTAAAACTCACTCGCATTACTGCTTGTCCAAGTGATATCAGGTTTATCCAAAATCATGATGTAGGCTAAGGTGTTATAATCATGACGCAGGATTTTCGCGGTTGTCCTTGCCAGTTCTTTATTCCCTATTCTTAATTTACCTCTTTCTAGCCGGTCAATCATGGTCTCTAGCCTGTCGTGAATCACTCCTAATTGTTCCTCTGTTTTTTCAAGTGCTACTGATTTTGCAAGGACGGTTGAAATTAATTCAGGGTAAAAAAGCTCATATTCAGGAACAACGACATATTCATCGGTCAATTCAATGCTTTCCGTTTCATTTATGTGCAGACTATAATCGTCTGTATACCTGTCTATATTTTTCATATCAATTTCAGGCTCGAAGGAATGCAGGTATTTAAAAATTGCTTTCATCTCATCAGGAGTGTGATTTATAAATACAACACTTCCAAACGAAAAAACTAGAACACTTTTCGACTCGTCTACTTTCTTACCAATAATCGCTTGAAGGATGCTGCCTTTTAAAATTAAAGGTTCTTCCCAGGTGAATTTTTTTGGAATTCCGCATTGTAAAGCGATTTTATTCAGATCCATTTCATTCGTGATTGCCATAGCTTTAAAGGAAATATCCATCATTTTTTATATCACTCTTTCACAAATTGGTCATTCTTTCATTTAATTCTATTTTATTAAACAAATCAATCCGTTATTGGAAAAAGTTGAAAATTTAACATTTAATTAAGCAAAAATTTACTTCAAACATAAACGAATAAAAAATTTAACATCTTTTTCTTATTTTCCGAAAAATAGTGTTAGTAAATCTAACATAATTGTTGGGATTGGGTTACATTAAAATTATAATGAATTTGTGACATTATTCTTGAATGAAAACTCCAGTGTGGGAAGGCACTGTTGTTTTCATTCTTTTTTTGTGACCCTTTCTTTATTTTTTCAAATTGTTTAACTAAATATTTACCATTGGGAAGTTAAAAAATACGAGTCATTTATTTTTAACTGATAGTCTTCAAGAAATCATTCTATTATAATTAGTTGTAGGACGGCTTAAGAGGAGGATACAATTGAAATTAATTTCTATTTGTCCGAGTAATACCGAATTAGTTGCCTATTTAGGGTTAACAACGGCACTGATAGGGATAGATAATTTTTCTGATTGGCCTGAAGAAATCAATAGTTTACCAAGGTTGGGACCAGATTTAGATATTGATATGGATAAGGTAGAAGAATTGCAGCCAGATTTGGTTTTAGCCTCCCTATCCGTTCCAGGGATGGAACGCAATATCAAGGAACTGGAAAAACGAAAGATCCCCTATGTCATCGTCCCAAATCCACAAACCTTACAAGAAGTCGGAGAAAGCCTATTGTTTGTTGGTCAAGTAACGAAAACAGATGACAAGGCAAGTACACTTTATGAAAGATTTACCCGTATAATTAAATACTACCATTCTTTAAGCCTTCAAGTAGAAAACGAAAAAACCGTTTATTGGGAGTGGTGGGCAAAACCAATATTCAGCCCAGGAGCTGGAAACTGGCTAACAGAAGTAAGCAGACTCGCAGGTGGACGAAACATTTTTGAAGATAAAACCGTTGCAAGCGTCCAAACAGATGGGGAAGATGTCAGGCTGAGAAATCCAGACGTTATCTGTGTTGTATGGGTAGGCGTTCAGAAAAAGAAAATCACTCCGAAACTCATAATAAAACGCCCAGGTTGGGAGCATATGAACGCAGTTAAAGACAATCAACTATACATTCTTGATGAACCGCTTTATTGCAGGCCCTCTCCTCGACTATTGAACGGGCTTGCTAAAATCGGCTATCTTCTTCATCCAGATATATATCCCAAATATAGTGAGGGAGATGACTTGTTAATTAATTCTGAACTCGAGAACTCCCTCTAGTCAGTTGAAAAACGATACTTTGATAAGCGCATTAAAGGATAAAGCCAACATTTGGTTGGCTTTACTTAATATGCAAATGCAAATATATAAACAAATTAAAATTTAAATTAATTCCTTTTTCTTTTTTAGAATAATATACAGAAAGATGCTGGATACCGAACATAAAAAAGCTAGAAAACCGATAAATCCATAGCCTACCTGTAAACCCAGGATTTCGTTCGCTGCTCCAGTTTCACTTTTGAACATCCTACTAACAAGATCGATAATAAAACCTATTATAAGATTACCTATTACACTGGCTATGCCCATTAACGTAACAGTAAAAGTAATTGCTGTCCCAGTCCCCTTTGGGAACCGTTTCGCTAAGAGTGCCATGACAGTTGGATAGATTAAAGCAATCCCCACCCCTGAAATGGCAAATAAAATAGCTCCTTTTTCACCAAGCAAAATGGCTGATAAACTGCAAATGCCTGAAAAGGCTGAGGCAATAATAATTGATAAGGTAAAACCAATTTTATCAGTAACCGTTCCTAATACAAGCCTAGCTAGCATAAAGAAAAGGAAAAACATTGAAAGCATCCTTGAAGCGTCTTTGATGTTCCAACTATAGGCCTTAACCAAGAATTGCACAAGCCAACTTCCCACCGCCAGTTCTGAAACCACCCCAAAAGAAAGAACAGCTACAATAAGCCATGCAACCGGGTCTCGAAGCAGAGTATTATAGGAAGTAGTTTTTGCATCCTCTTCATGAGTTTCTTCCGGGAATTTACCTAACAGGGAAGGAACAATTGGCAGAAGTGATAACAATAAAACAAAAAGGTACATGCCCCTCCAGCCCATCTCACCCCCAAAAATATTCCAGCCCATTAAAGATGCCGCTATTGTCGGAGCAACAGTTGAACTTAGTCCGTAAAAAAAATGTGATAGGTTCATCATAAACCCTGTATTTCTAGTGAAGATTCGAGCAGCCATGATTCCAAGACCGATCTCAAGTACGCCGTTACCAATATATAGTAAAAAGAAGGATGCAGAAAGAGAGGCATAGTTAGAAGATGCATAAATAACAAATCCAGCTAATGCCATAGATAAAAATGCAAGGATTCCGGTCCTCTTTATCCCTATTCTATTGCTTAGTGCTGATGTAAATGAACAGGCAAGAAGATAGCCAAAGGAATTCAAGGCTAATAAAATACCAATTTGGGACTGAGATAAGCTAAATTCATTTTGTATGATAGGAATAGCAGGGCCTTTAATATTTTCTGATAAACCAAAAATAAGAAAGCCGCCAAATACGATACTTAGTAAAATATAATAATTGTATTTCGGATTTACCTTTAAGGGGGATCTGGCTTTGTCAGCACTAAGGGAATGTTGTGGATTCTCCATAAACGGTCCTCTCTTCTTTTAAAGTTAGTGTATCCTATCCTGTTAACCTTTTAATTATTCTAAATAAATACCTCTATTGTCCATTATTTATGATGAAATACTTCTTTAAGCTTATAACGCAGCATATAGTGTGATATGTAAGAGTCAAGATCGGAGTGAACATCCGCCTTTATATTTCTTTGAGGTATTTTTCGAATTAGATAACAATCGACATTCAAAAAAGGATGTGTCTGGCAATGGATTTAAACACTTTTATCAGATTATACCAAGAATTTCTAATTGATTGTGAGCAAAAAGGTTGGATGGTCGAGGTTTTAATTGAAGAATTCGGAAATTACCTTGCCGCCATAACAAATTATGAAGGTATTGAAGTGCAATTTTATATTGAATTAGATATAGAAAATTGTGTAAATGTTACTGAAACTACTAAACAAAGCAGATTGGATTATGGTGTGATAAGGGACCAAGGAGGAGCAGACTTATTTGCGAAAGAAGTTTTGGATGAATTCCACCAGTATTGGAGAAATCATTTACCAAAACGGTACTCAAGTTTTATTCTCTATAAAGGATAGAGAAAATAATAAAATTCCTTACTCAAAACAAAAAGAGAGATAAAATTTCCTCTCTTTAAGAATGACGTAATTAAATGTTATTTGTATAAAACTTTAATTAGCAGCTAAATTTTTTCGATCAACAGCTCTTGGCGGTTGTTCCATCCATCCTTTTTCGATCATCAATTTTGCTGCTTCTTCAACAAATAGGGAAATTTTCATAAAGGATTTTGAATAGATCATAGCTACATCATGCCTTCCATTCACAGCTACCGAATTACCGAATGCCCTTATTTTCATTGAAAACATATCCATCTTATGAAATAACATTAACTTATCTGAAAAGGGAGCAAAAGTAGAATCTGAAACCAGATGATCCAGATAGGATGGAGAAGGTAAACCTTGATCAGATAGCTTCTGCATATAGCCTTCAATATTTTTACTTGTAAGATCCCTTCCTTTTTCAAACAATTCCCGAATCTTTTTATCCTTTGCGACCTGAGCAAATGCCATAATGAGAGCTTTACTCGTTACATTATTTTCAATATTATCGTAAAAATGAGCAATTTCTAATGCATGCAGAGGCCGGACATGTCCGAAGAAACCATTTAAAAAATCTTGATGAACAAATTCAACTTTCTCTGGTACAGGAATAATTGGTGGTTTGATAATAAAGCCTTTATTCATTAAAATTTCTTTAATTTGTTCCATTAGAGTCATGGTTGAATGCATGCAATAAGTAAAAAACTCTACGACATCCTTTCTAAAAATAAGCGGTAATCCTACATTATAAATACTCATTCCTGCTTTTGAAGCATATTTTAAGTAATGAACATAAAATTCATCTTCAAATAAACGAGGAGCACCAAGGTTTACGTCCTCTTCACTAAATCCTTTTGGTATGGGGAAGTTGTCCTTTTCGAATATTTCTTTGGATATACTCATGAACTCTTCACATAATTTTAATGCATTCTCTAGAAGCGTTTTAATATCGTTATCGTCAACATGCTGAAGGTAATAGCTTATAACACACTTGGCCATACTGTTTCCCGTATAAGTTGCCCAAAGTTTCCCCATTTCCGCTGATGTTAATTTTTCTTTAGCGCTTGTCTTTCCTGTACTTAATTTAATTGGTTTAATGGTTTGCATGATAACTCCCTTCACTGCATTTTTGGTTAGTATTTTCTCCCAATGGAAATCTATTCTTTGTTCAGTTGTATATTGGGCTTTGTAAAACGAAAAAAACGAATATCAAACATGTTAGTGTCAAATACTCGTTTTCCTATTCACCATGCTAATTTTTATTGGTTACCTTTAGTGACCAATTAAATGAGGTAAAAATTTTTTGTGTTCTCAAATACTCTTTCAGAAACTTCTGTTTCTGAAAGATTTTTTATTTTTGCAATCATAGAGATTGAATGCTTCATCATGTCAGGGGTAGTCAATTTTCCCGAAAAAGGCCCTTCGAATGGCCATGGTCCATCTGTTTCAATCATCATTTGCTCTAAAGGATACGTTTGAACTAACTTTTGAATTTTTTCTTTATATACAATCTCAGGAGTAACAGAGATGTGATATCCATTTTGAATCATTCTCTTAATCGTTTTTTCATCACCCTTAAACCAATGGAAATGTGCCTTGGACACTGAGTGCTTTTCTAATAGATTGCAAACAACCGGGGCATCCTCGTATACAGCATGTAAAACAATGGGCTTTTCCCATTTATTTGCGGATACAATAAACTCCTCAAGTAATTCCATATATTGACCGAACTGCAGGTTTGATACCTTTTGTTCTTTTCTTAAGTAATACGGTAAACCCACCTCTCCCACTGCACTCATTTCGTCCCGATGTTCTACCATCCATTCCAATAGCATGTAGAACTCATTTTCAGTTGGTAAACTTTGTTCCGGATGGAACCCAAATGCAGGCTTTACATGAAGATATTTTTTAGATAATTCAAGATTTCGCTTACATGATTCGAGATTGTTAGAAACTGACAGTACTGCTTCTATCGAGACGGAACCTTTTACGATTAATTCAATTTCATTATTTTTATATTGATCTAAATGAATATGGGCATCAATCATTTTCATTGTTTCTCACCAGTGTAATTTTTTATTATCTAAACCTTTAATATATAAATTCTTGCTCTTAATTTTACAACACATATATATAATAGGATATGTTTCTTTTTCTAAGAATAGTTCCTTCCTTTAATTATGGAATTATAGAAAATATTTATAAATTTTTATATAATGGAATTCATTCTAAATGTGTAGGAAATGAAAATTTTAGGGGGTGATGTAATGGCAGGAAAAAACAATACGCCGGTTACTTCAGCTACTCATGCAAAGCCTGGTATTTGAAAGGCGATACTTTGCATGAGGGGATTTTATTAATCGCCCAAGTAAGCTTTTCTGATACCCAAGCTTTGCACCTTATTTTTCAAACTAAAGAATAAGGAGCTGGGATCAATGGCGTATGTGAAAGCAACAGCTATTTTGCCTGATGAGCTGATATCAGAAATTCAAAAGTATGTACAAGGGGAAACCATTTATATTCCTAAACTTGAAGACTCCTATCAAAAATGGGGAATTCGTTCAGGGTCTAGAAAAATGCTTGATGAACGCAATATGGCTATAAAGAAATTATTTAAAAATGGAAGGTCTATTGAACAGTTGGCTGACCAATATTGCCTTTCTCCCGAAACCATCAAAAAAATTGTATACACCAAATAAACGTACGAAGCACTGATGAATTCTCATCGGTGCTTATTCGTATGGTGAGTTTGATTCATAATCAAACTCTCCATTTTATTCACTTACTTATTTATATAGAGTAAAAGGAGGAATTAATAGGAGTGAATAAAATGGAACCATTTATCAGAGCAGATCAATTTCATTATATAAAAGAACAAACACAAAAACTGATCAATGCCCACTCTTCCGTTAATGATCGAGCTGTTTTACAGGCTTTAAAATCACTAACTAACGAAAAGGTCATGTGTTTGTTCCCTGAGATGAGTATCGAGAAAAGATTGCTAATCCACCCAATTATAGAAATTGAAAATAAAGAACAAGCAGAGGCATTTTTAAGAAAATTACGTGTATATGTTATCCCCTTTAAAGATGTAACACTCCAAACAGCAAAAAAATTATTGCCTAAGGTGAAAAAATTAAAGCTTCCACCATTAGATTCCGCCAATTTACTAGAATTATCGTACTTGGGTTTTGATGATAAGGGTTCACAAAAAAAGTATATTATCACCTATCTTGATAATAGGCCTATAGGTATCCAAGGTCATTTTAAACCATTAAATAAAAAAGGAATTTGTACCATATGTAATAAATTAGAAGAAGTAGGAATGTTTTTGGTTGAAAAAAAAGGAGCGATACAAGGTACATTTACCAAAAAAGGGAATTATATTTGCCAGTACAGCCATAAGTGCAATTTTAATTTAACGTCTCTAGATAGGCTAACTGACTTTATTTCGTTAATTATGAAATGAGTAATATAATTACCTGCTTTTATCACTCAATAACAACCAGCTGCTAAAGACAGCTGGTTGTTTCATTCTGATGCAATTAGTTATAAGTCTAGAAAATTCAGATAAAACTATCAGATCTAGGCTTCCATCCAATCATATGCAGGTGAACGGTCATAGTCTACTGTGACTCTAGATAAAAGGAGGATTTTCATGTATTATTATATCATTTTACCTCACTACCACCCATGGCATACACCACTAATCGGTCCCATTATTCCACCACCACCTGTACCACCAGCTGCCGTTACCTACCGAAATAGGTTGGATGTATTCTGGCTCCCGCGACACTGATTGGTGTTCTTCTCGTAGGTAAACGTAAATTAAAATTTCATGTAACTTACTTTTTTTCCATTACTGCAAAGTAATTTTCTTCCCTATCTGCGAAATTAAATACTCTTCCAGAGGGCATATTAACAATTTCTCCCACTGTGATATTTTTATTTGTTAATTCATTATGTAATTGTTCGAGATTCTCTGTGAAAAACATTAAAGAAGGTGTACCAAGATTTAATCCAGGTGACATTTTAGCAACGAATTCCTTATTGTGTAGAATGATACTTGTATCTGCATCCTTTTTTGGAGCAATTTCAATCCATCTCATTCCCTGACCATTATCTTCTTCAGAAATTACACTAAATCCTACATTTTCCGTCCAAAATTTCACTGCATCATCTTGGTTATTTACATACAACATGATTTGACCAACTTTGCTAATCATTTATTTCACTCCCTTATCATCTTTCTTGAATTATATCAATTTTAACATCTATTTCCAATATTTACTGTAATTATGTAGTTAATCGTTTGTCTTCCTCCCTGTTTTTATGTTCTTCAACTTAACAAGATCAATCCCCATCAATCAAGGATGTTGTAAAACCAACCGTACTAATAGCCAAGCAAGAATATAGAAAGCTATCTAATGACAGGACAGTAAAACCTGCCAAAACAATTAGTCCATCAATCAAAATGATGACAAATGCTATATTTAGTGAAAAAATTCCAGAAATCATTTTAGCGAGTAAGTCCGTTCCTCCAGTACTTGTCTTATATCGAAGCAATAGACCTACACCCGTCCCTATAATTACTCCTCCTATTAATGCACTTGAAAGGTTTGAAACGAAAATTTGAGAACGAAGGGGAGCAAGTAAATCAATAAATAAAGAAGAAAACAACAACCCTTGTAAATTGCTAAAAAAATACCCTCTTTCATTTGTTGAGGCGATTAAACAGATAGGAAGACTCAATGCCACCATTGTAATGCCAGTCTGAAAATCAAAGAAGTAATGAAGGATTAATGCAATTCCTAGGAGCCCACCGTCGATTAAATGATTAGGCACAAGAAATCCGTTTACCCCAATTCCTAAAAGAAAGCTCCCAATAATAGTAGCCATTAATCTCTGAAAAATAACGATCACCTTGTCCTGTCTTTTTACTCTATAAATATGTCGGTATCTTGAAATTAAGAATATTGTTAAAAAAGTAATAACAATCTGTTATAAAAATTAATTTTTATGTTATGACTCTATTATGTTTTTGAGAGTCATACGTACGAAAAAACCCCCAATTAAGGGGGCCTACATTTTAATAAAATAATAGTAAGAAGATAAAACCATTAAAGCTATACAAATTACAATAACTGCCAAACAGTAGTATGCTTGGATTCCAGCTGGGATAACAGGAACTAATAACAGCAACAAACCCGAGATAACAAAAACCTTCCCGCCAAATCTATGGGTTTTTTTCCATACCTCTTCACTTGCCAACGTCCACGGTGTTCGAATTCCAACAAAGTAATTAGGTTTAAATTTTGGACTTAAATTGCCAATAAACATAAATAAGAGGCCTACAAGTTCTGGAACTACGTATTTTGGATTCACTATTCCTAAACTGCTTGTAATTTGCGCAGCTTGAAATAGGAATAGAAAAATAAGAATACCGTTCATAATACGAAAATACGTAACTTGAAATCGTTCATAATTACTTTTCTTTGGATCAATTTTGGGCAATATCATGGTTAGAAGATACAAAACAAGCATCACCGCAGGCAATAAAAATAATCCGTAAGATTTATTAGCAAATCGATCTGGTACTCCTTTATAGTTCCAATGAGTTCCCACCTGTTCAGGTAAATATGGATAGGATACACATGTGCCAATTACAACCAATACTATTAAAAAGAAACCAAACCAGTGCCTTTTCATTTTAATTCCCCTCTTCATCTTTTTTCAAAAAATCCATAAACCAGGTAACCACATCTTCAAACACACTCGTATTTAAGGAATAAATTATCTGTTGCCCCTTTTTTTCCGATTCCACTAAATTTGCTTGTTTTAATAAATTTAAGTGGTGAGAAATGCTTGGCTTTGACATATTAAAATGGTCAGCAATTTCTCCTGCCGAAAGGTCTTCCTTTTTTAATAAGTGGAGAATTTTCCTTCTGCTTGGATCGGACAATGCCTTAAAAGCATCATTCATGTCAAACCCTCTTTTCCTGTAAAGAAACTAACTTCCTTCTTAGTTATTTAGATAATTATCTAAATATATAATATGTCTACAGTAAAAAAAAGTAAATAATTATTTAGATATTTTTCTAAATATCTATTATTAACTAAGAAAAATAAATATAAATGTTTATTTTAGTTATACTAAATATGTGTGAAATCAGAAAACTCTACGGTATATAAACCCCTTGATTTTCTGAAACTTCCACAAAAAAGGGATACTGAAATTTCAGTATCCCCTTTTTTAGGTATCACTTTGTCACTCTTAAATGCTTTTTTATTCGTCAAATTTAAATTTTGGCAGCCTTTCTATTGTTTCCTCGCTTTGAAGTTCTTCCTGCTTTACTCTCGATTTTTTCATCCTGAAGGAAAATACAATTCCAACCACTACGATCGCAAGTAATAGCCAAAGAAAAACCATTACTCATCGCTCCCTTCCAATTAATTCTTCCGCATTAGAATATATGAGGGAACAGCTTGTCACTTTAATATCAATCATGTAATAAATTTTTTACAATATGTTTTCATTAAAAATTACAGATTAAGAAATATTATTCGTAAGTTCTATAATGCGTTTGTATGTACTTATATACAAGTTTGGATCAGGGTCTTCACCATTTATCTTAGGTACATCAAAGTCAGAAAGTACAAAATGATGTTTAGGTTGGACATTATGTCTCGCTAAAGAACTTTTACAACAGGCTAATGGACAACCATCAATGGCAAGGATCTCTCTTCCTGATTTTGCTGTTCGGACTAATGGTTTGACATCACCGCCTACACCAGCAATACAGGACATTTCTGCCACTTTTTCTCGATCCATTTTTATTGCAATCAAATTAGCAGTTTGGGCAGCTGACGAACAGCCAGAACACGAATATACTATAGGTAGATCCGTCTTTTTCATTGTTTGTTCCCTCCGTTTTTCATTGTTATTATCTTCCAGGAAAAAAGCCCCTAAAGAATAACTAAGAATGATTTTAATCTATTAGTTTTCTAAATTCCGTGAATAATATCACTTTTCAATAAATTAAAATGTAAAAATGGACTTTATAACGCAGAAAACGGAACGGAAATACCTAGCAATTGTCCCCCCAACCACACTTCACCTTAATATTAATTTAACTGTACTTTTATGAAGGATTTTTCTTATTCATTAAGTTAATCACTTGCTTCGTTGGAGTCCAACAATTAAATTTATAGTTCGTTTTTGTTTCATAACCTAAGCGGCTACAATAATATTTCATTCCTTCTGCTTTTTTCTCAGCTTTAAAATGCTGGCATGTAGCGCAGCAATGGAAATCTTTCATAAACTTACACCTTTTTCTAATTTTACTGGGATACAATACCAATGAGACAAGTTTCTTTAAGGAGCTAGCTTGAACATAGATTTATATTTTTCTATTTTAATAAGAAATAAGGAAAATTTAAATAGCTTTAAATTTTCCCAATGTAATTTGGATCTCTAATAATTCCAGGCTGCCCTGGAACCCAATTAGCTGGGACCCCTTCTTGAGTCCTTCTAGCATATTGTATCCCTTGAATGACCCTTAAAATTTCATATGCATTTCGGCCAACTTCCATTGGATTTACGAATTTGGTCACTATTTTTCCTTCTGGGTCTATAATAATGGTTGCTCTTAATGGAGCCCCCTCTTTGTCATTAAGCACTCTGTATGCTTTACTAATTTTATGTGTTCGGTCACTTAATAGTGGAAAAGTTACCTTCTGAACAGAAGGAGATAACTCAGTAAATATTTTGTGGGAATATACACTGTCAGTACTGATTGCAAGGACTTCTGTATTTATATACTTCAGTTGATCATAAATAGCAGCGACCGCTGCCAGCTCTGTTGGTCAAACAAATGTAAAATTACTGGGATAAAAAAATAAAATGACCCATTTTCCACGATAACTTTCAAGATTAACCTCTTTGAATTTCTTAGCAACATTGTCATATGCTTCTGCAATAAATGATGGTGCAAAATCAGTTGTTTGTGCACAAAATGGTTGTACACTATCATCTAATACATAATCTTCCCTTTTATTTTCCATTTTTCCACCTCAATTCCTTTCAACTGAATAGGGATATTTTTCAATAAATATTGTATGTTTGGGTCATTGTCCAATTGAGCCTATTTCTTTTTGTTCATTTAACTTTTGATTCATAACTACTCCTCAAAAAACCCTCTTTCTGTTATGTTTAAATTAGTGAATACCAATTTAAGGATGTGAATGGCAGACAAGTTCTGCTGTAATATGAATATTAAAATTTTGATTGCAGATGATAATTCGTTTATTCGTGAAGGCATGAAGATTATTCTAAGTACTTACGGAGAATTTGAAGTGCTGGCAACCGTAGATGATGGTAAGGAAGCCGTTGAATATTGTCAAAATCATCATGTGGACATTGCGCTTCTGGATGTAAGGATGCCTCATATGAATGGAGTTGAAGCGACCAAGGTTCTCATGGAAACAACAAAGACGAAACCGATGATTCTAACAACCTTTGATGACGATGAGTACATTATGGATGCAATTAAGAATGGTGCAAAAGGCTACTTATTGAAAAATACTGACCCGGAACGGATCCGCGATGCCATTAAAAGTGTTTACTTTGGCAACACTGTTATGCAGGATGTTGTGCTCGAAAAGGTTAAATCCAAAATAACTGGCAATACAAAACCGGAGTCCAAGGTGGATGCCAGCCTGTTCACCGAGCGTGAAATGGACATTATGACATTGATTGCAAAGGGTTATTCCAACAAGGCGATCTCTAAGGAGCTGTTTATATCGGAAGGCACCGTTGCCAACTATATT
This sequence comes from Neobacillus cucumis, assembly GCF_002860255.1. GTDB lineage: Bacteria > Bacillota > Bacilli > Bacillales > Cytobacillaceae > Neobacillus > Neobacillus cucumis_A. The sequence continues at coordinate 42,396 of NZ_PGVE01000088.1, forward strand.
ACCTCTATTCTAGGTAAAACTGGCTTGGAGCATCGAACACAAATTGCCATATACTTTCTTACTGGCTCAGTAGATTAAGAGGACCAAATGATGGAATTATGGATCATTTTCAGCAAGCTTATTATCATTCTTTTTCTCAGCTTTTCCTATGTCCAATCAGAAACCAGTAACCTAGCTTGGATTGTCCTTTCAATATTACTTTATATCAGTATGAATATTACCCTTTATCTTGTACCATCTGAAAATATGAAGAGAGGCATTCATCTCGTGTCAATGGTACTCATTTTTATTTCGTTTCGGGAAGTGGATTCGTTATTCTTAATGCTTATTCCAAATAATGTTTATGAGATTGCCTGGCCATTTTTTGAAAAAAAGTGGTGGTTGTTGTTAGTGGGAATGCTGCCGGTATTCCTTGTCCCTCAGCTACAGACGATATACGGACTAATAGCCCTTTTCTGCTTTGTAGTGTATTTTATGGCCAGCCATTACTCGAAAAGATTAATTAAATATGAGAATACGCTTGATAAGATGCGAGTTGATATGCAGCGGCTCTCCAAAAGCCTTAATGAAAATAAAGAATACATAAGGCAATCGGAATATACCTATCGCTTAGAGGAACGCAACCGAATTTCCCAGCAGATTCATGACAGCATCGGACACTCCATGTCTGGTGCGCTGATTCAAATGGAGGCAGCAAAAACTCTTATGGCAATTGATCAGACTAAGGCCGTGGAGTTGCTTCAGAATGCGATAAACATATCAAAAGAAGGAATCGAGGATATTAGGATTACCTTGAAAAATATGAAGCCTCCAACCGAACAAATTGGCTTGCAGCGCCTAAAACTGTTTATTGAGGAGTTTTCCATCCAGCACCAGTTGCGAATGCCGTTTGTTTACAAAGGAAACATCGATTTGATTACCCCTATTCAATGGAATATTATGGCTGAGAATATCACCGAAGCCCTCACGAATTCATTAAAATACTCTGGTGCGTCGGAAATTTCGATTGATATTCAGGTATTGAATAAGCTAGTTCGGGTCGAGGTCCGCGATAACGGTAAAGGGATTGGCTCCGGCAAAGTGGTAAAAGGGCTCGGCATCGTAGGCATGGAAGAACGGACTGCCTCCATAAAAGGCACAGTTATCGTCGATGGAACCAATGGATTCTCTGTCACCACCCTCCTCCCCCTCGCCTAATGAAAGCATTCATATGAAAAACATGAAATTTCTCATGTATAAAGGGTGAACTAATGCACTTATGTTAGTTCACCCTTTTCCTTATAATTAAATTACAAATACAGGAAATGGTGTCAGGCACCGCGAAAGGCACCATCCCATATGAGGTGAGTTTTATGCACGTGTTGGAGATTAAAAATTTAACGAAGAAATTTGGCGATTTTATTGCTGTTGATAATATGTCCTTAGCGATTCAAGAAGGTGAGATTTTTGGTTTTCTTGGATCCAATGGGGCTGGCAAGAGTACAACGATTAATATGGTTTCAGGTCTTTTACGAAGTAACAGTGGGGAAATCCATATCCTTGGCAAGAACATTGCTACACATAGTAAGTTTGCCAAGATGAACATCGGGATTGTACCACAGGATCTGGCCATTTATGAGGATATGACAGCTTACGAGAATGTGAGATTTTTTGCAGGATTATACGGAATGAGAGGAACAGAATTGAAAGAACGGGTCGAAGAGGCACTGGAGTTTGTCGGGCTGCTAGATAAACAAAAAAGCCATCCAAAGAACTTTTCCGGCGGGATGAAACGACGATTGAATATCGCTTGTGCAATTGCCCACCGGCCAAAGCTGATTATTATGGATGAACCAACAGTTGGCATCGATCCACAATCACGAAACTACATTTTAACCTCTGTCCGTAAATTGAATGAAATGGGCTGTACCGTTATTTACACAAGCCACTACATGGAAGAAGTAGAAGAAATTTGTTCAAGGATTGCCATCGTTGATCATGGTAAGGTGATTGCTGAAGGTACAAAGGCACAGTTGAAAGCGATCATTACGGATACAAAGGATATTTGGATAGAAGTGAAAAACACAGAAAATCTTGATGAAACTCCCTTAAAGGAGATTAAAGGTGTTAATTCCATTTCCATCGAGGAAAACGTTGTGAAAATTAACTCCCAATCTGAAGTCAACAACTTAAACCAAATGATTCAGTTTTTCATTAATAGAGGAATGGAAATCCGCTCACTCCAGGAGCAGGCACCAAACCTCGAAACCGTCTTTCTTACTTTAACCGGCAGAAACTTAAGAGATTAGGAGGAATTTATCGTGAATATCATCAATATTGCTCTTAATGAATTCAAACGCAATATCCGAGATATAAGGACATTGGTGTTTATGCTGGCCTTCCCTATCGTGTTAATGCTGATTCTCGGAACTGCTTTATCCAATACCTTTGACAGGACTGTTAAAATAGGAAAAATCAATGTTTTATATATCGAAAAAAATGATAACAGCTTCTCTTCCCCTTTCCAAAACTTTATTAAAGAAGCCAAAAAGCAAGACATTCATTTCTTAAAAGCTTCTGAAAGTACAAACGGAAAGCTTGAAGTAAAGCAAAATCACTATGATGCCTATGTGGAAATAACAGATAGAGGAATTCAATTTTACGGAAGCGAGCGAAATAGCATCCAAGCAAGTATCGTCGAAGGCATGCTGACAGCTTTTACCGATAAATACAATTTGATTACCGAGGTAGCAAAGGAAAAACCCGAACAAATGCAAGCCATTTTGGCCAGTACCTCGAGAAACTATGTAAAAGAAACCTCCTTAAATGCAGACAAAGCACCTGGATCCATGGATTATTATGCGATGGCAATGACGACAATGATCGCCTTATACAGTGCCATTTCCGCCAGTTCACTGATCCGAGGGGAAAGAAGACGGAACACAGCCATTCGACTCGCCATAGCACCTATCAACAAAATGGAAATTTTTCTTGGTAAAATTTTAGGAGGAATCGGTATAAACTTTGTTTGCATCTTGCTAGTAATGGCATTTAGCCGTTTTGCTTTTGGTGCCAATTGGGGCAGTCATCCCGGAATGGTAGTGCTCATTCTATTCACGCTCGTGTTTCTTGCCGTCAGCTTTGGGCTCGGCCTCAGCTATATCATTAAAACGGATCAAGGGATGCAAACCATTGTCATGGTCGTCCTGCAGCTTGCTGCCTTTTTTGGCGGGGCGTATTTCAGGATTGACAACGCCGACGGGGTTCTGAAGCTCATGATGAATTTATCTCCACTGACATGGGCAAGAGATGCGTTAACAAAAATTATTTATAACAATGATTTAACCGCAGCACTGCCTGCGATTTCATTAAATATAGGAATAGCTTTGGTTTTCCTGTTGATCGCCATTGTTGCATTCAGAAAACGGGAGGGGCTCTAGGATGAAAGAAATCATGTGGCTGGTGGCCAATTCATTACGTTCCATCTTTTTAAATAAGCGAAAAATCCTTGCTTACGTGCTTGTGCCTTTACTGGGTATTTTCATTGCCTTCTTGGCATACGGCAGAACAGGTCCCACCTATCTCCAGACTGGTATCGTTGATTTGGATCAGACTGCCATTTCAAAAAATACCGCCAGTTTTATCGGCAGTTTAAATAATGTAAAGACAAGTAAACTAGTAGAATCTGAGGTCAAAAATAAAATCTCTTCCGGCTCCTTGGATTGTGTGATTATCCTCGAACGAGGTTTTTCACAAGCAATCATGAACGGTGAAAAGCCGGAGGTGCAGATCGTCTCGATTAAAGGGGCACAGGTCACGAGTTATATTAAGGCCTACCTTAACAACTATATTGGTAACCTCTCCTCTTTAAGCACTGCTGCCAATGGAGATGTAACGGTTTTTAATACTCTCTATCAAAATTACCAAGAGTCGAAGTATAAAGTATCTACCCATTCTTTAAAAGATACATCTAATAACCACGATATGACCATTCAGACGATTGGCTTTCTACTGATGATCATGCTCAACTCTGCAGGCGGCCTTTCTGAATTGATTTTAAAAGAAAAAGAAAACCTCACCTATTTCCGGATTATGTCGGCACCGATCGACGGTAAACAGTATGTTCTATCTAATGTGATTGTCAATATGATCATTATGACCATTCAAGTGGTTGTCACCTTAACAGTTATGACAAAAGGCTTTGGCATTTCAGCTGGAGTCCCTTTCTGGGAAATGATTGGTGTGATGATGTTTTTCTCGCTTGTCTCTGTCGGTTTATCATTGGTTATTACTGCCTTTGCCACCAACTCGAATTCCGCAAGCGCCTTGCAAAATCTAATCATGACACCTACCTGTTTGCTAGCCGGCTGCTTCTGGCCAGTGGAAATTATGCCAAAGGCAGCACAAAAAATTGCAGATTTTCTGCCGCAAAGATGGCTGCTTGACACCATTTCGGAGCTGCAAAAAGGACATACGCTTAGCAGTTTGTCCTTGAATCTGGTAACCTTATTGGCCTTCGCTCTTGTGTTCTTCATGATTGCGATATATAAGTTTAGCAGGAATAATAATGTGAGGAGTTTTATTTAAAAACGATAGAAATGCTCGCCGTTTTGGATGGACGGCGAGTTTTCATATTATGGTACTTGAATAGTCACTAGCTGATCCACCAGATAAACACTTATATTTAAAAATCAAGTGCAGTATCCATCTCTATAATTACTGATCTTTATTGACTCTTGTCCTCACTTCCTCCATTTTGCTGTAAAAACTATCCTCTAAATCAATATCGAGATAGTTCGCGAACTTCACCAGATAGGCGATGCAATCGGATATTTCTTTTCCAATATTATCTTTATGCATTTCTTTAGCAGTTTTGAATGCCTCATTTTCACTATAACCTTCCTCTTTTACGAGTTTAATAGTTTTGTTGAAAATCGACCGAAATTCTTCCGCAACCTCACTGACTTCAGTAGTAAGAAGCATATAGTTATTTAATATGGATGATTTTGATTCCTTATAATTTTCGTTCGATATTTCCCAGTCCATCTCTTTTTGAAACGTTTTTAAAAATAATTGAATATCCCTCATAACCGCACCTCTAAGATGATTTTTTCTATTACTTAACCTTAAGCATTTCACTTAAACATCCCTATCTAATATACTACTTTTTAAGAATATAATCTTTCGGGAAGTCAAGTGGTTGTTTAATAAAATAAAAAACAGCCTTGCAAAACAAGACTGCCATCAAGACTACTTATCAACTTATTTTTTATCTTTCCCCATAAACGGAAGCCCTGAAAGATAGCCAACATATCCAGGATTTTGGGAGCTGTTCATGAGATACGTATGTCCGTCAAGGTTTTCGACCATTTGTAAACCAGTGGATTCCCCACCGCCAGGTACGGATAAAATCCTGGAGAGTTTTTTGGTATCAACATTGTAAGCCCAAGTATAGTTATTTTCATGCTTATCAGAATCCTCAGCAATAAATAAGGTTCTCATATCTTGTGAAAAAACAACATTGTCCGGATTTGCAATTTTATCAACGTTTGCAGTATTACCCTCTGCATCCGGTGTTGCAAGATCTTCCCCCATTAACTTTCCTTGCATCCTAACTGGTACATAATGACTATTGATTTTCCTGCCATCCATAGTATTTCTGTTAGGTTGGAAGGAAAGTTCATAGACTCCACCTGCACTAATCTTTGGAAGCTGAATATCATCTGCAGGGGCAGTTGGGTCAGCTAACATCGTTTTTTCCTGGTAGGAGATAGCCACGTATGCTTTATTGTCTTTTTCGTTAAAATCAAGACCTTCCATTTTATTAAATTCAACAGTTGCGCCGAGATATGCAGCATAGCGATGAGTTTCTAAGAACGCTGCGGCGGTTTCCATTCCCTGTTTCACTTTTACCCACTCTACTTTTCCGCCATTCGCTGCTGTTTTGATGGTTTTATATCCTTCCGCTTTTCCTTTTACCGCATCGTCTGTTGCGTCAAAGATATCACTGAATTTGGTGGTGTCAGCAAGCTTCTCTATCTCTTTGTCAGTTGCATGTCCTAGCTTAATCCATTCAAGATTAGCCGAACCGCCATTTTCCATGCCAGTTTGTACCCATTTTGCCGCATAAAGTGTGCCAGCGGATAAATCCTTCTCTTTGTCTGCCACATACATAAACATTCCACCAGGGTTGCTGTCGACTCCATAAATAACGGTTCGATTATCTGGCATTACCTTTACTCGCTCGAAGGCCATTCTTCCCATACTGTAATGTTTGACCACCTTTGTTCCACCTTTAGAGTCCACTGTTACTTCGGGAACGTGGCCGTAGTAGTAAGGATTTCCAGTAATAGTTGGATCATTATAATAGTTTTTCATGAAATTGGTTACGGCAGATGCAGAAGGATTTTTTTCATGTGCTCTAGCATCTGGATCAGTTTCTTCCGAGCCAAGATGTGTATTCCATGGAGTTAATAATCCAGCACACGGTTTCCAAATCCCATGAACGGCTGAAAAATCAATAGGTTTGATATCGACAACGGTCAATTCACCTGTAGCCGTATCCATCTTAACGGTGCTGAGACTCATGGTTCCTGGATTTTCTAGTCCATTTTCATTTTTAGGCATGGATTCATAGTGGCTAATCAGATAATATGTATTCTCAGGTAACCCTGGGACCTTCATCAAGCTATTCATATCAGGTGCTGTTGATACATACGGAGTTCCATCGGATTTCGTCATAACTTGTCCTTTGGCATTCATGGTCACTCCCGCGATTTTACCGTTAATCACATCGCCAGGTCTGAACAAGGTTTCATAGCTTAGAGGAACTGTCTTCTTAGTTCCGTTATTGTATGTCACTTCCACAGATGCCTTAGAATACATTAACTCCGCTTTTTCTTGCTGGGTTTTCGGTGCGTTCATACCGAAAAATTCAACGGACTTAATTTTACTGGGTTCATTGGATGAAGCCAATACTCCATGCATAGACGATAGTGTAAATGTTGCGGCAAGCACTGGTACGATTACTTTTTTCAATTTCTCTCACTCCTATTTGTGTTGGCTTTACTCTTGTAACAGTACCAGCTAAACATTAAGTTCGAGTTAATCCTTTGTTTGAGTTATGTAAATTTTTAGAATTTTTTATTTTTATGTAATTTACATCCTTACCTCATACCTATATTCTACAAGTTATTCAATATGTATTGTTTTTCAATTTTCAAAACTATTGCATTCCTTACATATCATTTGTTATTTGCCCATAATATTTTACATTTTACATATTTCAGGCATGATTTCCAAAAAAATACGAACTATTTATTAATTAATATAATTATTGTACGCGTTTATGTTTTTCGGTGTTTTAGTTATTTTTTAGGTCTTTTGCCTTTTTTTCTATTTTCATAAAACATTTCAAAAAGAAACCGCATACAATGTTGGTGAACAACAGATGACAGGAGGTGAAATGAAATGAGTCAGAATTCTTCTTCCTGGGCACTTTTTCTTGGATTTTTAACAGGGGTATTTTGGATACTATCTGTCCATTTGGGGTGGATTGGTACGGCGCTTGGAGTCATTGGTCTAGGCGGTTTAATTGTTACGGTTATTAAATTCCTAATTGTCTTAATTGGTATCCTTGCTTTTCTTATCTTTGGATACTACGTATTTAAGAAGGCATGGCATAACCGCGGCTAATCAAGCAAAGGGTTAATTAGTAATCATTCAATAACTAAATTACTAAAAACAGTTACTATTTTTTGAGGCAACGTTTATCAAAACCAAATAAAAAAAGCGGGTAACAGGAGCTTTGATTAGCCCTGTCCCGCTTTTTATTTTAGAATTAGAATTTAGAATGATAGTTCTCGATTTCCCAAGTATGAACGGCTGTACGGTAGCTATCCCATTCCGCTTTTTTCATAGCAACATACTCATTATAAACATGCTCGCCAAGTGTATTAAAAGCAATTTCCCCAGCTTCTAATTCCTTAACTGCATCTGCTAAGCTTCCAGGTAAGTTATCGATACCTAAGAATACTCTTTGTTCTTCGCTCATGTGGAAGATGTCTTCGTTAATTGGTGCTGGTGCTTCAAGACCTTTTTCAATTCCATCTAAACCTGCAGATGCAATCATTGCAAATGTTAAGTAAGGGTTAGAAGATGGATCTGGACAACGTAATTCTACACGAGTCGCAAGACCACGTTTTGCTGGAATACGAATTAACGCTGAACGGTTTGATGCAGACCAAGCGATATAACAAGGAGCTTCGTAACCAGGTACTAAACGCTTATAAGAGTTTACTAACGGGTTTGTTACCGCTGCAATGCCCTTTACGTTTTCTAATACACCCGCAATAAATTGGTATGCTTTTTCAGATAATTGCATCTCATCAGATGGATCAAAGAACGCATTTTCGCTTCCTTCGAAGAAGGACATATTAACGTGCATACCAGAACCGTTGATTCCGAATACTGGCTTTGGCATAAAGGTAGCATGCATGCCAAATTTCTTCGCTACTGTTTTTACAACCCATTTATAAGTAGTTGAAAGATCAGCTGCTGTTAATACATCTGAATATTTAAAGTTAATTTCATGTTGTCCTTCTGCTACTTCGTGGTGAGAAGCTTCAATAGTAAAGCCCATTGCTTTTAAAGCACGGTAGATTTCTAAACGAACGCGCTCGCCAAGATCATGTGGAGATGGTTCAAAGTAACCCGCTTTATCCGTTAACTCCGTAGTTGCATATCCATTGTCATCGTTTTTAAATAAGAAAAACTCTAACTCAGGACCTACTGAAATGGTATATCCTTTATCCGCTGCACGTTCTACGGTCTTTTTCAAAACATTTCTAGTATCTCCTTCAAAAGGAGTTCCGTCAGGATTTGCTGCTGAGCATAGGAAACGAGCTTCTGAATATCCTTCTTCTACTGTCCAAGGAAGTACAGCAAATGTATTTAAATCTGGTTGAAGATAAAGGTCAGATTTATTAATAGGAGAAAAACCTTTGATAGAAGATCCATCAAACATCATTTTCCCTTCGACAACATCTTCAAATTGTGCACTTGTAACAGTGACGTGTTTTAAAATCCCTTCAATATCGACAAATTGCAAGTGTAATAGTTCTACACTTTTTTCTTTGATAATTTCTTTGATTTGCTCTAAAGTTGCTTCTACAGATGAGTTTGAAATTACTGTTTCAGTCACGTCACATTACCTCTCATTTTCATGTTATATTTTGTTACATCGTTTTATATAACTAGATTATATTTTAAAAATCATAGTTTGACAATCTTTTTTTACATATTTTTTTGAATATTTATGCCATTTTAATAGAAAGCGTTTTCAATAACATTCAGGAATATTAAGGTAATTTATATATTATAGGCTGACTCGATTGAATAATTATGCGATATTATGCAAACTTATCTATCACACACACACTTGTATTGCGGATTCTGGTGTGTTTATAAAAGAGCAGTATGTTTTAGAGGGTATTAATAGTAAAATGACCTATTCAACACGATGAATAGGTCATTTTTTGTTATAAAAATAAATAGTTTCTTCCTACTTCCCGCAGCATTTTTTATATTTTTTTCCGCTTTCACAAGGACACGGATCATTCCGCCCTACTTTAACTTGTGGGACAGTTACTTGCATGCTTGCCTGATTCATTTCAAGTTCTCTTTCTAATACTGATTGTCTCCAAAACTTAAGCTCTGGGTGCTGCTCCCCTAAAATGGAATAATAGCCATAGGCCGCCTGTTCTACATCGACTAGGTTTGAGGTGTACTCCTTCTCCAGGTGATCTGAAATTTCTGTTAGAACATCTTTAGAGAGTTGATGGCAAAGTGCCTCAAAAAGTAAATCTTGATCATCTAATTCCTCAGCATCATGGTATGCCTCTCTTAAAACCTGGATGGCGAAATCCGTTTTAACATTTTCAACTACAGAACTGGCAAAAATAATCGATTCAGTTTTCCTAAGGTATGGGGCAACCTCTTTTACAACTTCATTCGATTGAAAACCAATTAACGCGAATGCAGCTTCTTCCAACAAGACATCATCATCACGGTTTAATAGACTTGCTAAAGTTGAAATATACTTTTCTAATTTTAGTAATCCAATCATATAAACGGTCAAAATTCCATTAAATGAAAACCAGTCTTCTTCTAATTCGTCTTTTATGATCAAATCGATTTCTCTTTCAGTTACCCAGCCATTCCGGACAATGCAGGCTGCAAGTTTTTTTGCTTTAGTAAATAACGGATGATTGAAAGATTTTGCATGATCAAGATCAAATAGTGTCCCTCCATATTCCTTGTATACTTCTTCCTCCGTCCCATTGACGATTAGTTCGTACAACGTCCATGTTTCCTTACTAATATACTTTTCAAGCTGCCCCCTACATTTTAGTGCAAGTTCCGGAGAAATACGGTCTATAAGATTCATTGCTAAATGCACTCTAGCTGGGTCCATCATGGGGATATTCTCCAACAAAATCTTAACTGCTTCTTCATTGAAGGTTTGATTTTCTACATAAATAAGAATGGAAGTCAGTTTCGACATATTTTGAAACGCTTCCTTTAGTAATTCAACTGTCCAATCTTCGGGTACACACGGATAATCGTGTAGGGCATGAAGAACTGTTTCTTGGATTATGGGGTCCTTACTTATTAAATGTGGTTTAATTTTTTCTAAGAATGTCATAGGATAAGTCCTTTCACTTAAAACTTATACTCATTATATTTGATAAAATTCAGTAATACTACCAAATTGGGTTAGGCAATACACCAATAGCCCAGTCCAAATGACTGAGCTAATAAACTATATCTTAAGTTTCCCAAAATCGATTATTCTTTTTAGATAATCGTATTCTTTTTGCTCAAGAATATCGATTTCATTATTTGTAGTAAGAAGAATCTGGTCCCTGCACTTTGATATTCTTTGAATCATCGGATGAATAGTCAGACTCGAAAGGTTTACAAAATCATATAAATCGTTAAGAGATACGGGCAATTTGTAGCCCTTATTACTGCTGGCAATGAGTAATCCACTATCACGCAGCTTCGAAACAATGGATGAGCGAAAGCTATGTGGAGTCAATTTCACATCTCGAATGGCATTAAGATTGTCTAATATTTCTTCTGTGTACACATATTCATCCGGATTTTCTTTCAAATTGAACAATAGAAATTTAAGAAAATCAAGTTTAAGTTTCTCTTCCTCTTCTTCACTTTTTCGATGCTTTTCGATGTATTTATAAGTTAAATTTACTGATTGTTTGATAATTATTTCATCATATTTAGAATGATGATGTTCTGTTTGGTAGTCGAATAGAAAGTTCTTGTAGTCTAGGGGCAAAAGGTTAATGGCAGCAATCTTGCTTTTAAAGATTTTAGAAAAAGAACGATATTGATTAGAAAAAGCAGTCCTTTCATATCCTGTTGCAAGAATCCTGGTAATAAGGTTTACTAACTGAAGTAAAATTTCTGAATGTGTATTATTAAACCCGAATGTAGAATAATTGAATAGATCTGGAATATTACGTGTTTTGATATACGTTTTGAATTCACGAATAAACAGTTTGGACTCTTGGACATTTGCTGCCAGATCCAGTTGTTCAAATGTTCGATTCAAGTCATCATAAATTTTTCTATTTAGGTATTTGAGAAATGGGGTTTTGTACAGAATCCCATGATCTTCTCTTATTTTTCGTTTATCAATAACATAGGCATACACACTAAATGGTAAATCCTTTATATCATTTAAAAACTGCATCGTTTTGTTTGGGTTCTGTTCAATGATGTTTGGGTCAATTTCTCCAGGTTGAAAGTACTCTTGGCTAATCTGCTTGAGCTCTCTTTCAATCCGCTCTTTGTTTGATTCTTTTATAAGAATAGAGACAATAATAAAGTTTGTTGATCCATTACCCCTTTCAAAATCAAAACGATAGTCACCAAATTCATCTATAAAAGCATATTGGATTTCCTCCAATTTCCCCACCACCTAGAAATGAAATTTTGTCTGTTATATACAAGTTCAACAAAATTTCATTGATACCTCCTATTGGCAGTTGGTATTTTACAAAAATAAGGACACTAAGTGTATAGTGTCCATTTCAAATAGGATTTCATTTTATGTCGTTACTGCCATTTCTTTCTTTTTCACCGATTACCGTATCCCCAATATTCGGGGCAGTAGTTGCATTTGTTTCATTTGGAACCCAATCAAAACTAGGTTCAGTTGTCCCTGTTGACATCAAAGGCTGGTTGACCTCACCAGTTTTAGAAGATTCTTTCGCAAATTTGGAGTTAGAGTTGTCTCGTGCCAAACTTTTTCCTCCTTTTAATTTAAAGTTTAAAACCTCCTTATTATTATTAAATTTCATCTAAACCAAATTCTAGGTAAGTTCTTCCTTCAATTCTTCAATTTGTGCAAGATGTCTTTTTTCATGTAAACCAATGAGTGGGATCCACTGTTTTAAGCTTAATTCCCCAAAGATTGGATGTGGATAGGCCCGCTGCTCTAATAATGATGGGTCAGCTGTATTAATCACTTTCGATAATGCCTCTCGTGATTGAGATAACTTTTCCTTCATTTCTTTTAACGAAATAAATTTATTCGACGGCTGCACAACAGAAGGCGCATTTACCTTTGTTGAACGGTTAACTGCTAAATGAATCGGTTTATCACTTACATTCTTTGACTCTCCATTTGCCAATTGGTTTGAAATCGCATAAGTAATGGCCCGCTCCAGCAAATATAGATGATGAAGCACCTGCATAATGGACCAACGACCCTCATGTACTTGAGTATTTAGCTGTTCATCTGTCAAACCAGTTACAGAATGTAAAACTTCTTCTCTAATCTTTTTATTCTCCTCCATTTTTTCGTTCACCCCATTTAATTTCTTATTCATTTACCATGAAATCTCTACCAGCCCTTTCGGCTACTTAAAGAGGTTATATGTGCAAGATGATGTCGGCCATGCCAAGCATAAAGGCCGATGTTTTTACCTACTGAAACTTCACCTGACTCTGGATGCATAAATGTTTTTTTTAAATCTTCAGCCTTTAGATGATATAAAAGACTAACTAACCGTTTATGTAACGAATCAATAAGAGATAATGAAACTTCTATTGGTAATTGGCTATCGGGCAGCTCTGCCCATTTTCCTTCCTCATAAGGTTTGATGGTTGGAGTTTCTTCGGTGAGGGCTAATTTAAAACGCGCATATGCATTCATATGGCTATCCGCAAGGTGATGAACTACTTGTCGAACCGTCCATCCACCAGAACGATATGGAGTATCAAGCTGTTCATTAGAGAGATTTTTTACAGCATCTCTTAAAAGTCCTGGTAATTCTTCCATCTCCTTTATCCAACCATTAGTTACTTCATTTGTCATTTCACCGTTAAAATCAAATTTTCCAATAGGATATCTTTCGTCCACAAAGTACTCCTCCCATAAAGTTTATAGGTAACTCTAAATTCACATTATTACAAAATTCTTTATTTATACCTCTAAATCCTTTTTCCCTTGATATTTAATCGAATAAATAAGCAGTTCAAAAAAAAGTAAAAGAGAACGTTTGGTAAATATTCACTAACTCTATATTTCATAGTATAATGATATAAAAGTGATATCACTTTTATATCACTTTTACCTTTTGGGAGGGGTTTTAAATGAGGGAAAAATCAATTATTAAAATGAATGGCTTTGCCGCGTTGATCATCGCTCTAGTTTGTATTGGTTTCGGTATCTACCTGATCGTTACCGGAGCTGCTATTGCTGAAAAAATAGGTGGAGTATTAGTGTTTCTCTTAGGTTTAATTATTGCCACAAGTTTAACCATTGTTCAGCCAAATGAAGCTAAAGTCTTAACGTTCTTCGGTACCTATCTTGGCGTTATTCGCGATCAGGGTCTTTGGGCTACTATCCCCTTTACGTTTAAGAGAAGTGTTTCATTACGTGTGACCAACTTTAACAGTGAGAAATTAAAAGTTAATGATTTAGAAGGTAATCCAATTGAAATTGCGGCTGTTGTTGTCTATAAAGTTAGAGATGCTGCCAAAGCATTGTATGATGTAGAAAACTATGAAAAATTTATCCAGATTCAAAGTGAAACCGGTATTCGTCATATTGCCAGTACGTATGCTTATGATTCGTTCGAGAATAACGGAAATACTTTAACACTTCGACAAAATAGCGATGAAGTTGCTGATGTACTTGTTCATGACCTGCAAAAAAGACTGGATGTTGCTGGGGTAGATGTGATTGAAGCACGAATAATGCACCTTGCCTACTCTTCCGAAATCGCATCTGCTATGCTTCAACGACAACAGGCACAAGCTGTTTTATCCGCCCGTAAAGTTATCGTTGATGGTGCAGTCGGTCTTGTCAAAGCAGCTATTGACCAGCTTACCGAACAAGCTATTGTGGATCTTGATGAAGAGAAAAAAGCGCAGATGGTCAATAACCTGATGGTCGCGATTGTTTCAGAGAAAGGTACACAACCAATCATTAATACCGGAAGTATTTATTAAGGTTGTGTAGAAAATGAGTAAAAGAAAAGCTTTTCCGCTTAGAATTGATCCAAAATTATACGAAGTACTGGAAAAATGGGCCGAAGATGAGCTGCGAAGTGTAAACGCCCAAATAGAAGTTATTTTAAAAGAGGCTGCCAAAAAAGCGGGAAGAATGAAAAAAGATTAGACATCAAGTGAACAAAAGCCTGTATCTCTTGTAAGATATGGGCTTTTTTGTGTGACTTCTTTTTGTCTCCAGCAAAAAATATTTAACATATTGTCCACCACCTTGGCAATAATAAACAAATAGTTTAAGATCAATTGCCGGAGGAAGAGACTTTGGAGCATACTTGGCTTTCTCTGTTACCTTTTATTATTGTCATTGCCATGTCCATATGGCTAAAAAACATCCTGCCGGGGCTTGTAGTTGGTTTACTGGCCGGGGCGTTTATTGTTCAGACTAATGTATTACATGGTGCCTATCAAACGGTATCTTATATCGTCACCACCCTGTCCAATGGAAACAATATTAAAATTATCGGGTTTCTGTATTTATTTGGCGGACTGGTAGGCATGATGAATATATCTGGCGGAATCAAAGGATTTTCCGAATGGATTGGAGTAAGGATTAAAACAGAGCGCGGACTGCTTGGTCTCATCTGGCTTACCCTCCCTTTCACATTTATGATGCCTATGTTTCGAATTATGATGATTGGCCCCGTCGTTAAATCCCTTATTAAAAAAATAAATGTTCCGAAGCAACGGGTTGGCATGATGATGGATATTTCAACAGAGTCAGTCATTGTGCTATTACCTGTGGCCACCGCATTTGTAGGATTTATGGTCTCCCTGGTGGAAGGAAGTATTCGAAAGTTACAATTAGATATGTCTGCCTATCATGTTTTTCTATTAAGTATCTTGTTTGATTTTTTTGCGATTGTGATGTTAGTGATTGGTATACTCTTTACCTTTTGGAATCCTTCGAAAAAAAATCAATCCCGATCATGTGATCATGAACAATTAGATGCCGAAGGGAATGAATTCCATCGGGCGGGTATACAAAAGGAATTGTCCTTGGTGAAAGCCCAGCCATGGCATTTAATTTTCCCTGTGTTCCTGCTCCTGGGGCTTTCTTTATTCCTATTGTGGAAAGACGGTACGGATAAAGGGGCAAAGACGGTATTTGATGCTTTTTCAACGGCCGATGCCACCTTTGTTATGCTTTTAGCTGTGTTTATCACGCTCGTTTTGTCTTTTGTGTTTTACATTATAAGACGACAACCGTTACATGAAATTCTGTACCATTTTTATGATGGAGGAAACCAAATGATGGAGGCCATCAGTTTACTAGTTCTCATCTGGTCTTTGACATTATCCGCAGAGGATTTAGGTTTTTCAAAGTTTATAAGCTCGACATTAGGATCCTTTCTTCCGGCTTTTTTAACCCCAGTTACTATCTTTGTTCTTGGGTCTTTAATAGGCTACTTTATTGGTTCATCATGGGGGACATGGGGATTATTTATGCCTCTAGGAATGTCCCTCGCTGCTTCTACCGGTGCGTCGATTCCACTCACGGTCGGTGCTGTGTTTGCCAGCGGAGCCTTTGGTGCTTTAACATCACCATTGGGTGATACCACCATAACGACAGCGTCTATTCTCGATATGCCACTCGTTGAGTATGCACGGTATAAGTTAAAGATTTCAATAATTGGCGCTGCGATCGCGATTGTTTTGTATGTAGTTAGCGCTTTATTTTTAATTTAAAAAACATTTAAGATTTTGCCGGTCAATGAGATCTTGGTTCATTGACCATTTTCTTTCATTTGTATAAGTTCGGAAATTAACTTAGTCTACATTAAATCTTCCCATTAAAATAGTATTATAGTATTTTCCATCTGAATGAAGTTTGTCTTTTTTTAAAACCCCTTCCACTTCAAATCCATACTTTTCATAAAGCCTTCGAGCTTTTTCATTCGTTTCAAGAACATTCAACGTTACTTTCTTTATGCTATTAGCGTCTGCCCATTGAAGCGATTCCTCTAAAAGACTTCTACCAATACCGTATCCCCAATATTCCTTTAAAACACAGACTCCAAATTCAACTTTGTGTGAGCTTCTTTTCAGCTGACTTCCCACACATCTTGAAAAACCAACTACTTTTCCATCAACCTCAGCCACTAAGAATAGATTATTCGGACTTTCAGTGTCATTCTTAATAATCTGTTTAAAGCCATGTTCATCTATGTATGCCTCGCCTTTTTCCCTATCCATATTTTCTGTTTCACCATCTATCTGCACTCTTACTTCAGATAACTGTTTCGCATCTTTTTCCATTGCGGATCGGATAAGATAACGCAAATGATTAACCAAACATTCTTTTTGCATAACAATCACTACAAAGCCCTCCCTTTTTAAAATGTGAATCAGATTATACATTTTAGCATAATATCCCAATAATTCCTTAAAAATTTTCAATAGAAAGATAGATTACTCACTTTGGAATTACATCTGCTCTAATTTCCATTAGCTCTTCTTTCACTATCCTTCAAAATAGATTATACTGTACTAACAATACATATTTACAAAAGGAGAATTCCTATGACTGAAAATAATAAAACCGAAGAATCTAAAAAAAAGGTCAGCCTGCAAGAGCTAATGAAACAGCAGCTTGCTAATAAAAAGAACCAATCCTCTTCTGGTAAGGGAGTGACAAATGGCGATCAAGCTACGCAAAAAATGAGAAGCCAGCAAACGAAAAAACCAAGCAATACCCGCAGAAAAATGGGTGTTTAATGAACGGGCGAAATCAGAAAGACGTACAGCCTGGAATGACGGTTGATATTGTCTTAAAAGCCGACCAAAGAACAGGGAAACTGACAAGAGGAATTGTGAAGGATATACTTACAAAATCCACCTCCCATCCTCACGGAATCAAAGTGAGACTTACAGATGGACAAGTCGGGCGTGTACAGGTTATTCATAGCTAAAAAAATAAAACAATGCTACTAAATAAATAAAAGAGTGGCTGTATCGCCACTCTTCTATTCACTTATTTTACAATTAAATTATTTAGCGCTAAAGTTTTTTAATTCTTTTAGAGTTCCAGGAACTTTTAGTGTTCCAGATTTAATCTTGTCTGTCCATTCATTAACAGCTTTTTCAATAGCCGCCTTGTTAGCCGCCTTATTATTTATAGGTGCTAAACCAACTCCATTTTCAGCTAAACCATAAAGTATATCCTTTCCACCAGGGAAATTACCGTCTTTCGCTTTTTTGGCCGTATCTTCCACAGCTACGTTTACACGTTTAAGCGCAGAGGTAAGAACAACATCCTGCCCCATGTCGCTTTGATCACGGTCTACCCCTATGGCCCAAATTTCACGATTAGGATCCTTTTTCTTTAAGTCAACCGCTTCTTTAAAAAGGCCATTACCAGTGCCCCCTGCGGCGTGGAAAATGACATCCGCTCCAGTAGCATACATTTTAGAAGCGATAGATTTACCCAGTTCGGCTTTATCAAAAGCACCCGCATATTGAACGTCCACTTTTACAGTTGGTTTTGCTGCTTGAACACCGGCTAAGTAACCTGCTTGGAAACGTTCGATTACTGCATTTTCCATACCACCGATGAAACCGACATGATTAGTCTTCGTTGTCATTGCAGCTGTAATCCCTGCAAGGAAACCTGCTTCTTGCTCTTTGAAAAGAATGCTTGCTACATTAGGCTCCTTAACTTCAGAATCTATAATTGCAAATTTAGTATTCTTTTGTTCTTTAGCAATTTGATCCACTGCATCCTGCATTAAGAAACCAATACCATATACTAAATCAAAACCTTGACGAGATAGTGTATTTAGATTTGTCGTATAATCTGAATCGGAAGTAGATTGGACGTACTCATATCCGCCTTTGCCCTTTTTCATATTATTCGCTTTACCAAATGCTTCTAGACCTTCCCATGAAGACTGATTGAATGATTTGTCATCTACACCACCGATGTCAGTAACCATTCCTACAGAAAACCCTTTGTTCCCACTTGTATTATCCTGTTTGTTGTCTGAAGTCTTACCACATGCAGCTAAGAGTGTCCCTGCTGCTAGGATAAGCGATAATCCCAACCCAATTTGATGCTTTTTCATGTTGTTTTTCCTCCAAAACCTTGGTTAATATAATCACAAAAAACCCCGTATTCAAGCTTCCAGAGAGAAAGCTTGAGTACGGGGAATGGACGGCATAAAACAACCGATACTCAAAATAAAAAAATGCTTTCCCTCATAGTCCAGTGTTTTACGGTCACCGGGTAGAAACTTATGGCCCCTATTGCCATGATTATATGAGGTTATTTTGTTTTCCTCAGTAATTATATAAATAGTTTAGAAATGCGTCAACAAAAATGTTATTTTAATATAACTGTAACGTTTTCTATCCTTTAGTTCAACATCAAATAAAATTAGATAATAAATATTTTTTCGAATGATATAAATTTTGAAAATACTTTTAAATCATGTTAATATATTCTTGTTTAAATTCTTCTGAGTTTAGACCTCCTAATTATTCGGCTTAACCTCGACAATTAAGCCGCTTTTACCTTTGATTTTTATAATCAAAGGTCTTTTTTTACAAAAAAAAGGAAGCTATTACTTCTGGAAAATTAACAGTCTGCTCTTCACACTATCCATCTGAATTGCTTTGATTGGCTTGTTTACCTTTAAATCCTTGATTTCCTTGATTTCCTTGATTTCCTTGGTCTCCTTGATTTCCTTGGTCTCCTTGATTTCCTTGGTCTCCTTGATTTCCTTGGTTTCCTTGGTTTCCTTGGTTTCCTTGGTCTCCTTGATTATTTTGGTCCCCTTGTTTCTTAGAAATCATGTAAAGTTTATAAACAACATAAAATCCAAACAAAAAAGGTAAGGTCATTAGAGCAGCCATAAACCATAATGAGTTAATGAAATGTTGGTAAATCCAATCATACATCCATATTACACCTTTTTCTTTTTTGATTTTATTTTACCCAAAATAATAAAAACACCCATCATCATGAGTGTTTTTTGGGAAGTTTAACATAATTTCTGCCATAATCTAGTGCTATCCAAAAAGGAATGCTGCTCAACAATTTCGTAGGCTGCATTAGTAATTGCTTGAGCTAACGTATCTCCTGTCGCGCAAATATCATTAAAGCACACCTTCGAAAGTCCTTTAATTTGATACGAATATCCTAACTCCTCTAACCGCTCTACGATAAGCATAGCATGGTCTATATTTTGCTCAGGCTGAAAGTCGGACTCGTGAATGAATTTCCCCTTTTCATAATCATACCAGCGATCCCATCTATTTAACTTCCAACCAAGGATTCTCCGAGCAATCGCATCAATTTTCACCATTTTTCATTCCCCTTTACTTTTTGTTATATAACAGATTAATTAATTACTTGTAATTATATAACACATTGTATTCTTTTTCCAGTATTTATGTGAAAATTTTAAAATTAGAAAGAGCCCAATCCTTCAGGAGTTTGTACTGATTCTTCTTAAAACATCAAAGAATAAGTATACAAAAGTGGAAATTTGCTTTTTAATGAGAGAAAATGAAATAAGCTCGCAAAAATTTTTAAAAATGAGGAAAAGAAAATGAAACTTCCAACTAAGGCAAAAGAAGTATTAGGCATGGCATTACCTGCCATTGGTGAATCTTATTTGCAAAGTTTACTAGGAGTAATCGACTCTTTCTTTATTGCAAAGTTAGGTTTATTAGCTATTAATGCTGTTGGTGTGACCAATATATACAATATGACTTATATTGGAGTATTTACAGCTATTTCAGCCACTCTTTCTATTTTTTTATCAAGAGCATTTGGGGCAAAACGAGCTGAACAAAGTAAGTCCGTTATTTTTCACGGTCTATTAATCTCCTCATTCATCGGATTACTTTTTTCTATTATTTCTGTTATTTTTGCCCAGTCATTATTAGAATGGACTGGTGCAAACGAGCAACTTAAAGAAACAGCTGTAATCTATTTTAAAGTAGTTTTAGGACTAACTCCTTTCATTGCCTTATTTACAGCTGAATCTGCATCCTTTCGAGCCATCGGTGATACCAAAACTCCTCTACGTGTCGGAATAGAGATGAATATCGTCCATGTATTTCTTGATTATCTTTTAATTTTTGGACTTGGCCCTGTGGCTGGCTTGGGATTAACTGGTGCTGCAATAGCAATGATTCTTGCGAGAATATTTGGATTTATTCGTTTATTTCTCCTATCCCAACGCATCCCTGCCATTGCTTTAACAAGAAGTGATTTTAAAATCATCGGTAAATTGGCACGCCGCATGATAAATTTTGCGGTTCCTGCTACGATTGAAAGGTTATCAATGAGACTAGGACAGGTCATCTATTTTGGACTCATTGTCCGGATGGGAACAGAGGTCTATGCTGCGCATAACATCGCGGGTACAATTACAACATTTTCTTCTACTATAGGTGGAGGATTTGCAGTAGCAGCGAGTACTCTAATTGGCCAAGCGATCGGTAGAAATAATTGGTCAGAAGTGCAAGCATATCGAAAATGGAGCTACCTTCAAGCCGCTTTATCTATGACCGTTTTAACAGCCATTTTGGCATGTACTAGCCCGTGGACAGGTAGATTTTTTACTCACAATCAAAATGTGATTCATTTAGTGATGATTGTCTTGTTTATAGATACTATTTCTCAACCTTTCCTAGCTTCTGTTACGGTAGATACTTCTGTTGTACAGGCTGGAGGTAACAGTAAATACCCAATGATTGTGACTATTATTGGTATTTGGTTTATCCGTACTCTGGGGGTTTATGTATTTGCCTGGAAGTTAGGATTTGGTTTACCAGCCGTTTGGGGTTCCATTGCTGTTGATAATGCTTTACGGGCAGGGCTTTTTTTGTGGTATCGTAGAAATAAAAATATAATTAAACAACTGGTTTAAGAAGGCTTTCGTTCAATGAACTGAAGCCTTTTATTTTACTTTGATTTTTAAAATAAGGTTAATAACGATAAAACAAATGCATTTTTTATGTTTTTGTTTCATACATAAGAAGATGGTGATACCAAAGTTATTTAAGGAGGACTACGATGATTCAACAAACAGTGAAAATCAATAATAAAGCGGGTTTTTACGCTCAGCCTGTCAATCAATTAGTTCAAGCTGCTTCCCAATTTAATTCGGATATTTTTCTAACACATAACGGTCGGACAGTCAACGTTAAATCAGTGCTTGGCGTTTTATCGTTAGCTATTCCAAAGCAGGCAGAAATTACTTTAGAGGTTTCAGGAGAAGACGAAAATGAAGCCATAAAGGAATTGATTGATACTTTAAAGCAATTTGAAAAATAGGGAAAATGCAAGAAAAAGGCAGGCTCCTTATTTAGCCTGCCTCTTTTTAGTTCATTATTCCAATCAAGTATGTTC
This sequence comes from Neobacillus cucumis, assembly GCF_002860255.1. Lineage (GTDB taxonomy): Bacteria > Bacillota > Bacilli > Bacillales > Cytobacillaceae > Neobacillus > Neobacillus cucumis_A. The sequence goes on from NZ_PGVE01000088.1 coordinate 64,339, forward strand.
CCTGCAGTTATATTGTAACTAAATTATGTAAAACTCATATTATAATACAAGACTCTTTGAAAAGAGGTGTAAACATTGACACATACTATTACAACTGGCCCTCACCCTGGACAAACTGGGGGTTGTATGGCACAGTATAACCACTATACTCTTAGCCATACCCCTTCTCACCATTCTTCCAGCCATAATCCAGATCATAATCCAAATCATAATCCAAATCATATAAATCCATTCATGTCGCATCCATTTTCAGGACAAGCTTCATATGGTCATCCCTCCTGGAGACCTCCTGCTTCTACATTTCCTTATTATTACTAATTTTTAAACTGCTGAATGAGTTTTTACAAACTCATTCAGCTATATTTTTTTAAGACAACTAACTAAAGAAAAGCCTTGAGAATTCCTAGGTTTTCCTTGGAAAACGATAGACATTATTTTTCAACATCAATATGCTGAAAACCACCACTTTGGGTTTGATACACTTCATACCATGTATAAGTTGGTGACTTGAACCACTCGAACTGGGGCAAATAAACCATATATCTGACATAACCATCGGCATCAATGAGTGTTTTAAAAACTTTTACCTTTCGAAATCCAAAGGTTTGATCCAAATAACCTTCTATTCCATCTCTGACCATATTCTTTTTTTCTTCCAATTCTTGTTTATAAAGATCCATCAGCCCGCCAATAAATATACTTACCAGGATTAAAGTAATTATAATTAAACCGAAAACCAATAACTTTAACAATATACCAGCCTCCTAAACCATGCATTCTTTTTTAATTACCAGGGGTTATTGATAAATGAAAAAAATCAGTCACACCTCATTTCTTTTGTCGGATATATTTCGATTGTACATTCGTGAGGTAAAATATGGTGTGATGCAAATAACAAATAGTTTTATCTTTTTGAACATTTAGTGAAATAATAAAAAACCTTCCATTTAAAAGAAAATGGAAGGTTTTTTGGATGAAAATAAGTAAGATTAGAAGTGTAATACTAACTGATTTAATAAATATATTTTGCATCAATAGGTAATTGTCTAACTTGTTCAAGGTATTCAGTCATGTTCTTATCCTCCATAATTGGATAGGTGAATAATAACTTCTCTGCGACTTCTTTAGCGATAATTCGAAATAGATCACAAGCGGCAAATATAGACGTCCAAAAATGATCATAGTTATGATCAGAATATGTTTCTTTGTACATTTCCCAATAAGTTTCTGGAAGGTACGTTTTAAAATACTTGCCCATTTTTCCCGTCGATACTTGAAAATTATAGTTTGAGCCAACCCACCAAGAAACCATTTCGTCCAACCTAGCCCTAATAATATTTTCAAACATTTGTTTTGCATAGGGCAGTTCGTCTCGCCATATTCCTTTTGCAACGTTTTGCAGACACCACCAAAAATCATTACAGCAGCTCAAGTAAAGTGATTCAGTTGGCCTCTTTACCCAATAATCTATATTTGTAGGTTCAGGTATGTTTGGTAGTATATTGTCTTTATCTAACAAAGGAATGGTAAGTGTATCCTTAGTATACTTTTCTAACATAATTTCTTTTGTTTCGATATGAAGATCGATTCGATTTCCATCTGTAAAAAGCATTAAATATCCGTAAGATTTAACAGAATCCTCCTCCAAACGAATAAACTTATCATTTTTATCAGGTTCTTGAATGATAAGTAAATCTCCAAACAATTTAATCCATTGCTCATTTTTTATGAATGATGCTGTTTCCTTTACTACATAAACGATATCATAGTCTTGAAATATATCCTTTGGGGCATTAAGATTGGTTCTTGAGCCGTTCATATAGACAGCTCGTATCCTCTCATCTTCTTGAGCAATTTTTACTATCAAACCATACATTTCTTCTTCCGTTCTCACTGTTATTCACCTCGAAAAAGTTGATTTATACTATTTTATTTTTAAACTGCCTGATTATTTAATCTAGCACGCTCTTCTTTAATTCTTGCTGTATCTATACGTGTAAATAATGGTTCCACATTTGACAACATTATAGGTTTAACTAAAAAGGACTTCCAGTTTGTTTCCGTTGTATTTAACATTTTTTTAATCTTTTCACTCGAAAAAGGAAGGAAAGGAGTCAATATATGTGCGAGATTACCAATTAGATAGACACAATTTGCCAGCGTATGTTTGCAAGACTCTGTATCTTCGTGTATTTGCTTCCAAGGCTGCTGTTCATCAAAATACTTATTTGCGTACCTAACCAACTCAAAAACTTTTTCTAATCCTTGTTTGAAAGAAGAACTCTCAATGCAGAGGCCTACTTCATCAAATAAACGATTCACTTTCTCTTGTATAACTGAACTTATGTCTTTTTCAGGTATAAACCCATTATATGACTTCTGAATAAACTTCAATGTACGGTTAACAAAGTTTCCATAGGCCCCCAATAATTCACTGTTATGACTATAAATGAATTCCTTCCAAGAAAAATCAGCATCTCGTCTTTCTGGAGCGTTGATGGTTAAAAAGTAGCGGATGGAATCAGGGTCATATCTTTCCAAAATATCCGGAACCCAAACAGCCCAATTTTTACTCGTAGATAATTTTTTCTTTTCCAGAGTTAGATATTCGTTCGAAACAATATGCGTTGGTAAGGGTTCTTTTCCCAACCCAGCCAGGATTCCCGCCCATATGATGGAATGAAAAGGGATATTATCTTTTCCGTGGACATAATATGATTTGGCATTAGACTCCCAAAAAGTTGAGTCACTTTTCTTCGCTTTTTTCTCCCATAACTTGCTGGCTGTATAATAACCTGAAACAGCTTCAATCCAAACGTAGATTTTCTTATCTTCATAGCCAGCTACTGGGACACTAACGCCAATAGGCAGATCTCTTGAGACTGCTCGGTCTTGTAAACCTTCCTTTAAATATCTTTCCGTCAATGAAATGGCATTTTCACGCCATAGATTTTTATTTTTAGCTTCTTGCGTATACTTTTCCAATGTAGTCTGAAAAGAACTTAATGAGAAGTAAAAATGCTCTGTGTTTCTTGTCGTTGGTGGATTTCCGCAAATTTTACATGTTCTGTCCAATAATTCAAGTGGTTCTAAGACACTTGAACAAACATCACATTGATCTCCACGTGCATTTGCACCGCAATTCGGACAAATCCCTTCAACATATCGATCCGGTAAAAATTGCCGATCGTATTCACAATACGTTTGCTCTTTTTCTTTTTTGTAAATAAGACCCTTTTCAAGTAAGTCTAAAAATATTTCTTGAACGATTTTATGATGATGTATGGTATCTGTCCTTGTATAGGTATCGTATGAAAATCCTAATCTAGAAAAACATTCTTCAAATTCTTGGTGATAACGATCAGCAATTTTTTTTGGAGTTAGGCCTTCTTGTTTGGCCCTGATGGTAATCGGCGTTCCATTACAATCGCTTCCGGATACATATAAAACCTTCTCTCCCTTCAAACGGTAATATCTTGCCAAAATATCACCAGGTAACAAACTAGAAATATGACCAAGGTGTAATGAGCCGTTAGCATATGCCCAGGCACCACCAATAAAAATACTCATAACGAATCCCTCCATAGTTTTAAAATAAAAACAAAAAAACCTCGTCCTTAACTGTCATAGTTAAGGACGAGGTTTGAATGACCACGTGATACCACCTTATTTCACAAATGGCTCACACCATTTGCCTCAGCAAGTACGGAGTTATAAAAACTACTCTTATACTGTGACATTGATAACGAGTGCCAAAACTCGTCGTATCCTACTAATACAAATTGTATGTTCAGTACGAAGCTCAGAGACCATTGTTCAAATGACTGTTTTTGCTTCTTTTCAGCTGCCGAAGCTCTCTGCGGAAAAACATAATCATTTTACTTTTTCTCTTCATTGCCTTTATTTGTTAATAAATATTAGTTTAGTTCATGTTTGAAGTCAAGCAAATGTTTAAATATTTTTTATATTTTATCGATTGTGCTCCAACCTTCAACTTTCATACCTTCTTATTCAACAGACAAGCAGGAAAATAATAATATGTGAAAAAGGTTGGTGATTTACTTTGTTAGCAGCATTAATGGTTATTGTAATTGGAATCCTATTTATTTTGTTAGGATGGTACTTTTGGAACCATGCCCTAACTGAAGATACTGCCCCTTATTGTTGGATCATTGCCATAATATTTATCTCATTAGGTTTCGTAAGTTTATTTAATCATAAAATTTTGGAAATTCTTTTTCACTACCTTCCTTTTAAATGACATTAGACATCAACGTAAAAGTCTAATACTTTTTCCCAATCCCCTATTAGAAACCTCCAGCAAAAAGAGCCGGTTGACAGCTTGAAAATCTCAATAAAAATAGATTAGCTGAATCAACCGGCTGTTATTTTCTTATTCAATTCGTAAAAACAAGATTAGATTTCTATTTCGTTCTTGGGTCGATGGAAGCATGAGAACCGTCCCCATGTTTCTTTAATCATGTTTATTTTTGCCTTTTCCTTTGCCTTTTCCATTGTCTTTTTGTTTTTTCCATTCTTCTGGCTTATCTTTTTTTTCTTTGCCAGGATTAGTAATAGGCGCTGTTTTTTGTTCGATTTTTTTAGGTTTAGGAGGGATTTCTGCTAAATCGTTCCCTTTTATATAGAGTTCATTATTTACTCTGTATACGCTATCCGGCTGCTGAAAATTAGTTGAATTTGTACCAAATGATTGCATCATTCTCTTAAACATAAGCTGTGCAATTTTTGTCGTATTTCCGGCCATATAGTTACCTGGACCGTTTTGCGCGTAACCTGTCCAGACTGCCATGGTGTATTGCGGCGTGAATCCAGCAAACCAGCTATCATTGGTCGCAGTGCTTGGGTATCCAAATTTTGCTCTTGTTTTTGAATCAAAATTGGTTGTCCCTGTTTTTCCAGCAACATCCAATCCTGGGACATTTGCCGTAGTACCTGTTCCATCATTTACAACTGTACGTAACATATCCGTAACCATATAAGCTGTGTAATCCTGCATGACTCGTTTAGACTTCTCTGCAAATTTAATTGTTGTCCCATCTGGAAAAACAACTTTTTGGACAAAATGGGGTTTATTATATATTCCTTCATTTCCAAATGCACTATAGGCACCTGCCATCTCTAATGGACTAACTGTATTGCTTCCGATTGAATAGGATTCATATACTTGGTTATTTTTAAATGAAATTCCAAGCTGTTCAGCAAAGTTCTTTGCCCTATCAAGGCCAACCTCTCGCAACGTGAGAAGCGCAGGAATGTTGTATGAATTTTTCAAAGCCGAGCGAATGGTCAAAATCCCGTGATATTGATGATCCCAGTTTGAAATGGGCTGACCATTTGAATAGGTTGTCTCCTGGTCATCGATTATATGGGCTGTAGACCATTTTAATTTTTCGATTGCCGGACCATAATCAAAAATCGGTTTAAATGAGGAGCCTGGTTGACGATTGATATCGACAGCAAAGTTGTTTCCTAAAAATTGAGCCTTATAATCGTTACGCCCGCTTCCAATTGCTCTGACCTCTCCCGTCTTTGTATCTAAAAAGACAAAAGCCCCCTGGAAATCCGAATCCGGATAAGCAATGACTTCATTGGTGTTCATCATTTTGTCTGCATAATCCTGGGCTTTTGGATCCAAAGTAGTATAAATAGATAATCCATCCTTGCTGATATCTACATCCTTCAGTTTTCCTTTTACCTCTTTCACAACTGCGTCCAAAAATGCTTCGTAAGGCATACTTTGTTGAGTATTTTTTTGGACAAGACCCTCTGTGACTGGAACTTTCGATGCTTCCTTCATTTGTTCTTCAGTTATATATCCATCTCTAAGCATGGAGCTTAAGACAATATTACGACGCTTGGTGGCTGCTTCTTTGTTTTCCGGCTTGGTCGGATCATAATTATTCGGACTCTGCGGCAATCCGGCTAACATCGCTGCCTGTGCTAGAGTTAAATTTTTTAAATCATTCGCCTCAATCCCATAGTAATTCTTCGCAGCAGCGGCTACTCCATATGAACGGTTGCCAAGGTATATCTTATTTAAATACATCATTAGAATATCTTGTTTCGAATATTTTTGTTCCAACTGATATGCCAGATCCCATTCTTGGATTTTCCGCTTTAAGGTTTTCTCTGGAGTCAAAAATGAGTTTTTAATGACTTGCTGAGTAATGGTACTGCCGCCCTGTGATCCAAAATCTCCGGTTAAGTTTACAAAAATAGCCTTGGCAGTCCTTTTTATATCAATCCCATGGTGCTCATAAAAGTGAGAATCCTCAGTGGCAACAAATGCGTGTTCCAGCACTTTTGGAATTTGACTGTAGGCAATTTTTGTTCGCTTTTCTTTCCCGTATTCATAAAGAAACTTTCCGTTTTTATCATAGAATTTTGTCGAAAGCGGATCTACTAGCTTTGAAGAATCCAACTTTGGCACATCTTTAATCATTGAAGCGAATGTTATGGCTCCAGCTCCAGTTGAAACGAGTCCAAGCACAAGACAGATAATCATCACTTTTTTCAACAAGGAGTTTTTTTTCGGTTTACGATTCTCTCTTTGCTGATTTTCTCTTTGTTGATTTTGTCTTGCTTTTTCAGCTTGTTTTCGTTCTTCACGAGATTGATAGTTTCCTTCTGACATTCTTTTTCCTCCTGTATTATGATTACTCAAAGTTGATTTTAATGAGGCATTTATCAATAGCTTTTCATTAACCGTTTATTACAAATTATCCATAGGCTATATATAAATGTTCGTAACAAAATTTAAATTTATGAGGGGCACATGGATAAAAAATTTCTATCCTATGAAGAAACGAAAAAATCGGCCATAGGACCGACTCTTAATACACCTTGTTTTTTACTATTTAATCCATTCTAATAATTCTATACGATTTCCAAAAGGATCTATAATATAGAAACGATTTGCCCCCGGAAGATTATTATCCTCTATAACTTCAATCCCATTTAGTTTAAGATGTCTTTTTAATGCTTCTATATTATCTATTTCGAATGCAGGATGAGCCTTCTTAGCTGGGTAGAAAGGTTCTTCTATTCCAATATGAATTTGAATGTTTCCAAATTGAAACCATACTCCACCACGCTTTTTTAATTCTTCAGGTTTTTCAATTTCATCAAACCCTAAAATTTCTTTAAAAAATTGTCTTGCCTTATGTTCGCTTCCCTTAGGAGCTGCTAATTGTATATGGTCGATTGCTTTAAAAATAAATGACATTTTTATCCGTCCCTTCGTTTATTTTCTATACAGACATCATACTCCTACTCAATCGATAAGAAAATTTCAATATTTTTATGAATAAGAATAAGTATTATTTATAAAACTCTTAATTAGCAAAAAAAATAAAAAGTGAACAAGTCCTATTAGACCGGTTCACTTTTACAATCTGTTCATTAAAAAGCTGTACAACTTTAATACACTTTATCTCCGTTAAAGATGGAATTTTTCACAATCACATAATCTACATTGCGGATAGCTGAAAGCTTGTTACCGCCAGCATATGAAATCGAGGATTGAAGATCTTGCTCCATCTCTATCAAAGTATCTTTTAATGGGCCTTTGTATTTAACATACATTTTTTTACCTTCCACATTTCTTTTTTCACCTTTTTGAAACTCAGAAGCAGATCCAAAGTACTCTTTATAAAGTTCTCCGTCCTTTTCAACGGTTTCCCCTGGGGATTCTTCATGGCCGGCAAATAATGATCCAATCATCACCATGGCTGCTCCAAATCTAATAGATTTGGCTATATCACCATGCGTACGGATACCACCGTCAGCAATGATAGGTTTGCTCGCTGCTTTAGCACACCATCTTAATGCCGCTAATTGCCAGCCTCCAGTTCCAAATCCAGTTTTAATTTTTGTAATACAAACCTTACCTGGTCCAATTCCAACCTTTGTAGCATCTGCACCAGCATGTTCTAGTTCCCTTACTGCTTCTGGGGTTCCAACATTACCGGCAATAACAAAGCTTGATGGAAGGTATTTTTTGATATGTTGAATCATATTGATGACCGCATTGGAATGACCATGCGCAATATCGATTGTAATGTATTCAGGCGTAAGATTTTCTGCTGCTAATTCTTCTATAAAACGGTATTCCTCTTCTTTAACACCTACACTGATGGAAGCATATAGTCCACGAGACTGCATATCTTTAACAAAAGACAAACGCGTCTCAGGCTGAAAACGATGCATGATATAAAAATAATTATTTTCTGCCAAGTAAATGGCAATCTTTTCATCTATAATAGTCTGCATATTTGCAGGCACCACAGGCAGTTTAAAGGTACGTCCACCAAAGGTAACAGTTGTGTCACATTCAGAGCGGCTATTTACAATCGATTTTGCTGGTATAAGCTGAATATCTTCGTAGTCAAATACATTTTCCATTGAGCTTTCACTCCTAATTTAAGTTTATTTCAGGTTCTTACGATTTTTTTAATTAACTATTTCGAAAAATTAATACCTAAAATGGTCATTAAAATAGTTCCCGAAAGTGAAGATTTTCATCCACTTCCGCCAAATGAATCATATTTTATAATTCTTTTATCAAACCCAAAATCAATTGTAATACACGAATATTAGCTTGTCAATAAATAAAAATGTTCGTGTTTTAGTTATAATAGATTATTCAATTTAGTATTAAAGCATTTACATTTGAGTGAACCTTATCATTCTCATTAACCAGTATTTTGGGGTACTGAAATTTTTATATTTCCCAGTTCTTAACAATTTATGTTTTAATAAAATTAATCAACTTCCTTTTAAAGGAGGAGAAAACCAAATGATAGCTACACAGTATAAAATTAACTTACCAAGTGATTATGATATGAATAGAATCAAAGAAAGAGTAAGAATAAATGGGCATAAAACAGATGGATTTGAGCAGCTTAAATTTAAACTATACCTGATAACAGAAAAAGGGATCCATCATAATCTACAAAATAGTTATTGTCCCTTATATCTATGGAAGGGTAACAACGGACTAAATAAGTTTTTATTTGAAGGATTTTATGACAACATATTAAATTCTTTTGGATGGCAACGAGTAAATGTAGGTATTCCACTAATTGATACAACAACATCTAACATTAAAACTAATAAATTTGTATATCAAATGAAAGGAGAAATACAGCCAAAAGAAAGCCTAAATAACTTAAAAGAAAGAATCCAGGGAAAAATTCAAGTCATTGATCACACAGAATATTTAGTTATTTATAATCCAGATAAATGGGAGTACGAAGTCTTCTATTTTTTAAGCGATTTAAACAACTTACCAGAAGTAGATGGAGTGGTCTATAGTATTTTACATACATCGCAAGAATAACCAAGAGCCCAAAGCAGCGGCTCTTTGGACCAACATGCCTTAATTGAAACATTCAAAAAGGATAAAACCTTTTTGGTTTTATCCTTTTTGTTGCCTTTTATTTATATTGAATGTCCTTCATTTTGAAGCTGTTATTTAATTTGTCAGCCCTTTTCAGAATGGAATCTACAAACATTTGGCTGCGCTGGAGGTCCTGGATTTGAGGAAGAAGTTCAACCTTTAATGTCGCAGTTAAATTCGTGCGAACGTACAGCATGTCACGAAATAAATCGACTGCTCCACAATATTTAGGATAAAAGCTATCCCCTGTTCCAAAAACTCCCGAAATGATTTTCTTATTCCCAAGTTTCTCAAACGCGTAATAAAGTTTCCGCATTTCTTTAGGTATTTCACCGTCTCCCCATGTATAGGTGCCTACCACGACTACATCAAATCTGTCTATATAGGCAGGAGAAAAATCTTCAATTCTATAAATCATCACATCTAATGAATAACCAAGAAAGTTTCGATATATAACCTCGGCTAATTCTTTCGTATTTCCCGTTACGGATGAATAGACAATCGCTATCTTCATCTTACAACTCGTCAAACCCATTGGACTGTGAGACTTTAGAGTAGGTCCTTGATTTTTGCTCAAAGAAATCCGACTTTGTCTCATTAACCATGTCATCGCCAAACACTTGAATCCATGGCATAGGGTTGATTTTTTCAGGATAAAGATTGTTCAATCCCAACTGCCTTAACCGTTTATTGGCAAGATACTCCACATACTCTTCGAATTCCTTTAAATCAATTCCCTTTATATCAGCTAAGATGTAGTGGGCCCATTCTTTTTCAAGTTCAACAGCCCGGGCAATTGTTTGATATACATAATTGATATTCTCTTCCGTGTGCAATTCAGGATTTTCAGTTAAAAGGATACGAATAAACTGGGCAATAAAATAGGCATGCTGCATTTCATCACGTTGAATATAACTAATCATTGTACTGGTTTTAAGCATTTTTTGCTGTCTAGCTAAATGGTAGAAGAAAGCAAAACCTGCATAAAAGTAAATACCCTCAAGATTAATGGAGTTTACACATAATTGAAATAACGATTGTGGTGTTGGTTTCTCTCTAAAATTTTCATAAGCATCCAAAATTAATTGGTTTCTCTTCCTCACAATCGGATCCAGTTTAGCTTGATTGAATCGTTCATTTTGTTCTCCTATCTGAACTAATGAGCTTAGTATATATGAATAGGATTCATTATGAACTGCTTCTTGCTGTGAAATGACTGCAAAAATGGCTTTAAAGCTGGAGTCTGTCACATAATCCATGACCTGGCTCATGGTCGGTGTTTGCAGGCTGTCAAGAGAAGCAAGCTGCGTATTAATACGCAGGAAAACATCTTTTTCCGTTTCACTTAAAAATTCCCATTGCTTGATATCATCCTGCATATTTATTTCTTGCGCCTTCCAAAAGTTTGCTAGTAGCGTTTGATATAAATCGTATATTTGGGGATAGGCGATATCATTCCAATTCAGCAGACCTGAAGACTTACCATTTATGATTCCAGTTGATTTATTAGGATATTCTGGGTTTAACAGTTTAATTTTGGTTAATGGTGTATGAATCATTGATTTTGCCTCCTCTTCTTAGCTATGACACGCTTCACATTCTTCGATCTCTGATTGCGAAGTACTTCTTACGTAATAAGTAGTTTTTAATCCTTGTTTCCAGGCTTCAATATGGAGATTTAATAAATCCTTCGCTTTAATGTCATGACGAACATAAAGATTAAAGCTAATCGATTGGTCAATATGCCTCTGTCTGGCAGCATTTTGCCTAATGCTCCAGGTTTGATCCAAGACATGTCTTGACCGGCGGTAATAGTTATAGGTGTTGTGATCTAAATCAGGTGCCGTTACTTTAAATTTAAAGTTCTTTTTCTCCTCAGCATATTCAACTGCATACAATGGATCAATTCCATCTGTCGAACCACCGATTTTTGCCGTAGATGAGTTAGGTGCAATGGCCATCATCCAGCCATTTCTGACTCCGTATATCGAAACTTCTTTTTTTAGTTGAGACCACCGTTCACTTTTATAGCCTCTTCGCTCGAAATAACGGCCCGTTTGCCATTCTGAGCCTTCAAACTTACTATAGGTTCCTTTCTCCTTAGCTAATTCCATTGAAGAGCGAATCGTATAGTATGCGATATCTTCATAGAGTTGGTCTGCAAAGGAAACCGCCTCTTCAGATTCCCAGTAGATCCCCTCTAACGCCAATAAATGATGCCAGCCAAATGTTCCTAGGCCTACCGCTCGGTATTTTTTATTAGTGGCTTCCGCCTGACCGACTGAAATGGTATTCAGATCTATTGCGTTATCTAGCATTCTTACTTGAATAGGAATTAGACGCGCCAAGACTTCAATGGATCTTGGCAGGTTAATAGAAGAGAGATTACAAACCACAAAATCTCCAGGTTTACGGACAATCACAATGTTGCCTTCTTCATCTTTATATTCTTTTACAATTGTCGTCGGAGACATGTTTTGAGCAATTTCTGTACATAAATTGCTGCAAAAAATAGATGTGCGGCCCATGCCTTGTAAATGTTTATTAGGATTTTTCCTGTTTACCTCATCGCGATAAAACATATAAGGTGTCCCTGTTTCTAATTGAGAAATCATAATTCTAGCCATAATATCCATCGCCCGATAGGTTTTCCTTGGAAGCATTGGATGCCTAACGGCTTCTTCGTATTTTTCGGTAAAGAACTTTTCATCTTCCTCATCATAAAAATCCTCTAGACCAAGTGGCGTACCGTTCTTATCCTTCCATCCCATAATTTGTTTCACTTGATGAGGACAAAATGTATGCCACTCTCCGATGCTGCGGCCGGTTGAATCAACTTCTTCGAGTTTCCTCATAAACAAATCAGGAATAGACACCCCTGTGAAAATATCATGTGCCTTTCGTCGTTCGTCTCCATTGTTGGTTTTTAAATCTAAAAAGCCATTCATCATGTCTTTATGGAAAACATCTAAGTATACAGCGATTGCACCCTGCCTTTGGCCTAATTGGTCCACGCTTACGGCAGTATCGTTAATCAGCTTGATCCACGGGACCACCCCAGAGGAATTCCCTTTGAATTTTTTGATATCTGACCCTAAAGCTCGTACTTTTCCAAGATAAATACCAATGCCGCCGCCATCCTTACTCAATCGGGCAATATCCCAATTGTTTAAGTAAATACCATCAAGTGAGTCGTCCACTGTGTCGATAAAGCAGGAGGAGAGCTGTCCAAAACTTTTCCCCGCATTTGAAAGTGTCGGTGTGGCGACAGTCATATACAAGTTGCTTAACGCCCAATATGCTTCTTTTACATATGCTAATCGCTTTTCCTTTGGTTCATTTTTCATTAAGGTCATAGCAATGATCATAAAACGTTCTTGAGGCAGCTCATAAATATTTCCTTCGTAATCTTTGGCTAGGTAGCGGTCTGCTAGTAAAAATAGTCCTATGTAATTAAACCGATAGTCTTTTTCTGGATCTATTACTGAATCTAGGGATTCAACCTCTTCCTTGGTATAATTATTTATTAGATCATCTGAGTAGATTCCAATTTTTGTTAGATAAGTAAGTAATGTATAAAAATCTCCATATCTATCTTCGTGATTGTATCCTCTATATTTGGCAGCTTTTTGATACAAATCATTTAAAAATAGGTTTGCCGCAAGAAAGGTCCAGTTAGGATCTCCCATGGAGATTTGATTTAGCGCATAGAACATTGATTGTTCATATTTAGAAGATTCCTCTAATTCGGCTATTTTTTGGACAAGCTTTGTTGTATCTAGTTTATATTTTTCATTTGCTCTTTTGATGGCTTCTAAAACAGTATCCATTTCAGAATGATTTTTAACAGTCATATGATTACCCCTTTATTGTGACCAGAACTCCCAGATTTAGAGGAGTTCGGTCGTAAATATCTTTTTTTGTGACCATTGGTGCACTTTTCACTGGTCAACGAGCACAATTATTTTCTTTTGTGTCCGTTAAGTACTTTTTTCTCGACCTTTGGTAACAATTATCTTCTTTTGTTCCCCATTACCAACTTTCGCCCAACCGCTTGGTCACAATTTCTTGTTTCAAATAATAGTAAAAACCCATCTTCAGAGAAGATGGGTTAATAAAACGTGGATTGATCTAGTTAAACAGCAGTATCACTGTATTAGTCAGAATACCCTCGTTCTATCTTCCCACCTCCCGAAGAAGATAACACGCTATAAAAATGGCAGGTCTCCTGACTTATGCTTTTAGCCTACTCTAATCCCTTCCCGTCTAATGACAGTGGATACGATTATTTCGTCAGCATTTACAGTTGCGGGTACAGTTCTGGATTTTCACCAGATTCCCTATTAGGTCTCTATGACACCATTTTCATTGGTTATTATCTATATTTAGTATTATCATCAAAAAATAAACACTAAATATTGTATATCAACTAATATAGTATACTACTTAAACTTTGACAAGTATTTTATTTTTTCACCACTAGTTTTTCTCTCACTAGCTCAGCGGCCTCCACCATTACCTCTAAGGCAGCCACTGTCTCCTCTAACCCACGGGTTTTCAAGCCGCAGTCAGGATTGATCCAGAACAGCTTTGGATCAAGGACTTGAAGTGCACGCTCAATGTTTCTCGTTAACTCTTCAAGATTTGGTACACGAGGACTATGAATATCGTAAACTCCAAGACCAATACCTTTATCATACGTATTCTTTTCAAATGCATAAAGTAATTCACCATGGCTTCTAGATGTCTCTATAGAAATTACATCCGCATCGAGCGCATTGATTGCCTCAATAATATCTTCAAAATTGGCATAACACATATGTGTATGAATTTGTGTCTTATTTTGAACGGAGGCGGTAGCAAGTTTGAATGCATAAACAGCTGCATTCAAATAACTTTCCCAATTTTCACGTTTTAACGGCAGCCCTTCACGCAATGCCGGTTCATCCACTTGAATCATGTGGATTCCATTTTCCTCTAATAATTCTACTTCTTTTCGAAGGGCAAGGGCAATTTGATTAGCCACCTCATAGCGTGAAATATCATCGCGAACAAACGACCAGTTCAGAATTGTAATGGGCCCTGTCAACATCCCTTTTACCGGTTTCAGTGTTAACGACTGGGCATAGAGTGTCTCCTTGACTGTCATCGGTCCTTGGAATGACACGTCCCCGTAGATAAGCGGCGGCTTCACACAACGTGACCCATAGGACTGCACCCAACCAAATTTTGTAAATTGGAACCCTGCTAATTTCTCACCAAAATATTCTACCATATCGGTTCGCTCAAACTCCCCATGAACCAATACGTCTAAGTTAAGTTTCTCTTGAATTTCAATCCACTTTTTAATTTCAAGATTGATATATTCCTCATATTCCGCATCGGTTAACTCACCTTTACGCCACAGTAGACGCTGCTTACGTACTTCCTGTGTTTGCGGGAAACTCCCAATAGTTGTGGTTGGCAGAAGTGGTAAATGGAACCTTTCTTCTTGGGCTCTTTGACGAAAGTAAAATGCTGCTTCTCGTTCGGCTCTAACCGAAGCCAAGTTTTGTATGGTATTTTGAACTTGCTGATTATTACGGAAAGTGGATTCATTTAATGCTTGAATTGCCTTTGTACTAGCTGCGATTTCTTCATCGATTAGCTCTTTACCATCCCGAAAGCCTTTTGTAAGGATAACAACTTCACTTAATTTTTCATCAGCAAAGGATAAGGCATCTTTTAGTACTTCTTCCAGTGTTTCTTCACTCTTCACTGTTACAGGAACATGCAAAAGGCTTGATGAAGGCTGAACAATCATTCGATCCTTTGAAACAAGTTCTGTAATCTCGTTTAGTAACCATAACCGCTCTTCCAGATTCGTACGCCAAATGTTACGCCCATCAATCACACCAGCCGCAAGTACCTTATCTTTCGGGAACCCAAACTTTTTCAATGAAGCAAGATTCTCCCCGCGATCATGGACAAAATCCAACCCGATTCCTTGAACAGGAAGTGAGATAATCTCTTCGTAGTGGTTAATGCTATCAAAGTACGTTTGTAACAAAAGCTTGACATTAGGTGCGGCTTTATGCAATATCTGATAAACATCAGCAAATAGGTTTACCTCTTCTTCTGAAAGTGATGTAGCTAAAATAGGTTCATCGATTTGGACCCATTCCACGCCTTCAGCCTGAAGCTCCATTAAGATTTCTGCGTACAACGGAATAAATTGCTGAACCACTTCTTTAAGGCTGCTATACCCTTTTGATAGTTTTACGAATGTAATTGGACCTAATATAACAGGCTTTCCTTCTATACCAAGTTTCTGTTTTGCTTCTTTAAAAAACTGAAGCGGACGATTTTCAACAAGTGTTGGAACAACTTCCTTCAACTCAGGAACAATGTAATGATAGTTGGTATTAAACCATTTGGTCATTTCCGCTGCTACAGCATCCTTTGTTCCTCGTGCTATTTCAAAATAAGTCTCTAGAGATACTTTCCCGCTATTGTAATCAAATCTTTTTGGTACAATTCCGAACATAACAGCTGTATCAAGGACATGGTCATAAAAACTAAAGTCACCCACTGGAATCAAATCAATTCCGTTGTCAATTTGCTTCTGCAGATGCTGCAGACGGAACTCCTCCATTTGGCTTAAAAATTGCTCTTTTTCTATTTTTCCTGCCCAAAATTGCTCAAGTGATTTTTTCCATTCGCGTTTTTCTCCAATTCTTGGATAGCCTAAGTTTGAACTTTTCATGTTTTTTAAAATCCCCTTATGTGTTGTATTTTGGTCCCAACAAAAAAATCTCCCTTTCAATAGAAAGAGAGATTCATACGCACAGCTAACTAGAGTCGAGACCTTTTGGTTTTCTCAACACGTATTTCTCACTCCCCCCTATACACCCGTAGAGTACAAGCGCATACAACAGGCAGGTCTCCTGGCTTAGGTTCATCGCAACATATCCCTTCCCATTTCAATTGAAACAGTGGTATCTGATAAGTCGCTCACCATTACAGTGGCGGGACCGCTCCGGAATTTCACCGGTCTTCCCTTTTAAGCTGTGTCACTTGACACAACACCTGATGCATTTCATATGTAATTTTTAGAAAGATTTTGAATTTAATAGCCATATTAGCATGTATCCCAAGGACTGTCAAAATAAAAATTATTTAAACCAATAATTTTGTTATAATGATCTTGATCCAAAATGACTTCGAGGAGCCAATAAATGAATATTACATATGACGTGATCCCAGATGATAAAATTGAAATCTGCAGTGATTTATGTAATGAACTAATGAAGTTTCAGAAATCGAAAGCGTTAATCAAACCTGAATTATTTGACAGCATGAAATTTGAAACATGGATGGTTCCATCTATCAAAAATGCCATACACAATTACACGGTTATTGCTAAAGATGGTGATAAACAAGTCGGTTATGTCTACTCAAATATTTCTCGTAAAGAAACTTATTCAAATGACTTTGCTACTTTTTTTGATCTATCTTCGGTTCGTGGCAGTTATGTAGGATGTTTATCCAATTTTTATATAAAAGACGAGTACAGACAATACGGAATCGGCTCAAGACTCTTTAATATGTCAATCGACTGGTTACAACAATTTGAATATGTAGAAGATTATTTTATCTTTGTTTCTAATGGTAACACGAATGCTTTGGAATTCTACAAACGGAAGGGTTTTTCTGTTAGTCATGATATTTTAGATGGTTTTATAACAGTGTTACGTAAACATAAAAAAGACTTTCATTAAGGTCTGCAACACCATAAACATGCTTACAGGTAAAACATTTGTTTTACCTGTATATGATTTAAATTACAGTGACTGAGGCGTGGTCTCTAATTTCTACTGGGTCTTGGGTCTCAACAGATTGATTCACTTCCACCATGGGTGCCTTAGATTCATTAACGGGATTCATTTCAGTTGGTTCACCCATATCATTCATAGGTACAGGGAACTTATTTTGTTTCTCCATTCTTTATCACCTCCATTTTTATTATGAGGATTTAATAAAAAAATAATTGTTTCTTTAAAAATTGGTAATAGTAAAAATTAGAAATTAATGAGTTGGAGGAATAGTCATGGAAGAAAATAAACCCAATTTTCATAAAAAATCCATAAAAAGTTCTCATGAAAACGAACCAGCTTTTAATGTGTACTTGGATGAGGTATTAGTTGCAGAAGTACGTGGAAATAATCCTACTAAACTAACCGTCATTCCGATGAGAGAACTCAATGATTATGAAGAAGACAAACTGCATGAGTATATTGAAACAATGGTCTCTGATCAAGAATATTAATGAAAAAGGACTAACTCTTATTGGTTAGTCCTTAATCGCTACACTATTCTTTTTAACTCTAAAACCACCTGATTGATTTCTTCTTTTGTTGTGTACCTGCCTAAACTAAAACGAATCGCACCCATACCTACTTCTTCAGAGACATTCATCTCCTTTAAGACCGGTGATAATTCTATGTTCCCAGCGTGACAGGCTGACCCTGTAGAAGCTGCTAATCTTGGGATTGCTGATATCAAATCTTGGCCTATTCGTCTTACAAAACTTACATTCAAAGTATTCGGCAGCCTTTGTTTAGGATGTCCGTTCAAAACAACCTCTTCTCCGAATTCAGCCTTTAATTGATTCCAAAAATAGTTAGTTAAATCTTTTATTTGAGGATTTTCTTCTTGCTGTTTTGCCAGCTCGCATGCCTTTCCTAAGCCTACTGCCAATAATGTATTTTCCGTTCCAGCGCGCATCCCAAACTCGTGTCCTGCTCCGTGGATAAGTGGTTCAAGCTCGATACCATTTCTAATAAAAAGTGCTCCAATCCCTTTTGGGGCATATAGTTTATGACCGGCAACTGTAAGCAGGTCTACTTTTAGCTCATTTACATTGATCGAAACTTTCCCCGTAGATTGTGAAGCATCTGTATGAAAAGCAATCCCATTTTTATCAGCTATTTCCCCAATCTCTTTGATGGGCTGTAAAGTGCCTGTTTCATTATTAGAGTGCATAATTGAAATTAGGATGGTCTCATTAGTAATCTCCTTTTCAACTTCCTCTGATGAAACTCTTCCGTATTGGTCGACACCTACGTATGTAACCTTTGCTCCTATTTGTTCAAGAAACTTGCATGGATTCATAATCGCTGGATGTTCTATTTTTGACGTGATAATATGGTTGCCTTTATGGCTGTTTTTAAAATAATATCCTTTCAAAGCCAGGTTATTTGCTTCACTGCCGCCACTTGTAAAGATGATTTCTCTTGCTGAAGAACCTATTAAACTAGCCACCTGTTCTCTGGCATGATGTAATAACTCCTTTACTTGGCTCCCTGCCCAATGTAAGGCAGAAGGATTTCCATAAAAATCAACTAGCAGTGGCTGCATAGCATCCACTACTTCCGGAGCCAGTGGGGTACTGGCATTATAATCAAGATAAATTTTATCCATACATCGTCCTCCCTTTCATATTAAAGCCAGCCTTCATCGATTGAGCTATTATCAGCAATGGAAAAAGCTGCATTTGTAATAGCTTGTGCTAGGGTTTCGCCTTTTTCACAAACATCATCAAACCATACCTCTAAATCCCCATTGGTTTTATATGTAAACCCTAACTCTTTTAATTTTTCGACTAAAAGCATGGCATGTTCTAGGTTTTCTTCCGGTTGAAACTCAGAGACTAGAATGAATATTTCTTTTTCATAATCATACCATCGATCCCATCTATTTAACTTCCAACCTAGGATTCTGCGTGCAATGATTTCTATTTTATTCATAACATCTGATGGCTCCTTTTTTTCTAGGTTTTATTATTTTACCATTTTTCTATCATTCCTCTATGGTATGATCAGAGCTACTTTTATGCTAAATCAAAAATTTTCACAAAATCGTCACAATCCATTATACTTGTACTTATTAACTTTTTTAGGATTTAAATTGGTAAGCAAAGGGAAAATAAAGATAGAGGTGATAAAAATGAAAGTTAGCATAACAAAAGATGCGCAGCAGCAACTCATTACTCAGCTCGGGGAAGAACCAACGGTTAGAATAAACGAAATCCGTACAACTGGTTGAGGCGCCACCTATATGTATGAACTTGCTCAGGTTGAGCAAGCAGAAAATGTTGAAGTTTTTAAAATGGATGACATTACCATCCTGATTGACCCACTGGTGATTGGTCATCTGGATGGGGATATTGTGATTGATCATAACAAAAATTATGGATTTGTTCTCAAAAACAGTTACGAGATCTTAACTTTTGGGATGAAATTAAATAAAAACTCTTAAAGCTTAAATGGAAGTAACAAGCCACTGTATACAAATGACACAGTGGCTTTTTCTAAACCGCTAGTTTGAATATTAAACCTCTAATTACATATGCATTAAATAGCAAAGTTTTGGGAGGTTATTACTTGAAACACTTTTACCAATCTGAGGTTAAACCTTACTTAATTACAAAGTCTTTAAACCCTGAAAACCAGGAAACACCTATACATTTTTTAAATGGCGATTTGGTGGATGAAAAATTATTTTATAGAAGAAACCATTTTTCTTATCCCAACTTTTCATCATCTTTCTACTTCCTTCCAATTGTTGGTTTGGTGCATACCCCAAGAACATTTTCTATACAGGATCTATACTCCCTACCATCGAGATCGATAAAAATGGTTTTAGAATGCTCTGGAGATAAGCGCGGGTTGTTTGAACCAAAATTATTTGGTGAACAATGGGAAAAAGGTGCAATTAGTCAAGGAATTTGGAAAGGAGTTTCATTAAGGACATTACTAGAGCACACTGGGTTGGTTAATAGTGCCAAAGAATTCGTTTTTGAAGCCTATGATTACGGAGAAAGACCAGATTCCGATTCGATTTTTAACTTTTCAAGAAGCTTACCAATTGAAAAAGCACTAGAGCCAGATACTATTATTGCGTATGAATATAATAATCAACCAATCCCCTTTAAGCATGGTTTTCCATTGAGATTAATTGTCCCTGGATGGTATGGAATGGCCTCTGTAAAATGGCTAAAAAAAATTACAGTGATTGACAAGGAATTTAATGGTCCCTTCCAAACTATTGACTACGTATACTATCCAAATAAAGAAAATGATAATGGAAAGTTTCCTGTCACGACGGTCCATGTCAACTCTACCATTCAATATCCATTAAATAGCCAATTACTGCATAAAGGTACCTATATGATAAAAGGAATTGCATGGACAGGAAATGGTCGTATATCGAAAGTAGAAATTAGTATAGACGATGGTCAAACGTGGGAGACCTGTCAATTAGCTTCTGCAGCTAATAAATACTCATGGATTTCTTGGAATTATAAATGGGAGGCTGTCAAAAAAGGTGAATACACCATTAAATCAAAAGCAACTGATTCTCAAGGAAATGTTCAACCTTCAGAACCCTTTTGGAACCGAAAGGGGTATGGTTACAATGCCATTGAAAAAATAAATGTAAAAGTGGAATAAGACCGAACATTATATCAGAAAAGCGCTAAAGACAGAGATAACTCTCTGCCTAATAACATTCCAATTCTATTATTTATATGTATACATCATCCAAAATCCAATGTCTTCGAAACCAATTCGCTTATAAATGGCTCCAGCTTCCGGATTATCATAGAACAAACATAGTTCTTTTCCTTCATGTAAAAGTTCACTGCACAACTTCATCATACACTTAGTTGCATATCCCTTTTTCTTATATTTTTCTAGCGTAGCTACACCAATAACCATTGCCGACATTGAATTTTCTGCCGCCGTTGAGGCGGTAGATACTATTTTTCCATCGGCCTTAATAAAAAAGGAACGTGCACTTCCATCATTCAATTCCCGTAGTTTTCTTTCTAATGTCATAGTGGATCCACTAAACTCTGGGACGGAGTTCAGTAATTCAACAAGTGCTTCAGCATCTTGTGGATCTGCTTGTTGAACTATAGAAAAATCAACACTATTTCCATTAGTAGTTAATTCCGTGCATTTTGCATAATAGAGTTGTCTTTTCCTCTTATAAGGCTGATTTAAGTACAGCTCTATTTGCTTGGTGATTTCTTTTAGTCCAGACAACATTTTAAATGAAGGGTCACTATACATTATTTCCGCAAATGTCCTTGCATTAAATGATCCTGAAGCAAAAGGAATATAATTTTCCTCAAATTTTAACAATACAGCAATTAGTTCTCCACTCTCGTTAAACTCTCCCCAAAGCATCTGGAACTCTTGTTCATATCCGTATGCTTCAATATCACCTATTATAAATAAGTTTTCAGCAGGTTTGGTTTTCAGTAGTCTTAGACAAACCTCGTGATCATCTTTATTTAGTTTTCTTATCATCGTTCTCCCCCATTTTACGTCCTATCTAGTTTTTATTTGCTATTTTCAGAGAATATGGAATATTGATTATAACATAGTGATTCCTTCTTCTTCTATATAAAAAAACCGACCTCTAAATCCATTTAGAAAGGTCGGTTATAATAGAGTTACTTTATTTTGTTTGAGAAATGCCACTTACGACTTGTTTCAATGCCTCAGTGATTGGGGTTGCTGGACGACCAAGAAGCTTTTCGAAATCATTGCTCTCAATCTCCAGTTCTCCTTCACGAATACCTTTTTGAATGTCAACAAGAAATGGAATAAGGAATTCTGGTACGCCAGCACCTTTCATAATCTCGGCATATGTTACATCATCAACCTGCTGAACAATTATTTCTTTTCCTAAAACTGCGCCTAAAGCTAAAGTAAGTTCTTCTTGTGTCAATAATTTACCAGACAGCTCATAAACCGTATTCTCATGTCCATCATTAGCTAAAACAGCTGCCGCAGCCTCTGCATAATCTTGTTGCAATGCCCAGCCTACCTTGCCAGTACCTGCTGATGTCACCCAAGGGGCTCCTGCAAGCACACCTTGAATGCTTGGAATTTCATTTTCCAAGTACCAGTTGTTGCGAAGGAATGAGTAAGGAATTCCTGTCTTCAAGATAGCTTCTTCTGCAGCTTGATGTGGTGGTGCAAGAAACATAGTGCTTTCACTTGCATTTCCTAAGCTGGTATAGGCAATGAATTTAACTTGAGCACGCTCAGCCGCAGCAACCGCTTCAGTATGCTGGCGAATTCTTGTTTCGTTGTCTCCGTCTGCAGAAATAATCAGTAAACGATCGATTCCCGCAAAAGCATGATCTAGTGTTTCAGGAAGATCAAAATCACCGTGTCGTACTTCTACACCCTTCACTCTTAATCCATCCGCTTTCTCTGGATGACGAACGCTGACAGCTATCTGGCTCGCCGGAACAGTTTTTAATAAGGTTTCTACCACTTTTGTACCGAGTTTTCCAGTTGCTCCTGTTACTAACAATTTCATTTTTTATTCCTCCAAATCTTCGATTTGTAACTTATTTAATTACCTGTAATCATATTAATTACAATTTGTGTTTTTGTCAACTAATTTCATTAATCTTTCTTATAATGCTTTAAATTCAAATAAATTATTGTTTCAGGAACCTTGTTTTTATAGGGTTCATTTGGTTGGTAGATCATCTATCAACCTTTTTTATTTTTTAGTAATAGCAGGAGAAGCTAATGAAGTATAATAAATTAATCTTCCAGTGTTTCTGTTTTTAATTCGCCCTACTTCAAAAAATTGTCATTCACTTTCCTGACTTTCCATATAATTTGTTTACACTTTTGGAGTAGAGCTTGTTATTCGATATACTCAGGTATAGATTTAATTGTTAAATCAATCTAGAACAGCAACATAGGAGTGTGTTTGATGAATTATAAAGCTGTTATTTTAGACATAGACGGAACTATCGTTCCACATGGGAAAACGGTTAGTCCAGCTACAAAGGAAGCCATTCAGCGTTTAAAAGACCGAAACATGGAAGTAGTTATCGCTACAGGAAGGGCTCCCTATTTTTCAACGTCTGTTATTGAAGAAACTGGAGTCAGCTCAATGGTTTTCTTTAATGGTTCGTATGTTTTTCATGAAGGAAAAGAGATATTCCAAAACGCAATGGATAAAAGTATCTTAAAAAGGGTTCACCAATTGTCTGGTGATTTTCAGCATCCTCTAACTTTTTTAAGCGGAACAGGTTTTAAAGCGACAGACTTAACCCATCCCTTTGTTGTGGAAGCCTATAGCCATGATCCGTGGAAGCCCGAATTGGCGCCCCCAAGTTATTATATGGACCAAGATATTTATCAATTGTTTCTTCATTGTAACTTGGAGGAAGAGATCCACTATAAAGCCAAGGTTCCGGAGTTGGATTTCCGCAGATGGAGCTCTGGCGCAAAAACCTGTGATGTGAATCTCACGAATTCCAATAAGGCTGTAGGTATTACTAAGTTATTAGACCGACTTGGAATTTCTCCTGATGAAACGGTAGCCTTCGGAGACGGCATCAATGATATTGAGATGCTTTCATTTGTTGGAATGGGAGTGGCCATGGGGGCTGCCTCTGATGAATTAAAACAAGCGGCCAATATGGTAACCCTTTCTGCTGAGGAAGATGGTGTGGTATATGGGTTGGAGAAGCTTGGTTTAATTTAGTCATGTAAATGGGGAAAAGCTTGTAGAGTTGTCTTAACGAGATCTGTTTCTACAAGCTTTTTATTTGCTATATGAATGGTTCTGGAGTTTTTGATGGGTTTATTTCATGCGACCTTTTGTACATGATGCGTCTCGAGACACGGTTATCTCCCGAATGCTTCAAATTTCTATGCTTTCGGGAGTTATGAACCCTTCTTATCTACCGAATGCTTCAAATTTCTATGCTTTCGGGAGTTATGAACCCTTCTTATCTACCGAACGCTTCAAATTTCTTTTCCTTCGGGAGTTATGAACCCTTCTTATCTACCCGACGCTTCAGATTTCTTTTTCTTCGGGAGTTATGAACCCTTCTTATCTACCGGACGCTTCAGATTTCTTTTTCTTCGGGAGTTATGAACCCTTCTTATCTACCGAACGCTTCAGATTTCTTTTTCTTCGGGAGTTATGAACCCTTCTTATCTACCCAACGCTTCAATTTTCTTTTCTTAAGGGAGTTATGAACCCTTCTTATCTACCGGACGCTTCAATTTTCTTTTCCTAAGGGAGTTATGAACCCTTCTTATCTATTGAACGCTTCAGATTTCTTTTTCTTCGGGAGTTATGAACCCTCCTTATCTACCGGACGCTTCAATTTTCTTTTCCTAAGGGAGTTATGAACCTTTCTTATCTACCTGACGCTTCAATTTTCTTTTCCTAAGGGAGTTATGAACCTTTCTTATCTACCGGACGCTTCAATTTTCTTTTCCTAAGGGAGTTATGCAACCCTCTTATTAGGTTTACAAGCCTGACTTATAATAAAACTAGTGCCATTTATTTAATTTCAGATTCCCATTTAGTAACTTCTTCACGAACCCTTGGCGCAACCTCTTTACCCAGCAGTTCAATCGCTCTCATCACATCATCATGCGGCATGCTTCCAACTGGTACATGAAGCATAAATCTGGTGACTCCCACATTCTTGCGAAGATGAATAATTTTTTTTGCTACAGTCTCTGGGTCACCGACATAAAGGGCTCCTTCAAAGTTCCGTGCTGCATCAAAGCTTGATCGATCATAATATCCCCAGCCTCGTTCACGGCCTAACACATTCATCGCTTGCTGGGTAGATGGGAAAAATTTATCCGCTGCTGTTTGGATATCCTCTGCAATGAAACCATGGGAATGCGATGCTACCGTCAACTTAGAAATATCATGACCAGCTTGTTCTGCCGCCCTTTTATAAAGGTTAACAAGAGGTGCAAACTGTACTGGACGGCCGCCAATAATCGCTAGAACAAGTGGCAATCCTAATAGTCCTGCACGAATAACAGAATCTGGGGTTCCTCCGCTGCCAATCCACACTGGCAAGGGATCCTGCACTGGGCGCGGATAAACCCCCAGATTATGTATCGCCGGACGATGTTTCCCACTCCAGGAAACCGTCTCGGACTCACGAAGTTTTAACAAAAGCTCAAGTTTCTCCTCAAACAGTTCATCATAATCTTGCAAATCATAGCCAAACAGTGGAAAGGATTCGATAAAAGAGCCACGGCCAACCATAATTTCAGCTCTGCCGTTAGAAAGTCCATCTAACGTTGCAAAATCCTCAAATACCCGAACAGGGTCATCTGAAGAAAGAACGGTTACCGCACTCGTTAGTCTAATTCGTTTTGTCTGGGGTGCAGCAGCAGCAAGAACAAGTGCGGGAGAAGATGCCGCATAGTCTTTTCGGTGATGCTCTCCCACTCCAAATACATCTAAACCTACTCTATCAGCAAGCACAATTTCCTCTACTACTTCCCGAAGCCGCTGGGCATGACTTATAACTTCTCCTGTCTGAATGTCAGGTGTTGTTTCTACAAATGTACTAATTCCTATTTCCAAGAATATTCCTCCTATTTTTACTAGGTATATGTAACTAGCTAGATCAAACTTATTCTATCATAGTTTTCCAATGATTAGCTTTTCCGAATAAGGATAAAATAAATTTAGGGAGGTTAACACATAATATAGAAAAAAAGGTGTGTTTTTGTTTGGATTTCCCTTACATTAAGATGAATTTTTGGGATGCTCTCTTTGCTATTCCAATTATTATTGTGCTAACACAATTTATTAAAGTTTATTTTAAAATACCAAAATGGATTGTTCCAACATTTGCTCTTTTGTTTGGACTTGGAATCTCCGTTTTTATCAGCCACAAACACAGCCTGCTCGCAGGTCTGTTTATGGGCTGGTTTTATGGGTACGCGGCGGTTGGGACCTACTCTGCATTAAAAACTAATCTATTGGCGTTTCGAAATAAACGAAGTAATAGGCATTAAAAAAAGGAAATCCTCGTAAAAGACCTACGAAAGATTTCCTTTCTTATTTTATCGGAACCTGTTAGGGAACTGCTTAACAATGCCATCTGTTAAAAAATCACCCATATGAATAAGATGAGCCTCATTGGTATCCGCAGTTTTGATGTCAGCTGTCCAGTCACCCTTTAAGCGGTCTTTTACCTCGTCAGTTGTTAATTTTAAATGAGTATAGAACATATCGGTTTGTTACCACCTTGTTCTCCGTAATAGGGTTTAATGATATTACCGAGGTCAACCTGATTTTGTAATAGCCTTGTTAATACATCATTTTTATCCTTTAAACCAGCTAAAACTGCTGACAATAAAGCTTCTTGTCCACCATGCATGTTCCACCCACAATTATACTTTGTCAGAAAGAGTCTGATCAAATATGGTGTCCTTATAAAGAAGCATGCCAGGCATATTTATCTGATGTTCATGAAATACCTTTAATAATTCAAATCTTACCTGCCTTGATACTTCAAAATAATCATCAGGCCAAACCAGCCCCACCATACATAGCTCATATCCAACATATTTTTGATTGGGGTTAAGATCTGTTATGCCGATAAATTGAAATTCCTGTTCTGGATGGCCGTCTTCCTTTTTTAATAGACACTGTGAGTATTTTTCATTACAGGTGCTGCAGACTTGTTCCATCAGCTGCTTCATCTTTAGCGGATCTTCCTGATAACTGACCGTCATTCGTTCAATTACTCGCATCTTCCCTTTATTATAATTTTGAATCGTCCGTACCTCTCCATGTGGAACCGTCAAAAGTTTGCCAGACCATTCACGGATTTGCATAAAACGAATGCCAATCTCCTCAATTGTGCCTGAGTTATTTCCATTAAATGTGACAAAGTTACCGACTCGAAACTCTCGATCTGACAGCCTAACCAATCCCAATAAAATATCTTTTAAAACCTCTTGGGCCGCAAGACCAACAATGACACCGACAATCCCAGCGCCGGCAAGCAAGCCTTTTAAATTCATAAATTGGCCGATTAAATACACCATGATGATCGTTACAGAGCTATATTTTAAAGCCGACCGAATGACCCCTTGAATGGTCTGTTCCACCTCATCCTCCAAGAGGTGAGATTTTCTAAAAAACCAATCGACACTCCGGTTAATCAAATACGAAATGACCATTAAAATGATGATCATTAATGTTACCCGTAAGACCAAAAATTCTCTTATATATTTTAAGAGGCTTTCCGTGTAAGTTAAAAGTTCCATCGATGCACTTCCTTCAAATAATGGAATCACATTTAGGATATCCTATTTTTCCCATAATTATTTTTTATTCTGAGTGTGTGTTCTCTATCAATCGATTCTTCCAATTAATAGTCACTCTATTACTATGTAATGTAACTGTAATACTAATCTAGCGAATTAGTTCATAGAAATAGAAATTAATTAGAGAAGAATTCGACTGGAGGAAACTACATTGAAAAAAATATTTATTGCCCTATCTGTTATAACATCCCTTCTACTTGCTTCCCCTGCCTTTGCCTACACCGTTAATAGCGGAGACACAATGACAGGAATTGCTAGAAGTCATAATTTATCCTTACAAGAATTAGCTAAATATAATCCCCAAATCAAAAATCTTGATTTCATTTATGTTGGACAAACAGTCAATACTGGACAGCAGGAAATAAACACTCTTGGACAAGCTGTACATACCGCTTCAAAACCTGAAATTACCGTAGGATACTCCGAGAATGAACTTGATTTACTTGCTAGATTAGTGCGAGCAGAAGCAGAGAGTGAACCTTATCATGGAAAAGTCGCTGTTGCCTGCGTGGTCCTCAATAGAGTTGCAAGCCCATCCTTCCCTGATTCGATAAAAGAGGTTATTTATCAAAAAGGGCAATTTCAACCTGTCCAGAATGGAGCAATCAATCAACCAGCAGATGATGATTCGATTAAAGCCGTTCACGAAGCCATGAATGAAAAACGTAGTGTAGCTGCCGGTTCATTATTTTTTTATAATCCGGCAACCGCGAGTAACCGCTGGCTTGATTCTAGAGCGACAACAGTTGTTATTGGCCGCCATGTATTTAAAAAATGATTTCATTCTCCCAGCGCTAGGGGTCTTCCAATTCATACGGGATGCACCTGGCGCTTTTCTACGCTAAAATAATATTGTATTAAATCATTAAGGGCTTATTGGAATAAAGGGGAATTTAAAATGAAGAAATACAAGACTTTATTATTTGATGTGGATGATACGTTATTAGATTTTGCTGCCGCCGAGGCGCTGGCTCTGGAAATGTTGTTTAAAAGTCGAAATATCTCGATAACTTCTGCTATCGAAAACCATTATAAAAAAATTAACCAAGGACTGTGGAAATCGTTTGAGGAAGGAAAAATTGGGCGGGATGAAGTCGTGAATACCCGTTTTTCTCTCTTATTTAAAGAATATGGACAAATCGTTGATGGGGTCTTAATGGAAAAATATTATCGCAGCTTTTTAGAGGAAGGCCATCAATTAATTAACGGTGCGTTTGAATTGATTTCAGAGTTACAGAACCATTTTGATTTATATATAGTCACTAACGGGGTTTCCAGGACACAGGATAAACGCCTTCGTGATTCTGGGCTGCATCCCCTTTTTAAAGAGATTTTTGTCTCTGAAGATACAGGATTTCAAAAACCGATGAAAGAATTCTTTGATTACGTGTTTGCCCGGATACCCGAATCCTCAGAAGATCAAACCTTAATTATTGGTGACTCCTTGAGTTCAGATATCAAAGGTGGACAGCTTGCCGGACTCGATACCTGCTGGTTTAACCCTCAGGGTAAACCAAATAATAGTCGAATTAATCCTACCTATGAAATTCGAAATCTGAATGAGTTGTTTCAAATTCTAATAATGGAATAAAGGCTGGAAATAGAAAATCGCCATGTAAATATACATGGCGACCTTTTTAACGTTCAATTTAAGAAGGACTGTTCTTACTATCAGTTTGATTATCTTTTATTTCCTCAGTATCCTTATCGTTTTCTTCGGAAGGTTTACTTTTCTTCGTCTCAAAAATATCTTTTGATACGTTGTTAAGCTTTTTTACAAAGCGGTTAAAACCGAATCCAACAAAGAAGGCAATGCCTATGGGAGCAAAAGGCGTATCCTGATAATCAGTAAATTGAATTAATAAGATACCGCTTTGGATAAGGGTGACTGCTACAACAGCCGTCCCTGTAGCAAAAATGGGGTAAAAAATATACATGATCCATTTCCGATAATCGTGTAACTCGTCTTCCATATAATGAGTACAAAACATGTAAAGATGCCGTAGTGAACCTCCTATTGCTCCAGCAAAGAAATAATACAAAAAGGTTTTAATTTCAGAAATGAAGGGCAGGGATTTTTCAAGAGCATCGGTCCACAACATGCCTACCGCAATAAAACTGCCAAAAAACAGCAGGGAAAGATATGTCAAAATGACTGCTTTTAACCAACTTTTCATTTATGACACCTCCGCTACTATCTTATGTTTCTTAGGAGAGAGGTGTCACTTACATAGGTACCAAATTCATATAGTACAAAAGAACAAGAAATTCTTGGCCTTTTTTATTTTACGATTGAATCACATCATCAGGTTGTAATAATGTCACATTATTCGTTTCGACGGTTTCTGGATATTTGATCCCTGCTCCTGTATTTAAGCAGACAACTGTTTCCTCTTCTTTAATCCAGTCTTTCTCACGTAATATACGGGCAGCCGCAAACGTAGCAGCACCTTCCGGACAAATAAAATTCCCTTCAAGTTCAGCCACTTGTTTTTGTGCTTTGGAGATATTTTCTTCTGAAATCGCTATAGCACAGCCATTTGTTTTATTAATAGCCTCTAATACGAGGAAATCACCAAGTGCTTTTGGAACATTGATACCAAAAGCATTTGTCTTAGAGTTTTCCCAAAATACCGATTCCTTCTTCCCTTCCTGCCATGCCCTTACAATTGGAGCACAGCCCTCCGCTTGTACAGCTACTAATCTTGGAAACTTGTCAGCTTCTATCCAGCCCATCACTTTTAATTCCAAGAGCGCTTTATAAATACCGATAATTCCTACACCACCGCCAGTAGGATATAAAATGACATCTGGAATCTGCCAATTAAACTGTTCTAAAATCTCATACCCCATCGTTTTCTTACCTTCGATACGATAAGGTTCTTTCAATGTGGACGCATCATAAATGCCCTGTTCAGCAATTAACTTGCCAACAATTTTTCCTGCATCGCTAATTAATCCATTGACTAAATATAAATCAGCTCCAGATACCGCAACTTCTTTTCTAGTAATATTCGGAGCATCTAAAGGCATGACGATTGTTGCTTTAATTCCGGCTTTTGCCGCGTACAGTGCCCATGCAGCACCTGCGTTACCATTCGTCGGCATCGCCAGCTGCTTTACGCCAATCTCCTTTGCTTTTGAAACACCGACACTTGCACCACGTGTTTTAAATGATCCAGTTGGAATGATTCCCTCATCCTTAATATACAAATTGGTTAATGAGTATTGTTCGCCGAGTTTCTTTAAATGTGTGAGCGGGGTCATGCCTTCATCCAATGAGACGATATTTTCTTCGTTTTTTACTGGCAGCAGCTCATGGTATCTCCATAAGCTATTTTTACGTATTTTAACCTCTTCTTTTTTAAAAGCAGAATTTGCTGCCTTTAGATCGTATCGAACGAGTAGAGGAGCCCCACAACGACATAGTTGACTTACTTCATCTACTGAATAATGTTCATGACACTTTGGGCACTCAAGATGGGAAACATAGCTGTACTTCACGTTTATAACCTCCAATAACTTTATTATGTAAACTATATTAGGTTTCACTTTTCTATTTATTATATCCGATAATTCCGAGTCTTTAAATAAGTATTAAGATAGAAAAAAGAATTTTAATAGTTAAAAGGAGGGTTAAATAATCTTTTTTCACTTATTTCCTACAGATGTTATTTCTTCTCATGCAATTCTTTGTTTATTAGACTTTAGCAAAAACAAAGAATGCAGTATGATTGACCACACTGCATTCTTGTAATGATTTACTTAGATGATTTTTTTATTTTGTAATTTTTATGATTAACAATTGTCGTGAGTGGCTCATCCTTGTCTTTAGAATATCCATACTGGACAATAACCGAATTTTCACGAACCCCGGAAACAGTCCCCTCATGGCTTTCTCCATCCCGTTTAAATGTAATAATATCACCAATATTTGCATTCGCCATTCCATTCACCTCGCCATTATCATTTCCAAAATATACTGAAGTCATTCGATTGCAGTTATCTAGCCGCCTCTTTTATACTAAATCTTTTTTTTTATCTCATCTCGGATTGATTCAATGATTTCGTTAGGAATATTGGCAGGAAGCGATGTTCCCTGTTCGAAAACCCAACAGTTTATAATTTCTAAATCTGTTTTTTTAAATGTAATGCTATAGTTTTTATTCTCATGTACAAATTCTGCAGTCACATATTCCTCGACAGCAAAATCATCATCGATTATCATATTGGTAATTTCGTATGGCTTCACGGTGATATCTCCTTTTACATTGCGATGTTACACTATAGCGTTAGCTTAAAAGATGGATTTATTCAACAGGTTATTCCATCCCTGCTTCCTCGTTAGCCAGTTTTGTCAAAGCTGACCAATCCTGATTTCCCCGGCCTTTTGCGGCAGAGGCAAGGAGTCGATTATGTACTAAATTTGCTAGTGGCATGGGAGTCTTAGTTTGGTTTGCTTCATCTAGGACAAGATTACAATCCTTTAGACCAAGTGCCAGCTGAAAGCCTGCTGGTTCAAACATTTTTTTAGCTATCATTGCTCCATAGCCATTATAGACCGTACAGTTGAATAAGGTTGATGTGTACACTTCTGCAACAGTCTCTCGATCCATTCCATTCTTTTCGGCCAGATTAAACGCCTCAGCCATGGCCTCCATTGCGGCCATGATCATAAAATTACCGCCTAATTTTACAACATTTGCATTGCCGGGTTCTTCCCCAAGATCAAAGACTTTCTGTCCCATTGCCTCCTGAATTGGTTTAACCCTTTCTTTAGCACCTTGGTTTCCGGAGGACATTACCCATAATTTTTGGGCCTCTGCAGCCTCTGGACGGCCAAATACTGGAGAAGCTATATAAAAACTACCTTTTTCTTGATGATACTTCGCAAGTCTCCTTGATGTATCTGGTGCGACCGTGCTCATGGATAAGTGGATGCCATCCTTCCCCAATTTCTCTCCAATTCCATCTGGACTATATACTAATTCCTCGAGTACCTGGTCATTGGAGACCATTGTTACCACAATACCATCAGGTGTGACCGTATCACACGGCCGGTTAACTTGTTCCGCACCTGCCTCGACAACCTCCGAAGCCTTATTTGGAGTCCGATTATACACCTTTACTTTGAAACCAGCTTTTAAAAGATTTTTTACCATTGGCTGTCCCATATTACCTAGTCCGATGAAACCGACTTCAATCATAGATTACTCCTCGATTCTTTTTTAATTTATTTACCTGCTGTCCATATTAAGATACCCATTTCATAGCTGTAACTCAATAAAGTCACTCAACATATCGATTCAACAATTGGATTTTATGGTCTCTACTGAGAGAAATAGCCCATTATAAAAACTGTTTATTTCATTTATTATAAGATTATTATTCTTTATTAATGTAAGCGTATCACGATTCAAACAGCATCCATCACAAAGTTTTTTCCAAGCAGGGGTTAATAGCTCCTGTAAACCGGCTAGGAAAGGGTTATCCATTTTGACATGTTCAAAAAACAGTAATTTTCCTCCTGGTTTACAAACCCGTATCATCTCAAACATTGCTTGATTGGGATCTGGGATCGTACAAAGTACTAGTGTTGCTACAACTGCATCAAAACTATTATCCGGAAAAGGCAGTTTCTCCGCACCTGTCTGTACCATTTCAATTTGTACTCGGGTTTGTTTAAGCTTCTCTTGCGCCCTTTCTATCATATATGAACTTGGCTCAGTTGCTACTACCTTTTCAACCGATTTATAAAGAGGAAAATTAATCCCGGTCCCAGACCCAATCTCCAGAACACAACCATTAGCCTTAAATAGAAGCTCCTCACGAATCTTTTTAAATTTCTTTTTTTCTAACGGCCGCATAAAAAAATCATACCCTTTAGCAAACATCCGACCCAAACTAGTCAACTCCAATATGTATATTCTTTTTCTCACTTTTCTACTTATCTTAAAATAAATAATCTTAATTTTAAACAAAAAAGCAGTGGATT
>NZ_PGVE01000089.1 GCF_002860255.1 Neobacillus cucumis
GTCGTTTAGTACTAGCTGATGCAGTGACGTATGCGAAGCAAGCGGGCGCTGAGTATTTGATTGATGTAGCCACACTAACGGGCGGTGTCATTGTAGCACTCGGTAATGATAAAACGGGCACATTGACCAACGATGACGCATTCTATAAAAAATTTCAAGAGGCGGCGGATGAAACAGGGGAATTCATTTGGCAACTGCCATTAACTGAAAGCGATCGTAAGCGGATTCGCAAAAGTGATGTCGCAGATGTAAACAACTCACCAGGACGAGATGGCCATATGATCTTCGGAGGTGGCTTCGTCGGAGAATTTGTTGGAGATACACCGTGGATTCATTTAGACATTGCAGGTACGTCTGATGCAGCGAGTCCACATGCGCTCGGCCCGAAAGGCGCGACGGGCGTTATGGTCCGTACATTGGCAACCTTTGTAGAGCGTTTGGCTGCTGAAGCAGAACAACAAGAATAGTTCAATATAGGCGCTTTCCCCACACCTTCTTTCCGGCTAGACATAGGATACATGGAAAGGGGGAACTTGGATGACAAGACATAATCATAGAGGTGGATACGGTGGCGGTCGCGGTCATGGTCATTATGGCGGCGGTTATGGAGGTGGATTTGGTAGTTTCGGGGGTCCTTTCCTAGGTGGTTTAGTTGGCGGATTTTTAGGTAATGCTATTTCCCCAGGCTACGGTTACGGAGGTGGCTATGGTGGGGGATACTATCCACCTTACTACAACAGCTATCCGTACTATCCACAACCATATTACCCTTACTATCCATACTATTGAAAAAACACGCCGTGATGACTATTTGTCATCCGGCGTGTTTTTATCTGATTCTATGCGTTGTTCTATTACTGCTTCTTCTAAATCATCCCCAACCGTTAAATCGGTAGGTTCTACACCCGACATATAAGCGGCACGTGTCATTAAGTGACCACCAATTGGAGAAGTGATGAACAAGAAGACGATACCGAGCAATAGCTGAACACTAAAGTGGCCTTCATTCCACCAAAAGTGGAGGAAAACTCCGAGCAATAAACTCATGACCCCAAGTGTAGCACTCTTTGAAGCAGCATGTGCGCGTGTATAGACATCCGGAAGCCGTAAGATTCCAATGACTGTGACGATCGTAAAAACAATCCCCACCGTAACGAGTAACACAATAATAATATCAGCGATCAGATCCACGTTCGATAATCTCTCCTCTCTCAATGAATTTGGAGAAGGACACTGTGCCAATAAACGACATAATGGCGATCAATAGAATCGCATCGATGAAGAAAGGGGTGTCGAACAAGATGGAAAACAGTGCGATCGCTGATATGAGCATGACACCGACTGCGTCAAGAGCTACTAAACGATCCGGCACAGAAGGACCTTTCCATACACGATATAATAATCCGAGCATAGACAGGATGACTAGCACGAGACAGACAGAATAAAATATAATCATCCTCGGCTCACCTCCATAATGGCTTTCTCGAATGTGTTTTTAATAGAAGTCCATTGCTTCATCCACATCGTCTACATCAATCGCATGGATATACAACGTACGCTGATCATCTGAAACATGAACGACGACCGTACCAGGCGTCAACGTAATTAAACTAGATAACAACGTAATTTCCCAATCTTTTTCAAGTTCTGTTGGCATAGCGAAGAACATCGGTCGCATAGTCGATAAATCCGGCTTGATCACTAGTAACAACACGGAAATATTCGACATGATCAGTTCTTTTAGAAAAATCGCTGTCAGTTTCACTGCAGACCAGATTCGCCAAATGTACAAGCGTCCACTGAAATAACGGCGTGTCATGATGATCATCAACAGCCCGATAAGATATCCGATGATGAACGTAGAAGGTGTCAATGAACTTGACATGAACATCCAAACGACTGCA
>NZ_PGVE01000090.1 GCF_002860255.1 Neobacillus cucumis
CTGCGGATTTTTCAGTGTAATGACGGAACAATAAGTATCTGATTTGGTTTAATGAGATCTGTAGTTAACTGGTTAAGATTCTTTACTTCGATAACAGAAGTATTCTTTCTTTCAGCTATGGATGACAAGGTGTCTCCCACTTTAACAATGTACTTCTCCTTTTTTCCAGTGCCTTGTATACTGTTATTCTGTTGTGAGTGGAGCTGAGAACTTGCTGCTAGCACTGAATCCCCCCTGCTTGCAATCCCCGCCTGTACCCATTCACCAACATCCGCTTTACCTAAAACCACTTCAGGGTCCAATGCATATTTCTTATCATATCTCCACTCTAATTGATGTGCTTCAAAATGAAGATGTGTTCCTGTAGCTTGTCCTGTTCTGCCCATCTTCCCAATAATATCTCCTTGTTTTATCAATTGATCTTTAGATACATTCCTTCTATTTAAGTGTGCATAAACTGTCACAAAATGACTGGGATGCTTAATAAAAACTACATTTCCATATGTATTAGAATAATAGGATTTCTCCACAACACCATCCTCAACGGCAAGTATGGGAGTATCAATTCTTCCAGCAATATCAATTCCTTTATGTCTCCCTTGGCGTGTTCCATATGTATCGGAAATGATGCCGTCTGCCGGCCAAATCCAATGACCATTTATCACTACAGCTGATTTTATAGTTGCTGCTTGTGAATGTTTACCTCCTAAAAATAATAAACTGACACAAAGCGCCATAAGAATGGCAATTAAAAATCTCTTTATGTAGTCACGCATTACCTTGTTTTCCTCCTTAATATCTTGTCCTCTCCCCACACAATATGTTCAAAAGGTTCCAATTAGAACGAACATAATCGTAAGTTCTTTGGGGAGATTGAGCATATTTGTTATAATTTGGAGACTTCTGTTATTTTATTCATAAAAAAAATCAACCACAGGGGTTGATTGAGATTTTTATGGTATGTTACGTGAGTTGGGAGCGATTGGGACATTAATTGCTTTTTTTAAATCAAATGGGCCTAGGTAGGGCAAAGTTGAGTTCTTTATCATCACCTTCTCAGCCCCAAACTCCTTTGCGGTTAACAGAAGAGCTTCAAAAGACCATAACGTTTGCTGATTATCCTCTAAGCTGGAACTCTTATTAAAGGAAAGATACATAATTTTATTAGAAATTGATACATTACTTATTGTCGGCATTGACGATAAAGAACTTTTTAGGCCCATAGATTGATCTGTCTTCATAGCTTCAAAAGCGGAGTTTATATCCTTATACGTTTCAATTGATGGTGTTAAGAATGGTAAATCACTTCCCTCGGGGTAATAAAAGAAGTAGGCGTGGTTATTTTCTGAAGCAACATCCGTATCCTCCAACCTGCCAAAATTACCTAAATCTATACCTGGCTGCCCATCTGTTGTAAACTTGATCTTCTTTATATTGCTATTGGATGAGATATCTTTCTTAATAATATTAATAAAATTTATCTCATTAGTGGACCCTTGACCATATTGATGATTAGAAGGGACATCAACTATTACTGTACTTCCGCTCTTATCTAATTCAATCTTCGCATTTATAGGGTAAAAGTCTGATAAGCCCCATTCTTCTTCCTGTAAATTTGCCATAATATCTGTATACTTAGTAAGCCAGGATTGTCCTTGATCTTGATTTACAATAATAGAAACTGGGATAAGTATCTGAGCTTGGGCATCAGGAATCCAGTAGGTTAACACCATCCCATTACCAATATCATCTGTATAAACAGCTGTTTTAACGGTTTCTGTTTTCATTAGATCCGCTTGTTTTGTTTTTGGAGATTCTGTACCTTCGGAAGAAGAACTCTCCTTTTTGTCTCTAGCTGCTGTATTACCACTAGAATATTTTTCTTCTTGGGAACTCTGATGCGGGAATTCTGTCCCATCCATTAACTTTGGAACTAAGATAGAGAAAAGAAGCAAAACAGCTGCTACAGCTAGGCCTGGCAGCATCCATGTTTTAGTTTTTTTCTTTTTAAGAGAAATATTTTGGTAAATGTCATGAGGATCGCGATGATCTTGTACTCTGGGCATTTGCCTTAATAGTTCTTCGAGCTCTCTATCGCTCCACTCTGACTTTTTCACTAATTAATCCCTCCTTTTCATAAAACATTTCCATATGCTTCTTCAATACTTTTAAGGAGCGATGCTGTGTAGTTTTTACTTTGCTTTCTGTCCAGCCTAAAGCCTGTGCAGTTTCTGCAATTGATAAATCTTGTAAGTAACGCAGGATAATGACAGACCGTTGATCCAATGAACAGAATTCCAGACACCTGTATATCCATTTAATCTCTTCTTTTTGGACTGTAATTTCTTCTGGAATTGGATACTCATCCTTTACCTGATTGGTTGACCAATCAAATTTTTCAAGTAATCTATTCTTCCAGCCCTTTTGTTTACGGAAGTAATCAATTGCAGCATTTCTTGCAATAGAAAAGAGCCATGTTTTCTCACTGCTTTTCCCTTCAAAACGATGATAAGCTTTGAATACCCGAATGTACACTTCTTGAACAAGATCCTCGGCTTGCTCCTTATTTCTAACCATATAGAATAGAAATTGAAAAACGTCGTGATGATATTTTTGATAAAGGTCATCGAAAACGGAGTCCATCCATTCCCCTCCCCGTTCATTATATTAGTCGATATATTTATAGAAAAGTTTCACTCATATAAATATAGACTTTTTTTAGATAAAAAGGAAGATATTTCAAGGTAAATACTGGATTACTCCTTTTATTTCTCAGAAAAAATAGCTCATCTGCATAGATGAGCTACTCTCTTATACCTATTGTAATTAGATAAGCAATTGGTCAAGGTACTTCCATATTTAAATGTTCCTTGTGAATCAAGAACAATCGGCATTTTTTTTGTTTATATTACTTTTTTCGTGGAAGAAAAAAGGAAAATGTCGTCCCCTTGCCCATTTTACTCTGCACAGCAACGGAGCCATGATGAGCATCGATAATATTTTTGGCAATAGCAAGTCCTAACCCCGTACCTGCCCTGCCCCTGGTTCGAGCTTTATCTGCTTTATAAAACCGTTCAAATACGAACGGCAAATCTTCTTCAGGGATACCAGACCCGGAATCTTTTACTTCCATTTTAACTCCTTTGTCTTCATTTACAACAATTACTTTCACTTGTCCACCTTTTGGTGTATGTCTTATCGCATTGTCAATTAAATTAGTTAACACTTGTTCTATTCGGTCCGGATCAAATAACACTGTTGAACTTTCGTTTTCCACTTCAGCATATAAAAGGATTTCATTATCCTTTGCTATACCTTGAAATTTGTAAATAATCCGATTTATAAAAGCGGAAAGATTTACCTCTTCCATGGATAAATGAATATGGCCTGCTTCCATTCGGGCCAAATCTAACAATTCGTTAACAAGACGTCCCATTCGCAACGATTCATCATAGATGACTCTTGCCATCTCTTTTTTCTCTTCCTGCGTTTCAGCTATATCATCCACAATGGCTTCACTATAGCCTTGTAACATAGATATTGGGGTTCTCAATTCATGGGACACATTTGCAATGAAATCTTTTCTCATTTTTTCCAATTGTCTTTCCTCTGTCATATCTCTTAGAACAGCAACAGCACCACGAATAAATCGATTGCTATAAAGCGGACTAACTAAAATCACCCAATGACGGCCTTGAAGGGATATTTCACCAATTTGCTCTTTTTCCGTTTCCAATGATTTCTGAAAAAGTTCCATTACTTGAGATGGTATGGCTTCAGCATCAGTTGTGAAACCACCTTTTTCATAATACCAATATTGTAAGAACCGGTCTGCTGGTGGATTGGTAATCAATATAGTCCCATCCCGATTAAAGGTGATGACCCCATCAGCCATACTGCTTAAAATACTCGCAAGCTGTTCTTTTTCTTGGCTCAATGCATTCATATTAAACTTTAATTGTCTGCCCATTTGGTTAAAGGCAGTGGCCAATTCCCCAATTTCGTCATGTGTCAAAATCGGGACTTTTGTGTCAAATTTCCCTCTGGCCACTTCAAAAGCGGCTTCTCTCATCTTTCTGAGCGGGGATGTTATTCTGGTTGACAAGAAGAACGCAAAGATAGTCGTTAAAATAATAGCTACACCTGCAACGAGCAAGATATATTTCGTTGTTTCATTGGATGTTTCCTTCATTACTTCAAGCGATTGATAAATAAATACTGCACCGTTTTTCTCACCAGGAAGATGCAGAGGAACACCAATAATCGAATAACTTGCATCTTCGTTGTTATTTTTTGACGATAGGTTTGAAACTTTTTCTATGGTTTTTTTATGATGAAAAACGGCTGAGAAGTCCGGGTCATTCTGAATATCTTTAAAAGACAGCTTTTTATTCTTATCCGTATTTGGAGAATAATAGACTTCATGATCATTTTTTACAATGACAACTTTGGTTACATCATCAATAATCTCCCAAGAAATTTCTAACCCCAGTGGAAATTTGTCGTTAGGATGTGCTTCCAGGACATTTGCAATTTTCTCAGCTGTATTAGTCAAGGTATTCTTTGTTTCGAGAATGTTATGGTTTTGGAAAAGCTCTAGCAGCATGACTGTTAAGATAAACAGTACAAATGAAACTAATAAAATAATGGTAAACCAGAGTTTACCGACGACACTTCGTAAAAAGGTCATTCATTAATTACCTCGAATTTGTAACCCACTCCCCAAACAGTAACAATCATTCTTGCAGCCTGCTCTGAAACTTTGTTTAACTTTTCACGGAGACGTTTTACATGAGTATCTACAGTTCGTAAATCACCAAAAAATTCGTAATGCCATACTTCTTTTAATAATTGTTCACGATCAAATACTTTGTCTGGGGCCTTTGCCAAGAAATAAAGCAACTCGTATTCTTTTGGTGTTAAGCTGACTTCCTTGCCATCGGCAGCTACCCGATGTGCATCATTATCTATTGTTAGGTGTGGAAAAACAATCACATCTTTTGTAGTTGTTTCAGTTTGTAAATAACTAGTTTGAGACGAACGTCTCAATAGTGCTTTTACACGCAGGACAACTTCCCTTGGGCTGAATGGTTTTACGATATAATCATCTGTTCCGACTTCAAATCCCTGCACTCGGTTGATTTCCTCACCTTTAGCAGTCAACATAATAACTGGAGTTGCCTTTTTTTCCCTTAACTCACGGCAGACTTCTATTCCATCCTTACCAGGCATCATTAAATCAAGCAATATAACGTCATAATCATTTGCCAAAGCTTTCGATAAGGCTTCATTTCCATCTTCTGCTTCGTCAATTATATATTCTTCACGCTCTAAATACATTTTTAATAAACGTCGAATTCTTTCCTCATCGTCTACTACTAAAATTTTCACGTCTTTTTCCATTATTAATCCCCCCATGGAGTTTATTTTACAAAATGGAACAGCAATTTGCTACATATTCAAGGTAAATACTCCTATAACTGTGTCAATAATTTGACAAATCGTTTTTTTTATAAAAAAGTTCTTGATTTTATAAAAGCCCTCACTAACTAAAGTGAAGGCAAATACATTTAAGATCCGGCATAGGAATGCAGTCCTGCAATAACTAAATTAACCGCAACTAAATTAAACATAATGATGACAAAACCGATGACCGCAAGCCATGCAGATTTCTCTCCATGCCAGCCCTTGGATAAACGTAGATGCAAAAAGGCTGCATAAAAAAGCCATGTGATTAATGCCCATACTTCTTTTGGATCCCAACCCCAGAATCTTGACCATGCCATCTGCGCCCAAATCATCGCAAAGATCAGGGCACCAAGTGTAAACACAGGAAAACCAATTAAGACGGAGCGATAACTAATCTCATCGACAAAATCCAATTTAATATTTTTCACAAGCGGTTTAAGTGCAGCAGCAATTCGCTTTCGTAAAATAGAGCGTATTATTCCATATAAGATCAATCCACCAAATAAAGACCAAATAACGGTATTTAACTTTTTAGCATTAATGAAAGCCGGCATTTCAACCAATGGGTTAAAACCATTCTTGGTTAGTAATTCACCCTTATTTGGTCCTGTAATTGCAGGCATTTTGTACTCAACAGCAACCTGATTTTCATGTTTATCTACCCAGTTAAACTTTTCACTATAACCCATAGCAGAAAAAATCGATGAAACTGCTACAAAGCCAAGTACAGTGACAAGTGCAAACATAACAATTTCGAGCCAAAAGGTTTGTTTACTTGATTTAGTTTGATCAATTGCTTTTACAAGATAAATTAGTCCCGCGGCAAAGCTAATCGCCAATATTGCTTCTCCCATTGCAGCAGTTGTTACGTGTATATGGAGCCAATAACTTTGTAAGGCTGGGATTAATGGAGTAATTTCCCTTGGAAACATACTTGCATAGGCAATTACCAAAATTGCAACAGGCATTGTAAATAAGCCAAGTAATGTTGTTCTATAAATAAAGTAAATAACAATAAATGCACCAACAAGAGCCATTCCAAAAAAAGTTGTAAACTCAAACATATTACTTACTGGAGCATGACCTGCAGCTATCCATCTAGTAATAAAATAACCAAGCTGGGAAATAAAACCTACAACGGTTATAAAAACAGCAATCTTCCCCCATGTGTTTGTTCCTGGTTTTTCACTTGATCCGTTCTTCGATTTAATTGAACCACCATAAAATAACGTGGCAATTAGATAAAGAATAAACGCAATAAATAATAAATTACTACTTATTGTTGCCAACTAGACTCCCTCCTTATCCATAGTTTCCTTTTGTTGTTGATCTTCTGGGATGTCAAGCTTGGTACCTTTTAAAACCGTCTCAATTTCCCTTTTCAAACCATACCAATTTTTATTAGTATGGGCGGCAACCCATACTTGTCCATTTTTATTCTGAACCCAAATCCGTCGGTGGTTCCAATAAGCACCTTGTATAACACCAATCATAAAGATAATTCCGCCAATAATTATCACCCATAAGGATGAATCCTTCCTTACGGTAAAACCAGAGACATTCTTGGTTTCAATACCTTGAAATGCCATTTTATACGTATTTTCTCCAAATGGTTCAATGGTCTGCTTAATGGCAACAAAACTTGTTTCAGGTTTAGATTTATCCGGTGTAGTCATACTGAACACAAAGGCAGGATTATTTGGCAAACGAGATTTTGTTGAAGGTTCGCCATTTTTATCAAATTCAAAGTCTGGAAAATAATTAATAATCTTCACGGAATACCCATTGCCTAAATCATATTTTGGTTTCGGGTCCTCTAAATCGATTTTAACCATTCCAAATGCCTGACCCGTTTTTTTATTAGCCAAGGCGAAAGTCATTGCTTTTAACTCACTGCGATAGGATGACTGAAAAATCGAATAGCCTTCAAAATCCAATGGGTGATTAACTTTGACTTTATATTCCTTCAGTTTCTTTAGTTCAGGTTTTTCACCTGGTAGATTTTTGCTAACCCGTTCATACAGGACAACATTAGACTGATAGTTTTTTACCACTTGACCGGCTTCTTCAATCGCTTTTTTAAACGTTTTATCTTTGTTTTTATCATAGTGCTGCAGAATAAACTGATTATTTTTTATGTAATACTTTTCACCGGTTTCTGGTACTACAGCCGTTTCTCCCTCTTTTACCCACAAGTCCTCATTAACATAAAATCCCGGGATAAAACGGAGCATTGCACCAAGTAAGAAAATAATCAAGCCCACATGGTTTACATACGGTCCCCATCGGGAAAAACGACCTTTTTCTGCTAACAAGTCACCGTTTTCTTCACGAACCTGATATCGTCTTTCCTTTAAATGGGTCTTGATAACTTGCAAATCCTTTTGATCAACTTTCTCGGTTACACCAAAAATTCTCTGACGTATTAAGAATCCTTCATGCCTTGTTACTCTTTGAGCTTTTAAGGCCTTGTATAGGGGTATCACTCTGTCTAGACTGCAAATCACCAATGAAATTCCAATCATAGCAATTAATAATAAATACCACCAAGATCCATATAAATCATCTAAACCTAATTGGTAATACATTTTTCCTAACCAGCCGTATTCCTGCTCATAATAAACTTCCGGCGGCAAGTTAATATACATTTTTTGCGGAAAGATTGTTCCAAGGGTAGATGCAAGTAATGTAATCACAATCAGCCAAATCCCCACTTTGACTGATGAAAAAAAGTTCCAAATTTTATCAATTATTGTCTTATTGTATGTTTGTGAACGGCGTGCACTTCCTTCGTAGCGCATGTCAAGAAGTTCTTTGTTATTTTTCTCATGCTCATCCAGCACTTTTCCACAGGCTTCACACAACACGGTTCCATGTGGATTCACATGACCGCATTCACATTTAACATCGTTCATTGTAAAAAACTCCCTCAGGTCCCTTAAGGTTTTATTTGCTCCATAAATGCCTTTATCTTATTTTCAGTTAGTTGTCCAGTATAATATTTGACTACCTTGCCGTTCTTGTCTACAAGAAATGTAGCTGGTAAAAGGTCAACCCCGTAGACATTCATAACTTCCTTCTCAGTGTCAATCATAATTGGAAAATCTAACCCAAGCCGCTCCGCAAATTGATTTACAGCAAGTTCTGGTTCTTGGATGTCCACAGTCAGGACTTGAACACCTTTATCCTTATATTGATGGTACTGATTGTTAATATATGGCATTTCTTTCTTACATGGAGGGCACCACGTTCCCCAAAAGTTTAAGAATACCCCTTGGCCCCGATATTCAGAAAGCCGATGTTTATTTCCCTGCATATCAACTAACGCAAAATCTGGTGCTGTGTCCCCAACCGCAACTTTTTGTTTCGTATCTTTTGTAAGATTAGCATAAAGTGAATAGGCAACGGCAGCACCTAAAACAATTAAAATAAGCGTTCTAATCATTAATCGTCGTCTTTTCATAGATTCCCCTCCAGTAAATCCCCCGACACATTTGATTAAAATTATAGCATTTACAACAAAACCATAGTGTTAACACAACAAACAAATGTGACGATTTTATGAATTTTTCTTCGACTGATCCATAGCAAGAGCTCTTAGTAGTTTTACTTCGTGTGGTGTCAATTCTCTTGCTTCCCCTGCTTTTAAGCCGCTCAATGTCAA
This sequence comes from Neobacillus cucumis, assembly GCF_002860255.1. GTDB lineage: Bacteria > Bacillota > Bacilli > Bacillales > Cytobacillaceae > Neobacillus > Neobacillus cucumis_A. The sequence goes on from NZ_PGVE01000090.1 coordinate 9,134, forward strand.
AAACCCATAGCGTTCGCGTTTTAATTTCAAGACTTCATTACCAATCGCGTCAAACATTCTTCTAACCTGACGATTGCGCCCCTCATGAATCGCAATTTCAACTATAGCAGTCTGCTTTTGTCTATCCGCTGAAAGAAGCTTTACTTTAGCCGGTGCTGTTTTGCCATCTTCGAGACGGATTCCTTTTTCTAATTTTCTTAGATTTTCCTTTAGTGGAATCCCTTTGGTTTTAGCAACATAAACTTTGTCAATCTCATTCTTAGGGTGCATAAGCAAATTGGCAAATTCCCCGTCATTGGTTAATAACAACAATCCTGAAGTATCATAATCAAGCCGCCCGACAGGAAAAATTCTTTCTTTATACTGTGAAAAATAATCAGTGACGACCTTCCTCCCCTTGTCATCGCTTACACTTGAAATAACGCCTCTCGGTTTGTAAAGAAGAAAATAAACAGGCTCTTCTTTTTCTATCTGTATTTCATTAACTTCAACTCTATCAGACGGAGTAACCTTTAATCCTAGTTCTGTAACTACTTTGCCATTTACCTTTACTTTGCCTTCTTTTATTAGTTCTTCGGCCTTTCTTCTAGAGGCAATTCCTGCTCGAGCAATTACCTTTTGCAATCTTTCCATTTATTTCACCTCAAAAAATTCTGTTAGTAGCTGACTTTGTTTGTAAAAAAGAAATTCATTTCTATTGAAATTAGAAAAAAATCACTATTCTATCCTAATGAATTATGACACAATTTCTTCACTTTTCAAAGTAACGGGTATTAATTACAACAAAAAAGAATTAGTGATGTTTTTTTATAACTTAATAAATGATATGTTTATTATATTTTCCAGCAAAAAAAGCATGCTCCGCTAAGAACATGCTTTAAGCTTTAGATTTATGCTGTACCAAAAATAAGGACGACTATTAAAATAGAAACAATAATTCCTACTACGTCTGCTAAGAGACCAACCTTTAGAGCATCACCCATTTTCTTTATCCCGACCGCTCCAAAATAAACGGTTAAAACATAAAAGGTTGTATCCGTACTACCTTGAAGAACTGATGCCAATCGTCCAATAAACGAATCAGGTCCGTAAACACCAATTAAATCACTTGTCATGCCAAGGGCTGCGGTCCCAGAAATAGGTCTAATAATGAGTAAGGGGACAATTTCAGCGGGTACTCCCATTGTCTTCATAAAAGGCCTCAGCCAGTTCATTAATGCGTCTAAAGCACCTGATGCTCGAAAAATGGAAATGGCAACAAGCATCCCTACTAAAAAAGGAATAATGGATACCGCAATTTTAATCCCCTCTTTTCCGCCCTCAACAAATCTCTCATAGGTCGGTACACGTTTGTACGTGCCATATAATAAAATAAATCCTATTAGTAAAGGAATAAAAGTTAGCGAAATATACGATAGGAACCCCATACTTCATCATCCTTTTCGACGTCTGCGATAATAAAAATAGCGGTCGATCAATACTGCACCTATTGCCGATAGAATCGTAGCGATAATGGTTGGGACAACGATTTCAGTTGGAGATGCGGAATGATAGTTTATTCTTATCGCAATAACTGTTGTTGGAATTATGGTAATACTCGCTGTATTGATGGCCAAAAAAGTTACCATACTTCGAGAGGCTTCGTTTTTTCCACCATTTAATTTTTTTAGCTCTTCCATAGCTTTTATGCCTAATGGGGTTGCAGCATTTCCTAAACCAAACATATTTGAAATCATATTTGATAGAATGTATCCCATTGCAGGATGATTGGCAGGTACATCTGGAAACAATACCTTTACCAGCGGGCGAAAAAATTTCGTAAGTTTCCGAAGAAGTCCAGATTCCTCGGCTATTTTCATCATGCCGAGCCAGAATACGAGTACACTGATTAGTCCAATACATAAGGTGACTGCTTCTTTCGCTCCATCAAAGACGGCTTTATTCACTGCCTCCATGTTACCGTTTATTAATGCAAAGACAATACCAATAACAGTCATCGCTACCCATATGTAATTAACCATTGACGTTCACACCTATGACTGCCAAAAACATTTCTTTAACAGAGTTAAGCCAACCCTTTTTTTCCTTTTTCTGAACCTTTTCGAAATATATTGGAGCTTCTTGAACAACTCTTCCATCTAAATAAACTTCAGCCTTCCCAACGATTGCTTCGCCGTGGGAAATCAAGCTTTTTCGCGGCTTTTCTAGTTTATATTTAATGGAGAACTGATCCATTTCCTCACTGGTTGCTGGGTAACAAATCGTTTTTTTGACATATAAATGTCCCTTATAAGCTTTGTTTTTAGCAATGTCCACTTGGCCCTTTGGTAACACCTCGGCCATATCAAAAGCTTTAAAACCATTTTCGTACATAGAGATATGATCATTCCAGTCATCCGGACCGTTCAAAGTTACAGCAATTAAATTCATATCGCCTTTTGTTGCTGTTGTGACCAGTGTACGTTTCGCACGTTTGGTATATCCTGTTTTTCCTCCCGTCGCATATTTATATTTCGTAAGGAGGCGATTTTTGTTTCTCCATACCCGATCCCACTGTTCTGTAGGGTTTGAGGCTCGATAGACCTTTGTACCAGATACTTTTTGAAAGGTTTTATTTTGCATAGCATAACGCATTAGAATGGCCATATCATAGGCTGTTGAATAATGATCTTCATGATCATCCAGTCCATGCGGATTTGCAAAATGGGTATCATACATTCCAATTTCCCTTGCCTTCTGATTCATTAAATAGGCAAAGCCATCAACACTTCCACCAACATATTCGGCAATTGCCACTGCTGTGTCATTTCCCGATCTTAGCATTAAACCGTAGACAAGATCCTTTAACTTTATTTTTTCTCCAGGTTTTAAATATACCGATGACCCTTCAGCCCTTGTTGCTTGCTCACTTACCTTTACATATTGGTTCAATTTTCCCGATTCAATCGCAAGTATAGCAGTCATGATCTTTGTTATACTAGCGATTCTTCTCTTTGTATGTGCATCCTTATCAAACAAAACCCGCCCAGATTTTTGTTCAATCAACACAGCACTCGAAGCACTTACACCAAGGGATGCATCAACCTTTTGAGGAATGTTTACAATAAATAGTGAGAGCATGAGGGTTATTATTACTAGCTTTGAAATCATTCTCATCAGATTAACCTCGTCTCCTTTATATCTATCAAACTTGTCCAGCACCGGCGCTAAAAGGCGCCTCCGCTTTTCTTATTTGTACAAGTTTATGCGGGACGAGTTCTGTTATGACACTAAATAAACAAAACTCGCCAATTGGCGAGCCTGTATTTTAGAAAGCCAGCATGTTTTTATCAGCCGCCTTTTCAAACCTTGCCTCAACATCATGCCAGTTTATAAGATTCCACCACTTGTCAACATATTCTCCTCTATTATTTTTGTATTGTAAATAATAAGCATGCTCCCATACATCTAATACTAGTAACGGAATGGTATCCCATTGTGTAAGAATCATATGACGCTCCGACTGCAGAACCTCCAAATGTCTTGCTCTAGGACTCCAGACCAAAAGTGCCCATCCAACTCCCTCGACTTGCTTGGCAGCTTCTGAAAAATGCCGCTTAAAGGCATCAAAGCTTCCGAAATAACTCTCCATCTCCCCTTTTAGTAAACCGGTGGGACTTCCACCTCCATTCGGACTCATATTTTTCCAGAAAATTGTATGCAGATAATGTCCGGACCCGTGAAAAGATAATTCTCTAGACCAATGCTTTATAAGTGAAAAATCATTAGTTTCTCTTGCCTTCTTTAAATTGATTTCAGCACGATTTAATCCATCTACATAAGCACGGTGATGTTTTTCATGATGGAGCCTCATAATTTCCTCGGATATATACGGCTCTAAAGCGTTATATTCGTAAGGTAGTTCTGGTAATGTATGTCCGCCGGGAGGAAGTGTTTTTTCTATAATCCAAATTTTACCGACTTCTTGTTTATTCCTAAAATAATATTCCATATTACGGTGAATGTTCTCTGCTTTTTCTTGAAGACTAATAAGTTCCTCATTTGATAGATCTCGATTCGTGTTTTCAATTAATTCCGTAAATTCATCAAGTTTGTCCCATAATTCCGAGTCTGCACCAACTTTTTCAGTTTGAAGAAATTGTTTCATTTGCTCATTCCAAACAAACAAGTCGTTAACATATCTGCTAAACCGTCCCATTCAATTCCCTCATTTCAGATTAAAAATAATCCTCCTAAATGGTATGAGAAACATCATTCATTAAGAACGAGAAAAGGCTGTTCTTTTCAAAGAACAGCCTTTTCTCAATAATATTAATTTCCTAACCCTGCAAATAATATTGTTACTTAGATTGAATCATTTTTGTTCTGTAATCTGTTTCATAGTATTCAAGTTCTTCCCTTATTCTCTGGAAATCACTTTCTAAACTCTTGATAAGATTTGAGATTTGTTCAGATACATTTCGATAAAATTTAATAGAGTTCCTGCCTGTATAAGCTGATCGGCTATTTTCAAACCAAGCATCATTCTTAGGGGAGAAAAACTCTTCAATACATTGATGATAAATCTTATATAGCGTTTTTTCAGCTGCAGCCTTTTGAAAAGGTTCGCTTTGTAAAAGAACGGAGCAGGCTTCTAATCCTTCTTCACTATAAACTACTAATTTACGCATGTTTGCAAGAATTAATTTAACATATGCTCGATCTTCTTCTGTTTCAACATTTAATTGGGCGATTGTCGTTTCATTTAAAAAATTCTCTAGTATTGAAATTGATTTTGTTAAAAAATCTTTAACATCATTTAGTTGTGTTTTCACCAATGTATTTCCCATGATTACCCTCCTAAATTAACCTTGCTAATTTAATGTGATTGCAAAATGAACTCAAGTGGAGAACGAAGTTCAAATTCTTTGTTCTGCTGAATACCTAAAATGATTTCAGGTAATTTATTAAAATTTATATCTTGAAAATAAGAAGCAAATTCATACTTAGAATTAATATATAATCTTTTTCGGCTGCGAAGTCCTGGATTTTTTAAAAGGCAAACAAGTGCAACAATATCCTTAAAATAAACTTCAGTGTTTCCTTGAATTATTACAGGGTCTTGCTTGTACGGAGTAAACTCTTGAAAGAGCTCATCAAAATACCTAACATATAAAACATGAAGTGTCTTTTCCTGTCCGTCTTCGAAAAACGTTACTTCACTTCTGTTAAAAAAGTCCTCTGAAGTATTTGATTTTTCTTTCTCTAATTCATATCCCTTACACTCTTTGATTAGCAATAGACTCCCTCTCCTTATCAACTAAGCTGCTGCACAATAAATATGAGAAAAAAGTATTTTTTAAATTGTATATTTATTTTAGCATAAATTTCTTCAGAAGATTGAGTTAAGAGTTAATTGTTTCTTGAAATTTCTCAAAAAACAAGTCTGCTTCCTCTTGAATATATTCCTCTTCAACTTTTTCAGGTAGCTGCGGCAGTTCTTTTAAATTTTTTAAACCAAAATAGTCCAAAAATTCTTTTGTCGTTCCATACAGAATAGCTCGTCCTGTTCCTTCGGCTCTGCCAACCTCTTTAATTAACACCTTTGCCATTAAGGTATGGAGCGGGCGTTCTGTTTTCACACCACGGATTTCCTCAATTTCAGCACGAGTAATCGGCTGTTTATAAGCAATGATTGCCAAGGTTTCTAAAGCAGCCTGCGATAAGGTTGAAGTATGAGGAGAATCTACTAGCTTTTTTAAGTATGCAGCATTTTCCTTTTTGGTGGCAAGCTGAAAAGTACCTGCCAATTGTACAATCATAATGCCTCTTTTGTCATCACGTTCATACTCTTGCCGCAGATTCTCGATCAATTCACTAGCATGTAGTTCATCGACATCTAATACCTCCGCTAGTTGTTTTAATGATAAACCCTCATCTCCAGCGGCAAATAATAGACTTTCTAATATGCTGTTCCAATTTATGATTTCCATCTAATTTGCCCCTTCCTTAACAGCTTCAACAAAAATATCCCCAAAATTTTCCTTCTGCTCTACATCAACGACTTTTCTCTTAATTAGCTCTAATACCGCTAAAAAGGTGACTACTATATGGTCCTTTGCTGGGTATGGGAATAAGTCATTAAAATTTTTCTTTCCCTTCAATTGTATTAATTCATCCATGATTTCGGTCATTCTTTTCTCAATCGAAATCTCCTGACGGGCAATCTTTGTTGCCATTGGCCTCTGCAATTTCTTTCTGCGCAATAGTTTCTGAAAAGCAGCAAGCATATCATACAATGATACATTTAATTCGGTTTGTTCAGGATTACTCTCTTTGGTAAAATCAGAGAGATCACTTGGGGGTTTCGTATACATCAGCCCTCGTTCTTCTTCTAAGGTTTTTAAATCATGTGCTGCTTCTTTATATTTCCTGTATTCAATTAAGCGTTCTACAAGCTCATCTCTGGGGTCTTCCTCATAAGCCATTTCTTGGTCCACTTCATCTAATTCCTCTTCATGTTTCGGCAAGAGCATTTTACTCTTAATCGCAAGTAATGTCGCAGCCATAACTAAGAATTCACTGGCAACGTCTAGCTGCAATTCATTCATTGTTCGGATATATAATAAATACTGCTCGGTAATTTCAGCTACTGGAATATCATATATATCAATTTCGAGCCGATTAATCAAATGGAGAAGTAAATCTAACGGCCCTTCAAATGCATCAATTTTTACCTGATAAGGCATCTTCATTCACCAAAATTCTAAAAAATAAAATTAACTGAATTCCTGTTTCATAATAACTATTATAAGTATAGAGGATTCAAGTTTGTTATCCAATAGAAAAATCACCCTTTCCTCTTTATATCGTAAAGACTGGATGTTTGCCCATAACAATGGACAAATCTCCTACATATGATGTCATTGAAAGAACAAAAACTTACAAGGAGGTCTTTCATATGGATGGCGGATTTGGAGCCGGCTTTGCTTTAATCGTCGTTTTATTCATTTTGCTAATAATTGTTGGTGCTTCCTGGGTTTACTAAGTAGTTGTAAGCGCCCATTGGACGCTTATTAAAACATTAAGGAATATGGAAGCAAAGGGACCCATCGATACTGGTGGGTCTTTTTTTATAGTTAAAGGGAAAGCCCATTATGATAAACTAAACCTAGATCATTTATTAAGGGGGGATTTTTTGTACCCAAAAGAGTATATCCAATTTTTAGCTCATTTTCATGGTGATAGAGATTATTTTGAGTGCCACGAAATTCTTGAGGAATATTGGAAAAAAAATGAAGGAAGGAAAAATTCCATCTGGGTCGGATTTATTTTATTAGCCGTATCAAATTACCATCACAGAAGAAGCAACTTTATTGGTGCCAAGAGAACAATAGAAAAAGCAATAACAATTTTTAAAAACCAGTCCGAATGTCTAACACAGCTTGGAATTGAATCACAATCGCTATTCGCCTTATTAAAAGAGCGTTTATCGATTATTTCAAACAAACAGGAATATGTTAGCTTTAACCTCCCCATCAATGATCACGTACTATTGGAACTGGGCAGAAGATACTGTGAAATGCATGGCTTGGTTTGGGGTAAAGACAGTGATTTATTTAATGTCCATCTTGTTAATCGTCACTCCTTACGTGATCGAACAAGCGTAATTGAAGAAAGAGCTCAATCATTAAAATTAAGAAAAGGCAACGGCTAATCCGTTGCCTTTTCTCGTATCTTAACATACATCACACTTTTCAATAAATGGAGCGGTGTTCTCATTTGAAATAATTACTTTATCCGTATAGATTTCTTTTAATGCCTTCACCATTTTTTTCCCAATCCCTTGAAAACGATGTGATGGGTTTACAGATATGTGCTGAATGATAATCGTATTGCCGGAATGATCAAAAAGGACTCCTAGTAGCCCGATGATATCTTCTTCCTTCCAAAGAAAAAGCTGCCAATCCTCTTCTGTTTCGTATTTCTTCATGGTTAACTGGAGCTTCTTCAAGTCCTTTTCAGTTGGCATAAAGGACAACAAGCCCATGGCAATCTTTTCGAAAGTCTTCTTGTATCGAATTAACATTTTGATCCCTCATTATATTAAATAAACCGTTTTTCCGTCTGGTTTAACAATAGTATATTTTTTCCAAATTATCGAATAATAAACATTTATTCATTATATGTAATTTGAATTTATTATGTTTCATTAAATAACATCATACATAAATAATGGGCAATCTCCAAATTAGTTATCCATTATTTACCAGGAACAATGAAAATCCAGTAAATTAATCCCCATATTACTGAAAGACCAATTAGAATACCAAATAACAACCAGTTACTTTTCATAACAGAAAGTTTCCTCCAAAAAACATGCATTCATCCTGCCATCATTCTACACTAAATAACAAAAATAATCTATTTTCTCTTATAATTGTTGCAGAATATCCGCGAAAAGTTGTGAAACTATGAAACTCCCAGGTAAAATATTACGTTTATATAAAGGGTTTCGGTTATATTATTAAAAGGGCTTTTATATTTTATTTTACGACAGCAAAACTTCCAAGGAGGCATACTATGAAAAAATTATTCATTCTTCTTATTGTATCACTAATAAGTTTATATCCTATCCACAGCTTTGCTGATATGGCCGAAGGGGATATGATTGTTACTTTAGGAGCAAATTTAACAGAAGAACAAAAAGAAAGTTTGTTAACAGAGATGGGTGCACCTTCAGATGTACAAATTGTTACTGTTACCAACCAGGAGGAACATCAATATTTAGGAAAGTACGTTGCGAATTCTCTAATAGGCACAAAAGCCATTTCATCTTCGGCTATTACTATTGCACCAAAAGGAGCAGGTATTACTGTTAAAACAAAGAATATTAACTGGGTAACAGATGAAATGTATGTTAATGCACTAATTACAGCAGGAGTTAAAGATGCTAACATCTATATTACTGCACCTATTTCTGTGTCTGGTACAGCCGCTTTAACAGGAATTATTAAAGCATATGAAATTTCTGCGGACAAAACCATTCCTGAAGAGGTCAAACAGGCAGCTAACCAAGAGATGGTGGAAACAGCAAAGCTGGGGGACTCTATTGGGGATAAGAATGCGGCTGCATTGATTGCGAAGGTAAAAGAGGAAATTGCTAAAAACAAGCCGAAAAATGATGCGGAATTAAAGAGCATTATTGAACAAGCGGCTAAAGATTTAAATGTAACTCTATCAGATGCAGAGATGAACAGGCTAATTGATTTTTTTAACAAGCTTAAAGATTTAAATATTGACTGGAATCAGGTTAGCGACCAGCTGAATAAAGCAAAAGATCGGATTTCGAAATATCTACAATCAGAGGAGGGGCAAGGTTTCTTAGAAAAGCTAAAACAGTTTTTCATATGGCTGATTGATGCCATTAAATCCATTTTTTCTTAAGGATTAGAAAAGCTGCCGCAACATGCGGCAGCTTTTTTATTTTCATATATATATTCAAGTTATTTCACTTACTTTAATGGTAAATCCAATCTGACTAAGTCCTCATAAGATTCTCTTTTCACCACAAGTGCAGCCCTTCCATTTTCAACAAACACAACTGCTGGACGAGGAATCCGATTGTAATTATTGGCCATTGAATAACCGTATGCACCTGTACAGAATACTGCCAAAATGTCCTCTTCCCCTGCTTCTGGAAGTGGTAAATCCCATATTAACATGTCTCCTGATTCACAGCATTTTCCAGCAATAGACACGGTTTGATTGGCTTTAGCTAATGGTTTATTAGCAAGAACCGCTTCATATTTTGCTTGATATAGGGCTGGACGGATATTATCACTCATTCCCCCATCAACTGCTAGATATTTTCTTACGCCTGGAACCTCTTTTGATGAACCTACCTTATATAAGGTAATACCAGCATCACCTACAAGTGAACGCCCTGGCTCAATCCAAATTTCCGGCATTTTTAAGGAATGCTGTTCAGCTAAGTGTTTTACTTCTGTAATAATTTCCCGGACATATTGTGAAGGTTGAATCGGTTCATCTTCCTTAGTATAGCGAATACCGAAGCCGCCGCCTAAATTTAGGACTTTGGCTTCAAAAGATAGCTCAATTTTCCACTGTTCAAGCTTTTCAACTATTTTTTTGGCTGCCAGTAAGAACCCAGTAGTTTCAAAAATTTGAGAACCAATGTGACAATGCAGTCCCAGAACATCAAAAGAGTCACATTCCATTGCTATTCTTAATGCCTTTTCAGCTTGCCCATTTTGAAGATCAAAACCAAATTTTGAATCTTCCTGACCAGTTAAGATGTAATCATGAGTATGCGCTTCAATTCCAGGTGTAATCCTTAATAGAATATGGACAAACGCATTTTTCTCTCGACACAATGTTTTTAGCAGTTCGAGTTCAGTAAAGTTATCAACGACAATACAGCCAATCCTATGATCTAACGCCATTTCTAACTCTTCTCTGCTCTTATTATTTCCGTGAAAATGAATCCTTTCCACTGGAAATCCTGCTACAATAGCCGTATATAACTCTCCTCCAGATACAACATCTAGAGATAACCCCTCTTCTTCCGCCAACTGAATCATTGCAACGGTTGAAAAAGCTTTGCTGGCATAGGCTACTTGGGCAGTCACGTTTAACTCATCAAATGTTTGTTTAAAGCCCCTAGCCCTTTCTCTCATTAAGGCCACATCATACACATATAAAGGAGTACCGTATTGCCGTGCTAATTCAACGGCATCTACTCCGCCTATTTCCAGATTTCCATTCTTATTTACACCAGTTGATCCGTAAAAGTACATTCCCTCTCCCTCTCTTCGCTCCACTACTATAGTCTATGAGACCAGCTAAAAAACAAATAGACAGAATCTATATAAGATACTGCCTATTTTTTTTATTAAACTAACCTTTTATTTAAATAAAATAACTTTAGCATAACTTAAAAAAAACTGCAATTATAAAACAAGCATTCATCTATTTCCTATTTGCACCAGGCGGTTGACGGAAACGATTTCTCGGCCGTACGATACTTGGCCTTAGCAAGGAGCCTGGAATGGCACGACGTACGAGAATTTGCATAAATCCCTTTGGTTCGAAAGGAAGAAACGGCCAAAAATATGGTGTGTTGAAAGCCCGCATTCTTACAACAAATAAAAACATTAATGTACTGCCGACGATAAACCCTGGTGTATGGAATAGGGCTACCAGGATCATTAGAATCAATCTGGCAATCTTGTTTGCTACTCCTAACTCATAACTTGGAGTGGTAAAGGTACCTATACCTGCTACGGCCACATAAAGGATAACCTCTGGTACAAAAAGCCCAACATCAATAGCAATTTGTCCAATCAATACAGCAGCAATTAAGCCCATGGCTGTTGATAATGGGGTTGGAGTATGTATAGCGGCCATTCTTAAAAATTCGATACCAAAATCAGCTAATATCAATTGGACTACTACCGGGATATTCGTTTGTTCGTTCGGTCCAATAAAGGCAATTTTTTCAGGTAATAGGGACGGTTCCATTACAAATAGCAGCCATAACGGCAGCAATAAAATGGAAGCTAGGATTCCTAGAAATCTTGTCCATCTTACAAAAGTACCCATTGCTGGGGATTCTCGAAATTCTTCCGCATGCTGAACATGATGAAAAAACGTTGTCGGTGTAATGATGACGCTTGGTGATGTATCACAATAAATAATGACATGACCTTCTAATATATGTGCAGCGGCCACGTCCGCTCTTTCTGTATATCTTACCATTGGAAAAGGATTCCACCCCTGTTTGACGATAAATTCCTCAATGGTCTTATCCCCCATTGGTATCCCATCCACTTGAATTGCCTTTATTTCTTTTCTAAGAATATTAAGTAAATCCGGGTCAGCGACATCCTCTAAATAGCCGATTGCCACATCTGTTTTTGATCTTTCTCCTACTTTAATCATTTCAAAGCGGAGTCTCTCATCACGGATTCTTCTTCTTGTAAGAGCAGTATTTAGGATGATATTTTCTACAAATCCATCACGTGAACCACGGACAACCTTCTCAGTATCCGGTTCTTGAGGAGACCTGCCAGGATAGCTCCTTACATCAACGGCTAATGCCGTATTTTCCCCTTCAATTACAACGACAATTTGGCCTGAGAGTACTAAATCAACAAGTTCATCTAATTGATGAATAGGTTGGACGGATTGATTGAGAAGCCGATTATAAATGAGTTTATAGATGTCCAATGTTTGTTTTTCATGATCATTTATTTGGACGAGTTCTTCTATTAATTCAATGATATAACGAGTATCACATAGACCATTACAGTAATAAATTTGGACATCTTTTTTGAGAACTTTCAGCTTTCTAACGCCTAAGTCAAAGCTTATGCCCAGCCCAACTCTTTGTTTCATATAATTCTCTATTTCATTCACTGATTCAGGGATTGGCCATTTTTGCTCATTGCTCCTTGACATGAAAGCCACTCCTTTCAAGTATAAGTTCTACAGCTTTTTTGGTTATCGGTGCACCCAACTTGTAAGAGTCGTGCCGTGCCATTTTTCCGATATCACCCACTCCTACGATAAGGGGGATATCTAATTCATCTAAACAATAAACCGTATCACCATTTATCCTCCCTATTTCTAATTCTTGTATTCCATACTTATCAACACCATAGGGAGTTAAGACTCCATCACGATCAATGCTTACGTCCACTCGTGTCCATTCCTCATGTCTAGACCTTGCTGCAACCGCAATGGCTCCTAAAACTTCTATATCTTTATGCGTAGCAACATATTTTAAAGCTTCTTCTCCAGCACCTTCACCCACGATACCGCTGTCATCAAACATTACTAAAACGGGATCGTGTGGTGTCTTTTTTATTAATCTAACAATTTCCGGCCCCGTTAATTTGGAAGGATTTCCATAGGAACTGGTAATACAACGCCCACCTATCTCTTTGGCTACATATTCAACAGCCCTTTTTGCATATTCATCACCGTCAGTAATCAAAATGACGCGCCTCCGAATACTCATACTTTGATGTCCTTCCTAATTAAAGAGTTATTGACTTAGAAACTCTGCCGTCATACCTATTGGGTCAATCCTTACCGCTTTTTTAATGATGAATAAAGTAAAGCCATTGAAAGATTGACCCGAAAATTTTTCCTAATACGATAGCCATTATTAAAATAATAATTTGTCCATCTAGCCGAATCCTTTTGGCAAGGATTGGAAAAACATTTACCACTTCAGTTAATCCAGCTGCCAGCATTCCAACAAATACTCCTCCGGTTAGTCCAAGGGGAATTAAGAAATAGGATGAGATATGAAGCCCCGGGTCCCGTAAGCTGGCAAACACGCCCACAAGGACCCCCAATACTACTGCCCATTCGTAATATTGAATCATACTTAATGATTTAGAAAGCTGTGTTAGCCTTGGGATAATCCCTAAGACTGTTAAAAATGCAACAAAACCTGCACCAACCATCAATCCACTTGCAAGCCCTATAAAGATAACCATCAAGATTTTAATCATCATTGATATGCTTCATACTTTCTTTATTTTCATGAATGACAACATAATTATCTAAATCAAGCTGATAATTAAAGATCTCTACCTCAAGTGGACTGGGTTCTTCATTTAAACGATGTTTGAACACATGATTAAAAAAAAGAATCATTCCAAGACCGAGACCAATTGAATAAGGAATCTGAAAAAGCAATGGTTTATCTGCTTTTTTTTCAGTAATAATGGTGTATATTTTTTCCTGAACGCTTCTCATACTGACATCATCATGAAAATTCATGATGGTCATGGCCGAACCAAAAAACATTAAAAACCATATTAGGATAAAGATAGGCAGTGAAACCTTCTTTTTCTTAAAAACCACTTCGACAATTGTCTGAGCGGGACCAATGGATTGGACATCCGCATCTTCAAACATTGTGGTAATTTTTTGAATAACCTTCATGACATCGATGACGATAATATTTTGATCCCTTTCCGTAACCTGATAAATCGTCATTAATTTTAATTTTGATAGGACCGCTTCTGGGGCAATAATTTGGGCAACATCCTTTAAAAGGATTTTCTCTTCTGGTCGGACATGAACACGGTGCCGCATGCGAATGTAGATTGTTTTTTCCAAAACATTCACTTCCCACACAATGATTTCCTCATCAATAGTATGGATAATTTCAAGTCCTTTCATGTAAGAAAATGAAAAACCGTATGGATCAGAGATCCATACGGTCCTTCATTTGTTGTAGTATTTTTTTTTCAAGTCTTGAAACCTGTACCTGAGAAATTCCCAGCCTCACTGCCACCTCAGATTGGGTTTGATCTTTATAATATCGCAAATAAACAATCAATCTTTCCCGTTCATCTAACTCTCGGATTGCTTCTTTTAATGCAATTTTATCAAACCATTTCCCTTCATTACCGTCATCAATTTGGTCAAGTAATGTGATTGGATCTCCATCATTTTCATAAACCGTTTCGTGAATAGATGATGGTGTCCTGCTTGCTTCTTGTGCAAGGATTACATCCTCGGGTGGTAGTTCTAGATGAGCTGAAATTTCATTTACAGTCGGTATTCTTCCCAGCGTTTTTGATAATTCATCCTTTGCTTTTCGGATTCTGTTCCCCATTTCTTTCAATGAGCGGCTAACCTTAACGGTCCCGTCGTCACGGATGAAACGTTGAATCTCACCAATAATCATCGGCACTGCATAAGTGGAAAATTTGACATCATAGGATAGATCAAACTTATCAACAGATTTTAATAATCCAATACAACCAATTTGGAATAAATCATCCGGGTCATAACCCCTGTTTAGAAACCGCTGGACAACAGACCAGACAAGACGCATATTTTTTTCAACGATTAAATCTCTTGATTCTTGATCTCCAGCTTGGCTCTTTTTAATGAGCTCTTTTACTTCATGATCTTTTAAGTATGTTTGACTTTTATCGTTCTTGACCTCCACATCCATCGGCAAGTCTCCTTAATTGCAAAGCATTTTGTTAAGTTTTAAATGCTTCCGTAATCTAACCTCGGTTCCGCTGCCTGGCTGTGAATGAACCTCTACCTCATCCATGAAATTTTCCATGATGGTGAAACCCATACCGGAACGTTCTAAATCCGGCTTTGTTGTAAATAATGGCTGACGAGCTTCCTCCACATCTGCTATACCTAAACCAACATCTTTAATTGTCATGTCTATGAGACTGTCTTCAATCGTTACATTAATATAGACAATCCCGCTAGGATCATTTTCATAACCATGAATAATCGCATTAGTTACAGCCTCTGATACGACTGTTTTAATCTCAGTCAGTTCATCCATTGTAGGATCCAGCTGAGCAATAAAAGCAGCAACAGTTACACGGGCAAATGACTCATTTTGACTTAAAGCACTGAATTGAAGATTCATCTCATTCTTCACTCAGGCCACCCCCAATCTTTGCAATGCAAATTCCTCTGTCGGTTCCATTTTGATGATTTTAAATAAACCAGACATATCGAATAATCTCTGTATTGCAGGGGAAATCGCACAAACTACCATTTCTCCGTGCACCTGTTTTATTTGTTTGTATCTACCTAAGATAACCCCTAGCCCTGAACTATCCATAAAAGTTAGTTGTTCTAGATTTAACACAATATGCCGTATATCATTTTTTTCAATAACTGCTGTAGCTTGTTCGCGAAGTTCATCTGCTGTGTGATGATCAAGCTCCCCGCTTAAGCGGATGCATAAAACATCATGTTTTGTTTCCATCTCAATGTTAAGACTCACTATTCCCGGCCTCCTTAATCTGGTATAGTGAGTCAATTCGCTTTTTTAATGGAAATATCCTTCTATACATACAAAACTAGTCCTATTTCGCTAAAATTAGTTTTGTAGTTTGAAGTTTCGACATAATGGTTAAAAGATATTTTTTCTTAAAGGGGCAACGTCCTATTTACCTGACTTTGTAAACATCCCAAACGCACGTTTATAAAGCGTCCACCATCCTGCTTCTTTCACACTCTTACTTGCTACCAATGGACTTTCAAGAATGACTTTTCCATTCTTAACAAGCTGTATTGTTCCAACTTGGTCGCCTTTTGTAATAGGAGCCTTAATCTTTTTCTGTAAAGTGATTCTTTGCTTAACATCCTGGGTTTTTTCGCCCTTTTTTGTCAGGATAGAAATCGGTTCACTAGTAACTGCTTCAATAGTCTTTTCCTTGCCCTTACTTACTTTGGCCAGCCCAATGGTTTGATTTCTTTTAAACATTGGATGTGTTTGATATTGGGCAAAGGCATAGTTAAGCAATTTAGTCACTTGTGCATTTCTTTCCTTGGAGGTCGGCGCACCAAAAACAACAGCAATGACACGCATGCCATCTTTTTGGGCTGTCGCTGTTAAGCAGTACTTTGCCTCTGCAGTAAAACCGGTTTTTAATCCATCTACGCCAGGATAGAAGCGGACTAATTTATTAGTATTAACCAGCCAGAATTTTTTGTCAGTATTTTCACGAAGGTAGGCTTCGTACATGCCTGTAAATTTTGTAATACCTTCATATTTAAGCAGTTCTTTTGCCATGATAGCCATATCAGATGCTGTGCTATAATGACCGCTGACCGGAAGTCCGGTTGTATTTTTAAAGAATGTATGCTTTAATCCCAGCTCTTTCGCTTTTGCATTCATCATATCGACAAACGCATCTTCAGAACCTGCTATTCTTTCTGCCATTGCCACAGATGCATCATTTCCCGAACCAATGGCAATTCCTCTTAACATTTCCTTGGTGGTCATTTCTTCACCTGGTTCAAGAAAGATCTGCGAACCGCCCATGGAGGCTGCATACTCACTTGTTCTTACTTTTTCATTCCAGGATAGTTTGCCTTCGTCTATGGCCTCCATAATGAGGAGCATCGTCATAATTTTGGTCATACTCGCAGGCGGCAGTTCTTCGTTACTATTCTTTTCATAAAGGACTGTGCCTGTGTCTCGTTCAATTAAAACTGCGGATTTAACATTGCTGACAATATCAGTATCTTTTTTCTCTTCAGCAGCAAAAGCAGATGGAATCCATAAACTAGTTAGTAAAAAAGATGTCACAATGAAAGAGACAAATCGTTTCATTCCCATAACCCTCCATTCTTTATAGTATCCATTTTTTCCAGATTCCTTTTCTTTATACAATTATTTCCTATAAAACCAAATTAAATAAGCTGACTAAATAAATAAGGGTGACAGGCACCATGTGAAAATTTCACATGGTGCCTGTCACCCTGGTTTTTATTCTGTTATTTCTCCATGAATGAGGATTGGTGCGTCAATCTTTTGTGATGAAATCTTAATATTTTCATAAAGCTTCTCTTTTACTTCATCTACATTTTCAAAATTGCTGTAGATGGTGACTAAAGATTCTCCTTGTTTCACTTGGTCGCCGATTTTCTTTCGTAATACTAGGCCGACAGCAAGATCAATGGTTGATTCTTTTGTGGCCCTTCCGGCACCGAGGATCATGGCTGCCGTTCCCACTTCATCTGCAACTATTTCGGCTATATAGCCATCTTCTTTTGCTTCAAGTTCAAACGTATATTTTGCCTGAGGCATTTTGGAAGGATTATCAACAATAGAGGCATCCCCGCCTTGAGAACTCAAAAAGACTTTTAATTTTTCTAGTGCAGTACCATCCTTAATTGCGGTATCAAGTTTATGACGAGCCTCTTCTAATGAACTTGCTTTTTCAGCTAAATAAACCATATGGCTGCCAAGAGTTAAACACAGTTCAGTTAAATCCTCCGGACCTTCTCCTTTTAAGGTATCAATCGCCTCTTTTACTTCAAGAGCATTTCCAATGGCATATCCAAGCGGCTGGCTCATATCTGAGATAACAGCCATCGTTCTTCGGCCTACATTATTTCCGATTCGTACCATTGCCTTTGCCAATTCTCTTGAATCATCCAGTGTCTTCATAAATGCACCGGCTCCAGTCTTAACATCAAGAACGATGGCGTCAGCCCCTGCTGCAATCTTTTTACTCATAATAGAACTTGCAATAAGCGGGATACTGTCGACGGTTGCCGTAACATCACGTAATGCATAAAGTTTTTTGTCTGCAGGAGTTAGATTTCCACTCTGTCCGATAACAGCAATTTTATTCTTATTTACTAATTCTATGAATTCTTCATTTTCTATTTCAACATGAAAGCCTTTAACTGCTTCTAATTTATCGATTGTTCCACCTGTATGACCTAAACCCCGTCCAGACATCTTTGCAATCGGGACTCCTACAGCTGCCACTAGAGGACCTAAAACAAGCGTCGTTGTGTCACCGACACCGCCAGTTGAGTGTTTATCCACCTTTATTCCCTCGATTTTGGATAAATCAATTTGGTCACCAGATTCAACCATTGCCATGGTTAAATCAGCTCTTTCCTTTTCAGTCATCCCTTTAAAATAGATAGCCATCGTTAAAGCACTTACCTGGTAATCCGGAATAGAACCGTCCGTATAGCCGTTTACGACAAAGGTAATCTCTTCGGTAGATAATTCGAGCCCATCTCTCTTTTTTTCTATTAAGTCAACCATTCTCATTCGTTATCACCACATTTTTATGATCAAATTGAACCCCATTATTTAAAGGAGCTTTATCTTATTGTCCAATTACTTTAACAATTTCTTTAATATATAAAAGGAAGTCGGCTTTTACTTTTTCTGTTGTTTCGATGACTTCATCATGGGTTAATGGCTGATCAAGGATACCTGCAGCCATGTTTGAGATACAGGAAATCCCAAGAACCTTAATCCCACTATGACGAGCCACAATTACCTCGGGGACAGTAGACATCCCCACTGCATCTCCTCCTAAAACACGGATCATTCGGATTTCTGCCGGTGTTTCATAAACAGGGCCTGGATTTCCAAAGTATATACCTTCTTTAACATTTAGGTTTAATCGGCCGGCAATATCTTTTGCCATTCTTCTTAATTCTTTAGAGTACGCCTCAGACAAATCAGGGAATCGGACTCCAAGCTTAGCATCATTAGGTCCTATCAGTGGATTTGTTCCCATATTATTAATATGATCCGTTATAATCATTAAATCACCAGGGGAAAAACTTTCATTAACGCCGCCTGCAGCGTTGGTGACAATTAATACTTCCACACCCATTTCCTTCATCACACGAACGGGAAATGTCACTTTATCCATACTGTAACCTTCATAGAAATGAAATCTTCCTTGCATGGCTACAACCTCTACTCCATTTAACAAACCGAATACAAGTTGTCCAGCATGACCTTCAACCGTAGAAATAGGGAAATCAGGGATTTGGTTATATGGTATTTTAACAGGATTTTCAATTTCATCCGCTAATACACCTAGTCCTGAACCTAAGATAAGGCCTAATTTAGGTGCATTTTGATATTTTTCTTTTAAGAATTGAGCTGCATTTTGGATGCTTTCAATGTTCATTTTTTCCTCTCCTTATTTCATTTCAGTTCATTTAAGAAGCTTTTACCATAGTTAGGCATCTTAACATTGAAGTTTTCAGCAACGGTCGCACCAAGGTCTGCAAATGTTTCACGTAATGGAAGTTCCTTGCCTGCATTCATTTTCTTAGAATATACAAGTAATGGAACATATTCACGTGTATGGTCTGTCCCTGGAGCAACTGGGTCATTTCCGTGGTCAGCTGTAATCATTAACAAATCATCATCTTTCATTTTTGCAAACACTTCAGGCAGGCGGGCATCATATTCCTCAAGCGCTTTTCCATAGCCTTCTGGATCACGGCGGTGACCATATAATGCATCAAAATCAACCAAATTTAAAAAGCTAATCCCTGTGAAATCCATATCAAACGTTTCCACAAGCTTATCCATACCATCCATATTGGATACTGTTCTAAGAGATTTTGTTACCCCTTCTCCATCATAAATATCAGAAATTTTCCCAATAGCGATTACATCGAATCCTGCGTCTTTCAATTCGCTCATTACGGTTCGATCAAATGGTTTTAAGGCATAATCATGACGGTTTGCTGTGCGCTTAAAGTTCCCAGGTTCACCTAAGAATGGGCGCGCAATCACTCGACCTACCATGTATTTTTCATCAAGTGTTAATTCACGCGCAATTTTACATATGTTATATAACTCTTCTAGCGGGACAATCTCTTCATGCGCTGCAATTTGAAGAACAGAATCAGCTGACGTATAAACGATCAATGCTCCTGTTTTTATATGCTGTTCACCAAGCTCATCTAATATTTCAGTCCCACTCGCAGGTTTATTTCCAATTATTTTCCTGCCTGTTCGTTTTTCTAATTCAGTAATTAGCTCATCTGGGAAACCATCTGGAAACACGCGGAATGGTGTTTGGATATTTAGTCCCATAATCTCCCAATGCCCAGTCATTGTATCCTTCCCGTTAGAGGCTTCCTTCATTTTTGCATAGTAGGCTAACGGCTTGTCTGCTTTACTTATTCCTTTAATCTCACGTATATTACTTAAACCTAATTTACCCATATTAGGCATATTTAGACCGTTCATTCTTTCTGCAATATGACCAAATGTATCTGCACCTTTGTCACCGAACTTCTCAGCATCAGGTGCTTCCCCGATTCCAACCGAATCCATAACGATAATAAATATACGTTTGTATGTAGTTACTGTCATACACTTACCTCCTTTGACATAGAAAACGTTTGCAACCTAGATAGAGACAATTATAGGTTGTCCGCTTAAAAATAGGTTTATGAAAGTGAACGAACAAATTATTCGTCAGAAGTCTGACATCTTTATTTTACTCTAAGTTTTTGAAAACACAAGAAAAAAAGCCGTTAAATTCAGAACGACTTTTACACTTTTGTGAATTTGTTTTTTTTAAATTGCTATCATTCTATTAAGCTCTGGGATGGAACTTACTATATACATCCCTTATCTTTGATTTCGATATGTTTGTATAGATTTGAGTTGTTGAAATGTCTGCATGTCCTAACATCTCTTGAACGGCCCTTAAATCAGCACCATTCTCAAGCAAATGTGTAGCAAAAGAATGGCGAAGGGTATGAGGCGTTAGTTCCTTATCGATTCCCGCTTCTTGTGCTAGTTTCTTTAAAATTTTCCAAAAACCCTGTCTTGTTAACCGGTGCCCCTGATGATTTAAGAAAAACGCATCGTCCTTGTGCTTCTCTTTAACAAAAAGGGGTCTACCATTTTCTATATATTGCTTAATTGCTGCTAAGGCAGTTTTCCCTATTGGAATAATCCGTTCCCTATTGCCAGTTCCAACACACCTTATAAATCCAAGTGTTAAATGAATATCTTCTATCTCCAGTCCTATTAATTCACTTACGCGGATCCCTGTTGCGTAAAGGAGTTCAAGCATAGCCTTGTCCCTTAAACCAAAGTGATCATTCGGGTTAGGTGCATTAAGCAGCTTTTCTACTTCCATTAAGCTCAAAACCTTCGGAAGAGCCCTTTCTAGTTTAGGTATTTCTATTAAAACAGAAGGGTCCTGTTCAGCTGCCTTTTCTCTTAATAAAAACTGATGAAATGCTCGAATAGATGCAATATGTCTTGCTATCGTTTTTGAGGACTTCTTTTGGTCCTTTAAAAAATTTAAAAAATGAATAATATGAATTCGCTGAATCTCTTTTAATGTATGGATTACTTCCACACTTTTTAGATAGTGAAGGTAGCTCTTTAAATCCCGTTCATACGAAATAATCGTATTCTTAGCCAACCCTTTTTCTACTATTAAATAATCCAAAAAACTTTTTAATTGGTCTTCCATCACGATTACTCCCCATTTAAATAAAACAACATCAGCCTATCGATTATTGATGAACTGTTTTCTTTCACTGTGCTCGAAACTTTTAAAGCAGTTCCTTCCGGTTCATCATAGCGATGATAATTTTGATATTCTTCAGATACCCACATGATACCATAATAAAAGAGAATCGTGCACCCAGTGAAAATGATAAATACTTTTAATGTCTGAAGCGCTACTTTAAGAAAAGAGACCATTTAACATCCCCCAATTACTGATTATCTATTAAAAGGTATGCCAAATTAGATAAAATTTATACCTGCTCTGTTTCTAAAGACAAAAGAAAAAGTCCTTTTCAGTGAAAGGGACTTTGGGTTTTATATTATTCTGTTTTCTCATCTGATTGTTCTTTATCAATACACCTGTGGCAAATTCCATGAAAAGTAAGGCGATGGTCCTTTATCTTAAAATTCCATCTCTGCTCAACAACAGCTTCCACATCTTCTAGTAAATCCTCCTGAATCTCATCAACAGCACCGCATTCAATACAAACCAGATGGTGGTGGAAATGTGCTGCACCTTCCTGGCGAAGGTCATAGCGTGAGACTCCATCACCAAAATTTATCTTATCGACAATTTTCAACTCTGTTAGTAATTCTAATGTTCGATAAACAGTTGCTAAACCTATCTCAGGCGATTTTTCTTTTACGAGGAGGTACACATCTTCTGCACTTAAATGATCCTCTTCATTTTCTAACAAAACCCGAACAGTTGCTTCTCTTTGGGGAGTTAATTTATAACTCGCTGAATGCAGCTGTTTCTTAATTCTCTCTAATCTAGTTTCCATCCTGAAGGCCCTCCCTCGCCACTGTTAATTCTCATTATAACAGATGAGCAAAGAGATTCAAAATAAAATTATTATAAATAAGAATTTATAATTTATATTAAATAATAATTATTTTAACATAATCGAACTTATAATACTTTTCATTAACCATGGTGATAAATAGGCCTCTATTCCTGAAGCTACTGAAATGAAGAGAACGGCTGCTATTAAAGCCACAATATAGCGCTTAAAAAATGGCATAATGGGTTGAGCATATTTCTTCAAAAATTGCCGTTTAATCATTCTAATTGAAAAAATCACTGAGAATGCAGCCATCAATATAAATACAGGAATAATAATCAGATTTTGCGGAAGAATAGACGCAAATGCTAACATAAAGCCTTTCCAACCCATTTGACTTACCAAAAATCCAACAGTAAAACCTACAACCATTCCTTTAAGAAATAAGAGAATCAATATTATAGGAAGTCCTATAATTGAAATCCCTAGAATCCACATAAGACCAATAAATTTACTGTTATGCATAAAGCTTTGCAAAAATAAATCGTTATCCTCTGTTACTGTTCCGTCGGAAACTTGACCGAAAAATTGTGATAAATAATAGAATAAATCTTCCTTTTGAGTAATGCTCATGCTATTAACCACAATCGCCCCAAAAATTACCCCCATTAAAAATAATACAACTATAAATAAAAAGATTGAGGAATGTTCGCGAAAATAACTGGCGGCATCTGACTGGTACAATCGTTTTTTCATCTTTAATTTCCTCCTACTATCTAAGGCTCGGTTATTAAAGTTTATGCTAGTCTAGTTATTCTATGACGAAAAATTTTTTAATAGATTTACAAAATAATTAAAGATATGAACATGACAAAAAACCGGCAGTCTCGCCGCTGCCGGGTATGATTACTATTGGTCTGCAATTTTTCCATATTTCCCACCGCCTCCGGCTGCAAGGTTTATGCTGCCGTCTCTTGCCTTCATAATAAGATCAGCAATTTTGACAGGTACTACTTCGGCTAAAGCTCTATATGGAACTTCATGCAGGATGGCCATTTCACTGCCAAAATGATTGACTAACTTTTCCAATAGACGCGGCCCTAATCCCGGGATAAACTCCAGGGGGACTTGATGGACATACGGCGGACGCCCTGGAGGACTTGAATCAGCAGTCTTTAACTCTAGGATTCGATCCGCTACTCCTTTAATAATTTTACTGCCTCCGCACTGATTACATGGTTGATTGTCATGACCAAGTGGAGTTAAACATTCTGTACAAACGGTTTTATGGTACTTACCCAATAAGGGGTCCAGACCATAATTGGCAATGATATACCTGTCGTCCTCTCTTTTTAATGCTTTTTGCAATTCTAAAAATGTCGGCTCTTTCATTGCGATTACTTGATATTCACGGGCGATTTTTGCCAGCGAATGTGCGTCAGAATTGGTTACAAACGTATATTGATGAAGCTCACCTAACTGGTCCGCCATGTGTGTATCTGAACTTAATCCAAGTTCAATTCCATCAATTAAATCTGGGTCTAATACCTCAGTCAGCGACCTTTTAACCCCCTTGCCATAAAGACTCTTAAAGGGAGTAAACACATGGGCAGGAATGAAAATGCCACCTAATTCTTTAACCTTTTTTTGCAGGATTAAACCTGTTACATAAACCCGTTGTGAACTTAGCTGAATATTTTTTAAATGTTCCGAAAGCCAAGAAGAAAACTCCCGCATAATTGAAAGATTCGGGAAATAACAAAGAAGATGGATAGGGCCATTGGACTGTTCATCATAAATCTCTAATTCAGAACCAGGAATAACGGTTAAATCTCCAAAAACCAAACCGCCATCAGGATGTTCATTAATTTCCCCGCTGCGTATTAGGCTTTCCATTTCCAAAATCACTTCAGGAGAATGACTGTCAATGATTCCTACCATATTAAGTCCCTTTTCATGTCTGGCATGTTCAATTATATTGGTAAACGTTAGTGATTTAGCACCCGTAATTTTGACCGGCTTACCTGTCCATGTCCGGCCAATATGTATGTGCAAATCTACATAATAGCGATTCATTTATGCTTCAACGCCTCTTGTAATTGTAGATATTGAACGGCAAAAATGGTTTTGGCATCAAAAATTTTCTGGTTTGTTATGTATTCCTTCGCCTCGTCGAGACTTATTTCTTCCAGATTCACAAACTCATCTTCGTCAAGACTAGCAGCGTCCTCTTTTTTGATAAGTCCTTTTGCTAAATACACATGAACAATTTCATCGGCAAAACCTGGTGAGGTATAGAATGATGTTACTAGTTCCAAACTGCTGCACACATATCCCGTTTCTTCTTCTAATTCTCTTCTTGCACAAATTTCAGGTTCTTCCCCTTTTTCGAGTTTACCAGCAGGAATTTCCACAATCGTTCTCTCCAATGCTTTCCGATATTGTTCAACCATAACGACCTTATTATCGTCTGTCACAGCGATGACAGCCACAGCGCCTGGGTGTTTAATTATTTCACGTTTGGATTGTTTTCCATTCGGCAGCTCGACATCCTGTAGATGAAGGCTGATGATTCTTCCTGAAAATATTTCTTCACTTTTAATTGTTTTCTCTATAAGGTTGTCCATTATCGTCAACTCCTGTTCTATTCCGTAAAAACTTACGCATACATTTTACCATACTTTAATTGGAGGAGTATGGAAATGAAAATGTATATTCATGAGCAGGGAATCACTCTTGTAGGCAAGGCCTGGGAAATCGTGCAAAAATTAAAGGAGTATAACAAAGAGTATGGTTTAGTTACCAATTGGGTTCAGGATGTTTCACAAAAAAAGTAGCTCCCATTTGTAGTATGCCCTTTTCTTTATTAATATTGTAGATAAAGGACAGGGGGGATACTTTTGAAAAAAAGAAGACTAGGTCATTCAGAATTGTATGTTTCGGAATTGGGTCTCGGCTGTATGTCCATTGGTACAGAGGAAAAAGCAGCCAGAAATATAATCGAGACCGCACTTGAGGAAGGTATTAACTATTTTGATACAGCTGACCTCTATGATTTTGGTGAAAATGAAAGAATTGTCGGCCAAGCATTAAAATCTGTACGTGAAAAGGTAATTCTTGCAACAAAGGTGGGTAACCGCCCGAAACCGGATAAATCCGGCTGGACTTGGGATGCTTCGAAATCCTATATTAAAGAAGAAGTAAAAAATAGTTTAAAACGTCTAGGGACTGACTATGTCGATTTATATCAACTACATGGCGGAACCATGGAAGACCCTATTGATGAAACGATTGAAGCGTTTGAAGAATTAAAAGCAGAAGGATTTATTCGCTACTATGGCATCTCATCCATTCGACCAAATGTCATCCGTGAATATATAAAAAAATCTAGTATTGTGTCTGTTATGATGCAATACAGTATTTTGGACCGCAGACCAGAAGAAGAAGCTTTACCACTTTTACATGAACATGGAATCGGCGTTGTCACACGCGGACCGCTTGCTAAAGGGCTCTTGAGCGATCAGCTGCTGAACAAGGCATCTGAAAAAGGCTATTTGGATTACAATTACGAAGACTTATCAGATATTTTACCGCAGTTAAAAGAAAAGGTGGCTCCTTCTCGGTCGTTTACAGAGGTCGCTCTACAATATAATTTGGCAAACCCTGCTGTTGCCTCCGTTGTAGCCGGAGCGAGCAGCCCGGAACAAATTAAGAGCAATGCGGCTGCTGTAAGAAGCAAGGCTTTAACTGTCGAGGAAGTATCAATTATCAAAGAAATGACCAAGGCAAGTACCTATTTGGAACATAGATAAAAACAGGGGAGCTGTGGCTCTCCTGTTATTTAAATTCCTTCCAGTTCATAGCACTTTCATTTAATAGTTCCTCAAATGATTTGTTCTTTTCTTTTAATCTTCTTTCTTCTCGTTTTCTTTGTTCTTCCTCTTCTTTTTTTCTATCTTCTTCAGCCTTTAGCTGATTCTGCTGTTCCTTTAACTGCTTCATTAAGTCTGAATTAATTAAATCTTTCAGTGTTAAACCTGTATCTTCCTTTTTTGGTTTAGATTGATTGGTTTGTCTTTTTTGTTTTTTCATTCTAAACTCCTCCATAAATAAAATCCTATTCTATTATAACATTACTAAAAAAGCACTTAGTATAAAAAAACAGGCTGGACTTTACTCAGCCTGTTTTTACTGTTAATAAGCCTCTAATTTAACATTTTCATCTACATGTAATGTGGCATCCGTGGAATTTACAACTTCCTCAACTGTATACCCGCTAGCCACTTCTACTAGTCTTAACCCGGAATCCGTAACATCCATCACTGCACGCTCAGTGATAATACGGTTCACTACCCCTTTTCCAGTTAGCGGTAACGTGCATTGTTTTAATATCTTTGATTCACCTTTTTTATTAACGTGTTCCATAATGACAATAATCTTCTGGGCGCCATGGACAAGATCCATAGCACCGCCCATTCCCTTAATCATTTTTCCTGGAATCATCCAGTTGGCCAAATCTCCTTGTTCCGATACTTCCATTCCTCCGAGAATCGCTAAATTTACATGTCCCCCACGAATCATGGCAAACGATTCAGCACTATCAAAATAAGCAGCCCCGCTAATGGCTGTGACTGTCTCTTTTCCTGCATTTATTAAATCAGGATCTACATCTTCTTCACGTGGGTAAGGTCCTATACCGAGAAGACCGTTTTCTGATTGTAAAACCACTTGTTTATTATCTGTAATATAGTTCGCAACGAGGGTTGGCATACCGATCCCTAGATTGACGTAAAAGCCATTTTCTATTTCTTTTTCTGCTCTAATTGCAATACGTTCTCTGACATTGGCTTTATCATTTACCATAGCTATTACTCCCTTCCCTCTCTCTATTTTTTTACGGTTAATCTTTCAATCCGCTTTTCCTGTTTCCCTTCAATAATGGCTTGAACATAAATACTTGGTGTATGGATAAAATTAGGATCTAACTCACCTATTTCATAAAGAGTTTCTACCTCTGCAATTGTTATTTTTCCAGCCGCTGCAATCATTGGATTAAAGTTACGGGCTGTTTTATGGTAAACAAGATTCCCCATCCTATCACCTTTCCAAGCCCTTATTAGACTAAAATCAGCTGTAAGCGCTTCCTCTAACAGGTATTCTCGGCCATTAAACGTCTTTGTCTCTTTCCCCTCAGCAATAGGTGTTCCTACCCCAGCAGGAGTATAAAAGGCTGGGATTCCTGCCCCGCCCGCTCGTATTTTTTCAGCCAATGTTCCTTGTGGGGTTAGCTCTACTTCCAATTCTCCAGTTAAAACCTGTCTTTCAAACTCTTTATTTTCACCTACATAGGAGCCAATCATTTTTTTTATTTGTTTATTATTTAAAAGCAGACCTAACCCCCATTCATCTATTCCGCAGTTATTTGAAATGACTGTTAGGTCCTTTACACCCTTTTCAGCCAGGGCTAATATCAAATTTTCTGGAATGCCGCATAAACCAAATCCGCCAACCATCAATGTTGCTCCATCCTGGATATCGGCAACTGCATCCTGAAAGGATGTGCATAGTTTCTTCATCTTTTCTCTCTCCCCTTACATTTTGTTTTATTACAAGCTAAAAACAAGCTTTTCTACTACTTAACCATTTACTATTTCTATTTTCAGATAAAAAATTCCTCTAATTTTGTCAAAATTCTATTAACTCTTGCTTTTCAGAAAATCCCACCGCTACAATGAAGGTATGAACCTTGGAGGGGGAAAATGATGTTTAATTTACCTAAAAAAGTGACGATTATCGAGGTAGGTCCACGTGATGGGCTTCAAAATGAAAAGTTGTTGGTCCCTACTGAAATTAAAAAACAATTTATTTCCAGTTTAAGGAGTGCCGGACTTCAAGAAATGGAGCTGACTTCATTCGTATCACCGAAATGGGTGCCCCAAATGGGAGATGCTGCTGAAATTACAACTGATTGCCTTGATGATAAAACGAGAAACATTGTTCTTGCACCTAACCGAAGAGGAGTTGATCGGATTTTTTCGACTGATTGTCAGGCTGTTGCCGTCTTTGTCGGCGTTAGTAATAGCTTTAATTTAAAGAACATCAATAAATCTACAGGGGACAGTTTAGCTGAATTAAAGCCGGTTATCCGTGAACTAAAATTAAATAATTATTTTGTTCGTGCCTGTATTTCTACAGCTTTCTATTGCCCATATGAAGGAAAAATAAGCCCGAAGGATACTCTAGAACTTTGCCATGAATTTGTTCATGCCGGGGTTGATGAATTAAGTGTTGCTGATACGATTGGAATGGCGGCACCCAATGAGTCTTATTCTCTTTTTTCTCAATTAAAAGCGGAGTTTCCTCAGACCCTTTTAACCGCTCATTTTCATGATACACGCAAGCTTGCCCTTGCCAATATTCTTGCTGCCCTCCAAGCGGGAATTGACCGATTTGATACATCTGCCGGGGGACTGGGCGGCTGTCCGTTTGCACCCGGAGCGGCTGGAAATGCAGCAACCGAGGACGTAGTTTATATGCTTGAACGAATGGGGATTGCTACTGGTGTGGATCTGGATAAACTGATGGCTGCTATTGACGTTGTTATTCCTTATTTATCAAGGAAAATCGAGACTGGCTACTACCGCCTTCATGCTCAAACTGTCTAGATAAATCTTATGAATAATCTGTCTCCTCCTCAACCATCTTAATAATTGAGACTAATATGAAGGGAGACTAAAATATGAGCCAGAAGCGTGAGAAAGGAAATAGTCAAAGCGGAAAAAATTATGCGGATACCGCAGGCGGCGGCAAAAGAATGATTGCTGCAGAAGAAATGGAAAAAGCCCTCCACCCCGCAAAAAGACAAAATTCAGAGCAATAAGAAAAGCGGAAGCGCCCGTTTAGCGAAGTATACTAGTCGCTGGGCGCTGGAGCTGGACAATTTTCAAAGTCAATTATTACAATTTCTTATCTCATGAAAAGCGGAAGTGCCCTATATACCTTAAGCCGCTCATTGGTGTCAGCGGCTTTTTTTATGTTAAAATTAAATCTGTTAATTTATGGGCATGGTTTAGGCGTTTTACATATTTTATTAATACCTTATTCCTGTGGGGGGCGCCAATTTGAAAAAGGCATTTCGAACTCTTTTTGTTTTATTGTTTTTCTGGGTATCTCTTGGTTTGTATTTTACTAACCGTCTGATGTATATGAAAAAGAAGGACGAGAAATTGATTTTAATGCGTGAAAAAGAAGCGGGCAGATATAATCCTGAGGAATTTAAGGCACTTCCAAAGCGGGACGTGGACATACCCTCACCGTTTGGTTATACCATTAAAGCACTTCTTGTCGAACCACACCAGACGAATCGGTATGTAATTATTTCTCATGGTGTGACAGAAACCAAAATTAACTCCATTAAATATGCAAACCTTTTCTTAGAACGTGGCTTTAATACCTTAATTTACGATCATCGCCGCCATGGAGAATCGGGCGGAAAAACGACGAGTTTTGGCCATTATGAAAAATTTGATCTAAAAACCGTTGTTGACTGGCTTAAAACTGAGATAGGTCCTCCTATTGAACTAGGAATTCATGGTGAATCGATGGGTGCTGCCACAATGCTTTTATATGCCGGACTATTGGAAGATGGGGCCGATTTTTATATCGCCGACTGTCCTTTTTCTGACTTCAAGGAACAGCTTGCCTATCTGATAAAAAAAGATTTTAAGTTAATTCCCGGCCTTTTACTGCCAATTGGAGATGCATTTTTACGCCTTCGTGACAAATATTCGATCCGGCATATTTCACCGATTTCAGTTATTGAAAATATTAAGCATCCCGTCTTGTTTATCCATAGTAAAAAAGATGATTTTATTCTTCCATCCATGTCTAAGGACTTATTTGAGCAAAAAAAGGGCCCCAAAATGCTTTATATTGCGGAGAATGGACGTCATGCCCAGTCGTTTAATGAAAATCGGGCTGATTATGAACGAGTGATTGATGAATTTCTGCAAAAATATGTTGACCACCCACTTCCAAGCTAAAAATTTTAACTTGATTAACTAGTTATTGATTGATTTTCCTTAGAATTCCATTTATCCTCAATGTTAGAACGAATATTTTAAGGGGTGCTTATTATGTCAAAGGTTCAAATCAGGGTCAATGATAATGGTTCATTAAGAATTACCGGTGATGTAGAATTACTTGATGGGGAAGGCAATGTTTATACAACTAAACCATCCTTTTCTCTATGCCGCTGCGGTCTTTCTAATAATAAGCCGTTTTGCGATGGCTCTCATAAAGGGAAATTTGATTCACAAGTTAGAGTGAGTAAGGAAGATTAAAGAAAATGGGCGGCTTCCCTAATATGGTACCTAGAGATAGGACACTTGAAAAAGAGTGTTTCATCTCTAGGTATTTTTTTATATACTTATATATCAAGATATGGGGATTAGGGGAACGACACAACTATGAGTAAAATAACATTTTCTTCTAAAGAAATAAAAATACTTCAAAAAAACCCAAATGTACACCGTGTAAGTAGTTTAGCTATTACATATACAGATGATTTCAAAAATAAATTTATGGACGAATATCTGGCAGGTAAACTCCCTAGACAAATCTTTGAGGAGAATGGTTTCGATATAAATATTTTAGGTATTAAACGGATCGAACAATCTGCACATAGGTGGAAAAAAGCTTATGAAAAAAATGGGCTAATTGGACTTTCAGACGCTCGAAAAACAGCCTCCGGCAGGCCTTTGAAGCGAGAACTGACTCAAGCAGAAATTATAGAGAGACAGGAAGCAAGAATTAAGTTACTGGAAGGACAAGTAGAACTCTTAAAAAAGCTAGAAACGACAGAAAGGAGGCTGCGAAGCAAAAGTCAAAATCTCGAAACAAATAATATTTTTCAGTTGATTCATGAAACCATAGAACAAAATCAGTTTAAGCGAATGACAAGGTATTTTTGTGATCTTTTAGGGGTGTCTCGGTCTGGATATTATAGTTACCTAAAAGCTGCGGACAGCCGGTTTGAAAGAGAACAAAAGGACTTAGAAGCAAAAGAAATAATAATGAAAGCGTTTAATCGACGTGGCTATAAGAAAGGATCACGTTCCATCAAAATGATCTTAAACAATGAATACGACTTTGAAATTAGCAGAAAAAAGATACAAAGAATTATGAACAAGTATGAGATCATTTGTCCCCATAGAAAAGCAAATCCATATAAAAAAATAGCAAAAGCGACAAAAGAACACCAGGTGGTTTCAAACAAATTAAACAGAGAGTTTAAACAAGGAATTCCAGGAAAAGTACTATTAACGGATATTACCTACTTGCCATATAACGGAAAAGATATGGCTTATTTGTCAGCCATAAAAGATGCCTCAACCAATGAGCTTTTGGCTT
Organism: Neobacillus cucumis; assembly: GCF_002860255.1. Lineage (GTDB taxonomy): Bacteria > Bacillota > Bacilli > Bacillales > Cytobacillaceae > Neobacillus > Neobacillus cucumis_A. Next base: position 41,156 of record NZ_PGVE01000090.1, read on the forward strand.
ATCATGTTTCAGATCGTATCACTTTAGATATCGCCACAAAAACAATCGATAAACTAATGAAAAATAAGAAAATCAACTTACATTCGAAGGCATTTATCCATTCGGATCAAGGGAGCCATTACACAAGCCCAAAATATCAGAAATTGTTAAAGAAACATAAGTTAGGACAATCAATGTCTAGAAGGGGAAATTGTTGGGATAATGCCCCGATGGAGTCATTCTTTGGCCATTTAAAGGATGAAGTCAACTATCAGTCCTGTAAATCATTAGAGGAACTAAAAGCGAAAATAAATCATTACATGGTTTACTATAACAATTATCGTTATCAATGGAATTTAAAAAAGATGACCCCTATTCAGTATAGGAATCATCTCTTAGCATCTTAACTCTTTTTTTCATATGTCCTTGACATGGGTGCCAGATTACCCGAGCCGCTCTTTTATTTTATATTATCAGTTAACCGGATATCAGCAATATCTGTAATCGGTATTCGGTGTACTTCCTCAAAGTGATCAATTACGTGAAGCTTTTGCGTCAATTCATCCCAATAATGGATTTTGCCGATGACCATTTCATATTTACGATTCTGATAATAGGTGATTGTAACAAACTGGTTAAACTCAATTGCTTCAGATATTGTCTCGTTCATCAACTCCAACTGCTGCTCATCCATCTCTCTTTTCGTTTCGTATTGATCTTCTTTTACCCAATCCCTAAGCAGCTTTACGTGCTCAGGAAGCATCATGGATGTCCATTTGATTTTTCCGCGGTCGCGAATCATAGGTATTTCCTTCTTTCATTTACATTTTATGCCCCCCGACTAGTGTGGCTCGATGTTTAGCGGTTCCGGCAGCCGTATAAGATACAGCCCGAAGCAAGGAACCAGATCCGAAACGTCTTCGGATGGAATCCACCACATAGCCAAGTTCCCTCCTCTTAGACGCACCCATGTCAAACAAATCAAGCTGCAGTTCCCGATCATCAACAATATTTCCAATGGCGATTGAAATTTGCCTTACTGTTTTACCGCTATAATGTTCATTAAATAATTCGAGGCAGACACGGTAGAGCTCCATTGTTACATTTGTGGGCTGGCTGATTGTTCGAGAACGATGAAACCCGCCGCCAAATTCATCTTGACTATATCCAACTCCGAGGCTAATCGTTCTTCCTGCCTTCCGATGCGTTCGTGTTCTTCGGGCAACCTCCTCACATATTTCTAACATCACAGCCTTAATCTCTTGCTCCTCTTTATAATCCCTTAACAAAATTTGACTCTTTCCAAAACTGATTTGCCCTTGAATAATCGGTGCTCCTAAATCGGATAGATCTACTCCCCAGGCATGATAATAAAGCTGGTTTCCCATAATTCCAAACTTCTTTTCCAGCTTTTCTAAATCATAACGGGCCAGGTGGCCCACAGTGAAAATCCCCATGCTATTTAATGTCTTTTCGACACGTCTGCCAATTCCCCACATTTCTCGAAGTGGTGAGACGTTCCAAAGTTTTTTCTGAACATCTTCATAAGTCCATTCCGCCACACCTTTTTTCTTAGCATCAAGGTCAAGGCAAAGCTTTGCTAATAACATATTAGGTCCAATTCCAATGGAACAAGGCAGCTGAAATTCCCGCTCAATATCCTTTTTTATTTTTTCCGCAATGGTACAGGCGTCGCCCCACAAATGAACGGCACTATCCACTCTAATAAAACTTTCATCGACACTATAGACATGGATCGCTTCCTTTGGAACATAGCGGTTAAACACACGGGTAATTTCAGTTGAAATTCGTAAATAAGTGGCCATTTTCGGTTCGACAATTTTAATCTTGGGGTCATCTGGAATTTCAAACAAGCGTGAACCCGTTTTAATGCCAAACTCTTTTTTTAAGCACGGTGAAGCCGCAAGCACAATACTTCCCTGCCGCTTTTTCTCCCCCACTACAGCTAAGTAACAATTCAAAGGGTCAAGACCTTCCATAACAGCGGCACAGCTTGCATAAAAACTCTTCATGTCCACACATAAAATTTTATTTTTGGGCATTGCGCTGTAATCAATCATGACTTTTTCCCTCACTGTTTAAATATCGAACATCTGTTCTTTAGTCTATTCATATTTTAAGGGAATATGCGTTCGTATTCAATGGAAATTTTTTGAGAGGTTTCCAGCTGGTAAAAGCGTTATAATGAGGGGGAGGTGTCGTTGATGGATAAAAAACTAGTGGTCAAGATGATTAAAAATTGTTTTAAACAATATTATGAAACGGATTCCATCCCAATTGGCGAACAGGATTTGAACCTGTTAACCAATCGAATTCTTCAATGGAAAGAGGACGAGCCCACAGCGGATTTATATGAGGTTGTAAATGATGTAGTATATGAATTCTTAACTAATTAAAATAAGCCTCTTTAAAGAGAGGCTCAGGCTGTTGAAAACTTTCGATAGCCTTTTTATTTAGGCTTTTCGACAAGGCTGCTGATTTACGCTCCAGGCGCTTCGCGCCTGGAGCTCCAATCAACAGGTGTATTTCTATATTTAAGAAAGAATCTCCCGAATGTCTTCTTCTGTTAAAAGGGAGGTTTTCTGTTCATTAGAGGATTGGATAATTTCTTCAATCAGGTGCCGCTTTTTATCCTGAAGCTCACTCATTTTTTCTTCGATGGTCCCACGGGTAACAAGTTTAATCACTTGGACAGTATTTTTTTGACCAATCCGATGAGCCCGGTCTGCTGCTTGGTCCTCCACTGCAGGATTCCACCAAATATCATACAAAATCACCGTATCAGCTCCAGTCAAATTGAGGCCTGTCCCGCCAGCTTTTAAAGAAATCAAGAAGAAGTCACGTTCCCCTTCATTAAAACGACGGCAAATTTCCACTCTTTCTTGAGCAGGGGTTTGACCATCCAAATAGAAAAAAGGCAGAGCTTGCATTCCTAAATTTCTCCCTATTAACTCAAGCATTTTAGTAAACTGCGAGAAGATTAGGACCCTGCGCCCGGAGAGTCTGGACTCCTCCACAATTCTAAGCAGCATGTCTAATTTTGCAGAGTTTCCTTTGTACCCTTCAACAAACAAGCTTGGGTGACAGCAAATTTGCCGCAAGCGGGTTAGACCCGCAAGAATTTTTATCCTGTTTTTCCTGATAGTTTCCTTATCAAGATGTTTTAGAGTATCCTCCCTTAATTTTGCCAAATAAGCAGCATACAGCTTCTTTTGGTCAGGAAGAAGTTCAGCTATTTCTATAGACTCTAGTTTTTCAGGAAGCTCTGATGCTACATCCTCCTTCATTCTGCGCAGCAAAAAAGGACGGACTCTACGGGCAATTTTCTTCTTGGTAAGCTGGCTAAATTCTTTCAATCCCTTAAATAATTCAGGAAATACTACATGAAAGATCGACCACAATTCTTCCGGTGAATTCTCCACTGGTGTACCAGTAAGTGCAAAACGGTAATTGGAATTAAGCTTTTTTACACTTTTAGCGGTTTGCGTAATCGGGTTTTTAAACGCCTGTGCCTCGTCAAAAAAGATGGTATGAAAGGATTGCTTCTCATACCATTGAATATCCCTGCGCAGTATCGGATAGGAGGTGATGACCACATCCATATCCATGGCCTCTTTCTGAATCCTGTTCCGTTCCCGCTTGTGACCATCCACCACAACTGCTTGCAGCTCTGGAGCAAATTTCATTATTTCATTTAACCAGTTGTAGGATAAAGAAGATGGACAGACAATTAGAACTGGCTGTTTTTGATTACGAATAAAAGTAAGCTCCGACAGAATAAATGTAATGCTCTGCAATGTTTTACCAAGTCCCATATCATCTGCAAGAATTCCGCCAAAACCATAATGGGCCAGAGTTTTCATCCATTGATAGCCGTGTTTTTGATATTCACGCAGGATCAACTCCAAACCTAAAGGCAGCTCAAACCTTAAACTAGCAGGATTACTTAGGTTTCCAAGAAACTGACGGAAGGAGTCCTCAAGCATAAGTACCTTACTGTCATCCACTGAATCAAGGAGAGAAAGCCCTTGTAGAACGGAAACCTCGAAAATGTTTTCATTTTCATCCTTTTGGACAGGAACTTCTTTTAAGAAACGCTGAATTTCTTTAAACTCTCTCGTCTCTAACGAGAGTAGACTGCCATTACGCAGACGATAATATTTGCGCTTTTCTTCCAGAGCCATTAATACTTCTTTAATTTCCTGTTGGGAAATACCTTTAAGTTCGAATTTAAATTCAAGCCAATTCGTTCGTTCTTTTTTTAGCTTTACCCTAAGAGCCGGGCGTATGGTTGTCCCTCTAAAGATTCGGTTTCTAATAGCTGTTGTAGCATAAATTTGAACTAGTTTTTGAAGCTTCGGAACTACATGGTAAAGGAATTCATATTCTAGTTCTTCATTGTGTAAAAAATACCCGCTGTCGGTCTTAACGAAAGAACTTTCCTCCATCAATTCTATAATTAGATTTTCCTTTTCTTCGTCTCTAATAATCTGGACGTCCGCAAAACCACCCCTATCTTCCAACGGGTTAATAGCTAGGTGATCATAATGAAACTCTAAACCGGCAAGCAAACGGTTTTTTACCCGATCCAAGTACAGTTTGGCTGTCAAAGGCGTCTTCATAAATCTTTTGGCAAGTAGATTCGATAACTTAACATGCCCTAGTTTTTTCAAGCCTGGAACTACTTTTTCCAAAAACGGCTGTATCTGCCCTTGAGGAATAAAAATTTGGTTTGTCCCCGTAGCGTCCAGCATCTGTTTAAGCTCAGCCAGATGTTGACAATCCTCGGCGTTCAAGTTAATCATTTTATCGGCAGACATAACGGACCCATAGGCGTCTAATACCATCATTCGAGACAGGCCTTTTACCTTAAACCAATAACCATTCGTCTCAGCTTCCGAAAATTCAAACTGCAAGGGTGGAAGTTCCTCTGTTAGTTGAAAACTATTAAAAATACACCCGTCATTTTCAAGCTTTACAAGAGGGGCCCTTGTTAGTAAGGTTTGCAATGCTTTCCAAGAAGACGGTGGAATCGCCAGAAGTTCTGTGTTATTCATATCAGAAGAATTTGACACATCATGAACGTGTTGAATGAGATGTTGAATAACAGCATCCTCCTGTGCTTGGAAGCAGTGTTTGTTCGGATCATACAAAAACGAGCTAGAAAGCTGGGAAGAATGACCTGATTGAACTCCTTCTAGGAAACTCCTGATATTTTCCACTTTAGTATGTTCGATGCTCATCTCTATTCCCAGTGAAGGAGATCCTGTTTTACTCCTAATAGCTTTAATAAGAAACTCAACATTAAGAACAAGCCTATTTTCAAAATGTTGTTGATGACCGCTGGGACGTCTTGGCTTGCTTTGAAAAATGTTCAGCACATCTTCAGCTATGTCACTTCGATGAAAAGCTGTAGAAACAAACGGGCTGGTTCCTTTCATTTGAAAAGCATGAATGGTTAACAGAACCGCTGCGATATGCTGGCAATCCTTTTGAAAGGAGGCAAGTGTAGGGCAGCTGCATCTAGAGTGAAAACGCTCATGGCCCTCCTTTTCAATTACAACATAGAAATTCTCTGTTCCGGACACGGTTGCTTCATATCGGTCCGGTCCATATTGTTGAAACATAACTTTATTAGAGCGGAAAAAGGTCTCACCCCTTTTATAGGAAACTGTTCCGCACAATTCTTTAATGACTTTTTGATTTACTTTAATACTCAAATCCCTGACTCCTCCCGAAGGCAGTTCTATTTATCTAATGAATTAATCCATTATACCATTTCTCTGAAATGAAAAAGCCGCCTTTTATAAAGCAGCTTTTTCCAACTATCCTTTTATTTAGAATTAAGCACTCGTTTTCCAATTCGTTCAAACAGCCGCGGAAAAAGCACATAAACAACGCTTCCCATGTTCATCCAGCGAGGGAGATTGATTTCTCTCGTCTTTGTCAGCATGCTCTCCACCACTTTTTGAGCGACATATTCTGGCTGCAGCATAAACCGCTGTACATTCTTTACGTAGGTGCCCTTTTCATCAGCAATATTAAAAAAGTTAGTGGCAATCGGTCCTGGGTTTACCGATGTCACCTGAACATTATAATCATCAAGCTCCATCCTTAAGGCATTTGTATATCCGAGAACAGCATGCTTTGTGGCTGAATACACGCTTGACTTTGGTGTCGCGAGCTTACCGGCCTGGGATGCAATATTAATAATATGGCCGAAACGGCGTTCCCGCATGATTGGCAGCACCATGCTGGTACACGCCATCAAGCCAACTACATTTACATTAAACATTCCCTTAATCTCATCTATTGGGGCTTCATGAGCCTCCCGGAATACCCCAAAGCCGGCATTATTAACTAGTATATCAATATGACCTATTTTCATAAGGATTTGTTCAAAAACCTCTTTTATTCGGTCTGTATCTGATACATCAAGCTGAAATACATCCACACTTATTTGATGCTGCTCTAAGGTTAATTTTAACTGCTCAAGCTTATCAATACTTCTTGCAAGCAGGACAAGATTGGCCCCGTTAGCAGCGCAAAGCTTAGCAATATCCGCCCCAATTCCACCGGAGGCACCTGTTATAACAATATTTTTACCCTTCAATTGTTCCTTCAACATTTAACACCCCATCAGAGTTTAAACCCGATCTACCGGTGTCTTGATTGATAGAAAACAGGTTTACTAGTACTACTAATAATTTCCCCGATAGATGATAAATAGTCAAGCTGGGCGACACTCTCCGAAATAGTTAACATCAATTCGCGCTGATAGACCGTTGGAAAAAGGCGTTTACAAATCTCAAAGACAGTTAATTGTTCCTCTTTTAGCCAGCTATAAACGGTCATCGCCCGTTCATGCTGCCGAGTAAGTCTTTTCTCAATCAGTTCGGCTAATTGATAAACCTCCTCCCCATGACCTGTGTAGACACATTGAATAGGATAGGATAAAAGCTTTTTCATCGATTCGTTATGCTGCAGCTGCGGCTTCGGCCTTTCCGTTTTCCCAGGCACTGGCGGTTCGAGCAATGGATTAGGTGAAATATGAGCTAAAATTAAATCACCAGCAATCAGGATTCCATCCTTCTCCCGAAAGAGTGCAATTTGGCTTTGGGCATGGCCCGGGGTTTCTATAACCTGCCATTCACTAAGCCCGATAGGACGCATCCCCTCTACAAGCGAACCAGTTAATGAACGATTACACGAATATTTAAAAGTATTCCGAAGCCTAGACAGGAAAGGAAAATATTCTTCTGGCAGACCAAATTCTCTGAAAATCACTGAATAGAATTCTTCCTGGAGTTGAAAAAATTCTTCTGTGGGATGAATCCATCGTTCGTTAAGGGGATGACCGTAAACCTCTAACGAGGCAGAAAAAAAATCAAGCATCCCAACATGATCAGGATGATGGTGGGTAAGAATCACTTGCTCAATATTATCGGGGCTTAAGTCTAATTCAGCCAACTGTTGTTTAAAGGAATTCCAGCACTCTTCTGTTTTTACTCCTGCATCAACAAGGGTTAAACGCTCCCCCTTAATCAGATAAGTATTCACATCTCCCACTGCGAAAGGGGTTGGCAGTGGGATTTTGGCGATTCCATTTCTCCATTCTGTCATATAAAAAACTCCTTAACATTATGGTTAAATAAAGAAATTTATTAAAAAATATGAACGTTATGTGTCATTTCATTTATAAATTAAAGTTTAGCCATTTTTTCACGTATTGTCATTTTTTAAGCAACGTTTTTTTAGAAAAGGCGAAAAATTCTTATAATTGATCTCTTGACAAATAAGAGGCTATCAAGCATAATCACTTCATTTCAATAGGAGGAGAAAAGATGAAAAAAATTGCTATTGTTGGCGCTGGTTCTATGGCTGAGGCCATCATATCAGGCTTGCTTGAAAATCAAATAATGGACAGAAAAAACATTTGGGTAACAAATAATGCGAATAAGGAAAGATTGAAACACCTTGAGGAACGGTACGGAATCTGCAGTACGTATGAATTAAACACGCTTTTTGATGGAGCAGACATTGTGATGCTTGCTATGAAACCTAAAGACGCAGACAGAGCCATAGACTATATACATGAACATCTATCGGATGACATGCTTATTGTTTCCGTTCTCGCCGGAATATCAATGAGTACGATTGAAACATTAGCAAGAAAACCCCTATCAATCGCCCGCTCCATGCCTAATACATCGGCAGCAGTTGGAAAATCTGCTACTGCTATTGCCGTAAATGAACGGGTAACCACTGAGCAGCTTGAGAACATTAGGAAACTATTCGAAACAGTTGGTTTAGCAAAGTTCGTTGAGGAAGAACAGCTTGATGCTGTGACAGGGTTGTCTGGAAGCGGTCCTGCCTATATTTATTACCTAATTGAAGCAATGGAGAATAGTGCGGATGAGATAGGTCTTGAAAAACATATTGCCCAAGAACTAATTGTCCAAACCCTAATCGGCGCAGCAGAAATGGTGAAGAACTCATCAAAATCCCCTGAACAGCTGCGACGTGAAGTAACAAGTCCCGGCGGCACTACAGAGGCAGGAATTCGAGTTCTAGAAGAATACGGGGTACAGCAAGCATTTATTTCTTGTATTAAGGCCGCCACAGCCCAATCTAAAAAGATGGGGAAAGCCTTAAGTTCAGAATTAAACGTTGGCAAACCCATGTAAATTTGTATTACCAAACAGGTTTTATACCATAACCTGCTAAGAAAATAATCAAAGGACTGGAAAAATGGAAAATATCCTAATCATTTTGTTCACCATGGGTATTCTGGTTTGGATTGTTTTTTTAATCGATGCCTTATTAGGTTTTCGAAACTTTGATTCTTTAGAATTAGAAAATAGTTTGAATTCAGGGCCGTTATTAACTGTCATCGTTGCAGCCAGAAATGAAGAAAAACATATTAAAGACAGTTTGTTAAGCCAATTGAACCAAACCTACAAAAATGTACAGTGGATTCTTGTCAATGATCGTTCAACAGATACAACTGGGCTAATCATGGAACAATTAGCTCGAGAAGACTCTAGAATGAAAGTCATTCATATTAAGGAATTGCCGGAGGGCTGGCTTGGTAAAAATCATGCCTTGTATAAGGGCGCACTTCAGGCCTCGGGACAATGGATCTTGTTTACGGATGCAGATGTAAAATATGAAAAGGAGGCCTTTGCCAAGGCGCTTCATTACTTTGAAAGGCATAACCTAGACCATTTAACAGCTGCACCAAATTTAAGTGCCAGCCGCTTTTGGCTTAAATCATTTGTCGCCTTTTTTCTATTCGGATTTTCTTATTTTAAACGTCCTTGGATGGCCAATAATCCAAAATCGAAAATTGGAACAGGAATTGGCGCCTTTAATCTTGTATCGAAAAAGGCTTATGAATCATTTGGAACACATAAAAAGTTAAAAATGCGGCCAGATGATGACTTACAATTAGGTATGAAAATGAAACGTGCTGGCTACCGGCAAAGAATTGTCTCAGCACTGCGCCTGCTGGAAGTGGAATGGTATGGAAATCTTAAAGAGGCATTCGTTGGTCTGGAAAAAAATACGTTCGCAGGTTTAAATTATTCAATGGGTATGGTGTTTTTTTCAATTTTTGGTGTCTTCGTTACCAATGTCCTGCCATTCTTAACTATTTTTGCATCAAACAAAACGATTGTCCTGTTAAGCATTGGAAACATAATTACAAGTGGGGTTCTTTATTTTATTATCATCAAAAAGATGACAGTATTCTCCCCTGCTTTGTTTCTTGTGCTGCCAATCACAGCTTTACTCTTTATCTACTCAATTATAAGAGCAAGCTTTCTTACTTATAAACGCGGGGGGATCGTCTGGCGCGGGACAACTTATCGCTTAAGCGAGCTTAGAGAACAGAAGTAAGGACAGGATTTCACAATAGGTCTAAGTAGAAAACAGCACTTACCTTTTATTTTGGTAAGTGCTGTTTTTTATCTAAGGGGAATATGAAATTCTTTAAAATCCTCAGAAATGTCGGTATTCGGAAAAACTTCCTTTGCTTCTCCGACCAGCTCCAGCCATGCCTGTCTGTCATACCGAGAGCTTATATGAGTTAGGCACAATTGTTTGCAGCCGGCTTGTTGTGCAATCTTAGCTGCTTGATGTGTGGTTGAATGGAAATAATCAAAGGCAAGCTGTTCCTCCCCTTTAGAAAAGGTTGCCTCATGTATAAGGAAATCAGCATCTTTAGCAAGCTTTCGGGCATTGTCACAAAATCGTGTATCACCGAGTATGGTAACAATACGTCCCTTTTGAGAAGGTCCTAAGAATTTATCAGGTTCAATCACTCTGCCATCCTCAAGAAGAACCGTTTCACCATTTTTTATTTTTCTAAAAATAGGTCCTGGCTGTACCCCTTCTTCTTGTAATTTGTCAGCAAGCAGCGTACCTGGTCTATCCTGCTCAACAATTCGATATCCGTAGGAAGGAATTCCGTGTTCTAACAAGCGGGCTTCAACTGTGAACTGCTCATCTTTGAAAATAACTCCTTCGTCAATTTCAATTACTTTTAAGGGATATTTTAAATAGGATTGACTTAATGCAAGACTAACCTGTATATATTCTTTAATTCCTTTTGGCCCATAGACTGTAACCTCCGATTCTCCGCCTTGAAAAGATCGGCTTGATAACAACCCGGGCAGTCCGTATATATGGTCACCATGCAAGTGGGTAATAAATATCTTTTCAATCCGCCGTGGTTTAATAGATGTATGTAGTATTTGATGCTGAGTGGCTTCACCAACATCAAAAAGCCAGATTGTCCCTCGCTCTTCAAGTAATTTGAGGGCAATGGATGTAACATTTCGAAGCTTAGCTGGCATCCCTGAGCCAGTCCCTAAGAAAAATATGTCCAATCTAAAGCTCCTTTCTTCTCTGTCTTATTTTATGGATACTATATCACAAACTGTCTTTAAATGCTCTTAGAAGTCGCACGTACATAATTGAAATCAAAATTTTTTGTTACATGCAATTCAATATATTTGCGAAACCTAAAGAAAACAGATAAATTAAATAAAAGCAAAAAAAATACATAACTAGGCTATTAAGAAAAGAGAGGTAACAAAACGTGGAGCAAAACAGGACTTCGTTAATTATGATATTTGGAGCAACTGGAGATTTGGCCAAACGGAAATTATTCCCTTCGCTTTACCGATTATTTTCAAAGAATAAAATGGACAAATTTGCCGTAATTGGGGTTGCAAGAAGAGCTCTTTCAAATGAGGATTTTCAGCGATCTGTTAAGGAATCGGTAATATCGGCTTTAGGAAACAAAGAAAACTTAGATGAATTTGTTTCTCATTTCTACTATCAATCTCATGATGTAGCGGATTCCAGCTCGTATGTATCATTAAGAAAATTTGCTGATCAAATTGATGAAAATTATGAACTTGAAGGAAATCGAATCTTTTACTTGGCAATGGCGCCTGAATTCTTTGGTCCAATTGCCTTGCATTTAAAATCTGATGGTTTGACTGATGTAAAAGGCTACAAACGGCTTGTCATTGAGAAACCATTTGGTCACGATTTAGAATCAGCTAAAGAGTTAAACCAACAGATTAGAAGTGCCTTTTCAGAAAAAGAAGTATACCGGATTGACCACTATTTAGGAAAAGAAATGGTGCGAAACATTGAGGTCATTCGTTTTGCGAATGCCATTTTTGAACCTCTTTGGAATAACCGATATATTTCCAATATTCAAATTACTTCGAGTGAAACACTTGGTGTGGAAGAGCGCGGGCGTTACTATGAAACAAGCGGTGCGTTAAGAGATATGCTGCAAAATCATATGATGCAGATGGTGGCATTGCTGGCAATGGAACCACCAATTAGTCTCACCACGGATGAAGTTCGGTCTGAAAAGGTCAGAGTGTTCAGGTCCCTTAGAACATTCGAAGGTGAGGAAGTAAAACAATATTTTGTCCGCGGACAATATGGTGAGGGAACCATTCAGGATGAAAAGGTTCCGAAATATCGCGATGAAGCCATGGTTGATAAAGAATCCAACACGGAAACCTTTGTAGCTGGAAAGATTATGATTGATAACTTCCGTTGGGCAGGAGTACCATTTTATATCCGTACTGGTAAAAGGATGGCCACTAAATCTACGAAAATCGTTGTACAATTTAAGGACATTCCGATGAATTTATATTATCAGCCAGAAAAAATGTTGAATCCGAACCTCCTAGTTATCCACATTCAACCAGAGGAGGGTATCACGCTGCATCTAAACGCAAAAAAAGCAGGAGGACATCTTGATGCTCAAGAAGTAAAATTAAGCTTTGCGAATACAGGCATTCATGCAATGAATACTCCTGAAGGGTATGAAAAGCTCTTATACGATTGCATGAGAGGAGATGCAACCAATTTCACGCATTGGGATGAAGTAGCATACTCTTGGGCTTTCGTAGATAAGATTTCAGAAGCTTGGGAAAAAACAAAAGCTGAATTTCCTAATTATGAATCCGGAACAATGGGTCCAAAGGCAGCCGATGAGCTTTTAGAAAAAGACGGCTTCTTCTGGTGGCCTGTCACTGATTTAGAGGTTGATATTTGTAAATAAGAAAAGCGCAAGGGGCCGTCTATCGGCGACAAGCACAAGCCGATGGCGCCTGGAGCTGGACAATTCTCGGAGTCGAAATTTATATTCCCTCTTTTAAAATAAAAGCTCCCTTTGTTTTTAACAAAGTGGAGCTTTTTAATGTTCGTCCTTTCGTTTTTCAGGAAAGGTGCGTAAAAAATCCTTATTAAAACTCGTCTCAGTTCCTACATTTTCAACTTGCTCCTTGGAATGTTTGCCAGCACTTTCAATAATATTTTTTCCATATTTTTCGCGCAGGTTGGAAAGAGTGTTTAATAGCGGCTCTTTTTTGGCATCTTTTTCAAAAGAAAATATATCCAATTGCTTATATGCGTGATCCTGATCAACTAATTCATTACCGGTAATCCCTAACAATCGTATAGGATCCCCATTCCATGCCTTTAAAAAAAGGTGCTTAGCAACCTCCGAAATATCCTCCTTATGATGAATCGGATTCAGCAATTTCATGCTCTTCGTAATCGTCTTCCGATCTTTGTACCGAATGGTTATTGCCAAGGCCGTTGCCATAACTGTTTTACGCCTTAATCTAGTTGAAACCGTATCAGCTAATCCTTCTAGTACGTGAAACAACTCTTGTTGATTACTAATATCTCTTGGCAAGGTAGTTGAATTTCCAACACTTTTGAATTCCGAGACGGATTCAGGGTCAACAGGCCGAAAGTCAACGCCATTTGCCCTTTCTTTTATTCGAATTCCATTAATTCCAAGCAGAGATTTTAATTGGATGTCATTTGCTTTTGCTAAATCCCCAATGGTCTGAATTCCAATGGTTTTCAGTTTCTCTGCCGTCTTATGACCGACTCCGTGCATGTCGTTCGTATTTAAGGGCCACAGTACGGAAGGAATATCTCGTTTCCGCAGGATTGTAATTCCCATTGGTTTTTTCATATCGGACGCCGTTTTTGCTAAAAATTTATTTGGAGCAATTCCAATACTACATGGTAAATCCAACTGTTCTAGGATTCTTTTTTGTATACTTTCCGCTATTTCAATTGGACTGCCAAATGAAAAGCTTTCCGTTATGTCCATATAACCTTCATCAATCGAAACCGGTTCGACTAGTTCAGTATACTGTCTAAGAAGTTCAAACATTGCAGTTGATGCCGCCCGGTAGCGCTCAAAATTAGGCTTCATAACCACTAGGTGTGGACAAAGTTTTTTGGCTTCCCAAAGCGGCATCGTTGTTTTTACACCATATTTTCTTGCCTCGTAGCTGCAGGTAACAATAATTCCTCTTCGTTCCTCCACATTTCCAGCAATCGCAACCGCTTTGCCCTTCAAGTCAGGGTCAAAGGCCATCTCAACTGAAGCATAAAAACTATTCATATCTACGTGTAAAATGACTCGTCCGTTTTTCGGATACATTTCTTTCATACAAACACACCCTTAAAACATTTGTTCTTATAATAGTATAACAAAAAAGGAGGCCGCATGGCTCTCCTTCAGCTAGAATTGATTATTGATTTGTTACTTCGTCTATAATGGCAATAGTCATTTCAGCAAGCTTATACAATTCCTCAATCGGCATACGCTCATTTGTCGTATGGATTTCTTCATAACCAACAGCTAAATTTACGGTTGGAATATTGAATCCATTAAATACATTGGCATCGCTTCCGCCTCCACTATGCTGAAGTTCACAGCTGCGGCCAATTTTGGCAGCAGCTCTACGGGCAATTTCCACCACTTGGTCCCCTTCGCCGAATTTAAAGCCAGGATACATAACTTCCACTTCCACTTCCGCTCTGCCGCCCATTTCCGCTGCAACGGTTTCAAATGCTTCTTTCATTTTTTTTACTTGAGCCTGCATTTTTTCAGGAATAAGTGATCGAGCTTCTGCTAAAATATCTACCCGGTCGCAAACGATATTAGTAGCTTGACCTCCTTCAAAACGGCCAATATTAGCAGTTGTTTCATGATCGATTCTCCCTAATGGCATCCTTGCAATGGATTTAGCAGCAATGGTAATCGCTGAAACCCCTTTTTCTGGAGCTACACCTGCATGCGCTGTTTTTCCGTAGATAATGGCTTTAACCTTAGCTTGAGTTGGTGCAGCAACAACTACATTTCCAACTAACCCATCGCTGTCAAGGGCATACCCGTATTTGGCTTTCAACAATGTTGGATCAATTGCTTTGGCACCCTGTAAGCCAGATTCCTCGCCAACAGAGATGACAAACTGAATTAGGCCATGAGGGATATTTTGTTCTTTTAATAAACGAATGGTTTCAAGCATTACAGCTATACCTGTTTTATCATCGGCACCTAAGATGGTTGTACCATCTGTTACTACATAACCGTCTTTAATTGAAGGTTTAACCCCTTTGGCAGGTGTAACAGTATCCATATGGCAGGAGAAATAAATCGGATCTACTCCTTCTTTTAGAGCGGGAAGTGTACAAATTAAGTTTCCTGCCTCATGCCCTGTTACATCCATTGTATCATCTTCAAAAACATCAAGACCTAATTCGGTAAACTTTTGTTTTAATACTTTAGCAATCTCAGCCTCAAATTTTGTTTCTGAATCAATTTGTACTAATTCTAAAAATTCATTCAAGAGACGTTCCTGATTAACCATTATTGACCTCCAATTTATGTACTCACCATTTCTAGCAGAGGTTACTTGTCAAAACACCTCTACTTTTCCTATATCAGTATACCTCTTTAATTGATATATCATCAAATGAAAGAGAGTATGAGTAAATTAAAGAGGGATATTACCGTGTTTTTTGGCGGGTCTGGACTCTTTTTTATTTTTTAACATTTCTAGCGCTTGAATAATTTTTATCCTTGTATCCCGGGGGTCAATTACATCATCCACCATGCCTCTGCTTGCTGCCACATAAGGGTTTGCAAATTTTTGCCGATATTCATCAATTTTTTGCTGCCTGGTAAGCTCAGGGTTATTACTACTGTTAATTTCTTTTGCAAAGATGATATTAGCAGCCCCTTGTGGGCCCATTACAGCGATTTCAGCATTTGGCCAGGCAAATACTAAATCAGCACCTATAGACTTGCTATTTAACGCTACATATGCCCCGCCATAGGCTTTACGTAAAATAACTGTAAGTTTTGGAACAGTTGCTTCGGAATAAGCAAATAAAATTTTAGCTCCATGGCGAATAATTCCCCCATGTTCCTGCTTAACCCCAGGAAAGAAACCGGTTACATCTTCAAAGGTGATAATTGGAATATTAAAGGAGTCACATGTCCTGATAAACCTTGCGGCTTTATCAGAAGAATCAATATCTAGGCCCCCTGCCATCACTTTTGGCTGATTGCAGACTAGTCCAACTGTTTCACCTTTTATTCGTGCAAAACCAACGACAATGTTTTTGGCAAAGTTTTGATGAATCTCCATAAAAGAATCCTCATCCACGACTTGCTCAATCACCTTTCTTACATCATAAGGTCGGACGGCATCAAATGGGACTACATCCATTAAATCCGGACGATAATCATTTTCCTCTTCCACCACTAGTAAAGGCGGCTTCTCTGAATTATTTTGAGGAAGATAGCTTAGCAGTCTCCGTACATTTTCCAAAACCTCTGCTTCCGTCCCCGCTTGAAAATGGGCATTTCCACTAATTGAGTTATGAACATCCGCCCCGCCAAGGTCTTCTGGGGAAATCTTCTCACCCGTTACGGTTTCAATAACCTTTGGCCCTGTAATAAACATTTGACTGATTTTCTCAACCATAAAAACAAAATCAGTAATAGCTGGTGAATAAACGGCACCACCGGCGCACGGTCCCATGATGACGGAAATTTGAGGAATCACTCCTGAGTAAATAGCATTCCGGTAAAAGATATGTCCATACCCATCCAGTGAAACCACACCTTCTTGAATGCGTGCTCCACCTGAATCATTAAGGCCAACAAAGGGAGTACCGTTTTTGGCCGCTAAGTCCATTACGGCTACAATTTTTTTTGCATGCATTTCTCCTAATGCACCGCCAAACACAGTAAAATCCTGTGAGAATAAATAGATTGGCCGGCCATTTACTTTGCCAAAACCAGTCACGACCCCATCACCAGGACCCTTTTGTTCATCTAAACCAAAATCGTTGGTTCGGTGTTCAATAAAAGGGTTTAATTCAACAAAACTGTCTTTATCCACTAACAAGTCGATTCTTTCTCGAGCTGTCAATTTCCCTTTTTCATGCTGCTTATCAATTCTTTCATCCCCGCCTCCAAGCTCTACTTCCCTGCGCTTATCATACAACTCATTAATTTTTTCATAAATGTCGATCATTTTACCCCTTCATCCCCTTTTTTTTTCACAAAGCTCAACTAGAACACCTGCTGCAGATTTCGGGTGCATGAAAGCAATTTGTGCCCCGAGAGCCCCTAGACGCGGTTTGTCATCTATCATCCGGATCCCCTGTTCCTTCATTTCTGCGATCCTTTCTTCAATCGATGCTACACCAAGAGCCACATGATGAATTCCTTCTCCTCGTTTAGCAATAAAGCCAGCAATCGGGCTATCCTCTGAGGTTGGCTCTAGAAGCTCTATTTTTGTTTCACCTGCTTTTAGAAAAGCCACTTTGACCTTTTGGTTGTCAACCTCTTCAATCCCTAGTAATGAAAGTTTTAATACGTCCGTGTAAAATGGCAAGGTGTGCTCAAGAGACTTTACGGCAATTCCAATATGGTCAACTTTATTAATCATGTTTTCCCCTCTGTTCCAAAATTAAAATAACTCAGACAATTACCTTATTCGTTAAAAAATTCATAAATCCTTCCTGATTTACTTACTTGTTCCGTTGTTCAATTAGGCTTTTCCTAGTAAAATAGGGATTAGCAAATGAAAGACATAGGGAGGTATTACAATTGTCTAAAAAGAAAACAAGAAAAATTATTGTCTATCTCATGCTTTTTGCCATGCTGGCCTCAACCCTCCTATTAGGCATTGCAAGTTTTATATCATAAAAAATAAGAAGGGGCTGTTCGAATTCGAACAGCCCCTTCTTATTTCATTGCTCCGTTTTCTTTTGCTAAAATATCGAATGATTTATTTGAGGAAGTAACAAGTATTTTCGTTCCTAACGGGATGAATGGAAAAAGAGAGGCAACCACCTCATTTTGGGTGCGGATACAGCCTTGGGAAACATATTTACCAATGGAATCTGGCTGATTGGTTCCATGGATCCCATATATTCTTCCGTCTGTTCCTTTTGCATCAAAGCCGATCCATCTCGCTCCAAGTGGATTATTCGGGTCGCCTCCAGGAATGTTCTTTTTACGATAGTATGGGTTTTTTGCTTTCACCGTGATCGTAAAAAGCCCTTCGGGTGTTAAATCCTCAGTTTTTCCAGTACCCACACTGACAATCGTTTGCACCTTGTTTTCATTTATATACGCTAGTTCGTTTTTTGCTTTATTTACAATAACGAAGGGGTCGCCCGGCATAGGATTCTGCCCTAATGGCCATAGAGGTGCGAGAAAGAAAGTCATGAGGAGAGGCGATAATAGTTTAATCAATCCAACCACCTGCCTTTTTCCCCTAGTTTACCTCTCGTTTCTTCGTTTCATGCGCATTTATTTTTTTCACATAAAGAGAGCTTTTGATAATAAGATATTCATTCATCTCATTAACTAATTGTAATAGTGCCGCACGAACTTCAAATTCCTCTCTAGTTTTAGGCAGTTCCATTTCTTCAAATTCTTTTTTCATTTCTCTTAATTTATCGATATAAATATAAGCTGTATTCCCCGGATGGATATTCTCTGAAAGTTCCTCAAGAAAAGCCGCCACCATCTTTCCCTGAACCACCGTCCTAGTTAGTGAAGTAACCATAGGTAAAAGACGTTCAATAATTTCAAATTGTTTTTCTCTCATTTTAAAATATTGAAAGTAAAGATTATCTTCACGAAGAATATGGTTTTCAAAATCTCTTAAAGCAATCATTTTTGCCTCATCAAGCAGCTTAGCACTTTCAGTGATTTCTTTCCCATCCCAGCTGCTCTCTCCTGTTCTTAGATACCTTACCATTTCACAAAAGATAATTTTAAAATTTTCCTCGATTTTTATTTGGTATACTTTGAGTTTTTTATCCACACTTGGCATATAAAGGTTTATGAGCAAGGCAACACCTATACCAACTGTTATTACCCCAAGTTCATTAAAGAATAAATCCCATGAAATATGGCGCGCCATAAAGATATGCAAAATGATGACACTGCTTGTAACAACACCGTCCCGGGCCTTTAACATAACGATAATTGGAATAAAAAAGAGCAGCATAATACCAATTACAATAGGCTGATAAGCAATTCCCTCGAAAAAAAGTGCCGAAATAGGCATCGCTAATACACAAGCTAAAAATCGATCCCACGCTGTGCGAAGTGACCTTCTTTTTGTTACTTGGATACATAAAATAGTTAATATTCCTGCTGATGCGAAGTTGTGTAATCCAAGCTGCTGAGCAATTAAAATGGATATAGCTGTTCCTACCGCAGTTTTAATTGTCCGATAACCAATGCGAAAATTCATAAATCCTCTCCTAGGCTTAAAAAAATAAAAAGATGATCATAAAGACCATCTTTAGCATATCCCTATTAAAACATTTTTTTCAAGAAAAAACTGCTTTATCAAATTGAAGTAAGGTTATTATTTATAATACTTTTTCTAAAAAGTCCTTTGCTCTGCTTGTCTGAGGACGATTAAAAAATTCATCCGGTGAGCCTTCCTCTAACAACTTTCCTTCATCAAGGAAGAGAATACGGTCCGAAACCTCACGAGCAAATCCCATTTCATGTGTTACAATCGCCATCGTCATTCCAGATTGGGCTAGGTCCTTCATAACGTTTAATACTTCCTTTACCATTTCTGGGTCTAGCGCCGAAGTAGGCTCATCAAATAACATCAGCTCTGGTTCCATTGCAAGAGCACGAGCAATAGCAACACGCTGCTTCTGACCACCAGACAAATTATTAGGGAAAGCAGTCTCTTTTTCAGAAAGACCTACTCTAGAAAGCAATTCCCGAGCTTTTGCTGCAGCTGCTTCACGGGATTCTCCTTTTACTTTAATTGGAGCATATGTTAGGTTCTCCAAGACAGTTAAATGTGGGAATAAATAAAAGTGCTGAAAAACCATTCCGATCTGTTCTCGTACTTTCATGATATTCGTTTTTTTATCTGTAATCTCTTGATTATTTATCCACACTTTCCCTTTCGTCGGTGTCTCTAACAAATTTAAACAACGAAGAAAAGTGGACTTACCCGAACCAGAAGGCCCAATGATAGAAACTACTTCTCCGCTATCTATACTGGTAGAAATATTTTTTAGGACTTCATTTTCCCCGAATTGTTTATAGAGGTTTTCAACTTTAATCACTGAATTTCATCCTCCTTTCAACCCATTTACCAGCCAGTGTAAGCACCATTACTAAAATCCAATAGATTAATCCAACAAATATTAGTGGTTCAAAATTCCGATAAGTATCAGCTCCAACCACTTGCGCACGGCGCATCAAATCTAAATATCCAATCGTCGATACAAGTGCCGATTCTTTCGTTAGGGTAATAAATTCGTTCATAAGAGCTGGTAAAATATTTTTTAATGCTTGAGGCAATATAAGGTCCTTCATCATAAGACGATAAGGAACTCCCAGTGCTTGAGCCGCTTCAGTTTGACCTTTATCAACTGCTTGAATTCCTGCCCTGATAATTTCTGAAACATAGGCTGATGAATTCAAACCAAAAGCTAAAATGGAAGATAAAAATGGTGATATATCATAACCTGTTAATTGCGGAATTGCAAAATAGATTAGCATTAATTGCAAAATTAATGGTGTACCACGAAAAATAGAGGTATAAGCGTCACCAAACCAATTTAAAGCTTTTATTCGTGAAATTTTAAATAACGCTAAAATAGTACCAAGGATAAAACCTAAAATAATGGAAATAATAACAAATTTTAATGTAACCCATATTCCTTCTAAAATAAAAGGAATATAAGGCACAATTTGGCTAAAATCCAAATTCATGCCTTACACCTCACTTCAATATTTTCTTTACCTCAACAAATTAAACTAATGAATTTGGTCTTTACTAATTATTGTTGATCCTTTAACCATTTATCCTTCAATTCTTTAAGTTTTCCGTTCTCTTCAAGTTTTTGAAGTGCTTTATTCACATCGCCAACTAAGTTGCTGCCTTTTGGAAAAGCTACAGCCATCCCCGGAGAACTAGATGTTGGATCATCAAAACCAGCTAAGCCCTGTTCCTTCATGTATCCTGTTGCAACTGATTTATCTAAATAGGCTACTTGAACACGACCCGTTACTAGCTCTTGAATCAAAGTTGTTGAATTATCTAAAGGTTTAAGCGTAAAATCAACTTTTTTCTGAAGTGTTTTGGCTCCTTCTTCCTGAATAGTTCCTAACTGTACTGCAACGGTTTTACCTTTTAGATCATCAATTGTTTTAATTGAAGAACCTTTTTTCGTTAAGAACATTTCACCAGAATGGTTATAAGCTGTAGAAAAATCAACATTTTGTTTACGTTTTTCAGTTGCCGACATACCTGCTAGTACCATGTCAACCCGCTTCGCTTGCAATGCACCGATTAGACCATCGAACTTCATATCTTTGATTTCAAGTTTATAACCTAATTCATCTGCAATGGCATTAGCCAGATCGATATCAAATCCAACAACCTTTCCTGATGGATCTCTGGATTCAAATGGTGCAAAATCAGCAGAGGTTGCCATTGTTAATACTTTCTTGTCCGTGCTTTTTTCTTCCTTAGCTCCGTCCTTTTGACCACAAGCTGCCATTACTACCAATGTAAAGATAAGCATTAAAAATAACATCGTTTTTTTCATGATGTAACCCCCTCGTGTTATATAAAAACTTGCATATATTCTTGAATTTTTATTCAACATAACGAATAATAACACATGAATTCTTTTTTGAAAATATGTTTTTTAATATAAAAATATTCTAAAAATTTAGTATATCGATATATTGTTTAATTTACAAAAAAATACCTCTTTAAAAAGAGGTATTTTTGCGGTTAGGCTTTGATCATCTCGACCTTATGAAATTCATTTTTCATCTTTTCAAATACTTCTTTATCCGCAATCAGATCATAACCTGTCAGTGCAAGAGCCAAGGCTCCTCTAGAAAGAATTTTATGAGAGTTGTCAGTAATAGTTAAGTCTGCAAATTCCCTTGTATGGGCAACTAATCCAGGAGAATCAAGACCAATGTACGGATGAATGGCTGGAACTACCTGACTTACATTCCCCATATCGATTGAACCATATGAATCCTTGGCTTTCTCCACTTGCTTAACCCCTGTTGATAGGAGATTGTTTGTAAACAACTGGGATAGAGTTTGGTTCGTAACCATATTGTCATAGCTTAATTCGTAATTTTCAATATGAACCTCTGCACCTGTTACTAATGATGCACCTTTTGCAATATTAATGACCTTTTGAACAATCTCGTTTAAGTTATTCCGGTCCTTTGCTCTAACATAAAATTGTGCGACTGCTTTATCTGGAACAATATTGGCAGCTACTCCGCCTTCTTTAATAATTCCATGGATTCTAACATCTGAGGTAACATGCTGACGAAGAGCATTAATCCCGTTAAATAATTGAATAACCGCATCCAATGCATTAATACCCTTTTCTGGTGATGCAGCAGCATGACTCGTCCTGCCACGGAACTCAAATTGAATGGCATCCATCGCTAAGGAATCACCACTCTCATAAGACACATCTGCTGGGTGTAAAATCATTGCTGCATCAATGTCTTCAAAGATTCCTTGCTCTGCCATCGGTACTTTAGCGCCATTTGTTTCTTCAGCAGGCGTACCTAATACAACTACGCGGCCGCCAATTTCATCTACAACTTTACTTAAGAGAACTCCTGCCCCGGCACTCATCGTTCCAATCATATTATGGCCACAACCATGTCCAACCTCAGGCAAGGCATCATATTCGGATAAATAGGCAATAGTAGGTCCCTCTTTCTTACTATCGTAAACAGCTTTAAATGCTGTTGGCCGGCCAACAATTCCTTTTTCCACTGTAAATTGATGCTGTTCAAGAAACTCGACCAATAGTTTCATAGATTCAAATTCATTATCTCCCAGCTCAGGATGATGATACAAGCGGTCACTTATCGCCCATAAATTGTTTTGTATAATTTCTAAATGATTTTTTAATAACTCCTTCATATAATAACACCTCTTCAACGAATGATTAAAATTACGAAATAATTAATAAATATACACGAAATTTTGGATTTGGACAATAAAAAAGTCAAATCATTAAAGATTTGACCTTTTGATATTTATATTTATTTCTATATTTCTTCACAATATTGATCAAATTCACCCTGCAGCTTTGCAACTACAGTTGCAGGATCAAATCCCTCAATCTGGTGTCTTTCAATCATCGTTAAGATTTTCCCGTCTTTTAACAAAGCAAAGGATGGAGAGGAAGGCGGATAACCTGTAAAATAACTTCTTGCGGTTTCAGTTGCCTCTTTATCCTGACCGGCAAATACTGTAACTAAGTGGTCAGGACGCTTATCATTGTGAAGGGCATGTGCTGCTGCAGGGCGAGCAATACCTCCTGCACATCCGCAAACGGAATTAATCATCACTAACGTGGTTCCTTTTTGTGCAAAAGCTTCTTCTACTTCAGCGGGGGTTTTTAGTTCTTTATATCCAGCAGTCACTATTTCTTCACGAGCCTGCTTAACTACATCATTCATGAAAAAGTTAAAATTCATACTCATAACACACACTCCTTATTTCCGTATATAACTACATCATAACAGTTAAAATATGTTTTTTCCAAATGATATGAAATCTTAAGATTAACTTTTAGTAGATGATAAAAAAATCTCAAATAATGCTTCTACTGCAGTTGCTACTGTTTTTTCCCCAGAAATCACCTCATTTTCAAGTTTAGGCAGCTCACTTTTTACTCCCTTATGATGGTGAAAAAGAAATTGGAGCTGATCCGTTATCATTGAATAGAACCATTCCCTAGCTTGTATTCTTCTTCTTTCCTCAAAAACTCCAGAAGATTTCCCGTTTTTTTCAAATGATTGAATAACACCCCAGATGTCACTAATCCCTTCTAAGGTACTTGAAGAACATGTATAAGCCCTTGTTTTCCAGCCTTTTGTTGCTGGCTGCAGGAAATGGAGGATTCGATTATATTCCAGTCTTGTCTGTTCAGCCTTTTGTTTATTGGCCCCATCGGCCTTATGAACAAGAATAACATCTGCCAGTTCCATGATCCCTTTCTTCATTCCTTGCAGTTCGTCCCCAGCTCCGGTCAGTACAAGCAGCATGAAAAAGTCAACCATATCTCTAATAATTACTTCGCTTTGTCCCACGCCAACGGTTTCAATTAAAATAACATCAAAACCGGCCGCTTCACAAATCAACATAGCTTCCCTTGTTTTACGATGAACACCGCCAAGCTTTCCCGCCGTTGGTGATGGACGAATAAAAGCGCTGGCATGTTTTGATAATTGTTCCATTCGTGTTTTGTCTCCGAGAATACTGCCTCCACTGATACTTGAGCTTGGATCAACTGCTAATACAGCAACCCGAAACCCAAGAGCGCACAAGTACATTCCAAACGCTTCTATAAAAGTACTTTTTCCTGCACCTGGTACACCAGTAATCCCAATTCGAATCGCTTTACCAGTGTTGGGTAAAAGCTGCTGTAACAATTGCTGACTTTTTTTAAAATGCTGCTCAGCATTGCTTTCTACTAATGTTATCGCACGTGCTAGCAGAGTCCGATCCCCCTTTAGTACGCCTTCATACAGGGCGTCAATAGAAGGTTCAGTTGTTTTACGTTTTTCAAAGCGGGTATTTCTTCCAATTGAGATGGCCTGACTTTCCTGCTCTTGGCCTCTTCTTACAATACTTAAGCAATTTTCAGGTGTATTAGGGTCACTCCATTCTGGTTTATGATCCTTCCCCATTTATTGCGACACTTCCTCATAACCAAGTTTCAAATAAATCTCTCGAATCACTTTTTGTGCTGCTACAGGAATAATAGTTCCAGGACCAAATATAGCGGCTGCACCATGGTCATATAAAAATTGATAATCTTGTGCAGGGATAACCCCGCCGATTACAACCAAAATATCCTCACGGCCCAAATTTTTTAATTCGGCCACCAGCTGTGGCAGCAATGTTTTATGTCCTGCTGCAAGTGAACTCATACCAACTACATGTACATCA
Source organism: Neobacillus cucumis (assembly GCF_002860255.1). Classification (GTDB taxonomy): domain Bacteria; phylum Bacillota; class Bacilli; order Bacillales; family Cytobacillaceae; genus Neobacillus; species Neobacillus cucumis_A. The sequence goes on from NZ_PGVE01000090.1 coordinate 66,025, forward strand.
TTTTCAACGGCTTGAATAGCAGTTTCTTCGGGAGTCTGGAATAATGGGCTAATGTCAACATCAAAACCTAAATCAGCAAAAGCAGTAGCAATGACCTTTGCCCCCCGATCATGTCCATCCTGCCCCATTTTCGCAATTAAGATTCTTGGCCGCCGCCCTTCGTTTTCAAGGAATTCGTCTGTCATTTTTTTTACTTCTATAATCTCTTCCTCATTGCTAAAGGCTGTACTATACACACCGCTTATCGAGCGTATCACAGCTTTATGCCTGCTCGCCACACGCTCAATGGCTTCTGAAATTTCTCCCAGTGTTGCTCTAACTCTGGCCGCATTTATAGCAAGTTCTAATAAATTATGTTCTCCTGTTTCTGCAGCTTTTGTTAACGCGTTAAGCGCCTCTTCGACTTTTTGATTATCACGTACTGCTTTTAATCTAGTTAATTTCTCTATTTGCTTTAACCGCACCGCCGTATTATCGATATCTAAAATATCTATCGCTTCTTCTTTTTCGAGCCTGTATTGATTAACACCAATAATGATTTCCTTCCCCGAGTCGATTTGAGCCTGTCTTCTGGCTGCCGCTTCTTCTATTCTCATTTTTGGAAGACCCGTTTCAATGGCTTTAGCCATTCCCCCCAGCCCTTCAATTTCATCAATATGCGTCCATGCCCGTGTCACCAATTCATCCGTTAACTTTTCTACATAATAAGAGCCTCCCCAAGGATCAATTACGTTGGTAATCCCAGTTTCCTCTTGTAAAAACAACTGAGTATTTCGAGCAATCCGGGCAGAAAAATCAGTTGGTAAGGCAATTGCTTCATCTAATGCATTTGTATGGAGTGATTGGGTATGCCCCATTGCGGCAGCATGTGCTTCAATAAGTGTGCGGGTGACATTATTAAACGGGTCCTGTTCTGTTAAACTCCACCCTGATGTTTGGGAATGAGTCCGTAAAACTAATGATTTTTCACTTTTCGGCTGAAAGGACTTCATCATTTTCGCCCAAATTAATCGGGCAGCCCGCAATTTTGCTACTTCCATGAAGTAATTCATTCCAATAGCCCAGAAGAAGGACAACCTAGGTGCAAATGAATCAATATTAATTCCAGCGTTAAGACCTGTCCGTACATACTCTAAGCCATCTGCAAGGGTATAGGCTAATTCTAAATCAGCAGGAGCCCCAGCTTCTTGCATATGATAGCCGGATATACTGATGCTATTAAATTTCGGCATGTATTTAGAGGTATATTCAAAAATATCAGCAATAATCTTCATCGACATATCTGGAGGGTAGATATACGTATTTCGAACCATGTATTCTTTTAAAATATCATTTTGAATGGTTCCCGCAAGTTTCTCTTGGCTGACTCCCTGCTCCTCAGCAGTCACGATAAAGAAAGCTAAGATCGGCAAAACAGCACCATTCATCGTCATTGATACAGACATTTGATCCAAAGGTATTCCAGCAAAAAGTGTTTTCATATCAAGGATAGAATCTATTGCAACACCAGCTTTTCCAACATCCCCAACTACACGTGGATGATCCGAATCATAACCTCTATGTGTGGCTAAATCAAAAGCTACTGATAACCCTTTTTGTCCCATGGCTAGATTCCTCCGGTAAAAGGCATTACTTTCCTCAGCAGTTGAAAAGCCCGCATACTGTCTGACCGTCCAGGGGCGATTGACATACATTGTGGGATACGGACCCCTCGTATAAGGCGCCAGACCAGGAAGATCATCTACATGCTCTAAACCTTCCCTATCTTCTTTTGTATAAATAGGCTTAAGGTAGATATGTTCATTTGTTTCAAACAGTAAATCCTCAAAGGAAGCAGAAATTTCATCTTTGACTTTATCTTCCCACTCTTTCTTCGTGATAAATTTTCGGTCAGCAAACAAATATATATTTTGAAAATTAGGCCTTTTTTTCTTCAACGGTGTTCACCTCCATATCAGTAAGGATCATGTTCAAAGTTTTATAGCAATTCGACTTTACATGAATGAATTGTTTAATCCCTTCCTTCTCCCATTCGAACTGTGTTCCTGTTTCAGGAAGCCCTGCTAGGTAAAAAATGTGTTCAGGAAATTCAGACTTTAAAGCGGTAAGGATAGTTTGACCTGTGAGTTCGTACTGTTCATTTGTTCCACAAAAGCAAAAATAAGAAGTAGATGTTTCTAAGATAAATTGTTTAGCCTTTTCCAAACTTATGATTGGATTACTTTCTACAGCTTTCAAACCCCCTGCTGCAAAAAACCCTTTCATAAAATCAGTCCTTGGTTTATGCTCCTTCATTTCGCCAAGACATATCATCCCTACAGATGGAATAGTTCCTGTTTTTTCTTCAAGTCTCTTTGCCCTTCTTCGCAGATTCTCAAATGGCTCTGATAGTCTCCGTTCCGAAATGACTTCCATTTCGGTTAATGAATATGTCCCATCCTTAAAAAAATTTGTTCTATTCATTTTAATGGGACTTAGATTGTTTTCATTTACATCTGCATAGACATTTGTTCCGATCATACTTTGTTTTCTTGTCTGGATGTCCAAAATTTTTTGATCAAAAACAGCTTTTATGTCCTCCTGCAGCCAATTGGATTTTAAAACATTTAAAATACCGCCTCCCGCTTCCATTTGTTGAAAATATTCCCAAGCCTTTTCAGCCAGTTCATTTGTAAGTTTTTCCACATACCAGGAGCCGCCAGCTGGGTCAATGACTTTATCCAGAAGTGCTTCCTGTTTTAAGAGTAATTGCATATTTCTAGCGATTCTTTCAGATAATGGTGTAGAGCCTGTTAGACTATTAAAAGGAGTAACATGTAAATATTGAACCCCTCCAATAACTGCAGCAAATGCTTCATTTCCAGCTCGAAGAAGATTAACATAGGGGTCTTGTATAGATTTTGTAAAGTTAGAGGTTACGGCAGAAATAATCATAGCTCGAGATTCATCTTTGGCACCATAAAGTTCGGTTATTCGATTCCAGAGTACCCGTGCTGCCCGAAGTTTTGCTATTTCCATAAAGAAGTTACTTCCAATGGAGAATTGGAATACCATATTTTTAAGAATCTGATTTAGTTCCATTTTGTCTTCTTGGAGGCTATCAAGGTAAAATACCCCTTCTGCAATAGCAATCCCAAGTTCTTGTACAGCATTAGCACCACCATTATGATATGGGATGGTATCGATAAGAATGGTGCTTAATGACGGGAACTCTTTACCAGCTTGGATGATAGTCCTCTTCCACTCTTCGATAAACTCCTTTGAGACTGCTCCCTCCTCGGCAAATAATGCAATGGGATCGGAAGCAATATAACCAGTAATTTTTTCTTTTTTATTTTCGTCTTCCGTCAATTTTGATAACATTGATAGAACTTTGGTTTGCCAGCCATATGAATTAATCGCTAATGGATAAACATGATAGAACTCTCCTAAAACACCCAAGAAGCTATCATTTGTTTCAAATAATTCCTCTGATACCTCAAAAGCTACAGTAGTTTGCCCTTTTTCCAACATTTCGTGAAGTTTCTTTTTCAATTCATCGGATGTTCGATAGGATACTTGCTGAGCCACCTCCCACTTGTTTGTGATATATCCAAGCGGATAAATACCTCTTCTATAGTCTGAACCCCCGGAATAATCCGGAACTATCTGCTCATCTTCTCGTGTATAAAGCGGTTTCAAAACAATGTTTTCATATGTATGGCAATTTAATGATTCAATCTTTTTCTGTTTTAAAGAGGTCTCAGCTGTTGCTTTCCAATCATTAATCGTTTTTGATGAAAAAGATTGTTCTTTTAATTTTTTCAACTCGATCTCCCCTCTCATTCCGAATTGAAGTAAAATTCAATCAATTCTACTCATTTCTATTTTATGGTACAAATTGGTTTCAAGCAACGAAAACCATTATAAGAGTAATGTTAATGTCTCTTTTACATTCCCTAGTTAAAAACCGCTGCAAATTTGGCAGCGGTTTTTATTACCTAATATATTGATGTAGTTGAATTTGAGATATTCTCAATGATTTCTTTTACACGTTGTAAGAAACGGCCGCAAATAAGCCCGTCCAATACCCTGTGATCTAATGACATGCATAGATTCACCATATCCCGAACAGCAATCATATTATTATTCATAACAACCGGCCGTTTAACAATGGATTCCACCTGAAGTATGGCAGCTTGTGGATAGTTAATGATTCCCATTGATTGTACTGAGCCAAAAGAACCTGTGTTGTTTACCGTAAACGTTCCTCCCTGCATATCATCTGATTTTAGTTTGCCAGATCTAACTTTTACAGCTAGTTCAGAAATCTCCCGAGCGATTCCTTTGATTGTCTTTTCATCCGCATTTTTTATGACAGGAACAAATAAAGCATCGTCAGTAGCGACAGCAATGGAAATATTAATATCTTTCTTTTGAATTATTTTATCGCCGGCCCACATGGAATTAATTTGTGGAAACTCTTTTAAGGCTTGTGCAACAGCCTTTACAAAAAATGCGAAGAAAGTTAAATTGAAGCCCTCTTTTTTCTTAAATTCGTCTTTCAAACTATTCCGATATTCCACAAGATTAGTTGCATCTACTTCCATCATGGTCCAGGCATGGGGAGCTTCGTGTTTGCTGCGAAGCATATTTGCTGCTATCGCTTTACGTACTCCAGTAACGGGAATTTCTATATCACCCGTTGTCAAAGGGACCGTCACTTTATGAGCTGTTGTAGTGTGAGCTGCTGCAGGTTGGATAGGAACATTTTGTGCTTTTTCTGGTAATTGATTAGAAGCTGCTAATGATTCACTAACAGTTTCTCTCTTCTCGCCAGCCGCTGGTATATTTCCGGATTCGATTAATTTCAATAAATCTTTTCTTGTGATCCTTCCCCCTGCACCGGTACCTGACACTTTCGTTAAATCAATACCGTGTTCTTGTGAAATTTTTAGTACTGCTGGGGAGTAACGGGCTTTATTTTCTTTTTCCGCTTGAACTGTAGTTTCCTTGCTTGTAGTTGCTGCTGTTTCTTTATTTTCGTTTACCGAAGTGTCGGGGGTACTACTCTCTTCCACTTCAATAGTACAAATCATTTCCCCAACAGCTAAAGTATCTCCTTCTTCTGCAATTAACTCTTTAATCACACCTGTAAAGGAGGAAGGGACTTCTGCATTAACTTTATCTGTCATAACCTCAGCTAAGGGATCGTATTTATTGACCTTATCTCCAACAGATACTAACCACTTGCTAATAGTACCTTCGGTTACACTTTCCCCTAACTGAGGCATTTTAATTTGTTCGGTTGTCACTATTTCCATACCTCCTTAATATTCGGCAAGCTCGCGCATTGCTTTTTCTACTTTGTCCGGATTAATCATAAAGAATTTTTCCATTGTAGGAGAATACGGCATGGCCGGTACATCTGGTCCTGCGAGCCTCATGATTGGAGCATCTAATTCAAATAAACAATGTTCAGCAATAATGGCAGAAACTTCACTTATGATGCTTCCTTCTTTATTGTCCTCGGTGATTAGTAATACCTTACCCGTCTTAGAAGCTGCTTCAATGATAGCCTCTTTATCAAGCGGGTAGACAGTACGTAAATCAAGAATATGAACTGAAATTCCATCATGAGCTAATTTTTCTGCCGCTTGAAGGGCAAAATGAACACATAGACCATAAGTAATGACCGTGATATCTTCACCCTCACGCTTAATGTCGGCTTTTCCGATTGGCAGAGTATAGTCATCCGAAGGAACCTCACCCTTGATTAACCGATAGGCCCGTTTATGCTCGAAAAAGAGAACTGGGTCATTGTCCCGGATGGCTGCTTTTAAAAGACCTTTAGCATCGTACGGTGTAGACGGCATAACAATTTTTAAGCCAGGCTGATTAGCAAAAACTGCTTCAACTGATTGGGAGTGGTAAAGTGCCCCATGTACTCCGCCTCCATAAGGAGCTCGGATAACAATTGGACAGTTCCAATCATTATTAGATCGATAGCGAATTTTTGCAGCTTCAGAAATAATTTGGTTTACAGCAGGCATAATAAAATCAGCGAATTGCATTTCTGCAATTGGGCGCATTCCATACATTGCTGCACCGATTCCTACTCCTGCAATAGCTGACTCGGCAAGAGGAGTATCAATGACCCTTTCTTCACCAAATTGTTCGTATAAACCTTGAGTTGCTTTAAATACGCCACCTTTAACCCCTACATCTTCGCCGAGGATGAACACCTTTGAATCCCGTTCCATTTCCTCACGCAATGCCATTGTAATTGCATCTATATATGAAATAATTGCCATCTAGAAATCCCCCTTACTCTTCCGTATCCGCATAAACAAATTTCAATGCATCTTCTGGTGCCGAATACGGAGCATTTTCAGCATAATCTGTCGCCTCATTCACCAGCTTCATCACTCGTTCATTGATTTCTTTTTCCAATTCATCATTCAATACGCCTGTTTCTTTTAAATATGCACCAAAGGTAATAATTGGATCCTTTGTTTTTGCTTTTGCCACTTCATCCGGTGCGCGATAGGAACGATCGTCATCATCAGATGAATGTGGTGTAAGACGGTATGATATGGTTTCAACTAGAGTTGGACCTTCACCGCGCCGGCCTCGGTCAGCTGCCTCTTTAACAGCCTTATATACTTCTAGAGGGTCATTACCATCAACAGTCACACCTGGCATCCCATATCCTATGGCACGATCTGAAACCTTTTCACAAGCTAACTGTTTTTCAATCGGTACAGAAATAGCGTATTTATTATTTTCACACATAAATATAACCGGGAGTTTATGAACACCTGCAAAGTTAGCACCCTCATGAAAATCCCCTTGGTTGGAAGAACCTTCTCCAAAGGTAACAAATGTCACTAGGTCTTTTTTCTCCATTTTCCCCGCAAGGGCAATCCCTACTGCGTGTGGAACTTGTGTTGTAACTGGTGATGAACCAGTTACGATTCTATTTTTCTTTTGCCCAAAGTGTCCAGGCATTTGCCGACTGCCTGAATTCGGATCCTCCGCCTTAGCAAAACCCGAGAGCATCAGTTCTTTCGGTGTCATTCCGAATGTTAATACAACCCCCATGTCACGGTAATAAGGCAGAACATAATCTTTATCCCGGTTAAGAGCGTAAGCAGCTCCTACCTGTGCCGCTTCCTGTCCCTGACATGAAATAACAAATGGGATTTTTCCTGCACGATTTAATAACCACATCCGCTCATCAATACGTCTGGCTAAAAGCATTGTCTCAAACATTTCCAATACCTTTTGGTCGCTTAAACCTAAAACTTCATGACGCTTTTCTATCATTAATTTTTTACCTCCCGATTGTTCAATAAAAAAGAACTTTATTTAAGAATGAATAGCCTTCCCATCCACTGCCAATGCAGCTTCCCCAATGGCTTCGGTCAAAGTCGGGTGTGGGTGTATCGTATGTGCTATTTCCCAAGGTGTTGCATCTAGTACCATAGCAAGACCTGCTTCTGTAATCATATCTGTTACATGCGGCCCAATCATATGAACTCCTAAAATATCATCGGTATCAGAATTGGCGACAATTTTTACAAAGCCGTCTGATTCACCGAAAACAAGGGCTTTCCCGATGGCTCGAAATGAAAATTTACCTATCTTTACGTTATATCCTTTTTCCCTAGCTTGCTCTTCGGTTATTCCTACACTAGATACCTCCGGATTACTATAAATACATCTTGAAATCAAGTTATAATCCAACGGAGATGGTTTTTCTCCTGCTATATGTTCCACAGCTAGAATACCCTCATGTGAAGCTACATGGGCCAGCTGTAAACCGCCGATTACATCACCAATCGCATAAATATGAGTTTCTTTTGTTTGGTAAAATTGGTTTGTGACAATAAAACCATTTTCAATTTGGATATCTGTATTTTCAAGGCCTATTCCCTCCATATTAGCTTGACGGCCAACTGAGACTAAGAGTTTTTCAGCTTTAAAATGTTTAACTGATCCTTTTACCTCTGCTGAAATACTAACCTCTTGATCCTTGGAAATGGTTTCTGGAAGTACTTTCGCACTAGTGATGAGTTTTATCCCTTTCTTTTTCAATACACGCTGCATTTCCTTAGATATTTCTTTATCTTCCGTTGGAATAATCCGGTCAGCAAACTCAATAACGGTAACATCTACTCCAAAATCAGACAGCATCGAAGCCCATTCTATTCCAATCACACCGCCGCCGACAATAATGATTGATTTTGGGAGTTCTTTAAGCTGTAAAGCTTCATCAGAAGACATCACAAAATGGCCATCAATTTCCAAACCAGGTAATGTTCTAGGTCTGGAACCAGTTGCTACGATTACATTTTTAGGAATCAGCATTTCGTTTTCGGTTCCGTTGTTCATTTCAACTGAAATGGTACCAGGCATTGGCGAAAAAATCGAAGGTCCAAGAATTCGGCCAATCCCTTCATATACATCGATTTTCCCCTGCTTCATTAGATGTTGTACACCCTTATGTAACTGATCAATTATCTTATTTTTTCTAGCTTGAACCTTTCCAAAATCTAATGAAACATCACTAGTGATCACACCAAACTCTTCACCGCGTTTCGTTGTGGCAAATACCTCTGCACTTCTTAGCAGTGCTTTACTCGGTATGCAGCCTTTATGCAGGCAGGTACCACCTAATTTTCCTTTTTCTACTATGGCTGTTTTTAAGCCAAGCTGAGAAGCTCGAATGGCTGCCACATAGCCGCCCGTTCCACCTCCAAGAATGACTAAATCATATTCTTGTGCCACTTATGTTTCCTCCCCATTCTCATTAGATTTTTGCAGTTGAAAAATTTCCAGGATATATTTTTACTTCTTCTTCTCCGCTTAAAACCCGAAGCGCTCCTTCTGCCAAAGCCTGAAGTTCATCTTCACCAGGATGTACAATTACGTCTGCTATCCAATTAATCCTATCACTTATTAGTTTGACAAATGCTTTTCCGCAAGCAAGGCCTCCCGTTAAGACAATAATATCCACCTTGCCCGAAATAACCGTACTGCAGGCACCAATCTCTTTTGCCACTTGATAGGCCATAGCTTCATAAATTAGTTTGGCCCTTTTATCACCCGCAGCAATTCGTTGTTCTACCTCCACCGCATCATTTGTTCCGAGGTAGCCGACTAGTCCCCCTTGCCCGACAAGTCTTTTCATAATTTCTTCCCGATAATGTTCTCCCGAGTAGCAAAGTGCAATTAAATCACCTGCGGGCACCGTACCTGCCCTTTCAGGACTAAACGGCCCGTCACCGTGCAGACCATTGTTTACGTCTACTACCTTGCCTTGATGGTGGACACCTACTGTAATCCCACCGCCCATATGGGCAATAATGAGATTCATATCACTGTATTCTCTTCCGAGTTCTTTTGCTACTCTTCTAGCCACTGCTTTTTGGTTTAAGGCATGAAAGATACTTTTTCTCTCAATCAAGGAAAAACCAGATACTCTAGCGATTGGTGCAAGTTCGTCAACAACGACAGGATCCACGATAAATGCAGGTATATTAAGACCTGAAGCAATCTCGTATGCGACTATGCCGCCTAAATTCGATGCATGCTGCCCTGAATAACCCGAATGCAAATCCTTTAGCATTAAGTCATTAACTGCATAGGTTCCCCCTTCAATAGGCCTTAATAATCCACCGCGGCCACAAACAGCTGATAATTTTGATATATTAATCCCTTCATTATCCAGTGTTTCCAAAATTGCGGTTTTTCTAAATTGATATTGGTCAATAATATTAGCAAAAGAATTAATTTTTTTAGTATCGTGACGGATCGTTTTTTCAAATATAGAGACTTCACTATCAAAAACGCCAATTTTAGTGGATGTTGATCCTGGGTTAATGGTTAGTATCCGATATTTAGTAGCTGACAACGTCGTAACCTCCACTTTTAAAAGCATCTAACTAAAGGCAAATGCGCTGAACCACAATTCAGCGCTCTGCCTTTACATGACCTTTTCCCTATCCGAAATGAATTTAATAAACCATTGGATTAGTTAGTCAAGCCTCTTTGGGCTTTGTTACCTTGAAATACGGTGACTTAAGATATGATGGCCATTTTGTAAGAACTGGCTTCTAGAGTTACGGATTCTTGCAATTCTTTCTTCTGCCATTCTGTCCGCAGCAACATAGGTTGGGATGGCGTCCCGTTTAGAAATTTCAATTACTTTCTCTATTGTTGTATAAAGCTGTTCAACCTTTTTCATCGCACGTTCTTGATTGTATCCATAAAGCTCATCAGCTACATTAATAACACCACCAGCGTTAATTACATAATCCGGGGCATAAACGATACCCATTTCATGAATGATATCTCCATGGCGGGCATCTTTTAATTGGTTATTTGCAGAACCCGCGATGACTCTTGCCTTTAATTGTGGAATGGTTTCATCATTAATGGTTGCCCCTAATGCACATGGAGCATAAATATCACACTCTACCCCATAAATATTTTCAGGATCTACAGCCTGAGCACCAAAGGCTTCTACAGCGCGATTAACTGCTTCCTTATTTATGTCGGTAACAATAAGCTGCGCCCCTTCTTTATGCAAATATTCACAGAGAGTATAAGCAACATTTCCGATCCCTTGAACAGCAACCACTTTTCCTTCAAGGGAATCTGTACCAAAGGCTTCTTTCGCAGCTGCTTTCATACCGCGATAAACACCAAAAGCAGTCACTGGAGAAGGATTTCCGGAAGATCCAAATGCCGGAGAAATCCCTGTTACAAAATCAGTCTCTTCGTGGATAATATCCATATCAGACACAGTAGTACCTACATCCTCAGCAGTAATATACCGGCCATTTAAACCTTGAATATACCGGCCGAAGGCTCTAAATAATGCTTCACTTTTGTCTTTACGAGGATCACCAATAATAACTGTTTTTCCACCACCAAGATTTAACCCCGCAGCAGCGTTTTTATAAGTCATTCCTCTCGCTAGGCGAAGAGCATCTTCAATGGCTGCTTCTTCTGATGCATATGTCCACATTCGGGTGCCTCCTAATGCTGGACCAAGTGTTGTATCATGAATAGCAATAATTGCCTTTAAACCTGATTCTTTATCTTGACAAAAAACTAATTGTTCATAATCATATTTCTCTAAATATTTAAAGATCTCCATAGAAATATTCCTCCTCAAATGGGTAAAAATCTACTTTTTTACACAGCATAAAGCTAAAGCAAGAGAATAAAGCTTGCTTTCTGCTGAATCAGCTCTGGATGTAAGTACAATTGGAGCACTTGCTCCAGCAAGTAAAGCACCAACCTTTGCCTGAGCAAAGTAAATTAATGATTTATATAAAACATTTCCAACTTCAATCGTTGGTACCAATAGTATATCTGCTTTACCGGCTACATCACTTTTAATCCCTTTGTGTTCTGCTGCTATATCAGAAATAGCATTATCAAGACCAAGGGGGCCATCGACAATGCATTCGGATATTTGTCCTCGTTTATTCATCATTGTTAATGCGGCAGCATCAAGCGTTGCCTGCATATTGGGATTAACCGCTTCAACCGCTGCAATTACAGCTACTTTTGGGAATTCTATCCCGACCGACTTTGCAAGTGTAACCGCGTTTCTTAAGATTTGTGCTTTTTGGACTAAGTCAGGCGCAATATTCATTGCTGCATCCGTAACTAGGAGCAATTGATTGAAACCGGGGATTTCAAAGAATGCAATATGTGATAAAACATTCCCGGTTCTAAGTCCATATTCCTTATCCAAAACGGCTTTTAATAAAATATTGGTAGGGATATTTCCTTTCATTAGTACATTAGCTTGTTTGTTTGACACAGACTGAACCGCAGATTTTGCAGCATCTCCTACAGAATCTGTATGAATTATTTTTAATTTATGATTATTCAGCAGCTCTGGTTTTTGCAATTTAATAAGTGAAGTGATTTTTTCTTTGTCGCCGAAAAGAATAAATTCAGCAAGATTACGAATTAACGCATCAATTACTGCCTCAATGACTTCAGCAGTGTCTGCAGCAGCTATTGCAACCGTACTTCGGTCATCCCGGGTTGCTTTGTCAATCAGTGAGTCTAGCAACAAGCAGTCATCAACCCTTTCTCCATTTCCTGCAATCCACTATAAAATATGCAAGTTCTATGCCAAAACACCTTTATGTATACGTTTTATTTTCCTCTTCCGACGAGCGCAATAATTTTCACACTATGAAAATTATTGCATGCCGTTTTTTTCAAGATTGAATTTTTCAAGTTTATAATAAAGATTCCTTACTGAAAGCCCCAATGTTTTTGCAGTTAATGTTTTATTACCATTTAATCGTGAAAGTGTCTCTTGGATAATCTTTGCTTCATATTCCTCTACCATCTCCGGCAAGGTCTTTTCTAATGTATGGTTTTCACTTGAATGACTACCAGCAGATTCATTTCTGAAATGTTTAATTCTTAATTCAGGAAGATGATGGACATCTATTAATGATTCATTATATTTCATAAAAATAATTGCCCGGCCAAGAATATTCTCTAACTCCCTTACATTCCCCGGCCAGTCATAGTCTATTAATTGATTTAGAGCTTCTTTTGTTACACCTTCTACATTTCTTCCATAGTCACGGTTGATTTTTTCAATCAGCCGGTCGCATAAAACAGGGATTTCCTCTTTCCTTTTTCGAAGTGGGGGAATTTGAATGGGCATACGATTTAATCGATAATATAAGTCTTCCCTAAACGAACCTTTGGCAATACCCTTTTCCAGATTTACATTTGTTGCAGCAATGATTCTTACATTTATGTTAATAGGTTTGGTTCCGCCTACACGGATAATTTCACCTTCTTGGAGCACTCTTAAGAGCTTGGCCTGCGTATTAGCAGACAACTCCCCTATCTCATCCAAAAAGATACTGCCGTTGTTTGCCTCCTCAAAAAGTCCACGTTTCCCTCCTCTTACAGCCCCAGAAAAGGCCCCTTCCTCATAGCCAAATAATTCACTTTCTAATAATGATTCAGAAATAGCCGCACAATTCACGCGAATAAATTTATTGTATTTTCTGTCACTTGCATTATGTATAGCATGAGCAAACAGCTCTTTCCCTGTTCCTGATTCTCCCCTCAGCAGTACAGTTGCCGGTGTTTTAGCTCCAAGCTTTGCCTGCTCAATCGCAATCACCATTTCCTCCGAGATCCCTATTATATCTTCGAAGGTATATTTTGCTTCAAGAGTTCGAATGATTTGCCTAGCACGGCTCAACTCTCTGCTTAATGATTTCATTTCAGACATATCATGAATGACTCCCACACTGCCTTTTAATTTCCCCTTTACAATAATCGGAGCTACATTCACGATAACTTCTCGTTTGTTTGGTCCGACCCTCATAGGTACACCACGTACAGCCCTTCTCGTTTGTAAAACTCTCATATGCATGCTTTCACCTTCAGAAATGTCAGCTGTAGCCGGTTTACCGATCACTTGATCTTGTGTAAGACCTGTAAGGCGAGTGTAGGCAGGGTTAATAAGAAGTCCACACCCAGTTTCATCGACGACGGAAATGGCATCATCACTTGAATGGATAATGGCTTGCAGCATCGTTTGGATTTCCTTTAAATCCGTAATTTCCTCCGCTAGTTTAACGACTTCTGTTATATCTTTAAACACGGCAAATGCCCCAATTAACGTTCCATTTTCTTCAATGATCGGAATACGGGTTGTAATAATTTTCCTCCCGTTATTTAAGACCATCTCTTGGTTAGATTCCGTTCTTCTTGTTTTTAAAATTAATAAAAGCCTGCTGGTTGGGATCACTTCAAGAACATCCTTTCCAATTGCCTGTTCTTTTTTCACTCCCATAATCTCTTCCGCTCTTTTATTAAAGAGAATGACTTTTCCTTCACGGTCGATTACCAGCATTCCATCATTGGCTGTATTAAAAATAAGTTCCTGTTTATAAGAATCATTTTGAAGCTTGGTGACAAGTTCCTCCTTTTCTTCCATTAACCTCGATACCAAAAAGGCCACACTACCCGGAATTAAAACTGTCTGTCTATTTTTAGTACTTCTTATTTCTTTAAATACTTCATCATCACCTGTAACTTCAATAATGATATCTATATTTTCATTTAAAAATTGCTGCCAGCTTGTCCCTGTTTTAATTCCTTCATTACGCGCAAGAATCATCCCTGGTGCATTTTCATTGCGGTCAATAACAACATGTACGTTAAGTACTTCCGATTCTTTTAATATTTTTAAGATTGCCGTTCCACCTTTACCAGCTCCAACAATCATAATGTTTTGCATTGAATTTACCCCTTTGATAATAGGAAATTTTTTTCATTGTGTAAAGGAAACTTTATGCAGTTCTTTTCATTTCTATTTTATAACTAAACCATACTCCTTGACAATTTTCTACTATGTAATAGGTTTTGGTTGCGATATAATGATATAGAAGTCTTGAAATTGTTAATCGGAAGGATTTATTTATGATACGTATTATTGCCCTCATCATTTTAGTCATTCCAGGTGCACTAGCAGCCTTAGGAATTAAATTAATGCGTGATATGACATTTGGAATTCTCCAGGCACCCTTTCCAAGTTTATGGCTGCAATTTTTAGCAGGACTGGTATTTTTTATCGGAGGTCTTGGATTTGTAGCAGGATTCATTTTTCATCGGGATCGTAAGAGGAATAAAGTACAGAGTAAATTTAAACGATAGGTTTTGTAGAGGTTAAAAAGGAGAGGCTGTTCACTTAGAACTGCACTCTCCTTTTAAGTTGAATTTTTATTTTTTAAAGCCTGTTCTCATATTGTTTTCTTATACGTATGGCCTTAACTGGATCATCTGTAATAATGGCCGTACAGTTAATATTAAAAAGCCTATGCATGTCTGCCTCTTTGTTCACTGTATAAGGACGGACAGCAATACCATTATCCATCGTATTGGTGAAAATATTGTCAGACATCGCTGAATGTTTAGGATGAATCCCTTTGGATCTGATTGATTGAGCATAAACCCAGGGCATATAGATGCTTTCAATAAACAAGGGCGCCGTTTCTATTTCGGGTGCGATTCGATAGCTATATACAATACTGTAATGATTAAACGAAGAAATAATAATCCGATTAGATAAGCCGTAGCTTCTAACAAGCTGAACCACTTTTTCTTCCATACCTTCATACGGAAGGAGACCGTTTTTCAATTCAATGTTACAGATTAAATTATTGGTTTGCAGCCATTCTAACACTTCTTTTAAGGATGGGATTTGTTCTTTTTTCAACCCTTTTTTGTTAGCATTTAATTTTCTAATTTCTTTAAATAAAAAATCTTTTACAAATCCACTTCCGGTTGTTGTTCTATCTACTTTTTCATCATGAATGACAACCACTTCGCCATCCTTTGTCAACTGAACATCAAGTTCTAATCCATCAGCTCCAGCTTTTTCCGCTTCAAAAAAGGCACCCATAGTATTTTCGGCAAATGAGGCGGAGTAGCCACGATGAGCAAATATTTGTGTCATTTTTTTCACTTCCCAAATCTAAATTGGAGGAATTAAGCATGAAACCATTACAACTATCGGCAGAAACTGCATTAAAACTATCAAAGGAATTAAATATATCGTTAGAACAGCTTATGCATTTGCCTCAACATATTCTTATAAAAAAATTGATGGAAGTAGAAAAGAAAGAAAAATAACGAATTTAATTAAAATAGAAAGGCCTTCATTCAAGTGATGAAGGCCTTTTTACGTATTACTGTTCTTTTCAAGAAGCCTTATGTTCAAGGCGTAATTTATCTGCTACCATCGCAATAAATTCACTGTTAGTAGGCTTTGCTTTCGACATGCTTACTGTATAGCCGAATAAGGAGGAAATGGAATCAATATTACCACGGCTCCAGGCCACTTCGATAGCATGACGAATGGCACGTTCTACACGGCTTGCCGTTGTATTATACTTTTTTGCAATATCCGGGTATAGTACTTTTGTGATTGAACCCAAAAGTTCGATATCGTTATAAACCATAGATATGGCCTCACGTAAATATAGATACCCTTTGATATGCGCTGGAACACCAATTTCATGGATAATACTAGTGATACTCGCATCGAGATTTTTTGGTTTTTGCTCGGACTGCGAACGATAGCTTACGGTTGGTGCCTTTCGTGTAAATGTATTTGTATTACCGCTAACCTGACGAATGTGATTACCTAGATTCTCCATATCGAAAGGTTTTAAGATAAAGTAGGAGGCACCAAGTTCAACAGCCTTTTTGGTTACATCTTCTTGACCAAATGCTGTCAGCATAATTACATTTGGAATTGTTCCTTTTTTCACATCACGTAAACGTTCTAGAACTGCTAACCCATCGAGATGCGGCATGATGATATCCAACACAAGTACATCAGGATCTACAGATGCAAGCATATCTAAACATTCTTGACCATTATGCGCAATACCAGCAACTTCCATATCGTCTTGGGAAGAAATATAGTCCTCTAATAACCCAACTAACTCCCTATTATCATCAACAACACATACCTTTATTTTCTTCAATTCCAGTTCCTCCCTTATCCAAATCCAGTCTCTATTTACAATCGAACATTAAAATCATTTATTTTTCTCATAATTCTATTCTAAATTAGAAATTCGACAATGCAACAAAAATTCCTCTCATTTTTTTAATAATTGTTAAAATAGTGATAAAATCTTATCTTTTCTTTGTTTTACTTCCTTTTTCGACTTAAATCGCATAATTACCATAATATAACTGGCTTTTGTCGAAAAATCTATTTCCAAAAAAGAAGCAAAATAGGTATTTACGCCTATTTTGCTTGAAAATTAACTAGCTTTATCCTTTGGTGTTTCGTATATATTAATTCCAGCTTCATTCAGCATCCACTCAATATGAACTCCATAGCCTGATGTAGGATCATTGACAAAGACATGGGTTACAGCTCCAACAAGCTTACCATTTTGAATAATTGGGCTTCCACTCATCCCCTGTACAATGCCTCCTGTTTTTTCAAGCAGCTTTGGATCGGTTACTTTGATAACCATGCCTTTTGTGGCCGGAAACTTTTGCGGGATTGTACTAACAATTTCAATATCAAACTCTTCTACTTTGTCATCATTAACCACGGTTAAAATTTTAGCAGGTCCTTCTTTAACCTGATGTGATAAAGCAATTGGAAGTGGTTTATCCAATATTCCATTTTTTAAATCCTTGTTTAATTCTCCGAAGATTCCAAACGGGCTATTCTTTTGAATATTTCCAACAATTTCATGGTCTGAAGAAAAACGTGCAAGTTTTTCACCTGGGTCTCCATTGCTGCCTTTTTCAATTGAAGTGACAGTCGAACGAACAATTTGACCATCTTCTACAACAATTGGTTTTTTTGTATCCATGTCTGAAATCACATGACCAAGGGCACCATACTTTTTAGATTGTGGATGAACAAAGGTCATGGTTCCAATTCCTGCTGCAGAATCTCTAATATACAATCCAAGCTTATAAGTGTTTTCCCCTTTATCTTTTAAGGGAGTCAGCTTGGTTTTAAATTTTCCACTTTCTCGGCTGATGACTAGATTGAGGGGTTTACCATCTTGCCCTGCCGATTGGACATATGGGGCTACGTCTGTCATTTTCTCAATTTTACTGCCATTGATTTCGGTAATGATGTCTCCTACTTTAATTCCTGCAATTTCACCTGGAGATTTTTTTCCGTTTGTTGTGTTGATTAGATGGTGACCAACCACCAATACTCCAACCGTATTTAATTTTACACCGATTGATTGTCCGCCTGGTAAAACACGAAAGTCTTTTAAGACACGTACATCGACCTTTTTAATGGGGATCCCTGCATACTCTAAAAGCATTTCATTCTTGCCGTGTTCGTTAGCTTTAACAGATACCGACGTTTTTTCCTGATTTAGTGTGATATTTGAATTGTGAGAACTAAGGGCGGCTGTTACCGGGGCAGCCTTTTGAAACGTATAATCTTGTCCTTCAAAAACAGTTATTGATTTTGGTATTGAAAGGTATTGCTGTAAGGGCTGAAAAAAAATAAGGCTAATTAATGAAACAAGGAGAATTCCACCAATAATCTTTCTAATTATTTCTAACTTCAAATCCTTCACTCTCCTCGCTTCTTTTCACTGCACTTATAAAAATGGCTACATCTATAATTTTGCCTCCTTGACAATCATTTATAACTTGCTTCAACATAAAAAAGCTACCCAATTTGGATAGCTTTTCATTTTATCTTATTTTTACCAGCTAATTGCAATAATTCTTCTGCATGTTTTTTGGTTAAATCGGTGATTTCCGTACCAGATATCATCCGGCCTATTTCTTTTATTTTCTCGTTTGTCTTTAACGGTGTTACAGAGGTTTTGGTGCGGCCGCCCTTAATAATTTTTGCAATAAACAAGTGTGTATCAGCCATAGCTGCCACTTGTGGTAAATGAGAAATACAAAGCACTTGAGAACCGGAAGCCACTTTATAAATCTTTTCAGCAATGGATTGGGCTACTCTTCCACTGACTCCGGTATCGACTTCATCAAAGATAATCGAAGTTACCCCTTGGTGTTTGGAGAAGATACTTTTTAATGCCAGCATGATACGGGACAATTCTCCTCCAGAGGCCACCTTTGATAAGGGTTTAAGTGGTTCACCAGGATTCGTTGAAATATAAAACTCTACGTGGTCAACACCATTCTTCGAAAAATGATGGGATTCAGATTCAATTCGAATTTCAAAAATAGTTTTCTCCATATAGAGTTCTTTTAATTCTTTATGGATTAATTTTGTAAGCTTCTCTGCCCATTTGTGGCGAAGTTCTGTTAATTGTTTTGCTTCAAGGACTAAGTCTTTCTTAATAGACGTTAATTCCTTTTCTAGTTCACCAATATGCGTTTCTTTGTTTTGAAGGGTTTCAATTTCTTCCTCTATCTTGGCGGCATATTCTAAAATCTCTACGATTGTTTTACCATATTTTCGTTTTAACTGATTAATTTCATTTAAACGTCCTTCAATTTCATTTAATCTCTGCGGGTCATACTCTAGGACGTCCAGTTCATTTCGTAAAGTATATGCTGCGTCCTCTAATAAGTAAAAACTATTTGAAACCGAATCAGATAGCTCTTTGTAATTTGAATCAAGTGCAGCGGCGTCTTCAAGAGACCCCATAACTACTCCCATCCAATCAAGCCCCTTTTGTTCACCTTTTAAAGCATTATAGGCCGTTTGAATCGCTTCAAATACTTTTTCGAAATTCCCTAATCTATTCTTCTCCTCAGCAAGTTCTTCATCTTCATTCGGCTTTAAATTTGCCTTTTGAATTTCATCTAATTGGAATTGTATTAAATCCAACCGATGAGCTGTCTGCTGATCATTTTCACTCAATAATTTAAGTTTATGCAATGTCTGCTCGTAACGTCTAAATACCTGTGAGTATTCATCTTGTGCCGGATTAATTTCTTCCGTTCCAAATTGGTCAAGTAATGGCAAATGTCTTGTTTCATCCATTAGCTCTTGATGTTCATGCTGACCATGGATATCTACAAGTGTTGCACCTAATTCCCTCAGGATAGAGATCGTCACAAGTTTTCCATTTATTCGGCAAACACTTTTCCCGCTTCGGGCAATGTCACGCCTTAAAATGACCATTCCTTCCTCAATATCAATTCCAAACTCATATGCTTTTAACATCACTGGATGGTTTGGATCATCTATTTGAAATAGCCCCTCAATTACAGCCTTTTCTTCACCATGCCGGACAAATTCAGCTGATCCTCTGCCTCCGACTAGTAAGTGAATAGCATCAATGATAATGGATTTACCTGCACCTGTTTCCCCAGTTAATACTGTTAAACCTTTTTCAAACGAGATAGATAAGTCTTCAATAATGGCGAAATTTTTAATTGATAGTTCTGCTAACAAAGAACTCTCCCCCAATTTAAAGCATGTCAAGGAACCGGTTTGTAATAACCTCTGTATCTTCAGGTGTTCGACAAATTATTAACATTGTATCGTCACCACATATTGTTCCTAATATTTCATCCCAATCGAGATTGTCAATAAGTGCACCTATTGCCATAGCATTTCCAGGTAAACATTTCATCACGAGTAAATGCCCCGCTGAGTCAATTCTGACAAATGCGTCAATAAGTGCTCGTTTCAGTTTTTGCAGCGGGTTAAATCGCTGGTCTGCCGGCAAGCTGTATTTATAGCGTCCATCTGTTAAAGGTACTTTCACTAAATGTAATTCTTTAATATCTCTTGAGACGGTTGCCTGTGTTACGTTATAACCTGCGCTTTTTAACTCATCCACTAACTCATCCTGCGTTTCAATATCATTGCTTGCAATGATTTCTCTTATTTTAATATGACGTTGACCTTTATTCATCTTTTCACCCCGTATAAAAGAACATTAGAGAATTTATCCAAATGTCCTATCTACCAATATGTTAGCCCATTTTTTAAGGAATGTACATTTTTTTATAAAAATACATTCACATGCAAAAGGATAGGCTTTTTTTGCCTACCCTTCTTCATTCTTTGTATGAAGTTCTTTATGGGATTCTTCCACAATTTCAGCTGGCTGAATCTGGAGTTGATTAATCCCTGTCTCTTGTTCACCTTCCCATAGGAGATGGAGCAAGAATTCTATATTTCCGTCTCCTCCAGTAATAGGGGAATAGGATAAATCTTTGACTACATAACCTTCCTTAATGGAAAAGTTAATGATCTTTTCTATAACCTGCAAATGAACTTTTTGATCTCGGACAATTCCTTTTTTGCCAACTTGTTCACGTCCAGCCTCAAATTGAGGTTTTACTAAGGCAATAATATCACTCCCAGGGATTAAAAGAGTCTTTAGTACAGGTAGGATTAAAGTCAATGAAATAAATGATACATCGATGGTAGCAAAATTCGGCATTTCCCGGCTTAAATCAGCTGGCGTAACATAGCGAAAGTTCGTTCTTTCCATTACGACCACCCGTTCATCTTGACGCAGCTTCCAGGCTAACTGATTATAACCAACATCAAGTGCATAGGACATATTAGCTCCATTTTGCAGTGCACAATCTGTAAACCCTCCAGTTGAAGCCCCGATATCCAATAATACTTTGTCTTGAACATTCACATCAAAAACTTTTAATGCCTTTTCAAGCTTTAATCCGCCCCTGCTAACATACGGAAGAACATTCCCTTTTATATTTAAAGGAATATCAACCTTGACTTTCTCACCTGGTTTATCAAGACGTTCTTCATTTGTGTACACCAATCCTGCCATAATGGCTCTTTTTGCCTTTTCCCTAGTCTCAATCAGGCCTCTTTCTACTAATAAAACATCTAAACGCTCTTTATTTTTCATGAATTTATGCCCTTTGTTGTTTTTTTCTGGCCTTCGCTAAAACGGAAGTTCTCTTTATCACTTCTTCTGTAGTTAAACCGATTTCCTCCAGTAAGGAGTCAACATCACCGTGTTCAATAAACTTATCTGGAATTCCCATTCTATCAATAATTGCATGGTGGTATCCCTGAGACTGGGCATATTCAAGAATTGCACTGCCAAATCCACCCTGTAAAATGGCCTCCTCAAGGGTCAGAATCGGTATATTTTTTTCCAGAAGTGCTGTCAGCATGGTTTCATCCATCGGTTTTATAAACCTTGCATTGATTACCTTAATAGAAAAACCCTGCTTTTCAAGATTCTTCGCAGCATCCATTGCCATTGGAATCGTAGTACCAAAGGTTAAAATCGCCGCATCTGTTCCTTCCTTTAGTGTCTCCCAAGTTCCAATCGGGATATTATGGAATTCTTCATCCATCTCTACTCCCAATCCATTTCCGCGCGGAAACCTCATGGCGATTGGTCCATCGTTATAATTTAAAGCCGTATAAACCATATGCTGACCTTCATTTTCGTCTTTCGGCATCATTAGAACCATGTTTGGAATATGCCGTAAAAAAGCAATATCAAATACTCCTTGATGTGTTTCGCCATCGGCTCCTACTAAACCAGCACGGTCGATCCCAATAAAAACATTTAAATTTTGCCTGCAAATATCGTGCAGGACTTGGTCATAGGCACGTTGTAAAAAGGTTGAATAAATCGCTAAGAATGGCTTCATATTTTGGGTTGCTAATCCCGCTGCCACTGTGGCAGCATGCTGTTCTGCAATCCCCACATCAAACATTCGGTCAGGAAACTCACCTGCAAAGCCCTCTAGCTTCGAACCAACAGGCATTGCTGGAGTTATTGCCACAATTCTTTCATCTTTTCTTGCTAGCTTTCGGACAGTTTCGCTTACAACACTGCTCCATGCAGGAGGTTGTTTTTTAGTTGGTTTAACAAAAGCACCTGTGTCCATTTTATATGGCCCAGTCCCGTGCCACGTCCCAATTTTGTCACTCTCAGCCGGCCTAAAACCCTTCCCCTTTTTCGTAATAACATGGAGAAGGACAGGCCCCTCCGTCTTTTTTGCATATTGGAGGTTTTCAAATAAATTTTCAAAATTATGGCCATCAATGGGTCCTAAATAGGTAAAGCCAAGTTCTTCGAAGAACATGCCTGAAACAACCAAATATTTGAGGCTATCCTTGATTCTTTCCGCTGTCGCAGCGAGTTTTCCGCCAACTGCAGGAACTTTTTTCAAAAGTACTTCGAGTTCATCTTTTACCCATTGATATTTACCTGCGGTCCTCAATTGCCCAAGAATATTATGCAGAGCACCTACATTGGGAGCAATTGACATCTCATTATCATTAAGAACCACAATCATGTCCTTTTTTTCATGACCAATGTGATTTAAGGCTTCAAGCGCCATTCCACCTGTTAAAGCACCATCACCGATAACAGGAACAACAAATGATTTCTCTTTTTTCAAGTCCCGTGCAATCGCCATTCCCATGGCAGCAGAAAGAGAAGTAGAGCTGTGTCCTGTCTCCCAGACATCATGTTCACTTTCAACACGTTTCGGGAATCCGCATAAACCCTTAAACTTCCTTAAGGTATCAAATTCACAAGCCCTTCCGGTTAAAATTTTATGAACATAAGATTGATGTCCAACATCCCAAATGAGTTTATCCTTTGGACTATCAAAGCATTTATGTAGAGCGATTGTTAATTCCACCACTCCCAAATTGGGCCCGATATGGCCTCCAGTCACAGACAATTTTTCAATTAAAAACTCGCGTATTTCCTGACTAAGAGCTTCAAGCTCCTGATTCGACATCCCTTTTAAGAAGGATGGGTCCTTGATTGATAATAAATCCATTTTTGGACCACTCACTTTCATACTTTTTCGTTCTTTACTATTTTATTACTAGTATTGGTATCTATATCTGAAAAAATAGCCGCTAACACACTAAGTGATAACGGCAATTCAACATTCTCCGCATTTTGAGATCCATAAGAACATATAATTACTGCCTAAACACCTAATGATCCCTTGAAGCAACTAAATCCGTTATCTCGTTTAGAAGAGTGGTATTTAAGTCTGTCTTTTCTAAGTAATCTTTTGACAGTTTAATCTGATTTTCAAGGGCAGCTTTTGCCCCTTCCAAGGATAATAGTTGTGGATAGGTGCTTTTTTGGTTAACTGTATCACTGCCAACTGGCTTTCCAATAAGTTGTTGATTGCCTATCAAGTCTAGAATATCATCCTGTATTTGGAAAGCAAGTCCAAGGTGATGAGCAAAGGCCGACAAGTTATGTAAAAGGCTGGCATTTGCCTGAGCCATTATGGCTCCTGCTACCACACTAAATTTTAGCAGCTTACCTGTTTTGTGAATATGTATATATTCTAGTTCCTCAAGAGAAAGGGCCTTGCCCTCTCCTTCCATATCAGCCACTTGACCGCCTACCATTCCCTCAGCACCAGCTGCTTTAGCCATTTCAATTACCAATTTCATTTTCGCAGATGGAGGCGTAAAATTTTCAGACAGCATATTTATTACTTCAAAACTATAAGTTAACAACGCATCCCCTGCAAGGATTGCAATGGCATCTCCAAAAACTTTATGATTGGTGGGCTTACCTCTTCTTAAGTCATCATTATCCATGCTGGGCAGGTCATCATGTATTAAAGAATAGGTATGAATCATTTCGATTGCACAAGCAGCCTGAATCCCTTTTTTAGGGTCAATTCCAAAAGCATCTAAGGTAGCAAACAGTAATAATGGGCGAATTCTTTTACCGCCTGCTTCAAGTGAATAAATCATTGAATCCTTAATTACGGAAGGGGCATCCAGTCTTTCTACCAGTCCTCGAAGTTCCCGATTAAGCAATAGCTGATATTCTTTTTTAAACGCATCAAGTAACCCGGTTTTCAAGCCCTAATCCTCCTCTGGAATAGAAAAACGCTCTTTACGACCATCCTCCGTAATAATTTGCGTAAGCTGTTCTTCCACAGTTTTTAATTTATCATGACAAAGTTTTGAAAGTTCCATACCTTCTTTATAGAAAGTAATAGCTTCTTCTAATGGAACGTCGCCTTCTTCAAGCTTTTCTACAATTTGTTCAAGCTTAGACATTGCCTCTTCGAAGGTTAAAGTTTTTTCATTAGTCACTAGCTTTTCTCTCCTTTATTGTTTCCACATTACAGTAAAGGCTTCCATCAGTTAATTGAATTTGTACTTGCTCATTCACCTTTACCTGCTTCACACTTTTAACTAACAGATTATCCTCTGTATAGGCCAAACTATATCCCCGTTCCATTATTTTAAGGGGACTTAACGCCTGCAAGGTAGAAAGAATCCGGTCAAACTCTGTATGTTTTTTTTCGTATATTTGAGCAACGGTCCGATAAAGATCCTTTTGAGTTCGTTCAAAACGTTTTTTTGCCTCCTGCAGTCCTTCATTTGGGTGATTTCGCTGCAATCGTTTCGATAATATCTCATGCTGACCTTTTTTTACTAAGGACAATCTCGAGGTACCGCGCACTAACATTTCAGTTAACCGGTCCACCTGCTCAAGCTTTTGCTCATAAAGACGGTGTGGATATCGAAAGGCATATGATTTTTGAACACGATTTAAACGTTCTTTTTCAAACTTGAATTTTCCACTCATGCTGCGAATCAAACGGGCTTGCCGCTGTAATACTCTGTCCACCAGTTCTTCTATATGCGGGACAGCTAGCTCTGCTGCGCCTGTAGGTGTAGGTGCTCGTAAGTCAGCAACAAAATCAGCAATAGTAAAGTCGGTTTCATGGCCAACTGCTGATATGATCGGAATTTTGGATGAAAAGATTGCCCGTGCAGTTATTTCTTCATTAAAAGCCCATAATTCTTCAATGGACCCTCCACCCCGCCCCACAATTAAGACATCGATTTCCTCCATGTTATTGGCCATTTCTATGGCTTTAGCGATGGACGGTGCAGCGTTGTCTCCTTGAACGAGTGCTGGTAATACAAGAATATTAGCAATTGGATAACGCCTTTTGATGGTAGTAATAACATCTCTAATAGCAGCCCCAGTAGGAGAGGTTATTACACCGACGGTTCTCGGATACTGAGGAATGGCCTTCTTCGTTTCTGGAGCAAATAACCCTTCCGATTCTAACCTTTGTTTAAGTTGTTCATATGCTAAAAATAATTCACCAATGCCATCCGGCTGCATCTCTCTAATATAAATTTGGTATTGACCACTTGGTTCATATACACTGATTTCACCCTTAACTATTACCTTCATACCGTTTTCTGGTGAAAACTTCATAAAACGGGATTGTCCGGCAAACATTACTGCAAGAATCCGCGCTTTCTCATCCTTTAATGTAAAATACATATGTCCGCTAGAATGCTGCTTGAAATTTGAAATTTCGCCTCTAACGTGGACTTCTCGTAAATGGGGATCAGCGTCAAATTTCCGCTTTATGTATTTGGTTAAAGCATTCACTGATAAATATCTTTGATCCTGCATGTGAAGCTCCTTTTGACGAAAGAATAAAACTGTCCTTATCTATTATACAATTAGCTCTATTGTTTGTCTGTAAAAACACAAAATAGCTAATTGTAATAAGATAAGGACAATCATTTTACCTAATCTCGATTTAGACTTTCTGCAGCAGATTTAACAGTATTATACATAAGCATGGTAATGGTCATAGGGCCAACTCCTTTTGGAACCGGAGTGATATAACCAGCCTTTTTCGCTACTTCATCAAAAGCAACATCACCGCAAAGTTTACCAGCTTCATTTCGGTTTATCCCAACATCAATAATAACAGCCCCATCCTTAACATGCTCTGCTTTTATAAAGTTTGGAATTCCAACCGCTGCGACAAGGATATCAGCTTGGTTTGTATGTAATGGTAAATCTTTTGTTTTTGAATGACAGTAGGTAACTGTCGCATCTTGATTTAGGAATAATTGACCAACTGGCTTTCCAACAATATTACTTCTTCCTACTACGACGACATGTTTACCAGGAATGGAAATACCAGTTTCCTCGAGTAACACCATTATCCCATACGGAGTACAAGGTAAAAATGCATTTTGGCCAGTCATCATTCTGCCAATATTGATTGGGTGGAAACCATCTACATCCTTTGACGGAGAAATCGATTCAATTACCTTCTTTTCATCAATATGCTTTGGAAGTGGCAACTGTACCAAGATTCCATGTATATCAGGTGTTTCGTTTAATTCGGCGATTTTCGCTAATAATTCTTCTTCTGAAACCTCTTCTTGCATTTCAATTAATATTGAGTTCATTCCTAGTTCATGACATGCCTTTTCCTTATTTCTTACATAGGTCCTTGATGCATGATTATTCCCTACTAGAATTACAGCTAATCCTGGTGTAACGCCAAGATTTTTAAGTCTTATAACCTCTTCGGCAATTTCAACCCTTTTTTTCTCTGCAATTTCTTTTCCGTTGATAATTTGTGCTGTCATCATTGTTCCTCCCAGTCCCTAGAAAAATAGTTAATTAATTATTATGAAGTGTTTCTTTTATCTTAGATAAAACACTATTAATAAACTTACTTGATTGGTCATCTCCGTAAACTTTAGCTATCTCTATGGCTTCATCTAAAACAACATTTTCCGGAATTTCTCGAGAAAATTTTAATTCATAGGCAGCCATTCTTAATAAATTTCTATCAACTGTTGCTAATCGGTCTAAAGACCACTTTTCAAGATTTTCACTAATAAGATGATCAATTGAAGTCTTTTGTTCAACAACTCCCAAAACCAAATGGGTCAGGTAATCGTCATTCTGCTCGCCTTCTAAGACATGTTCAATTGCTAATGATGGTTCTGTATTACTAACATCAATTTGAAAAAGAGCCTGTAACGCCTTTTCCCTAGCTGTTCTTCTTTTCATTTTACCGTTTACTCCTTTATCTATATTAACTAATTTTTGCTAATTTTCGCACATGAACTCGCACTTATCATTTAAAACTAGCATGCACATAAAAAGATAATAGCATAACTAAAATGGAATCGCACTGTATGTCTCATTATTTTATAAAGGAAGAATTAACCTAATAGAGATGGTTTATCTTCATATGTAAATTCCTAAGGATGGACTTACAAAAATAGAAGAACCAAAGGATCCAATACCTTTGGTTCTTAGAATATTATAGCTCAGAGTCAATTTCCTGTTCATTCTTTAGGGTCTCAAATTGAATTCCCACAACATGAATATTTACTTCCTCTGCATCTAAGGCAGTCATATTCAACAAGGCCTGACGAATATTATCCTGCACCTTGCCTGCAACAGCTGGAATGGACATACCGAACTTCATTAAACAATATACGTCTACTTTTATCCCGGTTTCAGTCAGTTCTACTTTAACACCTTTACCGTGATTCTTTTTCCCTAGACGTTCCACAACTCCTGTGGCAAAATTTCCGCGCATCCCAGAGACACCTTCTACTTCGGATGCAGCAATTCCGGCAATAACCTCAATTACCTCAGGGGCAATTTCAATTTTGCCATGACCATTGTTTCCTTGATCCATTTCCAAGACACTAAATTCGCTCATTTAAAACACCTCCAGATTTTAGACAGACTTCATCACATCATACAATTCCAGAAATTTCGTATTAAAATTGCCTTCAACAAATTTCTCATGCTCCAACAATTTTAAATGGAACGGTATGGTTGTATGAATTCCTTCTACAACAAACTCACTTAATGCCCGTTTCATTCTTGAGATTGCTTCTTCTCTGGTGCTGCCATATGCGATGACCTTCGCAATCATGGAATCGTAGTAGGGCGGAATGGTATATCCCGGATACGCTGCTGAATCAATACGAACTCCTAACCCACCAGGCGGTAAATACATCTTAATTTTACCAGCAGAAGGAAGAAAATTCTTCTCTGGATTTTCTGCATTAATCCTGCACTCAATTGCCCAGCCTGTAAAAGTAACATCCTGCTGTTTGATGGTTAGTTTTTCGCCATTTGCCACTCGAATTTGTTCTTTTATAAGGTCGATACCAGTAACCATTTCAGTCACAGGGTGTTCCACCTGTATTCTTGTGTTCATTTCCATAAAATAAAACTTGCGATTGCGGTAGTCATATATAAATTCTACCGTGCCTGCACCCGAATAATCAACTGCTTTGGCAGCCTTTACGGCTGCAGTTCCCATTTCTTCACGAATCTCACCATCTAAAGCCGGTGAAGGCGATTCTTCCAACAGCTTTTGAAGCCGGCGCTGAATAGAGCAATCTCTTTCACCTAAGTGAATCGCATTTCCATGTTTATCACCTAGTACTTGTATCTCCACATGTCGGAAATCCTCAATATATTTTTCTATGTAAACACCAGAATTTCCGAAAGCTGTCAATGCTTCCTGTTGTGTAATATTAATTCCTTTTATTAATTCCTGTTCATTTCTCGCGACACGGATCCCTTTACCACCGCCGCCTGCAGTTGCCTTAATAATGACAGGATAGTCAATTTGTTTTACTAGTTCCAGCGCTTCATCAATATCATTAATAATACCTGTAGAACCTGGGACAATAGGTACGCCTGCTTCCCTCATGGTTTCCCTTGCGACGTCCTTCGTGCCCATCTTATTAATTGCTTCCGGGCTTGGGCCGACAAATGTAATATTACACTCACGGCAAAGTTCTGCAAAGTCTGCATTTTCAGCAAGAAACCCATATCCTGGGTGAATCGCATCACAAGCGGTTAATTTTGCAACACTAATAATATTTGTAACGTTTAAATAACTGTCTTTTGAAGATGTTGGTCCTATACAATAGGCTTCATCTGCGAGTTGGACATGAAGGGCTTCACGGTCGGCTTCAGAATACACCGCAACCGATTCAATCCCCATTTCCCGGCAGGCACGAATAATCCTGACGGCAATTTCTCCTCTGTTTGCAATTAACAGTTTCTTAATCATCCTGTTATCGCTCCTTATTCCGGTTTTACTAGAAATAACGGCTGACCATATTCAACTAATTGGCCATTTTTAACCAATACTTCTACGATTTCCCCGTCTACTTCTGCCTCAATTTCATTAAATAATTTCATCGCTTCTACGATACAAACGATGGAATCCTTTGACACTCGGTCTCCTGCTTTTACATATACATCAGTATCTGGAGTTGGTGACGCATAGAAGGTTCCAACCATTGGTGATGTAATTTTGTGTAAATTAGCTTGTACTGCTGCTTCATTTACTGGTGCTTTCCCTGTTTCCAGTGCAGCTTCTTGGACTTGAACAGCAGGTGCTGGCTGTGCCGCAGGGACTGTTTTTACAGCTGGGATTAAGTCAGCTTCCTGTGGGAATGAAGACACCTGGGAAACAATAGTAGTTGAATTATTTTTCTTCATTTGAATTTTTGAACCATCAATTTCATATACAAATTCATCGATACTGGATTGATCAACTAATTTAATCAATTCGCGAATTTCTTGTACTTTTAACATTGAGTAACACTCCTTGTACAACTTTAATTAGTACTAACTACTAATACTATACGATAATAGCTAGTAAAAGTTCAATAATCTTAATTGAATTTCAAAAAGGCCTTCCTCTTTATATTAAACTTTTTTGATAAAAAAAAG
Source organism: Neobacillus cucumis (assembly GCF_002860255.1). Taxonomy (GTDB): domain Bacteria; phylum Bacillota; class Bacilli; order Bacillales; family Cytobacillaceae; genus Neobacillus; species Neobacillus cucumis_A. The sequence goes on from NZ_PGVE01000090.1 coordinate 96,057, forward strand.
AAATTTTTACGGTTGCACCTTTTCAAATGATGATTTTTACCTATTAATGATAAGTGTAAACATAAAAAAAGGAAAGCCAATGACTTTCCCTTTTTAAGGTATTATTTTGCAGGCTGATATTCAACTGCTACATAATTAGTTTCATCAATCTCTTTCTTCACTTCGAGCATAATCTTATTAGCATCTGAAACTGAAGGCTTCTTTTTTGCCTTCACTGTAACGATTACCTTTGCGCCATCTGCTCTAACAAGAACATCTTCATATCCCATTGTTTTAATAAAGGTTTCAAGTAACTCTTCGCTTTGCGCAATTTGATTTAGTTTATCCATTTGGTCTTTGACCTTGCTTTTTTCATCCGGAGAGAGATCAGTTGAAGCTAATTCGCTTGTTAATTCTTCCTGCTTTTGGCTGCGTAAGTCTTCAAGTTTCATCCGTAGTTCTTCAAATGCAACATCACCGGCAACACTGGATACAACCGTTTTCCCACTGTTTTCCTTTGTTTCCGATTTTGAATTACTTAGATTTTGATCTTTTGCCTTTTGTTGAACTGCAGTCAAATCGGTGCTCTTTTGCTCTGGTGATGTAATATAGTATACTGATAAGACCACTACTAAACTTAACATTGTTAATAACCAAACTGTTTGTTTTTTCAAAAGCATTTTATTTTTCCCCCTTTATTTTTTAGGCATGACAGCTACTCGATGGCTAGGTACTCCCAAAGCCCTAGTAACTGCTTCCTTAATCCATTTTTTTACTTCAATATTATCGGCACCCTTGGCTACAACCAGTACCCCTCGAATATCGGGTTTTTTTGTTTCTACAACAATAGGAACCTCTTTTTCTCCATTTCGAACAATAACGAGTTGTTCGTCTGTAGAGGAATCAACTACCTTCCGCTGTCCGCCTTCACGATCTGTTTCATCCGTTGTTTGCGATTTTGTGACCTTATTTTTTTCAAGTACTTTCTTATCAGTTGAATCTATTGTCACCACAACAGTAACGTCATCTACACCGAGCATTTCCTCTAAAGCCTTCTTCATTTGGTTTTCATACTTTTCTTCATATTCAGCAATGACTTTATTCTCTGAAGATTTTTTAATTCCAAATGTGGGAACGTCTTCAGAGGCCACTTTATTATTTGTTGATGCAGGCTGCGCTTGCGAACCAGTATGATCCTTGAAAACAATGTTACCTACAAGCATAAAGGCGGCTCCAATACAGAGGACCAATAGCATATACTGATATTTACCAGGTTTCTTTTCGCCCTTATCTTCAGGTTTTATTAATTTTTTGAGCCACGATAGTGGTCCTGGTTTGTTATCCATTATTCTTTTCACTCCCCCCTTCAATCGAGACCTCTACTGTTTTCTCTGATACATTCCATTTCTTTGACAGAAATGAAGCAATTTTTTCTGTTTCTTCTTTTGATCCATTAGATGAAAGAGGTTTTTCTGTGTTTATTTCGACGGGCTTAATTGCTTCGACTGTCTTCACACCATTTTCAGGCTGTTTTAGAAGAACCGTAACCTTTTGGAGGTTTTCAGGGAATGCTTTGTCGCTTTCTTCGTTTACTGCTAGGTCAATTTTATCTATCTCCAATCCGTATTGATTCATCAACTCCTCCTTAACATCCTTTTTTAGCTGGACAGCCATTTCTTCTAAAATATATGCATGTTGAGAGGCTTGTATTTCTTTTTTCTTTAAATCTATTGAATTTTTCATATTTTTTTCTCCAGGAACTTGATATGAAGGGATGGAACTCATTGTCGTTTCAAAATCCTTGGAGATGAGTTTGAAGATAGGAGTTAGAATAATCGCAATTAAGAGCAGCCCGGTAACCATCTTGGTATATTTCTGCATACTGGAGTTTGGAAGAAGCATATCGATGACAGTAGCCAACAGGATAAAAAGGATAATATTAGTTACCCATTCTTTTAAGAAATCCATGTCTTCCCTCCTTATCTCATCATCATCGTTAAATTTCCTGCTGCAACGATGACCGTAATACTTAAAAAGAACATAAGTGAGACAATTCCCAACGCTGCAAAAACATAGATGACACTTTTACTGATAATATCCAAACATTTAATAACGGGCCCGCCCCCTAAGGGCTGTAGGATAGCAGCTGCAAATTTATAAATAAATGAAATCATTAATATTTTTAATGCTGGAAAAGCCACGATAATTAACAAAATGGCGACCCCTGCTATTCCAACAGTATTTTTTAACAGTACCGACGCACTAACCACTGTATCTGTTGCATCAGTAAACATTCTTCCAATTACAGGAATAAAATTACCAGTAACAAACTTTGCCGTTCTGATGGCTACTCCATCGGTAACTGCCGCTGATGCCCCTTGAACTGAAATAACGCCAAGAAACACTGTTAAGAAAAGTCCCATTAAGCCAATACTCCAATTTCGAAGCAGGGCGGCTAACTGTGAAACTTTGTAATGTTCAGACATGGTACTAACAATACTCAGCAAAGTCGCTAAAAAGAGGAGGGGAAGAATAATATATTGCATGATTAATCCGCTAGAATTCATTAGGAATAGGATGACTGGGTGAAAAAAGGCAGCAGATACAACTCCTCCTGATGCTGCAATTAATGCAAGCAGGAGAGGAACAAGTGCCAAAACGAATGAGATCATCGTTCCAATAGCCTCATTTGTATAGCTGATTGCAATGTGGAAACTATTAAGCGCTAAAATAACCAGGACCATATAAATGATCGAATAGGCCACTTTACTAATCGTGCTCTTTTCAAAAGCATTCTGCATCGATTGAAGGAACATGCTGAAAATAGTTAACAAGATTAAGGAACCCAATAACTTGCCATTCGCTACAAACTCATGAAAAGCAAACTTAAGTACTCCTTGTCCCCATTGTTTAAAAGAAAACTTCTTGTCGCCTTTAATGAAATCATAAAGACTGCCTTTTTGACTTTCAGGAAGAAAACCTCCATATTTATTAGTTATATCCTCCCAATATTGTTGAAGTTCACTTAAATCCAACGTTTCAACCTGTTGATCTACCAATTCTTGCGCCGAAAGTGCTGCCTGATTGTCTTTAGATTCTTCGGCAGCTTGTACATTTGGAAGATAAAAAAATAAGATTACTAGAACTATAATAGGAATAAACTGCAGCTTTTGCTTCATTACTACACCTCTTTTTAGGGGCTGTCCTCAACTTGGAATTAGTTTAATGATTGTTTCGATCAATACTGTTAATATTGGGATTGACATGGCTAAGATGATAATTTTTCCCGCTAATTCTATCTTCGAAGCAATGGCGCCTTGACCAGCATCTTTTGTAATCTGTGTGGCAAATTCCGCAATGTAAGCAATTCCAATAATTTTAAGGATGGTCTCAACATAAACCATATTTACCTTTGCGTTGACTGCCAGTTTTTCAAGCATGTGAATAATTTCAAAAATTTTATCAACTAAAAAGAGAAAGATGGCACAGCCTACAAAAACAACTAAGAGAAAAGCAAAATTAGGTTTCTGTTCTTTGATAATTAAAGCAAGAAAAGTGGCGATTAGGGCAACACCGACTATTTTAATGATTTCAATGGCTACACCCCCCCTTTCTATTGAAACAAGAATACCGATTTTATTTTTTGGAATAGATCATCTACTATCGTAGCGACTTGGAACAAAATATAGATAAATCCAAATAACGTTACCCATTGGGCGTATTCTTTTTTACCGACCTGATCTAAAACAGTATGCAAAAAGGCAACAACGATCCCAACCCCTGCAATTTTAAAAATGATATCCACCTCTAAACCCATTGCTTTCCCCCCTAAAATAGTAAAATAATAAGTAACAATCCTGATAAGAAACCTAAACTCTTTAGCATTTTTTCATATTTTGCCTGCCGGTCAATGGCATCCGCTTCTTCTCTTTCAAGATGGGATAGTGTTAGTAAAATTTGCTTTTGCTGGGAAAAGCGATCATGACGGCCAAGTGTTTCCCCAAATTGCTTCATTATTTCAAATTCCCCTTGTTTTAAAGCCGTTAACTTCCAAATCTCTTGTAAACTAGTTTCCCAGGCGTCTTTTACGGTTGTTTCCGTATTCGTTAATTTATTCGCAAAGCCTTCAAAAAACCTGGAAAGCGGGTTAGCAAGCTGTGCTGCTAATCTTCTTGCAGCTTCATGCAAGGGCGTATGGCTATACATAATTTCAGCCTCTAGTGATTGCAGCGCTGAGCGCAATGCCCTTAACTGCTTAGGCCGATCACTAAAATTTCTTGCCGCTTCAAATCCCGTCCAGGTGGTTGCAATTATAATGATAATGGCACCAATTAACTTAATCATTTTAGGTCACGCTCACTTTTTGAGGCATTTCCTTACCATTGGCATCAAGGATACGGGTAATTGTTCCAGGTCCTGATGCCCGGCTCAGGATGACAAACCGTTCAAAAATCCTTTGATCCATAATGTCCCTTAAAGAAGGACGTTTTCGTATTTCCTCAAGGCTTGAACCGTGTGTGGTCATCATCAGCCTTATTCCAGCATGTACTGCCTCTTGAATAGCTTCAGCATCTTCCCTGCGGCCAATCTCGTCCACAATCAACACTTCCGGACTCATTGAACGGATCATCATCATCATTCCCTCAGCTTTTGGACAAGCGTCTAAAACATCGAGGCGATGGCCAAAGGTTAATTGTGGAATTCCATTAAGACTTCCCGCAATCTCACTTCGCTCATCAACAATCCCGACTTTACTTGCGCTAATACTTTTGGGGCTATACCCTGATGAGATGATTCTTGCAATATCTCTTAGTAAGGTTGTTTTTCCTGTTTGCGGGGGGCCTATAATCATGGTATGCATCCATTCTTCTTGATATATAAATGGAATAATTGACTCTGCTATTCCAACCTTCTCTCTGGCAATCCTAATATTAAAAGAGGAGATATCTCTTATCGCCTTTACTTTTCCATTTTCAAGAATGACCTTACCGGCCAAACCAATACGATGACCGCCGGAGATAGTAATATAACCGCGTTTAAGCTCTTCTTCTAGTGTATAAATGGAAAATTGACTTATTTTATTTAGAAGATGGAAGGCATCTTCTGGCTTTATAATGTACGATAAAAATCTAGGGGCACCTTTTAAAGTGATTTCAATTGGACGATTGATACGGATACGAATTTCCTCAACTTCTTCTTTTTGGTTAGGAGGGATTTGACTGATTAGACTGGCAAGATTTTTAGGTAAAAAAGTAAGAATGGTTTCCACGTAGGCTTCCTCCTCAAAATTTCCTTTCTCATTATTTAAAATGTATGCCTGCTTGGACACAATATGACATTCAAATCTGTAATTTCATCCTATTTTTCGGGTACTATTGCTAGAACAAAATACTAATAATTAATAGACTTGTTGATTACTCAGGAACATTTTCCGGGGACAGCCATATTTTATAGAAGGTAAAGAAATGAGGGGAAAAAATTGTATCATTATCATGTGCCTAATCGAAATGGATTACATCCTAAAAGCAATATAATTAAGGTAACAGGTGAAGGGGAACTTTCGATTCCTCCTGATTCAGCTTCAGTAAATTTGGGGGTTATAACAGAAATGAAGGAGCTAACAAGCGCTCAACAGCAAAATTCTGTTGAGGTGGCTAAAGTGATTAATGCACTTCAGACACTTGGAATACCTAAAAATTTAATCCAAACCTTAGATTATCGAATTGAAACGGAGTACGATTACGAACAAGGGAAACAACTTTTTCGCGGTTATAAAATTACTCATCTTTTACATGTAAAATTAGAAGAATTATCATTAGTAGGAAAAGCAGTCGATATTGCTGTTCAAAACGGAGTGAATTATGTCTCTAATGTCCAATTCAGCCTTAAAGATAAAGAAACCTATTATTTACAAGCATTGTCACTTGCACTTAATAATGCCAGTGATAAAGCTAAAACGATTGCTTCAACCTTGCATGTCACTTTACTTCCAACACCTATCATGGTAGTGGAAAGAGAACCTGCCGTTCAACCCATACCTTATTCTGCAGGAACCTTAATGAAAGGGATTAACTCAACTCCAATTGAACCTGGGCTAATTAAGGTGAAAGCGGTTATTTTAGCTGAATTTCACTATCATTGAGAATTAAAAAACTAAAGAAAAAAGGACTGATCCTAAATTAGGCATCAATCCTTTTCTTTTTAAAATTATTACTTATCATATTTTTTAGCCCAATTATACAATTGCATTTCTGTAACAGGCCCATTAAAGTGCTCTCTAATTATTCCTTGTTTATCAATAACAAAGGTTTCAGGCTGTCCGGTGACATTATACATTTTTGATACTTTGGCATTATAGTCAAATAGATAGTTCATTCCCTCTTTATTATTTTTAGTAGCTTTTTTTATCCTATCAATTGTTTCTCCACGGTTAATCATAAGAAAGGGATATTTGTCACCATAATCCTTTTGATACGATGCCAGCTCAGGGAATTCCTCTTTACAAGGTTCACACCAGCTCGCAAAATAATTAATGATGACCACCTTGCCTTTATAATCAGAGAGTTTACTTGTACCACCCTCATATTTTGGCAGTTCGAAGTTATATGCCTTATCACCGACATCTGTGCTTTTTCCTTTTGTGACCAAACTATACCCAAAAAAGCCAAACATACTTACAATTAGAATTAATACGAGTATTTTGATGACTCGCTGGTTCATCGTGTTTCCCCCTGACACTCTTGACACGGTATAAAATTACTTTTCCAGTTCCTTTAAAAACTCAATTTCCTTTTTTAGCTTTGTGTGCCTTTTTCCTAATATTAGCATGTATGCAAAAATAACTACCCAAGCAACAGAATATGCACCGTACATATATTCATAACCCATCATTTATTCCTCCTAATTTTCTTGTTCTGCTATTAATTTTTCTTTAAAGCGTTCAACCTTTATTTTCATATTTTCAAAAGATACACCCTTTTGAAGAAGGTAAGTATAAAGAATTGTGAATGCTGCGAGCGAAACAAACAAGGCTGTCAGCATGGTACCCTCAATTCCTCCCCCTTGCTGGGAAGGTCCACTGCCAAAAATGATAGGATGAAATTTTGTTTGCCACCAGCGAATGGCAAAAAATACAATTGGAACATCAGCAAAACCGATAATCCCAAATACAGCGGCAAGTCTTGCTTTTTTATCCCAAACACCATCCATTTGGCGGATCATAATATAAGCAATATAGATAAAAAATAGAATCAATGTTGTGATTAACCTTGGTTCCCAGACCCACCAAGTATTCCATGAGGATTTTGCCCAGATTGGACCTGTGGTTAAAACAATAATCGTAAAAACAACACCAATCTCTGCAGACACATATGCATATGTATCAAATATTCTTTCTCTCTTAATTAAGAATAAAATACTAAATACAAATGTAACGAAAAAGGCCATAAATGCCAGCCATGCAGAGCTAACATGAAAATAAAATATTTTTTGTGCTGCCCCCATTGTTTTTTCTTCAGCAGCATAGATAAAAATAAAATAAAGGGCAACTAACATGAAAATGACTGTTCCACCAAACAGAATACTAGAAATATTGTTTGTCTTTGTTTCAGTCAAATGAGCCCCAGGGAGTACCGCTTTCTCACGTTCGAGATTCATACTCATCACTTAAACCTCCAGCACATAGTCTATTAATAAGAAACAAACAACAAAGAAAATAAGATCATAGGCTGTAACAAGCTGGATCCAGGCTATGGCGCTAGAAAGCTTTCCCATATTTGTTAATATGATCTTTGTTGCTTGAACAACACCAATTAAGATTGGCGTTGTGATTGGAAAGAGCAACAGCGGCAGCAGCATTTCACTGCTTTTTGAATTTGACGCAAGAGCGGCTAGAAATGTCCCAATTGCGATAAATCCAAAACTTCCTAAAAAGATAACTAGAAGGAAATAAGGAAAACTGCCGAAAAATTTAAAATCAAATAATAGAAACAGGAATGGAATCGATACAACTTCAACAAGCAGCATCATCGTGAAATTGGCCAAGAACTTACCTAAATAGACACTTACTGCTTCCATTGGGGCTACTAATAACCCTTGCATGGTATCATTTCGCTGTTCTGATATAAACGATCGATTCAGTCCAAGAATACCTGCAAATACGATAATGACCCAAATGACTCCTGGAATGACAGCTTTTGTTGTATTATTAGCGGGATCAAAGGCAAAGCTGAACACAACGATTACGAGACCCGCAAAAATAATCTGTGTAGTCAATATTTGTTTCGTTTTAAGCTCGGAATATAAGTCCTTTTTTGCTAAGAAGAGGGCTGTTCGAAAGAGGTTCATGATGCTCCCTCCACTTGAAATTCATATTTTTCGGTAACAAACCTAAGATTGCGATCTTCAACTTTAAAGTCGTCCACAATGATTCCATTCTTTACAATAATCACCCGATCACAGATTTCTGCGGCTTGTTTAAAATCATGGGTAACCATTAATGTAGTCGTACCTTTTTCCTTCATCGATAAAATGACATTGTTTAATATCGAAATCGCTCCTTGATCCAAACCAGTATGAGGTTCATCTAAAAGTAATATCTCAGGTTCATGGATAATGGCCCTTGCAATAGCAATCCTCTGAATCATCCCTCGGGAAAAATTCTTGACTGGCTCATTCAAAAAGAAGGATAAGCCTACATCTTTTACAAGCTTTCTTGCTTTTTTTTCCACATCTTTCACCCCGTAGATATTCCCAAAGAATACGAGATTTTCTAACGGAGAGTAATGATCATAAAGTAAACTCGAATGAGGTAAATATCCTAATAATTTTTTTATCATTATCTGGTTTTTTCGGAGTTCCAAGCCATTGATCATCACTTGACCTGATGTGGGTTTAATTAAGGTGGCCAATACCTTAAGAAGCGTACTCTTCCCCGCTCCATTTGGTCCTAAAATGGCAACTGTTTCCCCTTTTTTTATAGAGAGGTCTACGCCACGTAAGATCAGCTTATTATCAGCTTGCTTCGTCAGCTTTTTTAATTTGATCATCAAGAGTCCCCCCTAACCTGCTATTACTCAATAAAACTACGTAAATTTAACTTAACTTGTACTAAATGCTGCTTATAAGCAGCAATCTTTGCATGGTATTCATCTTCTGTTAGTTTTCCATGATCAAAGGTTTCTTCTAGTTCAATAATCTTATCCATGATTGCTTTTTGTTTGGCAATTAACTGCTTGAATGCCTTTTCTTCTTTATCCGCTCCTAGTCTTTCTTCTTCCAGTCTAGCTTTTCTCTTAAAGTAGATAAAATAAGAAATTCCTGCAATAATGATGGCTCCAACTATAATTAGAAAGATGTGCGGATTGAAACTGTGTAATGGCGATTGAGCCCACATTCTTAGATGGCCAGGATTGTGAAAGGCAGGGGCAGTATGTGTTACACCGCTTGTACTTTCTTTGCCTGCTGTTGTTGCAGACTGTTTTGTTTCGTCTGCCGGCGGCTGAACATCCTTGTTGTAAGCAAGTGTAAAAGTCTGGTTTTCCTTCAACCCCTCAATGCTATATCCAAAATAGTTTTGGTCATCAAATTTGAAAAGCCCTTGATTCGTTGCTTCTGCACCTGTTACTTCAACACTCCCCATTCCCTCCGGTACAAGGATTTGCATCGCTCCAACAGGATAATCCATCGCTAATTTGATTTCTTTCCCTTTTGGCATTCTATAACTATATGCAAGCACAGTTGTTTGATTGGCTGGAATCGGGGTAGTTGTTATAAACCCTTTTCCGACTTGTTTAAAGGCGATTTTACTATCTAAAAAATTTAAGTCCTTCGCTTCATCAGGCAGAGTGACCTTTAATACAGCTTCACTTTTACCATCACCTTTATATTCCGCTGAAGAGTTATTTGTATAATTAACCATGTTCATCATGTTTGTTGAGCCATCTTCTGCTGGACTTACAACAAGGTAATGCATTTCAATGGATACCTCAGAATCTGTTGCTGCAAATCCATGGAAAGGAATTAGAAGTATAAGACCAAGGAGGAAAATGGTGATTTTCTTGATCACTTTCCTTCCCCCTTTTTGTTTGCATAGATTTTCATCTGGGCTTCAATTTCTTTTTCCACTTCTGCCATTAAGTCTTTATCAATACTCTGGTCCACAAATTTTTCTTCTTCTTTCATGATGCTGGCAATTTCTGTTTCATATTGCCTTTTTAAATTTTTGTAATCAGCGTGTGAAATTTTATCCATTTTGTACTCAAATTCAATTTCATTCAGCGTAGTTAAAAGAGCCTCTTTTGTTGCAGATAAATCCTGGTCGTTTGAACTAAATTGTTTAAATGTATCCCATTTAAAAAACGGAGCTAATATTAAAAGTAAACAGATTAGCGCTAATGCGGCAGTAAAAATCATGGAGATGATTGAGATATCATGCATTTTTTGTTCACATCCTAAAGATACTTTTTGCGTTCTTCATCGATCATAGAGGAAAGAATTTCTCCCTCTACTTCCTCCTCAGTGCTTTCATAATCAGTTATTACTGCTTCAGTACCTTTTCTCTTCACCCATTTGCGGATAATGAAGAACACAGCTACTGCAGCTAATCCTAATACGACAAATGGAAGAACCCAAGCTGTTAAACTAAAACCGCTCTTTTCAGGGGACGTTAAGATTTCTTCACCATAAATATTGACATAATATTGACGAATTTTATCTTTATCCCAGCCTTTATTCATCATCCCAACTAGGTCTTTTTTAAAATCTTTTGTGAGATTACAAGTGTTCGGATCACATTCATAATGATCTTGGCCACAGCCGCAAGTACAGGCAAATTGTTGTGCAACGGCTTTAAACTCTGCTGATTTATAATCAATCTGACTAGCTTCTACTCGAAGAAAAGATACTTGAAAAATAAACGCAATGACAAGGAGTCCAAGATAGAGTTTTTTCTTCATTTTTAAGACACCTCTTTGCGTACCCCTGTATATCTAGGAGTGACATTTCCATATTTTCCGTTCCACACTGCAAACAGTGCACCAATGACAATCATGAAGGAACCAAACCATAACCAATCCATCATAGGATTAATTTTGACAACAAAGGTGGCTTTTCCATCATCTTCCCAGGCACTTAAGACAATATATAAGTCTTCTTTTACAGATGAAATGATGGCTACTTCAGAAGATGGTTGCTCCCAGTTACCATAAAACACTTTTTCCGGCTGGAAGGTTCCTAGTTTTTTCCCATTTCTAAATACGGTAACGTCAGCATAAACGATATCGTTAATTCCCTCTTTCTTTTGATCGAGCCGATCATAATTAATTCGGTAATCTCTCAGCTCAATTGATTTTCCCAGCGGAACTGTTTTCATCGTTTCAACGTCATAGTTTTGTGAACCGATGATCCCCATAGTAATAAATGCAATTCCAAGATGAACTATATATCCTCCATAGCGGCGGCGGTTGCGTATCATCAGACGATATAATGCAACTGCCGCAGATTCTTTTGTCATCTTTCTTCTCGCTTTCACACCTCTATAAAACTCTAAAAAGTGGGTAATTAATAAAAGAATAATAACTCCGTATCCAATGACAGCCCATGCTTTTTGAATCCCTAACACAACCATTAAAACCATTCCTGCTACAGCAAAAATCGCCGGAATTAAGAAATTTTTCCTTAGATTTTTTACAGTAGATTTCTGCCATGCTAGAAGTGGACAGACAGCCATAACAAACATCATCGATAATAGGATGGGAGCTTCAACCTTGTTAAAGAAGGGCATACCTACAGTTACCTTAGTACCTCGGACAGCCTCAGATACTAGCGGGAATACGGTTCCCCAAAAAGTAGCAAATGCTGCACCAACTAGTAAAAGGTTGTTAACTAAGAAGCTGCTCTCTTTAGAAACAATAGAGTTAAACTCCCCTGCACTCCGTTTAAGCAAGTTATACCGGCTCATTAATACATATAGAGCCAAGATGACAGCAACACCCATAAAGATTAAGAAGTATAATCCTAGATTTGAGTTGGCAAATGCATGTACAGAAGTTAAAACACCGCTGCGCACCAGGAATGTCCCAAATAATGTCAAGGCATAGGAAACAATAATTAAGCTGATATTCCATATTTTTAACATGTTTTTTCGTTCTTGTATCATGACGGAATGCAGGAATGCCGTTGCTGTTAACCATGGCATAAACGAAGCATTCTCCACCGCATCCCATGCCCAATATCCGCCCCAGCCAAGTTCCACATAGGCCCATTGACCGCCAAAAATATTTCCAAGACTTAAAAATAACCAGGCAACGATTGTCCAACGTCTTGTCATTTTTATCCAGAAGTCATCTACATTTTTCAGGATCAAAGCTGCCATCGCAAAGGCAAATGGAATAGCGAGACCAACATACCCCAAGTAAAGTGTGACCGGATGAATAATCATCCCAGGGTTTTGAAGCATGGGATTAAGGCCTTTTCCCTCTGTTGGGACAGTATCCAATAAGACAAATGGTTTAGCGACAAATCCCAAAATGAAGAAGAAAAAAACGGCATTAGCCATTAAGATGGCAGATATGTAAGGAACCATGGGGTTTCCTTTCATCTTTCTTGAATAAGCGATCATCACCATATAAAGGGTTAAGAAAAAGGTCCATAATAGTAATGATCCAGCGTTCCCTGCCCATAAAGCAGTAAGTTTATAAATAATTGGCAGTTCACTGCTTGTATAATCAGTAACGTATTCGTATTGAAATTGAGAGGTACCTAAAAGGTAGAACATAGAAAGCATCGCCATTGCTGCACTAATAAATAGTGCGATCATCCCGCTTTTTCCACTGTTTACAAGTTTTTGATTTTTGGTACTTATTCCCAGGGTAATGATAAGTAGCGAGTATATCGCAATGACTAAACCTATATAAATGGTTGCATTGGCAAATAAATACATTTTATCACCTTCTTACGTTGACAGTTATTTTTCTTTCACTGATTTATCTAGTAGTTGCTTATGTTTTTCAGGGTCATAGTTTTTCATATCTTTCCCCTCATATTTAGAAGGGCATCTAGTTTTTACCGATTCAGCTGCAAAAGTATCCTTTTTAGTTGGGGAACCTTGAAGTATGGTAATGACCCCTTCGGAGAAGTTATCTGGTTTGGTACCATGATAAATAACATGCATTACGTTGCCATGATTATCCTTCACGTCAAATTTTAATTGGATTTTTTCCGGATCCCATTCAACTGTTTTTTCCATAAGTAATCCTTCAACTGTAACAAAATCGTTTTTATGTTGCTCTTGGGTTGCTAAAAGTTCTTTCATGGTTAACTCCACACCACTTGAGCCTGGTGTTGCAGCCATTAACAAGAATACGATTGCTCCCGCAATAATAAAGCCACCTAACATAACAAGGGTATTTTTTTTCATCCCTTTCTCACCCCATCAGATTAATTTTTTCATTTCTTCTTCATACATTTCTTGGTCAATCTTTCCAGTTAATAACTTTTTACGCAGTTCCATTTTTTCTTCTGCATTTAGAGACCTGCTGTTTTCTTTCTTTTCCACCGTTTGACTATTTGACTTATGTTTAGGTTTTGTACCTTTTGAAGCCGGGCGTCGATGTGCTTGAGAAGTACCTTTTAATCCCAAATAAACAAAGATGCCAGCGATAATAAAAGCAATACCAATTATCGATGCTCCGCCAACTCCAATAAGTGGCTGTTCAGTACTACTGCTTGATGCCCCTTTCTTTACTTGGTCAGTTGCTGTTAAACCACTATGGTTTTCGTCATTCGGCGGCTGTTGCTTATTGATTGCCTCCATCGTGGATTCAGTTCCTTCTTTTTTGTAAGAAAAAGAGTATGTAAGATTCTCGTTTGCTTTTACATTCTTATATTGGTAGTAATAAAGCTCTTCCCCATACTCACTTTTAGTATTATTCGCAGTTTTTGGTTCCAGCTTTATCGCTTTTGCATCCATTGGGGAGTAAAAGATTACATCCAATTGGTTAATTCCCGCATGATTAATTAGCTGATATGTAAAACTTTTTTGTTCCTTTACATCAATTGTTTTGGTGTAATATTCAATAACAAATTTATAGGTTTCATTATTCTTGATTGACTTTGACGGCTTCCATGATATGAATCCTTTTTCCTTATCAACATCATATGGGCGTTGAACTTCCGGCTTATTTTCCTCTGGAAACTCTGCAACTAAAGAGGCCATAAATCCTTTTTCCATAGAAGGAACAGGTATTTCAATCTTCCCCTCATAGTCTAGACCACTCTTATTTGTAATGGTTCCATACTCACCAACTAGTAAAGATGGCACATCCCTTGATCCCCAACCATCGGGATAATCAAATTCCGGCATTACTTGAACCTGCATTTCCTTAAAAGGAAATTTTTCCGCTTGAAATACGGTTTCAGCGCTAGCTTTAGAACTGATAAAACTAGTTAAAAATGAAGCAATGACCAACATTGCCAACCACTTTTTCTTAAGCATAATAATCCTCCTTGGCGTAGAAAACTCCTCATTTAAACCTATTGATTTTCACTATAGTCCTCTTAAAAATAAATATAATTCTTCTATCACCTATAAAGATGAATCACTCTTGAACATTTTGTTAAAGGGTGAAAACGTTTGAGGTTTTGACAAAAAACCACCACAAAATGTTCACATTTAAAAAATTCCAACGATTTTTTAAGTATTTTGTCGGATTGTAAATTTTAAAAAACTGAAAAAAACCTGCACCCAATATTGGGACACAGGTTTTTTTACGTTTATAACTATTTCTTTTCTTCTAACGATCGGATATACATAACAATATCCGTAATATCCTGTTTCTTTAACTGACGTACCCCGTCAAGACCTTTTAAAGAAGGACCCATTCTTGTCTCTTCTCGGCCATATGCAATACTAATCCATATTTGCTCATCAGTAGTAAATTTTAAATATTGTGGATGGGAAAGAGCTGTTCCCATTCGTAACATTCCCGCTCCCGCTTCCATGTGACAGTTCTGGCAATAAAGATGGTACAGTTTTTTTCCATAGGCAGGATTCCCCGTAATTGTTTCTGGAACCTTAAACTGAATGTCTTCCGTTTGCCAATTTCGGATATAAACAACGAGATTTTTCAACTCATTCTCAGATAATCTAGGGCCATAGGCAGGCATACCTGTCCCTTCTCTTCCATATTTTATATAATTATATAGATTTTTATCAGTTACAGAGTTTAAGAAATTTTGATTATTTAAAGCTGTTCCTGCTTTTTTCCCTTCACCTTTTCCAGCGGCACCATGACAAACCAAACAATTTTTGTTATATACCTTTTCACCTGCAACAATAGCCTGTGAATTCTTTTTAGTAAAAATATTACTATTACTAATACAAACAATAATACCAATAATAACCAAAATATAAAATCCTATGAGTATTTTTTTCATGGGTTACCCCTACTTTGGCTCAGGTGTTGGGGTTGGTTCCCCAAGGTCTTCGTATTTCTGCGTAATTAATTTATAAATTTTCTCAGGACTCTTCCCGTTAAGATGCATTTCTATTGCCTCCCGGGCAATATTGACACAAGTATCTCACGATATACCATGTGAATCCCATTCTTGTACAGCATTATCTCCACTTACGCTCTTAACAAAGCAATCTAGATTGCTCTTATGGCCATCTGCTAAACACCCGCAATAACATGGAACTTGAGCAACAACCTCTGGATATGTTGATGCCATTATATAGGTTTCTTGAACTTTTTCAGAAGAATTCAATACAAAATCTGGTAATGGTTTATGCTTCTTGTCAAGTTTCCAACTTTGGTCATCAAGCTTGGAACTGCATCCTGCTGCTACTATTGCCAATAGAATGAAAAGGAAGAAGAAAGTTGTTATTCGTTTCATTTGATCACCCCTTTCCTAGTATTCTTATACTAGTTCATTTTACCAAAGCGATATTTCCAAACTTGCACTTAATTCTTACTATTTAGTGAAGTTTTTAAGCTTGAAAAATGTAAAAAAATAAAACGATTAAACAACAAGGAGACAGCTTTGCTGCCTCCTATTAAAAATTACATATTCATCATTTCATGCCCTCCGGCGTTATTTGAACCTAAGGAAGGATCAATCATACCGAAGATCATGGCAATGTGAGCTACAACAAGGAAGATACTAACTAAGATAGCATGGATTTTAAGTTTTTCTTCATCAGTTTTATTTCGATAAATAAGCCCTAAATCAAGTAATGCCATACCAAGAAACGGGATAATACCAAGCATATAGAAGGTGACAGCTACAACGTCAATCCAGCCCTTCCATTCACCGTTAACGGTAAGTGGGATGTAGGCCGTTTTCATCAAATAAATGAATATACCTGTAAAATAAAAACCTGCAAAGACCCCTGTTACTTTATTCAACATTTTCAAAGCACCATTTATTTTTCTAGTAAATAAAATGGCTATTTCTGATATTGCCAGAATCTCGGCGCAAATTACTGGAACGGCCATAAAAATTAATAAATTCCAAGGCTGGTTGGCTGCTAGTAATCCCATATAGTGTGTCATGTTCATATTATCTTCTCCTTCAAGTTTTTTTCACCCTTAATATAGAAAAAAATTGTGCAGAAACTGAGGAGAAACTTTGACTAAAATGTGTTAATTTTGTCGAAAAAAAACCCTAGACCGTTTAATGATCTAAGGTTTCTTGGTAATAACTTATGCACGAGAAACATAACTTGCTTCTGTTGTATTAATGATGAGCTTATCTCCTTGGTTTACAAAGAATGGCACTTGAACAATAAGTCCGGTTTCAAGTGTTGCTGGCTTTGTTCCGCCTGAAGCTGTATCACCTTTAATGCCAGGTTCTGTTTCTGTCACTTCTAATTCAACGGTGTTCGGTAATTCAACTCCAAGAGTTTCATATTGGAACATCATGATATGAACTTCCATATTTTCTTTTAAAAACTTTAATTCGTATTCAATGTTTGCTGCTGGAAGTTCCACTTGTTCATAAGAATCCATATCCATAAACACGTGTGAATCACCGCTTGCATATAGATATTGCATTTTGCGATTATCAATCTGTGCTTTTTCTACTTTTTCACCTGCACGGAAGGTTTTTTCTTGAATCGCACCGTTTCGAAGGTTGCGAAGCTTTGAACGAACAAATGCCGCTCCTTTTCCTGGCTTTACGTGTTGGAAATCAAGAACGCGCCATAGGCCGCCATCAACTTCAATTGTTAATCCCGTTTTAAAATCGTTAACAGATATCATGTGTAAATCCTCCTAAAATCTTACAATATAATTAGTTCCTTTGTAGAGTGGGTTAGAGCTTCATTATGAGTGTCCGTTATTAAAGTATCGTCTTCAATTCGAACGCCGCCAAGACCAGGGATGTAGATACCTGGTTCACAAGTAACCACCATGCCAGGTTCTAAAATAATATCAGATTTCATTGATAAACCAGGGCCTTCATGAACCTCCAGGCCAATCCCATGGCCAGTAGAGTGACCAAAGTATTCCCCATAACCCTTTTCTGTTATGTAGTCTCTCGTAATCGCATCTGCTTCTCTTCCTGTTATACCGGGTTTAAATCCCGCCATACCTCGTAATTGTGCTTCCAAAACAATATTATAAATTTCCTTCAGCTTAGCGTCAGGTTCACCAACGGCAATTGTCCGGGTAATATCAGAAACATAGCCATTATAATAGCAGCCGTAGTCCATAGTAACGATATCCCCAGCTTCAATGACTTTATCACTCGCCACACCATGCGGCAGTGCGGAACGATGACCAGAAGCTACAATGGTATCAAAAGAAGAAGAAGTAGCGCCAGCCTTTCTCATAAAAAACTCAAGCTCATTAGAAACTTCTAATTCGGTTTTACCGGGACGGATAAAATCCAAAATATGTTTAAATGCAGCATCAGCGATATCTGCTGCTACCTTTAATATCTTAATCTCTGCGTCAGTCTTAATCAAGCGTAACTTTTCAATTACGCCTGAAATCGGTGCAAGTTCAGCCTCTATTTCTTTTTCATATACTTTTACTGAAGAATATGTTAAGAAATCCGCCTCAAAACCAAGCTTTTTAATCCCTAATTTTTTTACTTGCAGGGCGACTTCTTCCGGTATAGAACCGGTAAATTTAATAATGTCAAATCCCTGGCATTGTTCAGTAGCTTGTTCAATATAGCGGAAATCTGTAATAAATTGCGCTTTCTCTGCGCTAATTAAAACCACACCTGCTGTGCCTGTAAAATTAGATATGTAGCGGCGATTGTAAGGGCTCGTAATCAATATGCCATCAATGCCATTTGCTGAAAAAACAGAACGTAATTTCTCTAATTTTCCCATTTATCTCACTCTCCCTAAAAATCAATGTAGATAAAAATATTTTATCATAACCTTTTAGCATTCGACTAATTCAAACTTAAGTTGAAGCCTCTTTGTCTTGTACTTTATTAATTTCATACTCATAATTAATGGAATATCCGATAAAAGTTCCATATAACATATATAAACAAATAGAAGTTATGATGGTATCTCTGCTTAACTCCATGAAGGGTTTAATCCCAGGGAAAATGGGATTGAGAACAAAAAATACCACTAAAAATAAAGCAATACCAAATCCCATTCCAAACCATATTCCTTTTAGTTTTCTTAAGACAGCGTAGTAAACGAAAGCGATTATTATTGAGACAATCACCAAAAAAACTAAGGAAATAACTTTACCTAGCCAGCCGTATTTCCAATCGCCCAATGCCCATGGTTCAAGAATGACATTTGGACTAACTTCTGTAAAATTAAAAAAATAAGCAATGTAGCCAATAATCCCCCAAAAAATGCCCCCAAATAATCCAGTCCAGAAAACCATCATTAAAAAAGACATTGCTTTTGGATATTGTTTTAATTCATGTTCGTTTAACATAATGAAAACCTCCAATCTATTTGTCACATCTGTTCTAATTAATAAATTCTTACTAATTTCATGATTATTATGCCCTTAGACAATTAATCCTTACATAGAAAAAAATTTTTTACTGTTTTAAATGGAAATATTATGTCAGCCTAGAGGTTTTTTCACTTTTCTAGTAGAATAAAATTAAGTACATACAGATTTATCATTTCTGCTATTGTGCAACTTTGTTATAGGTTGGTGTTAATAACCATGTCCAATTCTGAAAAACCCGTTTATGGCGGCCAAGCAGTGGTTGAAGGTGTTATGTTTGGCGGAAAGCATCATTACGTTACTGCTATACGCAGAAAAGATCGTTCTGTAGAATACTATCACTTGCCGCGTAAAGCCAATCCTGCTTTATCTCGCTTAAAAAAGATTCCGTTTCTTCGCGGGATTATTGCAATTATTGAAGCTAGTGCTAATGGCTCAAAACATTTGAACTTTTCAACTGAAAGATATGATGTTGATCCTAAAGATGACAAAACCATTAAAGAAAAAGAAGTTTCGAAACTAACGATGTATTTAGGGGTAGCCGTTATAGGAGTCATTTCGTTTTTATTTGGGAAATTTGCTTTTACATTAATTCCTGTCTTTTTAGCTGTTCTAACAAAACCCATTTTCCCATCAGATTTTGCCCAAGTAATGGTAGAAGGCTTTTTTAAGCTAATATTACTCCTTTCATATATATACTTTGTTTCTCTTACCCCACTTGTAAAAAGAGTGTTTCAATATCATGGTGCTGAGCATAAAGTAATAAACACCTTTGAAGCAGGGGTAGATTTAACAGTTGAAAATGTGCAGGCCCATTCCCGACTGCACTATCGCTGTGGAAGCAGCTTCATTTTATTTACGGTCGTTGTTGGAGTGTTTGTTTATTTGCTTGTGCCAACCACACCTTTATGGTTACGGGTTGTTGACCGTCTTCTGTTAATACCAGTGGTGTTAGGTATTGCTTTTGAAGTCTTACAGATTACAAACAAATTACGCAATATCCCGGTATTAAAATATCTAGGTTTACCCGGACTTTGGCTTCAATTGTTAACAACAAAAGAACCAACTAATGACCAAGTAGAGGTAGCAATACTCTCTTTCCAAGAATTATTAAGAAGAGAGAAGGAAACAGATCTTGATACAAAAAATGAAGAAATTGTCTAAATCTTTTTACCTATGTGTTTAAAAGAATCAAAAAATGCTTAAGATGCTCTTAGGGAGGTGGCTTTCTTGAAAAATCGGACATCAACGTTTATTGTTGGGGTACTTATTATACTTGCATTACTTGGACTTGTCAGTTCATTTACAGCAGATCCTGCCGGTTTCATTCAGGGAATAGCTGTCGTCGCATTGATCGGTTTAGTTATTTATTTCCTTTTTCGAAGGTTTTCAAATTCGAGCCCTCAGAAAAAAGAGCAGCGGGCATTTCTTAAGGCAGCTAAAAAATCAAAAAAACGATTACAGCAAAAGAGTGGAGATTCTACTGCTAGGACTTCTTCTCTAGGAACATTCACTTCACTAAAGAAAAGCACCAAGACAAAAAAGAAAACCCCTGCTCATTTGACCGTTATCGACGGCAAGAAGGGTAAAAAGAAAAATCGAGCGTCTTTTTAGACACTCGATTTTTTTATTAGAAAAGCGCCAAGAGCATGAATTAGTACGACCACTGATCTAAAAACTTTTTAGCATGATTTTTGCCTATTTCAAATAATTTTTGTTTCTTTTCATCGCTTATGGAAAATTCGGTTAAAGAAACACCTTCTGCTTTAATAAAAATGATATTATCAACATGTTTTTTTGAAATGTAACGTTGATCATGGGCATCTTTCATTGTCTCAATCAGGGCCCCAAACAATTGAATCCCATTTTTTATTTGATGTTTTTCGTGTTCATATTCACTCGGGCTAAGCTTTATTCCAAGTACTGGCCTGACTTTTTTTACTGTTTCCGTATCAAACAGCCACATGGGAAAGTTACTGAGCACCCCGCCATCCACAATGACATTCACGCCATCCATAGACCGTAACTTAACGGGCTCATAAAAATAAGGAATACTGCAGCTCATTCGAATGGCTTTAGAAATGGGAAAGGAAGCCGGATTTATCCCGAATTTTTCTAAGTCATCAGGTATGACGATCATTTGTCCATTCGAAAGATCTGATGCAATGACTCTTAGCGTATCCGGCGGAAGGTCTGAAAATGTTCTTAACCCTTTTGCTTCAAGTTTCTCTTTCAGCCATTTTTCAAGTTCATTTCCTTTATAAAGGCCTAACTTCCAATATACAAGCATCCATTTTGCAATAGAAAACGGGATGATCGTCTTTCGAGTATCAAGCATTTTAGGCAAATCGAACTCATCCACCAATTTATAAATCTCTTTACTTGTGTATCCCGCAACGATTAAAGCGGCAATTATGGAGCCTGCACTTGTTGCAGCCACCCTTACAAATTGGAATCCCCTGCTTTCAAGTTCTTCATAGGCTCCAATAAGAGCAAAGCCTTTAATTCCCCCTCCAGAAAAAACGCCGTCTATTTTCATGGGCAGCCACTCCTAAAAGATGAACTTGTTACATCTTTAGTCAGCTTACTTAGAATATAGTACGGCGGACAAGTAGAAAATTTAAGTGAAATATTGGACTATAGCATGAGGGAAATATTCCTGAACATATTCCCGGATAGTAGTTTCTAAATCTTTTGCTGCTTCATCCGGATAGACATATTTTCCAATGCCATATCTTCCCCATTTGTATTTTCGTTCTTCCTCCTTCATTTCAAGCTTTGTTTTCGGATAGCGCTTGGCAATCACGTTCTTTGCTGGTTTGGTGTAACGATGCTGAATAAGTTCAAATGTTAAGTCAGGTATCTCTACTCCTGATAGCTCCTCACTAAGTCGTTCAAATAATTCTCGATACCCTTCTTTCCAGTCTTCATGCATGTAAATAGGTGCAATAATAAATCCTAACGGATAACCGGCATTGGCTACCTTCCGTGCAGCTTTTAACCTCTCTTCAAAGGAAGAGGTACCTGGCTCAAAGTTCTTAATCACGTAACGCGAATTCACACTAAACCTGAATCTTGTTTTTCCATTGTGTTTTGCATCAAGCAGATGGTCAACATGATGAAATTTTGTAACAAAACGAAGTTGGCCATATTCGGATTGTCCAAAGAATTCAATAGCTTTCTTTAAAGAATGAGTTAAATGATCCAATCCCACAATGTCAGATGTACAGGCTGCTTCAAAGCGGGTAATTTCGGGTTTGCGCTCATCCATATATTTTTGAGCCTGTTCAAAGATTTCATCTAGATTTACGTAAGTCCGGATATAGGGTTTACTTCCGAGTGTTGTTTGCAGGTAACAATAGTGACAGTGTCCCATACATCCCGTTGCGAGTGGAATCGCATACTCGGCAGATGGTTTTGATGTATCGAATTTTAATGTTCTTCTGATTCCTACTACTAAGGTTGATTTCGCATTACGGTATTGCTGTAGTTCATTATCACCAGGTATTCCCCTGACTTGGTTATGGGAAGTGGTTTCGCGAATTTCGAGACCTAATTTTGTGAATTTATCTTTTAACTCCCTGCCGAGAGGATACTCTAAAGCTTTGGGCTCGATATAGACAAGCTGCGGTATAAAAGGGTCCATACTGACTTCCTCATTTCACTTTATTTTTAAGTAGTATGAGTCGTTGTCAAGGAAGATAATTAATAATAAGGGAGAGAAGTTTTTCCATATTTATTAATCAAATCAAAAAAAGAGCATCGGTTTTTTATCCGATACTCTTCTTACTTTTTATTTAGATACGCTTTGCACCAATATACCTTGGCTTCCAATAGGTATTGCTTGTATATGTGATAATAACACCTTTTGATGAAGAAGCCATAATCATTTTTCCAGAGCCAATGTAAATCGCTACATGTGTTGGTCTGCTTGCTTTAGTTGGGGCAAAGAACATTAAATCCCCTACCTGTAGTGAGCTTACTCGATATCCTTTTGAATAGAACATATCTGCTGCCGTACGTGGCAGTGTTACGCCTGCCCTTCCAAAAGAGTACTTAACAAGACCAGAACAGTCAAAGCCAGCTGGTGTAATTCCTCCCCATCTATATGGAACACCTATATTTGATTTTGCTACCGAAATTGCTTTTGTATGATAATATGCCGCTTCTGCTTTATCACCCGATGAGGCAAACAAAGACGTTGTGATTGTAGCTGTCATTACTAATGCTGCAATTACTTTTTTTATCATGTTGTTATTCCCCCTTGAGTGAATTGATAACATTACTATACAAGGAAAGGATAACAGGCATGTCACAGCCATATTACAATTCAATTACAAAGTTATATTGATATAATTTTATAAAAAAAAAGAGAATGGAAGCTTTGTTCCATTCTCTAAAAGTTTTTATAAACCACACTTCAATTGGGCATTACAGTTAGTACATGTATTACATCCGCCGATTTCTTTTACTTTACCTTTGCGGCAGACTGGGCAAGTATTTCCAACCTCAGAACCAATGGTTACATCGGTTGAGCGAAGGTCACTAATTGTATCAACTAGAACCACATGCTGATGCGGTTTTTCATCAAACATGGATAATTGTTCATTTGTATTTTCTTCTGCTTTTAGAGTTAATACTTGAGAATCACGTGAACCGTCGACATAAACAGTACCACCTTTAGCACCACCGCGATATAGGCGCTCATATACCTTTTCAACTTGTTCTACACTGTATCCCTTAGGTGCGTTTACTGTTTTACTAATAGAGCTGTCAATCCAGCGCTGAATGACACATTGTACATCGGCATGTGCTTCAGGTGCAAGCTCCATAGCAGTAACGAACCATTTAGGAAGGTTGTTAGAGTCTGCTTCTGGGTGCTGATCTAAATATTCTTGTACGATATCTGCTTTTACTTCAATAAATTTGCCAAGACGTCCACTGCGGAAGTAAGAGAATGAGAAATAAGGCTCTAATCCTGTAGAAACGCCAACCATGGTACCAGTGGATCCTGTAGGAGCCACAGTCAGGAGATGCGAATTTCTAATACCCTTTTCTAGAATTGTTTCACGGATATCATCAGGCATTTTTTTCATAAATCCTGTATTTATGAATGCCTGTCTTAAGCGATTTGTTTCTTCAGGTGTTTCGCCAGTTAAGAATGGGAAGCTTCCCTTCTCTGTCGCTAATTCAACAGATGCTCTATAAGCAGTAGTTGCAATCGTTTCAAACACTTTATCAACTAATTCGTTGCCTTCTGGTGAACCGTATTCTGTTTCACAGTAGATCAAAAGATCATGTAATCCCATGACGCCCAGACCTACCCGGCGCTCACCAAGAGCCTGCTTTTTATTCTCTTCAAGGAAGTATGGTGTAGCGTTAATAACGTTGTCCTGCATACGGACACCAACAGCTACAGTTTGTTTAAGTTTTTCGAAATCTACTGTTTTTGTCTCTTTATCTGCCATTTCAGCAAGGTTTACTGCTGCAAGATTACACACTGAAAATGGTGCAAGAGGCTGCTCTCCACATGGATTTGTTGCAACAACTTGTTGTCCATATGCTTTAGCATTTGTCATGTCGTTGGCGTTATCAATAAAGAATATACCTGGTTCTGCCGAGTAGGTAGCGCAAATGTTGATTAAATTCCAAAGTTCTTTTGCCTTAATTTTCTTATAAACACGAACTTTATAACCAAGTTTTTCCCACTCGCGCACGTCACCGACTTTGTGCCATTCTTCATTATAAATATTCATTTCTTCTGAATTGTATTGCTCAACATAAGGGAAACGAAGTTCATATTCACTGTCGTTTTCTACGGCTTCCATAAATTCCTTTGTTAAACACACTGATATGTTTGCACCGGTTAAGAACTCAGAATTATGAACAGTATAATTACCGCCTGTTAGAAGCTTTTCTTCTGCATGGGCAATAATGCTTTCATCAAACCCGCCAAAGCCAGGAATGCTTTTATAGTTCACAATCCCTTGGTACATAGCAGTTTCTTGTAGAGTTAATGGTGTAAATTTCAGTTTATCTTTCGCATGCTTTTTAATAGTTTCATCATTTGTATTTTCAATTAAGAATCGTAGAATTCTAGGATTCTGCATTTTTGAAATAATAAATTCAATAATGTCCGGATGCCAGTCAGCCAGCATGATCATCTGAGCTCCCCGGCGCGAACCTCCTTGCTCAACAAGATGCGTCAATTTTGCAATATCATCCAACCAAGAAACCGAACCAGAAGATTTTCCATTTACTCCTCTAGCAAGAGTATTTCGTGGTCTTAATGTTGAACCATTCGTTCCTACTCCGCCGCCTCGGCTCATAATCTCCATGACCGACTTACGATGGTCAGAGATTCCTTCACGTGAATCTGGTACAAACGGCATGACATAACAGTTGAAATACGTCACATCCGTATTTGCACCTGCACCGTAAAGAACCCGGCCGGCTGGAATAAAGTTCAAGTTCACTAACTCTTGATAAAACTTCTCCGTCCACTCAATTCGCTTCTCTTCCGTAGTTTCAACCGCAGCCAGACCTGTAGCATTACGCTTCGCAATCTGCTCATAGAAGAGTTCTAATGGCTTTTCAATCACATCTAAAGACCTGATGATCGTTCCTGTAGATGCTTCCTCAGGATCATCAAGTACTCCTCTAAATTCCTCTTCCACTAAAACTTTTGCTTTTTTCTTCTCCCAATCAATCTCCATGATAGTCCCAAGACCGCGTGCTGGGAATTTCGGATCCTCTTTAATTGTTAAAACAACAAAGTCGCCAGTTGTAAGGGTAATTTTAGCTGTGTCTTTAAAGGTGTAACGGTCAAGCATAACCAATCGAGATACACCTTTATGAGTTATTTTCATATCTGGGGTAACCGGGTGCACTTGGGGGAATAAGCGGATATCCTCATTCAACCTTTCAAAATCAATATTCATTTTTTGTCTAAAAACTACAGACATGAGAACAACTCCTTCAAATAAAAATCTATCTATTGTATTTAATCTAATAGCATACAGCTATATCTAGTTGCTTTATATAAATAAGGTATCATAGTCTTACTGGAATAATCAACTAAAAATACAATATATAGTACCGAAAATATTTTCGGTAACACTATATATTGTATATAGAACGAATGTTAATTATTTTGTCAAACTCAAAATAAACTATAATTTGAAGAAAATAAAAGATTTAATCGGAATTTCGTCAAATAACAGGGAAATTCAACAAAATTCGAGGCTTGCTTCTTTTGTAAATTGCTATTTTCAAAAATAGAAAAAAGCGGCGGATGCCGCTCCCCCTACCTTTTGAAATTCCATTCATCATTTTCATAACGTTCTTTAGCAATTTTCTCTACATAAGCAAGTTCTTCTGCTGTTAATTGGTGGGGTTCTAGCTCAATATTCAACCCTTCTGCAAATCCTTTATAAAAAGCTTCCTTTGCTTCCTCTAAAGTAATCCTCCTAGGACTAATCGCGTTAATAGCGACTGCCTTATCCTTAAAAGCCTTTTTCATTCGTTGCTTAACCCGGTCATTAGGATACTTAAATAAACTAAATAACTTATCCTCATCCAAATCTAGAAGTATAGATCCGTGTTGGAGGATAACCCCCTTTTGTCTTGTTTGAGCGCTCCCCGCTACTTTTCGTCCTTCAACCACAAGTTCGTACCAGCTTGGAGCATCAAAACAAACAGCAGAGCGAGGACTTTTTAATGCATCTCTTTCTTCCGCTGTTTTAGGAACCGCAAAATAAGCTTCAAGTCCCAAATGATGAAAACCTTTTAATATTCCCTCCGAGATAACACGGTAGGCCTCTGTTACCGTTTTAGGCATTTCAGGATGATCTTCCGAAACAATGACACTATATGTAAGCTCATCTTCATGGAGCACTCCCCTGCCTCCAGTTGGTCTTCTGACAAACCCTAGATTGTGCTCCTTTACAGCATCCATGTCGATTTCTTTCTCGATTTTTTGGAAATAGCCTACAGACAAGGTTGGAGGATTCCAGCCATAGAACCGAATAACTGGAGGGATTTTTCCTTGACTGTGCCAATCAAGCAGTGCTTCATCCAAAGCCATATTAAAAGACGGAGAGCCATTCCCTGAATCTATAAAACGCCAAGTTTCTTTTTTCATATAAAGACCTCATTTGAAATAAATTAGTACGAATTTAAGTCTACCAAAATCTGATAGGAATTCAAAATCAGATGTTTCTGGTATAATTTTATTAGGCAAAATGAAAAAGTTTTTTCTTTTCATCTTTATCTTTAATGGTTTGACTTATATAATAAATACTAGTGCAGTAAAGCTTGAAAGGAGCAATAGAAGTTGAATTCACTTTATACTTTATTAATTATTATTGCAGCCGTTATAATCTACTCCGTCTTCACCTACTTTTATCAAAAGCGGATTGTTAAAACGGTAACAGAAGAAGAATTCCGTGCAGGATACCGAAAGGCACAACTAATAGATGTTCGTGAACCGAACGAGTTCGAAGGCGGCCATATTTTAGGATCCCGTAATATCCCAATGTCTCAATTAAAAATGCGCATGAAGGAGATCCGCCAAGATATGCCAGTTTATCTATATTGCCAAAGCGGTATGCGAAGCGCTCGTGCAGCACAATTCTTACACCGTAGAGGGTATAAAGATTTAACCCAGCTTCAAGGCGGATTCAAAAAATGGACAGGTAAAGTAAAAACAAAGAAATAATCAAGCTGAGAGGTCCCGGAAATGTCCCCGGGACCTCACTTATTTTTAAATCAATCATAAGGAATGGTCAGATTCTCACGGAATCTGACCTTTTTCTGTTAAGCCTTTTGATATTTTAAAACTGGTTTACGCGCCGCTAGTGTCTCATCTAAACGGCCAACAACCGTTGTATGCGGTGCCTCTTGAACCATTTCAGGATTTTCTTCCGCTTCTTTGGCAATTTGAATCATCGTATCGATAAAAGAATCAAGTGTTTCTTTCGATTCTGTTTCTGTCGGTTCAATCATAATACATTCTTCCACATTTAATGGGAAGTAAATGGTTGGTGGATGATAGCCAAAATCCAACAGACGTTTAGCAATATCAAGCGTTCGAACCCCTAATTTTTTCTGACGTTTACCACTTAGAACAAACTCATGTTTACAATGTTTATCAAACGGTAAGTCATAGTGTTCCGCCAGTCTTCTCATCATATAGTTAGCATTTAAGACCGCATACTCCGTAACTGCTTTTAAGCCGTCCGGCCCCATGGAACGAATATAAGTATAAGCCCTAACGTTAATACCAAAGTTTCCGTAGAACGGCTTAACACGTCCAATGGATTGGGGACGGTCATAGTCTAAAATAAATTCATTGCCACGCTTTGTAATAATTGGTTTTGGCAAAAATGGTATTAGATCTTCTTTCACTCCAACAGGACCTGAACCGGGACCTCCGCCGCCATGCGGACCTGTAAAGGTTTTATGAAGATTTAAGTGGACAACGTCAAAGCCCATATCACCAGGTCTAGCTTTAGATAGAACCGCGTTCAGATTTGCACCGTCATAATACAACTTTCCGCCTGCCTCATGAACAATATCGGCCATCTCAAGAATTTGTTCTTCAAATAAGCCAAGTGTATTTGGATTTGTGAGCATAAGCGCAGCCGTATCATTACCCACAACTCGTTTCAAATCATCTAAATCAACAAGACCCTGATCAGTGGATTTTACCGTTATCGTTTCAAAGCCAGCAATGGTTGCCGAAGCAGGGTTTGTACCATGAGCGGAATCCGGAACGATTACTTTAGTACGGTTGGTTTCACCGTTTGCTTCGTGGTAAGCACGTATTAACATTAACCCAGTCCATTCACCGTGTGCCCCTGCTGCAGATTGTAAAGTTACTTCATCCATCCCTGTAATTTCAACCAAATGCTGCTGAAGGTCGTATAAAAGCGCTAACGCCCCTTGAACAGAGCTTTCATCCTGTAGCGGATGAACATGAGCAAACCCATTAAAACGAGCAACATTTTCATTGATTTTTGGATTATATTTCATAGTACAAGAGCCAAGCGGATAAAAACCTGAATCTAGGCCATGGTTTCTTTTGGAAAGAGCTGTATAGTGACGGATGATATCAAGCTCAGAAACCTCTGGAAGTTCTGGATCTTCTTCACGCATGAACCCGTCTGGGAGCAGTGTGCTGATATTTAATTCCGGTACATCCATTTCCGGAAGACTGTAACCGATTCGGCCGGGAGTACTACGTTCAAAAATAAGTGCTTGTTCTTGATTATGCATGTAAATCCCCCAATTCTTTCACAAAAGTATCGATTTCTTCTTTTGATCTTTGCTCAGTTACGGCAATCAACATATGATTAGATAGTTCGGAATAGTCACGGCCTAAATCATAGCCCCCGATAATGCCCTTTTGTAACAATAGTTGATTCATTTCTTTAACAGGTTTTTTTAATTTAATGACAAATTCATTAAAAGAGTAGCCATTATATACCACCTCAAACCCGGCCTTTTTAAACTCATTTTTAGCATAGTGGGCCTTTTGAAGGTTTGCTGCGGCCAACTCACGAACACCTTTTTTACCCAAAGCTGTCATGGCAACAGATGCTGCAAGTGCGTTCAGCGCTTGGTTTGAACAAATATTTGAAGTGGCTTTTTCACGTCGAATATGCTGTTCACGGGCTTGGAGCGTTAAGACAAAACCACGGCGACCTTGATCATCTACTGTTTGGCCGACAAGACGGCCCGGTACTTTTCGCATTAATTTGTTCGTAACTGCAAAATACCCACAGTGTGGACCACCAAAAGCTGTAGGAATACCAAATGGCTGGGCGTCGCCAATAACGATATCAGCACCAAACTTCCCAGGAGGCGTTAATACACCTAGAGAAAGTGGATTGCTGTTTACAACAAACATTCCTTTATGGGCATGAATGATTTCCTCAACTTCTTTTAAGGGCTCAATACGACCAAAGAAGTTTGGATATTGAACGATTACGGCTGCCACCTCTTCGTTTACTAAAATCTTTAAGGATTCAATATCTGTTACGCCCTCTTTTATTGGGGCTTCTATCACTTCAAGATATTGTCCTTTGGCATACGTTTTAAGGACCTCCCGATACTCTGGATGAACAGCACTTGAAACAACAATCTTTTTACGTTTGGTATGACCCGCACTTAGCATGGCCGCTTCTGCAAGGGAGGTACCTCCGTCATACATAGAGGAGTTGGCAACATCCATACCGGTTAACTCACAAATCATGGTTTGGAATTCAAAAATAGCTTGCAATTCACCTTGGGAAATTTCCGGCTGATAGGGTGTATAAGCAGTATAAAACTCAGAACGAGAAATCACATGGTCCACAATTACAGGCATATAGTGATCATAAACACCCGCTCCTAAAAAAGAGACATTGCGTTTGAGGTCAGCATTTTGGTCTGCTAATTGGAACAGTTCTTTCATTAGTGCTGTCTCTGACTTAGCTGCTTTAATCTTATAGTCACCCTTGAACCTTACTTTTTCTGGGATATCGCTAAATAGTTCATCTATTGAAGAAACACCAATGGTTTCCATCATTGCCTTCTTATCTTGTTCAGTCATAGGTAAATAGCGATGTTTCATAATCTTACTCCCTTCTCCTATTTCTTTTCTCTTTTATAAAAAGGTGTTGGAACTACTGCAGCCTTTAGGCGTTTTCCACGAATTTCAACTTCTACCTCTGACTCTAGTCCGGCATATTCTGTCTTTATAAGAGCGAGACCAATATTTCTTTTTAACGTTGGCGACTGTGTACCGGTTGTTACTTCACCGATCAGTTCTTCTCCTTTAAAAACAGGATAGCCATGACGCGGAATACCGCGGTCAATCATTTCGATCCCTACTAATTTCCTTGTTAACCCATTCTCCTTCTGTTTTCTTAACGCATCTTTCCCAATAAAGTCAGCTTCTTTATTTAACTTCACTGCAAATGCAATTCCTGCTTCGAAAGGAGTGATCTCAGGAGAGAGCTCTTGCCCATAAAGTGCTAGAACTGATTCAAAACGAAGGGTATCCCGTGCACCTAATCCGCATGGAATTACTCCATCTTCTTTTCCTGCGTCCAAAATGGCTTCCCAAAGGTCAATTGCGTCGCCAGCCTCACAGTAAATTTCAAAACCATCTTCACCTGTATATCCTGTTCTTGATACAAGTGCCTTTATACCATTTAACTTTACTTCTTGCTGAAATTTGAAAAAGCCAATATGACTTAAATTTGTTTCAACAGCAAGTCTTTGTAGAACCTTTTCCGCAAGCGGCCCTTGCAGAGCAAGCTGGGCTGTTTTTTCAGACAAGTTATCAAGAATCACATCCCCTTCAACATGCTCATTAAGCCAGTTGTAGTCCTTTTCGATATTTGAGGCATTAACAACAAGTAAGTAATGATGATCCTCAATTTTATAAACAAGCAAATCATCGACGGTTCCACCATTTTCATAACACATTGCAGTGTACTGGGCTCCTCCGTTGTTAATTTTTGAAATATCATTTGTCATCATTTTTTGTAAGAATTTTAAACTATCTTTTCCTTTTACTTCCACTTCTCCCATATGAGAGACATCAAACAAGCCGGCTTTTGTGCGGACTGCTTCATGTTCTTCTTTAATGCTTGAAAATTGTACAGGCAGCTCCCATCCTCCAAAATCTATCGTTTTTCCACCGTGTTCTTTATACACTGTAAAAATCGGAGTTCTCTTTAATTCAGACATCCCTTAAGCCCCCTTCGTTCTTTTCCACATGTTTGATTACTCATTAACCAGTCAAACAATACTATTCCCCTATATTTTTTAAGAATATTAGGTTTTTTTAATGGCTCTGTTAAATTTGGCTGTTGAATTCCGCTCCAGGCGCTCGCTTTCCGCGGGCGTGCCAGGAAGCCTCCTCGGCGCTTTAGCGCCTGTGGGGTCTCCCCTGCCCCGTACTCCCGCAGGAGTCGAGCGACTTCCGCTCCAATCAACAGGTATAAAAAACAACAATATCGTTTAACAGAGCCTAAAACATAAAAAAGGACAGAAACCTCCCTATGAATATAAGAAGGTCTCTGTCCTTGCACCTGAAAGTTTACCTAAATGGTTTTCCCCTTTGGTGGCTGCTACACAATACAGCTCTCTCCAGAGTTGCGTCAAGCAAGTGTTCTTTTGCCTGAGAGATTCACATTGTCTGCTTGCTCCTTCGGCGCTACATCTTGTAGTCTCTCCCCTTGCTGTCATTCGCATTATAATATTTTCCAATTTGGTAATACTAATTATACTTAAAAAATAACTTACCTTATTAAAAATATTTTAAACATTCTAAGCTATTTTCATCCTACCATTAAACTACAACTTTGAGCAATAAATTTATTAGAAAATTAGAACACCAAAATCCTTTAGGTTAGGAAAAAGACATGATACTACACTGTATGTAAAGGAGCATAAATGATGTCTGTTGAAATTGAATTTGATTCCACTTGGCAGGATGATTTTTTACATAGGATTGACAACGATGGTCCGTGGGGGAACTGGGAGCTTTTTAAACTAGCAATCGATGTGGAAAAACATTTAGTCATCCCTGAATTTGAGGGTCTGCAGGCCCCAAATCACCTTCCTAATCTAACTCCTCTGCCGCACCAGCTCGAAACAGCGAAACAGGTTATTGAAAATATGAATGGTAAAGCCATTTTAGCTGATGAAGTCGGTCTAGGAAAAACAATTGAAGCAGGATTAATTTTAAAAGAATACATGATTCGCGGCTTAGTAAAAAAGGTTTTAATCCTCGTCCCGGCATCATTGGTTACCCAATGGGCGATTGAGCTTAATAGCAAATTTTTTATACCAGCTGTTACCCAAAGAAAAAGCTATGTATGGGAACAATGCGATGTGGTTGTTTCTTCTATTGATACTGCCAAAAGAAATCCCCACAGGGATATTATTTATAATCAGGATTATGATTTAATTATCATTGATGAGGCCCATAAACTAAAAAATAATAAAACGAAAAACTATGAATTTGTACAAAATCTTAAAAAGAAATTTTGTTTACTTTTAACCGCCACGCCAATTCAAAATCGCATTGAGGAAATCTTTAATCTGGTTTCTCTTTTAAAGCCTGGGCACTTAGGAAGTGAAACGGCCTTTTATGAAAAATATAAACGAGATGCCCGTTCCCTAAATGATGATGAGCGTTTAAAAGAATTAGTGAACAAGGTTATGATTCGAAATCGCCGCGCTGACACTGGTATTGAGTGGACAAAAAGACAGGTAGAAACCATACCAATTGAGTTCTCACCAGCTGAAAAGGATCTTTATGATACGATATGCCTGTTAAAAAATGAAGGAGATTGGGTTCAAACAAGTGCTTTTTCCGTGATGACTTTACAGCGCGAGGCTTGCTCCAGCAGGGAAGCAGTTTTCTATACCCTAAAAAATATGCTTCAAAAGAAAGAGAACCCCTCTCCTGCCTTTGAAGAACAAATACAATTTTTAATCAAAAAGGTTGAAGCTGTGCAACAAAATTCAAAAGCAGAAAAAGCCCTTGAATTAATCCAGCAGGTAAATGATAAGGTTATTATTTTTACAGAGTATCGTGCAACCCAGATGTATCTGCAGTGGTATTTAAAGCAGCACGGAATCAGTTCCGTTCCTTTCCGCGGCGGTTTTAAGCGAGGAAAAAAGGACTGGATGAGGGAGTTGTTCCAAAAACACGCTCAAGTCCTTATTGCCACTGAAGCTGGCGGTGAGGGGATCAATCTGCAGTTCTGTAATCATATTATTAATTTTGATTTGCCATGGAATCCAATGAGACTAGAACAGCGGATTGGAAGGATTCATCGCCTGGGACAGGAAAAGGATGTCATGATTTACAATTTTGCCATTAAAGGTACAGTGGAAGAACATATTCTTAAATTACTTTATGAAAAAATCCATCTATTTGAAAAAGTGATTGGAGAGTTAGACGATATCCTAACAAAATTGGAATTTGGAAATATTGAAGACCATCTTGTTGATATTTTCGGGCAATCCAGTTCTGAGGGTGAAATGCGTATTAAAATGGAGAATTTATCATCTATGATTGAATTTGCTCAATCAATGAAGGAGGATGACCCACATGCAGCAGCAGGAAATTCATGACTTTCTTATAAAATATTTTCAGGCAAACGATTGTCCTATCGTTGAAAATAAACCTGGATATCTAATTGTTCAATTAACCGTTGAACTTGATAAGGAATTAATGAACCGGCCCTTCTACTGGCACTATCTCGAAAAAACTGGCGGGATTCCAAACCCGATGAGGTTAACGTTTATAACGGACCAAAAAAAGGCACCTGAAAATATCAAAGGGGAAATTGTTCATTTTGGTTCACCCCGGCTTCATCAAATATTTGCTTCAACCAAAAAATTATCTAGTTATATCCGCTTATATGAAAACCATCAACATATTCAAAGTCAAACGGCCTTGTACCCTTGGCTGTGTATGAATGTCAAAATCTCTTATCAATGTGATCGGAAGAGAGATATTTTTAAATCCATCGGCTTACAGCTTATAAATGGACAAATGATTGAAGATTTTCACGGACGTTTACAAAAAGTACCTCTAACTCCAAAAATCCCGGACTATTCTTTTACATTATCTCCGCTGGTTAAACCAAAGAGCGGGATGATAAGGGTTGAAAACTATTTAAGAGCCATTATTAATGAGGATGACCATTCCTGGGCTGAAGAGGCACGAAAACGATGGGAACAGGATTTACGGTTACTAAATCATTTTTATGAAGACCTAGAAGAAGAAGAAAATGAAAACTATGAAACCGAAAAAAAAGCATTGCAAGAACAATATGAACCCAAAATTAATATCTCTTTTATTAATGGAGGCCTCTTTTATTTAACCGAAAAGGCAATATAATTACTTTCTAATATTGCTAATGTAATTAACGGTGACAGGCACCATGTGAATTCTTCACATGGTGCCTGTCACTTTATAATCAAAAAATTTTTTTATTTATTAAAAATAATAAAGGAAAAGTATGAATCCTGTCGAATTATGATTATAGACAATTTAAAAGGCGGTGGTACCCATTGTTAGTTCCATTGAAATACTAGCTAATCGGATTATTAAAGATGCCGTAAGAAATCAAGCAACCGATATTCACATTATTCCTCGCAAGAAAGACACACTTGTTCAGATCCGTTTAACCAACAAACTCATTCCACGATTATCCCTCCCAAAAGATGAATGCGACAGATTAATCTCACATTTTAAATTCACCGCAAATATGGACATCGGGGAAAGAAGACGCCCTCAAAGCGGAGCCGTTTTTTGTGAAGTAGACGGACAATTAATGGGTCTTAGACTTTCAACTCTTCCATCTAACAATAGAGAGAGCCTCGTTATTCGACTTTTACCGCAACATGAACAGATACCCTTTCACCAACTCTCACTATTTCCTTCCATGACAAGAAAGCTATTAGCCCTTCTCAAACATGCACATGGTTTAATTATCTTTACCGGTCCAACCGGCTCGGGGAAAACCACAACACTCTACTCTCTTCTTAATGAAACAGCGCACCTCTTTCATCGCAATGTAATCACACTTGAAGATCCCATTGAAAAAAACTACGACTCTGTTTTGCAAGTTCAGGTGAATGAAAAAGCCGGTGTAACCTATGCCGCTGGACTTAAAGCGATACTCCGGCATGATCCCGATATTATTATGGTAGGAGAAATCAGGGATGTAGAAACGGCAAAAATTGCAGTTAGAGCAGCCCTAACAGGGCATTTAGTCCTCTCCACTATGCACACACGAGATGCAAAAGGGGCAGTGTTTCGGCTCCATGAATTCGGTGTAAATTGGCTAGAAGTCGAACAGACCTTGATTGCCGTCACTGCTCAGAGATTGGTAGAACTAACCTGCCCGTATTGTGAAGGAGAATGTTCGCCACTGTGTTATTCCTCTGGCCGCTGGAAAAGAGCAAGTGTTTTTGAACTCTTATCCGGACGGAACCTAAACACAGCAATGAAAGCAGCTAAAGGTGAAAAAATAGACACACCTTACCGTACTTTAAAAGAAGTGATAAACAAAGGCATTGCATTAGGTTACATACAAGCATCCGAATATGAACGGCTGGTATACGATGATGAGCCGTCATAAATGGACTGTAAATGAACAAGCCAACTTCTTAAAAAGAACAGGAGATTTACTTTTACGGGGATACCCAATTGCTGAAGCAATTGAATCCATAGCATTGCAATTACCGCCCCATCGAAAGGAGGAATTATATGGATGTTTAGTTGAGTTAAAGCAGGGTTCACCTTTTCATGTTGTATTAAGCGACATTGGCTTTCACAAAGACTTAATCGGCTATATCTACTTCGCCGAACAGCATGGCAGTTTTGCTGAAGCACTATTGGAAGGAAGTGACCTTGCTTTATTAAAGGATAAAGATTTACAAAAGCTTTTAAAATTACTTCAATATCCATTGTTATTAATGTTTATTACTGGTTTTTTATTTATTTTCATCCAGAACACTTTATTGCCAAGATTTACAACACTGTTTGCTTCACTTGGACTAAAAGAAAACTTTTTCACAAAGGTCCTTTATGCTTTTGACCACTATTTCCCGACTGCCATTTATGCTATCCTAGTTGTTCTCATCCTGGCAGCCATCTATTATTTTTTTGTTTTTCGAAAGATTTCAATCCTTAGCCAAAGGGCACTGCTTATTCGTATCCCCATTGCCGGCAGAATCCTCAAATTATTGTTCACACACTACTTTTCCATTCAATTGAGTTTCCTATTATCCGGAGGAATTTCTGTCTCTGAGGCCCTTTCCCTATTTGAAAAAAATCACAGACAGCCATTTTACAGCCGGATAGCTGAAGAGATAAAAATCAAACTTGTAACAGGAGAAAAATTGGACACAATCATTGCCTCCTTTTCTTTTTTTGAAAAGGAATTTCCTATGATTATTAAACACGGCCAAGAAAATGGAAAATTAGAGCAGGAATTACTTTTTTTCAGCAAACATTGTGTGAGATGTATGGAGGAAAAAATTGAAAAAAGTTTAAAAACCATTCAGCCGATCCTTTACTTATTTATTGGATGTTTAGTGGTTTCAATGTATTTAGCTATTCTATTACCAATGTTCCATCTATTAGATGGTATTTAAAACAGGAGGTTAAGGTTATGTTAAAAAATGAAAAAGGGTTTACATTGATAGAAATGATGATTGTTATGTTGATAATATCTGTTTTGCTTTTGATCACCATACCAAATGTTACCAAACACAATTCTAATATCAACAATAAAGGTTGTGAAGCTTACGTGAAAATGGTCCAAGCCCAAGTTCAAGCCTATGAAATGGAAAAAAATAAAATCCCAACCCTTTCAGAATTACAAACAGCAGGCTATTTAAACGACATCAAGGGCTGTCCGAATGGTCAAGAAGTGACAATCGATTCCGAGGGTAATGTCAAAGCTGTTGAAAAAACAGACTCATAACCCTAAATGAACAGAAATCAAAAAGGCTTTACATTAATTGAATCATTACTAGTCCTCTCAATTTTTATTGTAATCTCCTCCATTACAGTCTTTTCATTACAACCCCAGCATTCTGTATTGGAAGATGAAAATTTTATTTCACAGCTAAGTGCAGACCTCCTTTACGCTCAACAATATGCGATTGCTCATCAAGACGAAGTCTCGGTCATGTTCATGTCCAATCAATTCAAATATTACATGGTTCCAAAGGCAGACTCGCAACCGATTGTCGAGAGAGACTATTCCACCAATATTTCTCTGACTGAAGGATCGCTTCCCTTGGCTTTCAGATTCCTCCCAGATGGGAATATTAATAAATTTGGTTCCTTTTTTATACAAACTAAGATAAAACAATACCGCTTGACCTTTTTGATTGGGAAGGGAAGATTTTATGTTACAGAGCAATAAGGGCTATTTCCTGCTAGAATTACTTTTGTCACTTTCAACCATGCTCATGCTTAGTCTATTCTTACTTCCTTTAGTAAGGGAGATGAAGGATCAATCAAAAAAAATAGAGATTGAGAATACCGCACAAAAATTTATGTATGAGGAACTGAAAGCAAAAATAATTGACGGAAGCACGTTTTCCGATTACACCATTAACCAAAATAATGTTAAATATAAAATTATTTGGTTGAACCCTAATTCAACTGGTCAAAAGGAGGTATGTGTAAAGGTTGAAAAAAATTCATTTTATCAGGAAACCAATATCTGTGGCGTCCTCGAATGATAAAGCTTTTACGTTAATTGAAGTATTAATTGCCTTTTCCATCTTTTCCACCATCATCTTCTTTATGGCACCTATTTTTAACATCCTCCTAAACCAAAAAAGTACAAAAATGGAATTGCAGGGTATGGAATGGGAAGTATTTTGCAGTCAAATAAAAAAGGAAATTGCAACAGTCTCTCGCGCTGAGGTAATATCCGGGCGATTGATTCTAACAAAGGGCACAGATACCATTCAATATGAAAAGTATGGGTCCTACCTTAGGCGGAGGGTAAACTCCACTGGAAACGAGACCATTCTTCAAAATGTTTCTGTATATTCCCTTTCAATTGTGAATAATGGCGTGAAAATTATAGTGGTAGATTTGTGGGGAAAAGAATATTCCGTAACTGCCTATTCCTACTTAAAGTGGAATACAAGTCCATGAAAAATAGTCAACAAGGCTTTACCTACCCTTTAACCTTATGCATCTTACTTCTTTTCCTAATCTTTTTCACCATGCATATTGAACAATTGTTAACAGAACGGAAGATGGCAGTTGACACAACAACCATCCTTAAACAGGAATATTATTTCCTATCCTCTGTCAAAAAAGTGGAATCTTTGTACCGCATCCAAGGTTCAATGCCTGCAAAAGGGACCTTCTTTTATGTAAATGGAACTATGGATTATAAGGCGGAGTCTCCTTCTGGTTATATACAAATTGTTGATTTTACACTCGTTCTTTATACGCGCAAACCTATAGCCGGTTACGGCTACTTTGATACACGTTCAAAAAACTTGATTAAATGGGTAGAAGCAAAATAATTAGATTGAAAGGAATAAAAAATGGACATAATGTTGGTGTAAAAGGTGGTGTGTCCATGAAAACAAATGATTATGTAAAATACATGACCCAAACGATTGTTAAATATGCTGACCAGCCAAAAGATGAACGAAAACGGCTGCGGATTGAGAAAAAACAAACAAAAGCAGATTTCTGGTACCGCTGGTTCGGTATCCTGCCCTATATACTTTATTCTGAAATAAAGAAAAAACAGAGACATAAATAGCGGTACTCATGTGCCGCTTCTTTTTTTTCATTAAATCATCATTGACAAAAAGAAAAATATCAATAAATTAGATATTTAAAACATATTGTTACAATATAAAGACAGTAATTGTGAACATTTTCTAAACATATAGTGTTAACATTGTTAACTTCATTCCTTTTTATTCTCTCTGTATTATAATGGAATAAATTATGGGGGTTCGAGGTGAACAGTGATGGAACAAACATTAAAAATAACAAACGTTTTGTCAGATCCAACACGTTACTACATTTATCAATACATTACCAAACGTCATCAAGAAGTAACAGTTCAAGAGGTAGCTGAAAATTTTAACATTCATCCTAATGTGGCCAGACTACATTTATCAAAGCTAGAAGATGTTAATATGTTAGCATCCGAAACAAAG
Organism: Neobacillus cucumis; assembly: GCF_002860255.1. Taxonomy (GTDB): domain Bacteria; phylum Bacillota; class Bacilli; order Bacillales; family Cytobacillaceae; genus Neobacillus; species Neobacillus cucumis_A. The sequence goes on from NZ_PGVE01000090.1 coordinate 135,707, forward strand.
AAAACCGGAAAAGGCGGAAGACCAAGCCGACTATACCGTTTATCTGAAGACGTTATACAACTGCATTTCCCTTACCGAGATTACATGCTTTTATCAAAAGTCGCTATTCAAACAATGATGTCACTTGGTGAGGCTGGTAAGGAAGCACTTTTTATGACTGGTAAACGTTTTGGGACTGAAATCATCGAACAGGAATTGGCAAAAAGAGCTCTTGGTGACGAGCTAACATTTGAGCATAAACTGTCGATCTTAAAAAGTGCTGCTACCCTGGCAGGTTTTTATCCAGAGTTTGAAGCCAATGGCGATCAAACGAAAATTTACTTCCAAATTTTCAATTGTCCGTTTAAGGAAGTTGCGGAAGAACATACCGAAGCTGTCTGCAATATGCACCATGAATTTTTAAAGGGGATGTTTGGCGCCTTATTTGAATCAGTTGAATTGATTGAAAAAGAAAATATGATTACTGGTTGTGAAACTTGCTCCTACCAGGTACTCGTCACAAACTAATTGGAACCCAATGTTTACATTATGCCTCCTTTTACTTTATAATATTGTATTGATGGTATCGCACGTTAAAAGGGGGTATACATATGGATCGCATGTTCAGAGTTTGTGGTTTTTGGACAGGTATTTTTACCGTAATGCTCTATTTGGGTGACATGGATAAAACAGCCATGCTATTCTTAGCACAAACAGGCTTTTTCGTTCTGCTTAGTTACCTAAAGCTTTCCGAACGTATGTATTTGTATGTTTTCGGAGCATATTTAACCATCTTCTTCGTCGGCTTTACATATTGGACAACGTTCATGATGCCACTTGGCGCAGGAGAATAATGACCAAAAGCGTAAGCGCTTAGCATTGTTTACGCTGCAGCAAAAAAACGCCGTATCCCGGCGTTTTTTTTTATTCTATGAACAAATCTTCTTGCCGTAACAGTAGATCTTTTTGCTGGATAATAACATGAAAATAAGCGCTCATTCCTGACGGCATAATTAAACTTCGAATCGCACGATTTCTCCTGCTAACCTCTGAAAAAGGATTGGGGTCATAATGGTTCTCTAACTCTTTCAGAATACCCGCTTTTAAAAGAAATTCATCCTGCCTAAGTTTGGTTAGCAACGCTAACCGATGCTGAGTCCCTTTTTGGACCAGATAATCAAAGTGAATATGGGTAGTAATGTCCATTTCACCCGGATTTTTGAGGACATCATTAATCATTGAATGTTGATGGTATCCTCTTAAACTCCCCATTTTGTGAATGGGATTAGCCCATTCCTCATTCGTATAGCCGTAATCAGCAGTTACAACCAGTCCTCCAATTAAGACATTCGAAATATCCTCAATCATCTTCTCCATCGCTAACGGAATTTCAATTCGCTGTTTTTCTTTTATAACCAGATTACTTTCTGAGAGGAAGGTAAGGATGGCTTTGTTCGTTAATACTTCATTTTGTTCAATTAATTGTCCGTCATCATTTATCCCTATCATCACTTCGAACAGCTGGCCATCTATTTTTTCAATAACATGGACAGGGAGAGCATCAAAGAGCTCATTAGAAAAAACCATCCCTCTAAACGGCTCCACCTCGTTCAGACTCACTGCTTGAACAAAAGAAAAATCAGGATAAAGTAATTCACTCTGTAGTTTTCGATGGTAGGGACTGCTTTCCACAATAATATATTTAATAGGTAGTTGGCTCGATTCTTGCCACTCTTTTAAAAAAGAATTCGCAAAGCGCCCTGTCCCACCCCCTAGTTCACAAAAAACGGGGGGCAATTTTGTTTTTTGGCAAATGTTAGAAAACCATTTTGCTGCCATTCTGCCGTAAATATCAGAAACATTACTAGTGGTAATAAAATCGCCTTGTTTTCCTATTTTTGTTGTATCTTTCATATAATAACCTAATTCTGGATGATACAAGACTGCAGACATGTATTCGGCATAAGAGATTAGCTCATTGGGTGAATGAGAAATTAAATTCCGTAAAAATGTAATCATGGTTACTCCCTTTAAATTAACACTGTTGACATAGTGTTAACTTTATTATAATGTTAGGATAAGTAGCTTAACATTAAAAATATCCCTTCCCATTATATGAAAAAGAACATCCCCTAAAAAGACCCTTCTCTCTAAATAAGGAAGGGTCTTTTTATATATTTTAGAATCCATTTAAAAAGGGATTGCTGTCCATTTCCTCTCCTATGGTCGTCACGGGACCATGTCCTGACAGGACATACGTTTCTTCCGGCAAACTTAAAAGTTTATCATGAATACTCTTTATTAGCTGGGCAGAATTCCCTCCTGGTAAATCAGTCCGGCCAATGCTTCCCTGAAATAAGGCATCACCTGAAATGACAACATCATATTCCTGAAAGTAAAAAGAAACACTGCCTGGTGAATGCCCAGGGGTATGAAAAATTCGGAACGAAAAATCTCCTATTTTCATTTCCCCTTCATTCTGTATAATATGCTCCGCTGGCTTCGCTACAATAGGATTAATTTGCATAAATAATTGGGAACCATTCAACCGAGGGTCACCAAGCCATTTTTCTTCCTGTTTGTGAATATAGACTGGAATGTTATAGGTGTCTCTCACACGATCTACTGCTCCAATATGATCAAAGTGTGCGTGGGTTAATAGAATAGCTATTGGCTTTAACTTTCTTTGATTTAACAAATGGATTAGCTTGTTCCCTTCCTCACCTGGATCAATAATCATGCAAGTTTTATCGGGATTTTCAACAATATAGCTATTAGTCTGCAGGGGGCCTAATGGAATTTGCTGCCATTTCATATCATGTTCCTCCAATACATAAGTTCATCACTATTTTACACTAAAGAACATTGGAGAGAAAGAAACGGCACACAAAAGCGCTATATTTTGCCCTCGACAAATCCATGAAAAAAATATAAAATAGGAAATGAATGTATATAATATAGTTACATAATTTTTTGAAAATCTTAGGCATCTTGCCTGCTTTAAAGAAAAAGGGGGAATTAAAATGGGTTTAGTGATTATATTTGCTCTCGTAACAATCCTTGCAGCTATTGGAGGATTTAAATCACTGAAAGATAAGAACTTCCTTGGCGCTTTTTGGGGTGTAGCTTCATTTCTAGTTTTCGGCTGGTTTACAGTCATGACGGTTATTGAATCCGGTTTCCCAACTGGAACTCATTAATACGAAACGTAAAGCAAAAGACTGTCATTTTGACAGTCTTTTTTGCTTGGTTATTTATCCTCTTTTTCGTTCAGCAGACTATTAACCCGTTCAACCTTATACTCCATGGTCCGTTTAACATCTCTGCGGTCATCAATACGAACCGTGGTAGCAACCCGCTGGATTCCCTCAGAGAATGGTACCTCATGCATGGCTTGGATCACTTCAAACAGTACTGGAAGTTCACCCTCAATAATTGTATTCATTGGAGTTAATTGAAACTTAATTTTTCCTTCCTCTTCATATTTTCTTAATACCTTTTGAACACTTGCTACATATTTACTTACACTTGGGGTTTCAGTTCCTAATGGAATGACTGTTACATCTACAATTGCCATTAAATATCACCTTCACTTTTCATTTTTAATTTCCTCTGTGATTTTACCATAACAATCCACAAAGCAAAAAAGAATGACTCTGTTTGTCATTCCTTCATTAAGTCATAAATTTCCTTTTTATTTAAATCAATTATTTTTTCATAACTATTACCGAGTAAAGCAGTATCTCCAGATGGTGAGAAGGAAATTGGAACATTATCCAAGCCGCCAAGTATCAGATCACTAGTGCCCTTCTTTAAATCATATCTCATAAGTTCGAAACCATCTGTATAGGTATCGGCATCACCACTAGAAAATGGTGTGAACGTAAGAAACTGTTTCTTTTGTTCACTATAATCATAAAAAGGGACCAGCCAATCTGAAAACTTTTTTAACTGCGGCTGAGAAAAACGAAACATCTCTTTTTTCTCTTTATCAAAAAATGAATAATCAGCCATGGATGTTTCCTTTTCGTTAACTGCTACGTTCATTAGCATATCACGATAAGCCGAAAATTGAATTACTTTAGAAAAAACAGTCTTTTCTCCTTCATCACGTAATTCTTTAAAAATAAGCGGGGCTGCTAAGGAAGGACTATTTTGATCCCAATTTAAGTAAGCCACCTCTTCTCTCTTTATCCATTGAATAAACGGCTGCGGCAGATTAAGTTCTGTCGTATTACCCATTTTCGTATCCAATAAAAATAATTGAAAGCTCCAGTCTTCTGCAAATTTAGTAACAAGAATTTTTGACTCATTAAATGGATTCCATTCAAACACTAAATCATACGAAGGAAACTTTTTCTTTAATAGTTCAGTTCCTTTGGAATCGATAATAGTCACCAAGCCTTCAAGTGAGGACGGGGATGAATGGATCAAAAGATATTTCCTTGATGGGCTTATTTGTACATTGACTATAGGATTCTCAGTTTTATAAATTAACTTACTTTTACCTGTTAAAAGATTATATAGAAAAAGATTTGACGTTTGATTTAAGTTAGTAACATAGAAAATTTGTTGATTGGTAAACCACCCTATCACCTTAGACATCTCACCCTGACCCTCCGGAATCAATATTGGCATTTTCCATTTGGCAGGCGAAGCCCCTATCATGCTTGTTTTTACATGTTTCATATTGTTTTTTTGATTAGACTGTTCCTTCTTAGCACATGAACTTAAACAGAGGGACGACAAAATAAAGATTAGCAAAATGAAAATTCTATTCGCTTGTTTAAATTTGTTCCTATAAATCAAGTCGTCTCCTCCTACCCCTATCATGGTTAAGACGGTATTTATACAAAAAATGTTTCCATAATCTAAATATCTCAAGTTAAATAGGAAAAAAGCCGTAGATGCCCGGCTTTTTTATTGTTTGTGTGTTGATGGACCGTTTCAAGCCCCATCTTAATGTCTGAATTTTCTTATGCTATTTCAATTCTATTGTAAATGACGATGAGGCGATATTACAAGTAAGGAAGCAGGAAAAATTTTAATAGGTTATTACCGTCTCAAATATTTCTACTGCACGTTTTAGAATATCTGGGTATTGAGAAAGCGGCAAGGGATTAATGCCTTTTCCGAGTTCTATTGTAAATCCTGGCCGCTTAAACTCCTGAATAAACCAGTCCTTATAACCTGCATGACTGTTTACATAGCGAACAGCTTGATAACCACTCACTTTTTCTAGTTCTTGGGCAAGTTGTTCCGACTCTGCTGGTTCAAGTCCTTCATATCCCCAATAAAACTCCTCTCCTTGGGTATGGAAGGCTAATAGAAGATCAAATTGAATTTTTTTTGCTAAGTTCGCCATTGTAACTGCCTCGGGTTCTGTTAATGGTTCATCCCCAGGAAAGTCTCTTGGAGCCGGAGCTTTAGGCTTTTTATTTTCCCTGCAAATGTCCCAGTTCGCTGGAAATTGGTTATTTAAATCGATTCCTCTTATATTTGCTTTCCAATGAATAAAGTCATCACTGCCTTCATTTATTTCAATTACCTCTTTTCGTAAATGAGCAGGCGGTCCGTTTAAAACTAAGTCTACTCCATCAGGATTAACCATTGGAACAATGGAGAGTGAAAGGCACTCATATATCGCTGCAGCATTCCTTCCTCTGATAGAATAATTATTAATTAAAGAGAGTAAATACTGATTTAATACACTCATTAGAACCATTGTTGTAATCCATTCATTGGCATGGAAGGAAGCATTCATATGTATTTTCTTTTCTCCCTTTCCAATCCTGATTTCTTGTATTGGACTGCCTAAAACACTTGTACCAACATTAGCGGTTTCTATAAAAGGATAGACACGTGTAAGGTTGTTTATTAACTTTGTCAGTCTCTTAGAATCTAATGGGGTTTTTACTGGTGCAAAGGGAACCGTCACTTTTTCGGGGACATAAATCTTCTCACCTATAGCCAATTTTTCTGGGGTTTTGGTTTGATTCAGCAGTAAGAGTGAATCAACCTCTACTCCTCTTATTTTAGCAATTTTTTCAAACGTATCTGCCTCTTTAATGGTATAAGGAACCGAAACATATCCAGGCAGTCGAACTTTCTCTGCTGGTTTCATCTCTGTTGGATTAATATTGGAGTTAGATTCCATAATTAAATAAAGTGGGACGTTAAAAAGCTCGCTTAAATATGACAAGGTATCTCCAGTTCGTACACAAATCTCCATATACTTTTCTCCTCCCATCATAAAAAAACATATGATGAAAGGAAGGAAAAAATGACGAAAACCCGTATTTCTACGGGTACATAAAAATCACCTATCTTTGGTTACTTTTTTCTTTTAGAATTTGGATTTCGTGTCTAAGTAGTAACACAGCTGTCTGATAGTCTTTTGGTTCAATTAGTTGTGCTTGATACAAATCTTTTATTTCTGCTTCCATTAGTTCAAGGTCGCCTAATCTATCACCAACATAAATAATTGTCCCAAACTGTTTTAAAAATTGCTGAATATCATAGATGGTTTTCATTTAGGAATTCCTCCCCCCTAACTTTTGAATGGAGAGTATTTTACTATACTAATGAAAGTATAACTCAAGCACCATTTCACCTCAAGACTATAAAATTATTCAAAAAAATAAGCAGAAGATAAAAGACAAACTAATGTCAGAGACCTTCTGCTTATTCCTATAACTATAATCTTCTATCATCCGCCAAGAGATTGCAAATGCTGATTAATTTCTTTTACCAAATCCTTATATTGTTCTTTTTGGGGATCTAATTTTGCAGCTTTTTCAGCATTCTTTTTAGCTTGTTTGAGATCATTTTGTTCCATGTTAATAAGAGCAAGATTAAAATATGCTTCATCAAATTCAGGATCAAGTTGAATAGCTTTTTGTAAATGTATTTTAGCATCAGGCAGCATATTCTTTTTTATTTCTACAAAAGATAAAAGAAAATAGGTCCTTTCTGTAAGATTGTCTGCATTCTTCTCTGTATCTTTCAATAGTTTATATGCTTGATCATATTTACCTTGTTTGACATAATTATTTGCTATCATTAAATTGTTGTTTTCATCCTTTGATTGAGCGGAACTACTAAATCCATAAGAAATAGAAAACCAAATGACTGCTATAGAAGCAATAAGAAAAACCATTTGCCAAATAAGTTTTTTCTTTTTAGGGAAATAAGTAATACCAGCTGCAAGAAATCCCCCAGCTAAACCTCCAAGATGTCCTGCATTATCGATCCCTGATGCGGAGAAACCAAACACAAGATTGATCCCTAAAATAACAATAAGATTCATTCCCATTGTTCTGAAAAATAATTTTGGATACATTACACCAAAATACAACAAAGCCCCAAAGCATCCGAAAATGGCACCACTTGCACCAGCAGATAAGTTAGTACTAAAGAGGAAGCTGGCAATAAACCCTGTAAATCCAGCAAACAAATAAATAAATGGAAAACGTAACCTGCCGAATATCCTTTCAACTGTTGTCCCAAGAAAATATAGTGATAGGGTGTTTGTTGCGAGGTGCAAGAAACCGATATGTAAAAAAACAGGTGTGATCAATCTCCACCATTCACCTTGATATATCAAAGCGTTTACTTTTGCCCCATACTTGATTAATGTCGATGTATTAGTACTTCCCCCGTTTATTTCCAACCAGAGAAAAACTGCAAGTTGAATAGCGATAAATACATAAGTAAATAAAGGCTTGCCGTTAAATAGAATTTCTTGCTCGGTTTTCACTCTTTTAATTGAAAGATTTAAAGCCGACTTTTTTAATTCATCCACTTCCTGTTCTGTATAATCATCAAGAACCGTAAAGTGGATGTCCCTTTCAAGTTTTTCGGATATTCTTCCAAGCCCTGAGTCAAGTACATCATTCGCCAGGAGGATGGAATTAACCTTCGTTTTATCTCCATGCGGAGAGACAAAAGGTTTTGCAAGACGAAATTCATACTCATCCACAGGTGGAAACTTACTAACATATATATTTAGTACATTAAGTTCACTTTTACCTATTTGTTTACGTACTCTTTCCCCGTTTGAAGCCGTAAATTCAATATCTCTTTGCATGGCATTACTCCAATCTAAATCATGGAGCAGCATTCGAATAATTGGAGCTTTCTTATTTTCCAATCTTTCCAGCCAGAGCTCTTTTTGATTTTCAAATAATTGTATAACTCGATAACCATGGTCAGAGATGAAAGAATATGCCAGCCTCCAAAAAACGTAACCTTCTCTATTATTCATTTCTCCCCTACTTTCTAAGTTCAGCTAAAAGTGAATATCAGCTATGGCAATACCTTACCAACACCATTTGCCCCTTAAGCTAAGAGATTCCAATTGCTAATCTGTATTCATTTTTACCCGGTTTCTTTCATTATAAACGAAATGAGTCATTTACATTTGATAGAACTACGGAACGAAAGATATTTAACTAATTCGACAAAAAATAGAAAAACCATCTGTGGTTTTCACCCTTCAGATGGTCCTCCAAAAACTGTTGACATTAATTTTTGTCTTATCCCAGGCACGCTCATAATAGAACCTACAGCAAGTCTGCGCATCCATCCTGTACCAATCAGGATATTAATGATTCTGTATCTATACCGGAATACGATATAACCAATTGAACCAATCATAAATATGGATGTTAATATACGAGACATCTTCATCCCTCCTACTTATTATTCTGTGATGATAATATAGGGATTATCCATAAGTTTAAAATAAAAAGAGATGAATTGGTAATCCATCTCTTTATTTCGTTAGAATTTCTTAAACACCGGTTCCATTGTCTTTTTTAATACTTGAACAGAGTTTGTGAATTGTGCCTTCTCTTCATCACTTAGATCAAGTTCAACAATTTCCCTAACACCATTTCGGTTAACAACAGCAGGGACACCAATATAGATATCGTCGTGGCCATACTCTCCATCCAAATAGGTGGAAACAGTAAGAACGGAGTTTTCATTTCTTAAAATAGCCTTTGTTAAGCGGACTAACCCCATGGCAATTCCGTAATAAGTAGCACCTTTTCGCTCAATGATGTGATAAGCAGCATCACGAACATTTAAGAAGATTTTATTTAAATCATCTTTATTAACGTCAGCTTTATTTTTAGTCCATTCAGAAATGGTTGTTCCTGCAATATCAGCATGGCTCCAGACAGGAAGTTCAGTATCACCATGTTCACCAATAATATAAGCGTGTACGTTCCTCGTATCCACGTCAAAGTATTCCCCAAGTAAATAGCGGAACCTAGCAGTATCTAAAATAGTTCCGGAACCAATAACCCTTCCTCTTGGAAGTCCTGAGAACTTCCAGACGGCATATGTTAATATATCAACTGGATTTGTGGCCACTAGGAAAATTCCATTAAAGCCGCTATCCATGATTTCATCCACAATGCCTTTAAAAATCTTCGTGTTTTTCTCAACAAGATCAAGTCTGGTTTCTCCTGGCTTTTGGTTTGCACCGGCAGTAATAACTACAAGATCAGCAACGCCGCAATCTTTGTAATCCCCATACCAAATTTTCGTACGGGATGGAGCAAAAGGCATACCATGATTTAAGTCCATAGCATCCCCTTCCGCTTTTTCCTTGTTAAGGTCAATTAACACCAGTTCTTCAGTTATGCCTTGGTTTAATAGAGCAAATGCATAACTTGACCCAACAAAACCTGTTCCGATTAGTACAACACGGTTCACTCGTCTTAGCATCTTCATTCCTCCATTTCAGTTATATAGATTGATACTGTGTAAATATTAATATGAGTACATAAAATTCTATCAAAAAAGTCTAAATATTACGATTGATAATATTGCAGCTATTAGTCCTGAAAGAAAATTCACCATATCATTATCCACTAAGGTGAAACCTTTTATTCTTATTGTTGGGAATTGACAATGGCTCTTCTTTTCCGTAGTGATTCCACATTGTTCACATATATACACTTGCTGATAAAAAGCACCAAATAATGTATCAATAACATTTCCAATAAAACCAAATAGAAAAATAATCACCACTAAGTAGAGATCTAAGTGGAAAAACCAATAACTAAGTATGGAGATAAAGAACGAGCCAGAAGCTCCGGCAACACTGCCTAATCCGCTTATTGCACCAGAGGTACCTCTTTCAACTCGTTTAAAGGTTCGTATGTAAATGGGGTTTTCCCTGCTTAAACTGCCAATTTCCGATGCCCATGTATCGGAATTGGCACTCGCTATACAGACTATAAACCCTAGCATCCAAATCAGCTCAGGCTGAAGGGAATAAAGGAGGCTAAAAAGTGATGCAGCACCTCCATTCGCAAGAACCTGAAGCCAATCTCTCGTTCCCCCTTTGGCTAGTTTTTCTTCCATTTTTGTTTTGGCAGCACTTTTATATTTTGACCAAAAGCTGGACGTGGCAAAAAAAGCCCCCAGCAACGCAAGTCCATTTACACCAAAACCAATATATACAGACATCCCTACAAACATAGCTGTAAAGGCTCCTGTTATGGTTAGTGCATTTAATCGAACTCCTGCCACCGCCACAACTATTATGACAATAAAAGCAGAGATACCTTCTAGCATTTTGCTTTAATAACCTCTTGATCTGTAATAATTTTAGAAACTGGAATATCATGTTTTTCAACAGGAAAATGTGGGATGATTTGCAGATGAAAAGCTAGTGATAAGGTTTTACCGGAATAATTTGATAAAAACCGATCATAAAAACCCCCCCCAAAACCTAACCGAAAGCCGTCTCTAGTATAGGCAAGACCAGGGACAATGATTAAATCAATCATTTCGGAACTAATCTTGTTAGTCACTGATACTATTGGTTCCCATAAACCATAGTAAACCGATTCAAGTTGGGAAAAATCTGTAAGTGTTCTAAAGGATAGTGTTTTATCAATTGGATTACATTTTGGGACAACTACTTGTTTTCCTTCATCCCAAGCTCTACGAATGATTTGATATGTATCAACTTCTGGCTTTCTCGAAATATAAATCCCGATGGTTTTCGCTGTTTTCCACTCATCCTCTTCAAATAGGGTGCGGGCAATTTTATGAGAATAATCTTCATATAGGGTTTTTCCAAGTGATTGGAGCGACTCTTTAACTCGCGTTCGTACTACTTTTTTATCATTCATTATAGTTCCACCTCACCTTTTTTACGCAACAAAAAAAGCAGCAGGAAGCCCTACTGCTTATTTTGTTTCACGGTGTGCTGTTGTACGCTTTTCTCTTGGGCAATATTTTTTAAGCTCAAGACGATCTGGGTTGTTACGTTTATTTTTTGTTGAAATATAGTTACGATCTCCACACTCAGTGCAAGCTAACGTAATATTTACACGCATGTTTATTTCCCTCCAAACGATTAAGCTGTTCGTTCATACGACTTTTCTATAATATCACTTTTCAACAGGAAATGCTAGTGTGTTTTTTAAGAAGTGCTTTTTCTAAGGAAAGGAGTTCGCTTTTATTGGAACCACTTATCGTCCAAGTAACCATTTTTAAGGTTTGATGCGGCTCGATACACATTTTCATCGTAAAAATACTAGCCGCAGGTCCTTTTGCCATAGGCTGATATTTTAAGTTTCCTTTTTGAATGGAACTCCAAATCCGGTCCGTAAATGCACTCCATAATGGGACAACTGAATATTCTTTTATACAGGATTTATTACAGAATCCATTCACGAGATAGACCATTTCATCCGCATGATGAAAAATATGATTTTCTACTGGTGACACAAAAGTTAAATGGTCATGACTAACATTTAGAAAATGGTGCATCGCTAAAAGATTAATCGGTTTTGTTTGATCACTGTGATTACTTACATGAACACTTGAAAGAGAAATCTTTGAATGAATTTGTTCATGCTTCACCTGCAACATTAATGATTCATCGTAAATCACTTTCTCCATAGTGTTTTGGAGCCATAAGTATTTACCATTTACCCAAATACCAGGAATAAATTGAAATGTATCTATCGCTTGTTTAAGATCAGAGACATTTTTCTCGTTTTGAGATTCAGTAGTTAATTTTATCATCATGTACACCTAATTTATTATTTATTTGGCGCTGCCTTTTGCTCCTTCTCATTAACTCGATTGTCTAATAAAGTATCTTTGATAACCCTGCTTGTTTCAGCAGCGATCCGTTTCCATCCATATAGACTTTGAACAATTTGCTTACCTCTGGTGCCAATCTCTTTTGCTTTCTCAGGTTGACTTAATAAGTATTCCAACTGTTCTAATAGACTATGAGCATTTCCCGGAGCCATAAGCATACCCGTTTGAAGATGCTTTACAATTCCTTTCATACCGCCAGTATTAGACACCACCGTTGGTTTCCCCAGAATCATTGTTTCTAAAACAACAATACCAAATGGCTCGTAAAGGCTTGGTATAACAGCCAGCTCACAGCCTTGGATAAGGACATTTCTTTGTTCATCCGAAACATAGCCAATAAAGGAAACCTGTTTATCCAAACCACGTTCTGTTACCTGTTTTTGATAGGTTCTGAGCATTGGTCCTTTACCAGCTATTACGAAGCATAAGTCCCTATTCTTTACCTTTGCAATTGCTGCTGCCTCGATAATGGTTTCAAAACCTTTTTCTTCGACTATTCTCCCAATGGAAAATATATACTTTTTTCCATTTAAATCAGGGAAGATGTCTTCAATCTTATGGTCCACCCTTAAGGGTTCAATTCCATTTGGAATAACGGCAACCTTTTCATCGGCTGATGTAAAAACCTTTTTTATTTCGTCCTTCATATAATCGCTGCAAACAATTAGTTGATCTGATTCCAAAATTAATTGTTGTTCTTTTTCGTGGATAAATTGTTGTATCTCCGTGTAGATTCCATTATTTCTTCCATGCTCAGTAGCATGGATGGTTGTCAGCAATGGAATGCCTAAACGTTCCCTTAATGTGATTGCTGCTGCTCCAACTAGCCAATCATGGGCATGTATGATGTCAAAGTCTTCCCCCATTGCAAGTTGTTCTGCTTTAAATGCCATTGCTAAATTAAGTCCAGCGATCCAATTTAGGAAATGGTCATCATATTCATTTATAGGCTTTACACGATGGACAGTTACTCCATTCATGTCTTCAAAGGGCGGAAGATCATTTTTCCCTGCTGTTAATACATGAACTTCATGACCCTGTTCTGCTAACTGTGAGGATAAGCCAAAAACATGTCTAGAGAGTCCACCGACAATGTTAGGCGGATATTCCCAGGAAAGGATCAGAATTTTTAATTTCCATACGGTTTGGCTTTTTACATCCAAGTCAACTGAGGCTGAAAGTGGCTTATTCATTTTACTCCTCCAAGCTGTTCGATTTCACATAGTAGCTGTAAGTACTCACATGCTCCATCCATTTTGGAGACTCTTCCTCAAATCGTTGAAATTGCAATAATTCCTGGTGATATGTACCCCCGCTCTGAATATCTAGAGAAGGCGTTTGAATACTATCTGAACGATAAAGAGGAAAAAATTCATTGTTATAGACGTACACACCTAATTCAGCGACATAGCAACGATTTTCCGCCAATCCTTTAACAAACCAGTGCCCACTTTGATAAGGAACAGTTATTTCATTATAATGGTGGGCGTTTTTACCATTAAACAATATATTTGTTACATCAAAAATTTTAAAAACAGTAACCAATTCTTCAAACTTACGATTAAAAAATCGCTCAATGATTTTTTTTGGTAATTCGGAAACGTCCCAGAAAAGAATTAGTTTGCGAGGTGCAACAAGCTTTGCCTTTAGCTCACCTTTTAGTGGGATTAATTCAGGTGAAATAGAGTAATCTGAGGAATTTGTATCCTTGGTAGATTGCCTATTAGTGTGACCAGTTATTTCATTATCATTATCATTCTCTTCAATCCATTTATTCCAACGATATTGAACTTTGCCTACCGTTGTATTTAATTCCGTGGCGATTTTTCGAAATGAAAGCCCATCTCCTCTTAATTTAATAATTTCTTCAATCATTTTTTTCCTCCATTCTGTAAACAATCAATATATGCATTTAATTACAAAATAATTCTATTAATTATTAATTTAATGGTATCATCAGTTTAAACAGCAGACAATAAACACAATTTGTCGTAATTTGGTTACCCTATACAGTATGCTTATTTACCAACCGAAAATTTTTTTAGATTTTTAAACTTACACTGTTTTTTACAATAATCAACAAAATTCAGAGCTGACGATGATCAGACTTTCGACACTATTTCCTATATAAAAAAAATGAGGATGCATAATGCACCCTCATTTTAACTCTACTCATTTAAATTAATTCGTTGTCCTGTTACAAGGTAAATAACATTTTCAGCAATATTCGTTGAGTGGTCAGCAATTCTTTCTACAAACCTACAAACAAATGATAACTGGATAATTTGATTGGTTGAATTAGGATTTTGCGGAATATATCCCATTAATTCCTGAACTAGCCGGCCAAACATTCTATCTACCTCGTCATCTTTTTTAGCACATCTTTGCGCCAAGGCTACATCTTCCCTGGTAAAGGCCTCTATTGACTCGGTAACCATCTCTAAGGCTATCCCCATCATCAGGGGTATGTCAACGATATCCTTAATATGCTTTTCCACACCAATATGGATAGTTGATTTTGCAATATTTACTGCCATATCAGCCAATCTTTCAACTTCAGATGATACCTTTAAAGCTGCACTAATTTTTCGAAGGTCAGTCGCTACAGGTGACTCTCTCGCAATTAATAATAATGCTTTATCATTGATTTCTTGCTCCAATTTGTCAATTTCATTATCACCTAAAATAACGGCCTTTGCCTTATCGAGATCTTGATTGACTAAGGAAATCATGGCCTCTCTAATAGCCACTTCAGCTTTTTTAGCCATTGAAATTAACATATCGTTTAACTGAATTAAATTATGATCAAAATTAGATCGTGTACTCATTATTCTAGTCACCTCATCATCCGAATCTTCCAGTAATATAGCCCTCAGTACGTGAGTCTGCAGGGTTTGAAAAAATTGTAGCTGTAGAGTCGAGCTCGATTAACTCTCCCATTAAGAAGAAAGCTGTTTTATCAGACACCCGTGATGCTTGCTGCATATTGTGAGTAACAATAACAATTGTATATTTTTCTTTTAACTCTAAAATCAATTCTTCAATTTTTAAAGTAGAAATCGGATCCAAGGCAGAGGTTGGTTCGTCCATTAACAGTACATCAGGTTTGGTTGCTAATGCTCTTGCAATACATAACCGTTGTTGTTGTCCACCAGACAAACCTAACGCAGGTGCATGTAATCGGTCCTTTACTTCATCCCATAATGCCACGTCCATCAATGATTTCGTGACAACCTCATCAAGGTGAACCTTCTTTTTAATCCCATGGATTCTTGGTCCGTAGGCAACATTATCATAAATAGATTGTGGAAACGGGTTTCCCTTTTGGAATACCATACCTACATGCTTCCTAAGGTCTACAAGGTCAACTTTTTCATCAAGTATGTTTTTTCCGTTAAAGTTTATTTCTCCTGTCATTTTGACATTTGGAACCATGTTGATCATTAAGTTTAGAGTTTTAATGAAGGTTGATTTACCACAACCCGAAGGCCCAATAATGGCAGTAACCTCTTTTTTGTTAATGGAGAAATTAATATCCTTAAGAGCATGGTGTTCCCCATACCATAAATTCAATTGGTTAATATCAAACACTTCTCTTGTCAATGTCGAAGTCAGCATCGTTTTTCCCCCTTATCCAAACCTTCCAGAAATATATTCTTCGGTCTTTTTCACTGAAGGATTAGTAAAGATTTTTTCGGTAGAATCATATTCAACCAAATCTCCATTTAAGAAGAAAGCCGTTTTATCAGAAATTCGGGAAGCCTGCTGCATGTTGTGAGTTACAATAATGATGGAATAATCCTTTTTCAATTCAACGATCAATTCCTCAACCTTCGCATTAGAGATTGGATCTAATGCCGAAGATGGTTCATCAAGAAGCATAACAGTCGGCTTCATCGCAATAGTTCTCGCTATGCATAAGCGTTGCTGCTGTCCGCCTGAAAGGGATAGGGCCGACTTATGAAGTCTATCCTTTACCTCGTCCCAAAGGGCAGCTTTCTCAAGACTTTCCTGTACGATATCATCAAGAACACTTTTCTTTCTTGTGCCGCTAAATTTCAAAGCATGAGTAATATTTTCATAGATTGATTTTGGAAATGGATTTGGCTTTTGAAATACCATACCTATCTCTTTCCTCAAAGCAACTACATTTATTCGGTCGGATAAAATATTTAAATCTTCATAGATGATTTCTCCTTCAGCTCTTGCTCCTGGGATTAAATCATTCATCCGATTGATACTTCTTAAAAAAGTGGATTTACCACAACCAGATGGCCCAATTAATGCTGTTACTGAATTTTTCTCAATATCCATTGAAATGCCATTAACAGCACGTTTTTCTCCATAAAATATTTCTAGATTATTTACTTTTAAAATATTTTCCATTTTCAACGGGACGGTTGTTGTTGGAATTATTTGTTCTATCGATTCCTTTTCTAAAAGAGTAGTAACCATCCGTTTTCACCTGCCCTTTATTTAGTTGCTGTGATCTTTTTATGAATCATACTTCCAATCCATCTAGCTAATAGGTTAAATAGTAAAACCGAAATAACTAGCACAGCTGCCGATCCGTTCGAAACCTCTTCAACGTCAGGAATGAGCCCTTGCGTATTAACTGACCAAATGTGCACAGCCAGCGTCTCGGCAGGACGAAAAATATTTAGTGGAGATTGTTCAGAAAATGGGTTCCAGTTTGAATAATCCAGCCTTGGTGTAGATAGGCCCGCTGTAAATAATAATGCAGCTGCTTCTCCAAATACCCTTCCTGCCGCAAGGATTGCACCTGTTAAAATCGATGGAAAAGCACTTGGTAAAATAACCGTTTTAATCGTATGCCAATGAGTAATCCCTAAAGCAAGACTGGCTTCTTTTAAATCGCGAGGTACGGCACGAATGGCATCTTCACTCACCCGGACTAATACAGGTAAATTAAAAACTGTTAATGCCAGAGCACCTCCAAGAATGGTGTACCCCCATCCAGTTAAATTTACAAACATTAATAAACCAAACATCCCGATAACAATGGATGGAAGAGAAGCCAATACCTCAATACAAGATCGAATGATATCAGTAACTTTCCCTGGCTTTGCATATTCGGCCATATAGATTCCGCCGCCTAAACCAAGAGGAACAGTAATTAACATCGTAATAAAAAGAACGTAAAAGGAATTAAATAATTGATCCCGAATTCCTCCACCAGCCATTACATTACTTGAAGGAGTGGTTAAAAATTCAAAAGATATGTGCTTAAATCCGTTGATTAATATAAACGAGAATAAACCAACTAAAATCGAAATGATGATTATAGCAATAGCAACAAATACTCCAGTAGCTATACGGTCAGCAGTTTTACTGTTCATTACATTTTCCTCCTTGATGACAGATAACGGATAAGGAGAATAAACGCAAACGACATGACTAATAGAATTAAGCCCATAGACCAAAGTGTGTTATTTTCAACACTTCCATATGTGGTATGACCCATGTTTAAAGTAATAATTGTCGTTAAAGTTGCGGATGCATCCAAAAGGCTTGAAGGTATATTTCGAACGTTTCCGATAACCATTTGAACGGCTAAAGCTTCTCCAAATGCCCTTGCCATACCTAATACTATTGCAGTGAGCAACGTTGGCAATGCTGCGGGAATGAGCACTTTGCGAATGGTCTGCCAGCGGGTCGCACCTAAGGCATAAGAGCCTTCTCTTAAATTTTTTGGCAATGAACTCATCGCATCTGTCGCGATCGTAGTGATTGTTGGTAAAATCATAATAGACAATACAATTGTTCCTGAAAGTAAACTAAACCCTAATCCTCCCACATGTTCCCGTACAAAAGGAACTAATACTGTAAGCCCGATGAATCCATAAACAACGGAAGGAATACCAACTAATAACTCAATGACCGGCTGTAATATTTTTCTTCCCCACGAGGGTGCAATCTCTGTCATAAATATTGCTCCGCCAATTCCTAATGGCGCAGCAACAAGTGCAGCAAGAAAGGTTACAGCAAATGAACCGAAGATAAACGGTAAAACCCCATATTTCGGGTTAGCTTGATTTGTAGGATTCCAATCTGCACTGGTTAAGAATTCAATAAGACTGACACCATTTTTAATAAATGATTGTAAACCTTTTGTGCCAAGGAAAATGGTTATAGATATAGTGGCTGAGATCATGATTACTGCGCATAAAATAACTAGTATTTTCCCGCGCATTTCACCATTCATCCAATTTTTTTCAGATTTTAATAATCTGTCTTTTGCAGGTATAATCTTTTCCATAATGCACTAACACTCCTAAAATACGTCATAATAGGGTAAATGCTTGGCCGCACTTACCCCGTTCAATTTTTTAGAACCTTAGCTTATAGATTTTTTTGATTTCCTTTAGCATCACGTTCTACTTTCATTTTTGTTACAGGAAGATATCCTTGTTGCTTAAGAAGGTTATTTTGAATATCATCTGACATCATAAAGTCAAGAAACTCCTTAGCAAGTCCATCTGGCTCACCCTTAGTATATGAGTGTTCGTAAGCCCAAACTGGGAATTTACCCGTTTGTACATTTTCAGCAGTAGGTTCTACACCATCAATGGAAAGAGGTGTTACTGAATCATCTGTGAAGTAAGAGAATGCAAGGTAGCCAATGGCTCCATCTGTTTCATTAATAATCTTTTTAACTGTGTTTGAAGAATCTTCTGTAATTCCTTCAGCAGGTGTTGCACCATCAAGAGCGAACTTATTAAATACTGCACGTGTACCTGATGAGTCAGGACGGTTTACTAGAACGATCTTTTGGTCTTTTCCGCCAAGTTCTTTCCAGTTAGTGATTTTTCCAGTAAATACTTTAATTAAATCTTCTTTTTTAATATCTTTAATACCAACTTTAGGGTTAACTGCAGCTGTCATACCTACAACCGCTACTTTATGATCGACAAGCTGATCAGCTGGGATACCTTCTTTTTCTTCTGCAAATACATCTGAGTTACCAATCTGTACAGAGCCTTCAGATACCTGTGATAAACCTGTACCAGATCCGCCAGCTTGAACTTGAATATCAACTTTTGGATTTTGAGCCATGAACTCTTCAGCCGCTGCTGCTACTAAAGGCTGCATAGCAGATGAACCAGAAATAGATAATGAACCTGATAATTCTTTCTTTTCTTCTGTCTTTGTTGTGTTGTCTTTTCCTTCAGATTTATCTTTAGAAGTTCCTCCACCACATGCCGCAGTGAAGACCATTAAAGCTGCAAACAATGCAAGTAGGCTTAATTTTTTTAGGTTTTTCATTTCTGTAATTCCTCCTACGAATTTGGTATTAATTATGTTTGTCTGTCTTACATGTTTAAGAATAAAACATATATGTAAACCCTGTTTTAACGAAATGTAAAGGTTATGTAAATATATGTTTAGTTATTGTAAATTTAAAAGAAATAAAAAAACACCTGTCTGAATAAATGACAGGTGGCTATTAAAATATTAAATTATTGATCTATTTTACTGGGAGTTTTGTGTAGAATCAGCTGCAGTTTGGTCAGCTTGTTGATCAGTGCCAGTAGTTCCATCAGTAATTTGATGTTTTTTCTTTAGATCAAAATAAGCATCTAAAACTCTCCGGCCAATTAAGTTGTTGATACTTGGACCGCTGTTTCCTTGATAAGCCCATGGCACAACTACAGCCAGTGCTACTTCCGGATTGTCGGATGGCGCGTAGCTGACAAGACTTAAGTTCCACACTTCTGTTCCACGTTTTGTTTTATCGGTTCCATCATAAAATGCCTGGGCTGTTCCGGTTTTACCTGCAGGATGGTATGGTGCACTCCCAAAGTAACTTTTCGCCGTCCCATCACCGACTTGCATAACCATTCGGAAGCCTTCTTGAACCCGCTTGATCCAAGCATCTTTCATATCAATACGATTTAGGACCTTAGGTTCCATTTCTTCAACGATTGGTCCTAACTCATTACTATCCATTACTGGTTCGCGAATTTCTTTGACGATATGCGGCTGGACACGATTCCCCCCATTAGCGATCGTTGAAACGTATTGTGCTAATTGCATTGGGGTGTACGTATCATACTGGCCAATGGCAAAGTCAAGAAGTTTACCCGGAATATTCTCTGTTCCTGGGAAGCCGCTCATTTCATTTGGAAGGTCAATTCCAGTCCTTGTTCCCAGACCAAATTGGCTAAAAGATTGCCGCATGGTATTAAAGGTCTTTGCAGTTTCCATATTAAGTGTTCCATTAGGAACATATTTTCCATGGGCCATTGCAATAACCGTCTTCCACATATAAACGTTGGAAGAAACCTGTAAGGCTCTTAAATCATTAATGGAACCAAAGGTTTTCCATGATTTTTTTATAGGTGTATTTTTAATCACTAATGGTTCATCTCGTTGGATTGTTCCAGGTTTAATTGCACCAGTTTGATAACCAGTTAAAATAGTAGCACCTTTGACCGCTGACCCCACATTGTAAGAGCTGGTAAAAGTACCACTAGCATAGTCTTTCATGACTGTCTTTCCTTTACTGTCCTTACCAATTAGTTTTCCGGCCATTGCCAATATTTCACCTGTATTGGGATTCGTGACAACGACAAAGGCACGATCCATAACACCAGTATTAGGTTTACTTTTAGCAGACCACATTTCTTCTTCGATTATTTTTTCAACCTGCTGCTGAAGCTCCATATCAATCGTTAAAACTAAGTCATCCCCACGCTTTCCTTCCGAAACAACTTCAGTCGAGAGGATTTTTCCTGATTTGTCAGTTACGTTTTTCACTTTTGCCTTTTGTCCATGAAGAACATCTTCATATTTTAATTCAAGATAGCTTTTCCCTACGCGGTCATTTCTGCTATATCCACGAGCAAGATATTTATCTAACTGTTCCTTTGGAATACCCGATTCGGACGAAGTGACATCCCCTAGAATAGATTGTAGGGTATTACCAAATGTATACTTACGTTCCCAGTCTGTGGTTGTATCCACACCAGGCAAATTAGCTAAATTTTCACTGACAATGGCATATTCTGCTGCTGAAACATTTTTATTTTTAACAATCTGCGGTGTTAGAGCATAGCCACTATTGAATTTACTATAAATAGCGAGTGTTTCAAGCTCTTCTCCTTTAATGCTGTTGATCTCCTCGTCAGTAACTCGATCCAGTTGTAACTGATAAATTTCCTTATCGTCTAATTTTTTCTCATTGTATAAAGCCCATTCTTTTTTAGTAATTTTCGCTTTAGCCTTTTTTGGATGTTTCATAATCCAATAATCCTTTTTGTCACGAACAGGAACCTTGGATGTATCCATCTGAATGAGCTTTGCTAATTTCCCTGCGGTGTTCAACATCTCCTCTTGCGTCACATTTTGACTTTTAGTATAAGTAATCGCATTTAAAGGACTATTATCTACAATTGTTTGTCCATTTCGGTCATACATTTTCCCCCTTGGAACAGGGTTATTAACGGTAATATCCTCGGTCCGTTCAATTTCACGTTTAAAATCATCACCAAAGACAATTTGCAGTTCTCCAAGACGAAGGATGAGAACAGAGAAAAGGATAAATACCACAAAAAACACCATATTTAAACGAAACGGGACATGTGTTCTTTTCTTTTTCTTTTTAAGATTCAAGGTTTATATACACTTCCTTTACTGCGGCTAACATAACTTTCTTTATTTTATAGGATAATGTTTTATTTTTCTATGAATAACCCTTACCAATTTTGTTAAAAATCCTGGACCAAATTAAGTTATTTTAGATGTACATATAAAAAAACGATGAGTCATTAACTCACCGCTTTATCTGCAGGTATTCGAACCCTTCTAATGAACAAATAAATTAATAAATGACCAGCACCCAAAAAGAATAATAAAATCGGAATACTTTGTTCCTCATTAAACCAAGTAATAGCTGCCAGAAAGGCTAGGATCGACACAATCCTGCCGAGATTCAGGTATATTTCCCGAACAACAATATATTCTATCCTCATTTCTGCAGCTTTCCATCCTGAACCAATCACATCATATGTAGTCGAACTATAAGGGACTAGCAAGAGCGGATACGCTATGGCGATTAGCCCTCCATATAATAATAATTTAACAAAGTTCAAATCCCAAACAATCAGCAGGACTGAAGCATAAAGTATAATTCCGCCAATCAAAATGGCTTTTTTTCGATTCTTTTTCTTAATCAATCGTGACGCAAAATAATAAGCAATAAAGGAAATTCCTGAATTAATCAGGCCAAATGTCCCTAAAGACATCTCACTTCCAGTTGAAATATATACAAAAACAGAGATAACAAAAGCAAAAGTTCCCTCACGTAATCCTTGAAAAAAATGAGCATTTGTAATTAATCGCCAATTTTCGTTTTGCTTCCTTTCCTCAATAATCCGTTTAAAACAGTATCTCCCTGACGCGGGTCTGGGTTTTAATGAAAAACTCATAAATACAGCTAATCCGAATAATGCTAGTGATAAGCCAAAAACAAATGTATAACCGGTAAACTGTTCAAATCTTGTGATGATAATCCCTGCTGCAATCGGTCCAATCATTCCTCCTGCAGAAGATAATATCCCTAAAAATCCATTAAAAAAATCTCGTGTCTCTGGTTCTGTAATTTCAAAGGTTAACACATTGTAAGCCAGCCAATAGAAACCATAACCAATCCCCAAGAGAGCCCCTAATAAAAGTAAATAAGTAGATGCATTTGTCCCCGTAACCAGAACAGCTAAATAAAATAACGCTAATGAGATGACACCAATCCGAAGTACAATCACTCGATCAATTTTCTTTGCCCACCGCCCGGCCAATATAAATGTTAACGGTTGTAATATGACTATTGACAGGTTATAAAGTGCAATATCAGAATACTGTCCTGTTTGCTTCCACAAATAAATATTCACAAAGGTATTGGACAAAGCAACACTTAATGAATACAAACCGCCGATGATTAGCAAAAGTGATAAATCCTTAGTTAATTCTACGTCACCTAAAATCTTAAATTTTTTTGCCATAAAAAAACTCCCCTTTGTCATAAGGGTAGTCTTTATCATGAACAAGGTTATTATACAAACTTTAAATAAATGAAAAAAGGCAGCTAAAAGCTGCCTTTTATTGATTAAATTATTTCGCTGCGTTATAACGCTTAGAAACTTCATCCCAGTTTACAACGTTCCAGAAAGAACCAATATAGTCTGGGCGTTTGTTTTGATATTTTAAATAGTAAGCATGCTCCCAAACGTCTAACCCAAGGATTGGAGTTTTTCCTTCCATTAATGGAGAATCTTGATTTGGAGTGCTGGAAACTTCTAATTCACCATTGTTTACAGATAACCATGCCCAGCCAGAACCGAAACGTGTAGTTGCTGCTTTAGCGAATTCTTCTTTGAAACTTTCAAAGCTGCCAAATTTGCTATTGATTGCGTCAGCTAATTCACCAGTTGGGGCACCGCCGCCATTTGGAGAAAGGATCTGCCAGAATAAAGAGTGGTTAGCATGACCGCCGCCATTGTTACGTACAGCTGTACGTGCAGCTTCTGGAACCGCATCCAAATTAGAAATTACTTCCTCAACTGATTTAGAAAGTAATTCTTCATTACCTGCTAATGCATTATTTAAGTTTGTAACATATGTGTTGTGGTGTCTAGTGTGATGGATATTCATTGTTTCCTTGTCAATGTGTGGTTCTAGTGCATCTTCTGCATAAGGTAATTTTGGTAATTCAAATGCCATGATTAATTCCTCCTAATATGTACGTATTAATTTTTTTGGGGGCTTTAGATACCTTATTTCCGTAGGATTTATAAGAATATTTCTAAAGCTTTGCCTTAAAGATACCAAAGTTGGTTTTTCGTTTCAAATAAAATGCTTACGGATACCCAACATAAATACAATGTCCTTTTTAAAGAAATTTATACCAGTAAAAAAACACCAGAGAGTTTCCTTATTAATTTTCGAAAAATTGTCATGATTCATCAAACTAGCATCCTGTCAACGATTTTTGTC
Source organism: Neobacillus cucumis (assembly GCF_002860255.1). GTDB lineage: Bacteria > Bacillota > Bacilli > Bacillales > Cytobacillaceae > Neobacillus > Neobacillus cucumis_A. The sequence continues at coordinate 159,836 of NZ_PGVE01000090.1, forward strand.
ATATCCTTTCAAAAGCACTTCCATCTCACGTTAATGACTTATTGACATGTTTTTTATTAAGGATTTTAATCAACTTGTAAGGATCAAAAGGAGTGAGTAATATGCCGACCACAAGCATTTCAATATATAGTCTAATGTTACAATTCTTTCAAAAAAAAGAGCCTATTCAAAAGGTTAAAGCTGGTACAGTATTTTTTCATGAAAAAGATTCTGTTGAGTATGTTTACTTAATACTCAAAGGAAGTATTGCTCTAGGCAGGGTTCACTTACGTGGAAAGGAATTTATTTTAAAAGTCTTAACTGACAAGGAAGTAATTGTAGAGTATCAGCTTTTTAAAGCCAATCCTCAATATCAGTTTTATGCTAAGGCTTTGACAGACTGTGAGCTTCTCTCTATAAAAAGAGAACTATTTGAGGAATTTATTTTGACGGATCCTGAAGCAATGAATGCTTTGGCGGCATGGTTAAGCACTGGATATATTAAGGCACAGATGAAGTGTCAAGACTTAATAATGAATGGTAAAAAAGGGGGCTTATATTCAATCCTTATCCGCCTATGCAATTCTTACGGAGTAAAAACTGAGGATGGCCTATTGATTGACCTCCCGTTAACCCATCAGGAACTCGCCAACTTAACGTATGGCACAAGAGAAGTCATTCAACGTGCCTTAAAAGAACTCCGTGAGAAAGATATTATTCTATATGAAAATCAAAAGTTTACCATTAAGAATCTACCTTATTTAAAAAGTGAAGTAGATTGTCAAAACTGTCCATTTGAAATTTGTGGCATTAATTAGAAGCTATACTTAGAACAGTGATTAGATAAATACTTAAAAAAGCCACTTGAATAAAAGTGGCTTTTAACATGGTAACAGTGCTTTCTATTAAAGAACAACGATTAAAAAATACCCCACCATAATTACTTGAATAATTGTTTTTGTCACAACGCTGCTAATAAATCCAATGACCGAGCCGAATCCAACCTTCACGCTTTCATTAAAGCTTCTTCTATTTACTAAGAGCTCAGCTGCAATCGCCCCTATGAATGGACCAATTAATATTCCAAATATGGGAATGACAAACGGCCCAGCTAAAATACCAAGTGTGCTTCCCCAAACCCCGGCCTTTGAACCACCGTACTTTTTTATACCGATTAAGTTAGCTATATAATCGGCTGCAAACAATAAGACGACAAATAATCCCTGAATCAACCAAAACAGCCAATTGAAAGGCTCAAAGGAAAACAACACGCCATACAATAGAAATCCAGCTAGTAGGAATAGTACACTAGGTATAATAGGATAAATCAAACCAATAAAGGCTACTGCAAAAAGAATACCTATGATAATCCAATAAACTGCTTCCATCTCTTCCCATCCTTCTTTCATTCTTTATCTTTCTACGATCTAGCATCAAAATAGTTTCAAAACCGCTACATTCTTGTATATATTAATGACACAAGCTACAATAGAATTTGAGTTCATGTTCTGTTTTCTACTATGAACTGCAAACTAAATTTAAATTTGTTTTACTTTAAAGGTGGTTATTTATGAATATCTTCAAACAATTTTATAAAAGTATCTATTCTCCAAGGGATATTGCTTTATTTCGCTTTCAGGGAATCGGCAAAACAATTTTTTATGTATTTTTCTTAACGTTCATCTCCATCCTTCCATCCATTATTTATTTTAGTACGGCACTAACACAGGGGATTGACGCTGCAAAATCGATTTTAAAAGACCAGGCTCCTGCTTTTTCGATTAAAAACGGCCAGCTGATTGCTAAAACTGAGGTGCCTATTACCATTAACAAAGGGAATTTTACCATTATTTTTGATCCTACTGGTGCAATTTCAGAAGATGATGTTGCAGATGAAGGAAATGCTTTCGCTTTATTAAAGGATGAATTTGCCTTATCCTCTGCAGGCAGGGTTGAAAGCTATCCATATTCGATGATGAATGATATACATATTACCAATAGCGATTTGTTCAATTTTGTTGATACAATCGAAGGAATGAAAGGAATTATTATTCCGGTTGTATCATTATTTATATATGTATTCTCAAGTGCTGCAAGTTTCATTGAAGTATCTATTTTAGCCTTAATAGGTTTAGCTTTAAAAGGTAACAGAAGGCTTAATTACAGGCAATTGTGGAGAATGGCAGCGTATAGTGAAACATTGCCTACTCTATTTTTTACCATTATGACGGCTATTCAAACCACCGTGCCTAACAGTTTCCTTATTAATTGGTTTGTTGTAATCATCGTGTTATACCTTGCTATTAAGGAAGTCCCAAAACCGAAAAATGAACAATAAAAACGTCCTTCAGCGGACGTTTTTTTGTTCTAATCTAATGTGGACAAGCATACGAATGTACAAACATCCCTAACTTGGAGGCTTGTCCCGTGAAAAAATTATTCGGCTTTCTACTAGCAATCTTAGTTATATACGTTATTTATTACGATCTTACAGTCGGCACCCTTCCAACCTCCTCCCCTCAGCAAGTTGACGCTAAGGTTGAAAAATCTGCTCCACCTGCCAAAACAGGTATACCATCTTTTGATGCAGAGGTAAAACCAGGCGATACCGTTATATCTATTGTTGAGCATAGAATAAATAAATCACTTCCTGTGTCCATCCAAGACTTAATTGAAGACTTTCAAGCATTGAATAGTGGAAGGACTCCTGAAAAAATTCAAATTGGTTCTACATATCATTTTCCAGATTACTCAAAATAAAGAGGATAGTCGTTAATCTTGTCAAAAATAGCAAATGGCTGATAAAATAAGATGAACCTCTAATCATGTTGTTCTATTCAATGATTATGGTTTGTGAGAACATTAAGAGTACAGTCCCGTAAACTCGGGCAATAAATCGGATTTATCTGGATTCGAATCCATATTTAAAGGAGAGCGAATTACACGTGAGTGAAATAATACATCGCACCAAAACACGGCCAATTAAAGTAGGAAATTTAACGATTGGCGGAAACAATGAAATTATTATTCAAAGTATGACCACAACGAAAACCCATGATGTCGAAGCAACTGTTGCTGAAATAAAACGATTGGAAGAAGCAGGATGCCAAATTGTCCGGGTAGCTTGTCCGGATGAACGTGCTGCAAATGCAATTTCAGAAATTAAAAAAAGAATTAATATACCTCTCGTAGTTGATATTCATTTTGATTATAAATTAGCACTAAAGGCAATAGAAGGCGGTGCCGATAAAATTCGGATTAACCCAGGAAATATTGGTAAACGAGAAAAGGTTGAAGCAGTAGTTAAAGCTGCTAAAGAACGTGGGATTCCTATTCGCATTGGGGTAAATGCAGGATCACTTGAAAAGAAAATCCTAGAAAAATATGGGTATCCTACAGCAGATGGTATGGTGGAAAGTGCTCTTCATCATATCAAAATCCTTGAAGACTTAGATTTCCATGATATTATTGTTTCCATGAAGGCCTCTGATGTTAATCTTGCTATCGAGGCTTATGAGAAAGCTGCCCGTGCTTTCGATTATCCATTACACTTAGGGATTACAGAATCAGGCACTCTATTCTCAGGTACTGTAAAAAGTGCTGCCGGATTAGGAGCAATTATCAGTAAAGGAATCGGAAACACACTACGTATTTCCTTGAGTGCAGACCCTGTAGAAGAAGTTAAAGTTGCCCGTGAGCTTTTAAAAGTATTTGGTCTTTCTTCTAATGCGGCCACACTGATCTCTTGCCCAACTTGTGGAAGAATTGAAATTGACCTTATTTCTATAGCAAATGAAGTAGAGGAATATATTTCAAAGATCAAAGCACCAATTAAGGTTTCAGTCTTAGGCTGTGCAGTAAATGGTCCTGGTGAAGCCCGTGAAGCGGATATCGGCATTGCTGGCGCCCGCGGGGAAGGATTGTTGTTTAGAAAAGGTGAAATTGTCCGTAAGGTTCCTGAAGCCCAAATGGTCGAAGAGCTAAAAAAAGAAATCGACCAAGTCGCTGAAGAGTATTTCCTAAAAAAAGCGGAAGAAGAAAAGTTAAGTAATAAAAGTAAGTAAATCAAACAAAAACCCGGTAGTGGCTACCGGGTTTCTTTTTGCTCCTGCGCAGTCTGTTAAAAGAACGGAAGAATAAAGATGCCGACAATAATTGATATTGCTCCAATACCAATCGCCCAAGCACCAAGGCCTTCTGCACCCCTTCTTCTTGCTACGAATCCTAACACAATTCCTGCAGCACCAAACAGTATAGGCATTACAAACAGTGATAAAATTGATAACGCTAAGGCAAGGACACCCATCCCTGTTCCTGCGGCAGCTCCAGTCTGTTGCTGCTGCGCATTTGTTTGATTATTGCGTAATGTAACAGGAACAGGTGCAGCGATCTCTGCTGCTGATTCTTCTCTATATCGAGAAGAACGGATAGGTACAGATGCACCAATTTCAGGAGTATTCTCCGACTTCTTTAAGGAGTAAGAAGTTTTAATTGGCTCTGCCACTTCTGAAGCTGTTTCTTCCCTATATGCTGAAGGAGAATTTGGTATATCTTCTCCAATAATAGGTCCTCGAAGCGCTTCTTGCACTTTCGTGTCTCTTTCATCTGCCATCCTAATCCCTCACTTTCAGTAATAGGAGCATTTATTATTGTGGACTACCTGACGGTTTTTAGTATGTTAATGTTTGTCTAAAATAGTTATTTATATGAAATACGGTAATATTACTACTAAAAATAACCCTTTATTGTTGTCAGGTCTTTGGTACAATATAAAGAGAACTTAACCACAACGAAGGGGACGATGGAATGAGAAGATTTGGTATTGATATAGATGGCACCGTTACCTCCCCTGCCTCACTGCTTCCATTTATTAACAGGGCATTTAAGTTAAATATTTTATATGAAGATGTTAATCAGTACGAGTTGACACCTTTTGTGAATGTGCCTGAAAAGGAATTTGCACAATGGTTCACGGAAAATGAACCGATTATCTACAAAGGCTCTCCTCCGGCACAAGGCGCAATTGACGTATTAAATAAATGGAAACAGACACATGAACTTTTTTTCATAAGTGCACGTGGACCTCATTTACTTGATGTAACAGAGGAATGGTTTTTTCAGAATGGATTAACCTTTCACCATATTGAATTAATCGGTTCACATGATAAGGTGGAAACTGCCAAAAAACATAAAGTTGATGTTTTCTTTGAGGATAAACATGATAATGCCGTCATGATTCATGAGGAATGCCGAATTCCAGTTATTCTTTTTGATACCCCTTATAACCAGGATCCGATACCAGAGGGTGTTATCCGTGTGAAGAATTGGAACGAGGCATATGATTGGGTTGAGAATTGGTTAAAGAAACATGAAACCGTACGTAAAAAACAGCTTGTGTAATCACAAGCTGTTTTTTAATGGCACTCAGGACATCTTCCATAGATTTCAAATTTATGCCCAGAAATATCATATCCTTTTAAATTTTCACTTAATCCGTCCATTGGGCAGGTTTCAATTTCTTTCGTTTTTCCACAGTCTAAGCAGATAAAATGATGATGATGGTGATTTCTTGAGCAGGTAAAACGGAAGTGTTTTTCCCCAGATAACTCAGTCATTTCTAGAATACCCATACTTACAAATAACGAAAGGTTTCGATAAATGGTATCAAAGCTTAAGCCTGGATAATCATCTTTTAACAAGTCCAGAACATCCTTCGCCGTTAAGTATTTGTCACTATCTGCGAATAGTTGCAGCATATCTTCTCTTTTACCTGTCTGCTTGAAACCATTTTCTTTTAAGTATTGTATGGCTTCATTCACATTCACTTAGCTCCACCTCCTAATGCACGGGCTGACTTTTTGTATAGGATAGCTATTAATAAGATGAGTACTGCAATCATAACAATCGTCCCACCTGGAGCAAGATCAAGATAATAGGCCGTAAAAAGGCCCCCTAATACAGACAGTTCACCAAAAATAACTGATAAATAAATGGTCTGTTTGAAACCTTTAGCAACGCGAATACTTGCTGCCACTGGCAATGTCATTAAAGAGGAAACCAATAATATTCCAACTATTCTCATTGAAGCAGCAATTACAAGAGCTACCATTACAATAAAAATGAAGTGAATACTTTTTGCAGGTATTCCTGAGGCTTTGGCATGTTCCTCATCAAAGGAAAGTAAAAATAGTTCTTTATACAATAGAATAATTAATAATATGACCAAAATACTAATAATAAGGATAACCCATAAATCAGTTCTGCTGACCGCAGATACACTTCCAAACAAATAACTGAATAAGTCGGTATTAAATCCATTTGCAAGTGAAATAAAAATTACACTTAATCCAATTCCACCTGACATGATGATTGGGATAGCTAATTCCTGATAGTGTTTATAAACTCCTCTCAATTTTTCAATAAACAAGGAACCCCCTACAGAAAAAACCATTCCCATATAAAGCGGGTTTAAGCCAGCCAGGAAAGCAAATTTATTTTCAACCAGCAGACTTGCTGCAATACCTGCCAATGTAACATGGCTTAATGCATCCGCAATTAATGATAACCGCCTAACGACAATAAATACACCCAATAACGGGGCAAGAACACCTATCATAATTCCTGTAAGAAAGGCATTCTGTAAAAACTCATAATGAAAAATACCTTGAATCAATTTTTAACGCCTCCATGTTCATGTTCATGGTTATGGGCGAGGACATGAACATCATGACCATAAACTTTAGACAATCCATTCATATTACTAAGTTGTTCAAATTCTTCTGTATCCCCATGAAAATGTAAATGTTTATTTAAACAGGCAACATGTGTCACCTTATCTGAAATGGTTCCTATATCATGAGTAACCAATAATAGCGTGATCCCTCTGTTGGTATTTAAGTCTGCAAGCATTTGGTAGAAAGAATGAACATTTTCCGCATCCACTCCAACTGTAGGTTCATCCAATATCAATAAATTAGGCTCACTTACAAGCGCACGAGCAATAAATACCCTTTGCTGCTGTCCCCCAGAAAGCTCACCAATATTCCTATGACTAAACGCCTTCATCCCTACTGCCTCTAATGCATCGGAAACCTTCTGTTTGTCTTCTTTTTTTAGAAAGTTAAACAGACCCAGTTTTTTGGTCAATCCGCTCGATACTACTTCAAATACTGTAGCAGGGAATCCGGTATTGAAGGAGTTTGCCTTTTGAGAAACATAACCGATTTTTTGCCAATCTTTAAATTTACTTATTTCTTGACCAAATAAATAAATGTTCCCTTTTTGCAGCCTCAATAATCCTAAAATTAATTTTAACAAGGTTGATTTACCTGAACCGTTGGGCCCCACTATAGCCAGAAAGGATCCATCCGGTATGGTTATGTTAATATCTTCAAGAACACTATCTTTTTCATATCTATAGAAAAGATCTTTTATTTCAATAATGGCTTGCATATTTTACACTCTCACTTTTAATTATAAGAATCATTCCGATTTAACTTCAAGTAGTATACAATAGGAATATCCAATTGTAAAGGCTCCAGTCACTTTGCTTTTTAATCCATTGTCACACTCTATTGCCTTCTTCATACATTAGCATGGAGGAGTGATGAGAGTGAAAATATTTGAAAGCATCATTAATCATAAAATCAATACAATCACAGCAGAAGAGCTTGTAAAGTATGGGAATCAGTTTAATATTCCTGTTAGTCTCCAACAGGCAAAAAAGATTGCCGAGTACTTAAGAGGTAAAAACATTAATATATTCGATAATACACAGCGTACTCAATTAGTAAAACAAATAGCTAAAGCAGCTGGACCTGAAACCGCACGAGAAGTTAATAAGCTTTTAATCCAATTTACAAAGCAATAAAAAGCTGTGCTAAAAGCACAGCTTTTTACTTATCCTTGCAAGATTTCATCTAACAGGTTTTCATTAAACACTTGTTCTCGAAGCATGTTGATTTCAAATTTATACGGCGCTTTTTTATTATTTTTGTCTTCACCTACAAAAGGAGTCTCTAAAATCTTAGGAATATCCTGTAATTGTGGATGATGAACCACATAGTTAAGTGCCTTAAATCCGATATGACCAAAACCAATATTCTCGTGGCGGTCTTTTCTCATCCCAACTGAATTTTTACTATCATTGATATGAAGTACCTTAAGCTTGTCTAAGCCAATAATATTGTCAAATTCATTCAAAACACCATCAAAGTCTTCAACAATATTATAACCTGCATCATGTGTATGACACGTATCAAAGCAAACGGATAACTTATCATTATAGGTAACTCCGTTCATAATCATTGCCAGTTCTTCAAAAGATTTTCCGCACTCGGAACCTTTTCCTGCCATAGTTTCTAATGCAATTTGGACCTGTTCCTTACCAGTTAATACTTCATTTAAGCCCTCAATGATTTTTTTAATGCCAAGCTCTGTTCCAGCTCCAACATGAGCCCCTGGATGAAGCACTATTTGTTTCGCTCCTATAGCCTCTGTTCTTTCTATTTCACTACGCAAGAATCTTACTCCTAATTCAAATGTATCCGGATTGGTTGTGTTACCAATATTTATGATGTATGGAGCATGGACCACAATTTCTGTAATCCCATTCAACTCCATATGTTTTCTGCCTGCTTCTATATTCAAGTCTTCAATTTTCTTTCGTCTAGTATTTTGAGGTGCACCCGTATAAATCATAAATGTATTGGCGCCATACGATACTGCTTCAGTACTTGCTGCAAGCAGCATGTCTTTTCCACTCATGGAGACATGTGAGCCGATTTTCAACATTCTAATTCTCTCCCTCATTAATAATTATTTCTTTCTTTTCTCTATCTTTCGCTGACGTTTTTTTATCTTATCCAGTTCCCACTGCATTTTCTTTTTATAACCAGGCTTTACCTTTTGTGGTTTTTTGACCAATGATTTAGCAGTCCGGTCTGCTTCATCTTCTTTTTTTACACGAGTTTTCCGTTTATTTCTATCGTCGATTTCTTCAATCCCCTCATTCTTGAAATCAACATGTTTAAACTGAATACCCATTTTTTCTAAACGGTTTAATGCATCCTCATCGGAATTTTCATAAATGGTAAGGGCAATACCCGAATGACCAGCTCGTGCCGTTCGTCCCACCCTGTGAATATAAAAGTCCAAATCAGTTGGCAGTTCATAATTTATGACATGGCTGACGCCTTCAATATCAATTCCTCTTGATGCCAGATCGGTAGCAACAATATACTGATACTCTAGGTCTTGTATTTGTTTCATCATTTTTTTACGTTCCCGAGGGCTTAAATCACCATGGACCCGGCCGACTTTTAATCCCTTTTCGTTTAAGAAATAGGCAACCTCTTCTGCCATTTTTTTTGTATTTGTAAAAACAATGGCTAGATATGGATTATAAGCAAGCAATGCATCATGGACCAGCTGTTTTTTATTTCGGTGTCTGGATGGTAATAAGTATTGAATTAAATTCTCGGCTGCTTTTCTTTTGGAATCAATCTGGACCGTCTTTGGGTTTTCCATATATTTCTTCAAAAATGGTTTCAACTTTTCCGGAATGGTGGCAGAAAACACTAGCATTTGGAGTTTCTCTGGCATTTTGGCTGCAACCTGATCGACATCTTCAATGAATCCCATATCAAGCATCATATCCGCCTCATCAACAACAAGAATGTTGGATGTATGGATAAATAAGGCCTGCTCCACCATGAGATCTTTAATTCTCCCAGGAGTACCCACAACGATTTGCGGCTGTACCTTTAATTTTTCAATCGTCCGCTGCTTATCCGTTCCACCAATATAGCATCTAGTCATTATTTGACTTTCAGGACTGCAATGTTCAGTAACCTTCAGTATTTGATGATATATTTGCGAGGCTAATTCTCTTGTTGGCGCAGTAATAACCGCCTGAACTTCTTGCCGAGCAGGATCAATCCCCTCCAGTATTGGTAAAACATAGGCAAATGTTTTTCCTGTCCCAGTTTGGGATTGTCCGATGGCACTTTCTCCTTTTAAAACTAATGGGATCATCCGTTCCTGAATTTCTGTAGGCTCAAAAAAGCCAAATTGGTTCAGTGCTTCTATGATAAAAGGCTGAAACTTAAAACGTTCAAATTGATTTGCTCTCATAAAATAGCTCCTTATTGTTATTAATCATATTTATGGAGTAGTACTTCCTCAGTTTTACATCCTGCTCTATTTCCATCATGTTATTATAGTAAAATTTCACCTAAATAACCAGTTAACTTTCCTTTTTATTCACAGCTTTTACTTTTTAGGCAAATTTTAAAACGAAAATTAATTTTTCTCTGTGTGTAAAACCTAAACCAAATTTGGATTTATGCATATTTTAATGTATTAAGTCATACTGGAAGGAGGTCATGGAATGCAGCCAAGACCAAGAATGCCCTTTAACGGCGGCGGAATGGGCCCACAGATGTTCGGAGGCGGTGGTCCAATGATGGGGCCTGGGGGGCCCTCTTTCGGAAGGAACCCTATGATGATGAGGCCGCCAACTGGACCATTCGGCGGAGGAAACCAAATGATGGGTGCAAGGATGGGATCTGGACCGATGAATCGAGCTGGCGGAGGCATACTCTCTAGACTGCTTGGAAGAGGGACTCAAGCAAGTGCACCAGGCGGAATGATGGGATTAGGCCGAGCTGGCGGAGCCGGAGTGCCAGGATTAGGCAGAGCAGCTGGAGGCGGAGGCGGGTTATTGCAATCCTTAAGCAATCCTGGAGGATTAACCGGAATCTTAAACAATACCCAGCAAGTCTTAAAGACGGCACAGTCAATCGGACCAATGATCCAACAGTACGGTCCAATGGTAAAAAATATACCTGCTATGTGGAAGCTATATAGAGGATTTAAAAATGCCACAAAAGACACAGATTCATCCAATAAAGATACAAAAACTCAATCAGCCTTAGAAGAATCTTCCAGCAGCGAAAGTACGGAATCGTCAACTTCCAATCAGCAAACCAACCGAAATGAAATCCAAAAGGAACGTTCCGTAAAATCACAAAAAGGCAGTTCCGTACCAAAGATGTATATTTAATTTTACCAGAATGCTGCAGCCCAGCATTCTTTTATTTTTCCAATAATTTTAAAGGAAAAATGTATCTTTGTATTATATCTATTAGTTTTATATAATAAATACATAGACTAACAGAAAAGCCTTTAAGTTAGCTGCTTAGTATAAGTAAATCAAAGTTCAATTAGGGGGACTTTTTCCTATGCAAATTATAAAAATATCACCACGCGGTTACTGCTATGGTGTTGTTGATGCCATGGTCATTGCAAGAAATGCCGCTTTAGATAAAACACTGCCTCGTCCAATCTACATTTTAGGAATGATTGTTCATAATAAACATGTAACTGATGCCTTTGCTGAGGAAGGTATTATCACTCTTGACGGTAAAAATCGGATGGATATCCTCGAAAAGGTGGATTCAGGGACTGTTATATTTACCGCCCATGGCATTTCTCCAGAAGTACGTGAACTTGCCAAAAAGAAGGGTCTGGTTGCCATTGATGCCACTTGCCCAGATGTAACCAGAACACATGATTTGATTGAGGAAAAAACCAAGCAAGGCTACCAAGTCATTTATATTGGGAAAAAAGGGCACCCAGAGCCTGAAGGAGCAGTTGGTGTTGCACCAGATATGGTTCAATTAGTAGAAACCCCTGCTGATGTTGAAGCATTAACCGTTCAAAGTGATAAACTCATCGTTACTAACCAGACTACCATGAGCCAATGGGATGTTTCTGATACAATGAAAAAGGTACAAGAAAAATATCCGCATGTAGAAGTATACAATGAAATTTGCCATGCGACACAAATCCGTCAGGAAGCAGTGGCGGGACAAGCAACAGAAGCGGACGTTACCATTGTTGTTGGAGACCCAAAAAGTAATAACTCAAATCGCCTTGCTCAGGTTTCAGAGGATATTGCCGGAACAAAAGCCTATCGTATCGCGGATATATCCGAATTAGAAATTGATTGGATAAAAGATGCCAAGACAGTTGCCGTAACATCCGGTGCTTCTACACCAACCCCAATCACCAAGGAAGTCATCTCATTCCTTGAGCAATTTGATCCAAATAATGAATTGACGTGGGAACGCCGAAAACAAGTTCAATTAAACAAAATTCTTCCAAGAGTCAAAAGCACTGATAAGTAAATCAGAAAAGCGCA
>NZ_PGVE01000091.1 GCF_002860255.1 Neobacillus cucumis
CAAACACAGTTCATTCACCTCGAGTTTTAGTCCATAACATTCTAATTATAGTATAGGTGAAAACCCCCGTCAAAACCAAATTGAGGGAGAATATTTTTAATTAGAAAAGCGCAAGCGCCTTGATCAGCCCCGACAAGCATAAGACGAGCCTGCCGAAAGGTTTCTTTTTAACCTTTTGGACGGATTGGCTGTAGACCATCGAGGGGCTAGGCGCTGGAGCTGGACAATTCTCAAAGTCGAAAATTTTTATACTTCCTTATCTCATTAAAAAAACGAGAGTTTCCTCTCGTTTTAAGCAATTTTGGCCGGTAATAATATATTGAAAGTTGTACCCTTATTCGGTTCGCTCTCAACAAACACTTTTCCATTATGACTTTCAATAATTTTAAAACTTACCATTAAGCCTAAGCCATTCCCATTTTTCTTAGTGGTGAAAAATGGTTCTCCTAATTTCTTTAGTTTTTCTTTTGGTATACCAACACCTGAATCTTGGATAGAGATTTGGACGTTATTTTCATGAATAACCGTCTTGACCAGTAAATCTCCGCCATTTGGCATGGCCTCTATACCATTTTTAATAAAGTTAAGAAATACCTGTTTTAACCGATTTTCATCGCATTCAATTTGGATAATCTCTTGATTACAGTCAAATGATAATCGGACATTCTTTTTCCTTGCTTCAAATTCAAGCAAAGAAACGACATTTCGAATAACAGGTACGACATTCTTTTCCTCTAGCTCAACCGCTTTAGGTTTAGCTAAAACCATGAAGTCTTCCACAATGGAATTGACCCGTTCAATCTCATCCAAAATAATATTTAAAAATTCCATCCGCTCTGGATCTTTTTCGTCTAACTGTAAGAATTCTGTATAACCTTTCATCGATGTTAGAGGATTACGGATTTCATGAGCAACCCCTGCCGCCAATTGTCCTACTGCGGCAAGCTTATCTTGACGATGAAGAACCTCTTCAGTTTTCTTTCTCTCTGTTATATCGTTACGGATAGCCAGATACTGATAAGGTTTTCCCTGTTCATTTAAAAACGGAACAATGGTTGTATCAACCCAATAATAGGTTCCATCCTTCGCTTTATTTCTTAACTCCCCCTTCCAAACTTGACCAGAACCAATAGTCTTCCATAAGTTCTTAAAAAATTCCTTGGAATGATGACCAGAATTAAGAATCCGATGATCTTGCCCGAGTAATTCTTCCCGGCTAAACTTAGAAATCTCACAGAACTTGTCATTTACACTGGTTATGGTCCCTTTAGCATCAGTAAAAGCAACAATAGACGATTGGTCTAAGGCAAATTTTATATCAACATTCTCTTTAATCATTTCTGTAAGATGATCTTCTGCCTTTTTGCGATCAGAAATATCAGAGCGGATTGCAATATATTGGACAGGCTTTCCCTTTTTATTTAAAAAAGGAACAATGGTTGTGTCCACCCAATAAAACGAGCCATCCTTCGCTTTGTTCCGTATCTCACCACGCCATATTTTGCCTGCCTGAATAGTTTGCCATAAATTTCGGAAGTATACTTTTGAATGATAGCCTGAATTGAGGATTCGATGATTTTTACCAATGATCTCTTCTTTTGTATATTTAGAGATCTCTTCAAATTTATCATTTACAAATGTAATAACCCCTTTAGGATCCGTAATAGCAACAATGGTTGATGCGTCAAGAGCAGCTTTAATATCTTTTAAGTTAGTATCCGTTGTAGCTAATTGTTTACTGATTAACATACTTGAAATAATCAAACCGCCAATAATTAATACGGAAACAAACAATACTAAATAAATGAAAAAAGGGCTGTCTGCTTGATTATCTGATACTACACCACTAGTAAGCACGGCAGCTCTCTTTAATAAAAAATGCCCTTCGGCAATAGCTGCTGTTATGATAAGAGCACTAATTGGTTTTAACCAGACTTGATTACCTTGTGAATAACTTGAGGAAAAAAGGATCCACAATGAGAAAAAAAAGGATCCAAAGATTAACAATCCCGAAAAAATCATAAGAGGGAGATTATAATCTATATTTACATTCATTGAATATAAACCAATTACTTGGATGGCCATTACTGCAAGTGTTAAAAATAAACTGCCAACTAACAAGTGATAGATATTAACTCTTCTGCCAAAAAACCAAAGGAAAGCCATTCCGGTAAAGGCTATTCCAATAAAAATAGAAAGAATCGTTAATGGAATATGATAGCTTGCCAACCGATTCGTGTCAGCGGATATTAATGCCATAAAGTTCATTACCCATATTCCAATCCCCATGGATAAGGTTCCGCCTAAGAACAAAAGTCTTTTATTCTGGTTTGAAGATCTTATTAAGGTAAACATATCTAGTGCTGTATATGATGCCATGAGCGTTAAACCGATGGCGATAATAATAAAGTATGGATGAAAAGTACCAAACATTGCACTCATTAACCTACATCCCCCCAATGCGACAATGTATTTTCTACTACGATTGTAATGTAATTTAAATAGTTATGGAAGTAATATTTCCATATATACTTCTTTTTTTACCTTTTTTAAAACCCTGATTATATATAAATTGAATAATTTCATAATTAAGTTTTTGGGATAAAAGACTTATTTTTTTTAAAATTGATAAATTTTTTCAAAAAAAGTCTACACAAAAAGATGTTTTTTGTTTATACTGTACTATAACAAGAGGAAAATAAATAAACTGTATTAATAAAGGAGGGGTTTTACATGTTAATAAGTCCAGTTGAATTTTTCCGTAGTTTACCGAAAAAGGAATGCCCTGAATGTGGTCAACACATGGAGGAACAGGCTGAAAGTTACCTAATGGAATGTGACCGCTGTTTATCAAAAAGAGAAGAGTAGTTTCAAACAAATCAGCCATATTAGATATTTTTTTGACCTAACTGTACTACAACAACAATTACAGCAATAGACTGTATTACTAAAGGAGGGGTTTACATGTTAATAAATCCAGTTGAATTTTTCCGTAGCTTACCGAAAAAGGAATGCCCACAGTGTGGTCAACATATGGAGGAACAAGCTGAAAGCTACTTAATGGAATGTGACCATTGTTTATCAAAAAAAGAAAATTGAAATAAAAAAACTCTCCATGTTTGATGGAGAGTTTTTTTCATATAGAAAATATATTCCGTTATGAAAAAAAATAGGAAGGCATAAACCATTTTCTCTATGTGAAACCTGTTACTATAAGGAGATGATTCTATTGGCTAAGAAGAAGGATTATTTAACACCTGCAGATGAGCAGCCACAAATGACCATCGAAAATGGTTCTGTATTCCCCAATAAGAAAAATACACCAGGAGATTCAGTAAACGAGCATAAAGTGCTTGAAGAAGCAAATATGATCATCACCGGGGATGAAATTCGCCAGCAAAACGAAAATTTGTAAAGGAGGTATTTATATATGAGTATTCTTGATTTAGAAAATGCCAAGCCCGGGGATGAAGTATATGTTATCTACCGTAACCCGCATGTTCCTTCAGTAGCAAATGTGCAAGCAGCCGAGATTGTTCAACACCCTAAAGATCCAAATGCTTTAGCCTTATTTCTTAATGAAACCTTCCATGTCATTGAGGATGATGATGCCTTATATACTTCCTCAGAATCGGCACAAAGAGCATACGATGAACATTTCTATGATTTTGGCGAAGAATAAAAGACTGTCATCAAGAGACAGTCTTTTTATCAATAGTATATTTATTTAAATCTTTGGGAGTTCTCTGATTTCCTGTAACATTTGATTGCCGCACATTGGACATAAAAGATCATCTGCGACAAAATCTTTTCTCATCCAGCCGATACAAGCATCGTCCGAGCAAGAGTATACCTCAGTGTCGACGAGAATGGTTTCAATTTCTTCTTCTTTAGCCCTTTTACCGTAAAAAATGGGAACCGCCTCCTTTTTTACTAGTATGTACAAAAATGTACCTTTTCATTTGCCAAAAATATTTCTTCTCACTATAGGGGGGTTAATAGGTATGTCTTCTACTCAGAAACGTTATACGAACGTCGGGACAGATATTGAAGAAGTAAAACGATTAAACACTCAATCCGGTTTAAGTTATAATGAAGTAAAGTTACTTCTCGCTCAACAATATCTAATGCAAAAAAAGTAGTGTGTACTTTATAGCTGGATAACATCTTCTTTACTATAATCGTAATGAGGATGTCTCTTAAGGGATTTAGCCTTAGAGACATCCTGTTTGCCTTTATTCTGAGTAATCGATAGTTATATTTTCTTGGTGCTCTTTGGATAAAAGCTTGCTTTTTTTTCGATTCTCTTTCGATTGAAAAATAATATCAAAATCATAATCATCCGGATACAGCTCATCTGCTGCAATATATAAGGTCAACCGTTTATGGTTTAAAGATATTTTTTCTCCTTTTACTTGGACTATATAATTACCAAACTGGTCCGGTCCCTTATAAATAATCCCATATTCTTTTGAAGGCGAAATTTTCACATTGTCCCCTTGACGATAGTGTGGTATTTCATTTTTGGATTGATTTGGTCGTTCCTGATATTTATTTATAATCACCTGTTTTTCTAATTCTTTTAATTTCCATCGATCGCTTTCTTGGATTTGATAGTGTTTTTCCTCTTTGTAGGTGATGTAATGAGCTCGTTCGACAATAGCCGGATGCATCCCAAGTCTTAAGGAAATGGCAAACGCTTGGCTTTCTCCTCCCCTGCCAATGAGTAAACGGTAGGTTGGCGAAAGCGTCCTAATATCAAACTCCATTGATCCTTTTAAAAAACCTGGATGTTCCTCAGCAAACTCTTTGATTTCACTATAATGGGTGGTTGCTAAAAGGGTAGCTCCCTTCTGATAAAGCGTTTCCATGATGGCAGTGGCAAGCCCCATTCCTTCACCCGGATCAGTTCCCGACCCAAGTTCGTCTAATAAGGCTAATGTTCGATTATTCGTTTCTTTTAAGATTTCAATAATATTGACAATTCTCGAACTAAAGGTACTTAAATTTTCGGAAATACTTTGCCCATCACCAATGTCAACCAATATTCGATCAAAAATTCTAAGATTACTTTCCTCAGCTGCTGGAATATGCAAACCACATTGAACCATTAAAGTTAACAGACCAACCGTTTTAATCGTAACTGTTTTACCACCGGTGTTTGGGCCCGTGATTACCAGTGCCTTTTCTTCCTTTCCCATTGTAAAAGATAATGGAACACCCTTATTCCCTAGCAGAGGGTGCCTCGCCTGTATTAATTTCATTTCTTCAAATTGGTTGATTTTCACCTTTGAACCATTAATTGTCCGGCAATATTTTGCTTTTGCAAATAAGAAATCATACTCTATCATGGTTTCCACAGCAAGGCGGATTTGCTGCTCCTTCTGCTCAACCAATCCCGTTAAATAACTTAACACCCTTTGAACTTCTACCTCTTCATCTGATAGAAGCCAAGTTAATTGATCCTGAAAGGTAGCAATTTCTTCAGGCTCGATAAAAAGTGTGGAACCTGACGCTGACGTATCGAGGACAGCCCCTCTTATTTTCGTACGATATTCCTTTTTAATCGGAATCACATAACGCCCATTCCGTTGACTGACGACATTTTCCTGTAAATAGGTTTTATACTTATTAGAACGTATCAACTGCATAGTTTTTTCTTTTAAACGCTCTTCTTGTATAGCTACTTGTTTTCTTACCTTTAATAGCTCCTTAGTTGCGTAATCATCTACCCGGCCGTTTCGAACGCAGCGAATAATTTCAGCTGCTAGTTCAGGTAAGTCATCAATAATCTCAACATATGAAGATACCTTTGGTGCATAATAGGCTTTGTCTTTCATGTACCTTCGCATCTTACCGCAGCAATCCAAAAAGTCATAAAGCTTTGATAACTGCTCCACTTTAAGTGCTGCTCCTTTATTCATATTACCTAAGATCGTCGTCATGCCATCAAGACCATGAACGGGTACACTGGCACTTATTTTCAGTATCTCAACTGCCTCTGAAACCTCTTCAAGCCAAGCCTCTATTTGCTTTACATTTCCTGATGGGGCAAGATTGTGTATTTTCTCTTTACCTTCCTTCGTTAAGGCAAAGGCGGCTATATCATCCTTTATTTGTTGAAATTCAAGCATATGAAACGTATGTTGATTCATTATACAAGCCTCCTAAAATAAAAATAGCCGCAATGAACAATGTCATTGCGGCTTAAAGGTAATGAATGGAATACCACTCATTTTTCCACACTTAAAAAAATCCAAAATAAAAACTGTCTACACAAGTGTACACAGCTACTTTGAAAAAAGTGTATGCTTATGCTTGCCCATTGTTCTTAACCTCATTCCATGACTAAATAAACCCTTCATTTCCCAATAAAAATGAATGAGCACGATGGAATGATAATATCCAATTTGATGGATTAGTTAAGAACGACACCTAACATAAAACATACTCCTTTGTTTGGAAAAATTTAATTCTTCTAAAGAATACGGTAATTAACAACATTTGTCAACTAACATTAGCCTATTAGGTAATAAAATTAATAATGTAAGGAACGATAATCGAAGTTAAAACTGCTGCAATCCCCATCGCTGCCCCTGATACAGCTCCTTGGATTTCTCCTTCCTTAACTGCCTCAGCTGTTCCAATCCCATGGGCAATAGTACCAATGGAGAGACCTCGGGCAAAAGGATGGTCAATCTTAAACCAACTCAATAGTTTGGCTCCAAACATAGCCCCAATCATTCCAGTAATAATTACAAACGCTGCGATAAGAGAGATATTCCCATGAATAATCCCCCCTATTTCCGTTGCAACGGGAACAGTAACAGATTTTACAGTCATACCAAGGAGATAAATTTTTGAAAGATGTAATCCTTTGGCGATAAAAAGAGCTGAAGCGATTGTTGAAATACTTCCAATGAATAAACCTGATACAGCTGCCCATATATATTTTATGAATAAATCCCGATTCTTATAAATCGGAACTGCCAGGGAAACAGTAGCAGGTCCAAGCAGATAGGTCATAATAATTTTAGCCTGTTTATAATCCGGATACGATATTTTAGAAATTTTCAAAATAATGATAATAATAACTGTACTCAAAAAAACAGGACTCGTTAATGGGGAGGGATATTTTTTAGTAAAATAACGTGCAGACAAATAGACAGCAACAGTTAGTAGAATACTATAAAGCGTGATCATGATAATCCACTTTTTCCTTTTCATTTTTCTCAATGACCGATTGAGTTGTTTTTCCTGCTGCAACTATTCCAATAAAAGCACTGATCAAAAGAATAACTAGTAAAATCCAGCCTTTTGTTATGACAATATCTCCTAATGTCATTAGCCCGACAGAAATCGGAATAAAAAAGAAACCGAGATGTTTAAGAAGAAATCCCACTGTACTTTCGATTTGTTCCACCTTAATCAAACCTGACCAGAGTAATAGAAACAATAAAACAATTCCAATCACATTTCCCGGAATTTGCATGTGCAAGTACTCGACTGTTAAGTTCCCCACTTGATAGATAATGACAAGAATGGAAAGCTGAAACAAGATTTTACCAGCCTTTTTCATATAAACACCATCTTTCGTACGATGAAAAATCAGATACAAATGTCTAATTATAATACAGTATAAAGGAATAAACTTTATGCCGCATCCACTTTTATTCACAAAATATCCATATCTTTTTTACAAGAACTTATTTATCTTAATGGTAGGAGGGGATCGTTTTGAAAAGGATTTACATTATTTGTAGTCTTGCTGTTATTTTGGGTATTTCGGGAGGAATCTCTTATTTCCTTATTCGGGATGCAAACACGGCAATTCCAGCAAGCACTACTTTCATTACTCAAAATGGTGAAACATTTAATTTCGGAAAAGAAAAGACAACGCTAAAGCTGGTTGAATTTATTTATACCCACTGTCCTGATGTATGTCCAACCACTACACAAAAAATGGTAGAGTTAAAGAAAGATTTATTGCAAAAAGGAGTCTACGGAAAGGACATAGAGTTCGTCACGATTACTATCGACCCTTATCGTGATACACCAGAGATATTACAAGACTATAAAAAGGGGTTCGGAATAGGTAATGACAACGATTGGGTGTTTTTGACTGGAGTAAAACAACAAATAAAAAATAATCAAAAAGAGCTTCATAAAATTACAGATGCTCTTCAGTTCCAATACAAAGATCCGGGAAATGGCCAATTCATTCATTCCACCTTTACGTATCTAGTCGATGAAAACAACAAATTTATTGCAAAGTTCCCAATGGGAAAGGATTTTAATCAGCAGGATGTATACGATAAAATATTAGATAAAATAGACTAATAAAAAAAGCGCTTAGTCCTTATGGATTAATCGCTTTTTGTTTTTTAATATTTCATACGAAGGATGAAGGATTTTATTTAATTTGCTGCAATATCAATAAATAATTAGACTTTGGTTTGGTTAGACTCGCTTTGATACCTGCTTTTTTTAGTTTGTTAACGAGTTCAGTAAGCTGCTTCTTTGCCATACTTTTCACCCTCTTTAAAACTTCTTAATCCAATTCTACAACAAAAATATGAATAAAGTGTGAAAATGGAAAAATTTTTTTAGAAAATTTTTCTTGATGTTCAAATTATCTTAAAAGAATTCGCTCTTCCTCTAAAATAATGCTATAATTAATAGATATTTTTGTTCTGGAGGATTACTACTATGATTACTGTAAGTAACGTAAGTTTAAGATACGGTGACCGAAAATTATTTGAAGATGTAAATATTAAATTTACACCAGGAAATTGCTACGGTCTAATTGGGGCTAATGGTGCAGGAAAATCAACATTTCTAAAAATTTTGTCCGGTGAAATCGAAGCACAAACAGGAACCGTTCAATTAGGTCCAAACGAGCGTATGGCTGTTCTTAAGCAAAACCATTTTGAATATGAAGACTTTGAAGTTCTCAAAACTGTTATTATGGGTCACGCTAGACTATATGAAGTTATGCAAGAAAAAGACGCTATTTATATGAAAGAAAACTTCACCGATGAGGATGGGATGAAAGCAGCAGAACTTGAAGGTGAATTTGCTGAACTAAATGGATGGGAAGCTGAGCCTGAGGCAGCTATTCTTTTAAAAGGTCTTGGAATTGGGGAAGATCTACATTATAAAAAGATGGCTGAACTAACAGGTTCAGAAAAGGTGAAAGTGTTGCTCGCCCAAGCATTATTTGGCAGACCTGATGTTTTACTTTTGGACGAACCGACAAACCACCTAGATATTAAGGCTATTCAATGGCTTGAAGATTTCCTAATTAATTTCGAAAACACTGTAATTGTCGTATCCCACGACCGCCATTTCTTAAATAAAGTTTGTACACACATAGCAGACTTAGATTTCAGTAAAATCCAAATTTATGTTGGTAATTACGATTTTTGGTATGAATCAAGTCAATTAGCATCAAGAATGGCTTCAGATGCGAACAAGAAAAAAGAAGAAAAAATAAAAGAACTTCAGAGTTTTATCGCACGATTCAGTGCGAATGCCTCTAAATCTAAACAAGCAACATCTCGTAAGAAGTTATTAGATAAGATTACTCTCGATGATATCAAACCATCTTCCCGCCGTTATCCATTCGTAGGATTTACACCGGATCGTGAAATTGGAAATGATTTATTAAGAGTTGAAGGTTTAACTAAAACCATTGATGGGGTAAAGGTATTAGATAATGTAAGCTTCTTTATGAATAAAGGCGATAAAATTGCCCTTGTTGGAACAAATGAGTTGGCAAAAACAACTTTCTTTAAAATTTTAATGGGAGAAATGGAGGCTGACAGTGGTTCATTTAAGTGGGGAATCACTACTTCGCAGGCCTATTTTCCTAAGGATAACTCCGAGTTCTTTGAGAATAGTGATATGAATCTTGTTGATTGGCTTCGTCAATTTTCACCAAAAGACGATAGCGAAAGTTTCTTAAGAGGATTCTTAGGAAGAATGCTCTTTTCCGGTGAAGAAGTGTTGAAAAAAGCAAGTGTTCTTTCAGGTGGAGAAAAAGTTCGCTGCATGCTATCTAAGATGATGTTGAATGGAGCCAATGTTTTATTGCTAGATGAACCAACTAACCATTTAGACTTAGAGTCGATCACTGCTTTAAATAATGGATTAATCAATTTCAAAGGATCTATCCTATTTTCGTCACATGATCACCAGTTCATCCAAACAATCGCAAACCGAATCTTTGAATTTACACCAAAAGGTTTGGTAGATAAGCAAATGACTTATGATGAATATTTAGAAAATGAAGAGATCCAAAAGCAAGTAGCAGAAATGTATCAATAAGTAAAAGAGGATGTCCAAACAGGTGACATCCTCTTTTTTAACCTTAAAATCTCTTTTGTTTTTTTCTAGATGACGGCACTTCCATTGAACCGGTTTCTGTGTTAGTGGTTCCTTGACCTTCTACTTGCGGGGAATTAAGGCCGATAGTGGATGGATCGGCTTTACCTTTTCTGCCTCTCGACATATCATACACCTCCCCTATTATCCTTTGGACAAATATCTCTGCTTATACAGAATATTTCCCCAAGCTTAAGGCAAAATAATCTATAGGAGGAGGTGTTTTGTATGGCAAAAGTTGGAGTAGAACAATCTCTTACAAATATTCAACAAGCATTAAGGGACAAAGGATACGATGTGGTAGAATTAAAGCAGGAGTCTGATGCACAAAATTGTGATTGTTGTGTAGTTACAGGTCTCGATTCAAATGTGATGGGTATGTCTGATACCTCCACAAAAGGCTCTGTAATTGATGCAAATGGAATGTCTGCTGATGAGGTATGCCGTCAAGTTGAAAGCAGATTGCAATAGTTTTTTATGAAAGACTAAAGTACTTATAGACTTTAGTCTTTTTTATCCTTCTTTTTTCGCTTTAATATTGACCTTAAGATTCTGATCTGGCTCTTTTTTCTTTCTGACGTATTGGTTCTGGTCTTTTCTTTCCCCTTCACCTAGATTTGGTGTAAATTCACCACCATACGTCGCCCCAATGTTTAATTTTCCTTTTAACTCTTTTATTCCAAGTTGGCCAAAGTTATTATTTAACTCATATTTATCTAAAATAACTTTTTCTATATTGATTTTTTCAATAATAATTGGTGGATCCTTCGCTTTTGCCTCACCTTCTTGTAAACCTTGCTCTTGGGAGGATTGGAGTGATTTTTTTAGCTCCTCGATATGGATTTCTAATGAAATCAATTTATCCTTTAATTCCTGTTCATAATCATTTTTTTTGAATATAAGGAATAAATCTTTTAATGACATAATCATAAACTCCCTTATTGTTTACCCTCTCTTCTATTTATATGGGGAAAATAAATGAACATGTCCAAGAATTTTAGAGGAACATAAAAAATGTCCCAACATTGTATGTTAGTTGTTCTACTCAATCGGAATAGTTTCACCCTTTTCAATTGTACGCTGGTAGCTGACAAACAATAATCCATTCCAAAATTTCGCACTCAGTTGATTCGGGGTGACTGTGTCTGGTAATGTGACCTGTCTCTGAAACTCACCATTAAATCGTTCAGAATAGGTTATGGTTAATTGCGGTTGGAGGGGATTCACTTTTCCTTTAATTGTTAAAATATTTCCATTAAGCCCCAATTCCATATTCTCTTTTGCAACTCCAGGAAGTTCAATAACAACCACAACCTCTTTCTCCCCTTCTAAAATTTCAATAGAAGGGAATGTTCTTGGTTTTTCTACTCTTCCTGACTCTCCACCTGCCTTTCCTTGTTGCTCATTCATAAATTGTTTCGCAAATTCCTGGTCAAAAATATTGTTCCAAAAGTCACCGCCATGCATGTTTTTTGCAATATCCATCCACTGTTTTAATTTTTCCATATCCATCACATTTCACCGCCTTTTGCCCGCCTTATTTATCTTCGTATCCCATAAATTCATTCTTCTTACTTTCATCATACGATTCATATTCACTATTTAATCCAACTATTACGCTTCCTTCATAAACCATTTAGAATCGCATATATTTATTATCAGTGGAAGGAGGAAATGATGTGACAGTACCAGTTCCTTTTATTAATATAAATATATTCATGATAAAAATTAATTCCTTTGAAAATGCCTCTGCAGTAAATATTGGTCAAAATCTACTGGCTGAGTGGCATAATTCTGATAAAAAAAATCAAGGATACGGCCAAAATTTTGGGGATCAAAGTGATTTTGTTGCTAATAGAAGTTTTGTCGATGATAGAGACCAAATCGACTCCCCTGCCTCTTTCGACTCTCGTCCAATTACAATAGAAGATTTATAATCTAAAAAATAAGCCATGAGAGGGACTCACCCTTCCATGGCTACTCATATTTTTCAATATTTCCTTACACGTTTTTTTCGAACGGTAACAATCCCAATAATAACAATCATCATGCCAACAATCGAGTTTACAAAGATTAGCCCATCCTCTTCATTTTTACTCTTTTTAGCTTTCTTCAATGAAATTACTGTTGGCTTTGGAGGTTCTTTGTAGGTTAATTGTACTGTCTGTACTATTTGACCTTTATTATCCTTAATGGCAAGTAGACCATTGTTTGCTATGTTTTTTAAACATCCATCAATCCGTTCTGTTATCAGGGTATCTTGTTCCGGATAATATTCTTTTCGCTCGGCAGTTGTAAATATTTCTCCCTGTTTAAGAGTCGCATGTTGGAAATTCTTAAAACCATAATTAAATAATAAAGCGGTATCATTATATTTATCATTTTTTAAATTTGATTTTAAAACTACTGCAGTTAATCTGATTCTTCCATTATCAGCGGTAGTCGACAATGTCTGTTTAGTTTCACTTGTATATCCGGTTTTCCCACCAGTAACCCCAGGATATGCCAGCTCCCCCTTTAGCATTTTATGGTGGGTAACTAGGGTTGTTTGCCATGACTGACCTTTCCAGGGCAGTACCTTTGTACCAAAAATTTCGACAAAAACAGGATTCTTTATCGCGTAATTAGTTATTAACGCCATATCCATTGCTGTCGTATAATGATTCTTATCGAACAAACCATTAGGATTAGTAAAATGAGTATCTCTAACACCAATCTTTGTTTTTAAATAAGCATTTAGATTTTCCGCAAACTTTTGAACTGTTCCATCCGTATATTCAGCAATCGCTACAGCTGCATCATTCCCTGAATTAATTAGCATTCCTTGAATTAGCTTTTTTAGAGGAACTTTCTCCCCTTCATTTAAATAAACTCGGGTACCATCTTGTCTTACCGCATTTCCACTAACGCTTACAATACTATCTAAATTTCCCTTCTCAATAGCATAAATCGCAGTAGCTATTTTCGTTAAACTCGCTGGGTACATTCTTTGATTCGCATTTTTAGCATACAGGACTGCACCTGTATCAGAATCAATCAGTACTGCAGCCTCACTTTTAAGAGGGAGTAATTCAGTTTCAGCGGCAGAGACATGCCATTGATTAGTCATAATAAAAAAAATAATTACAATTACTAGTAATAACTTCTTCAATCGGAAAACACCCTTACTTTTATCATATAATTCTTCTTGATTTTACCAGATTATCAAAAGAAATAAAGTAAAATTCCCAAATTCATTCCTCCATATAGTAAATTTTAACCAATAAAAAAAGGTTGGAATTTTCCAACCTTTTTTATGTTCTTTTTTTTGAAATTAATAATGTAATTTGGGCCATAATGATCGGCAGTGATGACTTTCTCCGGTAAGCCAGGTATTTGGATTCCCAACTATCCGTATATTTTTCTTTAAACTTTCGAAGACCTTTAAAGTGATAGATAAAATGACCATGAAGAAATATTTGGGCAGCTATTTTTTCACTCAAAAAGGAAAATTTCGATAAACCTACATTTGATAAAGGTGCCATTCCCATATTAAAACGCTGATAACCTTCTCCCATTGCCCAATCAATTAAAGATAAGAAGAGAAAATCAATTAGACCATCTGGTGCCGATTGTTTGAATCTCATTAGGTCAACAGAGACTGTCTTAAAATCATCATATACACACATAATGCTCATAAAACCCAGTATTTGATCATTTTCATCTTTAACGATGGCAATAGGCGCTTTATTTAAATAATTTTCATCAAAAAAACCAATTGAAAACCCTTTTTCCTTCCCCCCCAAAAGCCACTCATCGGATATTTCCCTCAATTCTTCCATAAGGTCATTTGAGTAAGGTGGATAAAGAACATCAAAATAATATTTTTCACCATTAAATTTATATTTTAGAGCCCTTAAACCTTTCATTTTATTTCCTTTAAGTGAAAAGGTCTCAAGATCAACAAAGGCTTCTTCCCCTAATTTAAAAAACGCAAAGCCATGACCATGTAAATACGGGAGCATGTCATCACTAACTTGGTAGAAAACGGGTGTGTAACCGTGCAAATCAGCGGTTTCTTGAAATTCTTCAATTGCACTCGAAAACTCCTGTTTTTCTCCCACTGGATCTCCAAGGATTATTAATTTATCTGCATACTTCTGAAAAGAAATGAGAACATTCTTCTTTTCATTCCAAAAGATATATTTATCATGCAGGAAAATTAAATGGGATAGTACTTTTCCCGGATACACAGAAAAATGATTGATAATTTTATCCTCATGGTCTTTTGAGCTTTCGAGTTTCCACTTTTTTGGCACACTAATTAAATAACCAATGAAAAGAATACCAAAAGCAATGATCAATCCTATAAAAGCACTGGAAAACAAATCTCGATAGTCCACAATAACATATGGTATAAACTTTTTTGGAATGGTGATTTTAGAATTAGGTAAATTAAAGTACCCGATTAATATATACATAGAAGTAACAATCAACACAATAGTCACATCAAAGATCGTTTTTCCCCAAGTTAAAACATAACTTTCACGATAAAATTGCCCTTTGGACATTCTTAGTAAGAGGGCAACAATGATTAAAAATGCAGCCTCTTCATAGTCAATCCCCTTGAAAATTGAGAATAATGCAGCAAGAATCAGTGCAAGCATGGTTAAATCGTACGTTCTTTTTACACTGTATTCAATCCCGCGGGATAAACCTAACAATAGAAAACCCGCCGCAACTGAAAGCTGGTGTGATACATTGATAATAGGAAAGGACAACAATTCCTGAGCTATACGGAGCCTCGACATAATCCCTGGTACACTTGCAGAAAGCAGCAGGATTAATCCAGATAGAAAAACAAGCATAGTTAAAATAACATGACTTAAGCCCTGAAGAACGGCCTTCGGGATATTATTCCACAATAAATTCCATCTTTGCCAATAAAGTCGTATAAAAAACACTAGACTGATTAAAAATGGAATGAAATAATAGCCAATCCGGTAAAACAAAAGAAGAACAAGGACCTTTTCTTCAGGAATATGTAATTCCTGCATTCCCCAAAGAAACACTAAATCAAACGAACCTAACCCCCCGGGGATCATACTAATAATCCCTGCACAGGCCGCGACAATATAGACTGGGAACAAGTCAAAAAAAGCGATGTGAATACCTAGTATTTTGGTTAAAACAAAAATAGCAGCAAATACAGCAAACCATTCAATCACTGACACAATAATCAATTCAATACTGGCTTTAAGTGTTAATATGCGCTGATTTTCTTTCCCAGATTTAAATATATGTATGAACAAGAAAACAGGCAAATACATGCCTACACCTAATACTGCGAAATAAAGCCATCGCGTATCAACAAACAATGGAAAATTCCGATCATGTATCGTTACAAACCATGAAAGAAAAGAGATACCTGTTAGGTAAAAAAGCGAAACAGTAGCTATTACCCCTAGCAGTTTTCTCTTATCCCTTTCGAGCTTATGAAAAAAATAAGTTCTCAGCATAGCTCCAATCAAACCGCCGAAGCCTAATAAATTAGAAAAAGAGTTTGCAATAAAAGATTGCTCTAGCAATTCTCTTTTGGTTACTTTTAATTTTAATATCTTAACTAAGATCACATCGTATAAAACCATCGGCAATACGGCCACGAAGGTTACTGCAAAGATTACTAATAGCAGCCAAATATTAAGTTGATTGATTTCATTTTTAAGTAAACCTACATTAATATTTCCGGTAAATTTTTCCATCTCAATTATTGCAAAAATCAATAAGAGCACCGGAAAGGTAAATTTCACAACTTTTAGCACTTTATCTTTTCTAATCCCCAACCAGATTACCACCCATTTTTTCTTTCCTGTTTTTACTATATACTCTTCACAAAGAAAAACAAAGTAATATCTTTTATTTAAAAGAACACATAGTTTCATTTTAGACAGATCGATCACACTTCAACCACTTCCGTTCAAAAGCTCTGAACTAATATGAATTAAATTCTTCATAAAAATTCTAAAATGAGACAAGTTTTCTAACCTCTCCAGCATAAATATCTAATAGGACAAATTAATAGGAGGTTTGCAGGTGAAATTCTTAGTCTTTAAAAAAGAAACCCTGTTATTTTTTATAGCAGTCGGGATTGTACTGGCCAGTATTTCTGCTTGGTTCATGTTAAAAGCTGGTGATACAACGGTATTTAATCAACAACAAGGTCAAAATATCCGGCAAATTCATATGGTAACAGGGGAATTTAAAACCACGATGAAAGACGGCAAAGAAATAGAAGCATATCGTTGGGATCCTGGTACGATCGTCTTAAAAAAAGGAGAAAAAGTAAATTTAATCATTAGCGGAATAAATGGAGCTGAGCATCCTTTTTACATTGAAGGTACTACTATTAAGGGGACAGTAAAAAAAGGGAAAGATACTCTTGTTCCTCTTCAATTCCAAAAAGGAGGAACCTATCGTTTAATTTGTGAGGTCCATCCTGACCGAGCTCACAATGGTCCCATGATTGCCTATATTGTTGTCAATTAGGAGCAGGAAATTACTTTTCCTGCTTTTCATGTGTTATAGAAGGCTGTTTCATTTTTTATTACTATTAATATGTTGATATTATTGATTTCTTTCTATATAACAGATTTTAATTTAAATTAATTTTTTATAATACAGTTTTCGTTTTTTAAGAAAAACGTTCATAGAATTTTCACAAACACCCCGAAAAAACCCATAAACAACAAGGATTCACAAATCCTTAACAATTAGTTTGATTTTCACTACAATCCACCTGTTATACTTAGTTCATGAAATAAATAACTTTCTGTTATATATTTTTCTACTAATTTAAGAGGTGAAAAATAATGGAACAATGGCAAGGTTTTACTAAAGGAACTTGGTCAAAAGAAGTCAATGTACGTGATTTTATTTTAAGAAACTACCAACCATATGAGGGTGATGATTCTTTCCTAGCCGGTGCAACCGACGCTACCAACCAGCTTTGGGCGCAGGTAATGGAATTAACCAAACAGGAGCGTGAAAATGGCGGCGTCCTCGATATGGACACAGAAACTGTTTCAACCATTACATCACATGGTCCTGGATATTTAAATGAAGAACTTGAAAAAGTAGTGGGTGTTCAAACTGATAAACCGTTTAACCGCTCACTTCAGCCTTTCGGCGGTATCCGTATGGCTAAACAAGCATGTGCATCCTATGGATATGAATTAAATCCTGAAATCGAAAGAATCTTTACTGATTTACGTAAAACTCATAACCAGGGTGTTTTTGATGCTTATACAGATGAAATGTCGCTTGCTCGTAAAGCAGCAATTATTACTGGACTTCCTGATGCTTATGGCCGTGGACGTATTATTGGTGACTATCGCCGGGTTGCATTATACGGTGTTGATTTCTTAATTAAACAAAAACAATTAGACAAAAAGAATACCTCAAGCGTGATGACAGAAGATAATATCCGTCTTCGGGAAGAGCTTGCAGAGCAAATTCGGGCATTAAATGAATTGAAAGAACTAGGATCAACTTACGGTTTTGACTTATCCCGGCCTGCTCAGAATGCACAAGAAGCATTCCAGTGGTTATACCTTGGTTATTTAGCTGCTATAAAAGAACAAAACGGTGCCGCAATGAGTCTTGGCCGTACATCCACATTCTTAGATATTTATATTGAAAGAGACTTAGAAAACGGTACATTAACGGAAGTAGAAGCGCAAGAAATTGTTGACCACTTTATTATGAAGCTTCGCCTTGTTAAATTTGCACGTACACCAGATTATAATGAGTTATTTAGCGGCGACCCAACATGGGTAACAGAATCAATCGGGGGAATGGCACAAGATGGACGCTCACTTGTGACAAAAAACTCTTTCCGTTTCCTTCATTCATTAGATAATTTAGGTCCGGCGCCTGAACCAAACCTAACTGTATTATGGTCTTCACAGCTGCCTGAAAACTTTAAAAGATACTGTGCAAACATGTCAATAAAAACTAGTTCCATCCAGTATGAAAATGATGATATCATGCGTCCAGAGTACGGCGATGATTATGGAATTGCCTGCTGCGTATCAGCAATGGAAATTGGTAAACAAATGCAGTTCTTTGGTGCTCGTGCTAACCTTGCTAAAGCACTCCTCTACTCCATTAACGGCGGGGTTGATGAAAAGTTAAAAATTCAGGTTGGTCCACAATATCGTCCAATAACTTCTGATATTTTAGATTATGAGGAGGTCATGCAGCGCTTTGATCAAATGATGGAATGGCTTGCAGGTCTGTACATTAATACTTTAAATGTTATTCACTTTATGCATGATAAATATAGCTACGAACGAATTGAAATGGCTTTACACGATACAAAAATTCTTCGCACCATGGCAACAGGTATTGCTGGATTAAGTGTTGTAGCCGACTCTTTAAGTGCTATTAAATATGGTCAAGTAAAAGTAATTCGTGATGAAAACGGCTTAGCAGTTGATTTTGAAACAACTGGCGACTTCCCGAAGTATGGTAACAATGATGATCGTGTTGACAGCATTGCTGTTGAAGTGGTTGAGACCTTTATGAAAAAATTACGCAAGCATGTAACTTATCGTGATTCACTTCATACTTTATCAGTTTTAACTATCACTTCAAACGTTGTTTATGGTAAGAAAACAGGAAACACACCTGATGGACGTCGTGCAGGTGAACCATTTGCACCAGGTGCGAACCCAATGCACGGTCGTGACACAAAAGGAACATTAGCTTCCCTTTCATCTGTTGCTAAGATTCCATATGCCTATTCGATGGACGGCATTTCTAACACTTTCTCAATTGTACCAAAAGCTTTAGGTAAGGAAGAAGAAAACCAAATCACTAACCTTGTGTCTATCTTAGACGGCTATTCTATTAAACAGGGACACCACCTAAATGTTAACGTCTTTAATAGAGAAACATTAATGGATGCAATGGAGCATCCAGAATTATATCCGCAATTAACGATTCGTGTTTCCGGATATGCTGTAAACTTTATAAAATTAACAAAAGAACAACAACTTGATGTAATTAATCGTACGTTCCACGAATCATTGTAATCAGTAGAATATGGAGCTCCTCTAACTTTGGGAGCTCCATCTTAAAAATAAGGGGGATCATCATCATGATTGGAAATATTCATTCTATAGAAACATTAGGAACTGTCGACGGACCAGGAATTCGTTATGTCATTTTTACTCAAGGATGCTTATTACGCTGTCAATTTTGCCATAATGCAGATACTTGGGAAATCGGTTCCGGTAAACAGATGACTGTTTCAGAAATCAT
This sequence comes from Neobacillus cucumis, assembly GCF_002860255.1. GTDB lineage: Bacteria > Bacillota > Bacilli > Bacillales > Cytobacillaceae > Neobacillus > Neobacillus cucumis_A. The sequence goes on from NZ_PGVE01000091.1 coordinate 19,690, forward strand.
GGATGATCTGTCAAGTTACTTACCTTTCATTCAAGCATCAGGCGGTGGGATTACAGTAAGCGGCGGGGAGCCTTTATTACAAATACCATTTCTTACAGAATTATTTAAAGCGTGTAAAAAGAAAGGAATTCACACTACCATCGATTCATCGGGAGGCTGTTTTTCTCACTCTAAGCTTTTCGTTGAACAATTAGAGGAATTATTACAATATACCGATTTAGTTCTACTTGATTTAAAGCATATCAACCGAAAAAAGCATATTCAACTTACAGGTATAGCCAATGACCACATCCTTGAGTTTGCTAAGTTCTTATCCGATCGTAAGGTACCCATCTGGGTGCGCCATGTTTTAGTTCCTACCGTTACAGATGAGCCAGAAGACTTAGAAAAACTTGGTGAATTTATCGGAACACTTGAAAATGTGCAAAAGATTGAAATACTCCCCTACCACAAACTTGGAGTTTACAAATGGGAAGCACTTGGACATGAATATCCTTTAAAACATGTCGAGCCGCCAACAGAGGAAAAAGTGGAGTTTGCCTATCAAATGTTGACTGCACACTGGCGAACACCTTTAAAACACTGATTCATTGGGATCAGTGTTTTTTCTTATCGATCATACGTAACGAATAAAACAATCTTTCCAACTTTTAAACTATTAGCAATCTCTTCATATTATGGGATTTAGACAGTGATAAAATTGATTCTTTTCGGTTTCTCCTATATACTCATATCATTGGTATTTAAGTGAGGTGATAATTTTTGTTCCAATTGCTGATTGACCTTTCAGATATAAATGCTCTAAATGCCCTTTATGTAAGTATTTTTCTGGGTATTACCTTAAAATTTTTGTGGGCTTGGGGTGTAGAATATACTTTTTTCGGTTCCCTATCTGAATCTGCAAACACAAAAATTAATTACCCGCTAGTCTTCTACCGGAAGCAAAATAGTATAAACGGAAGCTATATTCTGAAAAGAATTATTAAATATATTCGTAGAAAAGAATGTTCTAAGGATGATTCTGAAGAACCAATTTCCTTCTTATTGACTAACCACATCTATACTTAGACATTTAGGAGGAAATATGAAAAAGAATCGATCTTCACTTATACTTGCAGCTATTTTTATATTGTCAACTTTGTTATTATCAGCTTGCTCATCACAAGCACAAACAACTACTACCAATAAGACAGGGTTTTTTCAAACCTATTTTGTCCATCCTTTCTCGACAATTATCCATTCAACTGCTGAATTTTTTGGTGGTAATTATGGGTTAGCGATTATTGTTGTTACCCTCATTATTAGGCTTGTACTAATGCCATTAATGCTAAAGCAATACAAAAATCAGATGGTTATGAAAGAAAAAATGGATGTTTTAAAACCTGAGATGGACGCTATTCAAAAGAAAATGAAAACTGAAAAGGATCCAAAAAAGAAACAGGAACTTCAAGCTGAAATGATGGGTCTTTATCAAAAACATGGTGTTAATCCACTGAATATGGGATGTTTACCTATCCTTATTCAAATGCCGATCTTAACAGCTTTCTATTACGCTATTCGAGGTTCAGAGGAAATTGCAACCCACCAATTTCTATGGTTTAATTTAGGCCATTCAGATATTATAATCACGATTATTGCAGGATTGGTTTATTATTTCCAATTCAAGGTATCACAATCAAATATGCCAACGGCTCAACAGCAGCAAATGAAAATGATGGGCTTAATGTCTCCGCTCATGATTGTGATGTTTTCGTTTAACGCTCCAGCGGCTCTCCCTCTTTATTGGGTAGTCGGAGGGTTATTCCTAACCCTTCAAACCTTGATAAGCCGGAAGCTATACCAAGCTAAAAAGCCAATGGAAACCCCTGCTCATCAAAAATAAATGAACGTTAAAAAGAAGCATTGGACCCAATGCTTCTTTTTTTATATTACTTTCTCGATAATCCCTCGGCATACCAACAGCAGCCCAAATACATAACTGTTTACATAATTATAGTTATAGCCTAAGATAGGATAATTTTTTTTATAATAAGAGAACCTATCTGTAAATAACTTAGTAAAAGGAGTGCCTACTTACATGAAAAAAGGGCTTTCTGTTATTGTTTCCCTCATCATTTGTTTGTATATATCTGCCTGTTCAAAAAGTAATGTAGATGATGATGTTTCTTTCAGAAATCGTAACCTTAATAAAACAGAAGCAACGAGAGTAAACTATAACACCCCCAATCATGGTGGTCCAGCCATCACTAGCGTCGATACCAGTGACCCAGAGATTGACCGAGAGAGAAATAGAAACAACCGTTACCCTGGGAATAATCGAAACCGTAATGACTCTTCTAAGATCATAGTTTCGAATCAAACCGCAAATAAGGTTACAGATTTATCAGAAATTGACCGTGCCCATATCCTTGTTACCGATAATAATGCATACGTTGCTGTAAAATTAGAAGGTACTCCTCGTGAGCATTTGACATCCCGTATTCGGAACAAAATTACTAAAGCAGTTAAGTCAGTTGACAGTGATATAGACAATGTATATATATCAGAAAACCTAAAATTTTTTAAACGAATGGATGGATATACTCATGACATTAGACAGGGCAGAGTCTCATCAAGGTTCATTCATGAGTTTTCTGATACAATACGCAGAGTCTTCCCGGATGCTCGCTAATGGTTAATGGATTAAGCTGTCTGAAGAAGGTCAGGCAGCTTCTATTCTCTAAACATTTTTTTAAATTAAGCTCGGGAAATTTGGCTGTTGATTTCCGCTACAGGCGCTCGCTTTCCGCGGGCGTGCCGGGGAGCCTCCTCGGCGCATAAGCGCCTGCGGGGTCTCCCCTGCCCCGTAATCCCGCAGGAGTCGAGCTCCTTCCGCTCCAATCAACAGAGTATAAAAAACAACAATATCGTTTAACAAAGCCTTAAATAAAAAAAAGACTGAAGGCTACGCCTAACAGTCTAAAAGCTATGCATCTTGAAAATATTCTTTGTAGAATCCGCCTACTTTACCGGTATTATCAATAATGTAATAAAACTCTTCTGTCTCGTTTTTTACATCATAAATTTTCCCTGTTGTTAAAGCATTATGAACCAAGTATTTTTCTGCATCAGTATGAACGCATTTAACCTTCTTGATTGTTTCACGATCTTTCCAAGATAAATGAATCATAGTTGCCACCGTCCTTTCGGTCATTGTCCAAGTTCTAGTATAATCAATAGCATAGGGGGTGTGCAACAATATCCTTCAGGCTTATAGTATCAAACTTTTAATGTTTAACGACCTCTTGTGCCTTTTCTCGCAGTTTAAATTTTTGGATTTTCCCTGAAGCAGTCATTGGGTAGGCATCGGTAAATTCAATATAATGTGGAATTTTATGCTTGGAAATCTTACCCTTGCAGAATTCAATAATTTCTTCCGCAGAAGTTGTTTCTCCCTCTTTTAAGATTATCCATGCCATAACCTCTTCACCATATACTTCGTCGGGAATACCAATGATTTGGACGTCTAATACTTTAGGATGGGTGTATAGGAATTCTTCAATTTCCCGCGGATAAATATTTTCTCCGCCTCTTATAATCATATCCTTTAAACGACCTGTAATTCTACAATAACCATTATTATCCATCACAGCTAAGTCTCCCGTATGGAGCCAGCCATCCGAATCGATGGCTTCTTTTGTAGCCGTTATGTCTTTATAATATCCTTTCATCACATGATAACCTCTGGTACAAAGCTCTCCCTGAAGACCTCGTGTTACCTCTAATGATGTTCCCGGTTCAACAATTTTAACTTCAACATTAGGCAGTGCTTTGCCCACTGTCTCAACTCGCAATTCAATTGGATCATCCGTTCTCGTTTGTGTAATTACCGGGGAAGATTCTGTTTGTCCATAGGCGATTGTTATCTCTGTTGCCCCCATTTTTTCAATTACTGCCTTCATAACTTCAATTGGACAATTAGACCCCGCCATGATTCCAGTACGCAATGATGAAAGATTGTAATTTTCAAAATCGGGATCATTTAATTCAGCAATAAACATCGTTGGAACGCCATGTAAACCAGTACACCTTTCATTCTGGACTGTTTGGAGAACCTTTTTCGGATTAAATTCTTGGACTGGAACCATTGTCGCGCCTACGGAAACACAAGCCATTGTTCCCAATACACATCCAAAACAATGGAAAAATGGAACAGGTATACATAACCTATCCTGGGTAGTCAATTTCATACAATTCGCAATATTAAAACCGTTATTTACTATATTGTTATGACTGAGCATTACACCTTTTGGAAACCCTGTTGTCCCTGAAGTATACTGCATATTAATCACATCATCGGGATCTAGGGAGTCCATCCGCATATCTAATTCTGTATCTGAGACACTGTCTCCAAGGCTGATGATATCATTCCAAGAAAAGGTACCAGGATAGCTCTTATCACCTAACACAATGACATTTTTGAGGCAAGGCAAGCGGCTGCTTTTGAGTTGACCTGGTTCAGAACTTTTTAATTCAGGAACAATTTCATAAATCATATCGATATAGGAAGCGTCCTTCCATTGGTCCATTAAGATAATCGTTGTTGAGTCAGATTGATTCAACAAATACTCAAGTTCGGCTGTTCGATAGTTAGTATTTACAGTTACGAGCACTCCACCCATTTTACCAGTTGCAAACTGGGTTATCAGCCATTCTGGTGTATTTGTCGACCATGCTGCAAGTTGTTCTCCTTTATCAATTCCTAGCTTTATCAAACCTTTTGCGGTCTTTCGGCATATTTCATTAAACTCACGATAGGTCCATCTTAAATTTCGATCTGAATAGATAACTGCTTCATGCTCTGGGTGCAGTAATGCTTTTTCTTCTAAAAGTTTACCAATGGTAACATTTAACAGCATCGACAAATTCCCATCCTCCTTGAACACATTTAACCAAAAATAAAACGCTTTCAAAGAACATGTTATCATATTTATTAGAATATTCAATATTTTTGAGAACCAACCATTATTTGTGAACCTTTTTTTACTTTTCGGAAAATGGAGTTCTCAAAATCCCGTTAAACTATTACAATAGTAAAAACTGAATATACAATCCATTTTCTAGAGGAGGGCATTCAAAAATTGAAAATTATGAGTAACGAGCAGTTGGTTGTTTCGTATAGGGATGCATTAAAGTCTGGTGAAAAAGAATGGATTAAACTATTAAAGGAAGAAATTAAGCGCAGAGGATTAAAGCCGCTTAAAAATTAACTTGGTGATTAATAATTTAAAACCGCTGAATAAACTCAGCGGTTTTATAATTTTCAGACAGCTTACCTCTATTTTTATTTTAATGTCATGAGTAAGGCAGGACAATTTTCACTTTTGTACCGACCCCTTCTTGACTCTCGATGGAGATAGCGCCATTATATTTTTTGATAAGCCGTTGAGCAATCGACAGCCCCAATCCAGTACCACCATTTTCTCGGCTTCGAGCTTTATCCACTCGATAAAAGCGGTTAAATACCTTTGCTAAATGTTCACTTGGAATACCCATTCCACTATCAGCTACAGAGACAATGATTTCCCCTTCTTCTTGCTTTGCTGTAATCCAAATCGACTTATTATTAATTGAGTATTTTATAGCATTGTCCAATAAAATAATCATTATCTGTTCAAGATGCTGGCGTGAAATTGAAATTTTCGATATTTTCATATCCACTTCTAAAAAAAGATGATAGTCTGGATGGATAATCTCCAAATTCTTCACCAATTGATGTAGTGTTTCTGAAAGATCGGTCATTTCCTCATTTTTTAATCGAGGGTGCTCTGCTCTTGTAATGTGTAACAAGTCATTGATTAACTTCTTTAATCTTGATACTTCATGAAGTGACGCTTCAAGAGATTCATCTAAGATTGCAGGATCCTTTTTACCCCATCGATTTAATAAAGATAGATGTCCCTCTAATATCGCAACTGGCGTCCTGAGTTCATGGGATGCGTCTTCAACGAATTGCTTTTGGAGCAGGAAGGATTTCTCAATTTCATCCATCATTTCATTAAAAACGTTGGTAAGTGCTGTTAATTCATCTTTTTGTTTATAGACAGTCATCCTTTCCTGAAACCCGTTTTCTTTAATCTGCTTCATTGCATTTGCTAAGTCCCTAACAGGTTTTAAAAGCTGTTTAGCAAGTAAAAAACCACTGAAAGCGCTAAAGAGAATTGCTGCAATACCAAATATGGTCATAACCCAAAAGAGGTTACCCATCATCCTGCGGTAGTTGTTTAATTGACGGACTATTTCAACTGTCCCTGTAAAGTTATTCCCCTTTAATGGAGCCCTGGCTACAAAAGCTTCATTGCCTTCAATCGAAACCCTTTGGGTTACATTTTTCCCTGTTGGGGCAGCCTCTAAAACGGAGAAATTACCGTTTTTATCCGAAACAAGAACATTACCATCCTGATCATAAATCCTTATTAATTGATCTTTATCATTCATTTTTCTTAAAAATGATTCGCTTTTCTTAATATCTTCACGATTAGGCTTGTTTGATTTCGAGTTGTAAAAGGTTGTTATATCGCTCATTGTTCGATTGATGGCAATCTCTTCTCGATTCATCATCCATTTGGAAACGGTATGATATTCTAAAAAACTAAATAGAAAAAATGTAAGAAATATTGCTGTTGAACCGCTTAACACTAGTTTTGACTGCCATGGAAGTCGAATAAATTGACCGCTGATCCTCTTAATCATCGCATAACATACCCTATACCACGAACAGTATGAATATAATGTCCCTCATTTTGATCATCGATTTTGTTTCTTAAATAACGAACATACACATCCACCACATTTGTTTCAACGCCAGTACTATAGCCCCAAACCTTATTAAGAAGGACCTCTCTTGATAAAACGATGTTTATATTGCTCATAAAAGTAACTAATAAATCGTACTCCCTCTTAGTAAGACTAATGAGCACTTCTCCCTTTTTTACAACACATGATTCTAGTTCAACAACAAGATCCTTAAATACAAGGGCTGTAACCTCATTAGACTTAAGTGCTTCTACCCTTCTAAATAACGACCTCAATCTTGCTAATAGCTCTTCAATCGCAAACGGCTTTACAATATAATCATCTGCTCCGCTATCAAGTCCTGAAACACGATCAAGCACACTATCCCGAGCAGTTATCATAATAATGGGTATCGTCTTATTAGTTTGTCGTATTCTTCGGCAGACCTCCATACCATTTAATTCTGGAAGCAATAAATCAAGCAGAATAGCATCCCATTTGTCGGAGAGTGCTAATTCTAATCCAACACGCCCGTCTACCGCAACGACTGTTTCGTAGCCCTCATGCTGCATTTCTAGTTCTATAAATCTAGCCAAGTTCTTCTCATCTTCAATAATAAGTAATTTAGACATACTTCCTCACTCACATTACGTTTTTTTTCTATTTTAACTGATGTTTATCCCGAATAAAATCAAACACTGCATGAATAATTTCAATTGATTGGTACGATACGAGCGAAAGTGCAGTGAACGAAAAGAAGCCAACAATGATTAATCGAAACCAGAACATGTTGTTTTCCTCCTAATTGAACTTTATTTCGGTACCTAGATAAATTTTATAGCTTATTTATATCCTAACTTGTATTCTGGAAACTGCGATGAGAAAAAGATTAAATTTTCCTTAGAATATTACATAAACAATGAAGCACACGTCTGTAAAGGCCGTGTGCTTTGTAAACCATTATTTAAACTATACGTGACTATTCGTTTCGAATAAGGGAGGTATGGATAACTCTTTAAGTTTTGCTGAAATTTGCTCCGCGGCATCTACTGGATTTTTTGCAAAGACATTAATAAAATCACCAATATAATCTTGTCTAGCATGATCATAACGAGGATCGTAGTAGTGCTCGAGTAAAATTAATATCATTTCTCGATAATTTTTTTCATCTAATGTTTCAATTAATCTTTTCCTTATATCGATATCCTTCACCCTTTTTAAAACCTTTTCTATTCCTAATGATATTTTTTCGTCATACCATGGTTCCTGTTCGTAGGGCAGCACATATTCAGAAACAAGGTGCTTTACCCGTTGTTCAATAGGTGATTGAATGTATATATTTAACCCTTTAAATTTAACATCCATTAATTCTTGAGGTTGCACCGCTTTGCCGATTCTCTTACTCTCAGCCTCAACAATACAATAATCGCTCTCTTGGATTTCCTTTAGTCCCTTAAATAAAAGGGAATCAAAAGTCTTTTGATTATGCCCTTCTCCAAGACCAATGGTGCCAAAGATGGAACCACGGTGACCTGCCATTTCTTCTAAATCGAGGACCGGATAACCTTTTACCCTTAAAATTTTTAAAATCTCAGTTTTCCCAACACCTGTCATCCCATGAATAACAACTGCTTTCTCTGGTATATTCCTAGGGATTTCTTCAAGGATTTGTTGACGATAGGCTTTATATCCTCCTACAAGCCGCCAAGCATAAATTCCAGCAAATTCTAAGAATGTCACTACTGCTTTACTGCGCATACCTCCACGCCAGCAGTGGATAATTAGCTCTCCATCCGTTTGATATGATTTTATAGTTTTTAAGAGGATAGGGATCTTAGGTGAGACAAACTCCATCGCCTTCCATTTAGCCGCTGCCTGGCCTTCTTGCTTATAAATTGTACCAATGATCTGACGTTCTTCATTTGTAAATAATGGCACATTTATGGCACCGGGAATTGCCCCATCCGCAAACTCTATCGGTGAGCGAATATCAATAACGATCGGGTCCTTCATGTTTAAAAGTTCTTCAACTGTTAGTTCCTTCATTTCTATCTGCCCCTAGTAAAAATGATCTATAAAGAATATCTATAAAAAAACAAACAAAAACTTCCACTACTGGAAGTTTCAACTAAAATGGTTCATCATGAAAAATTTTTGTTTCTCATTATGATTATATACTTATTATAAAGAAGTTAATCCGTGCTATCAAGAAATTCAAAAACCATGTCAGCATTTAACACTTTTATTCTATAAGATATAAAAAGGTCTGCCCTAAAAAACAGAAGCAGACCCTTTTCTTTATAACACTTTGGATTCCTGTTTTACCACAGACATTAAATCTTCCATTTCACTTAGACGCCCTTGTTCGAAAAGATCAACAATCTTACTTCCTACAATGACCCCATCACAATACTTTGTAATGTCTTCAATTTGCTCTTTATTGGATATACCGAAGCCGGCCATAACTGGTATAGCACTAACCTCTTTTACAGATGTTAAAAATTGCGAAAGCTCGGAATCATACTCATTTCTTACCCCAGTAATTCCTTTAACAGTCACTGTGTATAAGAACCCCCTGCCCTTACTAGAAATGGTTTTGATTCGTTCTAGCGGGGTGGTCAAGGTTACTAAACGGATTAATTCCACCTCAGCACTTTCGAGCGCAGGTGTTATGATCTCCTCCTCTTCCATTGGCAGATCAGGAATAATGCAGCCATCTACTCCGGCGATCTGAATATCACGAACAAACTCAGGGATTCCGTAAGAATAAATAGGATTCAGATAAGTCATGAGAATGATCGGAATAGATACAACCCTTCTTGCCTTTTCAATCTCCTTGACAATCCCTCTTAGTGTAGTCCCATTCTCAAGAGCTCTAAGACCCGCAGCCTGAATAGTTGGTCCATCTGCAACTGGATCAGAAAATGGAACGCCCACCTCAATTGCAGTGGCACCAAATTTTTCAAGTGCGGTAAGTCTCTCCACTAAATTCTCTAAGCCTCCATCACCTGCCATTATGTAGGGAATAAAGGCTTTTTTATTATTTTGTTTTAACGCCGAAAATGATTTTTCAAATCGATTCATGTTACTTCCTCCCTTCCAGTCTTGCTTTTACAGCATCTACATCTTTATCGCCACGTCCTGATAAACAAATCACAATATTTTCTGTTTCTTTCATTTCAGCTGCAAGTTTAATAGCATAGGCAACCGCATGCGAACTTTCAAGTGCAGGGATAATACCTTCTAGTTTTGATAAAAGCTGAAAGGCATCCAGTGCCTCTTGATCTGTAATTGAAACATAATTAGCTCTGCCGATGTCCTTTAAGTAACTGTGTTCAGGTCCTACCCCTGGATAATCCAGCCCTGCTGAAATAGAATGGGCCTCTTGAATTTGGCCATCTTCATTCTGTAATAAATACATTAAGGCACCATGTAGGACTCCTGGTCTCCCTTTTGTTAAGGAAGCTGCATGAAAATTAGTATCGACACCCTGGCCCGCAGCTTCGACACCATATAAACGTACACCTGCATCCTCGATAAATGGATAAAACATTCCCATCGCATTGCTGCCGCCTCCGATACATGCAACAACTGCATCAGGAAGACTTCCTTCTCTCTCTAGGAATTGTTCCTTCGTCTCCTTGCCGATGATACTTTGAAAATCTCTCACCATCACAGGGAATGGATGTGGTCCCATAACAGATCCTAATAAGTAGTGTGTATCATCTACATTGGTCACCCAGTATCTTAATGCTTCGTTACACGCATCCTTAAGAGTAGCACTGCCTGATGATACGCCAACCACCTTTGCACCTAGCAGCTCCATTCGAAAGACATTTAATGCTTGTCGTTTGATATCTTCTTCACCCATAAAAATGATACAATCAAGATTTAATAATGCACAAACAGTAGCTGTTGCCACCCCATGTTGTCCTGCTCCTGTTTCAGCAATAATTTTTCTTTTTCCCATCCGGACAGCAAGCAGTGCCTGGCCAATAGCATTGTTTATTTTATGAGCACCAGTATGGTTCAAATCTTCTCTTTTTAAATAAATTTTTGCACCGCCTGCATGCTTTGTTAAGTTTTCCGCAAAATATAATGGTGTTTCTCTACCAACATATTCTTTTAACAATCTAGCAATCTCAGCATGAAAAGAAGGATCTTTTTTAGCCTCTTCATAGGCCTCATTTAATTCATTCACCGCTTTCATTAAAGTCTCTGGAACGAATCTTCCTCCAAATATGCCAAAGTGGCCTTTTTCATTCGGTAGTGTATAGGTGCTCATTATAGTCTTCCTCCAATTGGTATAGTTTTTACCTTTTCAATAAATGCTTTTATCTTTACAAGATCTTTAATTCCCTTTGTTTCAACACCTGAACTTACATCCACCATAAAAGGGTTGATAATCTGTACGGCCTCTTCTACATTATCAAGATGTAACCCTCCGGCGAGAATGACTTTTTTCCCTTCCAAGTAAGAAGTGTTTACTTGATTCCAATCAAATGATGTTCCATTTCCTCCTCGAAATTTCCCTTTTGGGCCATCCAGTAAAATAAAATCAGCAGGAAATTGAACGATGTCCATTAAACCCTCATTCCCCTCAAAGCTGATCGCTTTTACAGCTGGTATCGATAAAGATTGGCAAAAAGAAGCCTGTTCCTCACCGTGCAGTTGAATATGGGTTAAACCAACTAGAGAAGCGATCCTTTCAATTTCTTCCTTTGTTTCATTTACAAAGACACCAATTTTCATGACATCTTCTGGTAATGCAGAAGCGATTTCTTGCGCTCTTTCAGGTGATACCTTCCGCTTGCTTTCTGCAAATACCAGTCCGATGGCGTCTGCCCCATATTCAGCCGCTTTAATGGCTGACTGAGTATCCATTAGTCCACAGATTTTAACTTTTACGGTCATTTATTTACACCCTCTTGAAGTGGAACGCGGAGCTTCATGAAGGATTTCTCTATATCCTGGCTGACCATTAAGGCCTCTCCCACTAAAATTCCATTGGCACCTGCATTTCGAACTCTTTGGGCATCTTGCTCGGTATGAATTCCACTTTCACTAATCAGAAAGGCACCTGACTTTTTTGCTATTTCAGCTAATTGTTCGGTTACTTCAAGTGAAACAGTAAAGGTTTTTAAATCACGATTATTCACACCAATAAGCTTTGCGCCTGTTTTAAGTGCTATTTCTAATTCATTTTGGTTATGAACCTCGACTAATACCTCTAAGCCTTTTCCCTTTGCATATTGAAACAGTTCATGCAACTGACTCTCCTCTAATGCAGCAACAATCAATAAAATGATGTTAGCACCATGGGCAGACGCTACATCAATCTGCAATGGACTAATAATAAAATCTTTACATAGAATGGGAAGGTTTACTGCTTGACGAACCTTTTTCAAATCTGCAAAAGAACCTTTAAAAAAAGTAGAATCAGTTAAAACTGAAATGGCAGACGCTCCAGAATTTTCATAAATGAAGGCCTGTACTTCCGGTTCTACCCCATTATTGATTAAACCTTTTGATGGTGATGCCCGTTTATATTCCGCAATAATGGAGAGTTCCTTAGCCGTTTGCAATTTTTCTATCAAGGATCTTTTAGGAAATTCAGATTCTAGAATGATTTCTTTAGATTCTTGAAGGAGCAGGACCTCCTTTTTTTTCTGTTCAATTATCCGATCAAGAATAGTTTCCACTTAAATCGCCTCTTTCTGGCCTTTTTTAGATTTTTCGATTAGAGCTTTTAGTTTTGCATATGCCGCACCTGAATCAATAACTTGCTTGGCTAGATCAATACCTTGGGCAATGGAGCTGGCTTTCCCAGCTGTATATATACCGATGCCTGCATTTAATAATACTGTATCACGAGGGGCACCTTTTTCCCCTTTTAGTACTTTTAATAAAATTTCCCCATTTTCTATCGAATCTCCACCTCTTATTTCGCTGTTATTATATTGTGGGAGATTTACATCTTCAGGAGTAAAGATATGATTAGTAATTATTCCATCTTCTAAAAGGGTATAATGATTTTCTCCCTGCAGCGAAGCTTCATCCATAAATCCTGCACCATTGATGACTACGGCCCTTTTACGACCTAGTTTTTTGAGAACTTCTGCAAAAACGTTTAATAAATCTCTGCGACTAACGCCTAACAATTGATAATCCAGTTCAATTGGATTTGTTAATGGACCAATATAGTTAAATACAGTCGGAATCTTCAATGCTTTACGTACCGTCATCACTTTCTTTAATTTTGGATGAACGTGCGGAGCGAATAAAAAGGCAATCCCTATTTCATGAAGGATTTCTTCTGTTCGCTCTGATGATAGATTTAAATTAACACCAAGGTACTCAAGGACATCTGCACTTCCAGTTTTACTAGAAATACTTCTATTGCCATGTTTAGCAACGGGAATTCCGGCACCAGCAATGACAAAGGCTGAGGTGGTGCTTACATTAAAGCTTGATGAACCGTCCCCTCCAGTCCCACAGTTATCCAGAACATTCGGAAACTTCTGATTAAACCTTAAGGTGTTGCCTTTCATGGCCCTGACTATTCCTGCAATTTCGTCAACAGTTTCACCTTTTGACTTTAAGCCCATTAAAAAGGCTGCAATCTCTGATTCGGATACTTCCTCTCCTAAGATAAAATCAACTGCTTCTTCCATTTGCTGTTCAGAAAAAGACTGCTTTTCAGCTAATTGAAGTAGGTAATGTTTCATTTGATCTCATCCTCTCAATTTCATTTAAAAAGTTTTTTAACATTTGTTTTCCATCCGGTGTTCCAATGGATTCAGGATGAAATTGCAGCCCATATACAGGGTACTTCTTATGCTTTATCGCCATAATTTCTTGGTCATCATTAGAATGGGCAATGCACTCCAACTCCGATGAAAGATTACTTTCCTCTAACGTCAACGAATGATATCTCATTACCTCTAATGGATTATTCAGGTTCTCAAACACTTCATTGCCTTGATGAGAAATAAATGATGTTTTTCCATGTTTAATAAAATGAGCCCTTCTAACTTCACTTCCAAATGCAGCACCAATAGCTTGATGGCCAAGACATATCCCTAATATAGGAAAGGATTGATGGAATGTTTGTATCAATTCTATACATATACCAGCATCCTCTGGCCGGCCTGGCCCTGGTGATAAGATAATGGCTTTGGGGTTCATTTCTTTGATTTCTTCCATGCTTAACTGGTTATTACGATAAACGATAACCTCCTCACCAAGTTCCCCAAGGTATTGGTATAGGTTAAATGTAAACGAGTCAAAATTATCGATTAATAAAATCATTTTTCACCCTCCAAAAAGGATCTCAACTTATTTAATGTTTCATCATACTCAGACTCAGGATTGGAATCATACACAATCCCCGCACCTGCTTGAATAATGGCTTCCCCACTTTTTAGGATCATGGTACGAATCGCTAAGGCAAAATCCATATTCCCATTTGCTGAAACATAACCTACTGCTCCAGAATAAAGACCTCGCTTTGATTTTTCTAATGTATTAATGATTTCCATTGCCCGTACCTTTGGTGCACCAGAAACGGTCCCTGCTGGCAGACAGGCTGCCAAGGCATCTAGAGCTGTTTTTTCCGGATGAAGCTTTCCGCTGACTTCCGAAACTAAGTGAATGACGTGACGGAATTTCTCGACGGATATATACTTCTCGATTTGAACGGTTCCGAACTCACAGACCTTCCCAAGATCATTTCTTCCCAGGTCCACAAGCATTTTATGTTCAGCAAGCTCTTTTTCATCGTTCACTAGTTCTTGCTCGATTCGCTCGTCTTCTTTTGCAGAATTCCCTCTTCTTTTCGTCCCGGCAATCGGGTTAGAAATCACTGTGTTTCCACGAGTTTTGATCAAGCTTTCTGGTGAAGAACCAATAACGGTATAGTCATCAAAATCAATAAAGAACATGTATGGTGTCGGATTTGTACTTCGATGCTTGCGATAAAGTGATAATGGTTCACCTTGAAATGCTGATTTCATTCGCCTTGACAGCACTACTTGAAAAATATCACCTGCTAAAATATGCTCCTTTGCCGTTTCTACACTTTTAATAAATGCTTCCTTTGTTGTTTCTGATTCAAAACCACTAAAGGAAAAAGGCTCTTCTTCCTGATAATAATTGGGCTTCTTTAACTCTTCAATCCTTTGCATTACTCGGCTTTCGATTGCCTTTACGCTGCTATTTCCAGATAACGGAAGACCACAAATCATAACTTTTTCTTGTAAATGATCAAAAACAATTATTTCTTCAAAAAACATAAGGTGTACATCCGGCATATCTAATCCATTAGGAAATTCCTCACCAATCACTTCGAACTCCCTAATAATGTCGTAACCTACATAACCAACAGCCCCTCCAATAAAAGGGAAATCATACTCTTCAAAGTTGTTTTGTGAAGGCAAAAGATCCTTCATCACTTCTAGAGGGTTTCCTTTCAATACATTTTTTTCTCCATCCCGATAAGTAATTTCGTTATGTTCACCTCTAGAAATTAGCTCAAAGGCCGGGTCAGCCCCAATAAATGAATATCTCCCCGAGTCATTGTATTTGTGAGAGCTTTCTAATAAAAATTTCTTTGTTCCGCTTATCTTTTGCAAAATCGAAATAGGAGTTAAGGTATCTCCTTTTATTTCATGTATTATACATTGATTGATTGTCTTCATGTTACAACCCCTTTTCAAAATAAAAAATCGTCCTCTATACGCGCAAATTGTTTACGCGTATAGAGGACGATTCTTTGGAACCGTGGTGCCACCTCCCTTTGAAGCAGAGCATTTTCCGCTTCCTCATTCGGATACAGAACCAAATTGGTTCAATATCCTATCCCTTTAACGGGGGAAACCGGGCATCCCTACTAAGATTCAAGATACCTCTCACAAGTCCATTCGACAAATATCTTCATATCGGGCTTCCACCACCCCCGACTCTCTGGAAAGAATGATTATTTGTGTACTACTCTTGCTCAGCGATTTAAATTTATTTTATTTAAAAATACAAAAGGGCCTCCCATCCAAAAAGGACGGAAGACCCGTGGTGCCACCTTCATTAGCTAAAAATTAGCTCACTCAACCGATATCGAAGCTAAGATGCTTGAATATCTGTCTCTTGTAACGATGAGATCTTCGCCAAAGCCTACTTCCAATAAAGGGGTCGGTTTGGAGGCTCGGAAGTCCATTCGCTTAAACGTCTGCACTGATTTGCACCAACCATCAGCTCTCTTAAGAATCCGTATAAGTTACTACTCTTCGTCAATGCCTTTAAATGATTTTCTTTATTGATTAGTATCTTATCGAACTTCTTAATTAAAGTCAAGTGGGTATTTTTTAACAATTCACAATTAAATATTGGTTTTTTGTCATTTATGATAAGACTATTATAATTTGTCCTCTTCCATTTAAAGGATACCTAAACCTTTGTTATTTTCACTGCTATTAGCCAATATTAACATTAGTAACGAAGTTAAGCCACTATGTCTCTTCGGAGTATAAAGTTAAGAGCATAAAATGAAGGCGGGATAGATGATTCATGGAACATATTGAACGATTAAGCCAAAACTCAAAGGCAGCAAAAAAGAAACACTCAGCTGGCCAAGAAAAGCAAAGTGAAATTGCCAAACAAAAGTGGGCAATCGTCTCGCTGTCTTCCATTCCTTTAGTCATGACCCTAGGGAATTCAATGTTGATTCCAGTTTTACCTTCAATGGAGAAGGAATTATCCATCACTTCCTTTCAAACAAGCATGATTATTACCGTTTATTCTATCGTTGCGATTTTCTTAATACCCGTTGCCGGATACATATCCGATCATGTCGGGAGAAAAAAAGTGATTATCCCAAGTCTGCTAATTGCGGCAATTGGAGGACTTATTTCTTGGTGGGCGGCATGGAAGTTAACGGATGCCTATTGGCTCATATTGGTTGGCCGGGCCTTACAGGGAGTAGGAGCAGCAGGGGCCATGCCTATTGTACTCCCCTTAGTTGGAGACATGTTTAAAAGCGAGGATGACGTTAGCAGCTGTTTAGGACTAATTGAAACTTCTAATACGTTTGGAAAGGTTTTAAGCCCTATACTCGGAGCATTTCTTGCAGGATTTATCTGGTTTTTGCCATTTTTTTCAATCCCGATATTTTGTGTAATATCGGTTATTTTAATGATATTTCTTGTTAAATGTCCTAAAAACAATGAAGAACCCATTCCATTCAAACAATTTTTTACAAATATTAAGAAGACCTTTACTGAAAAAGGACGTTGGCTATATGCCATCTTTTTTATTGGCGGTATTCTTATGCTCGTCCTTTTCGGTATTTTGTTTTATCTATCGGAAATCTTTGAAAAAGAATATGGCATTAAGGATCTCAAAAAAGGTATCTTTTTATCACTGCCTCTAGGTGCATTGTGTTTAGCGTCATTTATCAGTGGAAAAATTATTAAGAAAAATAAAGTCTTAATGAAATGGCTGACCCTGATCAGTATCATTGCTGCAGCTGTTTCAATTGCTGCCCTTTGGTTTTCAATAAAGCTTTGGTACATGCTAACCATGTTTCTTATTACCGGTGTAGGGATTGGGTTAAGCCTGCCATGCCTAGATGCGTTAATCACCGAAGGCATCGAGAAAAAAGAACGTGGAACGATTTCATCCGTTTACAGTTCGATGAGGTTTATTGGGGTCGCAGCAGGCCCTCCGTTGATTGCAGTTTTAATGGAATATGCCAGCCATTGGATCTTTATTGTACTAAGCAGCTTAAGTGTTCTAGCAGCAATTATTACGTTGTTTGCGGTAAAGCCCAAAGCTACAGGTTAGAAAGGTGCCGAGGAAACCTCGGCGCTTTTTGTATTTA
Source organism: Neobacillus cucumis (assembly GCF_002860255.1). Classification (GTDB taxonomy): domain Bacteria; phylum Bacillota; class Bacilli; order Bacillales; family Cytobacillaceae; genus Neobacillus; species Neobacillus cucumis_A. Next base: position 37,337 of record NZ_PGVE01000091.1, read on the forward strand.
AAGATAAATGCTACCTGAAAAATCCTAATGAAAACTTTTTATTCAAATGGGCTTAACCATTCTGGATTTCTATTATAACAAATAGAGCACTTTTCTTTTTCTGGTTGAAATGTCGAAAATTCTATCCCACAAGTTTGGCAAGTATTTGTTGTAAATTTATATTTTGTTATACGTTTTTTTCTAAACTCTTCTTTAACCTTTATAGCCCCTTCCGAACAAATATCCGTGCAATCTGAACAGTTTACACATCTATCGTTTGCAGTCTGCAAAAAACCATCCTCTATGGTAAACACATTCTGGGAACAAAAGGTTAAACACATATGACAAAATGTACATTTTTCAATATCCAATTCTATTTGATAAAATTGATAATCAGGAAAATATCGTACAACCTTCCATTCATTTACTTTGATTTTCCACAAAGCAGGTGTCATTGTTTTTACTAATTGCAGACTCACTTTTTGCAAGGATAAAAAAAACCCTCTCCTTGATAAATACGTATCTTCCTGATTATTGATGATCTTAATTTTACTTTCATCAATTTGATCTAAAATTTGGTTAGTTTGTTGGAGTACATCTTCCCAATTTTGATTTAGAGGGGTAGAATTTGTCTTTATGGCATCCATCCCTCTTTTTTTGTAAATAAGTAACTCTTTTACGGAAGGAACAAATGATGAACTATAGAGTAAACTTCCCTTATCAAACTCCCGTGACTCTAGGATTCCTTCAATTGCAGAAAGCGGGCAGGCAATTATACATTCTCCACAAGAATTACATCGTTCTAATTCGATATTAATTAATTCAGAAGAGATATGGAGAGCCTCGTAGCGGCAGGCATCTGCACACCTTGAGCAGGTAGAGCGAAGTAGTATCTTCCTTGAACAGGCATTGTTTATCTTAATATCTGTATGTAAACATTCAAGCCAGCTAATTAACAGAGACATATTCTCACCTACTGTCATTTTTCTTAATTGCTAGACAGTCTAGCATCCCGGTGAGGTGTGATGACTAGGTTTGGATTTGTGACCGTGCCGTTAGACATCCCTTTAATTTGATTGATATTTCCATACTTTTTCCGCAGCGTTTCCACCGGTCCAAATTCAATAGCCCTCATCGGACAAGCGGCCACACATACTGGCTCTTCACCTTTTTCCTGTAGATCCATACAGAAGTCACATTTATTCGATTTAAACACCTTTTTATTGTATTGAGGCGAACCATATGGACAAGCCTTAATGCATAATTGCGCACCTTGGCATATATCCTGGTCAATTGTAACGACACCATTTTGATTATTTTTTTTTATAGCTCCAGTTGGGCAGATTGGAATACAGGCCGCATTCATACAATGATTACATGAAATAGAAAAATAATATGCTTTTATATTTTGAACCATCCCTCCTGCAAGCTGTTCTATAAAGCTGCCAGCTTCATATGTGTAAACCCTGCGGAAGTTGATGCCGACATCAAGATTATTTTTATCCTTACAGGCAACAGTACATGCCTTACAGCCTGTACATAGACTTTGATTTATATAAAATCCTAGTTGTTCCAACTTCCTCACCCCCTATGCTTTTTTACTTCAACAAGGTTCGTTAACTGTGGATTTGCTTTTGCTAATGCAGTTGGTTTCTGGGATGTAAGTACATTGACAGAACCTCGTTGATCAAGTCCATTTTTATCAGGAGTATACCAAGCACCTTGGGGAATTCCTGCAACTCCTGGAGTGATTCTTGGCGTGACCTTCACATCGATTATGAGAGCACCACGATCGTTATATACCTTAACAAGGTCCCCATTTTTAATTCCTCGTTTTTCTGCATCCTTAGGATTCATCCACATTTCTTGCTTAGCCGCTTCCTCAAGCCATTCTTGATTATCATATGTGGAGTGGCATCTCCGTTTATAATGCCAGCTGATGAGTTGAAGTGGATACTTTTTAATTAGCGGGTCTTCTGGACCTTCCCAAGAAGAAATATACTTTGCAATTGCGGGAATTTCATCGTGCTGGTCCATATCCCATAAAGCTTTTGAGAACAATTCAATCTTCCCTGAAGGAGTTTCGAATGGATTATTTTCCGGATCATCTATTTGCTTTTTAAAACCTACCAGAGGCTCATCATATGTAAAGTGATAAACTCCTTTTTGCCGGAACTCCTCAAATGTTGGAAAATTAGGATCTAGTTCCTTTTTCGTTCTTTCGACGCTTTCCTTTACAAGGTCAAGAATGGATTTTCCCTCTGTAAATTTATCTTTAATTCCCAACTTATCGGCAATATCTGCAAATACGTCATATTCATTTCGACACTCATACAAGGGGTCAATTGTTTTATCTCCAAAAATAACATAATCTCCAAAACACCATGGAACACCGATGTCATAGCGTTCAAAGAAGGTAGTACCCGGCAGTAAAATGTCAGCATACTTTGAACTCGGAGTCATAAATAGATCACTTACTACAATAAACTCTACTTTACTTTCATCTTCAAGCAGCTTGCGTGTTTTATTAATATCAGCATGCTGATTGATAAGCATATTACCAGCCATGTTAAAAATCATTTTAATATTAGATGTTAATTTATCTGTTCCTTGTAAACCATCCGCTGCGGTCATTTCTGTTCCATTTTCAACTGCTTTAGTCCAAAGAAAACATGGAATAGACGCTTTAACAGGATTTTCAAATGAAAATGGATAGACAATCTCACTTCTGCTCCAATATCCGGTACCAGCTGCCCAACCGCCAAGTTTTCCAACATTTCCTGTTAAGCAAGCCAATTGTGCTCCAGCGCGCATGTATTGCTCCCCAAACGCTTGACGTTGTGCTGCCCAGCCTTGAATGAGTGCGGCAGGCTTTGTCTTTGCATAATCACGCGCAATTTCACGAATTTTATTAGCCGGAACACCACAAATCTTTTCCGCCCATTCAGGAGTCTTAGGGGTGCCATCCTTTTCACCGAGTAAATAACTTTGTACTGATTCATTTTTCGGTACGTCATCAGGCATGTGATCCTTGTCAAATCCTAAGCAATACTTATCAAGAAATGCCTGATCATGGAGTTTTTCCGTTATTATTACATATCCCATTGCATCCATCATCGCAGTATCAGTTGTTGGAAGAATCGGTATCCATTCGTCGGCAAAAGCGATGGCAGTGTCCGTATATCTAGGATCAATAACAACAATTTTTGCCCCATTCTTCTTTGCGTGCATTAAATATTCTCGATAGGGTGTGGAGAAGATCATTTCTGAAGGGTTTTGTCCCCATAAAATGATGTATTTAGAATGTAAAAGGGAATCAAAACTACTCCCTGAATTATTAGTTCCATAAGTATAAGGGGTGGCCACATTTCCTGCTCCCGAACTGTAGTCATTTCTCGAATTAAGATATCCGCCAGTTAGAGCTAACAGTTTTCTTGCAGCGTTTTTTCCTCCGTGTAACCCCCAGCTTTGTCCTGATGCATAGTTGACATATCTCTATTCCGGTCCGTACGTATCACCAATCCGTTTTACTTGTGAAGCAATGGTCTCAATGGCTTCATCCCAAGAAATTCCCTCAAATTTTCCTTCTCCACGTTTACCCGTTCGCTTCATTGGGTACTTAAGTCGCTCTGAATGGTAGAGCATGCTTCGATAGTTTCTGCCTCTAACACATGCCCTTAAGGGGGGAGTCGATAGATCTCCTCCCTCTTGTGTATCAGTACTGACTCTTACAACTACCCCATCTTTTACATGCGCTTTAATTACACAACGCCCACCGCAGTTATTAATGCTACAGGTTGAAATAATTGTCTCTGGCATTTCCTCTTTGGCATTTGCAGGCTTTGCTGTTTCTCTTCGGTAAACGAGCATCTTTGTACCAATTCCTCCAGCGACAACAGGAATTCCAATTGCGCCTGACCATTTTAAAAACGTTCGTCTCTGCATTTTATTTGTTAATAAATTCTTTAAAAGGTTATTTTCAGACAATTTTTAATGCCTCCCTGACTTCCAATAAAGTTATTAAATCAAAGTTCAAAAAGTCTTCAAGCAGCATAGCAGCCCCTAGATAGAGACGGCGAAATTCCTCTCTTTCTGAACCAAAATTCTTTTTCATCTTCATTTGCTCAAAAAAGCCAGCGAGTATTCTTCCACCTTCATGACACTCTTTTAGTTCTTCAAAATCCCCCACTTGGCTTAGTTCAAACAATAGCTCTTCATTGTTTGGTTCTAAGAATAAAGTATAAAGAAATTGGTAAAAGTTTTTTCTAGATAATAAAAATGGCTCTAATTGAATAGGTATCGACTCTTTTGTTGACGTCATTTCCTCTCTCCTCGTTTGTGAAATGTTCACACCAACTTCCTTGAATTGTAAGCCTTTATAAAATTATCTTACCTTAATCCAATAAAGCCGGGTTGACTTTGTGCAATTATTCACATTAAATTCAAATTCATAAAAAGACCTGTTACTAAAATCACTTTTTGGGTTATTCCTGAAAACGTGTATAATAAGAGAGTTAATAAACGGTAAAGGATGATATGCTTGAACATTACAGGTTATGAAGTAGAAAAATTAGAAGATCCCTTCGGTCTACTATCTGGAGAACGCTTTGAGTTTTTTCTTGATCTTGAAGTAGACGAAGAGGATGAATTATATTCCGAGAAAGGTGTCGGCTTGAAGTGTATATTTGTCCGTGAAGAAAGCGGAGATAAAATAACCAATTATCATTTATTTGAACGAGAGACTAATAAGGTACTTGACTTCGAATTAGAGGAAGATGAGGAAGAGCTAGTCCTTTCTTACTGCAGAAAGTACGCTGTTCTAGTAGAAGAATAGAAAGCAGGGAGCTATATCTCCCTGCTTTCTTTAATAATCACATGAAATTTTTACTATGATTATGAATGACTTGCAGCTCTTTTGTTGTTTGTCTCATTTCACTTTTGCAAATGGGGCAAAGTGGAAGGTCGCTGCTTTTAAAATTATCTCGAACCCAGCAATTACAAGTTTCTGAAGAACATACCCATATCTTTGTTTCTTCTAATTTAATTTCTTCCTCATTTTTTCTGCCAAATGCCAAAACGATCACTCCTTTTAAAATAGTTATGACTGTTTTTGAACCATTATTTGAAGCATGTAGACCCTATTATTCTAGTATAACTATATATAAAAAGGTGATGCTTTTCTGCTTGTTGCATCACCCTTTTATTTTTTCCAAGGCAAAAAAAAATAAAAGACGTAAACACACACGATAGGTAATAGACATTCCCTCACTTACGTGTAGTTACGACTACTCAGACCAGAAATACCGAACATTAAAACATATTTAAATTTTAACACAATTCCTACTTAGAGTCAATTTACGAGCTGAGTCTACAATATAAATGAAGACCAAGTCAAAAATCACTTGGCCTGTTTCTTCAAACTATACTTGAATGGTACAGAATTCTAAGCTTCTTTCTTTACTTTGGATGGTGTCTTTTTCCTTGGAGCTTTTGCTTTTTTAGGTTTACTTATATCAGTTGTTGCTGTCTTAAGAGCTGGTGCTGGTGTTTTATTTGGTTTGGTTCGATCAATTGAAGCCTGTAAAGCTGCCATAAGGTCTGTCACATTTGATGCCACTTCCTTAGTAGTGGCTGTTACTGTTTCTTGACCAGTTCGTTTAGACTCAATTAATTCTAATAAAGCGGTACGATACTCATCCGTATATTTTGCTGGCTCAAACTTAGTAGTTAATTGATCAATCAATAAAATCGCTGTTTCTAACTCTCTATCTGTCACTTTATCCTCCGCTGGAACATTCGGTACATCTCCAGCTTTGCGGACTTCATCTGGAAAATGTATGGTTTCCATAACCAAAGTGTTTTCGTATACACGAATGACAGCCAGCTGTTCCTTAGAACGAATAATAATTTTCGCCAGCCCCACCTTTTGCGACTCCTGCAACGCCTTCCGTAACAATGAATAAGCCTTACTGCCACCTTCATTTGGAGACATGTAATAGGTGCGGTCAAAATAAATTGGATCGATCTCTTCAATTTTAACAAAATCGATAATTTCTACCGCTTTTTCTTCATTTTCTTTACGGAGCTTTTCTAACTCATCGTTATCTAGTACTACAAACTTTCCCTTTGTATACTCATACGCCTTAACAATATCTTCTGGTTTTACTTCTTCTTCACAAACTGTACATATTTTTTCGTACTTAATTGGTGCATGACATTTATTATGCAGGGTCCGCAGCTTTATATCCTTATCCTCAGTTGCTGTGTGGAGCTTAATTGGGATATTAACAAGTCCAAAACTAATACTGCCTTTCCACATCGTATGCATAGGCATTCTCCATTCTTTTTGTTTTTATTTTGCCGTACCAAATCAATTTCATCCTTTCAAACATTTGGAAAGGCTCTTTTCGTAAACTTTGTTGTTTATTGACCTTATCTAGGACCATTTACTATGTTACAGGCAATTTCCGCATATGTTCTTACGAAAAGATGCCACGATGCATATAGTTATACGGGTTGATTATTTATACGAAAAACAACAATTAATGCGAAAATGGCCTTTGGAAAAGGATGAAGTACGACCGTTTGATACAAAATAAGTTAAAAAGGAAGGATAACCAAACAATGAAGCCTATGCTGCCAAGTTTAACCTTTGAACTTCCTGTTCGGCCAGATTGGCAGTACGAGGTTAAATATGATGGATTTCGTGCCATGTTAACTTGGAATAGAAATGGAATAGAACTTATAAGCAGGAATGGAAAAGATTTATTGCCCCAATTTCCAGAGATTAAAGAATTCCTTTTACGATATGAAGCCCAATTTAAACCGTTTTTACCATTACAATTAGATGGAGAGCTTACCTATCTGGAAAATACATATAAAGCTAATTTTTCTGCAATCCAGGTACGAGGCAGATTAAAATCAGAAAAGAAAATTTTAGAGCAGGCACAGCGTTCTCCCTGCCGTTTGATGGTATTTGATGTATTAATGTTAAATGGGAAAGTGCTTTTTGCTGAACCATTTCATAAAAGAAAAAATTTGCTTATAGAACTTTTCCAAAGAATAGAATTTGATGTAGAGTCTGATCCGTATAATAATCAGCTCCTTCAATATGTAAAGGCCTATGATGATTTTAATGATTTATGGGAAAAAGTGGTTTTATATGATGGAGAAGGGATAATTGCTAAATCTAATAATAGTCTTTGGGAAGAAGGGAAACGCTCCCTCCAATGGCTAAAATATAAGAACTGGAAATACGTTAGCTGTTTTATTATCTCCTATGAAAAAGCTAATGGCTATTTTTATATTGGAGTTTACCAAGAGCAAAAGATTTTACCGATTGGTCAGGTGCTGTTTGGTTTTAAACCTGAAGAGAAAGATGCCTTAAAGCAAACGATAAAACAAAATATGGTCAGAGAAGATGACCAATTTATTTACGTCGAACCTGCCATATGCCTTGAGGTAAAATACTTAGAGCTATATGAAAATCAACTGCGTGAACCTCACTTTGACCGCTTTCGTTTTGATTTAGAACCAGCTGAGTGTACATATGCGCGTTTTATGTTCGCCCAAAAAAACCTGCCTGAAGACTTGGAGATAACACATCCAGATAAACCCTTGTGGGAAAAGCACTGCATTCAGAAGGCTGATTATATCCTGTACTTAAGGGAAATTTCTCCCTATATGCTGCCTTTCTTAAAGGACCGGCTTTTAACAGTAATCCGTTATCCACATGGCATGTTTGGGGAAGCCTTTTATCAAAAAAATTGTCCGGATTATGCACCAGAGTTTGTTGAGACAAAAGAAGCTGAAGGAATTAATTATATAATGTGCAATAATCTAAAAACACTGGTCTGGCTGGGAAATCAACTTGCCATTGAATTCCATATCCCCTTTCAAACAGTTATCACCAAAGGTCCGAGTGAAATCGTGTTTGACCTTGATCCGCCATCTAAAGAAGCATTCCATTTGGCAGTTAAAGCTGCACTATTAATAAAAGAGGTTCTTGATCAATTAAATTTAATTGGATTCATAAAAACTTCAGGTAACAAGGGGCTGCAAATTTACCTCCCTTTGCCGGAAAATGTTTATTCCTATGACGACACGCGGTTATTTACTAGCTTTATTGCTGAATATTTAATTTCAAAGGATCCTACTTCCTTCACCATAGAACGAATGAAAAAGAACCGCGGCAACAGGTTGTATGTTGATTATGTACAGCATTCTGAAGGAAAAACGATTGTCGCTCCCTACTCCATGAGAGGGAATGAGCATGCTGGGGTAGCTACCCCTCTTTATTGGGAAGAAGTAAATGAAAATCTTGAACCGGTCTCATTTAATATGGAAAATGCCCTTAAACGAATTCGTAGTCAAGGAGATCCCTTTGCGGATTATTTTCAAACAAAACAAATACAGCCCTTTACTCCGGTCCTTGAATTTTTAAAAAACTCAGCTAAAAAAGGATAAGGCGTTACGCCTTATCCTTTAAAGTGTTTGCTTAATCATTTCCTGTGCATCTGCTTGAAGCTTCTCATATATTTCTTGTTCAGCAAAGTTGCTTGTTGATGAGACGTAATAAGTTGCTTCTGAAAGATTTAACTGAATAGAGGCACGATAGAGATAAGTGGCGTTTCCGATTAAATCAATTGTATAGGTGTCATCTAATTTATGGACAATACATTGAACTTTACCGCCATTATTATAGACATTGATGACTTTTTCATAATCGTTTGATTGAGTTAAACAAGTAACAAGTGATGAAGCTGACATCGCAGTCCCACAGGCGTTTGTAAAACCTACTCCCCGCTCGAAGGTTCGTACGTAAATAGAACCTTTCTCGAGCAGTTTTACAAAACTAACATTGACACCGTCTGGGAATAAATCATTGGGACCATTTACCTTTTCACTAAGTTCTTTTTGAATATTATTTTCCAGCAGTTCTGTTTCAACAATCGAAATCAAGTGCGGATTTGGAACTGCTAGAGCAGTAAACCTTAACTCTTCTGAAAGCTCTTTAATTCTTTCATTAAAGAGAGTAGGTTTATTTAAATTTAATGGAAGGGCCTTTAATTCAAAAAGGACTGGTGAAATCTCCACTTGGTAGGTGTGTACTTGAGGATATATATCCTCTTGTTTCCTAACCTTTAGAATTGCTTTCATTGTTTCAATTACTGCTTCATTCAGCCCCTTGAGCTCACATATATACCTAGCTACAAGACGCAAGCCATTTCCACACATGGACGCTTCTGAACCGTCCGCATTAAAGACTCTCATTCTTCCATCAGCATGGTTACTATTCATAATAAACAAAATTCCATCTGCACCCAGTTCAGAGTCCCGGTTACATAAAACCTTCGCAAGGTTGGCTCTATCTTCTTCAGAAAAAGAATAAATATTTGAAATTTCATCGATGAGGAGAAAATCATTTCCTGATCCATGACCTTTAATAACATCAATTTGCACAAGTTTTACCCCCAGAATAATATGTTTTATTCATCATATCAAACATTATTCTAGAAGGAAACACTCTTGTACCTATCTCTCGATAAAGTATTCATTAATTAAAAAAGACATCCTAAGCAGCTTACCTTCTTCAGACAGCCCCTCATTTAGTGTTAGTACCGGTGTGTTGGGTTCTGGGAAAATAGGCCCCCATTCGATTGGCATCCATCCCCTGCGCAGCCTTCCTACTTCCTGATGACTATGATCAAATACATGTTCATCCATAAATAAGGCCGCCCCTTCTACCCCGCCAATATATCTTCCTGAGTGGTCAAACAGCTCCTTTTTTGATTTCCGATACCCTATATTCCTTTTTTCAAAACTGCCTAAAAATTCCTTATTACAATTATATACATCAATCCTTACTACTTTCTTGCCCTTTATCTTAAAAAACCCCAGAATTCTTCCATCAACATTATACAAAGCGTAATTTCTGGAAGGCTTCAACCTTTCTAAACCTTTCCCTCGAAATTTTCCTATTTGACCTGCCAAATTGCCGTTGGGAAAATACAAAAATAAACTTGAGGACTGGGAGTTCCTGTAAAGCAGTAAAAGATGGCGTGCTTTAAAAATAGAATTGGAAACATCCTTAGAAGCTTTCAAATTACGTCTAATCGTAATCGTTTGTCTCAATCTAAATAGATAGATCTGAAAACTAATGATGCTGTAAATAAGAAATGGTATAGTAAATAACATCATGTCCTTTTGTTTTATAATATAAAGATTTCCAATTATAATCATGGTGGTCGGTACTAGCGCAACAATACTACCATTTAAGTTCATATTAGCTGTGTCTCGGTAATATTCATTTATTTTCATCCAGATAACCCCTTATCAATTCCTCTACTATGAGTGTATTTAATAGGGTTGAAAAAAATGATAGAAGTTTTCTATTTTAAAAAGAAAGAGAAGAGCCTGCTAGACTCTTCTCTAACCTTTTATATATGAAACAATTTGATGCATTGAGGCTTTTGCATCACGATATCCCTGGTTATACAATGCCTCAAGCCTTTGTGGATTTCTTTCCATTCTCCCTACTTTTAATGGTTCAGATGGACGTATAATCAATACGCTGCCAGCTTCTTCTTCCTTTTCTAAATAGTCGAGAGTTTCATTATAAATTTGATATCTTGTCCGCAAAGACTGTTGCAGACCTGTGTAATTTGGGTACTTCCGATTAACCAAAAAGTGGAATTTTGAAGGTTTTTTTAGATATCCTTTATTTCTTGTTAAAATAACAATATTTTTCTTAAATCCATCCTTTTGAGCCTTTTTTATAGGGATAGGGTCACTAATTCCACCATCAAGTAATATTTTATCTTGGTAACGGATTTCCGGCGCGATGAATGGCAGCGAACTCGAAGCTCTCAAGACTGTAAGTAAATCACTTCCATAATCTTGCTTATTAAAGTATATAGGCTGCCCTGACATACAATCCGTTGTCCCAACAACAAATTCAGACGGACTATTATAAAAGACATCATAATGGTAGGGAACATGTTTATTGGGAATTTCATCAAAAATGAAATCCATACCAAAGAACTGCCTGTTTTTAAAGTAATTTCTCCAAGAAATATATCTTGGGTCACTTGCATAATTAACAGTAACTGCTTTATTTCTTCCTTTTTGTTTAGATAAATAAGAAGCGGCATTACACGCACCGGCAGAAACACCAATAACATAAGGAAAGAACAATTCCTGTTCTAAAAAATATTCCAGAATCCCGGCAGTATACACACCTCGCATCCCGCCGCCTTCTAAAACTAACCCTGTTTGGTTTAACACACTGCCTCACCCCAATTGTTCTTTTTATAACATATATCCCTATTATAGAATAACTATCACCCTTAGCAAAACTTAAAGACCTTGAAAAACAAACTAAAACCCGACAAATTTGCCGGGTTTTTTATTTCAAATTATTTAATTAATCTAAAAATCCATGGGAAATGATATTCTTTACCTTCGTAAGCTCTGACAGCTGCTATAATTGTAAAAATAAGCGCCGCTGCCCCTAACACCCATAATAAGAAAATACCAATAATCACTACGGACAAAATACCAGCCACAATGGAATAAACGAAATAAGAAATGAAAAAATTAAAATATTCTTTTCCATGGACATCAATAAAAGTTGACTCTTCTTTTTTTAATAACCAAATGATCAGTGGAGCTATAATTGGAAAAAACAAACTTAGGACATACAATCCTGCAGCTAATAACCTTTCTTCACTCTTAATCATTTCATCTTCCCCCATTGAAAAAATTTTCTTTACGATAATATTTACGCTAAAAAAATATAAAGGTTTCGTGATTTCAAATAAATCCGCTAAAGAAATTATAAAAGGTATCCTTTTCCTTAGACACATATGTTGCTAAAATAGATAAAATACCATTAACAATATAAAGAAAGGTTTTATTATGGAAAAAATACTTTTAAAAAATGCAAATATATATCCGGTTACGTCTGAGCCGGCTAAGTACATGGATATATTAATCGAGAATAGCAAAATTAAAAAAATTGGAAAAAATTTGAAATCAGATCTTACCGTTAAAATAATGGATTGTTCGGATTCATATTTATTCCCTGGTTTTATTGATGTTCACACCCATTTAGGTTTATATGATGAAGGGACTGGATGGGCTGGGAATGATGCAAATGAAACAGTTGAGGCCCTCACACCTCATATTCGCGCAATGGATGGAGTTTATCCTTTGGATCAGGCTTTTACCGATGCGGTAAGAAGCGGGATTACTACCGTTCATGTGATGCCGGGTAGTGCAAACGTGATTGGCGGTACCACATCTGTTATTAAAACAACTGGAAAAAATATAAAAAAAATGATTGTTCAGGAAATAGCGGGCTTAAAAATTGCCTTAGGTGAAAATCCAAAGAGGATCCACAGTCATGGTAACAGTGATTCGATCACCAGAATGGGAATAATGGGAATGCTTAGAGAAGCTTTCTATAAAGCGATTCATTCTGATAATCCGGAGGACCTTCGAATTGCTCCGATTGTTATGGCGCTAAAAAAGGAAATTCCAGTTAGAATCCATGCCCACAGAGCAGATGATATCATTACTGCTATACGATTTGCAGAAGAGTTTCAGCTAGATTTACGAATTGAGCATTGTACAGAAGGACACTTGATTGCCCAAGAATTAGCAGGCCTTAATTTAAAGGTTTCAGTGGGCCCAACTCTCACTAGAAGATCCAAGGTAGAATTAAAAAACAAAACGTGGAAAACATACCAAGAGTTAACTAATCATGGCTTAGAAGTATCAATTACAACCGATCACCCCTATACACCAATCCAATACTTAAATATTTGTGCAAGTCTTGCCGTACGTGAAGGCCTTCAGGAACAAAAAGCACTTGAAGGAATCACCATCCTTCCGGCCAGAAATCTAAGAATAGACGATAGAGTTGGGAGTATTGAAGAGGGAAAAGACGCAGATTTAGTACTATGGTCTCATCATCCTTTCCATTACTTAGCAAAGCCAAGATGGACTATGATTGGCGGAGAGATCGTTTATTCGGAAACCTAAAATTAATGTAGAAAATTGGAAGAAAATATTATAGAAAAACCGACAAAAACCTATTTCCTTTTTACTGCTTTTCTTGTATTATACTCTAAGTGAAATAATTTTGGACCTGATTTAATCTGGGGGTTTATGAACGTAATCCGGTAACAAAAAAAATGATATAGGGAAGGCAAATGGTGCGCCACCAGTTTACTGGTTCTAGTGGGTTCGATTCCCACCCCGAAATTTTTTACGCAAACTATAAAAAATTTCGAGGGTGGGCCGCTTCTTTGACATGGGAGTGGAATGCCCTAATGGAGGGATTTTCATGTTAAAAAAACGTGATCTTCATGAGAGCCACACACTATACGAATTAATTACGCATCCAGATGTCTTCCCTTTTGTGCGTCAAAAAGCTGACTCCTATGATGAATTTTTATTTATAACCAAACAAACCATGGAAGCTGAGGAACGCGGTGAATTAATTTCACGTACCATTCTCGATGAATGGGGTAATCCAATCGGTACGATAAATTTGTTTGATATTGAAGATAATGCTGGGTTCCTAGGGACGTGGCTGGGCAAACCCTATCATGGAAAAGGCTATAACAGTCCCGCTAAGGAAGCATTTTTTAAGGAACTTTTTTACGAAGCTGGGATTGAAACCATCTTTATGCGAATCAGAAAAGTAAATATCCGCTCAATAAAAGCAGCAGAAAAACTGCCATATGTTGTGAAAGCAAATGAAACGAGAGCATCTCTATACGCGCAATTAAATGCAAATGGCGATATATATGATTTATATGAAATTCCCAAAGACTTGTATACCTTCCACTTGATGCGCAATGGAGCAGACCAAACAGATACTCAATTACTTGAAGCCTAAAAAAAGCAATCGGCATGTGCCGATTGCTTTTCATTTTGTATTTGTATTAAAACATTAATCCGATAAACTTTGTTCATTATTTCCTTCACTAAGTCCCATATGGAGCAAAAATTCTTCTAATTCCTCATTTGTTAAAGTTTCAAATCGGCCATCATGAAAAAACACTTGGGTTTGATTGGGATTAATTCGATTCATGTTAAAACTCATAATTCTCTTTGCTCCTTCCATAGATGAATAAATTCTATTATCTACATAAGAAGCCATTTTCATTCCAAAAAGCAACAATGTTCAAAAACTTTTAACTTTTTCTCATTTTAGTTTCTTAACGCTTTACCCAATACATCTATCCCGCCGGTTACCGGTATAATACTGCCAGTAATAAAATCAGATTTATCATCTGTTAAAAAGCTAATAACCCGCGCAATATCCTCACCCGTTCCCTGTCTAGCCGCAGTAAGATTTTCTTCTCTTGAAGAAAAAGAATCACGAATGTCTTTTTCCTTCCACTCATTTTTAATATCTCCCGGACAAATCATATTAGCTGTAATTCCATGTTCTGCTTCTTCCATCGCTATTGTTCTAGTTAAAGAAGCTAATCCTGTTTTTGCTGCAGCAAAAGCAGAACGAAAAATCCAACCAGGTGCGGTTTCAACCCTATCATATCCCAATGTGATAATTCTGCCCCATTTTTGCTTCCGCATCACTGGTATAATTAATTTTGATAAATAAAAAACTGCTGATAAATTACCTTGTAATAAGTAATTCCATTCTTCAAAGGAGTAATCGGTCAGCTTTTTTCGTTCATGTATGTATGGACCCGCATTATGAACTAATACATCGACGCTCGAATACACTGAGAGGGACTCGTTGACAATTCGCAGGCAGTCTTCTTTGTTAGCTACATCCCCTTGAATAGCAATGTTTTTCGTCCCGTAATGATCATCGAACTGCTTTGCCAAGAAAACTGCTTCTGATTCACTCTTTCGATAGTTGATCACAAGTTGATATCCATTTTCCGCAAGCAGTTGTGCCGTTTTTTTACCGATACCAGAAGCTCCTCCTGTAATCAAAGCCGTTTTCTTCTTCACAATCATTACCTCTCTATAAAAGATTTCTCTCTTTATATATATGTTAAAAAGAAATGATTATATATGCAAATTTTATCTAATGTCTCATTTCAAGGGATTTTAAGTTTTGATAACGGATGGGCGATTGATTGCATATGATGGGATAACAACAAAAAAGGATGTGACAGGATGCAGACTGTAATTAATATCTTCAGCCTGAAAATCAACAGTGTTTCTAATAACGGGTCTGTCAACATCGGTGAAGCCCTTCATAACGCCCATACAGCTAATTCAAAATCCCAGGGTCAAAATTCATCCTATGGGGATTTTGCACCGCCGACTGCAGCGATGGAAAATGTCTTTATTGATCCAGACATCAATGATATGGGTGATATCGCAAATCCATCCAACGTCTTTAGTAATTCGAAATAAAGGACTGAAAAAAATGCCTTTTCAAATTAACATATTTAACATAAAGACGAATTCCGTTGCTAATAATGCCAATATTTCTTTAGGACCCTCCGTCCAAAATAGCCATACTGCCAACCAAAAGTGGATTGGATCAAATTTTGCCTTAGGAGATTTATCCCCTTCAAGTTCGTTCTCTCTTAACGGCTTCGGCGACACAGATATTAGTGACCAAGATCAAATTGCCAATCCGTCTTCCCCAATTGCTAATCAATTTTAGTTTTAGAGAGGTTGAAAGAAAATGTTTCCTTGGAATATGTTTCCCTTTACAAAGGATATGAAAGATTCATTACAAAAAATGAAACCTGATGAAATAAACAATTACGTTCAAGACCTAATTGGAAAAATCATGCCGAACATGGGCGATATGATGAATCGTCAGGACTTATTCAACAGTTTTCAAACTCCTGAGACAAAACAGCGGACAAATGCATTGAACTCCTCTGCTTTTGAGACACATGATTATGTATTTGTAAGAATACCGATTCGTAATGAAGACTGGCTGCAACAGCTTCGCCTTTACCATACATCAAACCAGCTAATTGTAGAACATATTCCTGACAGAGAAGATTCAAACACCATTACTCTTCCTGCTATTGTAAAAAAGAAAGGCGCTTCGGCAAATTATAAAGATGGAATTCTAGAAATAAAAATACCTAAAAATATTGATATGCAATACTCACAAATCGACGTGACAGAAATTCTGTAGCCGTTGATTTTTTTTTTTTGCATTTTTCTGGTATTTACAAATAAGATTAACTAAGGAAATTATCCCGGTTCGGTGTTGTACAAACCAATTCTGAATAGAGGGTTTTTATGCCATTCTTTCGTTTGTTCACTTCAAAAAAAATCTTTACCAAAAAAATATCGGAATTGGAAAAAAAAATTTCTTCTTTAGAATCCAAAATTAATGAAGTTAAAACTGAAGTAAAAGCAATTCGTATCCCCTCTCCTCCAAAGGAAAAAGAAAATAATCCAACTGTTCAAATTAACCACCTTCAGGTTGACCAAATTGTTATAGAGCATTTAGACTATGCCAATAATTTTGGCCAATTGGGAATTAAGGAACTTTCTGGAAAATTAAATATTGGTTCAACATATGAAGGCGACATTTCTGAAAAAATAAATGAAATCGTGAAACAAAAACTTGGAAAGGAAGCAGCAGTAAATATTAAAGCAAAAAAAGAGGAATGAAATAGTCTAACATCAATTAATTTGTTGTTAAAATGAAAGACAGCCATTAGAGGCTGTCTTTCTCCTTTTTATTTTCTCCTTAATTAGTGATTTTTGTGATCATCCATGTCCATTCCATCCATCTGACTAGATGAATTTGAATCTTCTTTCTCACTAGGTGCTCCGACGGTAAATTCCTTCTTAGGCATATTATGCATATCCCTAGCGGTTACATGGGATATGATATAGTAAGTACCTTCTTGCTGAAAAGTTTTTTCTAATCGATAAATGCCATCTTCTGAATGCTTTACAGTAATTTTTTCATGTTTGGCATCTTTTGAGCGCCAAACCTCAAAAGTAACATCCGCATCGTTGATCTTTTCCTTCCCTTGGGTAACCTTTGCTTCAAAGATAATTGGTTTATTTTGTTCGCCTGGATTAGGACTTACGGATAAATTTACTTCCACCATTTCTGGCATTTCTCCTTTATTCTCCTCCTGTTTGCTGCAGGAAACAACCAAACTTAATGACAGCAAAACCATTAACATAAGTACTAGCTTTTTCACGGCTAATCTCCCCTAACTTAGTTCTTCACTTGCAATGTTACATATTTACTAATATTTTTGCAAAAAATAATGTTTAACAATAATAAGAAAGGAGAATCCTATGTCTACTCCATATAAATGTCCTAATTGTAAAACAAATCGGAGTCGTTTTAATATTATTCAACAAGTCTCTCATTCAGTAAAGCTCGACCCTCTTTCCGGTGATGTTATCCGCGAATATGGTGATAATGAACTTGAACCTTTTCATCTTCCTTATAACGGCCCGACCTATCGGGTCCAATGCGGTGCTTGCGGGTTAATTGAGGATGAACTGACTTTTATAAAATTTGGTGAACAACGATAATCATAAGAAAAGCGCAAGCGCCTTGATCAGCCCTGACAAGCATAAGACAAGCCGGCCGAAAGGTTGCTTTTTTTAACCTTTTGGACGGATTGGCTGTAGACCATCGAGGGGCTAGGCGCTGGAGCTGGACAATTCTCAAAGTCGAAAATTTTTCTTTCTTATCTCATAAGAAAAACACCTTTAGACTAAAGGTGTTTTTTTAATTGAAATGATTCTCTTCTAGAAATTTCTTTGAATCCACTTTCCAAGCATCCACTGGAGAAAATCGAATCATATGTATTTCTCCCCGAAAGGTTTGTCTGCCTACCCCTTTTATATACCAATCGATCTCGGCAGGTACGTCTAAACTTATTTCCTCGGTAAGGTCCTCAGGCGGCAGCTGCTCCAATCTTGAAATCCCGACATTTTCAACTTTGTTTACAATGGGTGACCATTTTATTTTTTGCAGTGACATTTTGGAGACTATGGCAGAATCCTGCTGTTTAAAACCCGCAATATAGGAATTAATTACCTGATAGGGATCTGCTTTAGCAAGGTAATCATTTAAAGCCCCTGATGCTTTGAGAATCATCAGCATATGAGATAAGTCCATTGAATTTGTCCGGTGGGTAGTACTGCCATAGAAATGAATGCAAAAATGACCAGGAAAATTATTTTGTAATGCTCCTGCACCATGCGGCATTCCGTGCATGGATGCGGCAATCCGTTTATTTTTATGAATAACATAGATAGCTCTGCGTTTCCAGCTCCATTTTCCTCCATAGATTTTTTTCAAAATTTTTGTATCTTTTGATGTAAGGGGCTGTACATCGGCATGATGACTTCCTGCACGCCTCTGAACCTTGAATTTTTCTCCCGTTTCCATATCCTCGACAGTGAATTTTGAGTATTTAGGTAATAAGTGATTGACAGTATTCCATTCAGGCATTTCTATTTTCCCCATATTTTTATTAGCTGCATTAACTCCATATCCATTTAGGAGGATTTGCATAAATATTAAGAAACAACAAACCGCCTTCTTCATGGAAGTTCCTCCTTTAATGGTTTTACTACATTAAAAGAGTTACCTGAAGTGGAATGTATCATTCATTAATTAATTATTTTTTAACCTGCCCGAGTTTCAAGAAAAGTCAGCTGCTCTTGAATAATCTCCCAATCCACCTTTTCACCAATAAAAACTAGGTTTAACTTATAATTCATGTATTCCCTCATATACAATGGCATCCCATATGCATATTGGAAAAGAAATGGATATTCCGAATGTTGAAACTTAACATATCCCTTTATCCTGTAAATGGTATCTGGCAATTTCTTTAAAAACTCTTCAAAATCTGTATTGCTAATCGCTTTTTTAAACTGATACACAAATGTTGAAAGGTTTAAGTGGATGTGGCTCGATTTCTTTTCAACATTTACAGATAGTTTTCTTAGCCATTCTATGGGAACCTTTGAGAAATTTGTTAATAGACATTGAGCTTTTGGGTTTAGGCCTTGAACCTCTATGATCGCTTGAGCCTGTTCACTTTCACTTAAGTCATCTATTTTGTTTAATAAGATGTAGTCCGCATTTCTAACTTGTTCAATGATCAATTGCTGCAGCTGCGGTCCTAAAGCTTTTCTATCCATCCATCTTGTACCATCCACTGTCGTGATAATACCTTTAACAAGCAATTGATCAGCAAACAAAGGAGAAAGAATGGAATCTAACACTTCTACAGGATGGGCTGCCCCGGTCGTCTCAATATAAATGACATCTAGATCATCATTCAATAATAAGCCCTGGAGCTGTGCTTCAAGTTCATCCTGAATCGAACAGCAAATACACCCTCCTAATAATTCTCTTAAAAAAACATCTTCTTCAACAACATCAGAGTCAATTGAAACTTGACCAAGTTCATTCATCATAACAGCTACTTTTCTTCCATGCTTTCGCTCATCCTCCAATAAGCGTTTTAAAAGTGTGGTTTTTCCACTACCTAAAAATCCTGACAAAATATATACTTCTACTTTTTTCACAATTGTTTCCCCTTCACTTTGTACTTCAAAATTTCAGATAAAGTTTAACCCGACTCCTATTGGAATCGGGTTAAAATGTTATTTCATCCGGCCTTTTAGTACCTCTACTGCTTTTTGCAATTGAGTATCGTTGTTTTTTATTTTTTCACGTAATAAATCCATCAACTTCAAGGTGGTGTCACCTTTTAACACACCATTTGCAGGAAGCTTCTGAGCTGTTTGGAACTTGAAAACTGCTTGTTTTGTCTTCTCATCAAAGAAACCATCTACACGGCCTGGGTCATACCCAATGGCTTTTAACATCTTCTGAGCTGTTTGAACCTCAGTCGAAGCTGAAGATAATGCCAGTTCTTTATCCGGGTCAATAATCGGTAAGGTCGCATAATCTGGAAGAGCCACAGTTACATCTGGAACAATCCCCTTCTTGTGAATCCAGTTACCATTAGGTGTCAACCATTTGGCTATCGTGTATTTCAAATTGGATCCATCTTTAAAATCAGCCGCGGTTTGAACCGTTCCTTTTCCAAATGACTTTTCCCCTACCAATGGAACGCCTGCAGATTCTTTTACAGCTGCAGAAAATATTTCAGAAGCGCTAGCACTTCCTTTATCAATCAAGACAACAAGCGGAAGATCGGGATTTCCTTCATTTTGGGAAGCAATTTCCTTAATTTTTCCGTTACGGTCTTCCTCTTTTACAATAATTTTTCCTTTAGGAACAAACATACTTGTTATGCTTACTGCTTGATCTAATAATCCACCTGGGTTTTGACGCAAGTCTAAAACAAGACCTTTCATACCTTTTTTCTGTAGATCGTTTAAGGTTGTAACTAACTCTTTTGAAGTGTTGCTAGAAAAGCTAGTAATTTGAACTTTTGCGATTGAATCATTAACCATTTCCCCATATACGGTTTCAATTGGGATCGTATCACGAACAATCGGTACAGTCATAGGGGCATCAATGCCTGGTCTTTGAATGGATAATGTTACCTTTGTTCCCTTTTTACCTCTTATGAATGTTACAGCCTCTGTCGAATTCATTCCTTGAAGACTTTTCCCATTCACAGAAATGACCATATCATTAGGCTTTAAACCTGCTTTTTCGGCAGGAGACCCTTTGATAGGAGATACAATGACAATATGACCGTCCTTTTCCTGAATCTCAGCACCAATTCCTTCAAAGGATGAGGAGATACTGCTATGGAAACTCTTTGCCTCTTCATTACTCATATAGTCTGAATAAGGGTCATCAAGAGCTTTAACCATACCGTCAATTGCACCATTAATCAGCTTTTTCTGATCTACGTCCTTATAATAGCCATTTTCCAAAGTATCAAATGCCTCGTATAGTTTATTAAATTCTGTTCTATCTGGGGAAACTGTTACCACTTTATCTTTCCCAAATACTAGGGCAAAGGTTGTAATCCCAGCTGTTAAAAAAACAAGTAATAATAACAGCATAATAAAATGAAACTTTTTAAAACGTATGTAACCTGATTTATTTTCGGTCACTTGCTCTTGTTCAGCTTTTTCTAACTCAACCTTCTCTTGTTCTCCATTGTTTTCTTCCAAAGCCTTCACCACTTTCAACTTTCATTCATTACAAAAATATGAATTGTACACCACCAGGTAAACGTCATATTTATTAAAGCTATTTTTAATACAGTAAACCCTTAGTGATTAGAATAACATCTTTTATATAAAATTAACAAAGAAAAGTTAATGAATAAACTAAGAAATACGTTTTCTTTAAAAAAACAGCACTACCAATGGTAAGTGCCTTTTTTTGCTATTTATATTTTAACTCTCTTCAAACGAAGTGAGTTAGTCACAACTGATACTGAGCTGAAAGCCATGGCAGCTCCTGCCACCCAAGGGGCAAGCAATCCAAGTGCTGCAATCGGTATACCCCCAGAATTGTAAATGAGTGCCCAAAAAAGATTTTGCCGGATATTCTGCATGGTTTTTTTACTTAGAGAAATTGCCTTTGGGGTTAAGGTTAGTTCTCCGCCAAGAATAGTAATGTCAGCTGCTTCTATAGCCACATCTGTACCTGTTCCAATGGCTATGCCGACATCGGCAACTGCAAGTGCGGGGGCATCATTAATACCATCTCCAACCATGGCAACCTTAAACCCTTTAGACTGTAATTCCTTCACATGCTTAGCCTTTTCCTCGGGCAAAACTTCAGCTATTACGTTGTTAATCCCAACTTGATTGGCAATGGCCTTAGCTGTCCGTTCATTATCTCCTGTTAGCATAAATACCTCTATCCCTAACTCCGTTAATTGTTGAACCGCTTGTGCAGCTGTTTCCTTTACTGTGTCTGCAACTGCCACCAGCCCCATGATTGTGTCATTAATAGCTATATACATAGCTGTTTTACCTTCTGTTTCAAAACGAAGGAGATCATTTTCCACCTCATGATAAGAAATACTCTTTAAATTCATGAGTTTACGCGTCCCCACATAGACTTCATCATTACCTATTTTTGCTTCTATTCCATATCCCGGGATGGCCTTAAAACGTTTAACCGGCAGGGTACTTGATCGTTTATCTATTCCATATCTTACAATTGCATCTGCAAGCGGGTGTTCAGATGACTTTTCTGCAGAAACGAGGTACTGGAGAACCTTTTTCTCGTCCTGATAGGAAATAAAATCTGTTACAACAGGCTGTCCTTTAGTAATCGTTCCTGTTTTATCAAATACAATAGCACTAATTTTATGTGCCGTTTCCAGATGTTCGCCACCCTTAAACAAAATCCCCATCTCGGCTGCTTTTCCTGTCCCAACCATGATGGAAGTCGGGGTTGCAAGCCCTAAAGAACATGGACATGCAATGACTAGTACGGCAATCGCAGTTTCTAGCGCAGACGGGAAATCATTTGGATTTACAAACAAATACCAGATAATAAACGTTAAAATGGATACCGCAACAACTACAGGTACAAAATATCCGGATATCGTATCTGCCAACCGTTGAATCGGTGCCTTACTCCCTTGTGCTTCCTCCACAATCCTAATTATTCCAGCTAATGCAGTATCCTTTCCGACCTTTGTAGCTTCCATAGTGAGCGTACCATTTTTATTAATAGTCGACCCTATCAGATTGTCTCCAACATATTTCTCTACTGGAATGGATTCACCAGTTATCATTGATTCATCAACAGAGGATCGCCCTAAGATAACTTTCCCGTCAACAGGTATTTTCTCGCCTGGCTTTACCACTAACCGATCTGCTACTTTTACTTCTTCTATTGGGATTTGCTGTTCTTTCCCCTCTCTTATTACTATCGCTTCTTTTGCCTGCAGATTTAACAGTTTTGATAGCGCAGCCGTTGTCCTCCCTTTTGCCATTGTTTCAAATAATTTACCTAGTAAAATTAAAGTAATTAGAACAGCGCTCGTTTCAAAATAAAGATGCGGAAGGTAAAAAGGGTTTTTTATGGTTTGTATTGCTTCTGACAGACTGTAGAAATAAGCGGCAGAAGTTCCTATGGCAACAAGGACATCCATATTAGCACTTTTATTACGAAGTGCCTTGTAGGCAGCGATATAGAACGGACCGCCAATATAAAATTGAACAGGTGTCGCTAAAAGGAACTGAAACCAAGGGTTCATCAATAAATGCGGCATTGGCAAGCCTAGATTTAAAGGAATATGGGCAATCATTGTATATAAAAGTGGTATAGATAATATTACAGATAAAAGGAATTTTTGCTTCTTTTGTTTGATTTCTTCTTCCTTATGCTGCTGCTTTGATTCTCTCTTTCCTTTCTCTTTTGCTTCGTAACCAAGAGTTTCAATTTTAGCGATGATCTCATTCCTAGATACTTTGTCTTTTTCGTATAAAATGGCGGCAGTCTCCATGGCTAAATTGACATTTGCTTCGACCCCCTGCATTTTATTCAATACTTTCTCAATTCTTGTAGAACATGCTGCACAGGTCATTCCAGTTATATCAAGTTTGAGCTGCTCTTTCATTTTGATCACCTCATTCATACTTAAATTCTCCATTTTACAGCAAAGTTCCTTTTAAAGAAAAGAAAAAAACCTCTTCCACCCGGAAGAGGCATAGTCCTTGATTATTCCTTTACTGCAGCTTCTAATGCTACTTCAATCATATCGTTAAAGGTTAACTGTCTTTCTTCTGCTGTTGTCTCTTCACCTGTTAAGATATGATCACTTACTGTAAGAACAGAAAGTGATCTACGATTGAACTTAGCCGCAAGTGTATAAAGCGCTGTGGTTTCCATTTCAATTGCTAGGATTTGATATTTAGCCCATTTTTCAAGTTCTGCATTATCATTGTAAAAAGAATCAGCTGTAAAAATATTTCCTACCTTTAAATTAAGCCCTTTAGCTACCCCGGCCTCATAAGCCTTACGAAGCAGATCAAAGTTTGCTGTCGGTGCAAAGTCCACATGACCAAAGGTTAAACGGTTAATATTAGAGTCTGTTGAACTCGTCATAGCTAAAATTACATCGCGTACTTTTACATCTTTTTGAATAGCGCCACAAGTGCCGACCCGGATTAGGTTTTGTACATTGTAGCTTTGGATTAATTCATTAACATAAATAGAAATGGAAGGTACACCCATCCCAGTCCCTTGGACAGAAATCCTTTTCCCCTTATATGTTCCGGTATAACCAAACATATTACGAACCTCGTTGTAACATTTAGCATCTTCTAAAAATGTTTCAGCTATATATTTTGCCCGAAGTGGATCACCGGGAAGTAATACCGTTTCTGCAATTTCATTCTCTTTTGCTCCAATATGTACACTCATAAGTAAACCTCCAATAAAAAGTATGTACAGTATTAAGTTTGTACCATAGTCAATATAACATAAACGTTTTTTGTTGAAAACGTAGACATGATTTTTTGAAATTGTGGCAAGCTATTTTTAGGTTCAAAGGAGGGGTAATGATGGGAAAAAAACACAGAGCACGTATTCGTGGGAAAAAGAAGAATAATCACATCCCACCTGAAGCCATTGTGGCAGAACATGAAGCACACGCAAAAGAATTCAGTGCTGCAGAACGTAAAGGTTAATTGTATCCATACCTATGCATAAATATAACAAATAAAACCTAAGGCCACCTTCCTTAGGTTTTAAATATTTATTTAACGGATATTGATTCGATTTACCGGAACCCATCCACCAGATTTTAATTGATAATAATATGATCCGCTGCGGCCCTCATCAATTAAAATAATATCCCCAGTTGACATAAATCTTCCTTTATAATTAGCCGGGATCCTGTCAGTCACATTAAAACGGCTAAATGTTTCCTGTAAGCATTGCTGACGGCTGCTTGCAGAAATGGTGGTCCGATACACCTGTTTATAACCTTTTTGTTCACGGTACTTTGGAGTTTGAAAGATTGTCACATCATACGGAATACATGCTTTTTTCGGTAACATTTTGATCATCTAACCCCTCCAATCATCAGAATAGATAGTTTATTCTAAATAATTAGCGATTATAATTGTGGATTCCTCCTTTGACACTCCACTTTTTTTGTCGATTTATTTTATAGGATATAAGCTGAAAAGTAATAAAAAACAATAGGGCCACATGACCCTATTGGAAAATATACTATGAATATCTTTGGATAATGCTTTGAATTTTTTGTTGTAAATATAGAATATCCTCGTTGGTTACTGTTAATCTTACATTGGTTTCATCCGTTCCTAGCGCCTCAGAGAACAGTCCTGCTATTCCCCGAGCACGTCTATCAACTTGAAACATAATATCAAGTGTACCATTTCCAGCCGGGAAGAATACAACTTCTAATTCATCTAATTTACCACGGAATTGTCCGGACGTCGGCACAAATTCAAATTCCTGAACAAACGGTAAACGCCCGCGTAATCGGCGTGGTGCTTCTTCACAATCAGCCTCTCGAATTCTAAATCCCAACTGGTCAACTGCATTAAAAACGGCAGACATTAATGGGTTAGGAACAACTTTTAAGTAATCTTGATCATTAGGGTCAATAGCACCTTTAATATCCAAACCTGTAGTCACCCATACTTTTGAACGCCCAATCGAAAGAGGTGTGTCAAATGGCAGCTGAAAAGAGAAAGGAATATCCTTTTTTTCATTAGCACGAACGATAAACGGAGTGGTTAATCGAAACCTGTCAATCGTTGCAGTTACTGTATATTTCCGGTCATCTGACTCTCTTAAATAGGTTGTATTTAAGGCAAGATAGATTTCATCAATCTGCTGATCAATTTTTCCTCCTTTAATGGCAACCACACCTTTAACCATTTCTCCAGGCATGTACGTATCCTTTTCTAGTTTAGTGTCCACTTCAGCAGATCCAATTCCAACACTTGCAAATACCTTATTAAAAAAAGACATTGTTTCTCCTCCTAAGTACTTAGCTCTTTTATATCTTCTCTTATCTGGCAGCAATGGTCATATGCAGGTTCAATCTGTAAGAGCTTTCTAATTATGTGTTTTGCTTTGGATGAAATATTTAATTCCTCTTCCCAGCTTTTTTCCTTTTGGTTTTGATTAAAGGAATAGTTGGAATACAGCAAAAACAAAAGAAAATGTCCAAGTCCATAAAAATCAGCTTGAAAATTGTACCCTTTTCGCAAATGTAATCCATTTGTTAATATTTTCCCTTTAATTTCCTGCCCTAAATATCTTCCTAATCCTAAGTCAATCAGCCTAACTTTTGACCCATCAAAAATAACATTCGGAATCCGTATATCCCGATGAATAATATTCCTGCTATGCAAATATTCCATTAATATCAGTAATTCATCAGCTATTTGAAATGCACCTTGTTCCGATATTGTCCAACCCTCTGAAAAAATAAGCTGTTCAAAATTCTTCCCATCAATATACTCCATTGTATAGAAAGGAATCTCCTTAAAAATTCCCTCTTCGAAATATTGAGGGAATCCTGGATGATTAATCGATTTTAATATTTTCTTCTCTAGTTCAAAACCTCTTCTGCCCGACTTTGTAATTCTTTTATGAATCCTTAAGGCTTTTAAAACCTTTACTTGCTGTTTTGAGAGATCCATAACTAAATAACTATGTCCATAGCTCCCCATTCCAAGATGTTTGATCACCTTAAAATTCCCAGCAACCACTTCTTCAAATGATAATGGTCTTTCCAGAAAGTTCGAAAAGAATAATAAAGACCTTTTTAACATTTAAACACCTTATTTAGCTGCTAAAAAAACTAGACAAAAAACTGCCGCTTTTATGTTTCTTTTTATAATGATGGTGTCCATAGTGACTGTGTTTATGATGATTCATTTTCTTCCATGCATCGCTTGAAGATGAATATTTGTGATGATGGTTTAGTTTACTGTTAATAAGAGATTTTAGGATTTTCTTTAACATAAAAACCCCTCCTTAGTTTCGTATCTTATATACGAGTAAAAAAAATAAAGGTTTCGTTTAAACAAATAAATAATCCAAACCTCATAGGAATTATGGCCGATGTTGATTACAAACAAAAAGCGAGCATAAATGCCCGTTTTTGCCTTATCTATCATTAAGGAGGTCGACTTTCGTTTGATTCATAGGTTATTAGTCATCCTCTACTTCTTCATCGATAATACTTTTTTCGATAAGATATTCGAAGGTTATATCTGCGAGTTCTTCTAATTCTTCTTCGCTAGGAACGTAACCCCGCTTCACCAGCTCATGAAAGAAAAATTCGGCAATTTCTTCTGTATCAATAAACACTTCGATTTCTCTCATAGCATCGCCCCCTTTTTAGAGAATGTATGATGTACATGACCTTTTCATGCTAGTTACTTTAGAAAGGCAATAATCCTTTAAATCACTTAAAGGATTTATGTCTTTTTTTATGTGGACAAGCATAGGATGAAAAAAAAAGAACTTTAGTGGGGTGGATAGATATGTCAAATTTCCAAGTGAAGTTAGAGGCATTTATTGAAGATGTTAACAAGGAGGATGGACGCACCCTCCAACTATTTGAGAAGTTGACTAACTATATGTTTTCTTTAATTAAATGGGCGGGAATTCCCTTTGTCCTTTATTTATTATTCGAGATTTCAAGATGGTAACTATACATGGCTTTTACCATCATTATTTAGTAAATTTTCTAATTTTCTAAGGATGACCCGCATTACTTGATAGTATTCTTGATCCTGAAACATTTCGTGTAAAATCCGGTAATCATTATATATGTCCAATAAGCTATCAATTAATTCCTTTTTTTCTTTTTTTCTTTCAATTTCTTCAAACTCTGCCTTTCGAACCGTATTCTGAACTTTAGGATTCTTTGCAGCTTTTTCTTGTCTATTGACGAAGTATAGGAGACCTAGTTTTTGGATAAACATATCTGCATTCTCTGCATCCGCTACCAGGGTTAATTCCTCTTCTCCTGCTTCGAGCCAATCTCCATCACTGACCCTAGAAAGCTCGTAAATAACATCTTCCCAGGCATCTTCTTTATAGCGCCAAATTTCTGTTCGAAAGCCAACAATCTTAAATAAATCAGCACCATATCCGCTTACTTGAACTAAGTCCCCGAAAAAGAATTTGTATTCGATATCAATCTGTTCCTGCTCTACAATTGTACCATCATATTCAGAAAGCAATTGAAGGGCTTCTTCTATATAAAGTCCCTCGCTCTTATTTACTTCATAAACATAATTGCCGTCCAACAATTTAATATCGGTAACTTTTCCAACCGTACCATAGATGGTGATCACAACGGTATCACCGATTTTATACTTTGGTTTTTTCCTTTTTGCCATATCCTCCCATCCCCTCAAATGGATTAGTCGTGTAGTTTGAATACAATAGTATATGCAAGGTAAAAAATATCGCGCATGACAATTTTGCAATAAAAAAATCGCCCTGATGGAAGGCGATTTTTTTTGTTTAACTTTCGGAAATGAGATAATGCTCCCATGCTTCATCGAAAACTGTCATTGATTTTAGATACTGTCCGTTCATTTCCAAATATAAGCTTATCTCATGGTAATCGGACGATGTCTTTGGAAACGCATGGTCCAAAAACGCATTGTTTGCAAAAGCACTTATTTCATCCTTTGGAGCAGGATGTCTATATTTCATTAAAAAATGATAAAATGATTTTCTCATATTTTTTTGTTCTCCCTATGTTCGGTTCCATCCATTTTTCTTAGCCTAACTATAACGGATACTTATATATTCGTCCAGTTTTATAAAATAGATAGTTCTACTTCATTTATTTATAAATTGCACGTATTATTTACCCTCAGGTTTTCACCATAATCACTTTGTTTATATAATATTTTAATATAACAAAATTCAACAAATTTGAAACATATTTGATAAAATCCCCACGAATTCAGTCATTCTTTATCGAGAATATTTTATTTATATTCGTTCTTTATTAAGTTATTATTATTTTGAAATGGATAAGTCAGATTCCAAGGAGGGAAAACCTATTTACTGGTTACAAAAAATAAGGAGGCCTTACATATGAAAAAATGGCTAAAAATTACTTTTGCTGTTTTATTGTCCTTTTTATTGATGCTCCAGGCTAGCGGGCAAAACATCAATGCTAAGACTAGTGCTTCTACAAAAGCAACCACCAATGTTCAAGATCAAAATACTAAGAAAATTATTACAAACGCAGACCGGGCGGCAGCGGCTTTAAGACTTGAAAAAAAGATAACAGTAGTAGATCCAAATGGGTTAAACCTAACTGGAGAGCTTACTCCTGGAACAACCCCGGACTATTTTGGAAACATTCCTAACTATGCAAATAGCCCGCTTCCTGCTGGCAGTCCTATCGTAACCCTAGAAGGCGGAGGAGGAACTGGGGCATTAGCTACCGCAATTGTCACAATTGACCCTGCAACTGGGACAGGTCCTATAACCGAGATGTCTATCATTGATGGTGGTTCTGGTTATACTAGTGCCCCAACTGTTAACATTACTGGTGGTTATGGGACAGGTGCTACAGCAAACGCGGAAATTACAAATGGCATGGTAACCAAGATTAATGTATCAAATGGCGGTAACGGATACTCAGTAGGTCCAATTGTCACCTTCGAAGGTGGCGGAGGAACTGGCGCAACTGCTACCGCAACAGTCATAAAGAATCCTGTAACTGAGATAAGTTCTATATCACAAATTACGGTAACAAATGGGGGCACTGGTTATACAAGTCCTCCAAATGTCACCATTACAGGTGGTAACGGATCGGGTGCAGCTGCTACGGCAGAAATAGCAAATGGGATTGTAACAAACGTTACGATAACGGATGGAGGAAGCGGATATTCCGTAACAGGCGGAATTCGAAAATTTGTTGATTCATTGCCTCTTCTAGGAGCAGATAATGCAAACAATTTAGGACAATACCTCCCTGTTGCCATTCCAGATACTGAAAAATATCCAGGAAGTGATTATTATGAAATTGAACTTGGGCAGTATACAGATCAACTTCACTCCGACTTGCCTAAAACAACTTTAAGAGGTTATAGGCAAACAAACACCACCGACGAGAAAGTCAGTAAGTTTAGCTACTTAGGACCGGTTATTATTGCACAAAAGGGTCGTCCTGTACGAGTGAAATTTACGAATAAGCTTCCAATTGGCAGCAAAGGAGACCTGTTTTTACCTGTTGATACCACAGTTATGGGGGCTGGAGAAGGCCCTTTAGGACAAAATGTTCCTGCTGGTGACCAAGTAAACTATACGCAAAATCGGGCCACCCTGCATCTACACGGAGGAAATACCCCTTGGATTAGTGACGGTACAGAGCACCAATGGATTACTCCAGCTGGTGAAAAAACACCTTATCCAAAAGGAGTAAGTGTTAAAAATGTACCAGACATGCCAGATCCGGGAGATGGTTCACAGACTTTCTATTATACAAATGATCAAAGTGCTAGATTAATGTTTTACCATGACCATTCTTATGGTATAACTAGACTTAATGTATATGCTGGCGAATCTGCAGGCTACCTATTAAGAGATGATGTAGAGAGCAAATTAATCTCTGATGGGGTTATCCCAGGCAATGAAATTCCACTGATGATTCAAGACAAAACGTTCGTTCCCAATGATCAGCAGTTAGCCGCAACAGATCCTACGTGGGATAAATCCAAATGGGGTGGGAAAGGAAGTCTTTGGTTCCCACATGTTTATATGCCGAATCAAAATCCTTATGATGTCGAAGGTGCCAATGCTATGGGGCGGTGGGATTATGGACCATGGTTCTGGCCGCCATTTACTGGTATAAAGAACGGTACAGTTAGTAATCCTTATTATGATCCTGTGAATGCCCCTTGGGAGCCGCCTTCCATTCCTGGTGTACCTAATACTTCCATTGTTCCGGAATCTTTCATGGACACACCGCTTGTTAATGGAACAGCTTACCCCTATCTCGAGGTAGGAAGAAAAGCTTACCGTTTTAGGATCTTAAATGCAAGTAATGATAGATTTTTTAATTTACAACTTTACTTTGCTAAATCAGATGGTACCATGTGGAATTTGGATGGAACATTAAGAGATCCTAATGCTGGCGAGGTGAATATGGTTCCTGCAGTGCCAAAGTCAGGTCTTCCAAGCACCTATCCAACAGATGGACGAGAAGGAGGAGTACCAGATCCTGCAAAGGCTGGTCCTAGTATGATTCAAATTGGAACAGAAAGCGGATTCCTTCCAAACCCGGTTGTCTTACCTAATACTCCTGTGGGTTACGACTATGATAGAAGAAGTATGACAGTCTTAAATGTAACGAATAAGACCCTTTTCCTCGGTCCAGCGGAACGTGCCGATGTCATTGTAGATTTTTCAAAAGTACCTGACGGTTCTAAACTAATCCTTTATAACGATGCACCCGCACCTGTTCCAGCGTTTGATGCGCGATATGATTATTATACAGGAGATCCAGATCAAACGGATACTGGAGGTGCTCCATCCACACTTCCTGGTTTTGGTCCAAATACAAGGACTATTATGCAGTTCCAAGTTAATTCATCTAAAGGAACTGGACCTTCTGTTGACTTTGCTTTGTTACAAAAAGAACTGCCTTCTGCTTATGCCAAATACAATAAAAAGCCGATCGTTCCACAGGCCAGCTACAATAATGCTTTTGGTACTAACTACCCGGCTGATGGATATGCACGTATCTTTGACACAACTATGACCTTCTTTAACGGGCCACTTACAGGCCTTAAACTCACAAGCGGCGGTTCCGGTTATACCTCTGAACCAACTGTGGAAATAACAGGTGGAGGGGGCTCGGGTGCGACAGCAACAGCAACTCTTGCACCAAGAGCCGTTGAAAGCGTTAAATTAACAAATGGCGGTTCCGGTTAT
The DNA here is from genome assembly GCF_002860255.1 of Neobacillus cucumis. Classification (GTDB taxonomy): domain Bacteria; phylum Bacillota; class Bacilli; order Bacillales; family Cytobacillaceae; genus Neobacillus; species Neobacillus cucumis_A. Next base: position 69,186 of record NZ_PGVE01000091.1, read on the forward strand.
ACAACAGTACCATCTATTTTATTTACCGGTGGTTTTGGAACAGGTGCTAAAGCCGAAGCAAGTTTAAACGCAACATCCTTATCATCCATAACTGTTACTAATGGAGGTTCTAAATACTCCTCTCCACCTACTGTTACCATTACAGGCGGGGGCGGCTCGGGTGCAACGGCGACAGCAACTGTTAAAAGCGGTCGGGTCTTAGCTATTACGGTTATAAATAGTGGCTCTGGCTATACAACAATGCCGACAATCACCCTATCTGGAGGTGGCGGCAGCGGTGCAACTGCTTCAGCGGTGTTCAAACCAACCACTCTTGGGGCTGTAAATCTATTAAGTGGTGGCAATGGCTATACTTCTGCTCCAGCCGTTACTATTTCAGGAGGTGATGGCTCGGGTGCTGCTGCAACATCAACGCTTGCCCCTGCTGCAATAGCTAGCCTAAACCTAGTTAACGGCGGCGATGGCTATGACTCGGCACCAAGCGTTACTATTTCAGGCGGCGGGGGCTCGGGTGCAAAGGCTGAGGCTTTAGGCATAACAATGGACTTACAGCCAAAATCCATAATTGAGGATTTTGATGTAGATTATGGACGGATGAATTCTATGCTTGGGGTCGAAGTACCGCACACAAGCGCCAACATTCAAACATCCATTCCATACACAGATATAGACCCGCCAACGGAGTTATTTAAAAACTCTGATTCTGCTGCCCCTTTAGGAACGTTGAAAGATGGGACACAAATTTGGAAAATTACTCATAATGGGGTTGACACACATGCTATCCACTGGCACATGTTTGATGTTCAGTTAATCAACCGAGTGGGCTGGGATGGAATGATAAAGGCTCCAGATCCAAACGAAGTTGGTTGGAAAGATACCATTCGGATGAATCCATTGGAAGATGTTATTATCGCAGTACGGCCAATAGTACCTAATGTACCATTTGAACTTCCAAACAGCGTACGGCCGCTTGATCCAACAAAGCCTCTGGGATCAACCATGGGATATATGAATGTAGATCCAACAAATCAACCGGCAACAGTAACGAATCAAATGGTTAATTTCGGATGGGAATACTTGTGGCATTGTCATCTTCTTGGTCATGAAGAGAATATTATGATGCGTCCAATGGGGGTAGCTGTTGCACCAAAAGATCCTGCTAATCTAGCAGGATCCTACGGTAAGACTGGTGTAAACTTAACTTGGCAGGATAAATCCACAAATGAAACAGGATTTTATATTGAAAGATCTACATCACTAGCTGGTCCATGGACCAAGATAAGGACGGTGGCTGAAAATACCACAACCTACCTTGATCAATCTGTTAGCAAAAGAAAAACCTATTACTATAGGGTCACTGCCATTAATACGGTCGGTTACACTCAAACCTACACTTCACCAACAAATGGTTATCCAACCATTACAGAAATGTCAAAACCAACTGACACGCTAACCATTTCTACAAACTAAAAAGATTAATAAAAAAGAAAGAGGATTAGCTTAGTTCAAGCTTCTCCTCTTTTTGTCCTTATGATGAGAAATCAAAATAATTTCGCTTCAAAAGTCTAGGTTTTTTCATTAGTTCATCGTAGGTAATCACTTTTCCAATTTGCTTACAATCAATCAAAAACAATTGATCTTCTATTTCTTTTACAATTCTTTCACTCTGATAGATCATATTACAGTCACAGCACTGCTGTGTAGGTGTTTCTTTGATTTCAATTGCACGCGAGCCGTCAGGTAATTCCCAGTAAACAGAGTCTGAGATGAATTTAACATTAGAATTATTACACCATTCGCACTGAATTTTCAATCCATACACCTCCTACTCATTAATCGGTTTAATTGCTTGGTCCGTATGTTCCCCTGAGTTATTTTCTTTTTCTTTTTCTGTCAATGCTTTATATTTCTTCTCCTTTAATTCATCCCGTTTACTCCGCTTATCTTTTAACGAAGAGTGAGCTGGATCTTGATGATATTGCTTACGGCGATTGAGCCTTGTTAATCCTTCGGGTACTAGATTGAAATGCTGGTCATTCATTATTCCTGCAATACCCGCAAGTGATTTTTTCTCCGCCATGTCAGGATAGATTTTTCCGAAGTATTCATCAGCTCTGCCAGGAATATAGTTTTCAGGTTCCGGATAAGAAGTAATGACTCCTTCAAAATTACGTAGTACCACCTTTTCAGGACTTTGTGAAATTAAATAGTTAGGTTGCAAAGCAATCTTTCCGCCGCCACCTGGGGCATCTACTACGAAGGTTGGAACAGCATATCCGCTCGTATGTCCGCGTAATCCTTCGATAATTTCAAGTCCTTTGGTAACAGGTGCACGAAAATGCCCGATTCCCTCTGAAAGGTCGCATTGATAAATATAGTAAGGACGGACACGAATTTTTACGAGGTCATGCATGAGTCTTTTCATAATTGGAACGCTATCATTTATTCCTGCTAGAATAACAGATTGGTTTCCCACTGGTACCCCGGCATTAGCGAGCATTTCGCAGGCTCTCTTTGAATCTTCTGTAATTTCAATAGAGGTATTAAAATGGGTATTTAACCAAACTGGGTGATATTTTTTTAAAATATTACACAGATTTTCTGTAATACGCTGCGGGAAAACCACTGGTGCCCTTGTACCAATTCGAATAATTTCCACATGGTCAATTTCCCGCAGATTTTTCAAAATATATTCTAAAATATTATCATTAATCAGCAGCCCATCACCGCCAGAGATTAATACATCGCGAACCTCAGGTGTTTCTCTGATATAGGAAATGGCTGCATCAAGCTGTTTCTTAGGCACACCCATGCCGATCTGTCCCGAAAAACGTCTTCTCGTACAATAACGACAGTACATTGAGCATTGATTGGTCACAAGAAAGAGCACGCGATCAGGATAGCGGTGTGTAAGTCCCGGAACTGGCGAGTCTTCATCCTCGTGCAGTGGATCTTCAAGATCATATTTTGTTTTATAAATTTCTTTTGAAATAGGGACTGATTGCATACGAATTGGACAGCGTGAGTCATCTGGGTTCATTAACGAAGCATAATACGGTGTAATATTTAAGGGAATCGTTTTAGTCGAGATCCTTACTCCCTCTTCTTCATCAGGAGTTAAGTTGATTACCTTTTTTAAATCATCGACTGTACGAATTGTATTGGTTAATTGCCATAGCCAATCGTTCCATTGTTCATCGGTAACATTTTTCCAAAGCTCTATATCTTTCCAATGTCTATTCGGTTTATATAAAAATGGTTTCATATCCATTCCCCCAATCTTGCTTTACTAAATGATATGCAAGATTCGTGCCAACTCTACAAAGTGCTTAAAAATCTCATTCTTAGTTCTCATCTCCTTTTTCAATGAAAAAAAGCGCCGAAATTTCGGCGCTTCAGTCGTGGATTTTTTTTAATTTATATTGCAAAGTTTGTCGTGGTATTTCAAGGAGTTTAGCAGCTTGATTGATATTTCCATGAGCAAGGTCCATAGCTTTTAGGATTAGCTTTTTCTCTATCTCCTCCATATTCTTTCTTAAAGAAAGGTTATCAGGAGGATTTGTAATACTCTTGGCTGAAGCAGGATACTGCTTAAGAATAATCGGCAAATCATCAATTTGAAGAAGACTTCCTTCACATACATTCATCATGTATTCAAGCGTATGTTTTAATTCCCGGACATTTCCTGGCCACTGATACCTTGATAAAAAAAGCTCTAGATTTTTTTCTACACCTTGAATATTTTTACCTAACTTTTTATTAAAATCTTTAATAAAATAATCAGTTAAATACATGATATCTTCTCCCCTTTCCCTTAGTGGCTGGAGAGAAAAGGTAAAAACATTCAAACGATAATAAAGATCATGACGAATCATTTTCTCTTGAAGGGCTATTTGTGGATGTACATTCATAGCCGCAATGACACGAACATTGACAGATATATTATGTGAACTGCCCACCCTGCGTAACTGCCCGTCTTCTAAAACTCTTAACAGTTTGGCCTGAAGCTCTAAAGGCATAGCATGCAGCTCATCAAGAAAAAGGGTCCCTCCATCAGCCAATTCAAACAGACCTTTACGATCGACAGCCCCGGTATAACTACCTTTAGATGTTCCAAAAAGTATGCTTTCAAGCAGGGTTTCTGGGATGGCAGCACAATTTTGAGCGACGAATGGTCTTACAGACCGATGGGATTCATGGTGGATCCCCTGAACAAACAATTCCTTTCCAGTTCCAGATTCACCATAAATAAGAATTGGAGAATCCGACATTGCCAGTTTCCTTGCCTCTGTCTTGGTTTTAATAAAAGCAGGGTGAATCGTTTTTATATCTTTTAATGTAAACTTTACCTGGTTAATGCCCTTTTTATTATTGTTTTTTGAAAAACCCTTTTGTAAGTCTAAAAGTCTTTCAGCTAGCAGTTTCATTCTAGAATAATCTTTAGCAATTTCCACAGCTCCGATTATATCTTCTCCAAGAAATATAGGCAGCGTTGTATTAATCGTGTCAATCCTTGCACCGTGCATATTAACATACACCTGGGTTTGATTATAAATGGGCTTACCCGTTTTTATTACCTTCAAAAGGGTGCTCGACTCTTCTGTCAGGGAAGGAAATGCATGTATGATATGCCTTCCCAATACTTCTTCTATATCCATTCCATCATGCTTGGCTGCTACTTCATTATAAAAAATCGTTCTCCCTTCGGTATTAACTACATGAATCCCTTCATCGATGCTTTTAAGTATTGCAGTCAAGACCTCTTGTGTTAGTGCCGTTAGTTCTCCCATTTCTTCTCACCTGCCCTAATTAAGCAGTGCTTTTGGTGCTGAAAATTTGGCACCTCAGGCCAAATTTTCAGCAGTTTGCCAGATTTTTCACCCACATATTCATATTCTCGAGTTTGTCATAGATGTAACAATTGTTCATAAACCTTCCTCTATAAGAATAGCCCAGCTGAAACAACACCGCATTCATACCAAATGATAATGCACGCGCGATGGAATAGGCACAAAATATACCATTATTCATTAATTCCTTTTCAAGTTCCTGAAGGATAATTTTCATGAGTCCATATTTTCGGTGCTCGGTTAATGTTGCACAATCAGTTAATTCGGCATTTTTGTAAAATGAGTTTATCTCTGCCGAGGCAGCACTGACTATTTGTCCTTGATACGTAAAAATATAATAGATGGTCCCATCCTTCATAGTCTTCTTTACATATTCCGGATCATTCAATGGCGTAGGGTAAATCTGAAAAACTTTCTTGTATAAATCCGAAAGCCCATCTGCACAACTTTCATCCGCCTTTCTTAATTCATATTCCTTCGGTGGGAATGACCTATCAACAGATGGATTTAATTGATAAATGCTTTGGATAATTCCATCTTCGGTAATCCAATGGTCATTCCTTTTTCTTTCAGGCGTATAAAATTTAGAAAAAAAATGAGCGTCAGAACCAAGAAAATAACGGTCCACTATTGCTTCGGGCTGGAGTCCTGCTTCGATAAATGTTAAAAAATCTTCACTACGCACTTTTATGATCAGTTTTTCCGCTTGATGCTGTTTAACAAGCTCCTCCACTTTTTCTAGCAAAATTCTAGAATTTCCACGATAATCATCAACCCTGATTCGTTTATTAAAAGGGTCCAAAAATATTTCAACAAAATAGTTTGTATCATTCATGTAAATAGTGGATGCGATTTGATTCATAAAGTCACTCCCCAACTGCTTTTCAAAAATCTATCTTCATTAAAATACAAAAACAAAGTCTGGCCGGGAATGAGCCAGACTCAGAAATTTCTTACCTAATCATGTCAAGTATTCGTCTGCTCAAATAAATTCTGGCCTTCTCATTTTAGCAATCTGCAAATACAGGTGACAATCCATTATGATTCCGCTATTTCACACCAATTTATTATTGTTAAGGCAATTATTGTACTTGCTGCAAATAAATCTTCTAGAACAATATGTTCATTGGCATCATGAGCTACTTCCGTTATACCTGGTCCAAAAACAACTACGGGAGTATGACCAACAGTCGAAAGAATACCTCCATCTGTTCCCCAAGGACTTGCTTCGATAGCGGGTGGTTCTCCTTTAACTTCAATGTAACTTTTCGATAATACATGGATTAACGGATGATCTGATTCAAGACTTCCCGGCTGCCATCTGCCGCCAAACCATTCAAGTTTAAGAGGATGTTTGCGAAGCCACTCATCTTGATCGGATAGTATCTGTAAGCAATGTTCCATTTCAGCTTGAGCAGATTGAATGGTTTCGTCAGGAGATACCCCCATTCTTCCTTCAATTATGGCAGAATCAGGTACTGAGGAAGGCCATTCGCCGCTTGTCAATTTTCCAATATTAATTGGGATTGGGATTGGAATTTTATTAAAGAGAGGATCGGTTATTCGCTCATTTCTATCTTTCTCTAATTTTTGCAGACTTTGAATCACTTGGTAAGATTTTTCAATGGCACTTACTCCTTCATATCGTGTACCCCCATGTGCTGCCTTACCAGTTACCGTAATGCGAAACCACATTGAGCCCTGTTGTTTAGGAAACATTTTCATATTGGTGGGCTCAGGAATAATTGCTCCGTCTGCTTGATAACCTCTTAAAACGGCGGCCAATGTACCTGCTCCACCACTTTCTTCTTCAATGACACTTTGAAAGATAACATCGCCTTTCAGTTTTATCCCTGAAGCAATTATCGATTCCATTGCCATTAATAGGGCAACATTACCACCCTTCATGTCAGTTGCCCCTCGGCCAAATAGCTTCCCGCACTCAATGACTCCACTAAATGGATCATGCTCCCAATTGGATCGATCTCCCACCGGCACTACATCAATATGCCCATTTAAAATGATTGATTTACCTCCGCCGGACCCTTTCAATACGGCAACTAAGTTAGGGTTGCCTTCGAAGCTGTGACGGTCACAGCAATAAGCAGGGTGTTTTATTAACTCCCCCCCTCCAATTTCCCAAATATCTAGTGTTAATCCTAACTGACGACATTTTTCTATCACAATTGCCTGTGTACTGCTTTCGTTTCCACGCGTGCTATTCTCACGGACTAGCAATTGAAGGAGTCTCGCGGCACGAGCTCGATTCTCCTTTAACCATTGCTTTACTTGGAGTTCAAATTTTTCCATTGGGCTCACCCCTGTTTATAATCAGTATGGTATATTCCGAATACTCTCACTGATTGTAAATTCACATCCTGTTTTGTTTATTACACTTTCAAGATTGTATGGTGCAAATAATTCTGTCAAAAACAGCCCCTCTTCCTTGACTTTAAAGACCCCTAATTCTGTGATAATTAAATCAACACACCGAGAGGATGTTAGAGGGAGTGTGCATGTACTTACAATTTTAGAGTTTCCATATTTATCACAGTGGTTCATTACCACAATAACCTTTTTAGCTTTTTGAGCAAGCTCCATCGCTCCTCCCATACCAGGTACCTTTTTTCCCGGTACGATCCAATTCGCCAAATCACCATATTGACTCACTTGGAGTGACCCTAAAATGGTAAGATCCACCCTGCCCCTACGAATCATTCCAAAGGCAACAGCACTATCACAATAGGAACCGCCATTTAACAAGGTCACTGGAAATCCGCCAGCATTACATAAATTTTCATCCTCTTTTCCTTTTTCAGGGCTAGGCCCCATTCCGGTAATCCCATTTTCTGCGTGAAACATGACATTTATTTCTTTTGGAAGATGGTTCGGTACCAGCGATGGAATACCGATTCCAAGATTCACTACCATACCATTCTGAATTTCCTCTGCAGCCCGTTTGGCCATTTGATTTCTGATGTCTATTCCCATGCCCATTTCCAATTCACTCCTTGGGAAGAGATTACATAATCAACAAAAACCCCTGGTGTAATAATTTCATCTGCTTCAAGTCTGCCCAGAGGCACAATTTCCTCCACCTCAGCAATGGTGATTCCTCCAGCCATCGCAACAAGAGGATTAGTATTGCGGGCACTTTTGTCATAAATCAAGTTGCCGTAAACATCGGCCTTTTTGGCATAGACAATAGAAACCTCGGCGGTTAAAGCTGTTTCAACTAAATACTCCTTTCCGTTAAGCACATATCGTGGTTTATTCTTGGAGACCATTTCATTGTCCATGCCAATGTCAGACAATATTGCCGGCAAACCAACCCCGCCTGCACGGATTCTCTCTGCTAAAATTCCTTGAGGTGAGAACTCTACCTCTAGCTTACCTTCATGCATAAGCTGGCCTGCTACAGGGTTTGAACCAATATGGGAAGCAATGACCTTTCTTGCCCGTCCACGACTCACTATTTTTCCTATGCCAATGTGAGGAAATCCAGTATCATTGCCAATTAATGTAAGTCCTTGAACACCCTTCTCCAAAATCCCTTCAATCAATGAAGGTGGTGATCCAACCCCGCCAAACCCTCCAAACATTAAGGTCATTCCATCATGAAAAAAATTCATGACCTCCTCTAACCCAATGATTTTTCCGAATGGATTTTCCAATTAATTTTCACCATCCATCCCTGTATTTATTTCATCTGAAAAAACAGTAAATGTTCCTTTTAACAGAAAGACCAGCTCCTCAATCTCCCTTTTAGTAATCGTTAAGGGAGGTGAGATGATAACAGCGTCTCCATTTACCCCATCTATCCCAGAACCCGCTGGGTAAATTAGCAGTCCCTTGTCTTTTGCGTGTTCTATTATTTTTTGTGTAACAGACAGCTTTCTTGGGAATGGCTGTTTCGTAATTGGGTCTGCAACAAATTCAATACCAAGCAGCAAGCCCTTACCACGAATATCCCCAATAAAATTGAATTGGGGCTTTAACTTTTCCAGTTGGTATTTTAAATAAACACCTTTATTGTCTACTTCTTTCATAATGTCGTTTTTTTCTAAGTATTCAAGTACAGCTAAAGACACTGCACAGGACTGCGGATTGGCACTTAAGGTATGACCGCTCATTACAGACTTTGAACCAGCTAGAATGGGCTCCATGACCTTTTCACTTGCAACAGCGGCGGCAATCGGAGCATAGCCTGCCCCCATCCCTTTCCCAAGAGCAACAATATCAGGTACTACTCCCCATTGCTCACAAGCAAGCATCGTTCCTGTTCTGCCAAATCCAGTCATGACCTCATCAGCAATAAACAGGATGTCATACTCTTCACAAATCATTTTTATCTGTTTAAAATAATCCTTCGGAGGAGAAATCGCTCCTCCTGCGGCTCCGATAACAGGTTCTGCTATAAAGGCCGCAATTTGGTCTGGACCAATTCGCTTGATTGCTGTTTCCAATTCCTTGGCACACAAATAATTACAGGAGGGGGCTTCCAGATTATACGGACAGCGGTAGCAATAAGGTGGATTGATGGCAGGAAAGTCTTCTAAGAGTGGGATAAATCGTGCCCTCCTGCTTGGATGACCCGACATCGAAAGCGCTCCCATAGTAATACCATGATAACTTACCCATCTTGAAAGAATTTTCGTTTTTGTTTGATTCCCACGTTCCTGCCAGTGTTGTATGGCCATCTTCATGGCTGTCTCAGTTGCTTCGGATCCGCTATTCACAAAAAAACACCAATTCAGTTCACCAGGTGTCCATTCGGCTATCTTTGCGGCCAGCTTTTCAGCAGCCTCGCTTGTAAATTGAGAACGGTATACGAAGGAGACTTTTTTTGCCTGTTCCATCATGGCTTCCACAATTTCTGCCACTCCATGACCAATATTTGCTGTCACGGCACCTGATGCTGCATCTAAATATTTTTTTCCGTTCCTATCAAATAAGTAAACCCCTTTGCCATAATCAATGACCGGGTATATTTCATCAAGCATTGGTTTGATTAAAAAAGTCTTTTCCACCATGGACACCACTTTCTTTTCAAAATAAGTAGTTATATTCCATTGTATGAAATGATTTTTCATTCTATCATCTCATTTCCTTAGGTCTGACAAGAAATATTGCACATTATGGAATTAAGGGGAAATTATTAAAAAGAAAAGGCT
>NZ_PGVE01000092.1 GCF_002860255.1 Neobacillus cucumis
AGTCTGGCAATTATGGCGAGAAGGTCACACCCGTTCCCATACCGAACACGGAAGTTAAGCTTCTCAGCGCCGATGGTAGTTGGGGCAAGCGCCCCTGTGAGAGTAGGACGTTGCCAGGCATGTAAAAGGACAATCCGAGAGGATTGTCCTTTTTGTGTTTTAGTCCATAAGAAACTGATAAATCAAAAATGGCCCTTTTTTCATTGTAATCTCTATAAAGGATTGAATAAATGGATAATCACGGTTTGGCATCATCTTCGTTAGCTCACTCCACCATTCAGTTTCATACCGGGCAATCATACTTAGGTTATACAATAATAGATAATGAACAAGCAGCTCTGGAAAGTTAATAAAATTCCCTTTATTAAGTGGTATGGTGAACAGGTCCTCCTCTAGGTTATAAAATAACGGGGACATTCCTGAAAGAACGTCCTTATTTCTTTTAAAGGAAAGCTCCTCATTAGAAAATTCCACACTATTTTTAAACTTTGAAGAAAGAAACTCTTTAAACCGACTCTCTGTCATATGAAAGTTATCTAATACAAACTCTGGTATGACTAGTTCATTGTTATGCTCCGATAATTTAGCAAATGTCCTTTTCCCTTCCATAATAAAAAATAAATCATCAAGTTCCGGTATAAGCTGCAGTAATTCCTCCATAATGATTTTTTCCCCTTCCAATTGTTTCATGTGGAACATTTTTTCCGACATAAAGGGAAAAAGTCCATTTTTTTGAAATTTAACTTCATCATGAAAGAAAAGATAGTTTTGCTTTTTTCTTTTTCTTGTTGAAACGCCATGGGCTAATACAGCAGTTGTCTCAGGATAGGAAGGATCTATAGTTAAAATACAGGCTTTAATTAAATGGACAAGTCCATAAAAAAGTAAAATCGGTTTTAAGATTAACGGAGAATTTTCTGCCTGATCATAATATATTTGCCCATGTTCGAGATAATAGAGAAAGGCATAACCATTTTCATAACTTTTTTGCTCAGGGTTATCAATATTTCGCTTTTGGTAACACATTTTCAAATATCTTTGGCAGTATTCTGCTGAAAAAAAACAAGAGAAGCTTTTCCAATTTTTGTACGAAGTAACCAAGTAGCTCACCTTTTTCAGAAAAATCAATAAAGTATTTATTCCTTGACAGTAGTTTATCCAATTGATAACCTACAAATAATATTTTTTGTTCTGGAGGGCTGTTAAAAATGTGGGAAAATAAATTTGCAAAAGAAGGTCTAACATTTGATGATGTTTTATTAATTCCGGGTAAATCAGAGGTACTGCCAAAAGATGTGAACCTGCAAGCAGAATTATCGTCAAGTGTAAAGCTCAATATTCCGATTATTAGTGCCGGTATGGACACAGTTACAGAATCAGAAATGGCTATTTCTATTGCTCGTCAAGGCGGCCTAGGAATCATCCACAAGAATATGACAATTGAACAGCAGGCAGAACAGGTAGAAAAGGTTAAGCGGTCTGAAAGTGGCGTTATAACAGATCCATTTTTCCTAACCCCTGACCACCAAGTATATGATGCGGAGCATTTGATGGGTAAGTATCGCATTTCGGGTGTTCCGATTGTGAATAACTTAGAGGACCAGAAGCTAATTGGTATCATTACTAACCGTGATCTTCGTTTTATCCAAGATTATTCATTTAAAATTTCTGATGTAATGACGAAGGAAAATCTTGTTACAGCCCCAGTTGGGACAACTTTAAAAGAAGCTGAACAAATTCTTCAAAAGCATAAGATTGAAAAGTTGCCGCTTGTAAATGAAGATGGAGTATTAAAAGGTTTAATTACAATTAAAGACATTGAAAAAGTTATTGAATTTCCTAACTCTGCAAAAGACAAACAGGGACGTCTATTGGCAGGTGCAGCTGTTGGGGTAACTAAGGATACTATGAAGCGAGTAGAGGCATTAGTAGCAGCAAATGTTGACGCTATTGTTATCGATACTGCCCACGGACATTCAAAAGGGGTACTAAATACAGTTAGGGAAATCAGAAATGCCTTTCCAGACCTGACTATTATTGCAGGAAATGTCGCTACTGCAGAAGCAACAAGGGATTTAATTGAGGCTGGTGCTGATGTTGTAAAGGTAGGAATTGGACCTGGTTCCATCTGTACTACAAGGGTTGTAGCAGGTGTTGGAGTACCACAAATTACTGCTGTCTACGATTGTGCAACAGAAGCGATGAAACATGGAAAAACGATTATCGCTGATGGCGGTATTAAATATTCCGGAGATATTGTAAAGGCCTTAGCTGCAGGCGGAAATGCAGTAATGCTTGGAAGCTTATTGGCAGGTGTATCAGAGAGTCCTGGTGAAACGGAAATTTTCCAAGGACGCCGCTTTAAGGTTTACCGTGGAATGGGTTCTGTGGCAGCAATGGAAAAGGGATCAAAGGATCGATATTTCCAAGAGGATAATAAAAAGTTTGTTCCAGAAGGAATTGAAGGGCGGATTCCATATAAGGGACCATTAGCTGAGACGATTTACCAGCTTATTGGCGGTATACGTTCAGGTATGGGCTATTGCGGGACAAAGGATCTTCATGATTTAAGAACAAAAGCACAATTTATTAAGATGACAGGTGCTGGTCTGAAAGAAAGTCATCCACACGATGTTCAAATTACCAAAGAAGCACCCAATTATTCACTATAGATTTTCTAAAACAGAGAGGTTGTACCTCTCTGTTTTTATTATGAAAAATTTCCTATTAAATTTTAAGGGGATTTTAATCAGATGCCAAAGAATGGTTCGATGCTCATTCTATGATTTACTAGGCAGGTATGTTAAAATATTCAAAGTGTATAAATTCCTTGGAGGGCGTGTAATAGTGAACAAACATCTTTATCAAAAATATGTTGCCAGTGCATTGGCAATGATTATGTTTTTTAGCGTATTTGCTGGGGTAAATAAGGCACATGCAGAAGCAGCTTTAAATGTGAATGCAGATGGAGCCATTTTAGTAGACGGTAAGACAGGAAAGGTTTTATATGAAAAAAATGCTGATAGTGTACTAGGAATTGCTAGTATGACTAAAATGATGACTGAGTATATCCTGCTTGATTCAGTAAAAAAAGGAAAAGTGAAATGGGATCAAGAGTACAGGGTTAGTGACCTTGTATACAAAATCTCACAGCGCCGTGACCTTTCTAACGTGCCGTTACGTGCAGATGGAACCTATAAAGTAAGAGAGTTATATGAAGCTATGGCAATCTACTCTGCTAACGCAGCAACCATTGCCCTTGCAGAGATTATGGGCGGTTCAGAAACAAACTTTGTAAAAATGATGAATGATAAAGCAAAGGCCTTAGGGTTAAAGGATTATAAATTTGTTAATTCAACAGGTTTAAATAATCGTGATTACAAAGGTTTACAGCCGCAAGGAACAGGTGCAGAGGATGAGAACGTCATGTCATCTAGGGCTGTTGCCAAACTGGCATTTCATTTAATTAATGATTTCCCTGATGTTTTAAAAACAGCCAGCACTCCAAAGAAGGTCTTCCGTGAAGGAACAGACGATCAAATTAATATGATTAACTGGAACTGGATGCTGCCATCACTAGATTATGGTTACCAAGGGATGGACGGGTTAAAAACAGGAACAACTGATTTTGCAGGCTACTGTTTTACCGGAACAGCCAGCCGTGATGGAAAACGATTTATTACGGTCGTCCAAAATGCAAAGGATGCCAGCGGACAACAAGGTGGTTATAAAGCCCGTTTTGAGGAAACTCGAAAAATGCTGGACTATGCATTTAGTAATTATACGAATGTCAAACTTGTTCCAAAAAACTACCAAGTTAAAGGACACAAGACGTTGCCAGTTCTTAAAGGAAAAGAGGACCAAGTAAAGATTTATACGAAATCAGCCATTAATATGATCGTTCTTAACGGAGAAGAGAAAAATTATGAACCAGTTCTCGTATTAGACAAAAAGAAAGTCAACAATAAGGGACAATTAACCGCACCAATTAAAAAAGGTGAGACGGTAGGTTATGTTACTCTAAAACCAAAGAATGGCGAGAAGGTTAGCTTCTTAACACCTGAGGGACAAAAGAAAGCACAAGTAGATGTTGTAGCTGCAGAGAATGTTGAAAAGGCTAATTGGTTCGTCTTGATGATGCGCGGCATCGGTAATTTCTTTGGTGATGTTTTCCATGGAATTGGTGTAACTGTAAAAGGTTGGTTTTAATTAGAAAAGTGCAAATATGAGGGAATAAATGTAAAAAGGATTCTTGTCTTGACAGGAATCCTTTTTTGTTGCTTTAATGTTTTTATGGTAAAATAATTCCGATATTTTGAATTGGATTTTTCCAAAAATATGATTTTATTTTTCTCAAAATTAAAATAAAGGGGGATTTTTTTATGAAAACTGGTACGGATCTTGTAAAACGTGGTATGGCTGAAATGCAAAAGGGCGGCGTTATTATGGACGTAATTAACGCTGAGCAGGCAAAAATCGCAGAGGAAGCCGGTGCAGTAGCAGTCATGGCATTGGAACGTGTACCTTCTGATATCCGCGCAGCTGGCGGTGTAGCAAGAATGGCGGACCCAAGAATTGTTGAAGAGGTACTAAATGCTGTTTCTATCCCTGTTATGGCAAAAGCAAGAATTGGACATATCGTGGAAGCACGAGTACTTGAAGCTATGGGCGTCGATTATATCGATGAGAGCGAAGTTTTAACTCCCGCAGATGAAGAATACCATTTAAACAAAAAAGACTATACAGTCCCATTTGTGTGCGGCTGCCGCGACCTTGGTGAAGCTGCCCGCCGTATTGGCGAAGGTGCATCCATGCTTCGTACAAAAGGTGAACCTGGAACAGGAAACATCGTAGAAGCAGTCCGCCACATCCGTAAGGTGAATGCTCAAGTTCGCAAAGTTGTTGGAATGAACGAAGATGAATTAATGACTGAAGCAAAGCTGCTTGGTGCGCCATATGAATTATTACTTGAAATTAAAAACCTTGGCCGCCTTCCTGTAGTTAACTTCGCTGCTGGTGGTGTAGCAACACCTGCAGATGCTGCGTTAATGATGCAATTAGGGGCTGATGGGGTATTCGTTGGTTCTGGTATCTTTAAATCAGAGAACCCAGCTAAATTTGCAAGGGCAATTGTTGAAGCAACTACACATTATCAAGATTATAAATTAATCGCTGAACTTTCAAAGGATCTTGGAACACCTATGAAAGGGATTGAAATTTCATCACTAGCACCAGAAGCTCGCATGCAGGAGCGTGGATGGTAAAATGATTAAAATAGGCGTACTCGCTTTGCAAGGGGCTGTCCGTGAACATATTAATTCATTAGAGGAATGTGGTGTAGAGGCAGTTGCAGTCAAGCGCAAAGAGGAATTGGAGGATCTTGATGGCCTCATTCTTCCTGGCGGTGAAAGCACGGCAATAAGACGCTTAATTGATAAGTATGATTTTATGGACGCCCTTAAGGAGTTTGCCCGCTCAGGGAAACCCATGTTTGGTACTTGTGCCGGTCTTATTCTTTTAGCAAAAGAACTCGTTGGTTACGATGAGTCACACATCGGTGTAATGGACATCAAGGTGGAACGTAACTCATTTGGCCGCCAAGTAGACAGCTTTGAGGCTGACCTCGCGATTAAGGATGTAGCAGATTGCTTTCCGGCAGTGTTCATCCGTGCGCCGCACATTGTTGAGGCAGGAGAGAATGTTGAAATTTTGTCCAAGCATAATGACCGCATCGTCGCCGCACGTGAAGGGCAATTTCTCGGATGTTCTTTCCATCCTGAATTAACGGAAAATCATGCCATTACGGCTTACTTCGTTGAAATGGTAAAGGAATCAAAAACAAAACATTTGGTTTAATCTGGTTGCATTTGGTTCATAATTATAGTAAATTATAAAACAAATCAATAATGAAAAAAGCAATGAGAGGAACTAGTAACAAGAACCTCACTCCTAAGAGAGCCGGTGGCTGGTGAGAACCGGTGGGTGACCCTTGCGAATCCCTCCTCGAGCAAGGTACAGAACACCTTTTGGTAAGTAAGTACTTTCGGTAAAACCGTTACATTTTTGAGGTGAACAGTTCATTCTGTTAACCAGGGTGGTATCGCGACTAACTCTCGTCCCTGTATTTGGGGCGGGAGTTTTTGTTTTGTTATTGGGGGCAAAAACCGGGTGAAAGGCTCTTGAAGACAAAAGTCAGAGGGAACCATCTAGACCTGTCCTCA
>NZ_PGVE01000093.1 GCF_002860255.1 Neobacillus cucumis
ATAAGGGGGCTTGAGGACAAAGCTACCAGTGGAGCTGAAGAAAATGTCTCCAATAAGTGGTCTTGAGAACAAAGCTACCAGTGGAGCTGAAGAAAATGTCTCCAATAAGGCCTCTTGAGGAAAAAACTCTCAACGAAGCAGAAGAATGTGTCTCCAATAAGATTCTCTTAAATTGCTGTTTGTTATCTTTTGCACCAAAAAAAGCAGAACTCGTAAAAAAAGTGTTCTGCTAAAATTCATAATACCGCCGAAGCAAAAAGGCGATCCATTTACAATGCGGTTGATTTCGGATATTTTCAATTAACCCCCGAATTATAACAGGACTAAGAGTTTGCTCCTCTAACTGCTCCTTAAGTAAAACCAGTGATTCCTTTTCCATCGAATCCTCCATCTCCTCAATTTTCGGAGCAAGAATGTCAAGAATCTGGTCTTTCGTGACCGCTTCATTCATTGGGCTCGTAAACAACTGGATGATCTCTTCTGAAATAAACGGAACCGTTGTATGCTGCGCCAGCAAGTCTGTTTTTTCCACAAGCGAATTAGAGAGTAATTCCAAATCGAGTGGTACATTATAAAAGACAACCAGCTGTGAATAAGTATTCATAAACCCCTTGATGCAATACATTAAATCGTATTTTGTTTCACTGACTTGCTCTCCATATATCTGTTCCAGCATAGAAAGAATAGTCATCCCAATTAAACGGTCAAAGTAATGTAATTTTTCCAAAAGGTCATTGTTAAACGCATGGGACTGCTCTTTCATTAGCAACCTTGCAAAATCAGAGTGCTGATAAGAGGTATGGAAGATGGTGTAATAAAATGTATATAAAAGATCATCCTTATTTGTATTTCTGACTACATAGTCAATATCGGAAGTAAGCTGATTCATAAAGTGGTCAATGAGGGCTGTAATTAGTTCGTCCTTCGATTTGAAGGATAAATAAAAAGCCCCTTTAGAAATCCCGCAATGCTCGGTTATCTGCTGAACGGAGGTTGCTTCAAACCCTTGTTTTGCAAAAAGTTCAAGTGCTTTTTCCATAATTAATTGTTTTTTCAATGTCACCGCTCCTAACGTCATTTATTGACAAATGACTGATTGGTCATTAGTATAAATAATTGAGTCTAGTAAGTCAATCAGAGGTAGGTGTAAGCGTGAAAGCTATAGCAAATTTTGTCCTTAGGAATAAACTGGCCGTTTGGCTGCTGACCATTATCATTACGGTATCTGGTATCTATTCAGGGACACGAATGAATATGGAAACCATCCCGAATATTTCGATTCCATACTTGATGGTCACGAATGTGTATCCGGGTGCCACTCCTGAAAAGGTAATGGAAGATGTCTCGATGCCAATCGAGAAGGCCGCTGAAGGGCTTGATCACGTAAAATCTGTTTATTCAAATTCCTATTCTAACATGTCGAGTATTCAAGTGGAATATGAATATGGTATCGATATGGACGAGGCAAAACGGGAATTGCAATCAGCGTTAGATAACGTGA
The DNA here is from genome assembly GCF_002860255.1 of Neobacillus cucumis. Lineage (GTDB taxonomy): Bacteria > Bacillota > Bacilli > Bacillales > Cytobacillaceae > Neobacillus > Neobacillus cucumis_A. The sequence continues at coordinate 1,502 of NZ_PGVE01000093.1, forward strand.
CTTATCCAGAAGGAGCACAGGAGCCAAAGATCACGGCCATCAGCATGAACATGATGCCAGTTGCAGCCCTTAGTGTAAGCAGTTCTAAGGAAGATATCGTGGAGTTAACCTCTACTGTAGAAGATATCCTTCTTCCAAAAATTGAAAAAATCGATGGTGTGGCATCTGCCACCTTAACAGGCCAGCATATCGAAGAAGTAGACCTTACGTATAACCAAGCCAAATTAAAGGAATTTGGCCTTACTGAAGATAAAGTAAAACAAATGGTTCAGGCTAGCAATATGTCCGTCTCCTTAGGACTTTATCAGTTTAAAGAAGGCGAACAGGCTGTTTCCATTGATGGTAAATACATGACAGAGAATGAATTAAAGAACACGATCATTCCTGTCACACCAACGAAGACACATCCGACACCCTTTGTAAAATTAAGTGATGTAGCAAAGATCGAAACAATCGGTAAAGTCCAGTCCGTCTCTCGTACCAATGGGAAAGAAGCCATTGCCATTCAAATTGTGAAAGAGCAGCGTGCCAACACAGTTGATGTGGTAAACAGTGTCAAGGAAGTTGTGAAAGAGCAAAAGGCAAAAATAGATGGTCTTCACATTGATGTGACGCTTGACCAGGGTAAACCAATCCAAGAATCCATTACAACGATGGTAGAAAAAGCCGTCTTTGGCGGTTTCATTGCCGTATTAATTATCCTGCTGTTTTTACGCAGTATCAAATCAACGATTACATCGATTATCTCGATTCCAGTGTCAATCTTTATGGCGTTGCTCCTCCTGCACTGGCTGGATATTACGCTTAACATCATGACATTAGGGGCCATAACGGTTGCCATCGGACGGGTCATCGACGATTCGATTGTTGTTGTGGAAAATATTTACCGGCGCTTGCATTTAAAAGAAGAGAAATTAAATGGACGCGCCCTCGTTCGTGAAGCGACGATTGAAATGTTTAAGCCGATTCTATCCTCGACATTAGTAACGGTGGCGGTATTTGCGCCATTGATTTTTGTAGGCGGAATGGTTGGAGAATTATTCGCCCCGTTCGCCTTAACGATGACCTTTGCTCTTGGTGCTTCGTTACTCGTGGCGATTACGGTTGTACCTGCTTTATCACATACCCTTTTTAAGAAAAAATTATATGGCCAGAAGACAGGTAAAAAACATAAAGAAGTGGGAGAGTTAGCCAAGTGGTATAAGTGGTTTCTGGAAAAGGCCCTTAACCATAAGGTGATTACCTCCATTATTGCGATTGTTTTATTGGCCGGCAGTTTGGCGTTAACGCCATTAATCGGATTCAGCTTCATGGGCAGTGAACAAGAAAAAATGATGTATTTAACCTACACACCTAAAGCAGGTGAGTTAAAGGATGAGACCTTGAAGAACGTTAAATACGTCGAAGAAAAGATGCTGAAGCATGACGATATCGATATTGTTCAAATATCGGTGACAGATAAAACGGACACATCCACTGCTATGTTTGGCGGCAGAGGCGGCGGGGCCTTAATGTATCTGATTTTTGATCCGGATACGAAGGACTTCCCTAAGGTAAAAGACAAAATTGAGAACTATGTGAAAAATCTTGACCAATCAGGCACATGGAAGAGTCAAAACATGGGTGCCTCCTCTGTAGGCTCCAATGAGGTCAGCTACACCTTCTATAGTGACAATTTAGATAAACTCTATGCGTCTGTTGATAAGGTTGAAAAAGTAATGCAGAAGGAGAAGGGTCTAAAAGACGTAACCTCTAGTGCTGAGGATCCTTATGTAGAATACAAATTCAAAGTAGCGCAGAATGATTTGATTAAATATGGGTTAACCACTGGTCAGCTGGTGATGATGCTGAACCCAACGAAGACCCAGAATGTATTAACAACGATTGAAAAAAATGGTGAGTCCCTGGATGTGATTGTTCAACAGGAACAATCGAAACAGCCAGAATCGATTGATGAAATGTTAAAAACCCCAGTCCCAACAGCAATGGGTACGACTGTGCCGCTTTCGCAGCTTGTAAAAGTAGAACAAGGTACAACCTTAAATACACTGGCACGCAGCAAAGGCGAATACTATGCTAGTGTTTCAGGAACCGTTATTGGTAAAGACGTTAAAGCTGTAACGGATCGATTAGACAAAGAAGTGGATAAGCTGGATTTACCAAAAGGTGTGACAGTCGGCACAGCTGGTGTGCAGGCCGATATGAACGATACCTTTACGCAGCTTGGTGCCGCGATGCTAGCCGCCATTGCGATCGTGTACTTCATCCTGGTGGTCACCTTCCGTGAAGGTGTTGCTCCATTTGCGATCTTGTTCTCGTTACCGTTTGCGGTCATCGGTTCATTTGTCGGTCTATTAATTGCCGGAGAGACGATTTCTGTTTCGGTTATGATGGGTCTATTGATGTTGATTGGTATCGTCGTCACGAATGCGATTGTATTGGTGGACCGAATTATCCATATGGAACGTGATGGATTAAAAATGCGTGATGCGGTTCTTGAAGCAGGTGCCACACGTTTACGTCCGATCTTGATGACAGCCATTGCCACAGTTGGTGCGTTAATCCCGTTAGCGCTCGGCTCAGGCGGCGGCGGTTTAATCTCAAAAGGTCTTGGTATTACCGTCATCGGCGGTCTAACAAGTTCGACGCTGTTAACGCTGTTTGTTGTACCGATTGTGTATGAAGTATTATCGAAGCTGTTTAAGAAAAATCGAAGAGAAGAAGAGGAAAATTAAGAAGTGGCCCTGCAAGATGATGAATCGTCTTGCGGGGTTTTTTGTTGTGAGGCGGTTTATTAGTGCTGTTTTAAGGGTATCAGCACTTTTAAAGACTTTATCAGCACTTTTTTGAAGGATATCAGCGTTTTTTAATTTTTATCAGCACTTTTAAAAAAAGGTACCTAAAGGTTTGTTTCATATGCGTTAAATCTCACTTTTTACATACATTAAATAAAAGGTTTCCATTTCTTGAAAAAGAGGGTGTTACAAATAACGACCATCCAAGAGATTGCTGATGTCCTGACGGGTATTGATCATCCGCTTGCCCAGATTTGGGGCCAAAACGATATCATCAAAAAGAATATAGCGATCAGCTTTGATTATTGGTTAGAAGATACCGGTATACCGATCACCTTAACAGAATTTGTGGAACAGTATTTGGCGCACGCCGAGTATCTAGGTGAGATGTTTTGGTCTGGTATCGATCAAAATAGTGGTTGATGGAAACAAGGAGAAGTGTTCACAGCACTTTTCCTATTTTTTTTTTGAAAAACTCCTACCTTTTCAGTGTTTACTCTAATAAACTACCACTTTTGTCGGATGTTCATTTGTCGAAAACTGCATTATTATGTCTATTGAAGTAAATTTAGGAAAGGTAGGAAATTTTAAAAGTGAAGAAAAATTTAGTAACAGCAGCTGCAACAGCTGGGCTTGTTCTTACTGCTTTTGGAGCCACAGCAAATGCACAAGAACCTGCATATACGGTTCGTCCTGGAGACAGCCTTTGGAAAATTGCTCATTCAAGTCATGTGTCTATTAATCAATTAAAAGAGTGGAATTCTCTTTCTAGTGATACAATCTACGTTAATCAAAAACTATCTCTTACTTATACAGTGAAAAAAGGAGATAGTCTTTGGCAAATTGCGAGAGCTAATGGTACTACTGTAAGTGAACTAAAACGTGTAAACGGTATGACCTCTAGTTTCCTTCGGATTGGACAGCAATTGAAATTAGCGGAATCGGACATAAGCGATTCTTCTTACAAAGTCCAAAAGGGTGATTCTCTTTCGGTGATCGGGGCACGTTTTAATGTAACGGTTCCTCAGCTTAAATCTATGAATAATTTAAACTCTGACACGATTTATGCTGGTCAGACGTTAAAGATTCATAGTAATGGAGCTACTACTACCGCAGCACCTGCGACCACAACGAATTCAGCAAGAACAGAAAGTTCTGCAGCTACTTCAAATGCAGCACCAACAGAAAGCTCTGCAGTAACTTCTAGTGCAGCAACAGAAAAAGCACCAGCACCATCAAGTGCAACTGCA
>NZ_PGVE01000094.1 GCF_002860255.1 Neobacillus cucumis
CTTTGAGAAGAAGGTCGTCAAAAGGGTCTATAGTCTACCCACCGGAAGCGCTTTTTGAGAAGAAGGTCGTCAATCCCCTTTTTCATTCAATCAACCTCTTCATTTTAAAGCTAGGCTATCCCAAGTTAATAAAAAAGTACCTATAGAAAGGATCACTCCCCTCTATAGGTACTAGCTTTTTAATATACCTTTACCAAAACCGGACGACTCTGATTACCCGCTTTATCCATCGCAGAAACATCAAGCGTGGAGCCTGCTGCCTGTGCTTTGATCGCTGCTTTATAGTTACCGTAACTGTCGGCAACCGCTTTTCCTACCAGCGCAGTCCCTTTATAAATATAAACCGTAGCTCCAACCTCCGCTTTCCCTGACACACTGGTGGACCAATATCTCACCGTGTTCACGCTAGGAGCAGCAGGCGGGGTCTTGTCAATCACGGTTACCGAAGTACTGCTTGTATTCCCTAACTTATCGCTGGCATAAATCATCACAACCGTTCCTGCCTTCAGCGTGAATGGCATTTTGATGACAAACGTTCCAGCAGTAGTAGCATAGGTTTGCCCTAACAACGTGCTTCCGGCTTTTACGACGACCTTTGCCCCAGCTTCCGTTTTTCCGATGACCACCGTTTGTTTCTCTTTAAGTGGAGTAGTAAGTACCGGTTTGACAGGAGCAGACTTATCTACTACCGTTACCGTCACAGAACTGCTCTTAAATCCAGCAGCATCCTGGGCATAAATGGTCAGTTTGGTTCCGGCTTTTTGAACCGGGATATTTACCGAAAAGGCTCCAGTACTAGCCGCAGCCGCTTTTCCTAACACGGTCGTTCCGGACATGACAAAGACCGTTGAACCAGCTTCGGCTTTACCAGTTACCGCTGTTTGAGTATCTCCAACCGGATTAACCGTTGGTGCAGCAGGAGGGAGGGTATCTTTAACAGTAATGGATACCGTATTGCTGCTGTTTCCTGCTGCATCCACAGCATAGACAGAAAGAACAGTACCGCCGGATTGTTTAGAGATAGGTACGCTAAAATTACCTGTACCATCAGCAACAGCCGTTCCGATTTGGGTGCTGCCTTTCTTTACAGTAACCGTTGCCGCAGCCGCCGTTTTCCCTGTAACAACAGTATTTTGATCACTAACAGGGTTAACCGTTAAGTCGATCGTATCACCTAAGACCGTATAAGTGATATTTGAATCCTTATCTGTAGGCGCTGTAAATGGTAAATTGGCTACTTTCACCAACGCACCGCCGCCGTGTAAATCGGTGCCTGAACCAGTGTAGATCTTCGGAGTCAGCGCGTTAAACGCAGGGTCACCTTTAAATCCATACAAACCAGTAGGTTGCTTTAACAATAAAGCTTCTCTAAAGGAAGTCATAAACTTTCCAAACGTCATCGAAGGGCCAATATATTTTTGAATCACTGCTTCGACCGCGCGGTAATCATTGTTTGGATTTTCAAGCACTTCCTTAAAGATTTTGTCGCCTTGACCGGTTTGCACTTTGAGATATTGAGCAAACAAATAGGATAACGAATAGTTTGCTAAGACATCACCATAATCATCCCAATACAATAACGAATGGCCTGCTGTAATCGAATCAGAGTAATTGTAATAGTCAATCCGATTAGTTAGTGCTGTGCCTGTATACATCTGTTCAGCTGCCATGGCCAATCCTTCATCTAACCACGTATCCATTTGCGAGGAGCTGCCTTCGATAAAGGCCGTACGGTTAAAGTTCACCATGTGTTGGAATTCATGGGCCAGCGTACTATAGGCCTCTGTCACATCTTTTGTCGAGCCTAATCCCATGGCTGGATACGTATCGATGTAGAAGACCTCCATTTGGTTGGAGTCCGGCTGAGCAAATAAATCGTAGGGCGAGAAATAGCCTGCCACATATCCGCCGCTTCCATTAAATCCATCCTGGATATCGTAGCAAAGAATATTGACTTTCCCATTTCCATCCACATCGGACTCAGGCCCGAAATTGGTATTAACGATCGGTTTAATTTTCGCATCAAACTCCTGGCCTAGTTTTTGAGCATCGGCAGCGGTAATTTGATCATTATAAACCCATACATTGGATTTCGTCCCGCTATAGAGCAATTCAGCGTTAATTTGATAATCGGTATTGGTTTCAATATTGGACACCCAAAAGGCTTTGGTGTCTCCGATGGCAAAGGATTTAAACATCATATTTTTGCGGACTTTACTATTTTTGTATTTTGCAACATTAACAGGTTTGACGTAATCCATTTTATAAGCACTATGCTTTAATTTTTTATTAAGAGTATAGTTCTTATTGTTAATGTTAAAAGAACCCGTGTAGCCTAATCCATCACCGTTGGTGGATTCGTTATTGATAATCACATAGCCCTGGCCTGCAGTTAGAGCATGAGCTTTTTCTACAGAGGAAACAGAGATGATCAGCAGGCTGCATAGGACGATACAAAATAACCGTTTAAATGTATTCATAAGAGCTCCTCTCAAATCTTTATAATCTATCATTTTCGTTAGTAAACGGTTGCCCAAGTAGAACTACTTTGATTTCCGCCCTTATCTATGACCAGCACTTCCAGCTTGATGCCCTGTTTTTGTGCCTTGATGGCCGCTTTATAGTTCCCGTAACTGTCACTTGTGGCCTGTCCGATTAAGGTCGATCCATAGAAAATATACACCCCTGTACCCGCTTCTGCTTTCCCTGTGATCGAAGTAGAGGTATAGGTTACCTTATTGACGGTTGGCGCGCCTGGAGGAGTGACATCGCTGACTGTTACAGCATTTCCTGCACTGCGGTTTCCGGACCTGTCAATTGCATAAAAAGTTAAGACGGTGCCTGCTTTCTTAACGGATGTGAGTTTAATCGTATAGTCACCTGTACTAGAAGCCGTGGTTTGTCCGATTAGTGTAGTGCCTTGTAAAACCTCTACCTTAGCGTAGCCTTCGGTTTTTCCGTTAATAATGGTTTGGTTATCGCTAAGCGAATAAACGGCAGGTTTGCCTGGCGGTGTTCGATCAAGCACCGTAACGGTCGTGCCGATACTTTGGTTGCCAACAGCATCTTTTGCATAAACGGTTAGTTGGGTACCGGCCTTTTGTGTAGGGGTTGCCACAGTAAAATAGCCATTTGAGTTGGCTTTATTCGTCCCAAGAGTAGTACTGCCATTTTTTACGATAATGGTTGAATAAGGTTCGGCTTTCCCGCTGACACCTGTATCATTGTTGTCAACCGAATAGACGGTTGGCTTGGCTGGAGGCGTTCTATCATAGAAGGGGTTTGATACTTTAAATTGGATGACATCTTGGTAGTACAAATCACTAGCATACTCTAAAACACCTATTCTTAAAAATATGTAGGGCTGGTCTTGGAAGAGGGATTTTGGTACATAAGAATTCATCACCCCGTAGGTAGAACCGTATGTATTGAAATTAGTTTCCCCTTGATACTGTAAGGTACCTGCGCTGTTTTTCAAGAATTCAACCGTAATATAGGGGTCTTTTGCGTAGGCATAGTCAGATTGATATAAAATTTGAACATTCATCTGGGTAGATGAATAATTGGAAACGGTCTGAAAGGTTAAGTCGTGATAGGTATAATAACTATCCAACAAATAACCGGCATATGAGTTGTTGCTTTTTAACGGGTAATCCCCTGGATTGACAGATAAGGATTTTCTTATCCCTGCACCAGGTAAACTGCTCGTCGTCATGTTGCTACTAAAGCTTTTTTGCACCGGAATAAGCTCCGCTGCGTGTGCACTGATTGGTACGGCAATCAAACAAAGGAAAACTAGACTTAATACAACCCTCAATTTCTTCAAAGACGATCCACTCCCCTTAATTCACACTTATAATAGTTGTTCTGTAATAAGAAAATTATAAACTATTATTTCAGAAAAAAGAATGAGTTATGGTAAAAATTTGTATTTTCATCAATCGAAAGCACTAAGAATTGTATAGCATTTTAGGAGTGAGTCTGTAAAATCATGTTGGAAAAGGTCAAAAATCAGTTGGTATTTTCTAAAGATGGTTAATAAAGGCCCGAAACCAGTCGATTTCAAGAGTTCCCATTGTAAGAAAAACCAAATCTATATGCGGATGGTGGAAGCAAAAGAACCGTCCCCATGCTTCAAAAATTCTTGTGAAAACTAGGAATATAGGACGAAGCACCCTAGTATATTAGACTCGTATGGTTTTTACATACTAGATTGCTGATGGGAGAGATGGTATGAGGAAGAAGTTGACGGCTTTATTGGTAAGTGCGGGGTTCTTTTTTGCTAGCATTCCTGCATTTGCTGCAGACAATCAATCGGATGGCGGGGCCAAAAATTTTAAAAAAGCTTCAGAGAAGGTCAATCCTGTGATGCAAATCCAGGAACGGAGTCCGCAAAGTAAAAAAATGGCCACTTATAAAAACGATGCGGGTAAAAAGCATAAAGAGGGAGAAGTCATCGTTAAGTATAAGAATGCCTATACAACCGAAAGTCTTGGAGCTCTAGCGGCAAAATTAAGTTTGAAGACAAAAAAGAACTTAGGGAATACGAATACAAAGCTTGTAAGCTTCAATCCGAAGATTCCTATTGAAAATGTATTGAGTGCGTTAAATGCCGCACCTCAAATAGAATATGCAGAGCCAAACTATCTCATTAAGCCAGACGCTGTTTCCGATCCACAGTACGGGCAATTATGGGGAATGAAGAATACGGGCCAGACCATTCAGGGGATAAAAGGGAAAGCGGGCATTGATATCGGTGCAGAAGGTGCTTGGGCGGTAACAAAGGGAAGCTCCAGTGTCATCATTGGTGTCATTGATACCGGAGTAGACATTAACCATCCGGATTTAAAAGCTCAAATCTGGAAAAACCCAGGTGAGATTGCAGGAGACGGCATTGACAATGATAAGAACGGTTATGTAGATGATGTTAATGGATGGGATTTCTATAATCAGGATAACACCGTATTTGATGCCGCCGACGGGGATGAACATGGTACACACGTCTCAGGGACGATTGCCGGAACAGCCAATACCATCGGTGTGATTGGTCTGGCACCTAATGTAAAAATCATGCCGCTCAAATTCCTCGGTCCGGATGGCGGATATACATCTGACGCGATCTTAGCGGTCAATTATGCCAAAGCTAAAGGGGTAAAAATCACCAACAACTCCTGGGGAGGAGGAGGCTTCAGCCAAGCCCTATACGATGCCATAAAAGGGTCTAACTCCCTGTTTTTAGCGGCTGCAGGGAATGATGGAACAAATAATGATTCATCCCCTCACTATCCATCAAACTATGACCTGCCAAATATCCTATCAGTAGCTGCTCTTGATAACACAGGAAATCTAGCGTATTTTTCCAACTACGGAGCCAAAACAGTGGATATTGCGGCGCCTGGCCAGGATATCCTAAGTACCGTTCCAGGGTGGTTTGGAGATTATACCTATGCTTACGATTATTTCAGTGGTACTTCCATGGCGACACCGCATGTTACTGGGGAAGCGGCATTGATCCTCAGCAAGTTCCCAACCTATACTTCTGCGGTCATCAAGGATACCATTCTGAAAAAATCAACCGCTCTTTCTTCGTTAACCGGGAAGGTATTAGCAGGCAGTATGGCAAGAGCAGACAAGGCGCTTGTTGTCATATCGGATGATGACATACCAGGCATAGCGTTTCCGGGCACGAGTGTGACCAATACGCTAAGCTCTACAACGGACTTGGATGATGTTTTCTCTATTAATCTAGTGAAGGGCCAAAAAATCACGGTAACCTTGTCCGGAGCAACTGGTACAGATTTCGACATCTACCTCTATGATAAGAGTGCGACAACGGTAAAAAGCAGTGCTGGCATTCTCGCTTATTCTGAAAAGGCCGCTACTTCAAGTGAGACCTTTACGTATACGGCCGTAGATGATGGCAAATATTATTTGGATGTTTCCGCTTATAAAGGGGCGGGCAGCTATACAGCAACCGTCAAAACAGACGCCATTGCGGGGGCTGGAACGTATGAAAATACGGCCAAACAAATTGGCTACACTTCTACATGGAGTACGCCATCCAATACGAGTGTATCAGGTGGATCGTATGCTTCTACTAACACGGCAGGAGCGAAGGCTCAATTTGTCTTCAACGGAACATCTGTATCGGTGACGGGGTTAAAGAATGCATACCAAGGCATTGTGAAGGTTACGTTGGACGGAGTGAGTACGCAGGTGAGCTTATATTCTGCTTCTACACTCTATAAGCAGACATATTACACCAAAACTGGTCTTGTGTCAGGCAAACACGTATTAACCATTGAATGGACTGGGAAATCTGCGACAGGCGTGAAAAAGACTGCAACCTGGGTGAATCTTGATACGATCGTTGTAAAATAATAAGCCTAATTGTTAGAACCTTACCGGTTTTATATACCGGTAAGGCTCTTTTTTAGGAACACTCTCCTATATGACTGGAAAAATGTCGACAATAATAGGGTCTATCTATCTATTTATCAATAATAAATTTATAATAAGTAGGAAAGAATATCCAATTTATAAAAGGGGAGAAAAAATGGAGAATAATCAAAGGAGTAGAAGAGAAAGATTTGATAGGCACCGGTTCTTTTCTATATTAACATGTGCAATACTATTAATTTTTATTTTTCAATTAATAGGTAATGCTCCTTTTGCCCATGCCGCAACCACAAAATTTACTCAAGGCACTGGTTATAGCAAGGGACTATATGACTCGTATGCGGACCAGCCCATAGCATTGAATTGGAATCGAAATTCGAGGTTCGCTGGAAGCACTGTTCCAGCACTAAAGTGGTCCTATAAAACAGCAGGTGAAATTACAGCCTCTCCGGTTACAGATAAAAATGGAACGGTATACATAGGTTCTAAGGATACTTACCTATATGCGTTCACACAGGACGGGAAACTAAAGTGGAAATATAAAACCGCAGATTCCATCTCGGCCTCTGCCGTTGTGGCATCGGATGGGACAATTTATGTCACATCAGGAATGACCCTTTATGCCGTTACTTCCTTAGGGAAGACCAAATGGACATACAAAATCGCTGCGGAATCCAATTCTTCTTTGTGGCTTAACTCACCCCCGGCCATTGGCCCGGACGGTACCATTTATGTGGGAGTATCAGGATTTTATAAAAATGGTGACACGACGATTGCAAAAGGAAGATTACTAGCCATTTCGAATCTAGGAAAATACAAATGGCAATTGAATACGGCCTCCATAGACAGTACGCCTGCGATTGGAAGCGATGGAACCATTTATATCACAGATGTGTATTACGCTTCTTCAGGTAACTATGTTACCCTTTCAGGAAATGTATATGCCGTAGCATCCACCGGAAAACAAAAATGGAAGTATACGATTGGTTCCTATACTCCGTCTTCTGTCTTAATCGGATCGGATGGGACGTTATATGTGGGTTCTGAAGACAATTATTTTTATGCCATAAATCCAACTACAGGGAAAGCCAAGTGGAAAGTGAAGCTGGATAATGACATTACCGCAACGGCAGCTCTAGATAAAACGGGAAATGCTTATATTGGCACTTCGGGCGGCCGGTTTTATGCCATCGATCCTACGGGGAAAATAAAGTGGGAATATAAAGCAAATGGCGGCATCCAATCTTCTGCGCTTGTGGATGCAGCAGGGGTCATTTATTTTGGAAGTGATGATAATTACCTACATGCCCTTGGTCCAGATGGGAAATTAAAATGGAAGGCAACAACATTAGGGAAAGTGGTTAGTTCTCCTGCCATTAATGAAAAGAGAGATATTATCGTAGGGTCAAGCGATGGAAAGCTCTATGTGTATAACCCTGCGGGTAAAGCAAAATATTCATTTAGTGGTACAGTTTTAAGTAAACAGACAAGAAAACCTCTTGCGGGTGCCACTATTTTTATAGCTGGTCAAAAAATAACAACTAGCAGCATGGGCACCTTCACGATAAAAGATATCCCTTCAAGTCAGTATGCCCTTACTATCAGTAGAAGAGGATACTACACGTATGTAAATGATTTTTACAATATTACTAGTAATCTAACTAATAGAGTCTTCTACCTTGAGACAGGAGGAGCGCTTACTCCTAGCCCAGCAAGCGGGGTGGCCCACACAACTGTTAAAGTAAGTGGCAAGGGCTTTCCCATTGATGAATCCGGGGAAATTTTTATTGATCTTAATTTGAATAAACTACGTGATGATAATGAGACATATGCTTGGGTCAAAACTAGTATAAATGGGGAAATTTCACCTGTCTCCTTAGTCGTTCCGGAACTCAAGGCAACAAAATATGAGATCATGTATACTTCTAAGAGTATAGCTGATGATCCGAATTCAGTTACCCCGGGCCTATTCACCCTTAATCCGTTAAAGGCCACGATTACCAGTAATATAGTGGTGGCGGAACCGCATGTTACCGCAAAACTAAGTGGTTCTGGCTACGCTCTTGGTGAGAGAGGGAAACTGTATTTTGACAAAAATAGAAATGGTAAATTCGAATGGGATGAACCGTACCAGTGGTTCCAAATGCCAAAAGGTACCTTTTCAAATATTTCCTTATTCATTCCAAATGTAACGCCTGGTATCTATCCGATAAGATATGAATCAGATTTAGGTACCTTAACGGTCAGTCCACTCATGTTTACTGTTAATAAGACCTCCGCTAAAATTACTTTAAATAAAACGAGTGGTACGGCACTTACCAAAGTAACCATCACGGGTAGTTCATTTGTAAGTGGAGAATCCGGAACAGTTTACTTTGATGCCAATAGAAATAAGAAACTGGACTATTCAACCGATCCATCCGTATACGTTCAAGCAGACAGCACGGGGAAATTTACAAGTTCACCTCTGACCGTGCCAGATGTTTCAATCGGCAGCTACTATATTTATTTCCAGCCATCGAATGATACCTTAAATGTTACACCAGCTCTATTTAATGTGACAGCGACGCAAGCGAAAATGACCATAACACCGATTCGCGGTGTTCCGTATACGAAAATCAATGTTTCAGGTAGTTTATTTCCAGCGGATGTAAGCGGATATGTCTATTTTGATGTTAATAAAAATGGAAACTTTGAATATACCGAGCCCAATTCTTATCTCACTACGAGCTCTCAAGGGGATTTTCAAAACGTTTCTATTACGGCACCATCTGCAACACCAGGAGTTTATCCCATTCGATTCTCGCCTAGCGGTGGTACACTAGCTGTCCCGAGTGTAACATTTACACTGGATAAGCCGACAGGTACCTTGGCATTGTCGGTAACGAAAGCACTCCCGCATGAGACGGTATCACTAAGCGGTAAGGGGTTCCTTCCTTATGAATCGGGCATGGTTTATTATGATATCAATAATAATGGGAAACGAGACTACGATGTTCCAGGAGAAATCGTACAGTACGTGACGGCGAATAGTACAGGAGAATTTAATCTTCTAGATTTAGGCGTACCTGATGTCCAAACCGCAGCAACCTATAAAATACGGTATGAATCGAATTTTGGACCGTTAGATATTCCGCCTGCATCACTGTGGATTTCAAAAACTCCGGCGAAGATAACGGCAGCAGCTAGTGTTTCTAGAACCGGGACCTTAACCGTTAGTGGAACTCAATTCCCGATAAATGAATCTGGTTATGTCTATATTGATTTAAACAATAATGAAACAAGAGACTACTGGCCAAATGAACCCCAAGGGTATGTTAGTACGGATAGTACCGGAAAGATCCAAGTAAATCTTAGTATTCCAGCTGATACTCCAGTAGGAACGTATAAAATTAGATTTGACTCATACTCCAGTCTCGGGGAGTTATCCGTGCCGCCAATTTCTGTAACGATTAATTAAGAACTTAAAGGAAACAGCCACCACATTCAGGTGGCTGTTTTTAGTGTCCAATTATTTGACAGTGCCATTCGAGGAAATCTATAATTCTACATCCTTATCAGTATGGTAAAATATATAAATTAGGGGAGTGGTAGGAAAATAATGTAGAAAATTGAAAGGGGAATTGGATGAAGAAGCTGTTAGTGATTGCTATAATTGCTTTTATGTTTTTAGGATTTATGCCAAATCAGGGCGCAGCTGTGGGGAAAGAGCCCCAGTTGCAAGTAAAGCTAGTTAATTATTTAGCTAACAAAACTAGTATCCCTCTAAAGGTAACAGGAACTTACTACCTAAATGGGACAACCTATCGTTTAAATCCAGCTAAGACTTATACGTTAAAGGTAGTAACCCAAAAAGACAAATATGGGAGAATAAAGCCATACATAAGCTTATATGATGGTTCAACAAGACTTTCCATCAGAGATAACATAACCATCAAATCAAGTAATCGAAAAGATACGGCAAAATTAAATAACCACTCCTACTTAGGGAATTTTACTTTTACTGTGGACAATGGCCGATATGTAAGTGTGACCAATGCCATTCTTCTAGAAGATTACGTAAAGTGTGTCGTTCCAGCTGAAATGTATCCTTCTTGGAATCGAGAAGCGCTGAAAGCACAGGCCGTAGCGGCAAGAACCTATGCCTATAATCGTTTAAACAAAGTAATTAATGATACAACTACGTATCAATACTACGTCGGAACCGCTAGATTGTATACTAATACGACCGCAGCAACTCAAGAAACAGCCGGTCAAATTCTCACTTATAATGGAAAAGTCATTGATACCTTATTTTACGCATCCGATGGCGGGATGACAGAGAGCAATTATAATGAGTTCGGAAGCCCTCCACTCCCTTACTATCCGATTCAAAGAGATACATATGATACAAAAATAAGGTGGAGCCCTGTTATACATAAACAACAAATCAATACCACTCGTTTAGATCTCCGGAATCCCGGAAATTGGTGGGATAGAACATTTGAAGCAGATCAAACCGTCACTAAAAATATCAAGGTTTGGTTATCCCAGAATGGGTATCGTAATAAACAAATAAAGATTGTCGCCATCCCTAAATTAGCTTTTTACGACAAAACGAAAAGCGGCCGGGTAATCAGAGGCGACATTCAGCTTCAGTTTTATGTAAAGGATAAAAAGGATTCCACTGGGAAGCTTCAGTTGCAGACGATCAGCTATTCTCGTGTGATTGCCGATAAAGTGCGAAACATACTTGGAAGAAATGTCATTCCAAGTACGTTAATATCTAAAATGACTCAAACCAGTTCTGCTTATACTATTACAGGATCAGGCAGCGGTCATGGGGTGGGGATGAGCCAACACGGTGCCAATAACCGTGCGAATGCAGGGTTTAAATACAAGAATATCATGGCCTTTTATTATCCACGTACAGTTGTTTCTAAGGTATATTGATTTAATCGCCTTTAATTAAATTCTAGTAGTCATTAAAAAAATATCCTTATCTTCTTAAAGATGAGGATATTTTGTCGTATAATTAGATGAATTAGGTAAGAAAGTAGTAAATTCGGTTGAAATTTTGTATAAAAATGTCGAATTTTGTTGTAAAAAAAGATATTTTGTCATATTATCTTTCGGCAAAATTCTTCCCTATATGATAAAATAAATGAAGCGTTTTTCCTAAATTTTACGATATTTGTCAATTGAATATTAGAAAAATAGGTCTTTTGGTTTAATTGGTAATTGATTGTAAAATCACTGGAAGTCTTTTAATTATTTTCGTAAAGTTATATTATTGTATATGTGTTTGACATTAAATTACAAACTAATTGCTTTTTACTTGTCCCTTAAAGCCATTTATGCTCTAATATATTGGGATTTTGTAAAAATAAATAACGGCAACTTTTAAATAAGGGGAAAAAGAATGGCGAATTATTTGTTTTTAAGAGGCAACAGAAATAAAAAATTTTTTACTAATGTTGCTAAAGAATTGAATAAATTAGGCCATCAAAGTTATTTAATAAAATTTGAGTTAGGAGACCTTTTACTTAAGAGCGGAGAAATACAATCCGTTTTTGCTCCGTTTAAGGTCAATAAAAATGAATATGCAATCTCCAATGAAGCATTATTGGGAATGGAAATCTATAATGTCACATATACAGAAAGAATCCTTCATAAGAAGGTTTCCTCAAAGACCTTAAGTATATACAAAAGGTATATGTACTTCATTGATCAATATATAGATGAAAACAAAATTGATGTTATTTGTTTATTTAATGGATACCATTGGATAGATCAAATAACGAAGTATCTAGCTGATAAGAAGGGCTTAAGAGTCGTTTATTTTGAAGATGGACTTTTTCGTCCATATACCGTTACATGCGATCCTACTGGGATAAATGCTGCATCCTCCATAAGCCGTGATCCTCATTTTTATGAAGCAGTTAACTTTGATCAGAACAGGTTGAACAGCTTCCTATATAAACCAGAACATCCCTTGTTTTTAAAGAGTAAAAAGGAAAATCTGTTTAAGGTTGCTTTAGTAAAGTCCCTTTCCATGTTTGGTGCGCTTATTGGGCTGCATCCAAATTATTATGTCCATATCAACTTATGGCAGGCGATTAAGTACTTTATATTTAAAATCATGTTTTCACGGCGGAAAAATGATGTATTTACCTTGCCGGAAGAATACGTATTTGTTCCTTTTCAGGTATCAAGGGATACACAGATCTTTTATAACTCGCCAAGAATTAAGAATATGGAAGAGTTTTTAGATTATGTATACCAAGCAGTTGTAAGGTTTAATAAAGAAAATAATCGCAATCTAAAGCTCATTGTTAAGGAACATCCTGAAGATATGTCTAGAAATAACTATAAAGATCTTAAGAATAGATATAAGGAAATTAATGACGTTCTATTCGTAGAGAAATGTAATATGAAAAAGGTCATTGAAAATGCTGAAGCCGTGATTACCATTAATTCTACGGTTGGTATTGAAGCCTTAACAAAAAATCAACGGGTCCTTACATTAGGAGAAGCCCTTTATAATATCGAAGGGGTTGTCCATGCAGTAAAAAACCCAAATAAACTGCATGAGGATTTAAAAATGGCTTTATCTACTCCAATTAACACAGAAAGAATAAAAAAATTCATCTACTATTTAAGATTCTCTTATCAAGTGGAAGGGACCATTAGCATCCCTAATGAACAAACGGCAAAAAATGTAGCCCAAAGACTTAATCAATTAATTTAGATGAGGTGTTCTATATGAAAGCAATTGGTGTCATTCCAGCGCGTTATGGGTCAACAAGATTTCCAGGCAAGCCATTAGCCTTAATACACAATAAACCAATGATTCAACATGTGTATGAGCAAGTGAGTAAGAGTAAGGAATTAGATTTAGTAGTTGTCGCTACGGATCATGAATTAATCAAAGCAGCAGTTGAATCTTTTGGCGGCAAGGCTGTTCTAACTAGTGCAGACCATGAAACAGGTTCAGACCGTATTGCTGAAGTAGCGTCTAAAATTGAGGGAGATTTTTACGTGAATATCCAAGGGGACGAGCCTTTAATCAAGGCGGAATTAATTGATTCCCTCGTACAAGCAGCAAAAGAATCACCTGAGTCTGTTGTCACAGCAAAAACAGAGATTCATAGTGAAGAAGATATTGATAATCCTAATGTAGTAAAGGTAGTAACGAATCAATCAGGAAGTGCCCTTTACTTTTCACGCTCAGCTATCCCATTTAATCGTGCTAAAAAAGAGCATACTTATTATAAGCATTTAGGGATTTATTTATACCCAAAAGAGATACTAAAAGAATTCGTTAATCTGCCTCAATCATCTTTAGAGGAAGTTGAAATGTTAGAACAGCTTCGTTTATTAGAAAATGGGTTTGATATAAAGGTTGTAGAGACAAATTATGAAGTAGTGGGTGTGGATACACCTGAAGATATTCAAAAAGTTGAAGAAATCCTAGGAGGTTTAAAACAATATGTCTAACGTAATTACTCTTAATGAAAACATTAAATTTGGTGGGAACAATCCATTTGTATTAATCGCAGGTCCATGTATGCTCGAAAGTGAACAACTAGTAATGGAAACAGCAGAGAAAATCAAAGAAGTGACAACAAAATTAAATGTTCCGTTTGTATTCAAAGGCTCTTTTGATAAAGCAAACCGTTCATCTATCTATTCTCACAGAGGACCAGGGATTGAAAAAGGATTAGAGCTTTTAGCAAAAGTGAAAGAAACTTTTGATTTACCGGTTACTTCTGATATTCACGAATCTTATCAAGCAGAACTTGCTGGACAAGTATTAGATATCATCCAAATCCCAGCATTTCTATGCCGTCAAACGGATCTATTAGTTGCATCTGGTAAAACAAACAAGATCGTCAATGTGAAAAAAGGACAATTCTTAGCTCCATGGGATATGAAGAATGTGGTGACAAAATTACAAGAAACAGGTAATGATCAAATTCTTTTAACTGAAAGAGGAACAACATTCGGTTATAACAACCTTGTTGTTGATATGCGTTCCCTTATCACAATGCGTGAAATGGGTGTTCCTGTGGTATTTGATGCTACTCACAGTGTTCAAATTCCAGGTGGAAATGGTACTACAACTGGCGGTAAGCGTGAATTTGTTCCATATTTATCAAGAGCAGCAGCGGCAGTAGGTATTGATTCCATCTTCATGGAAGTACACCCTGATCCAGATAATGCCCTATCAGATGGCCCAAACATGGTGAAGCTTGATAACTTAGAAGAAGTATTAAAGCCAATCATTGAAATTGATCGTTTAGTTAAACAATTATAAAAATATAAAAAAACATAAAAATTAAAAAAGGGGAGAAGTACATGTTAGATGTCAAAGTTGATTTTACTGCAAGTGTGATTAACGTACTCGAAAAAGAAGCACAAGGGATTCTAAGTTTAAAGGAAGTCATTGGCGAATCAATTAATGATGCCTTAAATATGATTCTTGAATGTAAAGGCAGAGTGGTTATTACCGGCATCGGTAAATCTGGAATTATCGGCAGAAAAATCAACGCGACAATGGCAAGTACGGGTACCCCTTCTCTATTTTTACATCCTTCTGAAGGCCTTCATGGCGATTTAGGAATGGTCACCAAACATGATGTCGTAATTGCGATTTCCAATAGTGGAGAAAGCGATGAAGTGCTGCATCTTATCCCTTCGATCAAGCGGATTGGGGCCAAAATGATTGCGATTGTTAAGAATCCAAATTCTACATTAGCATTAAAATCAGATGTGGTCTTAAGTATTGGGAATGTCCAAGAAGCTTGCCCGTTAGGTCTTGCTCCCACAACTAGCACAACGGTTACACTTGCTCTGGGGGACGCCCTAGCAATCGCCCTATTAGAAGCAAGGGATTTTCAACCTGAAGATTTTGCCGTGTTTCATCCAGCAGGTTCACTAGGAAGAAAGTTATTATTAACCGTAAATAATGTCGTCAAGACGACGAGGAAAAATCCGATCATTTTAGGTGATTCTTCTGTCAAAGAAGCGTTGTTTTTAATGACGGCGCAAGGTTTAGGGGCAACAAGTGTAGTAGATGAGGAAGGTCACATGGTTGGCATTTTAACTGATGGTGATATTAGACGTGCATTTGCGTTAGAACAGGATATTTTATTTAAGAACGTTAGCGATCTTTGTAATTATCAGCCTATAGTGATCCGAGATGATATGCTGGCAGCGGAAGCCTTCCGTTTGATGGAAGAAAAGAAAGTGAATGTATTACCTGTGGTCGGTGAAAACTTTAAGCCGATTGGTATGATTCATATACATGACTTAATGAACTTAGGACTTTAAGGATAAAAAAAATGAAAAATATAAAATTAATTGTTTTCGATGTAGATGGTGTTTTGACAGATGGGAAGCTTTATATTGGTTCGGATGGACATGAATATAAAGCCTTTCACACCCAGGACGGAATGGGGATTAGCCTCGCACATTATGCAGGCATTAAAACAGCGATTATCACCGGGAGAACGTCAGAAGCTGTGGCTAAGCGTGCGAAGGAATTAAAAATCAATTATGTGTTCCAAGGAATTCATCATAAGTTGGAAGTCCTTCAACAAATGATCAGTGAGATGAAAATTAGCTTGGATGAGGTTTGTTATGTAGGGGATGACATTAATGATTTACCGATTCTAAAGGTTTGCGGCTTTGGTGCGGTTCCAAACAATGCTGTTCCGCTAGTAAGAGAACAAGTGCAATTTGTTTCTCAACATAATGGCGGAGAAGGAGCGGTACGGGACATTATTGAACATATCCTGCAGCAATCCAATGAATATCCAACATTAATAGAGGATTTTTTGAACGGAAAAGTGAGAGTAATCCAATAGGAGTGGACCAGATGACTGAATGTCCAATTTGTGAAAAGCACAAACAACTAGTAAATCCAATTTTTGAAGATGAAGATTGGATTGTCAACCCTGGTCCTCTTTCTTCCCAAATTCTCGGCTACATGTACATTGAGCCTAAGAGACATGTTGAAAATTGGTCGGAATTAACGGATGAAGAAATGGGCAAGGTCGGACTTTTAATCAAACGTCTAGAGCAGGCATTAAAAAGAGAACGATCAGTTAATCGTGTGTATGTTGTGACCATTAGTGAAGCCGTTAGACATCTTCATTTTCATATCATTCCTCGTGCCGAAGGAATGACGACTAAAGGTTTGGATTTAATTGAACAAGCTACGCAGCAAAAGGTTAAGGGGCAATCAAGTGTAAGCGAAGAAAGTTATATGCAATTCCTCGAAACCCTCAGAAAACATTTTTATTAATTCCGCAGGCACTAGTTAGGTTAGAACTAGTGCTTTTAGACTTTATAAACTATCATATTCCAATGAATATTAGGTGAAATGATGAAGAAAAGGGTAAAGAAAGTAGTAAAAAAAATGGTTGGCAGGGATAATTTTCTGAGAATTGCCATAATGTATAAGCGATTTATGCCGAAAATGGAAACAGAAAAGACCATTGCCTTCTTATTTGGGGTCAGTAAGTGGAAGCACTCTTTTATACGTGATTATTTACATGAGTATGAAGTTGTGTTTATAGAAGATAGAGAAAGTATCCCAGCTATTATTAACAAAGCAGAAAAATATAAAGATAAAGTTTTTATGGTATGGGGCTATAAAGAAAGACCTGCCTTGTTGAGATTTGCTAAAAAGAATCAAATACCGTTTTACCGAATAGAAGATGGATTTATTCGCTCCGTTCAGCTGGGGGCTTCAAAGAGCACACCGATTTCCTTAGTTGTGGATTCACAAGCGCTCTATTATGATTCATCCACTCCAAGTGATTTGGAGGATATCTTAGGCCAATATGACTTTCAATCCGATCAGGAGTTATTAAATCGGGCCGTAAACTGTATCAAAACCCTTAAAGAAGAAAACATTAGTAAATACAACCATGTTGGAGCGAAGGATATTGACGCTATTTATGGAAAAAAGGAAAAAAAGAGAATATTAGTCATTGGTCAAGTAGAAGATGATGAGTCCATTAAACGAGGCAGTTCACGCCCAATTACGAATAATGAGCTAGTCATCCTGGCAGCCATGGAAAATCCAGAGGCGGAAATTATTTATAAACCACATCCTGACGTATTATTTGGAAAACGGCCAATGCAGTCCAATCCAACGGAAGTGATGCATATGGCCAAAGTGATCACGGAACCACTTAGTCTAACAGACTCTTTCCAAACGATTGATCATGTGTATACGATCACCTCACTTTCTGGTTTTGAAGCATTATTAAGAGGAATCCCAGTAACAACTTTTGGTGCTCCTTTTTATTCAGGATGGGGACTAACGGATGATCGTCAAAAGGTGAATCGCCGAAACAGGAATTTAACCATTGAAGAGATTTTTGCAGCAGCCTATATCTTGTATCCAAAATATGTGCATCCCATCACAAGGGAAAGGATTACCATTGAAGAAGCCCTGTCATTTATCGGCTATATGAAGGATTATGAAGCCAATAAACAAAATGCGAACCAGAAAAAATCTCAGCTGTTACAACCTGAATCGATCATCAAGAATGAAGTCGGTGGGAAGATTGGGATTCTTTCAAAGGGGATTAAAGAAATTCCCCACATCGAATCGTTCTTTGTATCAGAATTAGAGTTTAATCCTAATGAGGATCCAAAAAGTCTAACCTATGTTGCTGGCTGGGGTATGAAGCCAAGTGCTAAAAAGGCGATTGCCTTAGCTGAAAAATTCAATATTCCCTATTTAGGATTAGAAGATGGATTTTTGCGTTCCATTGGTTTAGGGGTAGACGGTGCGCCACCCTATTCGATTTGTGTGGATGATGTAGGAATCTATTATGATGCGACTCGGCCGTCAAGGCTTGAAAATATCCTTAATGAGAGCGGATGGGAAAGAGAAGACCTGTTAAAAGATGCGGATCAAGCCATTACACTCATTCGAGAGAATTATTTAAGCAAATATAACCATGCACCAATGATAGACGCTGCTATTTTCCCGAATAATGGGAAAGAAAGAGTATTGATTGTGGATCAAACGTTTGGGGATATGTCCATTACCCTAGGTTTAGCGAATACAGAGCGTTTCAAAGAAATGTATGAAGCGGCAGTTAAAGAGAATCCTAATGCTGATATCTATATTAAGACCCACCCTGATGTTATTTCTGGTAAAAAAGAAGGGAATTTAACACCTAAGGATGTAGGTAAAAACGCCGTTTTTATTTATGATGACTGTAATCCATTGTCATTAGTAGAACAGTTTGATAAGGTTTATGTTGTCACATCCCAGCTTGGTTTTGAAGCACTTCTATTAGGGAAAGAAGTGCATTGCTTTGGTATGCCTTTCTACGCAGGATGGGGAATTACCCGAGACCGGTTAACTGTAGATAGAAGAAGAAGGTCTAGAAACCTTCTAGAAGTATTTACTGCCGCTTACCTTCTTTATACACGGTACTTAAATCCAGCAACGAACGAACTTGGTAACATTTTTGATGTTATTCATTATTTATCACAAAACAAATACAACCATTAAAATAAAGGAATTTTTATTTAGTTATGAAAAAAAAACTAAAAAAGATAGTTAAATTTTCCTTGCTGATCGTAAATATCGTGAAATGGTACTTCACAATGAATCGTAAAAAACAAAGTACTATTGCTTTCGTATTTAATGTTTCAAAGTGGAAGCGGCCATATATTCAAAATTTGTTACATGAATATGAAATCATGTTTGTTCCATCAGAAAAAAGGCTCTTTTTACTATCACCGCTCCTTAAGAAATTAGACAAAAGGGTATTTATTATTTGGGGATTCCCTGAAGATGAAGAGATATGCCGTTATGCTGACAGAAAAGGGGTCCCAGTCTATCGGATGGAAGATGGCTTTGTTCGATCGGTGGGATTGGGCTCCATGCATACACCCCCGTATTCGATATGTTTTGATAAAAAAGGAATGTATTTTGACTCCACCCAGCCAAGTGATCTTGAGATCCTTCTTAATGGATACGATTTTGATTCAAATCCTGAACTTCTTCAACAATCAAAAAACTGTATCGAAATGCTAAACAAATTAGGCATTAGTAAGTACAATCATATAGGTTCGAAGAGCGTTCATGAGATATACGGTCAAAAAACGAAAAAAAGAATCCTTGTGATTGGTCAGGTAGAGGATGATGCGTCTATCCTAAAAGGATGCAGTAAAAGATTCACCAATAATGACCTAGTAAGATTAGCAAGTAAAGAAAATCCAGATGCAGAAATTATCTATAAGCCGCATCCTGATGTATTAACAGGACGCAGACCCAAACAATCGAATCCGAATGAAGTTTCTCAAATAGCAAAAGTAATTGAAGAACCATTAAGCCTCGTTGATTCATTTAAAACGATTGATCATGTTTATACCATTACATCCCTGTCAGGGTTCGAAGCACTCCTAAGAGGAATTCCGGTAACGACAGTAGGGGCTCCTTTCTATTCAGGATGGGGAGTTACTGATGACCGGCAGATAACAGATCGCCGAAAAAGAAAATTATCGGTAGAAGAAATTTTTGCCGGAGCGTATCTCCTATACCCAAGATATGCAGACCCGTTGACAGGAGAACAGTTATCACTGGAAGAAACGATTCATCGGATTGCATCTAATTTATAAACGAACTTTGGTTAATTTAGGTGTTAGATGAAAAAATTTATCCTTAAACAGGGTTCAGTAAAAAGATATAATGAAAATCAGTGAACGGATAATCCTAACGACATAAGATAGGAAGCTTAAAGATATGATTCAAATTATACAAGTATTAAAAGAACAGTTACTAAATTTAAATTTAATATTTCGACTTGCCTTTTATGATATTAAGGGAAAATATTTAATGCATTATTTGGGTGTCCTTTGGCAGTTCTTAAATCCTATTGTACAAATCTTTGTATATTGGTTTGTTTTTGGATTAGGTATACGTGGAGGCCAGCCGATTGATGGGATACCTTACTTTGTTTGGCTAATTTCAGGACTTATCCCTTGGTTCTTTATCAATCCTTCAATTACACAAGGTGCAAATAGTGTTTATTCGAAACTAAATCTTGTATCAAAAATGAAATTTCCAGTAAGTATCTTACCATCAGTATCCATTATTAGTAATAGCTTTCAATTTATCGCGATGCTAGTAATGCTGCTATTGATATTAATGATAAATGGTATATACCCAAATGTTTATTATATTCAGATAATCTATTATCTAATTTGTCTTTATGTATTTTTATATTCCATTTCCTTGTTCTTTTCAACATTTACTACGATTGTGCGTGATTTTCAGTCTTTATTACAAACATCTATGAAGATGCTGTTTTTCGTAACTCCAATCGTTTGGAATACAGACAAACTGCCTGAGCAATTGCAACATTTGTTAATGTTAAATCCTATTTATTACTTGGTTGAGGGGTTCCGCAATTCCCTTTTATTTGATACTTGGTTTTTTGAAGATGCGGCCTACACTTTATACTTTTGGGCACTAACCTTAATAATCTTATTTACTGGAGCGGCATTACATTTGAAATTTAGAAAAAATTTCTTTGATTATATGTAAAATGGAGGCTTGATTTGATGGAGCCTATAGTTAAATTCCATAATGTTTATAAAACATTTAGCTTTTATAAAAATCAGACAGAAAAATTGATGGATATCCTTTCCATTAAAAAGAAGAAAAAAAGCTTTTCAGCGCTACGAGGAATATCCTTTGAAGTTTTTAAGGGGGAGAGTATCGGAGTAATTGGTATTAATGGTTCCGGTAAATCAACTTTATCCAATTTGCTTGCCCAAATAGGTGTGCCCTCCTCTGGTAACATTACTTTAAAAGGGGAGTCTTCCTTAATTGCGATTGCAGCCGGGTTAAATAATAACTTGAGCGGCTTCGAAAATATCCATCTAAAGTGTCTAATGATGGGGCTTAAAAATGAGGAAATTAAAAAGATTACACCACAGATAATGGAATTTGCAGATATTGGAGACTTCATTTATCAACCGGTTAAGAACTATTCAAGTGGGATGAAATCCAGGCTAGGTTTTGCTATTTCTATTCATACGAATCCAGATATTCTGATCATCGATGAAGCATTATCAGTAGGGGACCAAACCTTCTATGAAAAGTGTATTAAAAAGATGGAAGAATTTAAAAGTGTAGGGAAGACGATATTCTTTATTAGTCATTCAATATCCCAAGTTAGGAACTTTTGTGACAGAGTTTTATGGCTGCATTTCGGGGAGATAAAAACATTTGGCAATAAAGATGAAGTTCTAAAAGAATATAAAGAATTTATCGATTGGTATAATCAGTTAACTGATGCTGAAAAAAAACAATATAAAGCTGGAATGCTAAATGAACAATTTGATAATAAAAATATGCAGTCCAGAAGTGGGAACAGAACAAAAAAAAGACCGAAAGGCATGATTAAAAGAGTCTCATTCCTGGGTCAGCTCATTATTTTATTAACTTTGTTATTGATTTCAACAATCTTTTTAACAAAAGGAAAACACCCAAGTTCTACTTTAAGTATAGAATCGAATGACACTAGTAAATCAATCATTCAAAAGAAAGTAAATAATACCCCAGTAAAGATTATGAAAGAACCTATAAACAAAAAAGGTTACCTGCTTAAAGAAAAAGTCGATATCTATTCAGACTCAAAATTAAAACACAAAATAGTAACGTTACCTTTTGCCACTCCTATAAGCATTCAAGAGAAACGGAATGATAGTTACAAGGTAACGTATGACGGAAAAACCGGTTATATCAACACAACGGATGCCACAATCAGTGAACAAGAAACTCAACCGTTAAATCTAAGTATAGATAATTTACAAGACTCACTTCCTTCTGCATTTTCCAGGTCATATGAATTTTACTTAGCCTATTTGGGAGCTGATTATAATAACATAAAAAGCGATATTCGAGGGCTAACAGAGGAAACGACCGATTCATTAGGAAATAAGGTTCAAGTATATCGTTCTGTTTCTTATACTTTTAATCAAAATAATATTGCTGACATGATAACCGTTTTGGATATTGATTCTAGTGATGAAATCATACAAAGAATGAAGGAAAATGCCTCAATAAAAAACGATGAGGACCAACTATATTTTGTAGATATCAATGGTTATCAAACCATATTAAACCTCCAAAAAAATACGGTTTCCTTTAAATTATCAAATCAACAGTAGTAAGACAGCCGCTTGGATAACTTAAAGTCAAAAACTATTTCTAAAGGAGCTTTTGCATTGAAATATTTAATAATAAATCCTTATTATAACGAAACCAATGGAATTGAAAACTCTATAAAAAACACGCTAGCAGCATTAGACGGCAAAATGGATGTTGAACTATTTGCAAATACAAAAAATCTAAATAAGAAACAATTCCAAAAGGCTGTTTATAACTATGTTACTTCTAAATTTGGAACCGAAGAAGTGATCATTGAAGCTCCTGAAGCAAGGGCGTCAACATTACTGTTACCAAAGGAATATAATGTCCATTTAAGATTGCATTGTCCTCTTGCAGTGGCACAAAAATATGATGGTTTTAAACCAGATGAGACGATCTATTCTGAAGAGCTTCGAGTTATTCATAAAGCTAAAGCTGTTTCCTCTCCATCATATGGACTTCTAAAAGAAATGAAAAATGAAATTGATTCCGATAATATCTTTGTCTTTAAGAATCAATATAATAAAAATATTAAATTGTACGAATCTGAAGAAAAAGAATATGATGTTGTTTTTATGGGGAGATTCCAGAAGTTAAAAGGGATCGAATATCTAAATCCAATTTTAGAAAGATTACCTGAAAACTATAAGGTTTTATTATTTGGTAAAAACTCAAGTAAATTTAAATTTAGCCCCAATATAAAGTGCTCTATCACAGTGAAGGAGCATATTGCAAATGATGAACGATTTGAGCTTGTGGGCAAAGCTAAAACATTGATGATGCTAAGTCGTTTTGAAAATTGTTCAATGGTTATTTTAGAGGCGCTTGCGGCTGGAACAGTTGTTACTTGTTGGGATGTCGGAGGGAATTCTGAGATTGCCTCTCCAGATGTTATGCAAGTCATTCCATTTGAGGATATAGAAAAGTTGGTATCCGAAGTGATGGATATTTGTGAAACAAATCATTACCCATCCACAGAAAAATTTATGGATGCTCTATCAAAAATCGATCAAGATTTTGCCTCTGGAGTAGTGAGCGTAGTAGATCATCTTCTTTCTAATGAGGGTGAGGAAAAGAAAATCTATAAAGGATTAAATTGCTCTTCTCAACATCAATTTGATTATTCGAAAGAATTTAAAACAGCCAATAATGAGTTTTTAGAAAACCCTTTTGGAAAACGAGTACTAGGATTTACGATCAGTAATGAACATATTGAGGAAATGTGGGTGCCTGTTGTCCAAAAATTAGGTCTTGAGGCAAGGTACGTTTGTAGAAGACCGTTAGGGTTCCATACAGTATTTAAAAACCCATTCCCTGTTGAACCAAAAGAGTTTACTCAATATGATTGGATTGAAAATCCGACAAGATTAATTAAAAATATCAACAATTATAAACCGAATAAACTTTTATTTCACAATGGCTTACATCCGATGTATCAAGATGTATTAGATGAAGTGAAGAAACTGGGTATTCCTTTTATTTATTCAGAACTAGGATGGTTCCCGCAAAAAGACCATGTATATTTTGATCGGTGGGGAACGAATGGCCAATCCTATTTAGCCTCATTAAGTGCAGAAGCGTTTTGCAGAAAATCGATAAATGATGAAGGGCTAAAGGCAAAAAAGGTTAAAGGAGATCATGTGCTGGTTGTAACACAACTCGAAAATGATACGAATTTAATTGTTAACTCGCCTCTGTTTAAAAAGAATTACGCGTTTATTAAACATGTTTTAAAAGAGATACCGGCAGCTGAAAAGGTTATTATCAAAGTACATCCACTTGATAAGCATTGGGAACAGTTAAAGGACTTTGAAAGTGATAGAGTAACTGTTATTAAGGAAGGTAATTTGGAAGAACTTCTTTCAAAATCAAAGGCGGTAATAGGAATTAATTCAACCGTCCTAATCCAGGCTCTTGAATATGATATTAATATTTACAGCTATGGCTATGGTCTATTAGATAACAAAGGTGCGACCATTAGCTGCTTGGAAGCTCCGTTATCTAAACAATGGAAGAACGAATTAGTAGGTTCAAGAAAAAGAAGAGATATGCTGATTGAGGGCTTTAAGAGCAGACAAATTAATATAAGGGAACTAGAGAATCTTTCACCAGAAAGTCTAGTTAATAATATTGCATTTGAACCATTCTTATTTGCAAATCAAGAAGACTTTTCGAAGTTAAATGCATATGTCAAAAAAATGGAACAAGTAAACAATGACAGCAAAAAATCAACGGAAAAAGAGAAAGCTGTCACAAATAAAAGCAAGGCAGATAAAGAAAAAAGTACAAAGCCAACAACCAATAAAACGAACACTAGCACTGGTAAAAATGATATACTTAAAGAGAAAACAGCGAGTAAGAACACGACAGGATCTCAAGCTTCAAATAAGCCAAAGGCTCCGAATAAAAATACGGCTGTTGCAGCAAAAAAATTACAAAATGCACCGAAGAAAACATTTACACAATTATGGTCTCGTAGATTTACAAAGTTTAGAAAAAACCCTAAAATAGTAATTACATTTCTATTAAAAAAACTGCAGTAACATTTTTTTAAAATTCCTTTCCATTTTAAAGGAGTCAATTTATGAAGAATATTATTACATTTGGAAGCTGTCTATCTGCTACTGTTGCCAATCAACTTGAAGTAATGGGAGATTTTTATCGAGTTAGTAGTGTTCAACATAATAGGATAGATCAATTCATGGAGAATTATGTTTATAAAACAAGCTCTCCCCTTAAAGAAGAAGATATGGGTTTGAAAGTAAAGGAAAACTTTCAATATGTTAACGTATTTAGAAATCAGTTTGATCATTTAGAATTAGGAAAAGCATTGCCATTTAAGAGGGAACAAAACTCATTAATGCATCCGATAAATGCCATCAATGATGGGAATATCAAGCTCTTATTAATAGATAATTATCCCGATATGTTCTTTAAGGTATATAAACACAAGACAATAGGATCAAAGTTTTTTATTAATAAAGGTTATCTGGAAGAAGAGCCATCAAGTATGGAATTTGTTAATAAGCTGCTTGATCCAAAAGAGGCTTCTGAATTATATAATGATTTGATAAGTTATTGCGAGTCAAAGAATGATAATTTAATTACCGTTTTTATGCATTTTCCGGTGAATTTGAAAATGAATGATGCAATAAATAAAAGAGAAAAAGATTTTATTGCATCGATAGAAGGATTAAAAGAAAAGCATGATCAATTTTTTGTAATTTCACCGAAAGAAATAACCATAGAGGACTTATCTAATCCTAAGGATCCTTATCATTATAAAGATGAGACCTATAAAAAGTATGCTCTAGAAATTAAAGAATTACTAAGGCAAAATGAGTTAATTCTTGGATAAATACTAAAAAGCCACAGACCCTATCCGCATGTATAAGGTCTGTGGCTTTTTAGGTTTTAATTCTTAATGTAGGATCCATCCTTACTTGTTATATTAAGAGGCGGCTCAAACGTAGACGGGCCAACATAACCGCTGACAAGGATATTAGACATATCCAAAGCATAGATGTCCTTAATGGAGTTCCCAGATGTATTTACATTGGAAGCGGTGATATGGGAACCTGTCTGTGCAACTAAACCGTATTTTTTGTTGAATTTAGTGATTAATCCAACGGCCCTGGCCTTTCCGCCATTGTAAACCCAAAGGCCATTTTCGCCGTTATTATTAGCCACTAGACTATTAGCATTCATCGTAGAACCTATTGATACGGCTCCTGAATAAAGATTCCCCAGCGCTTTTCCTAGATCGCTATTCACAGTACCATTACCAGAAGCGACAAATCCATGTCGATGGTTTCCTATCGATAACGCGGTTTTCGCGAAAGCAAATGAATTATCCTGCGCAACAATTCCATCCAGCAGATTCCCAGATGCAATCGCACCGACTACTTGAATACTTGCGCCGGAAGAAGCACCAAAGCCCACTCTGCCTGAGGAAGATGATACTGATTCTTTCGCATCGATATGGGCACTTTGTGTAGCATAGACATTAGAACCACTAAAGGAACTAATGGCAAAATTGGAGCCTAAGGTAACTTCTGAACCATTCCTGGCAATGATCCCGGTTACTCCGCCATGGCCGCCAACCATATCCCAGCCTTTCACACTTCTTCTAGTGGATTGATCCTTTTCTGGTCTCCCAGTCCCAACAAAGACAACATTATTAATGGATCCTAAACTAGTATTGTGATCGGCTAATAAAGCAGTTGTATTCTTTGTCCATCGTATGACGGTTTTTGGAATGGTCATCGCAGCCTTAACCTCCTTGGGAGGTAAAGAGTTGCCCGTATACAGGACGGTGATTCGCTTATTTTTGGAATCAACATCTGTAATTTCCCAAGCTCCCTGATGATAGTAGTGGTTTGCTGCTCCAGAGGTATTCTTTATAATAACAAACTGCCCTGGAGTGATCCCAACAACGCTTGAGACATTATAGGTGATATCGTAATAGTTTAAGTTCTTATAGTCATTCGCATAATATTCAATTTTAAATGTATGATGGGAGATGGCATGAACACCTGATGAAGTAATCTTAATGGGTTCTTGGCCTTTAATATCTACTAAAGAAGCATTAAGTCCGTCTGCTAGCAACTGCTCTTTGTAATCGTAAATTCCCGGTTTGAGAGAGATTTCTATCTTTGAACCTCTTTCCACCTTTTTTAATTTAAGATCGTCTAATGCCGTTTGAATGGTTGGATAATTCTTGCTAGGAACATTTATAAAGAGCCTATTCCCTGATGGTATAGTTAATGGTTTACCAAAAGAATGGTCTAATGCTTCTTGGGCATTTGAATAGTCAGATACATGGATCTTTTCTGTTTCTTTACTAGGCACCTCCTTCTTTATAACCTTATTTTTTGAATCCTTAGAAGCTGAGCTAGATGAGAAATGGTTGATCGTAAAAGCAACTATAATAAAGACTGTTAGGAATGCGGCAAATAATTTTATGATCTTCACTTTCTACTCCTCTGTTGAATCTTTTTTTAGTAATCACTGAATGTAAGAGCATATATCATATTTTCATTGAAAAATGAAGAATATGCAAATTTGGGGGAAATAAAAAAACTGATTGCAATGGCTCCAATCAGTTTAGTTATCACATAATACCTTAACAACAGCCTTCTTAATAAATTGAGGCTCATCCACACATAATGTCGGCATATGACCGTCTTCAGGTGTGAAAATCGCAAAATAGCCTTGTCCAACTTTCAATAAATCACCCGTACCCTCTAAGAACATAAGGTCCCTATCTTCGTTTTGTTCCACGATTTCTAGTTCCTTTACATTCGCGTAACCCATACGTTCCTCGCCACGAATCATATATTGAATATCCGTGTATTGATAATGGGATTCCCAACGTCCTTTTTCAGTCGGAATGGTTTCATATTCTTGAATGGTCACGAAAATATGGGTGCCGTCAATTTCATATTTACCCGGAGCTAATGAATTTAAATCATTTTCCATTAAAAACTCAAGGCCCTTTCTAATTCGAGGATGTAAATCAAAATAAAGTTTTGCGTTAGAAAGTTTATCTAAAATCAAAAAAATCCCTCTTTTATGTATTAGTGTTGTACTCAGATTATACCACAAAATGGATGATTAAAAATGGAGCTGAAGTCATTAAAAAAGCTGATAAGGTAAAATTCCTTATCAGCTTCATAAAACTATTTCAGTTCAAGTTGAGTTCTTAATTCCGTTTGCAATCTTTGTCTTTCTTGATCAGAAACTAGACCGTAATAAATTCCGCCTATTTTAGTTCCTGTTTCTTTTATTTCCATTTGAGTTAGGTTAGATGCAGCAGATTTATAATTCTTTTGAATATCAACCATTTGGTCAAAAGTAAGATTTGTTTTTACATTTTTACCAATGGCTGCAAAAATGTCAGAGTAGTTGGCTAAACTAGAAACACTTGCTCCTTCATTAAGGACAGCCTGAATTACTTGTCTCTGTCTTGTTTGGCGGCCAAAATCGCCTCTTGGATCTTCTTTTCTCATTCTTACGAATTTCAGTGCATCGTTACCATTTAGATTAATATTACCTTTTGCAAAATGAATGCCACCGTAGGAGAAATCAAGGGTATTATTAACAGTAACGCCGCCAACGGCATCAACGATATCCTTAAAGCCTTGCATGTTGACCTTCATATAATAGTCAATCGGGATATTAAGGAAGTTTTCGACTGTATTCATGGACATCTCTACTCCGCCAAAGGCGTAAGCATGGTTAATTTTATCGACAGTTCCTTTTCCAATGATCTCTGTACGAGTGTCACGTGGAATACTTAGCATCTTAACAGAATTATTGTTTGGATTAACGGTTAACACAATCATCGTATCAGAGCGGCCTCTATCGCCTTTTCTCTCATCGACACCAAGCATTAAGACTGAAAATGGATCTTTATCGGTTAATGCTACTGGTTTCTCACGCTTTTCAGATTGTTTTTGAACAACGGGTTCATGCATGGTTTCGACAGCAGTTTTTAACGAACTATATACATTATAAGCGTAAACTCCTACACCAATAACGAGGAGAAGAAGAATAATACCTGTGATTTTCAACCAAGTTCTCTTTTTCTTTTTTTGAGACCTCATTCGATAATACCTCCAAAAAATTGACAAATATTTTGCACTGCTATTAGGATACCAAAAAAGTAGGAAAATAGATATAAAAAAAATATGGGAGTTTTTTGGAAGTTTTTATGGTGGTTATTGTTACAAAACGCTTATTTTTTTCTTATGTTCTATCTTTATAGAAGAACGATTATAGTCTAATATTTTATACTTTTTTATAGAAGATTGATAAATTTTATAGCCAATAGCTGTTCCTAATGTATTTAATAGGACATCATCAATATCTGTCATCCGATACGCATAAATAATTTGAGCCATCTCTATAAAAATGGAAAACAATGAACCTATGAGGACAGCTTTATAGATCGTATTCACTTTACTCCATCGTAAAGGTAATAAAAAACCAAATGGAAGAAAGAGAATGACATTACCAATCATATTTTTCAGAATAACAAATAAAGATTTATGCATGATAATATAAGTGATCGTATGTAACGGAATGAAGTTGTAGACGTGTGCTCTTGTTCTTGTAGGGTCTGCAATAAGGGTTAAACTAAGGATAAAGAGCACAGCGAACAAAAATAAACGTTTGATTAGCTTCTTCTTAATAAGCATACTTTACTCCTAGAAAATTAGATTAGTAGTATCTTACCATATTTTCAGAAGGAGCATCTGAAAATAGCCTTCCAGGGTTCATGTTGCTGTTGCAGAAACCACCTATTTATCATTTGGGACTTATTTCCCTAAATTGTAAAAAAGAAGGGAATTCCTCTGAATACGTCGAAATTATAGCAATATGATTTCAATAAAGGGAGAGGACCCCAATGAGAAGTAGCAGACCCTATAAATCCCCTAATGCCGCTATGTTCTGGTCCGTTGTGATGCCAGGCTTTGGACAAATATATAACAGGGATTATTTTATTGGTATGGTATTACTGGGATTAGAATTTTTAATCAACTTGAATTCACATCTAAATCTAGTCCTGTTCACCACCTTCCAGGGGGATCTTCTGCGTGCTCATGATTCGGTTAATTATAGCTGGGGGCTATTCTATCCGTCCATCTATGGCTTTGCTATCTGGCAGGCGTATAATTCGGCTAAGGCCAATAACAATAAACTTGAGGGGAAATCAGTTGAAAAACGAACCTTTTTTTCCGGGTTCTTTATTGGACTGGTGATCGGAATGGATTTCGGGCTGTTTTGGCATGATGGAAGCCTACTGAAGACGATCCCTCTATTAGATTATCCTGTTTTTAATGGAGTGTTATTTGGACTAGTCTTTGGCTTCCTTGGCAACCTTGCGGAAAATAAATGGTATCGAAGATGGACAAGGAAGACACGGATAATGGAGGAATAATGAGGGCTTACTCTTAAACGGGTAAGCCCTTTTCTACGAAATTTCGACTCTTTCTACTATTTTTCCACATATTAGTACTGGGAATCTATTTACATCTGAAGCAACCTCTAGTAAAATCAATAATTAGTTATATTTACTAAGGGGGGAATTAGGAGATTGAAGCAGGACGCTAAGGAAATAAATCAGAAAGTTGTCGATTTTTCGGAAATTGTGAAAAAGGCATATGAAAAAGGCGTTAATGAAAACGAGATTACATTGGAAAAGCTGATTGAAGATATCGAAGCAGATCTAAGACAATTAGTTATCTAACCATATTATATAAATCCGGCTGCTGAGGCATTCCTTGCGGCCTTTTTTAATGAACTCTTAATAAAATTACCCGAGTTTCTTCTATTATATAGTAATTGCATACTGTAAGTGTTTACATTAAAAACTCCTGCCAGGTGATATTTTTTTTGGTATAATAACCCACAATCTTCAAATTGCTCCCTTTTAATTATTCTCTCCATACATCCAATGTTAGATTGCTTTTTCAAAGAATATCCAACGCACCCATGGGAAATTAATCCAAACGGAAATTCCCCCTTCAATTTTCTTACAATTTGGTGTTTAATAGAATCTGTGTAATATATTTGTTAAGTTTAAAAAATAAGTGTAATAGAATTGTCGGAATGTGAAATATTCATGGCAAAATATGTTATAATACACTATGTTTGTATTTATGTTTTTAGGAGGACGAAATGGAAGAGACAATTAGTTTAAAAGAACTATTCGAGACATTGAAAAAACGATTATGGTTAATCGTGTCGATAACAGTCATTGCTGCCTTAGTAAGTGGAATCATCAGTTATTTTTACTTAACCCCGATTTACCAAGCATCTACACAAATTCTTGTAAACCAGACGAAAAATGAACAAAGCGTATACAGTTCCAATGAAGTACAAACCAACCTGCAGCTGATCAATACATATAACGTCATCATCACGAGCCCGGCGATTTTAGATATTGTGATCATCCAACTTGGTTTGGATATGTCAGCTGACCAATTAAAAAGCAAGATTACGGTAGGCAGTGAAAAGGATTCACAGGTGGTTAACTTATCAGTTCAAGATCCAGATCCGAAAGTGGCCGCTGAGATTGCGAACAAAACGGCGGAAGTGTTTAAAAGCCAAATTCCGAACATTATGAAAGTCGATAACGTTAGTATTTTAGCGAAAGCAGATGTTACTCAGAATCCATCCCCAATTAAACCTAGACCATTACTAAACGTCGCGATTGCGATCGTTGTCGGCTTAATGGCAGGTGTGGGCTTATCCTTCTTACTTGAGTATTTAAACAACACAATTAAAAACGAGCAGGATATTGAAAGGATTTTAGAGCTTCCCATCTTGGGCGTCATCGCAACCATTGATGATGAGCAGATAGAAGAATTGAAACTACGCCGAGGGGCAAGAAAATCAACAGTAAGAGGTGAGACACTTGGCTCTTAAAAAGAAAAAGACAACATCGAACCCAAGCAGGAAGTTAATTACAGCGGTCGCACCGAAAAACGCGATTTCTGAACAATACCGTACGATTCGGACCAATATCCAGTATTCCTCCGTGGATGAAGAAGTCAGAGCGATTATGGTCACTTCATCTGGCCCATCAGAGGGGAAATCAACAACGGCAGCCAACTTAGCTGTAACCTTTTCACAGCTTGGGAAGAAGGTATTATTAGTGGATGCCGACTTACGGAAACCAACCGTTCACCATACCTTCCAAGTGAACAACATTTTTGGTTTTACAACCGTGTTAACCAAACAGGCAACACTTGAAAAGACAGTCATTAAAACAGAAGAAGATGATTTGTATATCTTAACTTGTGGACCCATCCCGCCGAATCCTGCGGAATTATTAAGCTCGAAATCCATGGAGCAATTTATTATAGATGCAAAAGAAATGTTTGATTACGTCATCTTTGATACTCCGCCATTATTGGCCGTAGCCGATCCACAAATCTTGGCTAATCAGTGTGATGGGACCATCTTAGTGGTTTACAGTGAAAAGACAGAGATTGATCAGGCGAAAAAGAGTAAAGAGTTGTTGCAAAATGCACAAGGGAAGCTGCTCGGTGTCGTGTTAAACCATAAAGAAATCAAAAAGAATGATTATTACTATTATTATGGGACTTATGGCTCAAAATAACCCTTTCGACAAAGTTCGTCCCTTTACTAGGACTTTCGACGGTGGTAGGATTAAAAAGTAATATTTTAGTAGAAATGGGTGTGACTCCTATGATTGACCTGCATTGTCATATACTGCCCGGAATCGATGACGGGGCAAAGGATTTAGCAGAAAGCCTTCAAATGGCCCGTAAGGCGGTAGAACAAGGGATTCACACCATTGTAGCCACCCCGCATCATTTAAATAATCAGTTCGAAAATCCCAAGCAACAAATTCTAACTAAAGTAGAAGAATTAAACCGAGTACTGCGGGATGAAAAAATCGATTTAAAGATTCTGCCTGGTCAGGAAACACGAGTCTATGGGGAATTGGTTCATGATTACGAGCTAGGGGAGATCCTCCCTGTGAACAATACTCCCTATGTACTGGTGGAATTCTCCTCCAGCCATGTCCCGAGATACACGGAGAGGTTGTTTTACGAGCTGCAGACGAAAGGACTTGTTCCAGTCATCGTCCATCCGGAACGAAACCAGGAAATCATCGAGCAGCCTGATCTCCTTTACAATCTAGTGAAAAATGGGGCTCTCACACAAGTGACCGCAGCAAGTGTCTGCGGGGACTTTGGGAAGAAAATTAAGAACTTTACTTTGCAGTTAATCGAGGCAAATTTAACCCACTTGATTGCATCGGATGCACATAATACGAGCACTCGTACTTTTAAGATGAGAGAGGCGCACGATCTCGTTCATGAAAAGTACGGAAATGAATGGGTCTATCTGTTTGATGATAATGCCGTATTAATGTTAGAAGGAAGTCATGTGTATAAAGAAGTACCAGAAAAAATCAAAAAGAAGAAGTTCTTTAAAATTTTTTAAGTAAATAATTGTATGGTGCAACAAATTTCAGGTTTATACCTGAACGGCGAGGCCTCTCTGTCCGTTATCCATGGGGGCACTCGGTCATACTGTGGGTCCAATGCGTGACCTTAGACGCGTGTCGTCAGTAGTAGGATGTGAGGACGGGTTAGATGCCCATTTAAAAAATAAATGAATAAATATCTAATGAAAGAATAAGCGTGAATGCGCTTGCAATTCCATTAGATATTTATTTTTTTGCCCGAGTACTTTAGTAGGGGAAAGAGTTTAGTTGATAAACAAAATAAAAATAGGGGGAAGTATCTTGAAAAAGGTAAGAAAAGCGATTATCCCAGCAGCCGGATTGGGAACTAGATTTTTACCAGCAACGAAAGCAATGCCAAAAGAAATGTTGCCCATCGTAGATAAGCCAACGATTCAATACATAGTAGAAGAAGCCGTGGCTTCAGGAATTGAAGACATCATTATTGTAACAGGTAAGGGCAAACGTGCGATTGAAGACCATTTTGATATGGCAATGGAGCTAGAAGAAAACCTTATCGAAAAGGAAAAATTTGATCTATTAGAAAAGGTACAGTTCGCTACGAATCTAGCAGATATCCATTATATCCGTCAAAAAGAACCAAAAGGACTTGGACATGCGGTTTGGTGTGCAAGAAACTTTATTGGGAATGAACCATTTGCCGTTCTTTTAGGGGATGACATTGTACAAGGTGAAACCCCTTGCTTGCGTCAGTTAATTAATCATTATGAAGAAACCTACTCTTCCGTGATTGGCGTTCAAACGGTCCCTGATCAAGACACACATCGTTATGGAATCATCGATCCTGCCACGCAGGACGGAAGATTGTATCAGGTGAATAACTTTGTCGAAAAACCAAAACCAGGTACAGCGCCATCCAATTTAGCGATTATGGGCCGCTATATCTTGACGCCAGAAATCTTCATGTTTCTGGATCAGCAAGAAAAAGGGGCTGGAGGAGAAATTCAGTTAACAGATGCGATTCAAAAACTAAATCAAATTCAACGGGTATTTGCTTGCGATTTTGAAGGACAACGATATGACGTGGGTGAAAAGTTCGGCTTTGTCAAAACAACGGTAGAATTTGCCTTGCAGCATGAAGACCTCCATGATGACATGATCGATTACTTAAAAAATCTTGTTTCTAGTTTAGAAATTGAAAAGATATTGTAATAGATAGAGAAAGAAGGGGTCTGGGTTGTCTGATATAGCGAATCAAGATGTTGATTATTTAGATAAAAAAGATAGTACTATTCAAGTAAATGAGCGGAAAATATATTTAATCTTCAAGAGAATGATCGATATCATCGGTGCTTTATGTGGACTTGTTTTTTTGAGTCTTCTATTTATAGTTATCGGCATATTGATTAAACTTGAAGACCCTAAAGGAAAAGTTTTTTTCGCACAAAAGCGTGTAGGATTAAATGGGAAAGAATTTAAA
The DNA here is from genome assembly GCF_002860255.1 of Neobacillus cucumis. Lineage (GTDB taxonomy): Bacteria > Bacillota > Bacilli > Bacillales > Cytobacillaceae > Neobacillus > Neobacillus cucumis_A. Next base: position 35,026 of record NZ_PGVE01000094.1, read on the forward strand.
ATGTATAAATTCCGTTCCATGGTGTTTAATGCAGAAGAAAAACTTGCAGAATTATTGAAATATAATGAAGTAAGTGGTGCGATGTTTAAGATGAAAGATGATCCTCGTATCACGAAAGTGGGTAAATTTATTCGGAAAACAAGTATTGATGAATTACCCCAACTATTTAATGTTTTAAGAGGAGAAATGAGTTTAGTCGGTCCTCGACCGCCTCTGCCCAGAGAAGTAGCTGTCTATAGTAGATATCATAAACAAAGATTACTAGTAACACCTGGTTGTACTGGTCTATGGCAAGCAACGGCTAGAAATAGTGTAGGTTTCGAGGAAATGGTAGAGCTTGACCTAGAATATATTCGGAAACAATCTTTACTGTTTGATATAAAAATCATATTAAAAACGGTTAGTGTATTATTTGGTTCAAAAGATGCTTTTTAATAGATAGGATTACTTGAGGAAAACATTCCACTTATCCTATTCTATGAAGTGAATGAATACTCTAGTAAAGGTGTGAGTTGGTGAATATATTAAATAAACCGATTTCTTATAAAAATATTCTATTTATTCCTTTTTTTATTATTACTGCACTATCAATAGGTTTTGCTTCAACTCAAACCTCTATTGTTAATTACTTGAACTTTCTTGTACTGTTTTTTTTACTCTTGGCGATTACTTTAAGATTTAAATATAATGTATTCCCTGTTTTAGTAATTTATTTAATTTTTTTAGGTCTGATTAGACGCCTATTGATTCCAGTAACAGGCTGGCCAGAATATGACCTTTTATTAATAGTGGTACCCTTAATTACTCTAATTCTATTTATTTACACCCTATTTAATAGAAAGTATGTGAATGTCTTTCAAAAAAATCTCCTCACAAAAATAATGTATATAATTTTACTAGTAGGAGTATTACAAATTTTTAATCCCTTAGGAGGGAGTTTGTTATCGGGGATTATGGGGAGTATATTTTTAATTATTCCATGGTGCTGGTATTTTATTTCTTATTACTATTTTGATGAACAAAAAATCTTAAAGGTATTTAAAATAATAGAAATAATTGGGTTTAGCGTGGCGTGCTACGGTTTATATCAAACATTCTATGGATATTTACCATTTGAAAAGGTTTGGTTTGATATTGCAGGGTACCAAGCATTATATATTGGTCAGTCTTTGAGAGCGATAGGAACCTTTCCAAGTGCAATGGAATATACAGTGTTTTGTATGATTACATTCATAATTTCATTTTCGCATTTAATTTTAAAAAGTAAGTTGAAATATTTTCATATATTAACATGTATTGTATCCTTTATGGCAATAATATTTGAGAGTACAAGAACAATAATAATAACAACGATATTTGCTTCGATTTCAATGTATATTTTCTCAAAAAATAAGAAGTCAACAAAGTTAATAATTACCTTTTTTGCATTTATTCTATTAGTGTTTTTTGTAAATTCTTTAAGATATATTCCTACACAAATATTCGGAGACCAAGCAAATAATATTGAACACATTATTTCTGGGTTAACTAACCCTTTGGCCGAGGATGATACTGGTTCACTTCATATAGAAAGAGTATTTAGTGGAATAATTACCCCACTAAAAAATCCTGTTGGATATGGGTTAGGTACAATAACTACAGGCGCTACAAAATCGGGCTCAAACTTATCTACTGAGTTTGATATTTCTAATATTCTTGTAGGATTTGGTTTAATTGGTTTTATTTATTTAATAGCATATATCTTAGTATTTCGTAATGCATTAAAATATATTAATTTAAAAAAAGACACTATTTCGTTAGCAATTTTCGGAATATTGATAGGCGGTATTGGTCAGTGGTCTGGAGGAGGTACTTATCTTGTTAGCATTATCTTCTGGACATTAATAGGCTTTATCAGCAAACAAGATATTGGAAAAAAGGAAACTAATGATGTAAAGAGTTAAAAAAGACAAAAAGATTAGATAACTTCAAAAGAGATAAGGTCTTATGAAGATTCCTTTTCTCTTTTTTTGAACAACAAAAATATTATTTTAAGAAAATTGTGAGTTTAATCAACTATCTTCTAATAATTAATATACTAAAAAGGAATGAACAAAATGATATCAGTAGTAATTCCTACTTATAATCGAGCTAAGGACTTAAGTAGATGTCTAAATGCTTTAAATTTACAATTAAGGAAACCAGATGAAATTGTTTTGGTAGTTAGAGATACCGATATAGAGACAATAAGATTAATAAAAAAATTCAATTCTAAAATAAATATTAATATTGTATACATTAAAGAACATGGGCAAGTTGCTGCCTTGAATAAAGGAATTAGAAATGCAAAAGGAGATATAGTCTCTATTACAGATGATGATACTGAACCATTACCAGATTGGTTAGAAAGAATTGAAGGCCATTTCAAACGTGATTTAAGCATAGGGGGAGTTGGTGGGCGAGATTGGGTTTTTCATGGTCAACATAAAGAAATAGGAAATAAAAAGATAGTAGGGAAAATACAGTGGTTCGGAAGAGTGATTGGCAACCATCATTTAGGATATGGTGAAGCTAGAGAAGTTGACGTCTTAAAAGGCGCTAATATGAGCTACAGAATGACTGCAATTAAGGGATTAAGTTTTAATACCAATCTAAAAGGTAGTGGGGCTCAAGTTTATAATGATATGGATTTTAGTCTAAGTGTAAAAAAAAATGGTTGGAAGCTAATGTATGATCCTGCAGTTGCTGTAAATCATTATCCTGGAGTTAGATCAGACGAAGATAAAAGAAATTTATTTAACAGTGAAGCATTTTATAATGCTGTCCATAATGAGACATATATTCTGCATAATAATTTTAAAAAAATAAATAGATGTATATATTTTGTATGGAGTTTATTTATAGGAACAACTGCTAATCCTGGTTTACTACAATTTATAAGGTATTTTCCAAAAGAAGGGAAAATTTCTTATACAAAATTAATAACTTCATATAAAGCAAGATATAGTGGGTTAAAGACATTAAAATCAGTGAAAAAGAATATATCTACACCCTTATAGGAGAAATAACATTGAATACAAATATTGAACAAAGTATCAAAAAAAAAAGAATAGCAATAGTCGCTCATAAAATTAGTAATGACGGTGGGACAGATCGTTGTGTATTAGAATTAGTTACTAGGCTAGCCAAAGAACCTGATGTTGAACTTTTTATTTTAGCTAATTCTTTAGATATTGATGAAAACAATAATATAAGATATTTTCATATTCCTATGTTATTTAAACCATTTCCTTTAAGATATAATATATTTTTAATATATGCTTCTTTACTGTTAAAAAAATTAGACGTGGATATTTTACACACTACTGGAGCAATTATATTAAATCATTCTGAAGTATCAACGATCCATCTTTGTCATAAATCTTATGTGAAAATGACCGGTAATAGTAGGGTAAAACATAATAATTCTTACATTAAAAAAATAAATGCTTGGATATCAACGAAAATTTCCCTCTTATTTGAAAATTATTGTATAAAAGAAAGGAATACAACTAATTTAATAGCAGTCTCAAATGCTGTTAAAAATGAAATTATTGCAAATTATAATTATAGTCCAAATAAAATCCATGTTATACCAAATGGAGTTGAAAGCAGTAAATTTAATAAATTTAGTACTAATGAAAGATTTAGATTAAGAGAAGGACTAGAACTTCCGATAAAAGGTAATTTTATTTTATTTATGGGAGGCGACTGGCCTTTAAAAGGACTAGATTTTGTAATTGAGGCTTTTAATAAAATAGGGGAGAAGTACTCCGATTTGTATCTATTAGTAGTGGGTTCGGGTAACGTTAATAAATATAAAAGTAAAATTAAAAAACAATTAAATAAAAAAGTGTTTTTTATGGGCTTTCAAAAAAATCCTGAAACTTATTTCGGTATATCAGATATTTTTGTTTTTCCCTCTAGTTATGAAACCTTTTCATTAGTTGTTCATGAAGCCGCTGCAAGTGGCCTAGCAATTCTATCTACAAAGGTTGGTGGAGTAGAAGATCTTATAGATGATAATGAAAATGGTTTATTTATAAAAAGGGATAGCGGTGATATATCCAAAAAGTTAGAATACTTACTTGAGAATCCAATGCTTATTTCTGATTTTGGCTTAAAGGCAAGGGAAAAAGTTCTGAATTTAACTTGGGAAAGGAATTTTAATTCTACGATCGATTTATATAATAAGATTCTCAATGAGAAAAGTTCAAAAAGAAAAATTGTTGAGGTGCCAAATGAGTAGCTTTAATTTGTCTGTTTGTATTTGTACGAGAAATAGACCTTCAGATTTAAAAAATGCCTTAAATTCACTTTATCTATCAACTAAACAAGTGTTTGAGGTTATTGTATCTGATGATAGTACAAATAATGAAACTATGAATTTAGTAAAATCTTTTCCAAATGTCAAGTATGTGAAAGGGCCGAAGAAAGGATTGGGTTCTAATAGAAATAACGCTCTTAAATATGTTAATGGAACTCATGTTTTATTTATAGATGATGATGTTGTTTTAGGTGAAAAATTTGTAGAAACAATATTTTCAAATATTCTTCAATTCAATGAAAAGGGTAAACAAATATTTACTGGCATTGAAAATAATAGGGGGCATTTAGTGATCCCAAATGATACAAATTTTTTAGGTTATCAGAATGTAAGATATAATGATTTTTCAAACCTCAGAACAATTGTAATTAATAGTACTATTTTTCCAAAAAATCTATTTAACTATGTGTCCTTTGATGAGCAATTGATATATGGCTATGATGAAGTAGATATAGCAAAGAATGCAATTAAGTTGGGTTACAAAATAATAATATGTAAGGATGCTGTAAACTACCATTTTCCTTCCATAGAAAATAGAGACTACTATAGTCCCTTTAAAGAAGCTTCAAGAATATACGTAACATATAAGCATTATTATTATTTGGAAAAAAAATACTTATATGCTTTTGCATTTCTTATAGTTAGCAGAATGCACAATCTGTACCACTTAATAAGAAAAGAAGGAATAAATGGAGTAATTTCTTTTATTAGAACATTAAATTTAACAAGAAATTATATTAGAAATTTTAAGAAAAAGGTCTTAGTAAATAATTAACTATTGGAATCATAATTAAGGGGATTTTTTTGTGAAAAAGATTGCTATAATAATAAATTCTAACAGAGGTAGCGCACTTTGCCAACGAGCAAAAGGATTATTTTCAAATTTAGAAAATGAATATTCAATTTACTATCTCTATCGAAATGGTAATAGATTACAAAGTATTTATTCTTTTTTAAAAGAACTTTATGAGTTAAAACCCGATATAATGTACGTTCTTGATACAGCTATTCCAGGTGCAACTTCTGCAATAATTTATAAGCTGTTTTTTAATACTTCATATATTATTGACACAGGGGATCTAGGCTATGAATTAGCAGTCACAAGAGGACGTCCATCTTGGATAGGAAGGAAGATTATTAAGTTTGTTGAAGATAAGGTAATTAAGTTATCAGACAGGATAGTTGTCCGGGGAACTTTTCATAAGTCGTTACTAAATTCTTTAGGTTATAAAAATGTAAACGTAATAAGGGATGGAATCAATATTAGCTCATCTAAACCAGAGGATGTGGGTTTTTTAAGAAATGATTTAGGGTTAGAAAATTCTCTATGTGTAGGTTTAATTGGGACTCTAAGATATAATAAACGATACCAAATGTGTTATGGATGGGATTTAATTGAGTCAATGTCTTTTATTAATAAAAACATTCCTGTTAGAGGAGTTATCATTGGGGATGGAGATGGCCTAGATTTCTTAAAGAAAAGGGTACAAGAGCTTAATATTAAGGATAGGATTGTTTTTCTGGGAAGGGTTCCTTACGAGAGCCTAAATAAATACACAAATTTACTCGATATTGCAATCTCTACTCAAACTAATAATAATGTAGGAAACGTCCGCACCACAGGAAAACTTGCTGAATATATGGCTGCGGGACGTTTTATTATTTCAACAGATGTTGGAGAAGCCAAGGTATTATTACCCCAGGAAATGAGGCTTCCATATAACGGAATTAAGGATAAGGATTATCCAAAAAGATTGGCAAAAAAAATTGAAGATTTATATTATCAAGGAATGAATACAATCTATGAGATGGGAAACAAGAATATTAAAATTGCTCAGAAGGAGTTAGATTATAAATTCTTATCAAGCCAAGTCCAAGTAATATTAAATAACTTTAAACTATAATCTATTTACAAAAAATACGAGTAATCCCATAGTAATTAAATTTTGGTGTATTTTTACTTTTCTGAGAAGAATAAGAATCTCAATTGTTATTTTTACTTGATTCTTATAAATTGAGGGAACAAAAAACATCAAACTTATTAAGGTGGAAATATGAATCTAATATATAAAATAAAAACTTTTAATAAAGTTAATAGTAATATGTCCAATGCTATAAAAGTTTTAATTACAAATATATTTATAATTGGAATAAATTTGATTACCGGTGTTCTTACTGCAAGGTATCTTGGTGTTCAAGGTAGAGGAGAACAAGCTGCAATGATCATGTGGCCACAATTGATTTCTTATTCTTTAACAATAGGGTTACCAGCATCAATAATTTATAATATGAAAAAAAATAAAATGAATAGCAATGGTTTGTATACAGCTTGTCTAATCTTAGCCCTTATACTAAGTTTTTTTGCTTTTCTTATAGGGTATATTGGAATTCCATTCTGGCTTGATAATTATAACCAAAAGGTTATACATTTATCCCAATTTTTTATGTTTTTGACACCATTCAGTCTATTAAGTGTTGTTTCACTTCCAGTATTAAAATTAAGAAATGATTATTTTATCTTTAATAGATTATTATATTTAATACCACTTAGTACATTATTTATCCTAATGATTTTAATAGTATTTCATTTAAATTCTCCCTATACATTTGCATTTGCATATTTAATGCCAAATGTTCCTGTTACTCTCTACTTGATATTCAAATTATTAAACAGTTATAAACCATCGTTCCATGGTTTAAAACAAAATATTAATAATCTTTTATCCTATGGAGTCAGGGCATATGGGATGGATTTATTAAATACTATAAGTCAGAACGTCAATCAAATCCTGATAGCTGCATATTTATCGGCATCTAGTATGGGATTATTTGTGGTTGCTTTTAGTATTTCCAAAATGGTAAATATTTTTCAGAATGCTATAGTTGATGTTTTATTTCCAATGATAGCTGGTGAGGAAAATAATTCTGTAATCGAATTAACTTCTAAAACCACGAGAATTGCTGGCTTCATTATTAGTATTTTTGGTCTTATCCTTTTTATCTTAGCTCCATTTTTATTAAAAATACTATATGGAGAAGAATTCAGTGGTGCATTGTTATTACTCCGCATATTAATTATTTCAACTATATTAAATTCAATAAGTTGGATTCTTTCACAAGCTTTTATGTCATTAAATAGGCCTGGAGTAGTTACCTTACTTCAATTATTTAATCTTATTTTATTTATACCCGTTTGTATGTTTTTTGCAAATTCCCTTGGTCTAAATGGTGTTGGTACTGCATTTTTAATTTCAAGTTGTTCAAGAATATTATTAGTTCTAATCTGTTTTCCATTAATTTTAAAAGTTTCTGTTCCTAAATTATTTATTCTTAAAGAAGATTTCTTACACATTAAAAATAGAGTACTAAAATTTATTAAATAGTGATTTTTTGTTTAAGAGGTGAGTATATTGAAGATTTTATCAACAGGAATGGGTTGGTTTGACCATGTTCCAGGCGGTTTAAACCGCTATTTTGCGGATTATTTAAACGTAATGTCAAGAGTCCATGATATAGAAGCAATTGTAACAACGGACAGTAGAAAAATTGAAACACAACTAAACGTTTCAAATGTTACAGAAGGTGATTCTAACCCTTCAATTATCAATAGAACCCAATCATTTAGAAAGCTAGTTCAAAAAAAGATGTCAAAAAATAATTATGATGTCTTTAATCCACATTTTGCTTTATATTCATCACTTGTAACAAGAGGAATCCTACCTAAGCATGTTCCAATAGTAACACATTTCCATGGCCCTTGGGCACAAGAAGGTATTGCTGAGGATAAACACAAAAATATAATTGATAGAATCAAAAATGAATCAAAGGAAATGGTTGAAAATATTGCTTATAAAAGATCTGATAAGTTTATAGTTTTGAGTTCTTATTTTCAAGAGATATTGTGTAACGACTATAATATAGATAAAGAAAAAATTTATATTGTCCCAGGTGCAGTAGATACTGAAGTATTTAAGCCTTCAACAAAAAGAAATATTCTTAGACAGAAATTAGGTATATTAGAAGACCAAACATTTATTTTTTGCGCAAGAAGGTTAATGCGTCGAATGGGTATCGGTAATCTAATACAAGCAATGAAAGATGTTATTAATCAATTTCCTGATACAAGGTTGTTTATTGCTGGTCAGGGTCCTCTTGAAGCAGAATTAAAGTCCTTAATAAAAGAATGTGGATTAGAGGATTACGTAAGCATGGTTGGGAGACTATCTGATGAAGATTTAGTTAGCTATTATCAAGCGGCAGATTTTTCCATAGTCCCTACAGTTACATTGGAAGGGTTTGGTTTGGTGACTGTGGAATCTCTTGCGTGTGGTACTCCAGTATTAGGAACACCTTATGGTGGTACAAAAGAAATACTTGAATCTTTTGATAGAAATCTTTTGTTCAATGATAGTTCTCCGGAATCCATATCAACTAAGTTGATTTCCATTTTAAACAAAGAAACAACTATCCCAAATCGTGAAGAATGTAGAAAATATGTTATGGATAACTATACGTGGAAACATGTAGAAACATCTGTAACCAATATATTTAAAATAGCAATCAAAGAGAAAATGGATATGATAAAAAAATGAGAGTAGGATTTTATAATCATACAAGTGAGATTAGTGGTGCAGAAATAAGTATGTTACTTACAGCTAAGAACCTTAGTGTAACAACTCCTGTTATATTTGCCCCAGAAGGAGAATTAATAGATAGAGCAATTAAGTCAAAAATCCAAGTTGTTAAAATTAAGAGTTACCGGGCTAGATTATCAAAGAATCCTTTTCAGATATTAAAGGGTATTTTGGGCACAATTTATGGGGGATATCAAGTTTCTAAAGCCATAAAGACAAACAAGATTGACCTAGTTCATGCAAATTCATTGAGAGCAGGGATAATGGCATCAATTTTTATTTTCTATCACAAAGTTCCTGTAATTTGGCATGTCAGGGATATACCTCCTAAGGGATTAGTAGGGAAATTAATAACCTTTCTTGGAGAAAAAACTATTAAAGCTTTAATAGGAATTTCTCAGCCTGTTATTGAAGGAATTAGTAGTATTTCACTTAAGAATAAGTCTTATTTAATCCATAATGGAGTCAAAATAGAAAAAAAGGAAGAGGTAGAAAAAGAAAGATTACGTAAAAAAATTAGAAATGAATTTAATACTCCATTAAATAGTAAAGTAATTGTTGTTGTGGGACAAATAGCACCTTGGAAAAGGCAAGAGGATGCTATTAAATCAGCTAAAACATTATTTGATAAAGGAGAAGATGTATATCTATGGGTTGTTGGAGAAGCCAAGTTTAGAGATGAAAATGTTTTGTATAAGGATAATTTAGTTAACCTTGTACAAAAATTAGGTCTAAAAAATCGAGTAGTTTTCACAGGGTTTCGTAATGATGTAATAGATATATGCTGTGCTTCTGACATTTTATTACTATGTTCAAATAATGAACCGTTTGGGCGAGTAATTATAGAGGGAATGTCACAAGGGGTTCCAGTTATCGCAACAAACTCTGGAGGAGTTCCAGAAATAATAAAGGATAAATATAATGGTTTATTATATGAAGTGGGAGATGTTAAAACTTTAAGTGATAATATTTTGCACCTCCTTAAAGATCAGTTTTTGTGTCAAAATATTATTATTAATGCTGAGAACAGTGTAAAACAGTCATTTACGATTCAAAGGACATCACAAAAGGTAGAAGAAGTGTACAGAATTGTTACTTCAATGTGATTTAAATGACATTAGACATAAACAAAGTGAGGGCTGACATTGAAAATAGCAATAGTACATGATTGGTTAGTAACCTATGCAGGGGCTGAGAAGGTTTTAGAACAAATGTTAGACCTATATCCTGATGCTGATTTATTTAGTGTTGTAGATTTTATTGAACCTGAGAAAAGGGGGTTTTTAAAAAATAAAAAGGTAAAAACAACTTTTATACAGAATCTCCCTATGGCAAAGAGGAAATATAGGAGCTACTTACCTTTAATGCCGTTTGCAATTGAGCAGCTGGATTTATCTAAATTTGATGTTGTTATTTCAAGTTCACATGCAGTTGCAAAAGGAGTAATAACAGGACCTGACCAACTGCATATTTCTTATGTTCATTCACCTATTAGATATGCATGGGACCTTCAACATCAGTATTTGAGGGACTCAAACTTAACAAAAGGAATAAAAGGGCTTGCTGCAAAGTTACTTCTTTATAAAATGAGAGATTGGGATTACCGTACAGCTAATGGTGTTGATTTATTTCTGTCCAATTCTAATTTTATATCTAGGAGAATCTGGAAGGTTTACAGGCGTAAAGCAGAAGTAATATACCCTCCAGTTAATGTTTCGAGTTTTACTTTAAACAGGAATAAATCAGATTTTTATTTGACCGCTTCCCGTATGGTGCCCTATAAGAAAATAGATATAATTGTTGATGCCTTTAGTAGAATGCCAGACAAAGAGTTAGTTGTTATTGGTGACGGACCTGATTTTAATAAAATAAAACAAAAGGCTGGTAAAAATATTAAATTACTTGGATATCAACCATTTGATATTTTAAAAGATTATATGCAGAAAGCTAAAGCATTTGTTTTTGCTGCAGAAGAGGATTTTGGAATTACACCTGTTGAAGCTCAGGCTTGTGGTACACCTGTAATTGCATATGGAAAAGGGGGGGCTCTGGAAACAGTAAAAGGTATGGGTTCTTGTAAACAGCCTACTGGATTACACTTTAATCAACAGACTGCCGAAAGTATTATAGAATCTGTACTAGAATTTGAGAAAAATATTTATTTGTTTGATTCGGAAATTTGCCGAAAAAATGCATTAAGATTCTCTGAAAATTCTTTTAAGAAAAAACTACAAGAAATTGTGGAATTTGAATTTAGAAAGAAAGTTAATGAAATAAACTTGAACTAATTTGGAAAGTTACTAAAGATATAAGTAACTTATTTTTTTGTTTATTAGTGTGGGAAAGCTGTCAGCCATTTCTTTCTTAATAGAAGTTTTGTATATATTATTTAAGATGAAAATCTTTATAATATTTGTTCATTTATTATCAGTATTGAAAAGCAGCTAATTATATTTTGATTAGAGTAAAATTTTTATATATACAATTGAATTATTTATTGGGAGGAACTATGAAACTAGTTTTATTATCTGGCGGGTCTGGGAGAAGACTATGGCCATTATCAAATGATGCACGGTCAAAACAGTTTTTGAAAGTCTTGCGTGAAGAACAAAACGGATTGGAATCTATGATCCAAAGAGTCTGGAGACAATTAGATAGATTAGGTTTATCTGAAAATGCAGTTATTGCTACAAGTAAAACTCAGGTAGAAATGTTACAAAGTCAGATTGGTAAAAATGTTTCTATTATTGTGGAACCGGAAAGAAGAGACACATTTCCAGCAATAGCTCTAGCTGCATCTTACTTATATTCCATCGATGGTACAGACCGAGAGGAAGTGGTTGGAGTCTTACCAGTTGACCCATTTGTTGAAGATGAATTTTTTGCAAGATTACTAGATTTGGAAGACATTTTAAAATCATCTACAAACGATCTTGCTCTAATCGGGGTTCAGCCAACGTATCCATCAGAAAAATACGGATATATTGTACCGGAAGGAGAGAAGTTAAATAATAATGTAATTAAAGTTAGTCATTTTAAAGAAAAACCAAAGTCAGAAGATGCTAAATTGCTAATAGAGCGAAAAGCTCTATGGAATTGTGGGGTCTTTGCTTTAAAATTAAATAAAATAATTTCCTTGTTAGAAGAAAAAGGGTTACCAACTGATTACGAGGAGCTTTTAGTAAAATATTCTCTTCTTCCAAAAATAAGCTTTGACTATGAAGTAGTAGAGAAAACAAGAAATATTATTGCCATACCATATGATGGGGATTGGAAGGACTTAGGTACATGGAATACATTAACAGAAGAAATGAGGACTGAAATTATTGGGAGAGCTAATAAAAGTTGGGACTCTCATAATACACATATAATAAATGAATTGGATATACCGGTTTCAGTACTAGGATTATCCAATATAATTGTCGCCGTTAGTCCTGATGGTATTTTAGTTTCAGATAAGGAAGCAAGTCCTCGTGTTAAAGAAGTAGTTGGAAACTTGGAACAAAGACCGATGTATGAAGAACGTCGATGGGGGTGGTATAGAGTACTTGATTATACAAAATATGACGATCAAACAGAAGTGTTAACAAAAAGAATAAACATTTCAGCAGGTCAAAATTTGAGTTATCAATATCATAACCAACGTAGAGAAGTATGGACTATCGTGAAGGGAGAAGGGGTTCTTCTTCTAAATGATGTGTTTAGGGTAATTAGGCCTGGAGATATAGTAGAAATCTCTGTTGGAATAAAGCATGCAGTAAAAGCTGTAAAAGACTTGGAGTTTATTGAAGTACAAACTGGAAAACAATTAGTTGAAGAAGATAATCATCGTATTTTTTTAACATGGGATGAAATTGAAGAATCAATTTTTATAAAAAGTAAATAGTACTTCCAAAAAGTTCTAGAATGTTTAAACAAAAAGATAATGAGTTTGATTTATTACCGACTTGGCTAGGATTCTTTAGGCAATATTTAAATGTATTACAACATGAGGTGAAATAATGACCAGAAAAAAGATTCTTGTAACTGGTGGAGCAGGTTTTATTGGTGGAAATTTTGTTCAGTATATGGTTAATAAATACCCCCAATTTGACATATATAATTTAGACTTGTTAACATATGCGGGGGACCTAACGAAACATCGAGATATTGAAAGTAAAGGAAATTATTTTTTTGTAAAAGGAGATATTGCTGACCGGGATATTATTATGTCTCTTTTTGAAAAAGAAAAGTTCGATTATGTCGCTCATTTTGCAGCCGAAAGTCATGTGGACCGTTCTATTAATGAACCCGAAATCTTTGTCCGTACGAATGTGCTAGGGACACAGGTGTTACTTGATGCAGCAAAAAAAATAGGTGTAACTAAATTTGTCCATGTTTCAACAGATGAGGTATATGGTGAATTAGATTTTGATCCAACTACATTCTTTACGGAGGAATCTCCTTTACAACCAAATAGCCCTTATAGTGCAAGTAAGGCATCCTCTGACTTCATGGTAAGATCATATCATGAAACATTCGGGTTACCGGTGAATATTACTCGTTGTTCAAACAACTATGGGCCGTTTCATTTTCCAGAGAAGTTAATTCCTCTAACAATTTCACGTGTGTTAAATGATGAAAAGGTGCCTGTTTATGGGGTTGGAAAAAACGTAAGAGATTGGTTACATGTTCTAGACCACTGTGCAGCAATAGACCTCGTCTTACATGAAGGAGTTAATGGAGAAGTATATAATGTTGGCGGTCACAATGAGAGAACAAATTTAGATGTTGTTAAAACTATTATTAGCACTCTAGGCAAGTCAGAAGAGTTAATTGAATTTGTTACAGATCGTCTAGGTCATGATAAGAGGTACGCAATTGACCCTACTAAACTAGAGAGGCTAGGGTGGAAACCTACCTATACCTTTGAAACTGGAATTGCTCAAACTATTCAATGGTATTTAGATAACAAGTGGTGGTGGGAGAAAATCATAAGTGGAGATTATCCAAACTACTTTAAGAAACAATATTCCTTATTAAAATTCTAAGGGAATAGTGACCTTAAACTCTCTATTAATTGAGGACACATAAAAACTCCTGTAAATATTAGGTTGTGTTTGGTTTTTGTGGAAGGGGATTTCTTTTATATACCTCGCTTTCCACTACTGTTTTCCAGCTCGGTTCTACCAAAGGAAAGTTCGTGTGGTATTTTCCAATTAAGAAAGAATTATACGAATATTTAATGTATAAACTGTTCATTTGGCTGTGTTTTAATTATTTAAGAATAAGAACCACTTATTGGTTATAATTTACTCATTATATTTTAGGAGAATTGATATGAGTATATTCGCAATGAATTGGAACGCAATTCGTTTGTTCCGTCTTTCAAACAAACTTTATAACATAGGTTTTGTTAAAGTTGCTAATTTTATATCGGCTTTAAATAGGGTTATTACTGGTGTTGAAATTGCCCCCCAGGCTATAATAGGAAAAAATTTTTTTATAGCACATGGAGATGGAATTGTTATAGGTGCAGGAGTAATTATTGGTGATAACTGCATTATCTATCATCAGGTAACAATCGGGGTAGGAAGGGACAGCAAATTTAATAAAAATGGTGCTGCTGATGATAAATACCCTCGGATAGGTAATAATGTAACAATTTATGCAGGGGCTAAAGTAGTAGGAGACATAAATGTTGGAGATAATTGCGAAATCGGCGCAAACGCAGCTTTAACTAAAGATGTTCCCTCCAATGTAATTGTAGGAGGAATTCCAGCTAAGGTATTAAAAATAAAATGCAATAATAATTAGGAACTTTAGTGATTTGATCTGTAGCAATATCATTCAGGAAAGTTGGGAATTTTCAATCTAATTGCTGCTATTTTTTTGAATATTGCCATGACTAAGTATCACTACCAAAGTAAGCGCCACTGTTGCATTGTGAAGAAATGGAAATATATGAAACTCTTCTGACGACATTTTTCCGTAATTTATCAGATATGCTTGTATCAACCGCAAGCGGCCGGTAGAAGGTTTATTGCAGAAGATGAATATGCGTTGTGTTCAACCCTGTAGAATAATATCCTTCTCTCCACAGTAGAATTGAAATTGGTGGCCGAGTTGCAAATCGAATGGAATAAAGATCTTTGAATTTGTTGCCTGCGTTTGTCTACGAATTTACGAATGTTGGTGTAATTTTTCAAAGTATTTTAGTGATAACCATATTGAATATGAAACTTTTCTTATGATAGTATTTGATGAAATAATAGAAGATAGCATCACGCTTTCTTCTTACTTTTTTTCTAAATAAACATTTC
>NZ_PGVE01000095.1 GCF_002860255.1 Neobacillus cucumis
GATAAGAAAAATTTTCGACTTTGAGAATTGTCCAGCTCCAGCGCCTAGCCCCTCGATGGTCTACAGCCAATCCGTCCAAAAGGTTAAAAAGCAACCTTTCGGCCGGCTCGTCTTATGCTTGTCGGGGCTGATCAAGGCGCTTACGCTTTTCGTTGATTACCCCAATTTCGGCCTAGCAGCCACAGGTTTCTCCTCAGAAGCATCCTTCTGAATGAGGAACGAAGTCAGTAGGGCTAAAATACTTCCAATAAATCCGTAAACGAACAAATGATGAATGCCCTGCATAAAGTCCGCTCCGCTTGTTAGTAAGGCTCCCATGATTGTTACACCAATCGCAGTACCCATATTCCGGCAGAACATAAAGAAGGAAGTAGAAATTCCTCGTTCATTCGCTCCTACTAATTGTTGAACACCAATCATGCCGACAGTTGTCAGCAAGCCAAAGGCCATTCCTTGTACAATCATAACAAAAAAGACAAACCAGAAGCCGTGACTTGGATTGAGCAAGGTTAACAATAGACCAGAACCGAATAATAACGCATTCCCAATAATCAGCAGGATGCGATAACCGTACTTTAGGATCCATTTACCTGCAGGGACAGCTGCTGCCATCCAGCCAATGGCTGTACCAAGCAAGGCAACCCCACTCATGAAGAGTGAAAGCCCAGCGATATTTTGTAAAAACAAGGGAACAAAACTAGAGGCACCAAATAAAGCAGTGGTTCCAATAAAGGCATTGATGTTCATTCGTGAAATCATCTTATTTTTAAACATCGATAACGGTACAAGCGGGGATGCCTGTTTTTTCTCGTAAAAATAAAAAACAACTAAAAAGACAAGTCCAATCAAAAAGTATAACACTCGATTTTCCTTCACAATTGTATCTAATAGAAGAGAGGTTACACCAACAGCAAACAAAATCGCACCCATGTAATCGACCTTTGCAGGCTTTGGCTGATAATTTTCTTTATAAGGCAGAAGGGTAATAAACGCTATTATACATACGGGAAGGTTGACAAAGAAAATCCATCTCCAAGTCATAAACTCCACGAAAAAAGAGCCAAGTAACGGTGCAAGAACAGCGGATAATCCCCACATGGCCGTAAATAAGGCCTGAATTCTGCCTCGTTTTTCAACGGAAAACAAGTCGCCGGCAATAATAGCAGGGAAGGGCATCATAAATCCTGCACCGATGCCCTGAACGGCTCGGAATAGGACTAATTGAATCATATTAGCGGACATACCGCAAAGGAAGGAACCTACTAGAAATAAAAGAATCCCTGTTCCAAAAACTTTTTTTCTGCCGAATAAATCGGATAATCTGCCAGCCACTGGCGAAAGTATTGTACTGGTAATCATATAGGATGCAAATGACCAGGCATACAGGTCAAATCGCCCTAATTCTTTTGCGATGATGGGCATCGTTGTATTCATAATAGTAGAATCAATCGATGCGACCAGCATGGCAAGAACAATACTAACCATAACAGTTGTTCTGCTCTTCATTCATATATCTCCTTTTTTAAAGGTCAATTAAAAGTACTTTCTTTGAGAACTTCCGGTACGGGTTTCTGTTTTTGAGTTAAAAAGAAGAATACACCCACTAACACGAGCAGACCGCCGACTATTTGCCAGCCTGCTAGATTTTCATGCAATAAGAAGAAAGCTAATAGGGTAGCACCGACGGGTTCTCCTAAAATACTCATGGAAATCGTTGTCGCATTTATATAGTTTAATAGCCAGTTGTTAATGACATGGCTTAGTGTTGGAACGGTTGCGAGCAAGAGAAAGATGCCCCATTCCTTTGCGGGATAACCAGTTACCGCCACACCTGCTGAAACATTATAAATGGTAAGTACAATCGCGGCAGATAAAAAGACGCAGAAACTATAAAGCCAATGAGACACCTTTTTAACTGTCGACTGACCAATCAAAAGGTAACCAACAACGGAAATGACACTTAAGAAGGAGAGGATATCTCCCATGATGGCACTTTTACTTAACCCAAAGTCCCCCCAGCCGATCATCATGGCGCCAATAATCGCAATCCCCATGGTCATTAAAGCTGACAGTGTTGTGCGTTCCTTATATAAAAAGAAACCGCCTACCAAAGAAACAATTGGCTGCAGCGCTAGAATAATCGTGGAGCTTGCCACTGTTGTCAGCTTTAACGAACCAAACCAGAGAACAAAGTGAAAGGCTAAAAAGACCCCTGAAAAAAATAAAAGGTACCAATCCCTTTTGACGATATTTTTAAATTCATGACGCTTTTTCCAAACAATCGGAAGCATCAGGATACTGGCAAGCCACATCCGATACATACTAAGAATAGAGGCTGGTGCGTCTGACCACTTCACAAAAATAGCCGAAAACGAAATCGCAATGATGGAAATCGTCAGCGGCAGGGCAAAAGATCTAGAACCGTCCTGTTTCATGTGTTCCTCCTATGATGAATAGCTACTGTATAAACTCCTTCTATTATACTCGTGTTTTTTCTACCTCTCAATGCTTTGGCAAAAATTTACCAAGCCGCGCGATTTAATGATCTGTACGCCTTATCTGCCGCAATTTTTCAAATGTACTCTTTATATATAGGAAGAACAATAGATAAACACATAATGTGAATAAGTATACGGGGTAGGAATAGGAGAATTTCCAACTATAATAGGTAAACATATGAAATTTTAGACTAATCAATTCCACAAGCATCGCAATGAATGACCAGCCTATAATATACCAAAATATACCTTTGCTGCGGATTGACCACTTATCAAAGAAGTAGATGAAAAAATATCCAAACGGCGGATAAATGAACCAGCCAATCAAATCAAATAACTCATAGGAGCCATAGTCATTGATATCATACGTATTATAGCTCGATCCGGCTAAAATATGGTCAGTGACTTGAACATATCCCATTCCGAAAAAAAGGAGGAGCAAGGTAATGGTGTGTGGAAATCTTTTAGGGAGTTTGATAATCAAGGAATAGGTCAGGATAAGGGATATGAGAATAAACCATTCGTTTTCGTCAAACTTATCGGGTAAAAGCATTAGTGAGTCAACTCCTTCAAGACTAATTTTCGAAAAAGAGAATGAAGGCAGCAGGTGATCAGATAAATACAGAGCCATTGAGCAAAATCATAAAGCCAGTTCCAGTTTCTATAGGTAAGAACATCTAAATTGGTTAATCCACGTTCCAAACACACAATGGCCATAACAGCAGCAAGGACTATTAAAACCTTTCCTAACTTAGCTTTGATTTTACGAATATGATCGATACTGCAGGCAATGATTAACGGATATAAAACAATAAACGAAAGGTAAAAGGTAAAGCGGGCAGAAGTCGCTTTAGCTAAGACAATACCATTTAAATTCAACATCACAAAATCCATGATATTACTATCCAAATACATAACGACAAGGAATATCATCGTTAATTCTAAAGTGTTGAGTACCTTTGGCCTTACCGTACAATAAATAACGGCAAATAAGCTTATAGTGGCATAAATGGCAAAAGCCATAACGTCCCCCTTCATCAACATTTTTATTTATTATGTCCCACAACTTTGAAAAAATTTCATTAAAAAAGAGACGGCTTTCCTTTACAGGATAGCTGCCTCTAGTTTTATTACGTTAATCCGTTTTTAGTATGGTAATATCTACTCTGCGGTTTGCCTGCCTGTGCTCTAATGTATCATTCGGATAAATGGGATTTTGTTCTCCAAACCCAGTAAATTGCAGTTTATTGGAGGGTATCCCTTTTTCCTCAAAAAAATAAAGAACAGAGAGCGCTCGGGCAGAGGATAATTCCCAATTTGATTTGAATCTTCCTCCAGTAATCGGGACATTATCTGTGTGACCCTCAATACTTATCGGATTTTTCACCTGCTTTATTAAGTCCAGGAGGTCGTTAAGGATCATAAGGGAATTTCCTTTTAAATCCGCACTTCCTGATTCAAATAAAATGATATCTTTTAACGAAAGCTTGATCCCCTTTGGTTCATCTTTGATGGATATGACCTTATTTAACCCCCGCCTATCAATGTAATCCTCGATTTGCCCCATCAGGTTCTGTAATTTTTCTTTTTCCTGTTGTTTCTCTTCCTCCCCCTTGCTATTTTGAAGCTGTTTAGTCACTCCGGCGTTTTCTTTCATGATGAGGCTGCTGCCTTGTCCTTTTAGGGCTGAATTCATTGAAATCATAATCTGCTGGAGCTTGTCATTGTTGATGCTCCCTGAAGCAAAAAGCACAATAAATAGGGCTAATAGTAAGGTTAACAGGTCTGAATAAGGAATTAACCAACTCTCGTCAATATGTTCGTCCTCATGGTTATGCAATCTCCGCTTCTTCACTGAACGTTTCCTCCTGCTTTAAACGTGCCTTTGAAGGTAAATAAACAGACAGTTTTCGTTCAATTAATTTCGGTGTTAATCCATCTTGAATGGCTAACAATCCATCAATCATCATGACTTTTATATCCTGTTCTTTTTTGGAAATTCGCTTTAATTTATTGGAAATAGGATGCCATAGGACGTATCCCGAAAAAATACCTAAAAGAGTAGCAATAAAGGCAGCTGCAATCGAGTGGCCTAAGACATCCATGTCATTTAGATTTCCTAATGCAGCTATTAAGCCGACCACCGCGCCGAGCACCCCTAACGTTGGTGCATACATGCCGGCTTGGCTGAAGATGAGACTGCCAGCCTTATGCCGTTCGGCCACTGCATCTAATTCATCAAGCAGAATTTCCTCCATTTGGTTCCGATCACTGCCATCAATAATCATTTCAAGTCCATTTTTTAAAAAAGGGTCTTCGACTGTCTCTGCCATCTCTTCTAAGGCCAATACACCTTCCCTTCTTGCAACCATCGACCATTCTACCATCATGTCGATCACTTCCGATGGTGTGGGAAGCTTTGGTTCTACAAAGGCTATTTTGAATAATTGCGGGAGTTTCTTTATTTCACTTAATGGAAAAGCAACGAGCAAGGAGGCAAGGGTACCGCCAAAAATAATTAAAAAAGCAGCTGGATTCCCAAGGGATTGAACAGATACCCCTTTTAATACCATTCCAATGCCAATAGAAATAATTGCTAAGATGAGACCGATAATGGTAGTCAATGAAATTCTCCTTTCTTTTTACATTCGGAAAAACTATAATCTCAATGTATTGAAGTTTTACAAAATTCGACAATATTGGTGGTGTCCACGTTTGAAAGTTAGTCAAGGATTCAATATCCCAAAAGAGATCTCCTTCTCCTCAAAAGAAACAAAACCTAGTGAATTAGCTGCTTTTCAAAACATCTTATCGGGTAAACAAATAAGTCTTGCGAAAGAACATTTCAACACCCTCTTAGAGGGGATTACTAAGCAAGGCGAACGGTTAGTCCGGTCACGCTCATTAAATGATTTGCATGAATACAAACGACTAATTAAATCCTTCTTACAGGAAGTCGTGAAGCATGGCCTTTCATTAGAAGAAACGGCATCTTTTTCGCATTCGTCTAGTAGGGAAAGAAAATTAAAGGTGATTAAAGAGATTGATAAAAAATTATTAGATCTTTCAGAAGAAATGATTAAACAAGAAGACCCAAATATCCGTTTATTAGATAATATAGGGGAAATAAAAGGACTATTGATTGACCTCTATTTGTAGTTCACTAGTGGAGCAGCGCAGGAGGGCAAAATGAAAAAATTTAAAAAGGTATTTTTTACGTGCATCATTATCATGGCAATCGCTGCAGGTAGTCTATATTACTATCAATACATAAAATCACCTGAAAATAAAGCAAAAGCAGCCACGATTGATCAGCTTGCAGACCAAACGATTGAAACCGACCAAATCAGTACCAATCTTAATTCAGATAACCTTATACAAGTTAAATTTTCCATTGAACTAGATTCAAAGGATACAAAGAAACAAGCGGAAAAAATTATCCCGATAATTGAAAGTGATATCATCAAGATTCTTTCTCAATCAAAAAAGGAAGATTTTAAGAATATTGGAGCGTTTGAGGAAAAAGTAAAATCCCGGTTGAATGAGCGATTCACCGAGGGAAAAATCACAAATGTTTTTACAACGGAATTACTCATTCAGTAAGGAGAGAGACTTAATGCTTCGAGGAATTGATACAGCTGCATCCGGCATGATTGCCTTACAAAGGCGGCAGGATGCATTAACGAATAATCTTGCCAACATAGATACACCGGGATACAAGAAAGTAGATACAGCGTTACGGGCGTTTCCGGAGGTTTTTCTCGAAAGAATGAATGATGCGAAGACAAATCCTGCAGGAAATGCAACGGGATTTTCATGGATCGGTTCGATGCAGCAGGGAGTCTATGCTCAAGAAAACATTTCAAGCTTCCTTCAGGGGGACCTTGTGGCTACTGATAATCCACTCGATGTGGCCATCGATGACCGTGCTCTTCCGCTTGTGAATGGTCAAAAGCCAAGTATCTTTTTTGCTGTCCAAAATGCAGACGGTGAAATTCGCTATACAAGAAACGGACGATTTACAGTAGATGAGACCGGACAGCTTACCACTCAAGAAGGGTATAAGGTGTTAAACAATCAGGGAAAACCGGTTCAGGCTCATCCGCTGCTTGCTTCAAACGAGGTATCTATTAACGCGAAGGGGGAAATCATCCTTAATCCGGATGACCCAGCTTCTAGCTCTACGTTAGATACGATCGGGTTAGTTCAGGTCAATAATCCAAATGCATTGATAAAGGAAGGGAATGGCTTGTTCAGACTAGACGGACAAAATCTGGCCCCTTTAGGCCAGCTGCCTGCAGGTGTCCAGCTTCATCAAAAAATGATCGAAACCTCCAATGTAGATCCAACGATGACGATGACCAATATGATGGAGAACGTAAAGCTTTATGAAGCCAATCAAAAAGTGTTACAGGCTTACGATCGTTCGCTTGAGCTTTTAAATTCTATCGGAAAAGTGTAGGAGAAAAACATGAATAGTTCGCTTTATATTGCCACGACGGGTTTAACCGCTTATCAAAAAAAATTAGATACGATTTCTAATAATATTGCTAATGCCGAAACAGTGGGTTTTAAACGACGGGAGGCCTCCTTCGAAGAAAATTTAGCCATCTCCATTGAAAATCAAAAGGCCGCCCAACGTGAAATAGGCCGATTGACACCTAATGGGATTCGGGCAGGTTTTGGTGTTCATATGGACGGCTCAAAAATGATTTTAGATCAGGGCATTCCGAAAGAAACCAATCATCCGCTCGACTTAATGATTGCTGGGGAGGGCTATTTTCAAGTAGGAAAACAGCAGGGAGGAACGACGGAAACCTTCTATACAAGAAATGGCTCGTTTCAAAAAAGTCCAACGAACAATGGGACCTATCGATTAGTGAATGAAGAGGGTTATTTTTTATTAGATAAAAATAACCGGCCAGTGGAGATTCCAAATGAAACCGAGCTTTCTGTCAATGAGGCGGGCAGGGTTGCTGCTACTACCCAGCAAATTGGATTGGTTAACTTTACGGATCCACAGAAATTAATCAATGAAGGGGACAATTTGTACCGCTTTACAGGGACAGGAAATCAGATTTTTGCCACTACCTCTTCATCTATCAAGCAAGGTTATGTGGAATCTTCAAATGTGGATTTGAGTAAAGAAATGTCGGATATGATTACGACTCAGCGTGGATTTCAATTTAATTCACGGTCGATTTCTTTTGCCGATCAGATGATGGGGATCTCGAACGGGATTATTAGGAGTTAAAGGACTAAAAAGGTACCAATTAAATGATCTTGGTACCTTTTTTGAGGTTTTTTTCGTGTGTCGGTCGCCAATAAGGTCAATAGGCTACCGAGGAGAATGATTTTTTCGTGTGTCGGTCGCCAATAAGGTCAATAGGCTACCGAGGAGAATGATTTTTTCGTGTGTCGGTCGTCAATAAGGTCAATAGGCTACCGAGGGAAATGGTTTTTTTTGTGTGTCGGTCGCCAATAAGGTCTATAGGCAACCCTGTCGAATCATTTTTTCGTTGTACAGTCGTTAACTCCTCGCAACGTTCCTTTTCATTTTCTAAATTACCTTTTTTATTACCTGATTTCACCTATATTTTTGTTATTTATTCCTGTTTTCATGCATAATAATCACATGGACACTTGAGGGAAGATGTGATTGCATGAAATTCAAATATTTTGTCATAGCGCTTTTCTTAATCGCACAAAGCTGTTCCATGAGCCCGAAAATTGGTGCAAGGAATACTGGCGCCGAGACCCAAAAGGAACAGCAAAGGATTCGTCAATACCTGCTTTCCAAACATGTCAATGGGAGCATTGCGGTCGTGAAGAAAGATAAGGTAATTTTTAACGAGGGAATTGGTTTAGCTAATCGAGCGAATGGAAGAGCGAACCTGCCTTCTACCACTTTTCCGATTGGATCCATCACTAAGATGATGGTTGCTACAAGTATTTTGCAGCTTCAGGAAAAAGGAAAGTTGAGCACAGAGGATTCGGTAGCAGCATTTATTCCTAACTTCCCAAATGGCCGCCGTATAAAACTAATCCATTTATTAAACCATACGTCGGGAATAGAAGAGAATCTATTCTTCCATGGAAAATCAAAAGATATGCTGAAAGGAATCAGTGTGAAATATCCCGCTGGTAAAAAGTGGGATTACAATGATATCAATTATTTCGTGTTAGGACTAGTCGTTGAAAAAGCATCAGGAGAACCATTACATACCTATATACAAAGAAATATTTTTGACAAAGCTTCGATGACACATTCCGGTTTTATGACGCAAAACAGGCCGGTGACTTATACTTCGAAGGGGTATCTAAAAACGGGAGATTATGTGCTGCCGGTCAATTTACTGAATCTGGCCAAGCTATTCGGCTGTGGGGATATCTATTCCACAGCGCTGGATCTCTGTTTGTTTGATGAGGCATTACTTAGCGGAAAGCTTCTTACTGAACGGAGTTTAAAGGAAATGCTGACACCTGGATCGCTATCTAAGTATGGAGAGGGTGTCTACATTAACGGCAATATGGTTTATAGCAGGGGCGTAGTTGGCGGCTGGGAAACGCTGCATGTATTTTTTAAGGACCATACCGTCATGGCGATTCTGCTGAATGTTCGGGATAAGAACAATAATATTCATCAGCTTGCAAGCGATATAAAGAATATCATCCAATAATAAACGTCGTGAAGAAACATTCTTCACGACGTTTTATCTGTTATAAAACTACTTTCTCTCTGCTTTTATCCCAAAGAATTTTAAATAGTTTTTGTTCGGTTTTTTCGTCTAAACGAACAAAGCGAATACCGAAATCATACAAACCGTTATCCATTTTTTTTCGTCTTTCGATTTTTCCTGGCAGGGAAAAATACTCTTCTAATTCAAAATGAACTCTAAGATCCTCCACTCCAGTTAAATCTTCATAGGAAATAAGTCTGACTCCGGAAATGCTGATATCACGAATGGTCCCATAGAAGACCTTGCCAGGGAAAGAGGGGGCCGTCAATGTGCATTCATGCTCCCATAAACTAAGACGAAAGGCGGTACGTCTATTATCTCTTGACGGTACGATAGTCTTCTTTTTCCTAGCCGTAAAACGGACAGCGCTAATGATCACAATAAACAGAATGACTGCAACGACTAAATATGTAGTAGCCAAAGTGAACTCTCCTAAATAATTGGTAATAAGACCAATTTAACACTATAATCCATATATGAAAAGACTTTTTGGATTAAACACTTCTTGGTAAAATGTCGATACTAACTAATAGATGGACATGTGAGTCGGAGATGGAGATGGAAATGGAAATGGAAAGGGGAAGTATGGATGAAAATTAATGATGTCAGCCGTCTGCAAGGGTTGCAATCGTATAAAAATAGTATTTCTAAAGTACAAAATCAAGAGATAAAAAAGGCGCAGGTTGATAAAGTCGAGTTCTCCCAGGCTGCACAAGAAAAAATCAGTGTGGACAAAGAAAAAAGAATTCAAGCATTGAAAGAACAAATTCAAAATGGCACCTACAAGGTAGATAGTGAGAAAATAGCTGACAAATTACTGTCCAATTGGAATAAAGGAATCGAAGAATGACAACCTATGAGCCTTTAAAATTCATTTTACAAGAGATGATTTTGGTTTATGAAAAGCTAGTACAGGTGGGCAAGGAAAAACAGGAGACGATTATAAGTGGGGATACCGAAAGGCTGCTTTCCATTTTTTCCAAAGAATCTGCTTTATTGAAGGAGATTGGGCGTCTAGAGGAAAAGAGGCAGGCAGAAACACAATCCTATCAATCCCTTTGTCTAAGCGAGCTGATTGAAAGCAGTTCATCTGCAAAAGAAAAGGAAGAACTGCTATTTTATCAAAATGAACTTAAAGCTAAATTAAAGGAATTAGTAGAGCAGCATAAGTTGAACCAGCAGCTGATTGAAAATTCGTTAGTCTATGTCAATCGTATGCTGGCGTTATTTACACAGCCTGGGGAATCTTCCCACACGTATTCGGCAGCGAAAAATTACCCAAGAGAGTCATCGGCTTCAAGGAGTTTCTTTGATGCCAAAGTATAGAAATTGGATTCAACAGCAAGGAGGACGAATACATGCTTTCTACATTCCATGGGCTTGAGATTGGAAAAAGAGCCATATTTGCGCAACAAACAGCCTTGAGTGTGACCGGACATAATATTGCAAATGCCAACACGGAGGGGTACACAAGGCAAAATGCCATTACACAAGCAACGAATCCACTATCTTACCCTGGTTTGAACGCAGGGAACGGCCCCTTGCAGATCGGAACAGGTGTAGAAACAAAGGAAATTAACCGAATTCGGGACTCCTTTTTAGATGGGCAGTTTCGCAGTCAAAATGAGCAGCAAGGGTTTTGGAATGTAAAGCACGACACTCTTTCCAAAATTGAAGAAACGCTAAATGAGCCAACGGATACTGGCCTGCAAGCAACAATGGATCGTTTTTGGCAATCATGGGAGGATTTAGCGAAAGAGCCTGATAGTTTAGCAGCCCGTGCTGCCGTATTATCCAATGCCAATGCTTTGGCAGGCCGCTTTAATCAAATCTCTGATTCTATCAATAATTTAAGTACGGATTTGCAAAATCAGCTTTCAACGAAAACACAGGAAATGAACAATCTAACGAAGCAGGTTAGTGAACTAAACCTGCAAATTGCCAAAATTACAGCGAGCGGTCAACAGCCCAATGATTTAATGGACCAGCGGGATTTGATGGTTGATAAACTCTCCAAGATGGCTGATATCCAGGTGAAACCAGCGGGCAATGGAATGGTTGATATCCTTGTTGGTCAAGCCTATGTCGTAGAAGGGGATCAAAATTTCTCTGTTTCCTTTGACAGTAAAACGAAACAGATATTATTAAATGGTCAAACGGCCACATTGAAATCAGGAGAAATCGCAGGAATGATGGAATCCTTAACGCGGGATATCTCCTCTTTTCTATCAAAAATCAATGAGTTAGTCACGACGTTTAGCAGAGAAGTTAATCAAATTCACACGGATGCCAGCGCGATGAATCTAGATGACATTCAGAGCCGGAAAACGGATTCTAACGCACCGCTTGACCGTCTTCCATTCTTTGTGGCCAAGGGAAGTTCGGATAACCCAGAAACTGCTGGAGACATAACGGTTAATCCTTTGATTGCTGCTTCATTAAATAAAATAGCTGCTGCCCGGGCTGCTAATGCCAGTGATGCAGGGAACGCCACTGAACTGAACAATTTGAAATTTAAAAATGTTTCTTTTTCCAATCAATCCACAACGCTGAATAATTTTTATCGGACCATCGTTGGAGATGTTGGAATTAAAGCGCAGGAAGCAGAACAAATGGAAAGCAATTCGGAAATTCTTCTGCAGCAGGCCGACAGCCGCAGACAATCGGTGTCAGGGGTTTCGATTGACGAAGAAATGACCAATATGGTGAAGTTTCAACAATCGTATAATGCGGCATCCAGATATATTTCCGTGATGGATGAAGTACTGGATAAGTTAATCAATGGAACAGGAAGAGTCGGTATTTAGGAGGTGAGTTAACATGCGGATTACTCAAAACATGTTAAGTACGCAGGCCGTCAGAAGTATTCAAACGAATTACCGTGCGATGAGCCGTTATCAGGAACAAATTTCTACTGGTAAAGCTATCAATAATGTTTCCGATGATCCGGTAAAGTCGGTACAAATTATGTCGTATCGATCCGTTCTAACGGAAACGGAACAATTCAAACGGAACGCCGAAGATGGTTTGAACTGGCTCGAAACAACAGATAATGCGCTCGATGATTTAACTCAGGTTGTCCAAAAAGCGAGGGAACTGACGGTCCAAGGCAGTAATGGGGTGAACAATCAAGATTCATTACAAACGATTGCGATGGAGTTAAGGTCGTTAAAAGGGAATATTGGTGATATCGCGAATGCCAGATTGGGCGACCGGTATTTGTTTGCCGGAACGGCTACGGATACGGCTCCGTTTGAGAATGGCGGTTTTGTCAATACAAATAATGATTCCCTTTCATGGAATGTCGGTCAGGGGATTTATATGAAGGTAAATGTGAATGGGGCTGACATCTTCCAATTTCAGTCGGGCGGTTTAAATTTATCTGAAACGATTGATAAAATCGCGAGTGAAATGGAAGCAGGAAAGGATCCCCAGCTGTATTTGGATCATTTAGATAAACAATTAAGCAATATTCTCGCCCACCGTTCGATTGTCGGCTCCAATGTGAATCAATTAGAAATGATCTCTAACCGTTTGGATGAAACGGAGCTTTCCACGAAAGGTCTGTTATCAAAGACGGAAGATGCGGATTTAGCCCAGGTGATCACGAATTTTACCACCCAGCAGACGATTCTTAATGCCGCGCTTTCTTCAGGCGCCAAGGTCATCCAGCAAACATTAGTTGATTTTTTACGATAGTACTCCGAATAGGATCTCGGGGTGCTTTTTTTATTTTGAAGGCGTTGGAAAATCAGTAATTTTATGAGAAAAAAGAGCCATTGCCCCTCTCCATTCTACTGAAACGGCCGTTAATAAATAGTAGAAAGACAAGGTAACAAACTACTACATAACCAAACTGGGAGGAATATTAAAAATGATAATCAATCACAACATTTCAGCATTAAATGCCTATAATCGATTATCTGCAAACTCAAATGCTGCATCCAAGAACTTAGAAAAGTTGTCATCCGGTCTACGTATTAACCGTGCGGCTGACGATGCAACTGGCTTAGCCATCTCTGAAAAAATGAGAGCACAAATCCGCGGATTGGATCAAGCATCCCGCAACGCTCAAGACGGTATTTCCTTAATCCAAACTGCTGAAGGTGCGATGAACGAAACACACAGCATCCTGCAGCGTGTTCGTGAACTAGCCAACCAAGCAGCAAACGGAACGTCTACCACTCAAGATAAAGAAAATATTCAAACAGAGGTAAACCAATTAATCGACGAAATCGATCGTGTAGCTGGTGATACGGAATTCAACAGCTTCAAAATTCTAAATGGTGATATCTCTAAAACAGCAAAATTTGCTCAATCCACTGGTGGTGCCGTTGATAATGTAGTAGCTTCTGCAACAGCTGCAGCTGGAACAACTACGGTTACTACTACGGGTCCATTAGCGGCGGCAACAGCCTCTATTTGGCAAACAGGTACATTAATGGATCACAACGGCACTACTCCTGCAGCAGTAAGTGGAACAACTAAATTGACTAACCTTGGCGATGGTACGAGCAACTATGGTCTCCAAGTTGGTGATGAAATTTCTCTTTCTGCTGTTGTTGGCGGAGAAGTGAAAAATTCCGTTTACGTTGTCACTGCAGATAGCACATTAGATGACTTTATGGCATCTGTTAAAAATACATTAGGTGCTGCGGATGTATCAATGGATACAACTGGTGGTGCCGCTACCGCAGACGTTGATGCAATGGGTCTTGACCAGCCTGCATCTGCTGCGAACTCATTGGTCATTACAGGTCAGTCAGGTGCTGCAAATGATATCAGTACCTTAACCATTACTGCCGCATCTTCAGATGGCATTGTTCGTTCTTCTTTTAATCAGGAAATGAACGGTGGAACCAATGGCGGACTGGAACAAATTCAAGTAGCAGGAAACAAGGATGACTTTATCGCTTCCGTTGATATTAATGGGGACGGCGCTGCAGGAGCGGGCGACGGAAAAATTGCTGTACGTTCAAACTCTGTGGTTAAGGTATCCAACCTACAATTATCCTTCAAGGACACAATTAATGCTGGTGATTCCTCTACAATTACGGTTGGATCAGCAAATAACACTGTTTCCATTCATGTAGGTGCAAACTCCGGCCAAACATTAGAAATCGGAATCAACGCGATGGATTCTGTGGCACTAGGTCTTAAAAAGGATGGAGTTAATATCTCCCTTATGAGTGAAGTTGGTGCAGAAAATGCATTGAAAGTATTAGATGGAGCGATTAGTACAGTTTCATCCGAACGTTCTAAATTAGGGGCAATCCAAAACCGTTTAGAGCACACCATCAACAGCCTTGGAACTTCATCGGAAAACTTAACCGCTGCTGAATCTCGTTTACGTGATGTGGATATGGCGAACGAAATGATGCAGTTTACTAAAAATAACATTCTTTCTCAAGCGGCTCAATCCATGCTTGCGCAAGCCAACCAACAGCCTCAGGGTGTATTACAACTTCTTCGTGGTTAATATTTAGTTTTCATAATTTAAAAGAAGTCTCTTGAATTAAGGGACTTCTTTTTAAACTGACAATATTTCTAATACAGTTGTGAAGGAGGTACAAATATGCAAAAAAACAAGAGGATACTCTCTTTCTTCGTTTTAGTTGTTCTATTATTTCAATTGATATCGCCCATTACTTCCGCATTAGCTGCCAGCACGTTACCGGCACCTGCAAATTTGCGGTACTCTCTTGATGGCGTGGATAACGTCATTTTAAGATGGGATGCGGTCACTGGTGCATCCGTTTATCGTGTGTATGAGATCAAAGGGGAAGAAAGGGTTCAAATCAGTCAAACGTCAAACCTCAATCGATATTTTCCTACGGTTTCAGCTGGAACTCATACTTATGCGGTGACAGCGGTGAATAGTGCAGGTGAATCGCCGTTATCCACATCCATAGATGTAGTGATTAAGTATCCTGACATGCAGCCGCCTAGCGGAGTCACCTCTACCATTTTTAATGGTAATGATGTTTCCTTAAAGTGGAATGCAGTAGAATTTGCTAATGGTTACAAAATTTACGAAGTAAAAGATGGCCAGCGGGAATTACTGGCTTCAGTAACGACATTAAGCAAATCATTTACGAATGTCTCGGAGGGGCAGCATACCTATGAGTTGACCTCGTACAATGATAAATATGGAGAGTCTCAAGCAAATTCTTTCATTGTGAATGTGGTCTACCCTGTTATGGCCGCTCCAGATGGTTTAACTTCCTATATATACGATATTAATAATACGACTTTAAGCTGGAAGGAAGTCGCTTTTGCTGATTCATATAATGTCTATCAATTGGTGGATGGCCAAAGAAAATTAATTGCAAATACGACTAATACAAGACAATATATAGCGGGTATGCCTGAAGGACAAAATGTTTATGAGGTTACATCCTATAGTTCACGGTTCGGCGAATCAAAAACAGGAAGCCAAATCAATGTAACCGTTGATTATCCTGACATGCTGCCGCCAGATCAAATTTCTTCTTATTTTTATAATGGAAACGATGTAATGCTAACTTGGACTTCGGCTAAGTATGCTACTAATTATCAAGTTTATAAGATTGTTGATGGTGATAAGGAACTAATCGCCACTACTACAAGCCGTTCCTACTACTTTAGCAATCTTCCAGAAGGTGATTATATCTTCGAAATCGTTTCGGTTAGTGACCGTTTTGGTGAATCTGCACCAAAGGCATATGATGTAACGGTTGATTTTCCAGAAATGCAGGCACCTAAGGCAGTATTAACCATGGATACGGCTAACAGTGCCATGATTAGCTGGTCTGCTATCCCTTATGCAACTGAATACGAGATTTATGAATTAGTAAATGGAGTGCCGACACTAATTGGTAACACAACAAAAACGGGTTACTCTGTTAAGGATCTGCCTCAAGGCAAACACGAATACATGGTTATCGCTAAATCCGACCGTTTCGGAAAATCAGCCTATTCAAACGTTGTTGTGGCTGAAGTAAATCCAGTCCTACCTGCACCAGAGGCGAGTAAACCAGAAGTCAACGGAGATACCACCAAACTCACCTGGCAGCCAGTAGAAGAAGCAGTCAAATACAACGTCTACGAAGTAGTAGATGGTGAACGTGTGTTAGTTGGGACCACAACAGATCCTACGATTACCGTAGATACTCCTAAAGAAGAAGGCACTCACGAGTATATCATCGTTCCGGTCGCTAGCGATGGTACAGAGTCCATTGATTACGCAACCGTTGAAGTGGAAGTCAACCAACCATCCGATGTCACAGCACCTGTTACAGTTGCCGATCCCGATGGACAATGGTCAAAGGACGACGTAACTGTCAAACTTACTGCAACCGACGATTTAAGTGGTGTAAAGAGTACCTATTACTCTATTAATCATTCAGAATTCGTTGAAGGAACAGAACTAACCATTCAGCAAGAAGGCATTAATACCGTTTCCTTCTACAGTGTGGATAACGCCGGGAACATCGAAGAAGTGAAAAGCGTAGACGTTAAAATCGATAAACAAGCACCGGAGTCCGTTATTAATGCAAGTGAGTATTGGTATAAAGATAAGGTTGATTTGGAATTAACAGCGGCGGATGACCTTTCTGGAGTTCAAGCCACCTACTATTCTGTAAATGGCTCAGACTTTAAAGAAGGTACAAGCTTTACGGTAGATCAAGAAGGCGTTAATACCGTTAGCTTCTATAGTATTGACAATGCTGGAAACTTTGAAATTCAGCAGAAAATTGAAGTAGTTGTAGATAAAACGGCCCCAGTCACAGTCAGCGATGTGAAGGATCAATGGTACACCGATTCTGTAAATGTAAAATTAACAGCAAGAGATGATTTAAGTGGCGTAAAAGCAACTTACTATTCTATTGATGGCGCTGATTTTAGCGAAGGCACAAACGCGGCTGTTGGAACAGAAGGCGTTCATCAGCTGGCATTTTACAGTGTCGATAACGCTGGAAATATAGAAGAACAGAAAACAGTAGAAGTAAAGATCGACAAAACCGCCCCTGTAATCAAAGCAGAATTCCCAGCGGAATATGCACTTGGTTCAAGCTTAGATCTTACGTATGAAGCAACAGACAATCTTTCTGGTATCAAAGAAAGCTATGTAGAAGTCAATGGCGTGAAAAACACAACTGGCCAAATTACCTTGGATCAACCTGGCGTGAATACGATAAAAATCACAGCAATCGACAACGCTGGATTAAAGACAGTAGTCGAAAAAACCATTACTGCCTATATTGAAGCAACCATTGAGGTGACTCCAAAGGTCATCAATTGCAACAATGGTGAATTTACAGTAAGAGCCACATTACCAAAGGGCTATAGCTTTAATAAAGTAGACCTCACTACAGTGACTATTAACCACGTCCATGCCCTGAGCGGCAGCAAAGGCTTAGAAAACCAAGCGAAAACCGGCCAATTTAAATTTGAACGGGACGACTTTGTTTGGGATGAAAGCAAAGAGCGATTAGTATTCCGGGCAGTCGTTGATGGTGTGCTTGTCATGGGAAGCACAACAGTTGATGTCATTAATAACCAAAAAAAGTAACGAAAAAAGAGGCTGTTCCAATACGTTTTGGAACAGCCTCTTCCTTTTTAAGAAAGTATACCGAAGAAATTATTTACCCCTTTTACCCAATGATTATTTAAACCGGTTGGATCATTAGAAGCCCCAACTGGTGCATATTTGGCCCCGATTTTAGCAACCGTGTCCAGGCCTTTATCTAAGTAATTCTTTTTTAAATTTCGTGCCATATCAAAAATACTTTCTTCAATCGAGTCATATTGCTTTAAGCCATTTTTCCCCATCATGCCGGCAATATTATTCTTGGCATATGCCGCCCGTGACGAACCATTACCAGATTCATGCATGGCTATTGAGGCCAACAGTTTCGGATTAATATTGTATTCTTTGCCAGCTGATATGAACTGCTCCCCAAGATTACTTAACTTCCCTTTCAGAGCTGAATTTAAATGATCTGAAGAGATCTCCGAAAAATCCAAACTCACCGGTCCTTTTAGTATATGTGAGTAATCTTTGATGTTATTCATCACTGGTGGAGAACTTGCTTGAAAACTTCCATTTGAAAGCTGGAATGATGGTAGATTCGATGATTCCTGCTGCTCAAGTAAGAAAGCTTGTAAAAGAGACTGGAATAAATCACCATTTGAAATTTGCTGATTTGCACTATTCATCCCCGGAAGATTCGTCGATATAGTAAGTAGTGCTAGATTTTTTAGCCAATCTGATGAAACGGGACCAATACTCATATTGTAAGACTCCTGTATTAAGATTTACTTTCTATTATTTTACTACAATTCAAAAATCAGGTAAATCCTATCGGAATACTTTTATTAATTTTTCTATAAAAATACCTATCCTCCATTGGAAGGGAGAATTCGTTGTGATCTCATCGGCATCCTTAAATCGTGTACAAAACAATATACCTCAATTAGACAACAGTAATAAACAAAGTGACCAAGCCGCGGGTGATTTTATGGAGTTATTGAATGCGTTACAACAAGAGCCGGTTTCTCCTCAAAAAAATCTACTAGCTATGCTGAGTTCCTTGTTTTCAAAGGATGGAGAGAACAGCGAACCCATGGATGAAATACTCAATCCGGATTCAAATCATCAAGAAAATGAGTTGCAAACTAGAAATGATTTAATTGATATGATCAGTTCCTTACTTCAAAAAAGTGATACCCCAAACCCGTTACTTGGGAAATTAGAAAAGACATTGCACAAGACAGCTGAACAAAAGGAACCCATCAGTTTTGAAAAAATAGTCAAGTTGATTGAAGAGGCTGAAGCGGCCAAACCAAAGGATGGGAAAACCACTTTCCAGCCTGTTCAAAAAGCAGGTGAGGATCTCCTTCGATCCACTCCTGTTTTTCACCGAGATAATAATAAGCCTCAGCTTGGTTTTGATCCTCCACATCAGTTTAAAGGAAAAGAGGTTGTATTTCAGTCGTTTTTACCTAACAAGACTGTCACACCAACTCTCAAAAGTGAAATACCGCAGTCATCTCAGGTTACCGTCCAACAGTTTTTTTCAGAGGTAAAAGAGTTAATCACGAATCAAAACCATTTCAAAAATGCCTCAGAGTTCATTGAAGCGAAATTTTCGCTGACACCTGAAAAACTCGGAGACATCGAAGTGAAACTATCAATCCATAAAGGGCAAGTAATGGCTCACTTTACGGCTGAAACCCTGGCAGGAAAAGAACAATTAGAATCGCAGCTATCCTTATTACGCTCCTCGTTACAGCAGCAAGGGTTTCAAGTGGATAGACTGGAAATTTCACTAGCTGGACAAGGACTACAGCATTCTTTTTCACAGCAGGAAGAAAGATCGAGACAGGATCAGTCTCAACAACGATTTTCAAAAAAGAAAATCAATTTGGATGAAATTTACCAAAGTCATGCTAGTCTCGAAGAATACAAGCGTGAAGCAATAGAAAACACCATAAATATTCTTGCGTAAAGAGGGGAAACCATGTTAAATACAGTGAATTCAGTGAAAACAACAACGAGCACGAAGCAACCACAGCAGCAGAGTCAATTAGACAAAGATATGTTTCTTAAAATCTTATCTGCTCAATTAAGCAATCAAGATCCCACTCAGCCTATGGAAGATCGTGAAATGATTGCGCAAATGGCTCAATTTAGTACGCTTGAACAAATTTCTAATTTAAATCAGGCTTTTAATCAATTTATGACTAGTCAACAAAATGATATTAGCCGTTATTCTAATATGATGAACAAAGAAGTATCCTGGATCAATGAAGAGACAGGCGGGCAAGAAAGTGGAGTGGTTAAAGGGATTATTAAAAAAGATAACCAATTCTACTATCAAATTAATGATCAAGAGATTCCTGTTGGAATTATTAACTCTGCTAAAGATGTAACAACACAAGGCTAATGAAAACCTGGAGGTAAAATCATGCTGCGTTCTTTAAATTCAAGTGTGTCCGGAATGAAGGCTTTCCAAAATAAATTAGATGTTATTGGTAACAATATTGCAAACGTTAATACAGTAGGATTCAAAAAGAGTCGGATTATGTTTCAGGATGTCCTAAGTCAAACCGTGCGCGGGAGTTCGACTCCTTCTGGCAATGCAGGGGGAACCAATCCAGTCCAAATCGGCCTGGGGGTGAAAACAGCCACAGTTGATACGATCCATACAGCTGGAAGTCCGACTACAACGAATCTTTCTTCTGATTTATATATTGACGGAAATGGTTTCTTTGCTGTGCAAAATGATAATGGCTCCAAGTATTTAACAAGAGCAGGGAACTTTACCCTCGATGCGAACGGCGACCTCGTCACTCCACAAGGCTATAAAGTGCTTCAGGCAGACGGGAAATCGGGTATAAAGATAAGTTCAGATTATGTTTCTTACTCTATTGATTTTAATGGCAATGTGACAGCGGTAAAGGCGGACGGAACGACGGATCCGAAGGGAACACTTGGCACCGTGGTGGTTTCAAATCCGGGCGGTTTAAAGAAAGTGGGCGGCTCGATGTATGAACTAACCGGGAAT
Organism: Neobacillus cucumis; assembly: GCF_002860255.1. Classification (GTDB taxonomy): domain Bacteria; phylum Bacillota; class Bacilli; order Bacillales; family Cytobacillaceae; genus Neobacillus; species Neobacillus cucumis_A. Next base: position 20,791 of record NZ_PGVE01000095.1, read on the forward strand.
TCGGATATCAAGCAAAACATAGATGATTTAATCTCCGATCGGCAGACGAATCATGCGGGTCAAATTGTTTCTGGTCAATTAGAAATGTCAAACGTGGACCTTTCAGAAGAAATCACCGACATGATTATTGCCCAGCGCGGATTCCAGGCAAATGCCAAAGTAATCACTGTATCCGACTCTATTTTAGAAGAACTCGTAAACTTAAAACGATAACTTCATCCAAATAACGCTAGACCGTGATGAAATATAAGTGATAGTATTTAGAGGGAAAGTGACCTGCTTTCCCTTTAGAGCATTTTACGGCGGTGAGGAAAAACACGATGAAATTGTATGAAAACAGCAATGACGTAAAAGTATATGATTTTAAAAAGGCCCTGCGGCTGTCGATGGAACAAGTTCGTGTATTAACACGGATTCATGATAATTTTGCTTATCAGCTGGCATCCGCTATTTCTACACAACTTAGGACCATTGTTCAAGTGGAAGTGCTGTCCGTAAACCAAATGATTTATGAAGAGTTTATTAAGCAGCTTCCACCCTTCACCATTTTAAATATCTTTGAAACACCGGAAAAAGGCCGTATGATCATAGAGCTCAAATCAAAGATGGCTTTTGCGATTATGGAACGCTTGCTAGGCGGCCGAGAGTTCCCTCTTCAGCTTGAGGAAAAAACAACCTTAACACCCATTGAAAATAAAATACTCGATAACCTTTTTGAAGGATTCGTTGACCATCTGCAAAAATCTTGGAGAGATTTAATGAACGTCAATTTGAAGGTCGTTGAGATCGAAACCAATCCACAATTTTTGCAAGTGGCGATACCGAACGAAACGGTTATTGTCATTGCTTTTAATATCAAAATTGGTGAGCTAACGGAATTAATGCATATTTGCATTCCTTATATTATTTTAGAGCCATTCCTGCCAAAATTATCATCTTATCAATTGTTTTCAGCGCGTAATAAAACCAATAGTCCTAAGGAGTCCCATCTGTTGAAATCAAGAGTCCAAGAGTTGGAGATTCCTATTAGTGTCGAGTTGGGGCGCTCCAATGTGACGATTGAGGAATTTTTATCATTAAATGTGGGTGACATCGTTCAGCTTGATCAGCTTTATGAGGAGCCATTAAAAGCGATGGTTGGCAAAGAAGTAAAGTTTTTGGTGAAACCTGGAGTCAAAAAGACACGCTTGGCAGCAGAAATCGAAACTGTTTTTGAAAAAGAGGGTAAAAAAGATGAGTCATGACGGGAAACTTTCAAAAGAGGAATTAGAAGCATTGTTAGGGGAAGTCAAGGAAGAAACCAAGCCTTTTTTATTTAAGGATTTGGAAGAAAAACCTTTAAACGAGGAAGTGGTTGAGGAGTCTGTTAATTTAAATCTCCTCATGGATATAAATTTAGAAATTGTCGTGGAACTAGGGAGAACCAAAAAGAAGATAAACGAAATTCTCGAGCTTTCGCAAGGTTCCATCATTGAGCTGGACCGCGTATCAGGTGAACCGGTTGATTTATTAATCAACGGCAAGGTCGTAGCCAAAGGGGAAGTCGTCGTCATTGACGAATATTTTGGTATTCGTGTTACGGAAATTGTAAATAAGACCATCAACTAAGATGAAATGGGCTGATTCTGCGAGAATCGGCCCTTTGATTTTCTCCTGCTAACGGGCCTGTTGATTGCAGCGAAGGAAGCTCGCTTTCCGCGGGGAGGTTCTTGAGCCTCCTCGGCGTTTTGCGCCTGGAGCGCAAATCAACAGACAAGTTTAATGAATAAAGGACACCCTCTTCTTTTATATAACCCTCTACACCAGACCCTATTATGTCGTTAAAGATGATAGATACGATAAATAATGGTTCGGGGGATGGATGGATGATTACAAACAATCTTCGTGTTTCTGGTTTGGCATCAGGAATCGATACCGAAACAATGGTAAAAAAATTAATGGATGCAGAAAAAGCGCAATTAAATAAAATACTACAAAACAAGACGAAGACCGAATGGAAAGTGGATGCCTACCGCGATGTAAATACAAAATTTCTTGACCTCCGTACCTCAATGGAGAGCCTTAGATTAGAATCTACTTTTACCAAAAGCAAACTGACCTCATCCGATAGCAGTAAGGTAGATGTCACGCTATCGGGTATTCCGAGCAGAAGCGAGTATATCATTTCATCGGTGAAAACCTATCAGCCAGGAACACCCTCCTCCGTGAAATTTGCTTCGACTAGCCTTTCAAGTGAAACGACTGAACTTGGGACAGGGAATGGGTTCCAATTCACTTTAAATGGAGAAACGATTTCTCTTACGGCACAAGATACCATCCGGAGCTCTATAACAAAAATTAATGAATTAGCGGCAAAAACTGGGGTAACGGCTAGCTATTCCAGCGGCGATCAGGCAATCGTTTTTACGTCAAAAGACCCAGCGACAAGTATGACTATTAGCAATCTATCAAACAGTAATAATGTATTGAACCTGGCAGCCGGGTCTATCAGTGAAACTCAGAATGACTTTCCAGCTGGGAATACCAGCGGCGCAACAGGAGTCTCAGCGATACAAGCAGTTGGCGGTCAGGTAACCATTAACGGGACCACACTAACGTTGAAAAATAATGAACTGACCTATGACGGGGTTACCTTCACCTTCAAAAATGACATGCCAGCTGGAAGCAATGTCACCATAACGAAAAAGACAGATGTGGATGCGATCTATGACACTATCAAGGGATTTGTCGATAAATATAACGACACCATCAAAGCCTTGCACGATAAGGTTGAGGAAAAAAAGTATAAGGATTATGCACCGCTGTTAGACGACCAAAAGACAAATATGAAAGACAAAGAGATTGAATTATGGGAAGAAAAGGCCAAGAGCGGGTTATTACAAGACGATCAAATCATCTCCTCTGCCTTAGATAAGCTGAGGACGGCGCTTTATTCGAATGTAAGTGATGTGGATTCCACTAAAATGAATAAACAGTTTGATTCACTTGCAGACATCGGGATTACCACTAGTTCCAATTATAAGGATAATGGGAAGCTTGAGATCGACGAAACCAAGCTAAGAGAGGCACTTGAAAATCATATCAATGACGTTTCGTTATTGTTTTCAAAAAAATACGATACGAAAAGTTCCTTAAACAACACGGCTAACAATAAAGACGAATTTGCTAACAGCGGTGCCGGCTGGCGATTATATGATCAAATCAATGAAACGATGAAGAAAATTACGAAAACTGCTGGTACTTCAAGTGATTCGTATTTGTCGAAAGCGCTTAGCCAGTTTGATACACAAATTGATTCTTGGGAGAAAAGATTGCAAACAAAAGAAGATTACTATTGGAAACAGTTTAATGCGATGGAGCAGGCGATTCAAAAATCGAATAGCCAGAGCAGCTGGCTGACACAGCAAATGGGTGGGTGATGGAACTCTTGTTTAAAGAGAAAGACGCATTACTTCATCAGTATTACGAACTTACTAATAAACTAATAATGGAAATAAATCCTGAATCAATGGAAAATGTACAAATCGCTCTGGAGGAACGGCAAAAGTATATTGAGAAAATAAACTTTCTCGATCAAAAGGCAGAGCAGATTCTGATGAATCCAGAGATGAAAGAACTGCTTCTTCGTATTGAAGCTCTGGAGAAAATCCTTCAAGAAAGACTAAAAGAAGCGCAGCAAAAAGTTCTCTCACAAATCCATAGCCTGAAAAAAGAAAAACGGTTGAAGCATTACGGGGATATGGGGTTTGTTTCTAGCGGAATATTTTATGATAAACGAAAATAGGGTAAAGGTGGAAGATCATGTCTCTTAAAAATCCTTATCAAGCATATGAAAATAATCAAGTGTTATTTGCCAAAGGGGAAGAGCTGGTCCTGCTATTATATAAAGGGGCCATTAAATTTATTGAGCAGGCTAAACTGGCATTGGAGAAAAAGAATCTGCCTCGAACCAATGATCGAATTATTAAAGCACAGAATATTGTCACAGAATTAATGGTAACTCTGAATATGGATATAGAAGTCTCCAAATCCTTGCTCCCTCTTTATGACTATTTAAGAAGAAGATTAATTGAAGCAAATATAAAAAAAGAGACTGAAATATTAGATGAAGTTCAAGGAATGCTTGCAGAATTGCTAGGAACTTGGACGGAAGCCATGAAAGTCGTAAGACCTACTTAACGTGTTAATTTTTTGTTAAGTAGGTCTTTTTTCATTTTTTCCCCATTGTAATATTTGTAAGGGCATTGTAATATTATATTATTAGATTTTCGACCAAAATCATCACAATACGACAAACAATCCGATAATGGCAAACCTGGGGAAATCCAGGGACGCAAAGCTATAGGGGCTACCATCATTTTATGATCATGCCAGCCAGTTGCCGAAGAGTTATAGTTTATTTGCTATGCTATTCTTCGGAATAGCATTTTTTTTGTCTAAAAAATAATTGGATAATTTATCCAATTGGTAAAAGGAGGTTATTTATGCTACAAAACATTTCTATCCTCAATCAGGCATTGGATGTTTCTGTGTTAAGGCACAATACCATCTCAAATAATTTAGCCAATATGGATACGCCGAATTACAAGCCGCAAAAGGTAGTTTTTGAGGAAGTATTAAAAGGAGAACTAGCAAATTCTTCTTTTGAAGGGACACGGTCGAATACTAAGCATATTCCTATTGGGAATTCTCAAGCAAGACCCTTTATCACCGAAGAATCTGTTGTGACACAAAATAATGGGAATGGTGTAGATGTGGATAAGGAGATGTCTGATTTAACGGAGAACTCCATTTGGTATCAAACGTTAAGCTATCAGCTGAGTGAAGAATTTAACTTATTAAAAACAGCGATTAAATCAAGGTAGGGGATAAAAGATGTCAATGTTTCAGCCATTAAACATTAGTGCTTCCGCCTTAACAGCAGGGCGTATGAAAATGGATGTTATCTCATCCAATATTGCGAATGCTTCGACCACAAGAGGGAAATTAGTGAACGGTGAATGGACTCCTTACCGAAGAAAGATGGTCGAGGTAGAGCCACAGGGAAATGCCCCTTTCAGCCAATATTTAAACAATGAAAAGGGTGCTAATGGTGTAAAGGTGACAAAAATTGTCGAAGACCAAACGCCTTTTCAGCCTGTTTATGACCCGACGAATCCAGATGCGAACAAAGATGGGTACGTGATGATGCCAAACGTGGATATTACCAAGGAGATGGTCGACCTTATGAGTGCCTCTCGTGCCTATGAAGCCAACGTGACGGCTTTTAATGTTGGAAAAACGATGTCTTTAAAGGCATTAGATATTGGCAGATAAGGAGTTTTATAGGATGCAAATCAATTCATTGTTTACTAATTCAGTGACAGGTTTGGGACAAAGCCAATCAATCAAATCTATACCAACCCCAACAACGTCCTTTTCTTCCGCTTTGAGTGATGCACTAAAAAGTGCCAATAACACCATTGTTGAATCAGAGAACATGTCAGAAAAGTTAGCCACAGGCGAAATCAAAAATATCCATGACGTAACAATTGCTGCTCAAAAAGCGCAGATTGCCCTTCAATTAACAACGCAAGTAAGAGATAAAGTAGTGGAGTCTTATCAAGAAATCATGAGAATGCAAGTCTAGCACTTGGCTTTTTGAAAGGCGGAACCTATGAAAGAGAAAATCACAGATATGAAAGAGAGGATAGCGGGCTTTTGGAAAAATACCAGCAAGAAAAGCAAAACGTTCTACCTAGGTACCTTTATCGTACTGATTGCCATCTTTTGCTTTGTATTTTTCTTCTTGTTAAAGACCAATTATGTACCTCTTTATACCAATAGTTTAAGCCAAAAGGAAATCGGCGAAATCAAAGATGTATTAGAAAAACAGGGGTTCACCGACTATAAGATTGAAAATAATGGAACGCAAATTCTCGTCCCTAAAGAGTCTGCACAAGATTTAATCGTCAGTTTAGCTTCCCAGGGTCTTCCGAAAAGCGGTCCGATCAGTTTTTCCGAACAAACAAAGGATTTAAAATTTGGTGTAACCGAACAAGAATTAGATGTCATTGAACGAGAGACCATTCAGAAACAATTAGCGAATTTAATGACCAAGATTAGTGGTGTGAAAAGCGCCGAAGTCATGATTACCATGCCTAAAGACAGTGTCTTTGTGCGGCCGGAACAAGAGGACAAGGCCAGTGCCTCCATTATTGTTGACTTAGAGCCAGGAACTGAACTAGAGCAAGGTCAAATTAAGTCGCTTTATTTCTTAGCTTCCAAAAGTATTCCTAATCTACCAAAAGAAAACATCGTCATAACAGATCAGTACGGTCAACTTTTATCGCTAGATGATTCGAATGATGATTCCTCTTTTGTGGGGGTCGGAAGTTATGAAAGTCAAAGAAAAATTAAACAAAAAGTTGAAGCCGATATTCAGCGCAGTATTCAGCAGATGCTCGGAACGATGCTCGGTAAAGATAAAGTCTACGTTCAAACCTTTGCTAAGTTGAATTTTGATAAAGTCAAAACGCAGCAAAGCCTAGTAGAGCCACTTACCAAGGATAAAGATGGAAATCCGCTAGGAATCGCAGTTAGTGTGGAGAAAATCAGCAAAGAGTACAAGGGCAATGGAGCTGCAGCGGCGAGTGGGGTAAGCGGGACTGGTCAGGGAGATGTTCCGGCCTATGCCAGCAACAGTGATAGCGGAAATAATGATTATAAAGAAACACAGGACAGAGTCAACTACGAATTCAATCGAATCACAAAAGAGATTACCCAAAGTCCTTATACGATTGAAGACTTAACGATTAATGTCGGTGTCGAACCGCCGAATCCGAAAAATCCTGCTTCATTAACAGCCGATACCCAGGATAACATTCGAAATATCATTTCTAATGTGGTCCGTACGGCGATTGGAAACAACAGTTCAACGATAACGGACGCTGATATTAACAAGCGGATTACCGTTTTCCCTAAAGAATTTACCGGAAAGACCAATCTAGCGGCTGCCTCTGTAAGTGAGCCAGAAAAACGGTCTTATATAAATTATATCTGGATCGGAGCCGCTGCTTTCGTTTTATTACTAGGAGGAATCGTTGCAGCGAGATTCATTAGACGTAAGAGGGAAGACGATCTCGATCCATTCTCAGAGTTTTTAGAAGCGAAAACGATAAATGAATTCGAAGAAGATGTTAGAAATAAGCAAACCGTCCAAAATGAAATTAATCAATTAGCAGGTAAAAATACGGAGGAATTCGTTGAGCTGCTGCGTTACTGGTTAAAGGAAGAAAAGGAGGGATAAGATGCGCAAGCTAACGGGGCTTCAAAAAGTAGCCATCCTTTTGATTTCCCTTGGAAAAGAAGGGTCATCGACCATCTATAAACACTTGAAAGAAGATGAAGTGGAATTATTAACAAAGGAAATCGCCAATCTTCAGTGGATTGATTCAACAGTAAAAGAAGATGTTCTAGATGAATTTTACAAAATGGCAACGGAAAGAAACGTGGTATCAAAAGGAGGAGAACATTTTGCCAAGGACTTACTTGCTTTATCCTTTGGGGAAGAGAAAGCTAAGGAATTCCTCCACCGCTCCTCAGAAAAAAATAAAAAGAAGCCTTTTTATTTTGCTCATCGAGCCGAACCCGTTCAAATCCTGAATCTCTTGCAATATGAAAATGCACAAACCATTGCATTGGTTTTATCCTATTTGGATGCGCAAAAGGCATCGGCCATCCTATCCGCTTTTCCTGCCGAGAAGCAAACCGATATCGCCACGAAGATTGCGTTAATGGATACTGTTTCACCGGAAGTCATCCGCCAGGTTGAGGAGGTCCTGAAAGAAAAACTTGCTACGACCTCCTCACAGGACTATACCGTAAACAACGGCATTGATAATATCGTCAATATTTTAACAAGCGTTGATCGTGGGACGGAAAAAAATATTTTAGAATCCTTGTCAGAAAAAAGTCCAAGTCTTGCGGAAGAAATTAAAGGGAAGATGTTTATCTTTGAAGATATTGCTTTCTTAGATCATCATTCGATCCAGCGAATTCTTCGTGATGTGGATAGTGAAGACTTATATTTAGCCTTAAAAATTGCCAGCGATGATTTAAAAGAAGTGATTTATAAAAATATCTCGAAAAGACGGGCTGAATTGCTTGAGGAACAAGGGACATATGATAAGCCTGTACGCCTGAAAGAGGCAGAAGAGGCACAGGGGCGCATCGTAAGAATTGTACGAAAGCTCGAAGAAGAAGGCTCCATTATCATTGAGAGAAAAGGCGGCGAGGCTGTTGTCGTCTAAGATTGTTAAATCAACTTATGTTCCTTCAGTTATTGAAGCCACGTTGTTATTGTCTAAAAGGAAGGGAAGCTCTCACCCTGCACATCCTATGGAATTAGGACTTTCTCCCGAGGAACGTCTTCAAAATGCAGAACAACAAGCGGCTGCCATGTTAAAAAAGGCCCATGATGATCTTCTGCTTGATAGAGAAAAAGCGGCGGCAGAGCTGGAAGATTGGAAACGTCTGGAGAGGGATCAAGTTAACCTTGAGCTTGAGACAATCAGACAGCAGGGCTGGAGTGAGGGATATGATCAAGGAAGGCAAACAGCCGAGACGGACTATTCCTCGAAGGTTCAGTTAGCCAAAGAGATTCTAGCAAAGGCCTATAAGGAAAAAGAGGAAATAATTCATGAGGCAGAACCGTTTGTGATTGAATTATCGGTACAAATTGCTTCAAAGATTATTCAAAAAGAATTAGAAACCAAACCAGAAGTACTCATCGAGATGATCAAACAAAACCTTGTTTATTCCAATGAACGCTCGATGATATCGATTTGTGTGAGTCCAGAGGATTTTAGCTTCGTCCAGGCTCAGAGAAATCAATTACTTGAAATGCTGGAGGGGCAAATTGAGGTGAAAATATTACCTGAACATTCGATTGAAAAGGGCGGCTGTGTGATCCGCACCTCCTATGGAAGTATTGATGCCCGACTGGATGTACAACTGAAAGAAATCAAGCAAGCATTACTTAAAACGGTACAGGATGAAAAGTATGAAGAAACGGCTGGAGATTGAGAAATATCTACAAACTTTACAGACGATTAACCCGATAAAAATGAATGGAAAGGTCACACAGGTCATCGGACTGACGATTGAATCACAAGGCCCGGATGTAAAGATGGGCGATGTGTGCCAGATCTATCCCTCTAGTAATGAACCGCCGTTAGAGGCAGAGGTGGTAGGGTTCAGAGGAAATCGGGTCCTGTTAATGCCTTTAGGAGAGATTGTATCCATTGGCCCTGGCTGTGAGGTGGTCGCCACCGGTAAGCCGCTTACCGTGAAGGTAGGAATGGAGCTTTTAGGAAAGGTATTAGATGGCTTGGGCAAGCCGATGGATGAAAGTCCACTGCCTTCGGGATTAGTAGAAGTGGTCACGAATAACAATCCGCCTAATCCATTGAAACGGCCAAGAATTCATCATCCATTAAATGTGGGTGTCCGCTCGATTGATGGTCTGCTAACGATTGGCAGAGGACAACGGGTCGGAATTTTTGCCGGCAGCGGTGTAGGGAAAAGTACGCTCTTGGGCATGATTGCCAGAAACACGAGTGCAGATGTTAATGTGATTGGACTGATTGGGGAACGTGGCCGAGAGGTGCTTGATTTTATCGAGAGAGATTTGGGTGAAGAGGGCCTAAAGAAATCGGTGGTGGTGGTTGCCACCAGTGATCAGCCTGCCTTAGTCCGAATTAAGGGGGCCGTTATCGCCACAACGATTGCTGAATTTTTCAGGGACCAAGGGTTGAGTGTGAATCTAATGCTTGATTCTGTTACGAGATATGCCATGGCACAAAGGGAAATTGGGCTGGCAATCGGTGAGCCGCCGACAACAAAAGGATATACCCCTTCCGTTTTCGCGATGCTGCCTAAGCTGTTAGAGCGGGCAGGAACAGGACCTAAAGGGGAAATTACAGCCTTTTATACGGTCTTAGTGGATGGCGATGACATGAATGAACCGATTGCTGATACAGCCAGGGGGATATTGGATGGACATATTGTGTTAGATCGAAAACTAGCCCAGCAAGGTCATTTCCCGTCCATTAATGTTTTAAATAGCGTCAGCCGCGTGATGAAGGACATTGCCGGCCCGGAACATATTCATGCAGCAGAGAAAATGAAACAATTGATGGCCATCTACCAAGAGGCCGAGGACCTAATTAAAATTGGTGCCTATAAACAAGGGACCAACCAAGAGATTGATTTATCTATTAAGTATAAGGGCTGGATCGATCACTTCTTAAAGCAAGGAGTCAATGAACCTTCCCATTTGGAGCTTTCCATTCAAACAATGATTCAACAATTTGGGGAGATGGTTAGATGAGTTTTCAATTTCGCTATGAAAAAATCCTGACAATGAAAGAAAAAGAAAAAGATTCTGCCTTTCATGAAATGAATGTATTTAAACAAATGAAAGAAACGGCAGAGCATCAATTACTTGAGTTGATTCAAAAAAAGGATCACTACATCCGGGACTCCCAAAACATGATGAGAAATTCTCTCAGGGTTACGGACATCCAGGAACGGGAGAAATATATTGACTTTCTGAATCGGCAAATTGAGAGAGTCAAAAAAAAGGTTAGTGAGCTGACAAGAGAGTTAACAATAAAAAACAATGTATTGCTGACTAAAAATCAGGAAGAAAAGATTTGGAGTTCCTGGCGGGAAAAATCATTGGAAGAGTACACCGTAAAAACAAATAGAGAAGAACAAAATAGGCTCGATGAAATGGCGGTCCTCCGCTATTTTTACCATAAAAACTAGCAATCAGACTAGCAATGAAAAGAGGGCAAACGAAAGATGATTGAAAAACAAACGAAAAGGATCCAAACCGTTCAATTTGCCCCGTTAACAGATGGGGTAAAAACGGGATCGGGCGGAAAAGAATTAAACTCTATCGAAGATGTGAACCTCCAATTAATCGTTGAATTAGGAAAAACCAGCATGAAAGTCAGGGATATATTAAAGATTCAACCAGGTGTGGTCATTCCAGTCGATAAATTAGCTGGGGAACATGTAGATGTGGTCATCAACGGTTCGGCAGTTGCGGAAGCAGAAGTAGTGGTGGTAGATGAAAAATTTGCGATTCGTATCACGGATATTGTCTCGAAACAAGAACGCGAAGAAAGAATGCACGATTAGAGGTGGCGGTGTTGAAACAGTTAAGAAAAAAAACAGCCGTGACTTTGCTTTTCGTGTTCCTTTTCAACTTCTTTGTATTTCATCAGCCAGCCTGGGCAAAGGCGGAAACGACGGTTTATGATGCCTTTCAACAGGATAAGGGCGCAGCGAACAAAAATACAGACCAAGGAACGATATCTAATGAAGAAACTCGGTCCATCGTTCCTTCCTTTATTAAATTTATTTTCAGTTTTGCAGTCATTATTATACTACTACTCTTATGTTTAAAATTTTTGAAGGCGAATCAAAAGCAAATTCATTCCCAAGGTCCATTTTATGCGATGGGCGGTCATGCTTTAGGCGGCAATCGTTCCCTGCAATTAGTGATGATTGGTCAGACCTTGTACATCCTGGGAATCGGAAATGAAGTACAGCTGCTTCGGATGATTGAACCAGGAGAGGAACAAGATTCCATTTTACAATCCCTTGCAGATGATACGGAAAGAAAACAAAAGCCCAAGCTTTTTTCCTATAAAAAGAAACAAACCGAGAGCTGGGATCAAACTTTTTTGTCTCAATTGAATCACTTGCAGCAATCTAGTATCCCAATCAACAAGCTAAAGGACTAACAAAAATGGCGGAGATGTCGTTGCTTAAAAAAATAACTTTATTATTACCTATCCTTCTTTTCAGTTTTCATGAAGTGAGTTATGCCGCCTTTGATGCTTCGATTCCTGGGGTGAATTTAAACTCTGAGCCAGGGGGCGTCTCTACTTCTATCAAAATTATCCTTCTCTTAACGATTCTTTCTGTTGCACCTGCTATTTTGCTTCTGATGACTTCGTTTACGAGAATTGTGATTGTGTTATCGTTTGTTCGGACGTCGCTCGGGACACAGCAAATGCCGCCTAACCAAGTCATTATTGGTTTGTCCTTGTTCCTCACCATGTTTATTATGGGACCAGTTTTTTCAGATATTAACAAGGACGCCTACCAGCCGTTTATGGAAGGGAAGCTCTCTCAGGAACAAGCCTTTGATCAGGCTTCAAAGCCCATCAAGGAATTTATGGCGAAGCATACAAGAGAAAAAGACTTAAATTTATTCCTTGATTATTCCAAGCAGAAAAAGCCAAAAACCATCGATGATATCCCGCTCCACGTTTTAGTTCCTGCCTACTCGATCAGCGAGCTCAAAACGGCTTTTCAAATGGGCTTTATGATTTTTCTCCCTTTTTTAATCATCGATATGATTGTATCAAGTATTTTGATGGCGATGGGCATGATGATGCTGCCGCCAGCATTGATCAGTCTTCCATTTAAAATATTGTTATTTATTTTAGTCGATGGCTGGCACTTAATTGTAAAATCGTTACTCACCAGCTTTTAAAAAAGAGAGGTACCCTTATGACACCAGAAATGGTTATGGAAATATCCAAGCAGGCGATCTATATTACAGGGATGGTCGCTGCCCCTATTTTAATGATTGCTTTAGTGGTAGGACTCATCATTAGTATTTTTCAAGCTGTTACGCAAATTCAGGAGCAAACACTCGTGTTTGTTCCAAAGATCATTGCTGTTTTTATTGCTCTTTTAGTGTTTGGTCCGTGGATGTTAAGACAAATCGTCAACTTTACTGAAAATATTTTTGGCAACTTATCTCATTTTACAGGATAACGAATCGTGATGAATTGGTTAAATGAATTACCCATATTACTGTTAGTGCTGGTTCGGATTTCGTGTTTTTTTATCACGGTTCCGGTCTTCATGTCACGTTCCATCCCAGCCACTTTTAAAATAGGACTCTCTTTTTTTCTGGCAATGATTGTCACGATTTCGACTGCTGGGCCGCATGAAATTCCTGCTTTTTCGGCTGAATACGTCCTTCTTATTATGAAGGAGGCAATCGTTGGATTAGGTTTAGGTTTTATTGCTTCCATCCTTTTTTATAGCATCCAGCTCGCCGGAACCTTGATTGACTTACAAAGCGGTTTTGCCATGGGAGCGATGTACGACCCGCAATCCGGAACCAATGCGAATCTTACGGGAAGGTTAAAGAACGTGTTAGCCACATTGTTTCTGCTATCTGTTGATGGTCATCATTTGCTTATTCAAGGAATACTAGAAAGCTATCAATGGATTCCTGTTGACGCATTTGTCCCTGCATTAATGGACGGCAGAATCTCAACGCTTATTCTTGAAACGTTCAAAAACTCTTTGATCATTGCCTTTTTATTAGCGGCACCGGTTGTTTTTACGTTATTTATCGTAGATTTAGTTCTTGGAATTATCGGAAAAACGTCTCCGCAGATTAATCTAATGGTCTTAGGATTCTCATTAAAAATTGGTGTCTATTATCTAGTTTTATTTATGGCACTGCCGGGATTTTTTCTGTTACTGCAACGGATTTTTACAGAAATGTTTGATAGTTTAAGCGAGATGATGCGAATTATGGGTGCCTCCATATGAAGGGAAACAATTATTTACTTCAAGTAGATCTACAATGGTTTGCCGAGGAAAAAACGGAAAAAGCCACTCCTCAGAAGCGGAGGGAGGCTAGGAAAAAAGGGCAGGTAGCCAAAAGTCCGGAAGTTTCTTCTTCCTTGATGTTATTATCCTTTTTTCTCTTTCTGCTTTTTTATGGGAGCTATTTCGGGACGAATATTCTTGTCTTGTTCCAAGACCTATTTTCTTCTTATTTATTACTAGATTTAACGGAATCCAGTACTCACAAGCTTTTCGTTGATATCACGATTCTTACCGAAAAAATCGTACTGCCTATTCTAGCACTCTTGTTTGTCATGGGTTTATTGGCGAATTATTTTCAAATTGGATTTTTATTTACAACAGAAAATCTGAAATTTGATTTTAAAAAAATCAATCCCGTTGAAGGGGCAAAGCGCATTTTATCGATGAGGTCGATCGTAGACCTGTTAAAGAATGTTTTGAAAATGGTCCTGATCTCTTGGACGGCCTATGTTCTTTTAAAAAAAGAAATTGCGGCCTTTTTACATCTTTCACAATTGGGAATTACCCAAATGATTGAGTATCTCTTTACGGTCATTGTCAAAATTGGCGTCTCTGCCTCTGCCGTTTACGTGGTATTAGGGGCAGCTGATTTTCTCTATCAAAAATATGACCATGAAAAGAAATTAAAGATGTCGTTAAAAGAAGTAAAGGATGAGCACAAAAAGAGTGAAGGGGACCCGTTAGTGAAAGGGAAAATCAAGGAAATGCAGCGAGCGATGTCGCTTAATCGAATGATGTCTGATGTGCCAAAGGCAGATGTCGTCATTACCAATCCCACTCACTATGCCATTGCCATCGTTTATGATGCCAATGATTCGAAAGCGCCTGTCGTGATTGCAAAGGGTGTGGATTTTATGGCACAGAAGATCAAAGAAATCGCAAGAGAACATGACATCATTTTATCTGAAAATAAACCTCTTGCCAGAGCATTGTATGCAAATGTAGAGGTTGGTCAAGAGATTCCAGAGGAACTGTTTAAAGCCGTTGCCGAGATCCTCGCCTATGTTTATCGCTTAAAGGGAAAATTCTAAGTTACTAGAAAAGGTGCGAAAAATGAAGTTAAAAGAAATTTCCGTCTTACTAGCCGTATTACTCATTGTTGTTATGATGGTTATTCCATTGCCTACGATTCTATTAGATATATTACTCATTATAAATATCTCGCTCTCCATCACGATTTTGTTAGTCGGCATGAATACAAAGGAGCCTTTAGATTTTTCCATCTTTCCTTCTTTATTGCTGTTAACGACTCTATTTCGTCTAGCGTTAAATGTGTCGACTACCCGTTCCATTCTTTCGCATGGAAATGCCGGCCATGTGGTGGCCACCTTTGGAGAGTTCGTTATTGGCGGGAATCCGGTGATTGGTTTTATCATCTTTTTAATCCTTGTGATCATTCAATTCCTTGTGATTACAAAGGGCTCAGAGCGGGTGGCCGAAGTCGCTGCCCGGTTTACCCTTGATGCCATGCCAGGTAAGCAGATGAGTATTGATGCCGATTTAAATGCAGGAATGATCAGCGAACAAGAAGCCCGGATGAGACGAGAAAAAGTAGGACACGAAGCGGACTTTTACGGAGCAATGGATGGTGCAAGTAAGTTTGTAAAAGGGGACGCCATTGCCGGGATTATTATCTTGTTCATCAATGTCATCGGTGGTTTTGTGATTGGGATGACCATGATGGGGATGGATTTTGCCCAGGCAGCCAGTACCTTTACCTTGCTATCTGTCGGTGATGGTTTGGTCAGTCAACTCCCTGCTTTGTTAATATCTACAGCAACAGGAATTATCGTGACAAGAGCAGCATCGGATGGAAACCTGGGAGATGACCTGACACGCCAACTATTTGCTTATCCTAAGCTGATCTATGTGGTAGCCGGTTGTATTGCCTTATTCGGTTTAGTCACACCCATTGGCATTTTATTAACGTGGAGTATTGCCGGTCTATTAGTATTTGCGGCCTATCGAATGCAAAAAGCCAAAGAAAAAGAAGCAGAGGAAATGCTCGAAATCCCAGATGTACCGAGCGGAGAAGATCATAGTCCAGAAAACGTGCTGAACCTCTTGCAAATGGATTCATTGGAATTTGAATTTGGTTTAGGACTCATTCCATTAGCAGATGCCTCGCAGGGCGGAGATATATTAGACCGGGTCATCGCGATCAGGAAACAGATCGCTTTAGAATTAGGGCTAGTGATTCCGATTATAAGGATTCGCGATAATGTGAATTTAGATTCTAATGAGTACGTCATTAAATTAAAAGGAAACGAGATTGCTAAAGGGGAGATTTTCCTCAATCACTATCTGATGCTGGTGCCGGAGGATGAGGATCATGGAATCATCGGAATTGAAACGGTTGAACCAACCTTTGGTCTTCCTGCTTTATGGATTAACGAAGAGATGAGAAGGAAGGCAGAGATCTTTGGTTATACCGTCGTAGATGCTTCATCGGTTATCACTACCCACCTGTCTGAAACCATTAAACGTTATGCGCATGAGATTTTAGGCAGAGAGGAAACGAAGCAGCTCATCGATAAGGCAAAGGAAACCTCCCCTTCGATTGTAGAAGAATTAGTTCCGTCCCTGCTGTCGGTTGGCCAAGTGCAGAAGGTATTGCAGAAGCTTTTAAAAGAAAAGATCTCCATTCGCAATTTGTCTGTCATTCTTGAAACCTTGGCTGATTGGGCTGTTTTTACAAAAAATACTGATTACTTAACGGAATATGTAAGACAAGGTTTATCCAGACAAATTACGAAACAATGGACCGTTGGTAAAATGATTCAAGTCATTACCGTGAATGCTCAGGTGGAGAAAGCCATCAGTGAAAATCTTCAAGAAACGGAGCAAGGGATTTATCTTACGATGGATCCACAGACGATTCAGCAATTGGTTCAATCCTTAAACGAGACCATCCAACAGGTGGTTAGAGTGGGAATTCAACCCATTATTATGACCTCGCCAGCCATTCGGATGTATCTCAAGCAAATTGTGGAACGCATTAATGAAGATATCCCTGTCATTTCCTTTAACGAGCTGGAATCTGATGTTGAGGTTCAGAATATCGGCGTTGTCCATTTTCAAGATGTTGGAGTGGTTACCTCATGAAAATAAAAAGATATATGGCAGATACCTTACCACAGGCCATTAGCCTGATTCGTATGGAGTTAGGAGAGAATGCCGTCATCCTCAATAAAAAGGTCGTAACAACAGGAGGCTTCCTGGGCCTGTTTAAAAGAAAACAGATTGAAGTGATAGCTGCTTCGGAGGCATCCGAACGTACAACTGTGAAAAAAGCACCAATCGAAGAGAGGCCTACGGCATCAGCTGAAACGGAAGTCCTTCAGCGGTTAAACCAGATGGAGCAGCTGCTTGGAAATTTACTGAAAAATCAACAGCCTTTCCAGCTGCAAAAGACCTCGGTTTTAACCAAATGGCTGGAGCTGCTCGAGGAACAAGAGGTGGATCAAGAGGTTATCGATTATATTGTAAAAAAAATTATGTCTCAGCATCCTTTGATTGAGAGACTTACGGAACAGGAAGCAGGGCAGATTGTTTTATCAACGATCACCAAGCTGTTTCAGGATGCTGCTCTACAAGAGGGCTTGGATCCTCATGCGACATTGATTACACTCCTTGGCCCTACTGGAGTGGGAAAAACGACAACCATTGCGAAGCTTGCCTCAAGGCAGGTATTATTTCAGCGGAAGAAGGTTGGTTTTTTAACGGCTGATACGTTTCGGATGGCTGCGATTGAGCAGTTAAAAACGTATGCCAACATTTTAAATATCCCGATTGGCGTAGTCGAAAGCTCTGAACAGCTGCCTCAGTCTCTGATGGATTTAAAAAACTGCCAAATGATCTTTATGGACAGTACCGGCAGAAATTACCTAGAGGAACAATATATTGAGGAAATTCAAGCCTTCCTCGAACAGGACTTCAAGCAAGAGAATCACTTGGTCCTCAGTATAACCTCAAGATGGAAAGATATGAAGCAAATTGTAGAGAAGATGAAGTCCGTACAGGTGGACCGGGTGATTCTTACAAAATGGGATGAAAGTACCTGTTTCGGAGCCGCGCTCAATCTCGTCTATCATTATCCGTACCCGTTATCGTTTATTAGTTTGGGACAAGGTGTTCCTGAAGATATTATGCTGGCAGAACCGGAATATATGGCTAAAAAGATATTGGGAGTAGATGAAGATGAAGAAGGATCAGGCACAAAGATTGAGAGAATTGTATCAGCACTTTAAGACCGTCACAGAAGAAAAAACAACAAAGGTTGTCTCCGTTACCAGCGGCAAAGGCGGTGTCGGCAAATCGAACTTTGCACTAAACTTTGCTCTAGGCTTAAGTGAAGAAGGCCAAAAGGTCGTTTTAATTGATTTGGATATTGGGATGGCCAACCTTGAAATTCTGCTGGGAATGAACCCAAAACATCATCTCATGGAAATGGTCTATGAGCGGAAAACGATCTGGGACGTGATGGAAAAAGGACCTGCGGGATTAGAACTCATTTCCGGCGGGAGCAGTTTTAATGAAATCCTAGATTTAAGTGATCAGGATACGGATTATTTATTTTCAGAGCTTAGTAAACTCCAGGGTTATGCAGATTTGATTTTGTTTGATACAGGGGCAGGTCTTTCAAAGGAATCCCAGCGCTGCCACTTAGCTGCAGATGAAATTATTCTGGTCACCACACCTGAACCAACAGCCATGACCGATGCTTATTCTGTTATTAAAATATTACATCATCAAGATGTTAATCTTTCTATTCGGCTGGTTGTGAATAGGGTGGCTAACTCGAAGGACGGGGCTGCAGTGGCGAATCGGATACGAATGGTTACGGAAAAATTCTTAGGGAAAGAGCTAGAGATTCTTGGATTCATTCCTAATGATTCGTTTGTCGTCCAATCCGTACTGGAACAAACGCCTTTCTTATTAAACTATCCCAAGTCACAGGCAGCAAAATGGATAAGGGATATCGTCAGTATTTACTTACATGTGGATGGAAAAAATGAAAAAAACACGGGAATCAAGGGGTTTATCCAAAGGATTTCTCATCTGGTAAAAAAATAGAATGACCTAGTTGAAGGAGGGGGATCATGTGAGTCAGCAGCTTGAAGAGACTTTATTCCATGAATATTTGCCGTTAGTTCATAAGATCGTAAAAAAAACGAAGAGGACCCTTCCCCATCATGTGGAGGAAGACGAACTTTTGTCCTTTGGAATGATGGGGTTGTTAGATGCTTTTCGTAAATTTGACCAACGTGAAAATGTAAAATTTGAAACCTATGCTACTCAACGGATACGCGGAGAAATTTATGATGGGTTACGCCGGATCGATCCCCTTTCGCGAACATTAAGAAAAAAGGAAAAAGAAGTAAGGAATGCTTATCAGTTATTAGAACAACAGCTGTTCAGACGACCTACGGAGAGAGAAGTAAGTGAACACCTGCAAATCAGTGAAACGGAATATAAAGACATCGTACTCCAAGCCTCATTTGAGAAACAAGAGTCCTTATATGAACCGGTTGAAAACGGAGGAGAGAGTCAGTTAAAGATCGATTTACTTTCAGACCCTCTTTTAAACGAACAATCCATCATTGTTGAAGAAAAAGAGCGTAAGGAATTTTTGGCTTCGTTAATTGACCAGTTACCGGAACGAGAAAAAATCATCCTTTCATTACTATATTATGAGAATTTAAGTATGAGTGAAGTCGGAGAGATTTTAGGCCTCCATAAGTCAAGAATTTCTCAGCTGCATGCGAAGGTTATAAAAAAATTAAAAAAAGAATTTGATAAGGAATTATTTTAGTAGGAACGGAGGAATCTCATCAAGAAGATATCCTCCTTTTTAGTTGGAACTAGCTTACATTCTATCGACGATTTGAGGAAGAATGCCGTTATTAATAAAGTAGAATCCGATCTTTCGAGTTAATAAGGGGTATAGGCGAATGACACTAAAATTACCGAATGTAAAATTCTTATTAAAGGAAACGGGAAATCCTATCCATCAAACTTCGCTCCGATACCATATTAAGTATCCATTTGAGTCAGAGATCCTGTTGATCAATCCAAAAGACACAGAAGCAATGGCAGAGAGCGCGTTTATTTTTATTGAAAACATTGGACCTGGGGGATTGAGGATTTTATCTAATTTACCTTTAGTGGAAGGGCAAGAAATGATTTATATCATGGAAACAACTATTCTCGAAGATAAAATTCATATCCCAAGTGAAATTATTTGGAGTGAAACCTTGTCCGATGGTCTTTATCAATATGGAGTTCATTTTCAAGTCGCTGACGAGATGCGAACATTCGTACATAATCTCCTTATTGACTATTCGGAAAAGTATTTTAGTCAGGTAGAGTGATAATTTTGAAGAAAAGGGGCAAAGATGCTCCTATTTTTTTTACCCTTTTGTATTTTTTTGACAAAATATTTGGTAATATAGAGTTAGTTTGCAATAAAGCCTACAAAAGGAGAGATTCTATGGCCATCTTAGTAACGGGCGGAGCCGGGTATATTGGAAGTCATACCTGTATTGAACTATTAAATGCCGGCCACGAAGTTATTGTCGTGGATAACTATTCAAACAGTAAACCGGAATCCTTACAAAGAGTAAAAGAGCTTACGGGTAAGGATTTTGCTTTCTATGAAGTGGACCTATTAGACCGGATTGGCCTTCAGAAAGTTTTTGCGGAAAATCAAATTGAAGCGGTTATTCACTTTGCCGGTTTAAAGGCAGTCGGTGAATCAGTTTCGATTCCCATTCATTATTATCACAATAACATCACTGGAACATTGATTCTTTGTGAAGTGATGAATCAATACGGTGTCAAAAATCTTGTCTTTAGTTCCTCAGCCACTGTGTATGGAATGCCAGAGCGGGTGCCGATTTCTGAGGATTTCCCACTTAGTGCGACCAATCCATATGGGCGGACGAAGCTGATGATTGAGGAGATTTTGCGGGATTTATATGTTTCCGACCAAGAGTGGAGCATTGCCTTATTACGTTACTTTAATCCAATCGGAGCCCATAAGAGCGGCCGGATTGGCGAGGATCCAAATGGAATTCCGAATAATTTAATGCCGTACATCACTCAGGTGGCGGTTGGCAAATTGAAGGAATTGCAAGTGTTTGGGAATGATTACCCAACGGATGATGGAACAGGTGTCCGCGATTATATTCATGTCGTAGATTTGGCGCTTGGCCACCTAAAGGCGCTTGAAAAAGTTTTGCCTTCCAAAGGGGTGGAGGCCTACAATCTTGGAACGGGTACTGGCTATAGTGTGCTAGGGCTTGTTTCTGCCTTTGAAAAAGCTTCTGACGTTTCGATTCCCTATAAGATTGTGGACCGAAGACCTGGAGATATTGCGGTTTGTTACGCGGATCCTTCCAAAGCAAAAGAGGAGCTTGGCTGGACGGCTACTAGAGGAATCGAAGAAATGTGCGAAGATTCTTGGAGATGGCAGAAAAATAATCCGAATGGGTATGATAATTAAACCTAGTAAGACGAGAGCCACTGGCTTTCGTCTTTTTTCTAATAAAAGATGACAATGTAGGAGGATGGTGTTTTATGGAGATCAAAATTGATGATTTAACCGGTCCTGAAGTGGCAGAGCTGATTAGGGAGCATTTACATAGTATGACCTTGAATTCCCCGCCGGAAAGTATTCATGCATTGGGGCTGGAGAAGCTGCGAAAACCAGAAATTACTTTTTGGAGTGCATGGGATGGACAGGAATTGCTTGGATGCGGGGCATTAAAAGAATTGGACCTTGAGCATGGTGAGGTCAAATCGATGCGCACGTCTTCTTCGCATTTAAGAAAAGGTGTAGCTAGAAGAATGCTTCAGCATATGATTGATGAAGCCAAGCGGCGCGGTTATCGGCGGTTGAGTTTGGAGACGGGTTCGATGGAGGCATTTGCACCAGCGCGAAGACTGTATGCGAGCGTGGGCTTTCAATACTGCGAACCGTTTGCGGATTATCTAGAGGATCCCAATAGTGTTTTTATGACGTTGGAAATATAGAATAGAGACTGCTGGCAGTATATACCGGCAGTCTCTTTTTTGGAGGCTAGGCTTTGGATATTCTGTCATACAGGTTCAATATGGTTTGCCCGTAAGTTGTGCCAGGGACGGCCCATTTTCCATTCAGGGCAGTCCAGGTCGGGGCGCTTCCTCTTTGAACGAGATGAAAACGGGGGTCAACTAATGGATAATCGCTAGGTAAATGCTCGGTGGCAGCATAGGCAAACAAATGCTGCAGGTGAGCCAGTACGCCTTCTTCGGCTGTTTGAAAAAAGGCACCTGGATTTCCAGGACCTGTTGCCCCAATTCCTGCATAATTGTTTTGCTCAGGCTGGACGATTCCTGTGAAACGGAAATAGTTGGTCTCTAGTAAGGCCTGCGCAAAGGCGATGTCTCCCCGGATCCCATAATATTGTCCAAAGGCTACATAATGAGTGGCTAGTTCAATGGCATGGGGATTGACGGATTGGACAAAGAGATTCATTTGCTCAGGTGACAAACGGGTCGGTCCCAGGATTGACGGGTTAGTTAGTTCTAAATTCATTGAATCGTCCTCCCTTTTTTCCTATTTTACTAAAACTAATATGCTAAAAGGCATCCGAATAGGTTTATTCGAATGCCTTTTTTGTTAAATTGGCTGTTGATTTCCGCTCCAGGCGCTCGCTTTCCGCGGGCGTGCCGGGGAGCCTCCTCGGCGCTGAAAGCGCCTGCGGGGTCTCCCCAGCCCCGTACTCCCGCAGGAGTCGAGCGCCCTCCGCTCCAATCAACAGGTGTAATAAACAACCATATCGTTTATCAGAGCCTATAAATGAGCCCCATTAGCAGTAAGGCTTTATTCTACTTCTACTTTTTGTGGTTGGGGTTTAGCCTGAACACCTTTTGACTCAATAAAGCGCTGAATTCGTTTTAATGCTTCCTGCAGCTGAGACATGGAAGTGGCATAAGAGCAGCGGATATAACCCTCGCCGCTTTCACCAAACACATGGCCTGGGACGACGGCTACTTTTTCCTGCATTAATAATTCTTCGGCAAATTGTTCGGAGCTTAGGCCGGTTGCACGAATGGATGGGAAGACATAAAAGGCTCCTCCCGGCATATGGCAATCGAGACCCATTTGGTTTAGAGTCTGCACCACATAATTTCGTCTCCGTCGATAGCTGTTGCGCATGGCTATCACTTCATCGTAGGTATTGCGAAGAGCCTCGATGGCGCCATGCTGCAGCATATGCGGAGCACACATGGTGGTGTATTGGTGGATTTTTAACATGACGCTTACTAATTCTTCCGGCCCTGCAAGAAAACCTAATCGCCAGCCGGTCATGGCAAACCCTTTGGAAAAACCGTTAATCAGAATGGTACGCTCGTACATGCCTTCAAGCGCTGGAACACTGCAAAATTCTTCATCATAAGAAAGCTCTGCATAAATCTCATCAGAAACCACGAGCAGGTCGTGCTTACGGATGACTTTAGCGATTTCAATCAAGTCTTTTTTAGTCAGCATACTGCCAGTCGGATTGTTTGGCGAGCACAAAAGAATCGCTTTTGTTTTTGGTGTAATCGCCGCCTCGATTTGCTCCGGTGTTACTTTAAAGCCGTTTTCCGGAGAAGTTGAAACTGGAACGGGTGTCCCGCCGGCAATTGCCACTAATGGACCGTAGGAGACGAAGGCTGGTTCGACAATTAAGACTTCATCGCCTTGGTTTAATATGGCGCGGAAGGCGAGGTCGATTCCCTGGCTTGCTCCAATGGTGACAATGACTTGATTTTTCGGATTATACTGTACACCAAATCGTGTATTTAAATAGTTTGTGATTTCTTCCCGCAATTCGAGCAGACCAGCATTTGCTGTGTAAGAGGTGTAGCCTTGCTCGAGGGATAAAATGGTCGCTTCACGGATGCTCCATGGTGTGGTGAAATCCGGTTCCCCCACCCCTAGTGAAATAACCCCTTCCATGCTGGCGGCAAGGTCGAAAAACTTTCTAATCCCCGAAGGCTGTAGTTCTTTGGCTGTTTGGGATAGATAGTGGCCGAGCTCGTGCTTCATGGTGAAACCACCATCCTGCGGTCTTTATCATCCGTACCATCATTAAAAATAACTCCATCATGTTTGTATTTTTTCAACATGAAATGGGTGGTCGTTGAGATGACGTTTTCAATGGTAGATAGTTTTTCTGATACAAACTTAGAGATTTGGATCATGGATTGGCCTTCAACGGTGATCGAGAGGTCGTAGGCACCTGACATGAGGTAAAGGGATGATACCTCAGGGAATCGGCTGATTCGCTGTGCTACTTCATCAAAACCTACGCCGCGTTTTGGCGTCACTTTTACATCAATCATAGCGATGACGTTATCCTGGCCTTCTACTTTGCTCCAGTCGATTAACGTCTGATAGCTCATGATGATTTGTGATTGCTCTAATTTTTCAATAGAGGCTCTTACTTTTTCTTCACTGCACATCACCATTAAGGCAATGGATTCTACAGGTATTTTAGGATTTTCTTCAATGATTTTTAAAATTTCAATTTCCTCACTGCTAAGGTGCATGTGGATATCCTCCTCAACTTCTTTTGCTTAATGATGATTTTAATCCTAATTCCGGTGTCTGTCACGTGAAGTTGAAAAATATTTTGTATTTTTCTGAAAGCGAAGGGAGATAGAAGGCCAGTTTTGGACAAAATGAGGCTAATTCATTATTTTTTAAATGAAAACGCCACCATCCTAAATTAGTAAAATCTTATTAAAAAATTGGAGTATAATAGGAAATAGATTAAAGCAACAGGAGTAGTGAAGAGTGGAAAAACAAACTAGCAAGTATAGATGGGTCGTTTTTGTCTCGATCTTGTTCGCCTATTTTTTAATAGTCAGCCAAAGGACAGCACCGGGGTTAATTTCTGACCAATTGATGAAGGACTTTCATTTAACAGCCGCGACGATTGGTTTGCTGACAAGCATTCAATTCTTAGCCTATGCAGGTTTTCAAGTTCCTATCGGTATTTTGTCCGACCGGTTTGGACCTAATTACTTCCTTATTATTGGTGCCTTACTGAACGGAATCGGTACCCTTATTTACAGTCTTGCCCCGAACGAATACTTTCTCCTCTTTGCGAGATTATTGGCCGGATTAGGGGATG
Organism: Neobacillus cucumis; assembly: GCF_002860255.1. Lineage (GTDB taxonomy): Bacteria > Bacillota > Bacilli > Bacillales > Cytobacillaceae > Neobacillus > Neobacillus cucumis_A. The sequence goes on from NZ_PGVE01000095.1 coordinate 45,657, forward strand.
CCACCATTTGGGTCAACCTCGTATTAATTTTAAGCCAATGGTTTAGAGTCAAGGAATTTGTGGGATTACTCGGAATCGCGGGCATGTCCGGAAGCTTTGGGTTTCTGCTCGCTACGGTTCCTTTTTCAGCGTGGATCTCTTTATCTGGCTGGAGGACGCCATTTTTTATCACGGGAATCATACTCGTATTAAGCGCCATTTTGCTTTATTATGTTCTCGAAAAAAAAGCAAAGCAGTTATTTAAAAATGATTCGGTGAAAGCGAAACAAAAGAAGCCGCGCGAAAAAACAATCGTAGTATTACGGAGGATTTTTTCGAGCCGCCAGGCCTGGGCAGCCTTCTTCAGTCATTTTGGCCTTGTTGGAACGTATGTAGGATTTATCGGTTCGTGGGCAGTCCCATATGGGATGCATGTGTATGATATGTCACGTTCGCAGTCCAGTCAGCTGATAATGATCGGTTTAATTGGTGCTTTAGTGGGGGCGCCGCTGACAAGCTGGATTTCGAGCAAGTTTGATTCCATTAAGCGTCCATATGTTGTTGTGCATACCATTGCAGTGATCAGCTGGCTTGTCCTATTTTATAGTGGAAAGCCTCCATACTATATGCTGGTCATTATTTTCTTATTGATTGGCTATGGTAACGGCTCTAGCTCGTTAACCTTTGCCGTGGTTCGAAAATCCTTTGATATAAAAGAAGTCGGAGTGGTATCCGGCTTTGCCAATACAGGGGGCTTTTTAAGTGCAGTGCTCCTGCCAAGTATTTTTGGAAAGGTATTAGACCATTTTCATACTTCTTCGGCAAGTGTTGGTTATCATTATGGGTTCATCATTCCTGTGATCTTTTCAATGGTCGGATTATTGGGTGGAATATTAATAAAAGAAAAGCGCCAGGAAGCCAAGCAGCCTAGTGAAATAACAGCATAAAAAAAGAGGACGGATTTCTATTTTGAAATCCGTCCTCTTTTTTTTATCTAGCTCCAGCGCCTAGCCCCTCGATGGTCTACAGCCAATCCGTCCAAAAGGTTAAAAAGCAACCTTTCGGCCGGCTCGTCTTATGCTTGTCGGGGCTGATCAAGGCGCTTCCGCTTTTAGTTATGGGTGCTGTAAAAACGCTAATTGGATAAAGAATAATACCGCAAATACATAAAGTAATGGATGAACCTCACGCCATCTTCCTTTAACTAATTTCAAAAGAGGGAAACTGATAAAGCCAAGAGCAATACCGGTTGCGATGCTTGAGGTTAGCGGCATACTTAACACTGTTAAGAAAGCCGGAAAGGCTTCGTCTAGTTCATTCCAATTGATTTTAGCGATACTTCCCATCATCAAGCTTCCGACAATAATTAGTGCAGGAGCGGTAATTGCAGCAATTCCCGATACGGCGCTAACCAGCGGTCCGAAGAAGGCTGAAACCACAAACAAAACAGCCACCGTTACAGACGTTAGACCCGTTCGTCCGCCAGCTGCCACGCCGGAAGTGGATTCAATAAAAGCGGTTGTCGGGCTTGTCCCAAAAATCGATCCGACCATTGTGGCGACCGAATCAGAAAGCAGGGCCTGTCTAGCACGCGGCAGCTTGTCGCCCTTCATTAAACCAGCCTGATTCGCAACCCCGATCATCGTTCCGGTTGTATCGAAAATCGTCACTAGTATAAATGAAAAGACTACAGCATAAAGACCATGTTGAATCACATCACCAAAAGCTGTGAATGGATTTCCGATCATCAGCCCGTCTGGAAGGGAAGGAAGCGACATAAATCCTTTATCAAAGGAAAGCTGTCCCGTAAAGTAAGCGATCACCCCGGTAACAATCATTCCAAAAAACAAAGCCCCATTGACTCGAAGTACCATCAAAATTAACGTTACCGCAAGTCCAATGATCGCTAAAATAGCGGAAGGAGAATGAAGATCCCCCAAGCCAACAAGATTGGATGGATGAGCTGTGATGATTTTGGTTTGACGAAGACCAATAAAGGCGATAAACAATCCGATTCCTGCGGTGATTCCGTGCTTTAGATTGTCCGGAATCGCCTCAATCAATTTTTCGCGAAACGGTGTTAACGATAAGATGACAAAAATAAGTCCAGCTACAAAGACAGCAGCAAAGGCTGTTTGATAGGTAATTCCCTGGTGGCCGCCGACGACCGAATAAGCAAAGTAGGCGTTCAAGCCCATTCCCGGTGCAATGGCGATTGGATAATTAGCGAATAGCCCCATCCAAAGGGTTCCGATTAGTGCGGCAATGATAGTGGCGGTAAAGACCTGTTCAAAGGGAACGCCTGCATCCGCAAGAATGACAGGATTAACGACTACGATATAGACCATGGTAAAGAAGGTAGTTATACCAGCCATCATTTCCGTTTTGGTATTTGTATTGTTTTCTTTTAACCTAAACATATGTGTTCCTCCAAAATACGAACAATTTTAAAACGACTTTTCTATATTATTCGTTTTTAGCGTAACTTTCAATAGCTAACTATTAGTTTCCCCTATTTTCCCTCCATCTACGCAGGGAGGATGTCATAAAAAGTTCATTATTAAAAAATAGAAAAGTCCTTCATCGTTTGATGAAGGACTTTTAACATTATTCAGCAATAATAAAGGCATCAGTAATGCCTGCCTGTTTAAGCTCGTCTACCCTATTTTCGGCATTTTCCCGGTTTGAATAAGCCCCAGCTTGTACCCGGTACCAAGTTTGTCCGGAAATCGTAACCGTATCCATAAATGAATCAATCCCTTTTGAGGCAAGATAGGTTACCCGATCATCGGCATTTTGTCTTGATTGAAACGAGCCGGCAATCACTTTATAGAGTGTGCCTGTCCCAGGATCGGACGTTTTTCTTTTTAAATTAAAAGCACTGGCAATCCCATTCGCATGGCCTTGGGCAACGTTTTGACGCCAAGAAGATTGTTTCATGAGAGCGGCATCATGAGAACTATCTATAAATCCATTCTCTGTTAGCAGGGCAGGCATTGCGGATTCACGTAACACGTGGAAATTGGCCTTTTTCTGACCGCGGTCTTGAAGGCTATTTAGTTTCATCACTTCAGCATGAATAATATCTTGATCACGTGCGGTCGTAGAAGAGTCTGATAGGCCGCTATAAATATAGTCTTCATATCCCTGGCCGCCGCCTGAATTGATGTGAATGGCCAAATAATAGTCAGCGCCCCAGCTGTTAGCCTCATTGGTACGCGCATCTAAGCTTTTTGTCCTATCAGTCGTCCGGCTCATCTTGATTTCAATACCTTCATACTGATTGAGCAGGAATGTTCGTAATTTTAATGCAATATCTAATGTCAGATCTTTTTCGTTTAAACCATTCCCTTGAGCTCCAGGGTCCGTACCGCCGTGTCCTGGGTCCAAATAAAGCATCAATTATATCGCCTCCTTATATAAGAATGGTTTTACTACTATTATATGGGATAAGCTCATAACAAGTGTGTATTTACCGCTCATAAAAAGAAAACATGCTGCATTAGAGGAACGGGCTCCAGTGTATCCAGCAAAATACACAACAGTTTTACTTACAAGATATTGTTTTTTAAAAATTTAAGGTTAGGCACTGCTATAACTGAATGTTGAGTCCACTGTGTATAAAAAAATAAACGGTAAAATTTCGGCTAAATTGGGAAATACCCATATTTCCTTAAAAATAAGGGGAGTTTTTCCGTTTAGATGATCCAAATCTTTGGAATTTGTCTTATTTAGAGCGTTCAATCGGAATATCTCCGCTTATCTCCGCTTCTTAAGCTTTCCCTATATCATTAGCAGGAAATTCTCCGCCTATGAATTCTCGTACCTACACGAAATCGATACGGGGAAGGCGGAAATGGTTTGCAAACTTCGTAATTCGCAATCCGAAGAATTAGCAATGAAAAACAAAAATAGCAAGGGTATAAATCCTTGCTTATTCCAACAGAAGTCTTAGTTTTTTTATATTGGGAGAATACTATTGTAGAAACTCGGATACAACCAAATATTTACCAAACATTCAGAATTTAAAAATTGGTTTAAAATATTAATTGACGCAGAGGAGAGAAATGTTATATATTTTATCATATTGATGTTAGGAAATATAACATGGGGGTGCATCCATGAAAAAAATAGAGGCGATCATCAGACCTGAAAGACTCACGGAGACGATTAAGGGGTTAAAAAGAATTGGAATAACAGGCTTTACCGTTTCACAGGTTGTGGGACGCGGGAAACAAAAGGATACAAAGGGTGTTTATCGCGGAAAAAATTATCAGGTGACGCTGCACCCTAAAGTGAAACTTGAAATTGTTCTTTCTGATTATTTAGTAGATACAACGATTAAGACAGTGGTACAGGCAGCTCAGACAGGAGAGGAAGGCGACGGTAAAATCTATGTCTATCCTATCCTCGAAGCCTATAACATTCGGACAGGTACCTTTGATTATGATATTGACGACTTAGCAAACCGGGAGGAGGGAATCTAATGGAACTTACGTATATCAATACAGTTTGGGTGGTTCTGGCAGCGGCGATGGTATTGTTTATGGAGGGTGGATTCAGCCTGCTTGAAGCTGGTTTTGTCCGTACGAAAAACGCAGTAAATGTAACGATGAAAATTTTCGTTGATTTAACCATTGGAGCCTTGGCGTTTTGGATGGTTGGATTTGGGGTTATGTTTGGGAAAGATGCCTTCGGGTTCATTGGAACAAATTTATTTGGAAGCCCTGAAAAAATTCACCTTGCGATTCATTTGCCTAGTACGGCCTTTATTCTATTTCAAATGGGATTTGCGGTTGCAAGTATTTCGATTATTTCAGGTGCAGTGGCAGAACGCATGAATTTCAAAGCATATGTGGTAACGGCTGCACTTATCTGTATTGTGATCTATCCTATGAGCGGACATTGGATTTGGAATAGTGACGGCTGGTTAGCGAAGCTCGGCTTTAAAGATTTTTCCGGATCGGCAGCTATTCATGCAGTTGGCGGCTGTGCAGCATTGGCGATGGCCAAATGGCTCGGACCAAGGAAGGGCCGATTTAATTCGGATGGCAGCGTGAATGTTTTTGCGCCAAGTAACATCCCGTTAGCTTCGGCAGGAGCCTTTATTCTTTGGTTTGGCTGGTTTGCTTTTAATGCCGGCAGTACATTGGATGCATCGAGTCCTGCACTTGCACCGGTTGCGATTAATACCATGCTTGCTGGAGCGAGCGGCGGTTCAGCTGCCTTATTTTTAACAATGAAAAAATTCGGTAAAGCGGACCCGAGTATGACGATTAATGGTGTGTTGGCTGGATTAGTGGCGATTACGGCTGGGTGTGCGTATGTTTCGGAATGGTCTTCTATTTTAATTGGTGTGATTAGTGGCTTATTGGTGATTTATGCTACGCTTTTAGTTGATTACCTAAAGGTGGATGATCCGGTCGGCGCTGTGGCTGTCCATGGTTTTGGCGGTGTATTTGGAACGATTGCTGTTGGGTTATTCGATAAGACGGATGGTTTGTTGACCACTGGTCATGTTCACCTTATTCTGGTTCAGCTGTTAGGGGCCGTTGTTGTTATTGTTTGGGGATTGCTTGGCGGGACGTTTATGGCGAAGGTTTGTGAAAAGACGGTTGGATTCCGTGCTTCTGAGCGTGAAGAAGAAGAGGGCTTGGATATGTCGTACCACGGTATTCCGGCTTATAACGAACTAGAGCGTTTTACGGATTTACCTACGAGCTTGTTTAATTTTGAAGAAACGACAGGGATTACGGTGGCTCCGCCAGCTAGCAGCAAAGTTAAAACAGGTAATTCCTTTTGATAAAGTATGTGTTAATACTTGGCTGTTGATTTTGCTCCAATCAATAGGAGAAACCAATGATATTTAACACACTCTTGACAAAAAAGGCCGGATTCGTTGTGAATCCGGCCTTTTTTCTATACATGCATTTTTGCTTTTTTATGAGATAAGACAGTATAAAAATTTCGACTGTGAGAATTGTCCAGCTCCAGCGTCTAGCCCCTCGATGGTCTACAGCCAATCCGTCCAAAAGGTTAAAAA
>NZ_PGVE01000096.1 GCF_002860255.1 Neobacillus cucumis
TTTGTCCTCAAGCCCCCTTATTGGAGACATTTTCTTCAGCTTCACTGGCAGTTTTGTCCTCAAGAACCCTTATTGAAGACACTTTCTTCAGCTTCACCGATAGTTTTGTCCTCAAGGCCCATTATTGGAGACATTTTCTTCAGCTTCACTGGCAGTTTTGTCCTCAAGAACCCTTATTGAAGACACTTTCTTCAGCTCCACTGGCAGTTTTGTCCTCAATAACGGTTAAAGAAATTTCCTTAGTAAAATAACGTATAAAGGTCATAAAAAAAGACAGAGTGCCAAATGCATCTCTGTCTTTTTACCTATTACGCCGCTATTTTGTCTTCAACGTTAACCTTATGGCCTTCCCATTTAGAAATCACAACGGCTGCTAAAGAGTTACCAACGATATTTACACATGTACGTGCCATATCTAGGAGACGGTCAATACCTGCGATGAACGCAAGACCTTCAACAGGAATTCCAACGCTTCCTAATGTCGCAAGAAGTACCACGAAAGATACCCCTGGAACACCCGCAATCCCCTTAGACGTTACCATCAAGACTAGTACAAGTGTAATTTGGTGCGTGATGCTCATATGAATTCCATACATCTGGGCAATGAACAACGCCGCAATTGCTTGATAAAGAGTAGATCCGTCAAGATTAAACGAATATCCAGTTGGAATAACGAAGGAAGTAATCGACTTTGGACAGCCGAGCTTCTCCATTTTTTCCATGATTTTTGGAAGAACAGCCTCTGAGCTTGCTGTAGAATAACCAAGTAATAATTCGTCCTTCAAATAGGCTAAGAACTTGAAGATATTAACCCCAACAATCTTAGCTGTAATACCTAGAACAACCAAAATAAAGAAGATCATAGCGCCATAAACAACGAATACTAATTTTCCTAAAGGAATAAGTGATGATAAACCGAATTTAGAAACCGTCACACCAATGAGCGCAAATACGCCAAACGGAGCAAATTTCATCACTTGGTTAGTAACCCAAAACATCGCATCGGCAGTACCTTTAAAAAAGTTGATAATTGGCGTCCCTTTTTCTCCAATCGCAGCCACACCTAGGCCGAACATAACAGAGAAGAAAATGATCGCTAACATATCACCATTTGCTAATGCTTGAATAATATTGGTTGGGACAATATTAACAAATGTATCTATCTTGGAATGTGATTCAGTTGTTTTTGCTGTTTCCACATACGTATTAATATCTGTTTTTGCTAAGTGGGAACGATCGACACCAGTTCCTGGGTGGAATACATTAGCAAATAATAACCCTAACACAATCGCAATCGTTGTAATAATTTCAAAATACAGAAGGGTTTTTCCTCCAAGTTTTCCAAGCGATTTCATATCGCCGGTACCAGCAACCCCAACGACAATACTTGAGATAACAATTGGGACTACGATCATTTTAATTAATCGGATAAAAATATCCCCAATTGGCTGCAGGAATTGAGCTACATGTGTATTTCCGTAAAAAATGGCCCCTACAATAATACCGAGGGCTAAACCAATGAAAATTTGCCATGCCAGACTAATTCTCTTCATAATCTCTCCCCTTTTCTTTATATTTATTATTATCTCTAAAGAGCATAAATCTCGGTTAATCAATATCATATCATGATATTACAATATAATTCTAGATATTTTTTTCGACATGCACAACACTGTAAATAATGGCATTTTCAATTCCACCTTGATTTTATTACTATTGTAGTAGTTTGAATTTCCTATATAAAAGGTTATTTAAAGCTTTTTTTAGGATAACTTTTATAGTTATATTCCCCTAATTGGTCACTACTAATCGCATAAAATGGAATTTTGCTGCCTCCCGAATAAACTTTTTAAAATCAGGCCATACTTTTAGTAAAAAAAGAGTAAATCATCGGAGGTAGTTGGTTATGGGGAGAGATTTGGGGAGCATTTTTATGGAGTTAAAAGAACTTAAAACCAAGGAACTAGAAGAATGTAATAAGGAACTTAACATCACGGATTATAACAGCGTGGTCAAAAAAGCGTTAATGATTTATAAACACGATCTGCTGGAGAGTTTAGAAATGTACGACCTTTATCTGGACCAAAAAGAAACGCTAATCATATAGCTTTCTCAAAAATACGTGACGAAATATCAGTCGTTTTGATATCTTACTAAGTATATAAAAAAGGTAAACTCGCCATAATTGGTGAGTTTCTTTATTTACTTCACAATTTCCACAATTATACTTAAGATGATAGTTGTATATTTGCTAGTTAGCTAACTAATGAACCGAAAGAAGGATAGAAGATGAAAATTGATATTCCAAAAATTTCGCCAGAGTTAACTTCAAGGGATTTTCACGATATTTTTTATGAAGAAGACCCCATACTCGAAATGTGTAAAATCATCGACTCCGCTTTTGAAAATGAAGCCGTAGATAGGGTTCGGCTCTATAATGCAGTAATCAAGAATTGTAAGTTTACTAATACAGACTTTAGTAATATTGATATGACAGATGTTTGTTTTGAAAATTGCGACTTATCAAATGTTAATTTAAGTCATTCTTCTGTCCATAGAGTTGAATTTATAAATAGCAAATTAATCGGTGTTAATTTGGAAGAATCCAGCTTAGGGAATGTAAAATTTGAGAATTCGATACTAAACTTGGCGGGATTCGGAAATTCTAAGCTAGAAAAAGTTATATTTAAAGAGGCTTCCTTAAATAGTACAGATTTTTTTGACTGCAAACTTAAAAAAGTTGAATTCCAAACATGTAACCTTAATGGAGCAAACTTTGATCAAACATCCTTAAAAGGAATCGATATTAGTTCGTCTACTTTTGATACACTTACTGTTTCCATCGAAAGCTTAAAGGGCTGCAAGGTATCATCCTATCAGGCCATCAAGTTTGCAACGCTCATGGGATTGATTATTAAAGTGTAGCATTTGAGATAACTGGAATAAACATAACGCGAGGCTCCTTCAATAAGGGCCTTTTTTCATGGCCATCTTTTTAGAAAAAAGATATAAAAATCGCTTAAATGGCAAAAAACGGCTCCAAATGTCTAATTTGGAGCCGAAAAAGGGGCTTTTGACCTTAAAAGTACCTTCAAATTCAAAAATGATGAATTCGATTTAGCCAGTTAAACCCGATATGGTGAAGATGCCAGAAATAAATCTTCACGATGAAAGGGTGTTTCCTTTGAAATCAGGTAAAATCGAGAGCTTTGAACAATTTTCTCAATTTCATTCTTTACAAGATTTTAATAACCATATGGAATTGTGGCTGCTAGAACATAAGCAGCATTTTTCAAAAGGGGAATTAATGGGGCTAAAGAGATTGGTCCGTTATGCTGCCAAAATTCCAGGTGTTTGTAATGCCAAAATAGGTACAATATTAAAATCCATCCACGAAGAGTGCCATGACAATGGCATCTCTCGCTCTACCTTTAAACGAATGATCCTAAAAGCCAAGGAATTAGGAATCCTCAGTGTCTTTGAAACGGAAAGAAAAAACGGTTCACAGACCAGTAATTTATACCAGTTTAATCGTTTCCCTTCAAATGAACCACCCAAAGAGGAAATCTTGGACCACCCTATAGAAGCTAGTAATCTTTTAAAAACTGAAAAAAATGAAAAGATAAAAGAACGTATAGAAGAACCGTCAAAATTAGACCATACCTATGTGAGCGATCATGTTCCACAGCCTTTTGTCCAGCTGGTTAAGTACTTCTATAATGATGTAAAAACAATCGAAGAGTATTGGAAAATGGCTAAAATCACGGCCTATCGAAATCTTTGGGAAAATGATCACGATGTCATTCTAGATGTGGCCATAGATTCCTTTAAGCAGCTCATTCGGGGCCTAAAGTTTAACCAGAACATCAAAAACCCCTTCGCTTATTTTTATGGAATTTCGGAAAATAAGTTTTGCAATCTTATGCATGCAAGGCTTCATGATGAGTATGAGCTGAATAATAGTGAGATTGTTTTTAGACAGGTGGGAATTTGAAGATTGGTTGGTAAAGGAGTCCCGCGTATGAAAATACACATCCCTTCCTTCTAGTTTCACATTTTAATATAATAATTAAGTAGTTTCTATTAATTTTTATGGGAGTGTAGCTCATGAAGGCACTATTTTTCGACCTAGATGATACATTATATGACCAGCTTCAACCCTTTCAAGGAGCATATCATAGTGTTTTTTCAAGGATTACAGACCTTTCCATTCTTGACCTCTTCAAAAAAAGCCGAGAATACAGCGATAAAGTGTTCGCGTTAACTGAGTCAGGGGAAATGTCATTAGAAAAGATGCATCAATATCGAATGATGAATGCCTTTAAGGATTTCGGATATACCATTTCGGCAGACGAAGCGGATGCGTTTCAGCAAGAATACAAAAACCAGCAATACAAAGTCTCTCTTATTCCCGAAATGAAAAACATCCTCCAATATGCAAGCACGAAATGCATTCCGATCTTTGTAACAACCAACGGGCCCTCAACCCATCAAAGACAAAAACTAGAATCATTAGGGATTTCAGAGTGGGTCCCAGCAAACCATATTTTTATCTCAAGTGAAGTCGGTTATGCCAAGCCTCATAAGGCTTTCTTTGAGCATGTGAATGTGAAAACTAAAACAAATAGCATCGATTCCTGTATGGTTGGGGACTCATTTGAGAATGACATCTTTGGAGCCCATCAAGCAGGCTGGAGCTCCATTTGGATCAATACCACGAAGAAAGCAAAGCCAATCGAAAACGTTCATCCTACCTATGAGACAAATTCCTATCAACAGCTTGAGAATCTAATAAAATCATTAGTTTAGTCTTTTGTACCAAAGGTCAGAGGTCTATGTCACAAAATTGTTATGACAATATCCCCGTATACTCTGACCTCTTCTTTTGCTCATTGTCTTGCAAATAACCCTTCCTTAATTTATCTCCAACAATTAATATATGATTATCAACCTCTTAAAATAGGTCATAATCGACCATTTTCCTAACCAACTTGGTACTACTTTACAACATTCGACAAAATTCTCTATCAATTTATACCCGAAAAGTGCACAATTTTACAAAATCGACATAATTTCTTCCAATTTCTGCATTGCAAACGTTATTCTTTTTTGATTAGATAGATATGGTATTGTAAGAATATTTTTCCTTTCCGGAATTTTTGCGCTTTTACTCAAAATATTTTATTCTAGCATAGGCAGGTTAAAACATATGGTATTTGACGGCATCATACTGGCTTTTATTGTAGGCTTTCTTCGAAAAGGGAACTTAAGGGCTCTCGCACAGCTAAGGCTAAAATGGGGATGGATATTTCCTATACTATTAGTGGTTGAATTAACTGTTTTTACCCTTCAAAATAACCTTAAATTTCTCGGACAAATAAGCGGTTACATCTACATCATTGTTTATGTACTTGGTCTGTTATTTTTATTTATGAACCGCAATAACCCTGGATTTACACTTATTTTATTTGGTGTGTTTTTAAATTTTTTAGTAATGGTCCTTAATGGCGGCAGAATGCCCGTTTCATTAGATGCAGCCTCTATATTAGAACCTGGTTACCTTGATGTTCTAAAAGAGGAATTATATGCGAAACACGCAGCCTTAACAGATTCTACAAGACTAGGATTTCTAGGAGATATTATCCCTATCACCAAACCTTATCCACGAACACAAATCATCAGCATTGGTGATATTATTATGAATATTGGAGCCTTTCTTTTTATCCAATACCTAATGATCAAACATCCTGCTTCAAAAAGGCAGAAAACTTCACTCTCCATGGAAGGAGGTGAAGCAAAATGAAACAAAAATCAGAAGGAATCAAATTAACTGGTGTTTTAGTAAATGCCCTTATTATTGCATCTATGATTGTCGCTTTAACATCTGGAATGAAACTAATATAATGAAAAAAGGAGAAGTAAGATTATTTCACTTCTCCTTTCTACTATTTTTAGATATGAGTGATTAAAATGGAAAGAATGAAGCAGCCTGCTAATCTATATTTATTAATGGTTACGTTACTGGGGATTGTAGGATTTATGATTTTGGAGCCTTTTAGTAGGATCAATACTACAAATTGGGCGATTACCCTTACATTAGTGGGTGCAATTATCCTGCTAAATCATTACACAATCCCCATCCCTCCGGACGGAAATTCCATCTCAATGGACTCTGCGATTTACCTTGCAAGTATGTTTTTATTTGGACTTAATCTGACATTACAAGTACTACTAATCAATTCGATTATTTATGCTATTTTTAAATGGAAGATTGCTTGGTGGAAACATCTATTCAATTTTTCTATTTATTGTATTATGACTATTCTTGCCTACTTTCTATTTATTTTTTGTAATGGAATAGTAGGTGATATAAATACAAGAAACTTGCTTCCATATATCGTTTCACTTACTACCTATTTTATTTTAAATACCATATTAATAAGCTTATATTTTTTACTACAGCAAACAGAAAGCTCCATTACATCCTTGAGTGGAATTGTTAAGGATAAAACGTTTTTAGTCAGTTATCTTAGCACATTATTACTCTCTATTGTTTTGGGCATTCTTCTACAAGTGAATGCCATTTTGGGACTTATCTTATTTGTATGTATTGCCATCCTTTTGTCCGTTGCTTTTAATGAGCATTTCCGCTTGTTTCAGGAAACCCTTGATAAAGCCAACAAAGATACCCTCACAGGTCTTAACAATCACGGGTATTTTAAAGAAATCCTGCAAAAAGAAGTGACTGCGGCAAAAGAAAATGATACACCATTAAGTGTGGCCATCCTCGATATCGATGATTTTAAAAAGTACAATGACATCTACGGTCATATCCAAGGAGACCATCTCCTTCAGGAATTCGGTGCCTTTTTGCAAACTGAAGCAGCAAAGGCCCACTATATCGTGGCCCGATACGGCGGAGAAGAATTTGCCCTTGTGATGCCAAATACAGATCGAAAAACCGCTTATTCGTTCATGAACGAGCTAAGAAAAAAAGCCAACGATACCTACTATAGCGGAGTAGAACGCCTCCCGTATGGCTGTTTTTCTTTTTCATGCGGAATTGCCGAATGTGAAAAAGAAACCTATAGTATTTCTGAACTTCTAAACAGAGCCGATCAAGCGATGTATGCGGGTAAAAATCAAGGGAAAAACCTAGTACAAATTTATAACCCTCATTCAGAGTATTCGATTCAACACTCCCTATTTGTTGAAAAAGAGATGGAGGAAGCAGAATATCAATTAAAAATATTCCTTTCAAAGGATGTATATACGTATCGCCATAGTAAACGCGTCTACCAATATGCGGTCGATTTTTCAAGAATGCTGAACTTGAGTCTCCATGAAAGGAAAACATTGATTCTTGGTGCCCTTGTCCATGATATTGGTAAAATTGAAATTCCGCGGGAGATTTTAACGAAAAAAGGAAAGCTTGAGCCGCATGAATGGGAAATGATGAAAAAGCACGTGACTTTTGGAAAAGAAATCATTTCAACGAATAAGAAATTAGAAGACTTAATTCCATTAGTCGAGCTTCATCATGAACGATATGACGGCAAGGGGTATCCTTATGGACTAGCAGGAAAATCCATCCCGAAATTAGCACGCATTCTCTGTGTGATTGATTCTTTCGATGCGATGACAACCGAACGCCCCTATCAAAAAACAAAAACCTTCCAAGAAGCCATCGTTGAATTACGTGCATGCTCTGGGAAACAATTTGATCCGCAGTTCATTGAACCGTTTATTACGATGATTAAGCAGCTGGATGATTGCGGGAAGGAAGAACTAGAGAAAGAGCTGGTGGCAGTAGAATAGTTAAGGTAAACTCCTACAGCCATAATTCGAGAAGCTTTGAGAGAAGTGAATACTATTAAAAAACCTCTATCAAAATAGATAGAGGTTTTTGTAAGCTTTAGTAGATGCTTTTTGATTAATTGTGACCTTAGATCCGCTTTATCCTTCGGCCTTGGTCACAATTAAACTTTTAAATGACCATCTGTTCAAATTCCCCATCTTCAAAGGGCACAATTAATCGTGTTATCCATAGAGAAAGAGGGTGTCCCCAAATTTATCTTTTAAGGACTCCCTCTTTTTGCTTACTCTTTGTTAATATCTTTGTTACCTGTCCAGCCTGAGCATATGACTAAAATCAACAGAATACCTAAACAGACAAAAATACTAACCCGGTTCTGCTCACTAAAGGCAAATGCCACACAGCTAATTGTCAACGCTGCTGCTGTAAAGGCTGTCACATACGGAAATCCCCATATATGAAAATGTGGAAGCTTATCGTAGGTCTTGCGAAGCTTCAACTGTGCTAAACAAATAGCAATCCACACCAATGAAACGGTAAATCCCGGAATGGCCATCAGATACCCAAACACACGATCTGGTGAAAAATAGGCCACAAACGTTCCCCCAACAAGTACAACAGCACTCAAGATCACACTGTATAAGGGAATTCCGTTTTTAGCTACATACGAAAACTGTTTTGGCGCTTCCCCTTCTGAAGCTAAAGAATGTAACATCCTCGTACAGCCATAAATCCCGGAGTTCGCTGCAGACAATACAGCGGTAATAAGAACAAAGTTCATAATATGAGCCGAACCAGAAAATCCGACTGCTGATAGCACCTGGACAAACGGGCTAGCCTGATTGCCAATTTCATCCCATGGAATTAACCCGCAAATGATTAAGATTGGTACTGTATAAAAAAGGACAATCCTCCAAATGACTCCTTTAATCACCTTAGGTAATACCTTCTCTGCATCCTTTGTCTCTGTTAATGTCAGTCCGATCAATTCCGATCCACCGTATGAGAAAATAACAATTAACAGTGCCGAGAACACCCCTGACCATCCGTGCGGGAAGAAGCCCTGGTGCTGTGAATAGTTTTGCAGATAGTGAGTTTCACTACTCGGAATGATTCCAAAAAGAATTCCTGCTCCTAAAACAATAAATAGCACAATCATGGTAATTTTAATTCCAGCAAACCAAAACTCAAACTCTCCGTACTTTTTTACATTCATAAAATTGATGGCCACAATGAAAATAGCACTAATAAAGCTTAATGACCATAACGACATTGAAGGGAACCAATACTGCAAAAAGCTTCCTGCCGCGATCACTTCAATGACACATACTACCAGCCACATGAAGCAGTACAGCCAGCCAATGACAAACGATATTTTAGTGCCAAATGCCAGCCGAATAAATCCTTTCATATTCAATCCGGGATAAGCAATCGCCATTTCCGCAATCGCACTCATCACCACAAGCAGCAATAATCCTGCGAAGAGATAAGAAAAAATAACAGCAGGCCCCGCAATCGATACTGTTTCTGAAGTTCCTTTAAATATACCGGTACCAATGGCTCCTCCAATGGCCATCAGACGGATATGCCTTGGCAATAATCTTTTTTGTAATTCCACGATGATTTCCTCCTAGGAATAAAATAAAAAAGCACTAGAGCTGAAAAAAAAAAAGCCCCTACTGACTAAATCAGTAGGGACGACTATTATCGCGGTACCACCCTAGTTGCAGACAAAACGCTGCCTCTCGACTTTGTTAACGGTCCATTGACCGTCTTCCCCTTATAAAGATTTCTCTTTATTTCGAAAAAGATGCTCTGGGATTGAATTTCATCCTTATCTTTGTGCTGATTTCCACCTTCCATCAGCTCTCTTAAAACAGTGAGATAAGCACTACTAAGATTCCCTTCATAGCTCAAATATTAAATATAGTTCGTAGTTTAGAAGTACGTTTTGTATTATAAAGATTGTAATATTATTCTGTCAATAATATTTAGCAATTTCTTTTAACAATCGACAACGATCAACTTCCACGAATTTATGCTCTATTATTAAATCATTAGATTAACCAGTTAAAAAATTTGATATATTAATTTCCTTCCAGTCCGTCATGAAAAGAAGAATGTCGAAATTCATCCGTTCATTTCCCAGAAAATAGTCCCTTTTTCCACAATTATTTCTCTTTCACTTACTACTTACTACATTCTATTAACGTTCCTATTCGTTTTTATTCAAGCCTACAACACATAGCCCTCTCCGAGTGTGAATACAATGTAATAATTCTTTTTCCATAAGGGGCGATGGGATGCCTATTAACATAAATGCAAAGTTATCGGCTCAACAAATGCTTGAAATAATTAGAAATGGTCTTAAAAAAACGCAAAATCCAAAGAATATTACGATTGTTGGCGCAGGGCTAGCTGGACTAGTTGCGGCTTCTCTCTTAAAGGATGCTGGACACAACGTCACCATTCTTGAAGCAACCGACAGAGTCGGCGGACGCGTCTATACCATCCGCTCCCCCTTTAGCAATGAGCTTTATTTAAACGCAGGCCCTATGCGAATTCCTGATCTTCATCTTTTGACTCTCGAATATATTAAAAAATTTAATTTAAGCGTAAACGTATTTATTAACCGAACTCCCTTGGATATTCTATATGCCAATGGCGTCAAAACACGTCTTAACATGTATGAACGTGATCCGGATATCCTAAATTTCCCCGTTGAACCGAATGAAAAAGGGAAGGGGGCAGAGGAACTGTTAAACTTGGCTCTACAGCCAATCGTCGACTTTATCAACAAAGATCCAGTGAAACATTGGCCTCTCATAGAAAAAGAATTTAAAGACTATTCGCTAGGTTCATTCTTAAAATATTATCATTATCAATTTGGAACCACTTTTTCAGATGGCGCAGTGGATATGATGGGTGTACTTCTTGATTATGAAGCATATATGGGGATGTCACTACTGGAAGTTTTGCGTGAAGCAGCAGACTTCAGAACCGATCGTTTCTATGAAATAACGGGTGGGATGGATTTACTTCCAAGGGCGTTTCTCCCACAATTAAAAGATCATATTCGATTCAATCAGAGAATGACGAAAATTGTCCAACACCAGAATAGTGTAACGATCCATTCCAACCATCCTCAAACATTAGAGCCATCTACGATAACTGGTGATCTAGCCATTATCACCATCCCTTTTTCCGTGTTACGATTTGTTGAAGTGGAACCCTACGATTCTTTTTCTTATTATAAACGGAGAGCGATTCGTGAACTGAATTATATGGCGGCGACAAAAGTTGGAATTGAGTTTAAAAGCAGGTTTTGGGAAACGTACAATCAATATGGTGGTAAATCCATCACGGATCTGCCGATTCGTTTCACGTATTACCCGAGTCAAGGGATTGGCACAAAAGGGCCGGCTGTGATTCTGGCAAGTTATACATGGGCAGATGAGGCTTTGACCTGGAATGGTCTATCAAACGAAGACCGGATTCAATATGCTTTAAAGAACTTAGCTGAAATTTACGGAGACCAGGTCTATGCTGAATTTGTGTCCGGAACTTCCTTTAGTTGGGTGGATGATCCTTATGCAACTGGTGCTTTAGCGACCTTTGAACCCGGTCAGGAACACGAGCTATTTCCTTATATCTTTATACCTGCAGGAAGAGTTCACTTTGCAGGGGAACATACCACCCTTACGCACGGTTGGATGCAAGGAGCCATTGAATCTGGAATACGGGTGGCAGATGAAGTGAATGACTTGCCAAAGAAACAGAGGGACGGTTCTCATGCTTCAGAAGCATGAGAACCGTCCC
>NZ_PGVE01000097.1 GCF_002860255.1 Neobacillus cucumis
CCGAAAAATTCATTCAACAAGGTTGGCTATCCGCCTTATTGGCGACCGCTATCCCAATAAATCTTTCAGCAATGTAGTCAATCCCCCTCTAAAAACAAAATACAAACCTACCAATAAAAAAATGACTATCAAATGATAGTCATTTTTATGTTTTATAATTGTCTAGCCCCAAGATATCGAGGTTTCCAATAAGAGTTATTCATTTGCGAAATTTGGACTCCCTTGGACGATGAGGCATGAATGAACTGACCATTACCAACATAAATCCCCATATGCGAAGGACCTTTCTTATACGTTTGGTAATAAACAAAATCACCTACCGATAGCTTAAGCACCGGTTTCGTCGTCTTCCAATACCCATCCACCGTCAGACGGGAGCTGGATTTTTGTTTGTTGATGACATAATAAATAAATCCGCTGCAATCGAATCCCTTTGGCGTAACTCCTCCCCATTTATAAGGAGTCCCAATCACGGATTTTGCATCCTGAATTAACTTGTTTTTATTAATAGTGTTCGCTGCAGGTTTAGCAGCCACCGCAGGTTTAGCGGCCGTCACCGTTACATTACTGCTATTAATTTTTAATTTTTGACCTATTTTAAGAAAGTCCGATTTCAGACCATTCCACGCTTTAAGCTGTGCTACCGTAGTCTTATATTTCTTGGCGATGGATGATAAAGTATCACCAGATTTAACCGTATATACGGTTGAAGACGGGCTCGCACTGGTTGTTTTCGCCGCGGCCTTTCCCTTTTCAGGGATGTATAAGTTCTGACCTACATAAATTCTATCACTTGATAATTTATTTGCGGCCTTAATTTCTGATACAGATATATGATATTGCTTGGAATACTTAGATAAAGTATCCCCGCTTTTTACTTTAATAGTTGCAGCCATGGCTGAAGTGCTATATAACGATGTCCCAAATACAGTAGCAGTAACGAATGCTAAAAGTTTCTTTTTCATTTTTCCTCCCAGTATTTACATATCTATTTCCAGTTTACTGACTATTTTGGGAGATTGCTAGATTATGTCGAAAACGTTATGAAAATGTAATCATTTTGTAATACTTTGTCGTTTATTAATATATAAGTTCGCAAATCGAAGAAAAATTAAAATTCCATGAGAAATATGGGAAATTTTTCTGAAAATATTAGCAAACTATGGTAAAATTAATAAAAATATGAAATTTTGAGGTGATTTCTCCTAGATGAAGAAAACTATCATTCGTTCTCTCTCGACAACGGCACTTTTCTCTTTCGCATTTGCAGGTTCCGCACTGGCGGCTTCATATAAGGTTCAAAAAGGTGATACTCTATCAAAAATCGCCTCGGATCATCATACGAGTGTGGATAATATCAAAAAATTAAATGGTTTAACCTCTGACCGGATTTATGTGAATCAAACGCTGCAGCTTTCCTCCAATGCACCAGCTGCCTCCGTTCAGGCGGTTCAGCAAACGACTTATAAGGTTGTCAGCGGGGATGCTCTGATTAAGATTGCCAACCGCTTCCATGTCACCGTCGGCGAAATTCAGCAGTGGAATAACCTGAAGGGTACGACCATTTATGTGGGCCAAACGCTTAAGGTATCGGCCCCTGGTAAAACGGTTACGGTAACTGCACCAACGAAACCGGCAGCGGCCGCAAGTACCAGTAAACCAGTGACTTCCGCTACTCCGCAGACCGCCACGACTACTTATACGGTGAAAAGTGGGGATTGCTTAAGCAAAATTGGCAGTGCGTATGGAATGAGCATACAGCAATTAAAATCGCTTAATAGCTTAAAATCCGATTTGATTTATGTTGGGCAAAAGCTTAAGGTTAACGCGAAACAAACTAGTACCAGCACTCCAGCTGCTACGAAAGCTCCTGCGGCAGCGAAGCCAGCAGCGTCCAAACCAAAGCCAACCGCTGCCACTAGTAATTATGTAGTTAAAAGCGGAGATACACTTGGAAAAATTGCCGTGACCTACGACATGACGGTCCAGGCATTAAAGACACTTAACAGCTTAAAGTCTGACATGATTTATGTGGGACAAACACTTAAGGTGACAGGCAAGGCTCCTGTCGTATCTGCACCAGCAGCCCCTGTGACTGATTCAGATTTTGGGGCAAAGGTAGTTTCAACAGCCAAGAGTTTAATAGGGATTCCCTATGTCTGGGCCGGCAGCTCGACTTCCGGTTTTGACTGCAGCGGATTTATTTATTATGTTGCGAATAAGGCGGGGAAATCGCTGGGCCGAACTTCGGCAGCAGGCTATTATGACCGCAGCTATTATGTAAATACACCAAAGGCCGGCGATCTAGTATTTTTTGAGAATACATATAAGCAAGGAATCTCCCATGTGGGGTTCTATCTTAATGAAAATCAATTCATACATGCGGATGAAGCGCACGGTATCATGATTTCTAATTTACATAGCCCGTATTATACGGCCCACTTTGCGGCATTTAAGCGATTCTATTAAAAAAATCTCCCATTTGGGAGATTTTTCATGTATAAAAGAGTGGTAGATTGGGAATAGTAATTGTAAAGACATTTCATAGGGAGATGGGAAAAATGAAAAGTCAATTATTACTATTATCCGAGTTTGTTAATGAAGATGGATTTGAATTGAACAGCTATCTTTCTCATTTATTTGAACAGGTTTCTACTCTATCAAATATGGAAGACTTAAATATTGAGCCAACTCAGTGAGAGTTGGCTTTTTCTTTGCTTTACTTTCTTTTGTTCCAATCGCTTAAACGAATCCTTCCCAGTTCAGGTCTTGGCGATCCTTCTAGCAGTGCAATGTATTCCAGCGAGTTGCCGTCCGGATCCCTGAAATAGTAGGATGCGGCCGGCATCCAGGTATGGACTTCGGGGTCGGTTGTTTCTTCCCCAAATGATGGCCGGAGCTTAATTCCCCTTTTTTCTAAGTAGGAGGGTACTTCCATTAGTGTTTCAAGCGAGACGCCAAAGGCAAAGTGCGAGGTAGTGAACTTCTCTTCTGGTACCTCCCACACTCCCAGCATTTGTTCCTTCACGGTGTTGTCCCCCAGCCAAAAGAACGCCACTCTTCTCTCCTTGACCACGTAGGCAAGCTCCAAATCAAGAGACTGATAGAATTCAATCGCTTTTTCCAAATTTCTTGTATTTACGTGTGTTTCATAAAGTTTCGCTAAT
The DNA here is from genome assembly GCF_002860255.1 of Neobacillus cucumis. Taxonomy (GTDB): domain Bacteria; phylum Bacillota; class Bacilli; order Bacillales; family Cytobacillaceae; genus Neobacillus; species Neobacillus cucumis_A. The sequence continues at coordinate 3,168 of NZ_PGVE01000097.1, forward strand.
TTCATAGCCATCCACTCCCCTCTTAGGTCTATCATAATTTATTTTCTAAAAATTGGATAAAAGATTGGCTTATCCTCAACCCTTGAAGGAGTTCTTCCTCTGTGGTTTCGATAGTTTAGAGTGCCCGACATTTTATATCCTTAGTTAAAATGCACGCCTAACCATGAGCCCGAAATAAAAATGTAAATATTCTGTTACTATAATACAGTTGATGTTAGAAATTTGAAGGTGTACACTTTTCTTACAATTTGAGGAGTGATTAACATGAAAACAGTACCCATCAATAAGCTATCTTTTAAGAAAAAATTATCCATGATTGAGCAATACTCCATTAAAGATTTCCTATTTAAATGGGTTGGGATGCCGACAGAAGGATTAGATGAGTTTCTCCCACTTGAGTATACAGACAGTGTCTTTGCGAAGATGGAGGCAGCACAAGAAACAGCTTTTCTCATCAATGAGGAGGAACGATTTAGATATGCGACACTAACAGAAGATAATCAATTTGTCATAGGTGTGTTAGATTCAAATAAAGAGTTAAAGCATAAAATCATTTCTTTAGATGAGGTTTTAAGTAGGTAAGCACTTGTAAGGTGCTTACCTTTTTTTACGAATTTTTTTAAGATCGTCTTTTTCGATTGCGCAAAAACGCAGGGACATCTAGAGAATCTGCAGAGTTTTCTGAAGGTCGGTTATAAGTTTGAACGGGTTTGCCATGGTTTATAGGATTACGTTGTTCCCTTGGATACGGATGAGATATTTCATCCTCTGTCCGATAACGTGGTTCCCTTTGATATGGATTCGATAGTTCTCCCTCTGTCCGATAACGTGGTTCCCTTTGATATGGATTTGATAGTTCTTCCTCTGTCCGATAACGTGGTTCCCTTTGATATGGATTCGATAGTTCTTCCTCTGCTGGCAAGGGGGCATTTTGTAATACGGTACTCTCTTGCTCAGTAAATCCAGTGGCAATAATCGTTACAATCATTTCGTCCTTTAAGTTCTCATTAATGACCGAACCAAAAATCATATTTAGTTCCTCATGAGAAGCAGAAGCAACGATTTCGGCTGCCTCCTGTACTTCAAACAGACTTAAATTTTGACCGCCAGTTATGTTCATAATGACACCCTGTGCTCCATGGATAGAAGTTTCGAGTAACGGACTATTTAAGGCTTTCTCGGCTGCTTCGGCCGCACGATTGCTGCCCGTCGCCATACCTATTCCCATTAAGGCCGTCCCTTTATGGGACATGACTGTTTTCACGTCAGCAAAATCAAGGTTAATTAAACCTGGCACAGCAATTAAATCGGAAATCCCTTGTACCCCTTGGCGAAGTACAGCATCCGCCTCACGGAAAGCTTCAATCATAGGAGTTTTCTGATCGACAATCTCCAATAAGCGATCATTCGGAATAATAATTAAGGTGTCAACGGCTTCCCTCATGGCGTCAATTCCACTTTCTGCGTTGACAGCCCGCCTCTTGCCTTCAAATTTGAACGGACGAGTGACAACACCAATTGTCAGGGCACCCAGTTTCCGGGCAATTTCAGCAATAGCAGGTGCTGCCCCTGTCCCCGTACCACCGCCCATTCCAGCCGTAACGAAAACCATGTCAGCACCTGCTAACACTTCTTCTATCTGCCTTTTACTTTCTTCCACAGCCCTTTTTCCTATTTCTGGATTGGCGCCTGCCCCTAAACCCTTTGTCAAGGATTGACCGATTTGCATCTTGGTCCCTGCTTTAGATTGATGAATCGCTTGTGCATCCGTATTCACAGCAATAAACTCTACACCTTCGACGCCGTCCTCGATCATCCGGTTCACGGCGTTGTTTCCCCCGCCGCCCACACCGATTACTTTAATCGATGCCAATTGGTGTATGTCCATTTTCGTATCAAATTCCATCATGATGACTCCTCCTCGTTATCCAAACTGATTTGGGTGATCCGTAGAACTCCATCATTTTTTGAATTTTCATATTTTTAGTTTGGTAGAATTTGTTTTTAGTCTAAGTAACATTCCTATTCTTGTCCAGTTAAGTCTTACCTACTTCTTAAAATAGTTAAATTAGCACATGTCTATTAAAGGGAATCCTTCCTCTTTTTGTACTTTTATTAAGTCTAGTTAACAGTCTTTTTACAAATAGGTTACTTTCTGTTCGTTCGACAAATTTTTAAAAAATGCTTGTTATAATGGCTTTGTCTAATACAGAAAAGGATTTAAAACTGCAAGTAAAAATAAGAGGAGGAGAAATCTTGCCTGAGATTTTACTTTATCTTAGTACATATTTATCAGCTGCTCTCGTTCTTGGCTGGCTAATCACCATTGCTTTTGATCTATTTTTTAAATAGTCCACTTTCGATTTAGAAGTTTCCAGCGGAGGTGTAATGTAATGGAGGAAATCTATTCACCTAGTGACGTAAAAGATCTGCTTGGAATAGATAGCAGTACTTTACGGAAGTATGCCACTCACCTAGAAGGACATGGGTATCAAATTCACCGCAATGCGAAGGGTCACAGAAGCTATTTTGAAAAAGATGTTGACACTCTCCGCCAATTAATCAAATTCAATAAGCAAGATGGGATGACCATTGAGCAGTCTGCTCTATCCGTGATGACATTGGATACGGAAGAAAAAGATACTACGGATACGGTTATGGAAGAAGAAGATGCTACGGTCACGGTTAAGGAAGCAGAACAGACTACTAATGACCAGGATAGGAAGCAGGACTGTCATCATGAGGAGCTGCTAGAGCGAATCGAACATTTGGAACAAATAAACTTAGATTTAATCAAGCATTTGAAGGAAAAGGCTGTTCGGGAAGCCTCTCTAGAAGAGAAGCTGAATCATATTCTCCGGTATGTACAACGCACAGAGCAGCTGATGGCCGAACAAAGTAAAAGAATAGAAGAAGAAACAAGAAACCAGATTGCCGCCGCTAGTCAAAAAAAGTGGTGGCAATGGTGGAAATAAGAAAAGCGCAAGGCGCCCGTCTATTGGCTTGTGATCTCGAGCCGATGGCGTCTGGAGCTGGACAGTTATACTTTCTTAATCTATTAAGTAAAGCATTGCTTTCGTCAGCAATGCTTTTTTTGATGAATTTTTTTCGCGTTCCACGACCATTATTTTTAAAATTAAGGCTCTGTTATTCTTCATTGTTCATTTTCGTGTAGGTATGAGATTCATAGGCGGAGAATTTCCGGCTAATGTTATAGAGGGAGCTGAAGAAGCAGATATAAACGGAGATATTCCGATTAACTGCTCTAAATAAGACAAAATCCAATGATTTGGATAATATAAACGGAAAAACTTCCTTTATTTTCAAGGAAATATGGGTATTTCCCAATTTAAACGGAATTTTGCCGTTTATTTTTCAAACACAATGAACTCAACATTCAGTTATAACAGAGACAATATTAAAAATATATTGTTATAAAAATCATAAAATTGAGAAAACTAAAAAGAGTATATGTGAATGATTAGGGGTGATACAAATGGGGAAAATCAATAAATTAGCTGATTTATGCTGGGAAGGATTAACGTTACAACACGTCTCTAATAAAGAGGTCGTGATTCCTTATGTATTCTTTTTTATCTTTACCTTTATTTTTGAACTGTTTTTAGCCTTTTTGTTCCTTTCTTCTATCTTTATCTTCGGCAGTTTTGGATATAAACCTAATGTTCAATATTATCTAAGCGGTATCATTTTAGTTCTTATGTTATTCCTAACGGTTCCATTGTTAATAACAACCATACGCAAAATTCATTAAAGCTGGACAGCCTTTTAAAGCTATCCAGCCTGTTTCTACGCTCGGCCTCTACGCCAAAACCCTATAATTTTTGTGTGCGACGACTGTTATATTTTCTTTAAACTCTAATTCCGTCTTATTTTCGATGATCTTTGTTATCACAGAATTATCATACACCTTCTGAACGATTCCTTTGACTCCATTTTTAAAAAAGATACGATCCCCTATTTCTGCTTTCTTTTGGGCTTTGAATAACATAGTCATCCTCCTTTTATAAATTGAAGATTTGAACCCATTCTAATAAAAAGAACTCATACATGCTATGGTTTCTACCGTTCTTAATGAAAAAGTAACGTTTGTAATTTAAGTTTTGTCTTCGTTTCCGGGATTGGCTGTTTTTGAGATGAATTTGTGATATGAATGCAATTTATGTAACTTAATTAACATATGCTTGTTCTTTTTCTCAGAATATTTCGTGTTAATATTAACCTAACAACTCACGAAAACAAATAAGGTTGGAGGTTAATTAAATGAGAAAAAAAGTATATTCATTGTTAGCAGCACTAACTATCTGGGGTGCAATCAGTGCAAACGTACAAGCCAAAGAAATCGTGGTGAAAAAAGGCGATACTCTTTGGGCGATCTCAAGAAATAATGGTATCTCCGTACAAGACATAAAAGCATTAAACGGATTATCTTCCGATTTAATCCATCCTAATGATCAACTAAACGTTACATTATCCAAAAAATACATAGTTCAATCAGGTGACACTCTGTGGGGAATCGCAAGAACGAATGGTACCACCGTAAATAACCTTAAAAGATGGAATCAATTAAACTCAGATCTCATTAGACCAGGTTTACAGCTTGTCATTTATCCAAATACAGCGGAACCATCAACTATTACGGCTAAAGCTCCGGTAAAAACGGCTGTAAAGTCGGCAGAGACCCAGGTTCCTGCTGAAAAGTCTTCTAAAACGATTACGGTTACGGCAACCGCTTATACAGCAAGTTGCGAAGGCTGTTCCGGAATTACCAAAACAGGCGTCGATTTGAATGCCAATCCAAATGCGAAAGTCATCGCTGTGGATCCAAACGTCATTCCGTTAGGTTCAAAGGTTTATGTGGAAGGTCATGGATATGCGACTGCTGCTGATACGGGCGGCGCCATTAAGGGCAACCGAATTGATGTATTTATTCCGGACCAAAAGTCTGCTATGGAGTTTGGCAGAAAACAAGTGAAGGTTACTATCATAAACTAATAGTTTCAGAGAATTACCCAGCGGTTTACAGACACTTTGTTGCTCAAGCATAGTCGAACCGCTGGCCCTTCTTGATATGCTTACCTATCTAGTCATCTATGACTCTCTTGGTTTGAAACGGCATTGTGATATACTCGCAAATTATGTAACTTAATTTATATCTATTTGTTCTTTATTATCGGAATATTTTGTATTATAATTATACCTACAACTTCTTTACTAAATGAAGTTGTAGGTATTTTTAATAAAAAACACGAAAAGAGGGATGCTTAATGGATATTTGTATTTCATGCGGACAGGAATTATCTAAGATGGAGAGGAACCGGGCGGAGTGTTGGGAGTGTAGAGACACAACCATAGAAACCTATGCAGAGTCAGAAGATCATAGCATTTAATTCCAGCGGCACGAAGCTTCCATCACTCCACATTTTCAGTTTGTGGAACTAACCACGTTTATTCAACTCAAGCATCAAGAATGAAATCACTTCGTCTTTACAAAATAGTCTGTGGAATCAAAAGTTTATGGTTTTCCACATACACCTTCTCTTGAAAAAATTCTAAAAAGACTTCTCGTCCCACCATAAAGGTGGGATTTTTCATTATTCGTTCATCCCCTTCCCACATTTACCTAATCCCGATTTTTTGGTTATAATAGAGGAATATGGATTTTTAGAAATGGGGGTTTCGGCCTTGGAGTCAACGCATGCTAGTGAACAAATGGAGCATTTTGAGGAGCAAGTTCGGGAGCTTTTGATTCCCACTGATGCAGAGGATGCGAAGCTCGTCCAAAAGGGTTTAATGCTTTACCGTCAAGGGGTGGTCAAGCAATTACAAATATTCAATGATAAAATCACGTCCATGGTTCAGGACGTAACGCGCGTCTATGTAAAGCTCGATTTGGTCTTTGCCTCGATGAGTTCGTGTACCTGCCCTACGGAGGGCTTTTGCCGCCATCAGATGGCTACCTTTTTCGCAGCTTTTTCCAAGTTTGGCAGTGTTGGTGACTGGGTAACGGCATGGCGTGAGCCTGCGCGCGAGCAGAAGGAAGTGGCAGACTGGGGCATGCAGACAGCGAAGGATTTGATTAAGGCGAATGGCATCCTGAAGCCGGACTACAGCCGATGGGTTCACTCGTTTGAAGTGAGCTTTGATACGCTGCTGGCTTCGAAAAAGTTTACGAGCCCGTATGTGATTCCGGAGCTGTACGGCATTTATGAGCGGCGCATCCATGCGAGCGCACCGGTGGAGCAGGAATGGCGCTTGTTGTATGAAATGGTTGCGATGGTGGTGTCGTTTCGAAAGCTTGCGATGCTGAGCGAGCAGCTCGGGCATGATGAGGACATGGTGAAGCGTGCCTATTTGCATTTGTTCCACAATTTGATGGATGATGCCGAGGATTTAGCTGTAAAAATTGGTGTCCAGTCGCTGCCGTTTGCGTTTGATGAGTTTATTGAACGGTTAAAGAATGATGCATTCGACCTCTTGCGCTGCTGTAGCGGGTTAGAGTATGAACGGATTTATTTGTACCGGCTGTTGTGGGTGCAATTTTTCAAAAAGAAGGATTGGCGTGAGGAGGAGTTGACGAAGATCCAAGCTGGGTTGAAGGCGCTCCAGGATTGGGAGAATCCGCTGCCTTTGATGGTGGCTGGGGTTCATTTGAATATCCTTGTTGGGAATGATGAGGCGGCGGTGCGGCTGATGGGTCAGTTTACCGATGAGGAGATTACGCCTTATATGCTGTTTTGGATTGAGTATTTGACCACGTTGAAGGCGTGGCGCCGCGTTGCGGTCTTGATTGAGTTATTTTTGCAAAAAGTGAAGGGCTATTTGACGGCGTTGGGCGGTTATCATAGTTGTGTGACGTTTGCCCGGAATGCCCTTAAGGCGTTGACCACGTTTTGTGCAGAGAATGATCGGGTGGATTTGTATGAGCGCGGCTTGCTTGTGATGCTTCCGTATAGTTTTGGGGAGTATGAGTATTTGTTGTTTGAGCGCAAGCAGTATGAGCGCTGGGGCGAGCTTCAGGCGTTTGTCGGCTTGGATTTTTATGATCTGCCGAAGGATCGGTTAAAGGTGATTGAGAAGGAACAGCCTGAGGTGCTGCTTGGGATGCTGCATCAGACCGCGCAGCGCGAGATTGATCAAAAAAATCGTTCGAGCTATAAGATGGCCGTGCGGCATTTGAAGAAGCTGCGGACGTTGTATAAGAAGTTGAAGCGCGTGGATGACTGGGAATATTTCTTGGAGACGCTGATGGAGCGGACGAAACGGCTCCGGGCGTTTCATGAGGAGTGCCGCAGGAGTAAGTTGGTGGATGTTTAGTATAGGGTGCCAGTGTCTTATCGATTTTTCGGGGGGCGCTGGTTTTTTTTATGGTTGCTTCAGATCACCGATGCAACTAACTCCTTCAACGGTCCATAATTATAATTGTGCCCACTAAGTAGAAACATTTGGCTTCTTTGGGTACAATTAGTTTTTTTGTGACCTTACACACTAATCCGATGGCTTCTTTGGGCTCAATTAAATTTTTTTGTGACCATATACCCTTTCTGATGGCCTCCTT
>NZ_PGVE01000098.1 GCF_002860255.1 Neobacillus cucumis
GCTCTTGAGGACAAATCCACATGGAGAAAGGGAGGAACTGTCTTCAATAGGTCTTCTTGAAGACAAATGCAGCAAAAAAATGAAGAAATTATCTTCAATAAAGCAACTTGAGGACAAACCCTCTCAAGTTTGTCCCCAAAAATGCTTTTATTAAATTAACATTATGCTATCTACTAAAGTCATTCGTAATATGACCATTGACCATATCCCTTTATTTTAAAGCTCTTTTCTAGTATCCTTGCAATTCTCTTTTTAGATTCAACCACCCCGCACCATTCAAAAATGATATTGGTTGTAATCTTGCTGTCTGGAAATAAAACCTGGAACTCTCTCACACTCCGTAAAACAGCAAAATAAAGAAGCTCCATATGACCACAATCCTCACAAATACACTTGTTTCCCCGAACTATCACAGAGAAAGAGTGGCAGGAGGCACAGGTAGTTCCTTTCTTCAACGGCCCGTAAGTAAATTGCGGTAATTGTTTATAAGGAGACTCTTCTATATGGAGTGATAGGATCTTGTCTGCCAATTTTTTATGTTTTTCATTTAATTTAGAAGAAATCATATCTAACTTTTTCACCTGTCTATTTAATTGAGTTGGAAGTATTAATGGTTTATTAAGGGGAGCTTGGTAGAGGGTAAACTCTGGATTGATGAAGACTACCCAGCCCTCAATAACGTAAGTGTATCCGAGATTCTGGAGTAATTGACGGAGTAAGGATTCGCTGCGGCTCAATTGGTTTAGGGGATCATTATATTCAGTTTTGGGCTTCTTATATAATCTCTCTTGCTCATAATAATAATCCCCCTCATAATTTTTCACTTCATAACTATATATTGTATCGGCCGTAATAATCAATGAGTCTATTTGAAAAGTAGTATTGTTTACCTTTAATAGCAAATCGTTCAAAATTAGACAATCACACGATAGTTTTTCGGTCATCTCATCAAACATTACCTCACCCTCATACCCTTTCTTAAGGGTTAAATAATGTTGCCTATCTTTTTCAGGTAAAACCATCCGTTTATTTAAATACCCAAGAATCTTTAAATCGGCTGATTCAAACCGAGGCTTATAAGCCATATGCCACAACCTTTCTAAAAAATAATAGTTCAAATCCATTGTAAAAAAATTAACAAGCAACGCTAGATCATAACAATGAATCTTTTGTTAAATTTTCAATCAGTTCAGAAAAGTATTGACAATTATTTAGAAAAAATGTTATTATCTTCCTCTATGATTCAAAATAAGGGGAGGGTTACAGAATTTGATTCATTTAGAAGGGATAGGGAAATCCTATAAAATTGCTAAACGCCCAACAGGTTTGAGACAGGCGGCAAAAGCCTTGTTTTATCGTGAACACACCACCGTCCATGCGCTGAAAGACCTCTCTTTTTCTATTAATCAAGGTGAAATCGTCGGTTACATTGGACCAAACGGAGCAGGCAAATCAACCACAATTAAAATAATGAGTGGAATACTGGTGCCCGATACCGGTACCTGCAAGATTATGGACTTCATCCCTTGGAAAAACCGAATCCAGTATGTCCAAAATATTGGTGTCGTTTTCGGGCAACGCTCCCAGCTCTGGTGGGACGTACCAGTGGCCGACTCATTTGAACTCCTCAAAGACATCTATAAGATTCCTCGTCAAGACTACCAAACGACCCTAAACCTGCTGATAGAAACACTCGAATTACAAACAATTATCCATACACCTGTCCGCCAATTAAGCTTGGGGCAGCGGATGCGCTGTGAGATGGCGGCCTCCCTCTTGCATAGTCCAAAGATCCTATTCCTAGATGAACCTACCATCGGACTTGATGCCGTGTCCAAGCTAGCCGTCCGTCAATTTATTAAAACTATCAATAAAGAAAAAGGGGTAACCGTTATCCTGACAACACATGATATGAACGACATTGAGGCACTGGCAGAAAGAGTCATTCTAATAGGAAAGGGGTGCTTATTATACGATGGACAGCTCGAAGAATTGAGGAAGAGGTTTGGCACTCATAAGACCATTACAGTTGATTATAAAAAAAATCCGAATCCCATACACATTCCCGGGGCCGACACGATTTCCTGGTCACCGCACAGGGCAGTCCTCCAAATAGAAAATATGAAGACATCAGAGTTGATGACCAGACTCTCGAGCGTGGTGGAAATAGAAGATGTAACCATTGAATCCCAGCCAATTGAAGATATGCTTGTTCAACTTTATAAGGAGTATCAAATATGAGAGTCTATGGATCCATCCTCAAGCTCCGACTCCTTTTTGGATTACAATATAGAACCGCAGCGATTGCCGGTGTAGCAACGCAATTTTTCTGGGGCTTTATTACGATCATGGTATTTGAGGCCTTTTACCAATACACCCAAAATCCACCGATTTCTTTAAATGAACTAATTGATTACATATGGCTAAAGCAAGCCTTTCTTGTTTTTATCACACTCTGGTTTCGTGACAACGAGCTGTTTGATTTAATCACAAGCGGGAACATTGCGTACGAGTTATGCCGGCCCTGCGACTTGTATGGTTTTTGGTATGCTAAGCTTCTTGCTCAGCGTCTGTCCAGCGCCCTTCTGAGGTGCTTTCCGATTCTTTTCATTGCCTTGCTTCTTCCGAAACCCTATAACATGACACTGCCGCATAGTTTCTCTGCTTTTCTATTATTTTTTATAGCCCTCATCCTAGGTTTACTTCTATTAGTTTCAATCTCAATGTTCTTGTATATATCGGTGTTTTTAACCATGTCACCAGTGGGGTCTTTATTAATCTTTTCTGTGATAGGGGAGTTTTTCGCTGGATTAATTATCCCAGTGCCCTTGATGCCAGAATCCTTGCAAAAGATCGCTAATCTGCTTCCATTCCGCTGGACGGCTGATTTTCCATTCCGAGTATATTCCGGACATATCACGGGGCCGGAGGCTGTTATAGGAATCACCATTCAAACAGTCTATGTCCTTGTTCTCATCTGCCTGGGGAGAGTGGCACTTAACCGTGTTTTACAAAAGGTGGTTGTTCAAGGAGGTTAATGAAATGAAGCTTTACTTTAAATATTTACTGATCCATTTCAAATCCCAGTTGCAATATCGGACATCTTTTTGGCTGTTATCGGTAGGCCAGTTTTTTATTCCGTTCGTTGTCTTTCTTGGAGTATATTTTTTGTTTGAGCAGTTTGGGGAAATTAAAGGATGGGGATTTTTTGAAGTGGCACTTTGCTTTGCTGTGATTCATCTTGCTTTTTCTTTGAGCGAATGCTTTGCCCGTGGCTTTGATGTCTTCTCCAATCTGATCGTCAATGGGGATTTTGACCGGCTCCTTGTCCGGCCGCGAAGCACGTTTCTGCAGGTTCTTGGGTCAAAATTTGAGTTTACAAGAGTGGGGCGTCTTCTCCAAAGTGGCTTTGTCTTGATCTGGGCGTTAAGTAACCTTTCGATTGAATGGGATGTAATGAAGGTTTTTACACTGCTTTTTATGGTGGTAAGCGGGATTTTTATTTTTCTAGGTATATACATGCTTGCAGCAGCCATGTGTTTTTGGACGGTCCAAGGCTTAGAGTTGGCCAATATTTTTACCGATGGCGGCAGAGAGGTGGCACAATATCCGTTAACAATTTATCAAAAATGGGTCACTCGTTTCTTTACGTACGTCGTTCCGTTTGGAACGGTTAATTATTTACCATTAATGTTTATTCTCGGTAAGAATGAAGGAAATGCTATAACAAATATGCTGATACCTATAGCAGGAAGTTTATTTATTGTCCCTTGCTTTCTCATTTGGCAAATCGGTGTTAGACACTACCGCTCAACAGGATCATAAACCTTTTCTTCGTTTGAAACGATGGAAAAGCTATGTTATAGTAAAATAAAAGTTTGACCAAAAAACTAAATTAGTCAAAATAGGAGGACTATAATATGGCTCCCGACAGAAGAAAGATGATCGTCGAAGCGGCTACAAAATCTTTTTCTTTATTTGGCTATAAAGCCACCACAATGGACCAGGTAGCAAGGCTCGCTAATGTAGGAAAAGGAACCATTTATACCTTTTTTAAAAATAAAGAAGAACTATTTGAAGAAATCATCTCTACTCTTGTTAAGGAAATGATTGCGGAGGCTGAGTCAGTCATCGAGTCAGATTTAACGTTTGCTGAAAATGTTCATCTGGCCTTGTCCCGGTTATTAGCCTTTCGTTCTCAGCACCAGCTGATGATCAAGCTCGTCCAAGAAGAAAAAGAAATGGGAACCATAGCTGTTTCCGAAATGCTGCGGCATGTAGAGGATGAAATTATTGCTTATTTAAGGGAAAAGATGGAGACTGCGATTTCAAAGGGAGCCATTCCTCCAAGAGATATAGAAATTACCAGCTTTCTTTTATTAAAAATGTATATAGCGCTTGTTTCTGATTGGGAAAGAAACCATGAACCCTTAAGCTCCGAACAAATTGCTGAGATCATGAAGGTTTTTCTATTAAGCGGGCCGGCAAATTAAAAAAGACTTGTGCCAGATCACAAGTCTTTAGTGTATTTAATAATGAAATTGACGCGATGGCTGTGCCAACGCTGTTTTTCGTTTACTTGCAAGCGTGTACTCTTCCATTAACCCTAAAAAGATTCCAAGCAGGAAAAGGACAACTGAAGAAGCGGTTAATCCGATACCTAATCCGAGTGTAAGATTGGAACCGTTTTCAAAAAAGCTGAATAAAAGAAAAATGATTCCTGATACCCCTACATAAGTTGATGCCATTTTAAAGGTTTGTAAGTTTTTTACATATTTTTCATGCATATCCACCAACTCCTTATACTGAATATTCTACCAATTGTCACAAAATTGTCAAACTTTTTTTAAAATAATAATAGGAGCCTTGACAATTGGCTCCTTACTTCTATTTTTGTTTACTCAAGTTTTCCTGAGCCATTTTAACCAACTCGCGAACCATACTGCCACCAAGTCTTCCTCCGACCTTACCAGCCTGCTCGGACGTCAGCTGGCCGTTGTATCCCTTTTTCAAAGGAACACCCACTTCTTCGGCTGCTTCAAATTTAGCATCTTCAGGCCTTCCGGATTGAACTACTCTGGCTTTCAGGGCATCCAATCCATTACGAGCTTCTGGAACAAGTATTTTATTTCGTCTGGCCATAAAAAAAACCCTCCTTTATATAGAGGATTCCCTAACGGAAAAATTTATTAACGCCTATGGATAAATCCTAATCTTTCCATTATAATAACTGATAATCAAACTGGAAAAATCAATGAAAAAGAGAGTAGTTATCTGGGAAGTCTAAGCGAGTCAGGGATGGTGGGAGCCTGATATGGAGCGGATAATGAAGCGCACTTTTGAGATGCGTACCTGAAAAAGATTAGGGTGCGCCGGAGATCCTCCGTTACAAAGGAAAGCTGGTTCTTTTTGGAACAACTAGAGTGGTACCGCGGGAAATGGAAACTCTCGTCTCTTTTATAGAGGCGGGGGTTTTTTGTTTTTTGCTGTGTTAAAGGACATTTTTGATTTGGTAACGATGTTGATTGGAGCGGAAATCAACATCAAATTTAACACAGCCTTATTTTATCAAAAGGGAGGTCATTAAAGTGAACTTTAAAAAGGAGCTGGCAGCCATACTCCATGAGCTGCTGAATCAAGAAATACCTGAATCACAGCTGGAAATATTAATTGAAAAACCTAAAAATGCGGAACATGGGGATTTGGCGTTTCCCTGTTTTTCGTTAGCAAAGCTAAAAAGAAAATCCCCTAATGTTATTGCTCAAGAACTTAAGTTGCAAATCCAGTCAGAGACATTCGAAAAAGTAGAGGTTGTAGGCGGATATATTAATATCTTTTTAAATAAAAAGCTTGTGTCCGAAAAGCTTATTAATAAGGTAATAGCAGAAAAAGGACAATTCGCGGACCTTGATTTCGGAAAGGGCGGAACCATAACGATTGATATGTCATCGCCAAATATCGCAAAGCCCTTCTCGATGGGACATTTGCGATCGACTGTAATCGGAAATGCACTCGCTTTAATTACAGAAAAATGTGGTTATAAGCCATTTAAAATCAACCATCTTGGCGACTGGGGAACACAGTTCGGAAAGTTAATCACTGCGTATAAACTTTGGGGTGATGCAAAAAAGGTGAAACAAAACCCAATAAAAGAATTGCTTGCCCTCTATATAAAATTTCATGAAGAGGCAGAAAAAGATCCGGCGTTAGAAGACCAGGGGCGCAGCTGGTTTAAAGAACTAGAAAATGGGAACGAAGAAGCCTTAACCCTTTGGCAATGGTTCCGGGACGAATCATTAAAAGAGTTTTCCCGTATTTATGAATTGATGAATGTCGGGTTTGACTCTTTTGCCGGTGAAGCTTTTTACAATGATAAAATGGAGCGGATTGTAAACCTTCTTGAGCAAAAGCAATTACTGGTAGAATCGGATCAGGCCTTGGTTGTGGATTTATCGGAGGAACAGCTTCCGCCATGTCTGATTAAAAAATCTGATGGCGCTACCCTATATGCTACCCGTGATTTGGCAGCGGCTCTTTATCGTAAAGAGAACTATCATTTTGATCAATCTTTATATGTTGTTGGTCATGAACAAAGTCTGCATTTTAAACAGTTAATCGAAGTACTTAAAAAAATGGGATATGAATGGGCCGAGAAAATGGTTCATGTTCCTTTCGGGATGATGTTAAAAGACGGTAAAAAAATGTCTACTCGTAAAGGTAAGGTAGTGTTATTAGAGGAAGTATTAAACGAATCGATTGCGATGGCAAAACATAATATTGAAGAAAAGAATCCCAATTTGCTAAATAAAGATCAAGTGGCCAAAAAGGTGGGAGTAGGAGCAGTTATTTTCCATGATTTAAAAAATAACCGCATGAACGACATTGAATTCTCACTTGAGGAAATGCTCCGCTTTGAAGGAGAGACAGGGCCTTATGTTCAATATACCTTTGCGCGAGCATGCTCTATTTTACGAAAGGCGGACTATAAAGCAGATGCCCTCCCTTTAAGTCTGACAAACACTTGGGAGAAGGAATGGAAGACAGCAAGCTTGCTGTTGGACTTTGCACCTGCGATTAAACGGGCTTGTGAGAATCATGACCCGTCGCTTGTGGCGAAGTATATTATCGACCTGGCTCAAGCCTTTAATAAATATTACGCGGAAGTAAAAATCCTAGAGGAAAATGAAAATCTAACGGCCCGTTTAGCTTTAGTTTACTCAGTGACAGTTGTTCTTCAGGAAGGCTTGCGCCTGTTAGGCATTGAAGCTCCGGAAGAAATGTGAGAGCGTTTCATTTAATAATTCCCTAATAATGGTATAGAATAGTACCGAGAAACTTGTTTGAGGGGGTTAAATAATGAGCGAGCTTTTATTTAAAAGTTTTGAGTTAACAAGGAGCTTTTTATTGAAAAATCTGGGGACACTCGATGAGTCAATTGCAGATGTCCAGCCAGAGGGCTTTAACAATACAATTCACTGGCATGTAGGCCACATTTTAACTGTAGCAGAACAATTTATGTTTGGCTTCCCGAAAAAATCAACAAACCTTCCTGCCGGCTATATGGAATTATTTGCAACAGGTACGAAACCTGCTGATTGGAAAGGCGATATTCCTTCTGTCAATGAATTAACAGAGCAATTAAAAGAACAAATCAAAAGGATAAAGGAAATTCCTAAGGAAAGCTTTAACGAAAGGTTGAAAACCCCGTTTCTTGGTCAAGAAACCTTTGGTGAGCTTGCCAATTTTGCCATTTTTCATGAGGCGAACCATTTAGGTCAAATTCATTCGATGAAACGTGTCATTTAGGCTGCAAATAAATAATTTTTTGAAAAGTCGTTTCTACTGGTAGAAACGACTTTTCATACATAAGTGAGAAGGAGATTTTCGTTTTTATGGAAAAACAGCTTCAAAAAGAAAGAATTTGGACAAAAGACTTTGTGCTTATTTGTTTAGCCAATTTTTTTATCTTTCTTGGCTTTCAAATGACGCTTCCGACCATTCCACTGTTTGTCGAAAACTTAGGTGGGAATGATCAGCTAATCGGTTTTGTAGTCGGTATTTTTACGTTTTCAGCCCTTTTACTTCGTCCATATGCGGGCACCGCGCTCGAAACCAGGGGAAGGGGATTTGTCTATTTAATTGGGCTGGCCATTTTTGTACTCTCAGTTGGATCCTTTGGTTTTTTAACTAGCATCGCCCTTTTGTTTATGATGCGGGTCGTTCAAGGGGCTGGCTGGGGCTTCTCAACAACGGCATCAGGAACGATTGCCTCTGATTTAATACCTGTCTCTAGAAGGGGAGAAGGGATGGGCTATTATGGACTTTCAGGCAATCTGGCGCTGGCCTTTGGCCCGTCTTTAGGACTAATTCTAACCGGGATGATTTCGTTTAAACAGTTTTTCCTCCTTTGCGCTGGGTTGGGATTGGTTGCTTTGATTTTATCCTCTAGAATTACCTATAAAAAAGTCGAGCAAAAACAAAGTAAGGAAAAGGCCAAACCTTCCCTCTATGAAAAAGGGGCCCTAAAGCCGTCTGTCCTTATGTTTTTTATTACCTTTACCTTTGGAGGTATTGCTGCTTTTCTCCCGTTATACACAGCCGAAAAAAATATTTCAGGGATTCAATTATACTTTCTGTTTTACGCATTGGCATTAATGATTACGAGGACATTTGCAGGACAGGTATATGATCGAAAAGGTCATCAGGCAGTGTTTATTCCGGGGACATTCTTAATTCTAATCGCTATGATATTATTGGCTTGGCTGCCAAATAGCCTAATTTTATATGTAGCGGCCATTCTTTATGGCTTAGGATTTGGTACGGTCCAGCCGGCTCTTCAAGCATGGTCCATTGAAAAGGTGCCTGTCAATCGCAGGGGAATGGCAACGGCGACTTTCTATTCCTTTTTTGACCTAGGAGTAGGCCTGGGAGCAATGGTGTTTGGTCAAATAAGCCATCTGCTTGGTTACAGCAGTATTTATCGAACGGCAGCGGTTTCTATTGTGATTTCTATGCTACTTTATTTCTTTTTCTTATACAAGGGACGCTTAAGTATCACGCAAAATGGGTAGCTATAAGGCATGGATCAGATCCATGCCTTTTCCGTGGTATAAATGGATGATTTCATAGGAAAGTGGGGAAAGTAGAGGTAACTTTTCATTTAATGAATGACGCTTACATGCAAAAGCGTTCAAGAAAATGTTAAATATGGTCCGTTTTTTTTTTAGAAAGGCTTCATATTAATAACACTGTTGTGATAAAATCAATCGGTAATTCTACTTCAAAAAGTGGTGGGTGAAATACGTGCTTTCTTCATTAAAGCGATTATTAATCGGTCGGCCGCTGAAATCGAACGAATTAGGCGAACAAAAGTTAGGAATTTTAAAAGCGTTAGCCATTCTTTCGTCCGATGCCTTATCATCAGTAGCTTACGGAACCGAACAAATCCTTATCGTTTTAGCAACGATAAGTGTCGTTGCATTCTGGTATTCCATACCTATTGCTGTTGGGGTATTATTCCTTTTAGCAGCACTCATTTTATCTTATCGTCAAATTATTTATTCTTATCCTCATGGCGGAGGAGCCTATGTCGTATCAAAGGAGAATATTGGAGAAAAAGCAGGGTTAATTGCCGGCGGTTCTTTATTAGTTGACTACATACTAACGGTGGCAGTAAGTGTTACAGCCGGTACCGATGCCATTACATCTGCTTTTCCGGGTTTACATGCACATTCTGTTTTTATTGCTTGTATATTAGTTATTTTTATTACTATCTTAAATCTGCGTGGAATCACTGAATCAGCTTCTATATTGGCATATCCTGTTTATTTGTTTGTTCTCGCACTCTTTATATTGATTGGTGTAGGACTTTTCAAAATTGTAACGGGAGATATTACTCCAACCGCACAGCATGCGTCAATAGGAGCTCCTGTTCAGGGAATTACACTATTTTTACTGCTTCGTGCATTTGCGTCTGGATGCTCGGCTTTAACAGGGGTAGAGGCGATTTC
Source organism: Neobacillus cucumis (assembly GCF_002860255.1). Classification (GTDB taxonomy): domain Bacteria; phylum Bacillota; class Bacilli; order Bacillales; family Cytobacillaceae; genus Neobacillus; species Neobacillus cucumis_A. Next base: position 10,011 of record NZ_PGVE01000098.1, read on the forward strand.
CAACGCAATCCCAACCTTTAAAGACCCGGCACCTAAAAATGCTGCAAAAACATTGGTATTAATGGGTTCACTTCTAGCTTTATTGTTTTCCGGCATTACATTTCTTGCCTATTATTATGGTATCGCTCCGAAGGCAGATGAAACGGTTGTTTCACAAATCGCTAAAGAAACCTTTGGACGAAATTATCTTTACTTCTTTGTTCAGGGAACAACAGCATTAATTTTGGTTTTAGCCGCAAATACCGGCTACTCAGCCTTTCCGCTGTTAGCCTTTGCCCTTGCAAAAGATAAGTATATGCCAAGGATGTTTACGATACGAGGAGATCGTCTTGGTTATTCTAACGGAATTGTGTCCCTAGGGGTCGCCTCCATCATCCTGATCATCGCTTCAAAAGGTCAGACAGAGCACTTAATTCCTCTTTATGCTGTAGGGGTTTTTATACCATTTACCCTATCGCAAACAGGAATGATCATTAAATGGCTCCGTCAAAAACCTGCCGGCTGGGTAGCAAAATTAACTTCCAATTTAATCGGTGCGCTTATTACATTAACTGTTTTAATTATTTTCTTTGTTACAAAGCTGGGCCAAGTATGGTTTGTGTTTCTATTCTTACCGTTGATTGTTATCATGTTCCTCAGAATTAAGTCTCATTATGAGGCAGTTGGGGAACAGCTGCGGATTCAACCTGAGGATGAGGCCATTCCGGTTCAAGGGAATGTTATCATTGTCCCAGTCGCGGGTATTACCAAGGTTGTTGAAAATTCTATTAATTACGCAAAGTCTTTAACAGATCAAATCTTTGCTGTTTATGTTTCTTTCGATCGTGAGGATGAAAAGCGGTTCGAAGAAAAATGGCAAAAGTGGCAGCCTGACGTACGGCTTGTCACATTGCAATCACACTACCGCAGTATACTGCAGCCACTATCAAAGTTCATCGATACGGTTGAGCATAAAGCCAGCGAAAACAATTACCGGGTGACCGTGCTAATCCCGCAGTTTATTACAAAGAAAAACTGGCATAATATTTTACACAACCAGTCCAGTTTATTAATACGTGCCTATTTAATTTTTAAGAAAAAAGTTATTGTAGCCACACTTCCATATCATTTTAAAAAATAGGTTGAGATGAATAGGTAAAGCAAAAATTTATAAAAAAGGTTTTCTAGGGTTCCGTGGCATGTAGCCAGGCTGGTCCGAGAGAAAACGTACAGAAGTTTGTTCTGTATACACGGAAGGAGAAAAGCCTGGGAGAAATGCGTTGTGACGCAATTTTCTTCCAGGCTTTTTATATTGGGAAGGAGGGGATTTTTCAGTTGAATTTTTTGATTGAAAACAAATGGGTGATATTAGTCTGCCTTGAGGTACTGGCTTGGGCGTCCACATTCTTTCTTTTATACGCACGATATGGACTAAAATCAAGCCTTTGGTTTAAGGTGGCGACTGTTTTATTCGCTTTAACAGGAGTAATTCCTCAAGTATTAATGGGTATCATAAATTTTATATCAACGAAGAAGATTGATTTGTTTACACTAATTATTGTTTTGTTGCTCTTATATGGATTTACTTTTGGAAAAAAGCAGGTGAAAAAACTTGATGCCTGGGCTCAGGAGAAATTCTCCAAACAGACGTCATAAAAAACCACCGAAAATTAATCGGTGGTTTTCTTCGTTCTTTTAACTAAAAAGTAGATGGCTCCTAAGACAATCGCTGCGATAATGAGTGGCAGTACATAAGGATGTGCAACTTCTTTAATATGTGACCAGTTATTGCCTAACACCTTACCTAGATATAAGAATAGAATCGACCAAGGTAATACTGCTGCTACGGTGTAAAGCGTAAACTTTCCGGCAGGCATCTTAGCAATCCCTGCGGGAATAGAAATGGCGTGTCTAACTACTGGTATAAACCGGGCTGAAAAAATGACTCCTGCTCCATACTTTTCAAACCAGTGTTCTGCAACGTCAATATGTTTCTTTTTAATAAGGATATATTTACCGTATTTCTCCAGAAAGGGTCTGCCGCCATAATAGCCTGCCCAATATAAAAACAACTGGGCAATCGTCCCACCGATCGTTCCGGCAATCACAGCGCCAATGAAATTCAAGTGTCCTTGCGAAATCATATAACCGCCATAGCCTAAAACAATTTCACTTGGTATGATCTCAATCATGAGTCCCAAAGCGATTCCAAAGTAACCTAAATGTGATAGAAATTCCAATATTGAGCTAATATAGTCTGCCATAGTTCACCTTCACTTATTTCTTCGTTTACGGATTCTGTTTCTTATTTTATACCAGTTTGTCTCATATTGAAATAAATATGGTGGTATCGAAGAAATCATACCCATAAGTGCTACAGTATATAACGTATAGATAAGTGAAAGGTTTCATTTTTACATCAAATGCCTCAAAAACATAGTGGCAATCCCAAAGTAAGTCAGCAGTGAAAATATATCGTTTAATGTTGTAATCAGTGGTCCCGATGCTACAGCGGGATCAATTTTCAACCGGTATAAAATAAGCGGAATAATCGTTCCAGCAAGAGTCCCGATAATCAGGGTAAAAAAGAGGGAAGATCCTACAACAGCCCCCAATATCAAATTGCCCTGCCAAATATAAGCAATTATCGCAATGATAATCGCGCAAGTAATCCCAATTGTAATCCCAACCCCAAGTTCCCTTGCAATTAATCGAGTAACTACCTTTTTATCAATATCCTGCGTAATCAGCCCTCTTACCACCACCGCAAGCGACTGAGTGCCGGTGTTCCCGGTCATACCTGCGATCATTGGCATAAAAAAGGCAAGCGCCACGACACGCTCCAAAGTCTCCTCAAAACTGCTAATAATCCTTCCTGAAATAACACCTATAAATAATAACAAAATCAACCAGGGTAATCTTCTAGCAGCGGCCACAAAGGTTTTCGTTTCGAAATCAATGGCCTTACCTGATGCTGATAGCTTCTCAATATCCTCATTGGCCTCTTGAATAACAACATCAATAATGTCATCGACGGTCACAATTCCGACCAAAATATTATTCTCATCGACAACCGGAATCGCGAGGAAATCATACCGTTCGGCTGTTCTGGCAACGACTTCCTGATCCGTGTCAACGGAAACAGAAATCACCCGCTCGTACATAATCTCATGAATTTTTTCCTCTGGTTCCGCCAGCAATAAATCCCGATATGAGACAACCCCAACGAGCTTCCGTGCCTCATCAATGACATACAAATAATTAATCGATTCTGCAAACTCAGCAAAAATTTTAAACTTATCAACGGCTTCTCTGACAGTAAAATAGTCACGAATCCAAACAAAGCGGTTGGTCATTATTCGCCCAGCTGTTTCCGGCTGGTAGTTCATGATACCTTGAACAGCACTTGATTCTTCTTTTTTCATTCCGGATAACAGAGAATCCTTTTTCTCTGGGGATAATTCATTTAATAACAGGGCCAAATCATCGTTATCCATCAAATCTAAAACTTCGCTGGACTTTTCAATTCCAAGGATATTTAATAAATCAAGCTGCTCCTCTTTATCTAACTCTTCCATTAAATCAGCCAGCGCATCAGTATGTAAAAATAGTAAAAATCTCCCTTTATGCTTTTCGGGTAAGCCTTCGTAAATTTTAGCTATATCATAGGGCTGGAGCTCTTCTAAGATTGTTTGAAATTCCTCCGGTTTGTTTTCCTTTAATGTTTTAATAATATAAAGACTGATTTCATCCTGAGTCATATCTTTAATCATATTTTTACGCCCCTTTCTATGGGTGCCTTCGAAAAATCCTTGTTAAAAATGCCAGATGAACAAATAATAAGGATTATGATATAACTTTAGTATGTGTAACTGATGAAAATTTTTTGTAAAAGAAATGAAATATGCTATTTGACCTATAATTTGATAAAATAAGGAAGTATTTAAAAAGGGTGTTGGAAGTTTCTTGGAAACTATCCGTTAAACATATAACTTGTGGTTGATCGGAGGAGTTTGGCTTTGAAAAAGCATCATCAAGACATACGGGATCTCGTCTACGTACATTTAAATCAATCAGACCAGTATGTAATGTCCTACGGTATCGAATTCAGTGAATTTGCTGCTGCTTTTTCAGGTTCATTAAATCATCTGCTTTTACTAAAGCACCGTTTTGATGATGCTGATTTTAATATGCATACACTGCTCGAATATTGTCCGGAAGATCGTATTGATAAGTTAGCAGCAGAAGATGTCTATGGTTATGGAAACTTTTGCTGGATTGATTTTACTGAGGAAGAAGTATTAAATGAACTCTCAGGCCAGGAATTGGCGGAATTATTATACCTTGGCCATCAGAAACAACATTTGAGAGTGCCCTTTTATAATAAACTCGGCAATCGTTTTGTTTATTTAGCCCATGATGATGGATGGTATAACAAAATTTATTATCGAAGCTTCAAAGACTTTTTCCACTTATTAAGCGAAAGCATTGCAGGGAAGCTTAGCGAATTGAAACTTGAAAAATCTATCCTTGGAATTAGAAAAAAACGGACATATCCGCAAGTGAATAAGGAAATTTTACTTTCCCTCACGCCGTTTATTAAAGAGGGGATTTGTATCTCCCTGCGTGATGCCGAACATCAGCGGACACGAATTGATATTCCAATCTGGGTCATGGGTGATTTTGCTAATATGGATGACATGTATGAGGAGTATCAGCAGATCTCCAACAAGCCCTATCATGCCAAACTTATCTTTGATAAAAGAACAAAAGAGTGGAAACTCAATGTTATATAAGAAAAAACAGTCCTGCTGGAAGGACTGTTTTTCTTATATGCTCAGCTGTCAGATCCGTTATGAAAACCAAAGAGAGAAAAGGCCTTCGTTTACACCCAGGTTATACATATAATACATTCCAAACAAGATACTGATGACACCTGCAACGTTATTAAGGTAGCGGTTCAACTGTTTTCCTGAGGATAAAACGAACGGTATACCAATTACGGTTGAAAAACAAAGCATTCCGACGACTGTACCGGCACCGAAAATCAAGATATACACCGCTCCCTGCCAAACAGTCGCTACAGTACTCATTGTTAACAAAACCATTGCTGCACTTCCGGCAAGTCCGTGGATTAGTCCAATTAGAAACGACTTTATATGCGGCCTTTTCTTTGAGTGAGGGTCAGAAGAATGGATAGGATCTTGTTTTTTTATTGATAAAATACTATTAAGACCAAGGGTAACCAGCATAATCCCGACAACAAATTCTAGGCTTAAAGCCACTGTATTAGAAATGGTGTTTTTCGCTATAATTAAAAACATGCCAAAAATAAATAGTGTTGCGGTATGGCCAATGCCCCAATAAACACCGGCAAACACAGACCTTTTAATATTTTTGGATTCACTAGCAATCGTGGAAACAGCAATGACATGGTCGGGTTCAAAAGCATGTTTCATGCCAAGTAGAAAACCAAGTAATAAAATGGATAACAATGATCCCGTTAACATAATGATCCTCCGTAGTTGTAATACTACTATCATACAGGAAAAGTAAGCCGGAATGATAGAAATTATGACAAAATGCTGATAGACAGTATTGAAGCAAGCACTAGGAATCATAAAATAATGAATGAGAAAAAAACATTTAAAAACAGGTCTGCTGTATTTCCTATCTTATTTAGTAAAGTGTTAAAATAAAAAAGTGAAAGAGAATTTGGAGGAATAAAAATGAAAACAAAATTAGGTTTGTTATATGGGGGGAAATCTGCTGAGCATAAGGTTTCCTTACAAACAGCACTTGCTGTCATTCGAGCATTAGACCTTGAAAAATTTGAAATTCATCCGATTTACATAAATGTTGAAGGACAGTGGATTAAAGGACCTCAGTTACTTGAACCAGTTGAAAATGTTCAAGCACTTGAGTTTACAAATGCACCACAATTATCACCGTTATCATTAGCACCTGCGCTTTTTCAAGGTGACCAGCAAGAATCATCGCCGCTTGATGTTATTTTTCCATTATTACATGGACCAAATGGTGAGGATGGAACCGTCCAAGGCTTATTAGAGCTTCTCAATTTGCCTTATGTGGGGAATGGTGTTCTTGCTTCAGCTGCAGGCATGGATAAAGTGGCAATGAAAAATATTTTTGCACAAGCCGGACTCACTCAAGTCAACTATGTTTCTTTTATTAAAAGTGAATGGGCAAAGGCAAAGGACGCGGCTTACACACGTGTAGAAGAACAGCTAGGTTATCCATGCTTTGTAAAGCCGGCAAACCTTGGTTCTAGTGTGGGGATCAGCAAATGTACGAATCGTACGGAATTAGATGCAGCTTTTGCTGAAGCCTTCCAATTTGACCGCAAAGTCATCATTGAAGAAGGTGTCGTTGCCCGTGAAGTTGAAATTGCTGTTCTTGGCAACGACGAACCGGAATGTTCGGTAGCCGGTGAAATTGTTCCTAAGAAGGATTTTTATGATTATAAAGCAAAATATGAAGATGGGGATACGGCTTTAATTATCCCAGCGGATATTTCCGAAGAAGAATATACTGAAATGAAGGAGATGGCGGTTCGTGCATTTAAGGCATTGGATTGCTCCGGACTTGTTCGTGCAGATTTCTTCCTTACGAAGGATGGTAAGGCGTTCATTAATGAGGTAAATACTATGCCTGGCTTTACTCCTTTCAGTATGTTCCCGTTATTATGGAAGCATTCAGGTCTGGAGTATCCTCAGCTGATTGAACGTCTGGTTCAGCTTGCACAAGAAAGACATGCGGAAAAACAGCAAATTAAGTATACTTTTTAATTAAAAGACCTGTGACACGGCCTATTTGCCGTGTCCGTTTCTATTTAAGAAAAGCGGGTAGATTTAAAAGAGATAAAGGAGGGTATCCAAATGATTAAACGTTCTTTGAAACAGATTTCAGAAATGGCCTCCGCCATCAATGATATTACAACATTTGCAGATATTATGATTGAAGGGGTTACCATCGATACACGAAAAATCCAGGCAGGAAATTTATTTGTACCCTTTAAAGGTGAACATGCTGACGGACATCAATATGTGGAGGAAGCGATTAAAAAAGGGGCTGCTGCGTCTCTTTGGCAAAAGGATGTTCCAAATCCCCCACAAGGCTTACCTATTTTAATTGTTGAGGACTGCCTTGTGGCATTACAGGAAATGGCGCGAAAATATCGCAAGGAATTGTCCGTAAAAGTAGTTGGTATTACTGGAAGTAATGGAAAAACAACCACAAAGGATATGACTACAAGTTTATTATCAACTCAGTATAAAGTTCAAAAGACCGAAGGGAACTATAACAACCATCTTGGCCTTCCATTAACGGTCTTAGGCTTAAGGGAAGACACCGAAATTGCTGTACTGGAGATGGGGATGAGCGGCAGAGGGGAAATTGCGTTCCTCACCAAACTTGCTTGCCCAGATGCAGTTGTCATTACCAATATCGGGGAATCTCATTTACTTGACCTTGGTTCAAGGGAAGGAATTGCTGAAGCGAAGCTGGAGATTTTACAAGGGCTGCGTGAAGGTGGACTTGCTGTTCTCCATGGGGATGAGCCGCTGTTAATGGAACGGATTTTTAAATATAAAGGAAATATCAATATTCAAACATTCGGAAGAAATGTCACGAACGATCTGTATCCAATGGATATTACGCAAATTGAGCAAGGTAATTCCTTTAAAATTAATGCTTCCGAGACAGTCTTTGAACTGCCAGTTCTTGGTACACATAATATTTTAAACGCCCTTGCAGCCATGCTCATCGCCCACTATTTTTCCATTCCTTACGAAAAAATGAATGCCGGCTTAGCCAACATTAAGCTTACTAATATGAGAATGGAGCTTGTTGAGGGAAAACAGGGAGAAAAGATTATCAATGATGCTTATAATGCCAGCCCAACATCCATGATGGCTGCCATTGAATTAGTATCGAATCTCCAAGGATATAAACGGAAGATTCTAGTTCTAGGTGATATGCTTGAACTTGGACCGAAGGAAGAACAGTACCACCTGCAAATAGGTACAGGATTAAATCGGGAAAAGATCGATTATCTATTCACTTACGGTGAGTTAGGCGGGCATATTGCTAAAGGAGCCAGCCAAGTTTTAGGTACCGATAGAGTGTTTTCTTTTAAAGATAAGACAGAACTGATTGAACAATTGAAGAGGTATGTTGACGAAACCACGCTTATACTTGTGAAAGCTTCTCGAGGTATGAGATTAGAAGAGATTGTTCAAACTTTACAAAAGAAGTAAAGGATTTGGCAGGTGAGAATATGATTGGCTGCTTACTTATCCATGGTTTTACAGGTGCTCCTTATGAAGTAGAGCCACTGGCTGATTTTTTAAAGGAACGAACCGATTGGAAGTTTAGTGTTCCTACCTTGCCGGGACATGGTGTTCCCGGTTCCTTGAAAGGAGTCCAATATCACGAGTGGATCGACTACGCGGAAGCCGAATTGACGAAACTAATTGATACCTGTGATGAAGTATATGTGATTGGTTTTTCAATGGGTGGGATGATAGCCAGCTATCTCGCTGCCAAGTATCCTGTGGAAAAGCTTATTCTATTGAGTGCCGCGGCTTATTATCTTAATCCGAAGCAATTAGCCATTGATATTCAAGAAATGGTTAAAGATTCCCTGCAAGGAAACTTAAGAGCTAATGAATTATTTCTCCGTTATAAAAGAAAAATAATAGAAACACCCTTTGCGGCAACTTTGCAGTTCCGTAGACTTGTTTCTTTTATTAAACCTCTATTGCATCAGGTAAATGTACCCACCTTTATTGCACAAGGGGAATCTGACGGGATTGTGCCGCCTAAAAGTGCTGAATATTTATTCCAGACCATAAGTGCAAAGCAGAAAAAACTTTCCTATATCAAACATTCCAAGCATCTCATATGCCACTGTGAGGAACGGGATTCCCTGTTTTCTCAAGTTTTTGACTTTTTAATGGAGAAAAAAACTGTAAAGGATTGAAAATGGTTTAAAAGATGTATTTATTGCAAATTAATAGTAACAGTGGTATGATATTCATCAACGTGTCTAAAGAACGATGAATGAAGGCATACTCTTTTGGAGAATGTCTTTTTTTTGGTAAAATAATGAAGTGACAATTACCGCATTTTGATGCGTATGTTTGTATATTCAGCACTTATATACCAAATATTTTTTATATAGATGAAGGAGAATGAAAACATTGACAAAGTTTGAAGATTTAGGCCTAAGTCAGGTTACTTTAAAAGCTGTACTCAAAATGGGTTTTGAGGAAGCTACACCAATCCAATCTGAGACGATTCCGTTGGGGCTAAAAGGTATAGATTTGATCGGGCAAGCTCAAACAGGAACAGGTAAAACAGCTGCTTTTGGAATTCCGTTGGTGGAAAAGGTTGATACAAAAAAGGATGCTATCCAAGGAATTATTATTGCGCCTACTCGTGAGTTAGCGATCCAAGTTTCAGAAGAACTTTATAAAATTGGGGCAGGAAAAAGAGTTCGTGTTCTGCCAATTTATGGTGGACAGGATATCAGCCGCCAAATCCGTTCATTAAAGAAAGCACCACATATTATTGTTGGAACCCCTGGACGTGTTCTAGACCATATTAATCGTAAGACAATGCGTCTTGATACCGTTAATACGGTTATTCTTGATGAAGCGGATGAAATGTTGAATATGGGATTCATTGAAGATATTGAATCCATCCTTGCTTCAACCCCTGCAGAGCGCCAAACACTATTGTTCTCTGCGACAATGCCAGCTCCAATTCAAAGAATGGCAGAAAAGTTCATGAAGGACCCGCAAATTGTTCGTGTAAAAGCGAAAGAAATGACCGTTCCTTTAATTGAACAATATTACCTTGAAGTGCAAGAGAGAAATAAATTTGATGTATTAACAAGACTTCTTGATATTCAATCACCGGAACTTGCGATTATATTCGGCCGGACAAAACGCCGCGTTGATGAATTATCTGAAGCATTAAATTTAAGAGGCTATACAGCTGAAGGGATTCATGGTGATTTAAGCCAGGCGAAGCGTCTTCAAGTTCTTCGGAAATTTAAAGAAGGTACTATTGATGTACTTGTTGCAACAGACGTTGCTGCAAGGGGACTCGATATTTCTGGTGTAACACATGTGTATAACTTTGATATTCCACAAGACCCGGAGAGCTACGTTCACCGGATCGGCCGTACAGGTCGTGCTGGAAAAACGGGTGTAGCGATGACGTTCATTACACCACGTGAAAAATCTTATCTTTCTGTTGTTGAAAAAACAACCAAACGGAAGATGGAACGCATGAAAGCTCCTACATTGGATGAGGCTTTGGAAGGTCAACAACGCGCGGTAGTAGATAAAATTACTCAGACCATTGAATCGAACAACCTTCATTATTATAAAGCAGCGGCTGAAGAGTTGCTTGAAGCTAATGATGCTTCAACAGTTGTAGCTGCTGTGTTAAAAATGTTAACGAAAGAGCCGGATACTACTCCAGTTAAATTAACCGAAGAGGCTCCACTTCCACAAAAACGCGAAAGAAAGCAGTTTGACCGTGGAGACCGCAGAAGAAGAGATGACTCAAGAGGCGGCTCTTATGACCGTAACCGTAAAAAGGCGCCAGTAAAACCTAGAAGCGGTGAAAAGAGAACGGGCGGCAAGACATCAAAACCAAGAAGTTATAATCACCAATAAATGAAAAAGAGCAAGGACCACGTCCTTGCTCTTTTACGTGTTTTTCTGAATTTCGTTCATTGACTTTTTCTTTACATATTTTTTTATCGTATCCATAAGTAAATAAAGGAATGGGATCATCTCCACACAGTAGGCAAAGGTAGGCCATGAGTGTTCATAAACATCCACAAGATTAGCAAAGTTCTCAGCCAATGTGATAGACATGGACACCACAACAGCCGCTAAAGAAAACGTCAAGGGTCTGTAATCATTTAGCTTTAATAGCTGAGCAAGGATTTGAACAGCCAGATAAAAGAAAAAACTAATTTTGATGTAAACCATGGTAGACCACACGGCAATTAAGAGAGGATCTAAGTTCTCAATAAAATCGGCGATTCGAATGAAACGAACCATCTCTAATATCGGGAAAGATAAATGAGCCGTTAGATTCGGACCAAAAAGAAGTAATAAGAAAGCAATGTATAGGATAATCAGGCTAACGTTAAAAAATAAAGCAATAAAAATGGACTTTAAAGTTTTTTCTTTTTCCATAAAATAGGGGAAAATGAAAATAAACAAGCCCACCTCACAGAAAAAGGGAGAAATAAAGTAACTTCCCTGGAGAATACCATGGAAATTATGATTAGTTATAAAAGCAATCGAGCGTTCCCATCGTAGTTCTTTACCCACAAAAAAAGTGTTTAAAAGAATGACGGAGATGGTTATAAAAAATAAACCCTGAGCTGATCGAAAGATTGTTAGGATACCTAAACGAGAGACAATAGCAACTGCCAAACCGAAGATGATCCCGATGGCCCAAATAGGGGTTTCTGGAAGATAGACTTGGGTAATGAAGTCCTCATATTCTCTTAATATAAAGGCGCTGCCATGAAGACAAAAAAAGAACATAGTCCCCATTAATAGCAGATGAATCCAGTAAGGAAATATTTCCTTTCCATAGGAAACAATAAATTCATTTGGCCTCCTTTTGGCCAGTTTTATAGAAATTAGCGCTTGGATCACACCGCTTAAACCACCAATACAAATAACAATTAAAGAATCATACTGTGTCATTTTAACGAGTTGGACCGAAGAAAAGCCTACAAATGTGGAGTAGAAAAATAGAATTAAAAAAAGGGTGATTTGGCTTTGTGAGATTCCCTCTGTTTTCAACTTTACTTCACCTAACTTATTATTTTGGTTTGCAGCGGTTTAAACAGGAATTCAATGAAGTCATTGGGATTCAGACTATATTTAAAAAGGTACGTAAAAATACAATAAAAGAAAGAAACTCCCATGATACAAAAAACAAAGAAGTACGTCCTTTTTTTTCGGTTTCGGTTCTTAAGGAAATTCCATTCATAAAAAAAGATAATGGAAAAAACGAGAATGATAAAAATCATGAGCTTAGTTCCTTTGTCCAAAATGGGTTATTTTCAGTACCCCTGCGTTTTATTTTAAGATCCACATAAACGTTTATTTTAACTTGATCTTTATATATGGACGACCAATTTCCTTTTGCTTTTTTCCATATTTTTGGCTTGCTCCATGATAAATATTCACCAAACTGAAATGCGTCGGTACCTGCTTTTTTAGTCATTAAAAGAGCCGCTTTAATCCTGTTTTCAATATCTCTTTCAGCTATCAATTCTAATTTTCTGATATTACTTTCCCGGCTTAAATCGATGGTCGAGTCCGATTCTGAAAGATCATCTTCTACATTGATGTGAATATCAAACGTGTAAGGTTCCTTTTTTGATGGACGAATTTTTGTTTTTGCTGTTATTACGGATAAGTTAATGTCTTTATGATCAGTAGGTGATTTAATGGTTACAAGTGCCCGTATAATCGTGTTGCGCAGCCACAAGGCCCCTCGTCCTTCATAAGTAGATAATTTACCCACCATTTTGTAATTTTTGAATAAGGCGATCCCATCCGTGCCCACCCAAACAGCCTTCTTTCCATTTTCACTAACCATTTTACGTTTCCCGACCTTTAAAATACTAACAGCCATATCACCATTTACTGTTTCAAAAAAGTCCTTAGGTGTTGTTAATAAAGCAATTTGGCTTCTGCTGAACCCTGATAGGATTCTTGATTGTGAGCGTTCAAAGGCTGGGACCATATTAATAATGTCTTTTGCCTTCCCTGGGGCTACAAACATAGCTAAATTGATATTTAGGCTTGGCTCGCGAATGATAAATTCTAGTATTTTTGTAATTCCTTCTCTGGCCATTCCATTCCCAATAATCACAACCTTTGTTTGTCCAAAACTAATTCTTCTGGGTATATCAACCTGCATTTTATGAAAGGCCTGTGAGATATTTACACCTGAATAGGTTAAAGTTGAGTATGGTTTTCCTGATGTCTCGGAACTTCCGGATTGGCCTGTAGCCATTCGATTTGGAAGTGGAAAGGTTAAGGTTACGTCAATATTTCCACCTTTACCTTTATCCACCAATATGGTTGTAACAAAGGCTCGTTCATTTATTTCTACACGAGACCAGCATCCTGATAGAAAAAGCATGCTTATAACTATCGAAAAAATGAAAACTTTTTTCAATCTTCATTCTCCTCCGTAAATGGATACTTGAGATTAGACCTATTTGGATCTTTTGTTCCAACGAACGAAGGACGACGTTTCATTAACCACCAAGGGGCTCTCAAAAAGTTATCCTTCAAATCACTAACGCGTAATGGTGCAATAGGTGTAAGGTAGGGCATTCCAAAAGAACGAAGGTGGACCAAATGAACATAAATAAGAAGACAGCCGATCATCAAACCAAACATGCCAAAGGTACCCGATAAGATCATAATCGGAAAACGAAGCAGACGAAGGGAAAAACCCAAATCGAAATAAGGTACAATAAAGGAGGCAATCCCTGTAAAAGATACGATAATGACCATTGGCGCTGAAACGATTCCTGCTTGAACCGCCGCTTGCCCAATAACTAATGCACCTAAAATGCTGATAGCCTGTCCAATGGCTTTTGGTACCCGCAGTCCTGCTTCTCTTAAGGCTTCAAAGGTTAGTTCCATCATAAGCGCTTCAACCATTGCTGGAAATGGGACTAAATCCCTTGCGGCTGCCACGCTCAATAACAAATCGGATGGAATCATCACTGGATGAAAGGTAGTCACCGCAATATAGAACGATGGAAACAGCAGGGATATAACTAAAAAAGGCATTCTCAGCCATCGGACAAAATTGGCGAAGATATATCGTTGATAATAATCCTCCGGTGATTGAAGAAACATAGTAAAAGTAACCGGTACAATAAGAGGGATAGGGGTTCCATCGACAAAAATTACTACTCTTCCTTCCAGCAAGGCTGCAGCGACTACATCCGGACGCTCTGTTTTTTGTGATTGTGGAAAGGGCGACAGGGGAAAATCATCAATATTTTCTTCAATATAACTGCTTCCTAATACACCATCCATTTGGATACGGCCAATCCGCTGTCTCACTTCTTCAATGAGTTCTTCTTTGCATATCCCCTCCATGTAACCAATGACTACTTTGGTTTTCGTCAGCTTACCAAGTAACTGCTGTTCCATTTTTAAAGTGGGAGACTTGATTTTTCTTCGGATCAAGGTAAGGTTGGTATGGATATCCTCAACAAATGCTTCTCTCGGTCCTCTTATCACATTTTCGTTGGCCGGCTCACTGATGGCTCTTTTTTCAAATTTCTTCAATGGGAAGGCAAGCATCCTCGGGTCGCCTTCAATAAATATTAGTATATTTCCATCGAGAACTAGCTCTACGGCCTTCTGCATATCTGTCAGTAGATTGCTTGAGATGGAGCTGATCAATTTTAATTCAAGTAAATTATGAATGAGCTCTTTATGCGAGCTTGCAAAATCCTTCGATACAATATAGGAAAGGACCTGCTCATCGAATAAGGTTTCATCGACCATTTCCTGGACGTAAACAATTCCGCACCGAGTTTTATTAGCAGCTAATTCATAGACTGTGATATCTGAACACTGGTTAAATGATTGCTTAAGCCATTTATAGCGGACATCAAAATCTTCTCCCAAAAAAACCTGTTCGGCGGAAGCCTTGTTTTGATTTTGCTTTTTTTCTTTTGAGAAAAAGGGCATGGTGTTTCACTCTCTCCACAGTACTTTTTATTAGACTTCCCTATAAAGAGAAAATAATTTGTAGTGGATTAAGACTAAGAAGGGGAAAATGATTATATCGACTAAAGCAGGGGTGGAAGATATGATTGTGAAACTCGGGTATGTTGCTATGAGTGTTGAACTGCAGCAGGCATCTCCCTCTCAAACTATGACATTTTCCCAATTTTCAAAGATTAAAGACCGGGAAGCAGCCATTCGTAAATTAGAGAGAATAGCTCAATCTAATTTAGAGAATTGTTTGCGGCTATTAAAGCATAATGTAGGGAATGATATTCAATTTTTCCGATTTAGTTCACGGCTGATTCCACTGGCTAACCACGAGGAGTTACAAGAGTGGAACTATATGAAACCGCTTAGAGAAACACTAGCAAAATTGGCTGATTTTTTAAAAGAGCATCCAATGAGAATTGACTTTCATCCCGATCATTTTGTGGTGCTGAATTCATTGGATAAAGAGATATTAAAAAATTCTCTAAAGACATTATGGATGCACGAGGCTCTTTTGAAGGGGATGGACATAAATCCGGAGCATCGCTGTGTCCTTCATGTTGGCGGGGGGTATGAGGATAAGGAAAAGGCCTTGGAACAGTTTATTTATAATTGGGGATATATAAAGCCGGATATTCAAAGGATAATTATGTTAGAAAATGATGATACGACTTTTACGCTTAAGGATACGTTGTATCTTTGCGAGAAGTTAGGGATTCCAATGGTGTTTGATTACCATCACCATCTTGCCAATCATAAAGAGGAAGATTGGGTGTCCGATTGGGAACGAGTGGTTTCCACTTGGAGTCACTCGCCCCTTCCAGTAAAGATGCATATTTCCAGTCCTCGCTCTGATAAGGAGTTTAGAGCGCATGCTGATCATGTAGATCCAGAGATGTTTATGACGTTTTTGAATGAAGTGAAGGGCAGTGTACCAGAGATTCATTGTATGATTGAGGCTAAACAAAAGGATGCCGCGCTGTTTCAATTGGTTAGAGATTTAAAGGAGCATGGAGGATTTAAATGGCTGGATCAGACTAATTTTGTGGTGGAATAGAGCGATGAGGTGAACTTGAACTTACTGGATCATTTAAGTTTTGAAGACAGATGGCTCGGATTCTATGACGATAATGTCCCCAAGAGGGTGGATTGAAGACAATTCTCTTGGTTTCGAGGATAAAAATGCCCCCAAGAGGGCGGATTGAGGACAATTCGCCTGGTTTCGAGGATAAAAATGTCCCCAAGAGGGTGGATTGAGGACAATTCGCTTGGTTTCGAGGATAGAAATGTCCCCAAGAGGGTGGATTGAGGACAATTCGCCTGGATTCAACGACGAAGTGTCTTCAAGAGGGGAATTGAAGTCCATTCTCTCCGTTTCGAGGATAAAAATGTCCCCAAGAAGGTGGATTGAAGACAATTCTCTTGGTTTCGAGGATAGAAATGTCCCCAAGAGGGCGGATTGAGGACACTTCGCCTGAATTCAACGGCGAAGTGTCTTCAAGAGGGGAATTGAAGTCCATTCTCTCCGTTTCGAGGATAATAGTGTCCTCAAGGGGTATCTATTGAGGACAACCTCTCTGATTTTTAACTAGGTACCGTTTCCTCAATACTCCAAGTCAATTTCGTTCTCGAAGACAAAACAAAATGGCCCCTCTCAACGAAGGGCCATCCTCAATCAGCAAAACTTAAGCACGATAAGTCCGGCTATAAACCGTATACTTATTAATCTTTTCTATACTAGGTTCATACCCGATCCCTGGAGAGGTTGGCACGGTAATTGTTCCGTTCTGAACGGTTACTTCAGGTTCGATAATATCTTCTGCCCAATAGAGGGAAGAAGCGGCCGTATCACCTGGCAGAGTAAAGTTTGGCAGAGAGGTAATCGCAATGTTATGGGCACGGCCGACCCCGGATTCGAGCATGCCGCCGCACCATACAGGAATATTGTTAGCTTGGCAGAAGTCATGCAGCTTCCGTGATTCAGTTAACCCGCCAACACGTCCAATCTTAATATTAATGATTTTGCAGCTCCCAAGCTTTAAGGCCTTTCGCGCATCCTCGACAGAATGAATACTCTCATCTAAACAAATTGGGGTTTTCATCCGAGCCTGCAGATCGGCGTGATCGATAATATCATTGTGAGCTAAAGGCTGTTCAACCATCATTAAATGATAACTATCTAGTGCAACTAATCGATCCATATCATCCAAGGTGTAGGCCGAGTTGGCATCAGCCATTAAAGGGATATCAGGGTATTCTTGTCGAACCCGATTAATTAACTCCACATCCCAGCCGGGTCTGATTTTTAATTTGACTCGCTTATAGCCTTCCTCTAGACGTTCGCCAATGGTTTCGATGGTTTCTTCTATGGAGTCCTTAATGCCGATACTAACACCAACATCAATAGTAGATCGGTCGCCGCCTAAAGCGCTTGCCAAAGAAATGTTCTGCTCTTTTGCATACAAGTCCCATACAGCGCCCTCAATGGCTGCCTTAGCCATATAATTGCCGCGCAGATGAGCAAAGTACTTTTCAAACAGTTCATCAGGATGCTGGATTTCATTTTTTAAAACTATAGGCATTAAATAGTCTTCAAGGACATGCCAATTGGTTTTAACTGTTTCTTCATTATATAATGGGTCAAGCATAGCCACCGATTCCGCCCAGCCGGAAAGGCCGTCTTCATTTTTAACTTCCACCAAAATAAAATCCTTATCATATTCCGTTCCAAAGCTTGTAGTAAACGGATGTAGTAAATCAAGCTTCAGATGTCTTAAAATGACTTGCTTAATCTTCATGCCAAAAGTCTCCTTTAACTCCTCGGGTTACTGTCTAGATAAAATATAGAAATTTACCGGAATCTCCGGATTGCTAATCTTTTTAAAACCGCGAATCTGCCATCCTTGAGCAAACAGCTCAGTAAATGCGTTCCGCGTTTGCATTCGCCAGTCAGCGGCGAGTGACAAGTCTGTTTCACGAATGATCCGATAGTTCTTCGGGATAGGTACGAATTGAGTGTGGTTGTTATGTAAGCCTTCTAGTGTAAAAGGCAATACAACGGGTTGCCCCTTTTCATTGATTTCCCACTGAAGCAGGGAGTTTGCTAAAACGCTGTCCGGTTCAAACTCCGTTCCAGATGTATCAGCCTTTTCCTCGTTAATCTTCCATTCCACGAGGAAGCGGTCAGAAGGGAGCCCGCTATTTAATAAATCTTCCATCTCTCCATAGCAGTTTGGTATATAAGTGGAAACCACACCGCCGAGCTTGCCGATATTTAAATATCCATTAATACTTTCTAGTGGATCATAGGTCCAAGTGATAAGAGAATAGCCAAGCTTTAACGCCTCCTTGCGTTGAGCTTGCTTTAATTTTTCACCAATGCCTTTATTTCGAAATTGTTCATCTGTCCCTAATATGTGTGAGCAAAGATAGACAGACTGTCCGTTAAATCCAGGGAAGCTGTATTGAAAACCAATCAGCTGACCATCACAAAAGGCACCAAGCACTAAACCGCCGTTTTTGACGGCGGTAATCGTTTGGTGTGTTGGAATGGAGTCTGACTCACCCCAAATTTTACTTTCGAGTCTGCGAACTTCTTCTAGCTCTTCAGTCGTTTTTAGGGAACGAATTTTGATCTCTTTTGTTGTCATTGTCATTTCCCCCAATTAAAAAACTATTCGTGGCGGCTGAAATCTGCCTCATGTAATGGAACCAATTTGGTCTTTTTCACAACCTTATAGCCAACATAAGCTAATAGGAATAGAGGCAGTCCAATATAAGAAACCAATGCACCGTACCAATCAATTTTTGGACCAAAGAAGGCACCGAAATTTTGACCAAAAACAGCCACTAAACATAATACCGTAGCTAAAATGGGTCCAAACGGGAACCATTTGGCTACATATGGTAATTCAGATAAACTTCTTCCTTGTGCAATATACGCCTTACGGAAACGGTAGTGTGAAATAGAAATACCTAACCATGATAAGAATCCAGCTAAACCAGAGGCATTTAATAACCATCCGTAAACCGTACCGTCACCAAACAGGGAGGTTAAGAAGCATAACATCCCAATCAATGTTGAGACGAACAAAGCATTGGTTGGAAGGCCTCTTTTACTAACTTGCTTTAAGAACGCAGGCGCTTTTCCTTCTTTTGCCAGCACCCATAAAACACGAGATGCCGCATAAAGCGCAGAGTTACCTGCAGAGAGTACCGCTGTAAGAATAACTGTATTCATTAGAGCTGCAGCAAAGGCAAGGCCAGCATTTTTAAAGACTAATGTAAATGGACTTACTGCTACGTCTTTCACATCTGTGCTTAATAATAATGGATCTTTATAGCTGACTAAGCAGCCGATAATAAAAATGGCTAAAACATAGAATAATAAAATTCGCCAAAAGATTTGTTTGATTGCTTTTGGCATGTTCTTTTCAGGATTTTCACTCTCACCCGCAGCAACCCCGACAAGCTCTGTTCCTTGGAAGGAGAAACCAACAATCATAAACACACTTAAAATCGAAAGGAATCCGCCTTTAAATGGTGCTTCGCCTTTCGTAAAGTTTTCAAAGCCGCCTGTATGGCCTTTCATAATCCCAAAAATCATTAACAAACCTAATATTATAAAAATAATGATAGTAGCTACTTTAATAAGGGCAAACCAAAATTCGGATTCTCCATAACCTTTTACAGATAAAATATTTAATCCGAAAATTAATACAAGGAAAGCTGCGCTCCAAACAATTCCTGGAACATGCGGAAACCAATATTTCATAATTAATGAAGAAGCTGATAATTCGAGTGCAACAATAATGGCGTTGTTATACCAATAATTCCAGCCAATCGCAAATCCCAAAGCTGGGTCAACAAATCGGTCGGAATAAGTGCTAAACGATCCGGTGATTGGAATAAATGCGGACATTTCCCCTAAACTAGTCATAATAAAATAAACCATAATACCAGCAATTAAATACGCAGCAAGGGCTCCGCCAGGACCCGCATCCGAAATGGTTGCTCCACTTGCCAAAAATAATCCGGTACCAATCGTTCCGCCGATGGCAATCATGGATAAGTGTCTTGTTTTTAATTTTCTTTCCAATGGTTCTTGAACTTTATTTTGCTCAATCGTTGTATCTATTTTACGTGCTGTGTTTTCCATCGCACATCGCTCCTAATTGTTTTAAGTCTCTTGTAATGCTGTTAACAAGGTTTGTATTAAAATTCTTGTTCCATAAATCAATGCATCTGGATTAAATTTCATCTCAGGATGATGTAACCCAGGCGTCAAGCCACAGCCTAAACCAATCATCGTAGCGGCAAGACCGGGATTTCTAGCTGTGTAAAAATGAAAATCCTCCGCACCTTGGGAAATACAAACTGGGACGACATTTTCTTCCCCTAATATTTCTCCTATTGCCTTTTCCGCCATGCTCATTGCAGTGTTGTTTAATGCAGCGGCTGGGACAAACTCCTCCATCGACCATGTGATAGACGCTCCATACCGATCAGCGGCCATCTCTATTGCATGGGCAGTCCGCTGTTTAAGTTCGGTCATAATTTTATTAGATTGTGCCCTCACATCAAGGGCAAAATTCGCCGTCTCGGGAATCACATTTGTTGCTTCATTTTCTGTTGCCAATTGGGTCATCTTAATGGAATAAGGAACATCTGTTTGTAAATCAATGTCTTTAAGGTTTTGAACTAAAGAGGCTGCGGCCTCAATCACGTTGATTCCTTCGTTTGGGCGGGCTGCATGGGCTTGCCGTCCTTTTATTATTCCCCGAATGGTTCCTGCTGCTCCATGAATAATTACAGGAGAGGCCTTCATAAATGGAAGTTCACTAACTGGCCGTACATGGGTGCCAAATAACAAATGGACATTTTCCAAGGCGCCATCCTCCATCATTTTTAGAGCGCCTTCGCCTTTTTCTTCAGCAGGCTGAAATATAAATCGTAGTGTGTGCTCCGGTTTCAGACCACTTTCAGCCAGTGCAAGTGCTGTGTAAAGCACCATGGTGCTATGGCCGTCATGACCACAAGAATGATTGGGTCTTACCACACCATTTACCTCTTGGACTAATGCGTCCATATCTGCCCGCAGTGCCACCACCTGATTTGATATACCCGGTATTTCAGCGATTATTCCGAAGTGATCTTTAAACCTTTTTACTTTAAGGCCAGCATTTTGCAGTTTTTCTGCAATGTAGCCGGATGTCTTTTCTTCTCCCCAGCTGGGTTCCGCCAGGCCGTGGAGGTCATGATAGGTTTTTAGTAAATCTTCTTTATGTTGATTAATAAAGTCTAGCGTATTCAACCTTATTCACCTCTTAAACTTCTATACTTATTCATTAAATACTCCAAAAGTTGAATAAAGCTTTTCAAGCTTTTGCTGGTATGCAAGGATGCGTTCATTATCTTTTTGTTGAATTCCCTCAATAACTAAATCTAATAAACTAATAACGGATGCAATGGAATTCGTGCCGGTTTCTGCGTTTTCCTCGGTGGTTAATACGATGTTAGAAATTCTTCCGACAGGAGAGAGAAGCCGGTCGGTTATCGAAATCAGGGTAATCCCTTGTTCTACCGCACACTCCGCAATCTTTATTGTTTCATTGGAGTATCGTGGAAAAGAGAAAACAACAACAACAGATTGATTAGTGAGATTACAAAACTTCTCGAAAAAATCATCCGATGTGGAACATAGATTCACTTGTTCTCGTATCGTACTCAGCATATAGGAAAACCAATAAGCGGCTGCATGTGCAATCCGATGGCCTGCAATTAAGATCTGGTCTGCCTTAATTAATACATCCACAGCTTTCCATATCTCTTGGATATTTGCCGAATTTAATAAATTCCTTAATATATCAACCTGGTTTTCTATTACCTTTGTAAATATATGCTTATCACTAGATTGAATGGAATCAGAAGCAGCGGCAGCAGTTTGGTTTTGCAATACCATCTGCCTTTGAATTCGTTCTTGCATTTGGCTAAAGCTTTGAAAACCTAAAGCGTATGAAAGGCGGATGACAGTGGTCTCACTTACGGAAGCCTGCTTGCCAATCTGAAATGCCGTTTGAAAGGCAGCCTTATCTATATTCTCAATAAGGTAATTTGCAACCTTCTTTTGTCCTGTTGATAAATTGTTAAAATGATCTTTAACTAATTGTTTAAAAGGAAGTGGTTCCATCGTATCCACCTTTCTGAAAAGAAGGAAATCCTTCACTTTGTTAAAATGTTGCAGTTAATACTTTCATTTTTATACGTTAACATAAATAAATATGAATTAAAAGATGATTCCTAACTATTTTTTTTTGCTGTTAATGGGATATATTGTAGGTAGAGATACTTTTTCCCTGATGATATGGAGGAGATGGAATTTGTTAGCCAAGCCGCAAAATAGAATTTCTCAAAAGGCATTAACCGTATGGAGAATTTCCGGAGTCATCAGGTCCGTTATTGGCTGGATTATAACCGGAGTTATTCTGTTATTATTGAATGTTTTTGATGTTCCATTTTGGATATCCACCATTTTAATTACCTTGGGTGTGATCTTCCCAATCTATCATATATTTATTTCGCCTCTTTTTAGATGGAAGAGCTGGAGGTATGAGGTGCGCGAAGTAGAGGTAGAGCTTGAGGAAGGAATTTTTATAAAAAGAAGGACACTTATTCCAATGGTTCGTGTACAGCATGTTGATACCGTTCAAGGTCCTCTTTTAAGAAAATATAGATTAAGCTCTGTTCTTGTGCACACGGCGGCCACTGGACATGAGATTCCAGCTTTGGAAGAGGACGAGGCAGAGAAGCTTCGTAAGTATATATCAAAATTAGCAAGGGTGGCGGAAGAAGATGTCTAAACCGAAACGTCTTCACCCGATTGCAAGTATTGTTACGACTGGTAAGAGAATCCGAAATCTCATCATCCCACTGATTGCTTTAATTGTTTCTGCTGGGCGCGACAGTAAAACTTCCTTACAGGTTTCCCTCATCCTATCGTTAATTGCCATCCTGTTTACTTTCCTTACAGGTATCTTATCTTGGTACAGGTATACGTATCGATTCGAGGAGGATGAACTGCGGATTGAATACGGAATTTTTCTCCGTAAAAAACGGTATATTCCGTTTGAACGTATTCAAAGTATGAATATAACTGAGGGGCTGATGCAGCGTTTATTTGGATTAGCTAAAGTGGAAATTGAAACTGCAGGCGGCGGTGATGAGGCAGAAGCTGTGCTATCAGCTATTTCAAAGGAGGAAGCTGGGCGGATTCAAACACATGTTTATGCTGCTAAACAAGACTCCACTCTTGAAAAGGCGGCAGAAAGTAAACCGATTTTTAAACTTTCAATACAACAGCTAATCTTACTTTCATTCACTTCCGGCGGGATGGGGGTAGTGATATCGGGGGTTTTTGCGATACTTTCGCAGGTAGATGACCTTATTCCTTATAAAAAATTATTTGGCGGAATTGAATCATGGGCAGTTCATAATGTTATGCTTATTGCCTTCATTGTATTTTTAGGTATTTTCCTAACATGGATTATCTCCTTATTCTTCACTATGCTTAAATATGCAAATTTCACTGTGGTTCGGACAGAAACTGATTTTGTGATTTCCCAAGGACTGCTGGAAAAAAAGCAAATGACCATTCCTTTGAAGAGAATCCAGGCAGTTAGAATAGATGAAAATCCAGTTAGGCAGCTGTTAGGGCTTGGAACCGTGTACTTGGAAAGTGCGGGAGGGTCCGCTGTTAATTTAGAAGGGGCAAATGTGATGCTTTTGCCGATTGTAAAAATAAACGATTTTTCAAGTATAATTAGTCCTTACTTACCGGATTATGAAATCACTGGGGTTTTTAATCGGCTGCCAAAACGGGCAATGTGGAGGTATATTTTTCGGTCCTGGTATTTTGTCATCCCGATTGTGATCCTTTCAGTCATCTTTCTAAAGAGCTGGGGATTACTTTCTCTCCTCTTGCTTGTCCTTCTGACTATTAGAGCTGTATTAAACTTTAAATCGGCCGGCTGGATTCTTAGCAAAGATCAGTTAAGTATGAAATATGGAAGTTTTAAAAGGACAACAATATATATGAAGAAAAACAAAATACAAAGTCTAGAGGCGAGGGTTAGTTATTTTCAAAAAAGGAAAGAGCTTGGTACACTTGAGGTCTTTGTAAAGTCCGGTGCTGTCAGTTCAGGAGGTCGTGTAGTTGATTTGGATCAAGCTGCTCTTCAGGGTATTTATCTCTGGTATTCAAGGAAAAAGGAAACAGGGAACGGCCCGGAATGAACTCGGGTTACTCCCTGTATTTATAAATAGTGTATTATCTCCAAAATCCTAGAATAGCAAGGATGATAACCGTTGCCCAGATTAATACTTTTATGGGGGATTGGAAGGAGACCTTTTTTCTTTGACTGCTGGCCCAAAATGTAGTGGTCTGGATAGAATCGGAAAGCTCTTTTTTATTAAAGTACGGAATGGCCCCCACTAAAAAGCCGCCCAATAACCCAAATAGATGGGCGCTTACATTGATATTTGGCTGCAGGAAGGTCATGATTAAACTAACTGCACAGAGAACGAGGATAATTTGACTGTTTTGTTGGGACATCATTCTCTTTCTAAAAATAATAATGGCTATATAATAGCCAAATAAGCCAAAAATCGCCCCGCTTGAGCCAACATGTGTATAGGTTAATGGTTCGAGCAGCAATGTAGCCAAATTGGCAATAAATCCTGAAAAAAGATAAACGAATAGAAACTTGCCGCTCCCAAGCATGCGTTCTAATGCCGGTCCAAACAAAATTAGGGAGAAACTATTAAATAGCATATGTGAGAAACCGCTGTGCATAAAAGTAGGAGTGATTAATCTCCATACTTCTCCTTCCATAATATAAAGATTAACACCAGAAAAATTTTCGAAGAACCAGTTGTTTGGGAATATAGGTAGAATGGTTAAAAGATATAATACTAAGTGGATCGTGACAATAATAGAGACCATCGGATAAAAGCGGACAAATTCACGAAAGCTTTCAGTTCTGGTAAATATGTGTAAAACCTCCTTTCCTATACATCTTAAACAGTTTTTTGGTCTTGTACACTATTATGCTAATAGTAAATTAAATAGAAGGATGAGAAACCATGATTAAAGGAATCGGTATTGATATTATTGAACTCCAAAGGGTTCGGAACATCATCAGCAGTCAGATTAAATTGGTTGATCGAATTTTAACTGAAAATGAAAAGAATAAGTATGAAGATTTATCGGATGCAAGAAAAGTGGAGTTTTTAGCCGGGAGATTTGCTGCAAAAGAGGCCTTTTCCAAAGCATTTGGCACTGGAATTGGTAGTGATTTATCCTTTTTAGATATCGAAATTGATACAGATGGGTATGGAAAACCTTTTTTTATAAAACCAAAGGTTCAGGCGCATTTGTCTATTTCTCATAGCAGGGAATATGCTGTTGCTCAAGTTGTCATTGAATATTAGACTATCTGCCCTGCTATTTGACCAAGGTCTTTATTTTTTAGAAAGGCTTGGTTTCTTGTAAGAATAATCCCCATGGTTGTCTCATATATTCATAGGGAAATAGGAGAGACAAGGTCAGCTATGGTTGATAAGCCTGATTCCTGCCTTTCTCTTCTTTGATAATCATATGAAATGAGACAAGAAGGGGTTGAAGGAATGAGGAAAAAGTTTTTGATGCTTATTACTGGGCTAATGGTTATTTTCGTGCTGGCTGCCTGTGGTTCAAAATCACAAGATGATGTGGTAAAAGAACTAAGAAGTAAGCAGAGTGACTTAACCAGCTATAAAGTAAATGCGAAAATGACGTTGAAAATGGGTTCGGATTCGCAGGTGTATAACGTGGAAATTTGGCACAAAGATCCTACGTTCTATCGTGTGAATTTAAAAAATGCAGAGAAAGATCAAAGTCAGATGATTCTCAGAAATAAAGAAGGCGTCTTTGTTCTAACACCGGCATTGAACAAAAGCTTCCGATTTCAAAGCGACTGGCCGCAAAATAGCAGCCAAGCCTATTTGTATGAATCCTTAATTAAAGATATTGTCGCCGATAAAGAAGCCAAATTTTCTTCCACAAAGGAATATTATATCTTTGAAACGAAAACTCGTTATCAAAACAATAGTATGCTCCCATTCCAAGAAATTAAGCTGAATAAAAGTGATTTATCACCTGCGGTGGTAAAAGTGATGGATCCGGATCGAAATGCTCTTGTGACAGTTGAGTTTTCGAAGGTGAAATTTAATGCCAATTTTGATAAAGATGATTTTGATATGAAAAAGAATATGACTCGGGCCCAGTTAAATTTACCAGCGATGGCTAACGGAAAAGATAAAGATCAATCTTTCTCTGTTAAGTATCCAACATTTGAATTAAAAGGAACCAAGTTACTTGAAGAAAAGACAGTCAATATCGAGGATGGTAAGCGGGTGGTCCTCACCTACGACGGCAAAAAGTCTTATACACTTGTTCAGGAAAAGGTAACAACAAAGGTTGCATCTGCCAATCCAACTCTAATGGAGGGGGATATCGTTGATTTAGGTGCAACAATCGGGGCATTATCAGATCATTCACTTTCTTGGTCACAAGGCGGTATCGATTATATGATTGCATCAAAAAATCTGACTAGAGATGAAATGGTTGAAGTGGCGAAATCTGTTCAAGGTGAAGCTGTTAAATAATTATCTAAACTAAAACAGGCCTAGTGCCTGTTTTTTAGTTTGAAAAGTAGTATGATATTTTTGTATGAAAAAAAGGGCTTCGGCTCTTAAGAATTATCATATTCCAATTTTGTGGTAAAATAAAAAATGCATTTTAATTAGGAAGTGGAAAGATGGAAGAGCAAGGATATTTTTACCGAGATACATGGGCAGAAATTGATCTGGATTGTATCGGGGAAAATGTCTCCGCTATAAAAAATCATTTACCAGAACAAGTGGAGATTATTGCAGTGGTAAAAGCAAATGCATACGGCCATGGTGATGTTCAAGTGGCTAAAACCGCCCTTTCTGCGGGGGCCAGTTATCTTGCTGTTGCTATAATGGATGAAGCAATTGCTTTAAGACAAAAAGGCATTGATGCGCCTATTTTGGTCTTAGGGGTAACCCGGCCAGAGGATGTTCAAGTTGCGGCAAAATTTAATATTGCCCTTACAGTTTTTCAAAAGGAATGGCTTCAGGAAGCTCAAAAACATTTGGCTGATGGTGATAGAGTTTCTCTGCATATCAAAGTGGATACGGGCATGGGGAGACTCGGCGTACGTACCCGTGATGAATTATCGACCGTTGAACAATTCATTTTAGGGGATCGTCGGTTTAATTTTGAAGGGATTTTTACTCATTTTGCCACAGCAGATGAACAAGACATCAGTTATTTCGAGCAACAGTTAGCATTATTTGAGGATATGTTAAAGGTGTTAACGAAGCGGCCAAAGTATATTCATTCCAGCAATAGTGCGGCTGCCATAAGATTTCCTAATGCTTATTTTAATGCAGTTCGAGTTGGGATTGCAATGTATGGTCTGACTCCATCTCTTGCCATGGAAAAAGAAATTCCCTTTCCTTTAAAGGAGGCTTTTTCACTGCAAACAAGGCTTGTCCATGTAAAGCAGCTGAAAGAAGGGGATAAGGTTAGCTATGGGGCTACCTATGAAAGTAATGAAGGTGAATGGATTGGGACGATCCCAATTGGCTATGCAGATGGATGGATTCGCAGGCTGCAAGGTCAAGAGGTGTTAGTGAATGGAAGGCGTTCGCCAATCGTCGGCAGAATTTGTATGGATCAATGTATGGTACATCTTCCTTCCAAATTACCTATTGGAACAATCGTTACGTTAATTGGGCGGCAGGGGGAGCAATTTATTTCTGTCAATGAGGTGGCTGCGAAGCTTGAAACCATTAACTATGAAGTCCCATGCATCATTACCAATCGTGTTCCAAGGCTTTATAAAAAGTCGGGTAAAATTGTCGACTTAAAAAATGACGTTCTTAGAAATTCAATGGCGTAAATAAGGAATTTTGAACATAATTATGATATTGCGGTAAATTGTGCATAAAAGCATCTTTAATTGGCTTATAATACAGTAGAATTATATTTAGTCTATGAATTAGGCTTGATTAGTGTTATTATTAAATATGGTACAGTATTAAATTTAAAACTCGCTTTTGACTTCTTCCAGGAGGACGTAAACAGAAGTGCAGTTAAATTTAAGCACAGAATGAAATTCTGGTTAGATAAAAAATGGTGTGTAGTGATGGTGGAGGTGTATGTTTGTGTCTGAAACTGGCGCAACTACGGAAATCTTAGTAAAGTTACCGCAACATCTTTTAACAGAGTTAGATGGCTTCGTTAAGCAAGAGAATGGAAATCGCAGTGAATTTATTTATCAAGCAACAAAAATGTATTTACGCGAACGGAAAAAGAGACAAATTCGCGAGTCGATGAGACGTGGATACATGGAAATGGCAAAGATTAATCTTAGAATTGCATCAGAAGCATTTTTAGCAGAATATGAGGCAGAACACACAGTTGAACGTCTTGTAAGCGGAGGATAATCCTTTGATTGTCAAGCGTGGTGACGTTTATTTTGCGGACCTATCCCCAGTTGTTGGTTCTGAACAAGGCGGCGTCCGACCTGTACTTGTCATCCAAAACGACATCGGGAATCGGTTTAGTCCCACAG
This sequence comes from Neobacillus cucumis, assembly GCF_002860255.1. GTDB lineage: Bacteria > Bacillota > Bacilli > Bacillales > Cytobacillaceae > Neobacillus > Neobacillus cucumis_A. The sequence continues at coordinate 38,515 of NZ_PGVE01000098.1, forward strand.
TGATTGTTGCAGCGATTACAGCTCAAATTCAAAAAGCAAAGCTTCCTACTCATGTAGAAATTGATGCGAAGCGCTACGGATTTGAACGTGACTCGGTCATTCTGTTAGAGCAAATTCGTACAATTGATAAGCAGCGGTTAACCGATAAAATTACCCATCTCGATGACGAAATGATGGAAAAAGTGGATGAAGCCCTACAGGTAAGTTTAGGTCTCATCGAATTTTAGTTTAAAGTACGCTCTTTTAAAGAGCGTTTTTTCATACATATCCTGTCTCATGATTTTTCTGCCAATTAGCAAGCTACTCTTAGCTTGCTTTTCTTTTTGCTTGGAGAACATGTGGTCTTTGATGAAACCTTTACATTAATTTGATAAAATGAAATGAAAAAAGGATGGAGGATTGTTTTGTGAATGATACAGTCGTAAAAGATGATCAGCTCTTAGGAAAAATAGCAGCAGAGCTTTCAATTTCCCATAAACAAGTGAAAAGTGTTATCTCATTGCTAGATGAGGGAAACACAGTCCCTTTTATTGCACGTTATAGAAAAGAAATGACTGGTGCCCTTGATGAAGTTCAGATTCGTTCAATTTTAGAACGCTGGCAGTATATTCAAAACCTTGAACAAAGAAAAGAAGAAGTAATTCGTATTATTGAAGAACAAGGGAAGTTAACTGATGAATTAAGTAAGGCGATTACGAAGGCTGAAAAACTTCAAGAGGTTGAAGATTTATATCGGCCTTATAAACAAAAAAGAAGAACCAAGGCCACTGTGGCAAAAGAAAAAGGACTAGAACCATTTGCTGAATGGCTGATGACTTTTCCTAAAGACAGCATTGAGCAAAAGGCTAAAGAGTTCCTGTCTGAAGAAAAACAAGTTCTTTCCATTGAGGATGCTATTGCAGGTGCAAAGGACATCATTGCTGAAATGGTTTCTGATGATGCCGAAGGACGCAAATGGATTCGTAGAGAAACGTTTAAATCTGGTACCGTATCATCTGCTGTGAAAGATGCAGACAAAGATGAGAAAAATGTCTATGAAATGTACTATGAATATGAAGAACCTGTAAATAAAATTGTTCCACACCGGATTCTTGCCTTGAATCGTGGTGAAAAAGAAGATATTTTGCGCGTTTCGATTAAAATCAACGCTGAAATGATCATGGCCTATCTGTCGCGCAAATGGATACGCGTCCAGCATTCCCCTGCCGCCCCGATTGTTCAAGAAGCGATAGAGGATGGTTATAAAAGATTGATTCAGCCATCTATCGAACGAGAAATTCGTGCTGAATTAACGGAAAAAGCGGAAGAGCAAGCCATACATATATTCTCTGAAAACCTGCGTAATTTGTTGCTGCAGCCCCCTTTAAAAGGGAAAGTAGTGATAGGTGTTGATCCGGCCTATCGGACAGGCTGTAAATTGGCGGTTGTTGATGAAACGGGGAAAGTATTAAAGATAGATGTGATTTATCCCCATCCACCTGTATCGAAAACAAAAGAAGCGCGTGAGAAGTTTATCAACATTCTGCGTGAATATAAAGTAGAAATGGCTGCCATCGGGAACGGTACTGCTTCTAGGGAAACAGAACAATTCGTCGCTGATATTTTAAAAGAAATGGATAAAGAAATCTTCTATTTAATCGTTAATGAAGCTGGTGCGAGTGTTTACTCTGCTTCTGACATTGCGAGAGAAGAATTTCCGAATTTCCAAGTGGAGGAAAGAAGTGCGGTTTCCATCGCACGGCGCCTGCAAGACCCTTTAGCAGAATTGGTTAAAATAGATCCGAAATCAGTAGGGGTTGGCCAGTACCAGCATGATGTATCACAGAAACGCCTATCGGAATCGCTGCATTTTGTGGTGGAAACAGCAGTTAACCAAGTGGGGGTCAATGTTAATACCGCTTCCTCTTCCTTATTACAATATGTTGCAGGATTAAATAAAACAGCAGCAAATAATATTGTCAAAAAACGTGAGGAGGAAGGAAAGTTTACGAGCAGGACGGAATTAAAAAAGGTCCCTCGTTTAGGTGCGAAAACCTACGAACAGGCAATTGGTTTCCTTCGTGTGATCGATGGAAAACAACCGCTTGATCGGACAGGAATTCATCCTGAAAATTACGGTGAAGTTAAAAAGTTGTTATCTAGTCTAGGCTTTACTGTAAATGACATAGGAACAGAAGAGTTAAAGAAGGCCCTTAATGGACTGGATTTAAAATCAGTTTCTCTGGAGTTGGCTATTGGAGAGCTAACTTTAAAAGATATTATTGATGCTTTAGTAAGACCGGAACGAGATCCGCGGGATGATTTACCCCGCCCGCTGCTAAAAAAAGATGTCTTAAAACTAGAAGACTTAAAAGCAGGAATGGAGCTGCAAGGCACCGTCCGGAATGTTGTTGATTTTGGTGCATTTGTTGATATTGGTGTAAAACAAGATGGGCTTGTTCATATATCTAAGCTCAGCAATCGTTTTGTAAAACATCCTTTGGATATTGTTTCAGTAGGTGATGTCGTTACGGTTTGGGTGGACTCTGTTGATATGAAAAAGGGCCGTGTGGCATTGACTATGCTGCCGTCATCTTAAGTTTTGAAAGCGCCTGGTCTAGAGACAGGGTCAGTCTACAGGCGCTATAAAAGTTAGACACTGCTTTTAGGAGCAGTGTTTTTTTCTGTAAAAAAACCAGCACTGGTTCAACAGCTTTATTTGATAGCGGTCCTTCTCATAGAAAGCCCTTTTCATTTGGTTTTGCAACCAAGTCGGCATAGTGTAAAACCTCCCGAAAAGTTCATCATTCATTAAGGGTATATACAATATATGCTATAATAGGTTGTCACGTTCGCTAGAAAGTGAGGAACTGTAAAATGGAGCAGCGGGAACTTCAATTATTAGTTGAAAAGATATCTCTTGATTTCTTTGGGAGGCACTTTTTACATATGGCTTTGTTTAATCCAAGATTACGATCAACTGGGGGAAGATATCTTTTAGGTACTCATAATATTGAAATCAATAAAAAGTATCTAGAGCAACTGGGGGAAGAGGAATTAATCGGCATTATAAAGCATGAGCTGTGTCATTACCATCTTCATCTTGAAGGCAGGGGTTATCAGCACAAGGATCAAGACTTTAAGCTTTTATTACAGAAAGTAGGTGCACCTCGTTTCTGTAATCAGCTTCCTGAAAGAACAGCCAAACGAACATCGAAAAGAATACTTATTTATCAATGTACAAACTGTAAACTTACCTATAAAAGAAGAAGAAGTATTAATACCTCAAGATATGTATGTGGGAAGTGCCGAGGGAAATTATCAAAAGTTAAAGAGATGGAATTATAAATGAGTGATAATTTGGAAATAATCTTTATGTAAAAATAATGTTGACTTTATAGTTGAAGGTCTATATAATGTAAAGAGTCGACAGGGCGAGCGCCTTAGAGACAAGCATTATTGATGATTATTCCGCAGTAGCTCAGTGGTAGAGCTATCGGCTGTTAACCGATCGGTCGTAGGTTCGAGTCCTACCTGCGGAGCCATTTATATGGGGAAGTACTCAAGAGGCTGAAGAGGCGCCCCTGCTAAGGGTGTAGGTCGGTTAACCGGCGCGAGGGTTCAAATCCCTCCTTCTCCGCCATATAATAGTTTGGCCCCTTGGTCAAGCGGTTAAGACACCGCCCTTTCACGGCGGTAACACGGGTTCGAATCCCGTAGGGGTCATCAGGGACGGGGAGTGACGTTGTTTCATTTCCTGTTTCTTAATCTTATAAACATTATTGGGCTATAGCCAAGCGGTAAGGCATCGCACTTTGACTGCGACATGCGTTGGTTCGAATCCAGCTAGCCCAGCCATTTTGTTTGGGTAACAACATTTCTACGAGCCATTAGCTCAGTCGGTAGAGCACGAACGAATAAGCTTCGGTGAAACAGCATCAGGGCACACGCCGAGTTGCTGCTTGAATAAGCTTTCTGAGGTGTGGGCATCCGGCGAAACACTAAGTTTAGGTAACAACATTTCTACGAGCCATTAGCTCAGTCGGTAGAGCATCTGACTTTTAATCAGAGGGTCGAAGGTTCGAGTCCTTCATGGCTCACCATTCGATTATCATATGCGGGTGTGGCGGAATTGGCAGACGCACCAGACTTAGGATCTGGCGCCGCAAGGCGTGGGGGTTCGACTCCCTTCACCCGCACCATTAATTTCCTCTTGAATTAAACAGTGATAAATGTTATGATTGATTTTGTCGCTGATTCATATGCGGTCGTGGCGGAATGGCAGACGCGCTAGGTTGAGGGCCTAGTGGGGGCAACCCCGTGGAGGTTCAAGTCCTCTCGGCCGCACCAAAAAAGTTATTGACAAACAAAAATAACTTTGATATACTTTAAAAGTTACATTTCAAGCGTGCGCCCGTAGCTCAATTGGATAGAGCGTCTGACTACGGATCAGAAGGTTATGGGTTCGACTCCTTTCGGGCGCGCCATATTTTACGGGAAGTAGCTCAGCTTGGTAGAGCACTTGGTTTGGGACCAAGGGGTCGCAGGTTCGAATCCTGTCTTCCCGACCATCATAATTTTATTTAAATATATGCGGGTGTAGTTTAATGGTAAAACCACAGCCTTCCAAGCTGTTGTCGTGGGTTCGATTCCCATCACCCGCTCCAAATTGCTCTTTGAAAACTAAACAAACAAAAACGTCAACAAACAATAAT
>NZ_PGVE01000099.1 GCF_002860255.1 Neobacillus cucumis
GACGACCAGCTTTGCATTATTAATCCAGTTTGGGTTGTCTATCCAGCCTATTGACGACCAGCTTTGCTGTTTTAATCCAGATTGGGTCGTCTATCCAGCCTATTGACGACCAGCTTTGCTGTTTTAATCCAGTTTGAGTTGTCTATCAAGCCTATTGACAGATAGTAAAGACCTCACAAACCCTTGATAGAAAAATAAAAAACACACTTTGATTTCATATGAGAAATCCAGTGTGTTTTCTATTATGATTGATTTGTTTGCACCTCTGACGTGAACTCGTTAGCCAGCCGTAATGACTTTTTTTTATCCAATATAGGAAATAATCGCGATTCCGATTAATCGCATGGTAAACCTCTCCTTGTTTGAACATTTTCAAAGTTTAATATAGTTAAGCTTTATAGTAATCCCAGAAAAATGACATGACAAGAAGTTTTATGAAGAAAAAGGTAAATTTTAGTTAACAATATTCCATGTACGAATTTGGTTCGTTACACTCTCGACTAACTCTATGGAAATGGGCTTGCTAAAATAGTAACCTTGCATTTTATGACAGCCAATACTGCATAAGTAATGATATTGCTCAAGCTCCTCCACCCCTTCTGCGACCACATTCATGCCAAGGTTCTTCCCCATCGTCACCAATGACCGGCAGACTGATTTTTGGTTAGAGCTATGATTAAGATTTTGGATAAAGGACTTATCAATTTTGATCGTATTAAAAGGATACTGGACCAAATAACTAATCGAGGAATAGCCGATACCGAAATCATCTAAAATAATGTCGACCCCAAATTCTTGAAGCTCGCGCATTGTTTTTAGCGTTTTCTCGACGTTTGTCATGGCCGTCCGTTCTGTGATTTCTATTTTTAAAAAGATAGCTGGCAGTTTGTACTGCTTTAACGCACATTTAATTGTTTCAATAAAGTTATCTTGATGGATTTGCCGGGCTGGAACATTGATGGAAATATAAAATGGTGCTAACCCCTGATCTATCCAGCGCCGGCGCTGCCGGCAGCACGTAAATAACACCCAATTGCTCAGTTTAATAATCAGGTCAGATTCTTCGGCGATCTGGATAAATTCACACGGGGAGACATTCCCCAAAACCGGATGCCTCCAGCGGAGAAGGGCTTCTAACCCAATAACCTGTTTCATTTGTATATCAATAATTGGCTGATACACTAAATAAAGCTCATTTTTTTCAATTGCCCTGTGAAGATATTGCTCTAACAGCATCTTTCTTGACAGGCTTTTGGACATGCCGATCTGATATTGCTGAATCCCCATTTTATTCTCTTTGGCCAGATACATCGCATGATCAGCCCTCATCATGAGGACGTCCGCTTCCTGGCCATGGTCAGGAAAAATACTCGTTCCAATACTAACGCTTAGTCTATATTCATGATCCAGAAGTTTTATTGGCTCCGAAATCACCCGGCTAATTCGCATGGCCATTTGATCAATGACATGACGATCAGGCAGATCTTTTAATAAAATAACAAACTCGTCTCCGCCCTGCCGCGAGAGGAGATCATCGGAACGCAAATTTTCTTTTAACCTTTTGGCCATCGTCTGAATAAATATATCGCCCATTTTATGTCCTAATGAATCATTAATATCTTTGAACCGGTCGATATCGATAAATAAAACTCCAACAAAATAGTTCTTCCTTTTGGCTTCACCAAGAGCCCTTTGGAGCTCCTCATTAAATTTCCTTCGGTTCGGTAATCCGGTTAAAAAATCGTGAAAAGCTAAATACTTGAGCTCTTCTTCCGTTCTTTTTTGATGGTCAATATCCATTATGACTCGGTCATAACGTAAGAGAACCTGGTGTTCATCATAAATTGGGGTGATGTAATCAAAAATCCACTTATGCCCTCCAAAGGGAGTACGAATTCGATATTCGAGTTTAGCGGGTTGACCATTTTCTATGGAGTGCAGCTGGTGCAGAACCTGATCTTTATCGCTCGGGTGAAGAAGCTCCTCCCACAAGTAAGCATTGTGAATCAGCTCCTGCTGGGAATACCCTAGAATCGATTTGCAGGCAGCAGATATCTGCAGGGTTTTCATTGTTTTGACCTCAACGGACCATAAACAGATATTAATTTGATTAAAGATCTGATCCCAATGAGGGGAGAATTCGGTGTCTAGTTTTGGGGTATCATTTGATAGGGCCATGGTGCCTTCTAGGTTGAGTAGGTAAGCTGGGGATGGCGGGTTTAAGAGAGTGGAATGAAAGGAAGGTAAAGACGACTTTAAATCGGAACATTTGCCTTGATTTCTCATAGAGGGCTCCCTTCAGCAGATGGTGGAAACACACTCTTATCATAGCGAAATATCCGGATTTTTACTGTTTCAAATGTCACTTTTACTAAGTTTTTTATAAATATTCTTGGGTCTGCTAAGTCCATTCTTCCTATTGCCCGCTCTCCGTTTCCCCAGCCTAACGGACAAACATGATATAATCCAAACTAACAGGTTCATCCCCCTGTTCCCTTAGCAGCCGGTTGATCTGGCCTCGATGATACTGTCCATGAAGCGCCACATGTGTAAGAATATCCCTGATTGAATTCGAAAACTCCTTCCCAGTACTATTCTTATATACGATTACACCCTCCAAATTTGTCTCTGACAAACCCGCTAAAAGCTCGGCAAAACCCTGGTTATTTTTAGCAGCGAGAGTGGAACACCCTTCGATACTAAGTTCTGTCCAGATTGCTTGAGGATTGCTTTCTAGTCCTTTTATTCTGTTAAACCAAACCTCTTCCGCAAGTAAGGTATGGGAGAATAATAGTTTTGCCTGATTTTGCGGAGCGTCCTTCGTTTTCAGGGCGTCTAAAACTCGTTGATTCGCCCAATCCAAATGCTGGTACATCTTAACGATCGTTTTCATATCCCAATCCCTCCAAGTTTTCCCATCTGCCTCTATCTTACAATACAGCAAGATCCTGGTATATATTTCCTTAGAAAAAAATAAAATCGTATTAAATTCCACTTACTTTTCGTAAATGAGCTCCAAATGACTAATTTGCTCAATATATTAGGCCTATTGACCCATTTAGGCACTTCAAATGCGTTATTGTAAAGTTAGATGAAAATCATGTTTGCAGGTATGTTAAAGCTACCTGGGAATTTGATTGGAACGCGCGCGGGTCCTGGAAGGATCTTATTGTGGATAGCTTTGAGAAGTTAGTAGATCAGTATAAACCCATGATTCATCGAATCTTGCATTCTCTTTCTATTTATAAAAATCAGGAGGAATTCTATCAATCTGCATTAATTGGCCTTTGGGAGGCGCACAAGGGCTTTAATCCTGAAAAGGGAAGCTTCACGAATTACGCTTATAGCTATATCAAGGGAAGGTTGTTACTTGAGCTGACGAAACACAGCCGCTATGAAGCTTCGAACGTGTATCCGAAAGAGGAGTATTGGGAGACGGTGGAGGAATGCAACTCCCAAATGCCGCTGGAGGCAGAGCAGCTGCTCTCGTATTGCGTGGGATTATCTGAAAAAGAAAGAAAATGGGTAATCGCGACCTTTGTTGAGGATTTGTCTGTAAAGGAAATAGCCAAGCGTGAGAAGGTATCGGTTTCTGCTGTGAAGCAGTGGAAACAGAGTGCACTTAAGAAACTGCGTGCGGGACTTTAGTGATCGTGAAGTGCTCTTAAAACGAAAAAACAGAGGCTGATTCACAATAGAATCTGCCTCTGTTTTTTTAGTTAGAAAAAGTGACACTTCTTTCCGGCAAGGTTGTGATCCTGCCGGTTTTTCCAGTTCCCCTTATGGTAATCGTATGTTTGCCATTGCTAAATTCCGTCGTGTTAAGCATATAATGGAAACCGGAATTCCCATTAGTGACATATGGATACACCTTTTTCACATCTGGTCTGGCATCTCCGTAAACCGCCTGGCCGACGACGATTCCATCTACCAGCACCTCTACTTTCGATATGCCGTTGTCATCCAATAACCAGCCTGCGATGTTTGTACTTCCGCTGATAGTACTATATTGTTTCGGCTGATCTAGATAGCCGCTGAGATTGTTAATATAAAAAGACCTTGTCGGTAAGGTGGAAACTAAACCATTTTTTCCGGTTTCCCTAATGGTAATCGAATGAACTCCCTCTCGAAATTTGGTTGTACCAAGAACAAAGTGATAACCGGCATACGCATTATTATACGCAGGATACACCCTTTTCACATCCGGTCTTGAATCTCCATAGAAGGCCTGACCAGCCACTTTTCCGTCTAATACAACTTCAAGCTTAGACACGCCGCTTGGATCCAAATACCAACCTTTTACGGTGTATTGGCCCTTCGTTTTTTCATATGCTGCTGGAGTATCTAAAACTCCTTTAGCATTTGACACGGTGACAACCTTCCCAGGCAAGGTATTAGTCCAGCCGTTTTTACCCGTTTCCTTTACCGTAATGGTATGTTTGCCATTACTCAATTTCTTTGTGTCCAATGCATAGTGGAAACCAGCATTCCCATTGTTATAAACAGGATAGACCTTTTTTACGTCGGCTCTTGCATCTCCATAGACTGCCCGGCCAACCACTTTCCCATCTACAAGTACTTCAATCTTGGACACTCCGCTCTCGTCTACGAACCAGCCTGATAGATTGTAAGTCTCATTGATGATCGCATTTGTTCCCGGTTTATTGATGTCGCCCTTAGAAGATCCGTAGGTAATCGCCTGTCTGCCGAATTGCTCCCAGCCCCTAATGAAGGAAGCTCGGGATACTTTGCGATTTTTGATATTAGCTAGTGGATCATTGAAGTAGACGTAGTTTGCATCAAAGCCTGTTAAGAGGACACTATGCTCATGAAAGGTCATTCTTAGAGGGCCGCTTGGCGTATAGATCGTTTTCCATTGACTGCTCGGCACCGTATTGAAGGTACTAGTCGAAATAACCCAGACAGGCTTCCCTCTGCTTAACTGTTTTAAGATGTCATCAAATGATTTCCCCGTTAAGTCAATGGCATTTGTATATCTGTTTGCTAACTGATAGACGGGTCCATGGTAGACAGAATACCCGATGGAACGGCCAGTAATGTCCCCTACAAAGCCAGTATTCGGATTGCCCCAGTAGATCCTGCCTCCGGATACGCGATAAGGTGTAGGGTCTTTTTTCACTTGATTAGCCAGCGTCATTTTCGAAACATTTATTCCCTTGTATCGAAGCAGCATGGTTAAGCTCGTTACCTCACAGCCATTCTTCAATTCTGGTAATTGCGAGACAAGCGGTACGTTTAGCGGCGTCTGGGCATGCGAAACAGAAGGTAACAGAAAACTGACCGCACTGATAACCCCTAGGGTGAACGCAGACGAAATGATTCTCCTTTTGAACCGATTCAATTTGCCATCTCCTATCACTCTTTTTATCAATCAATTAATTAAACAATCACAATATTAATTTATGCTTAACTGAAAACAGAAATGGTAGATAATTATTATTTTAGCAGGGATTTAATGGAAATCCTAGATTTTTAAGTAAATAAAATCCATCTAAAGAAATGGATCATTTAGTCTGACAAACGATTAAGAAATATTTTTTATCCTCACCTGTCCTTTTTGCCTCTGAATCTATATATATAAGGCGAAAGGAGGTGATAGACAATGGCACAAGGATTACTAGTAGGAACAAAGCTTCGATTGGTGTTTGATGGAGGGATCGATAACGAAGGAAATCTTATCCTTAAATCTAGAACCTTTAGCAACGTAAAAAAGGAGGCAACAGTTGACCAGCTATTCCAGGCAGCACAAGCCATCTCTGCACTATGCAACGACTCACTAAACAGAGTAGAACGCACCGACAACTCCGAAATCATCGCATAAGGATAGGTGTCAGGCACCAATAACACTATCAATATAAGAGGATTGGTGCCTGACACCAAAAGTACTAATAGTACTATCAATATGAGGGAAAGGAGGTGAGGAAGGATGGCGAAGACGTTGGAATTGCAGTTTGGGACGGAGTTTGGTAAGACTGCCCGAATTTCGGTGGATAATCCAAAGGAGCCTGTTGATGAGGAAGTGGTCAAATTATCGATGGCCCAGATTATTGCAGCCGATATTTTCACTACTGCGAGCGGCAAGCTAGTGGCTTCAAAAGGAGCAAGAGTGGTCGATCGTAACGTGACAGATTATGAACTTGCCTAAGTTTAATAACAAGGGGCCGGATTCACTTTGAAACCGGCCCCTTCTTTCATTCTACTTCTAAACAATAGGCTGTGTTAAAGGTCAATGTTGATTGGAACGGAAGGTGCGAGACTCCTGCGGGAGTACGGGGCAGGGGAGACCCCGCAGGCGCTTTCTTCGCCGAGGAGGCTCCCCGCCACGCCCGCGGAATGCGAAGCACCTGGAGTGGAAATCAGCAGTTAAACAACAAGAAAGGAGGAACAGTAGTGGAACAAATCATTCCCCTCATTAGCGAAGTAGGTTTTCCGATTGTCGTCACCCTTTATCTCCTTTATCGGATTGAATCGAAATTAGATTTAGTGGTACAGTCCATCCAGAGTCTGCCTGATAAGATGAGGGAACGAACATAAATATATAATAAATCTAACATTAATAATATCATTTTAAAAAAAACAAGAGGCCAGTAAAAAAACTCACTGGCCTCCTGTTTTTCCTACTGCCTTCTTTATATCACTTATTGCACACACTAAATCACGCCTTTTGCAGCTTCAACAATATCCTTTGCGGTTAACTGATAAACCTCTTTCAAATAGTCTGCCTTTCCAACCTGGCCGAATTTTTCCCGAACACCAATGCGTTTTATTTTGGTTGGGCACTGTTCGCTTAATACCTCAGCAACCGCACTTCCCAAGCCGCCAATTACATTATGATTTTCTGCAGTGACGACAGCTTTGGTTTTTTTAGCATATTGAACAATCAATTCTTCATCAATCGGTTTGATGGAGAACATATCAATCACAGTTGCTTCCATTCCCTGTTCTTTAAGCAGATCAGCTGCCTTTAAGGACTCTGCCACCATAATACCACTGGCAATAATCGTTACATCACCGCCCTCACGAAGGACTTTCCCTTTCCCCGTTTCAAATGTTTCGTTTTCAGCATAGATCTTGACAGCATTTTTACGGATGGTTCGAATGTAATGGATGCCATGCTCTTTTTCAATCTTACGAAGCAGATATCCTAACATCGTCGAATCGCTTACTTCATAGACCACAGCATTCGGAATCAAACGAACAAGACCCAAGTCTTCAAAGGTCATATGGGTGCCGCCGTTATGCTCTGCGGTTACGCCTGCATCCGATCCGAGAATTTTAATATTTGTTTTGGCATAAGCCCCTGAAACAAACAATTGGTCAAACGCCCTGCGAGTCGCAAACTGGCCAAATGTATGCACAAATGGGATTATCCCCGTAAGCGATAATCCTGCTGCAACCCCCATCATATTGGCTTCCATAATCCCGCAGTTAATGAGTTGGTTAGGAAGGGACTTACTAATTTTATTGGTAGAAATGGCACTCATAAGATCCGCTTCTAAGGCAATCACATTTGGATTGTTTTGAGCTAATTCCAGAAGGGTATTGGCATACATCTGTCTCATTTCTATGTTTTCTAATTCATAGGTTTGGGACGCTGTTTGAATCATGAAGACACAACCTTTCCAAGTTTGTTCTCTAAATCCTGAATAACAGCTAAAATGGCTTCTTCATCCACTTTATTTGGACGAATGTGATGGTTATCGGCCTTTTCCTCTAAATACGGAACACCCTGAGCTTTTATCGTATCCAAAATAATTGCCACCGGCTGATCAGACTGTTCCTTCCCTCTTTGAATCGCTTCATAGATTTGTTCAAGCGAACGGCCGTCAACCTTCATCGTATAAAACCCAAACGCCTTAAATTTCTGCTCAAAATCTAACGGATCAATAATATCTTTTGTTGGACCATCTAATTGTTTTTTATTATCATCCACAAAAACAAACAGGTGGTTTAACTTGTGATGGGCGGCAAATTGGAAAGCCTCCCAGCACTCGCCTTCATTTAGTTCACCATCTCCGACAATGCAATACGTAAAATTATCTTGATTGGAGAGTTTATGAGAAAGTGCCACTCCTACAGCAGCGGATATCCCCTGCCCAAGAGAACCCGTCGTCATATCAACACCCGGTGTTAGATTACGGTCCGGATGGGATGGAAGAGTCGTTCCATTTTGATTGAGAGTATAAAGGACATCCAATGGAAAGTATCCTTTAAGTGCCAAGGTGGCATAAAGACCCGGGCCGCCATGTCCTTTGGATAAGATGAAGTAATCCCGTTCCTCCCAGTTTGGGTTATTCGGATCCACCTTCATCACATCACCATATAAAACGGCCAACGCTTCTACAATCGATAAGCTCCCCCCATAATGACCAAAACCAAGATGCTGCAGTTCCTTTAATGTCATTAAACGAATCTCATCCCGAAATCTTTCCACTTTTTGAAGATTCATGCCCATCCTAATTCCTCCTTCTTTCTTTTAAACGCAATCCCACCTTTTTTTGCAAAAAAAGAAAAGCATTGCAGAGGCGGCAGCTAGATGAATATGATGAGCTGCTGCACCCTGTAGTGCTTTTATCCATTTTTCATCTATCCATTAAGCGCCAATTTGCGTATTTTTATCCGCTTTGTCTTTTTTGATGAAATTAAAGCCTAGCGCCACTAATACCAATACAATGACGCTAATAGTTACACCTATAGAGCCAAATGAATGGGCGATATTTCCTAGAACGATGCCGGATGCCGCAAAGTCTGCGTCTGAGAACGTGGTGCTCGCAAAACCTAGATCGCCCAGTACCGGCATTAAGAAAACAGGCAGGAAGGTAATTAATAAACCATTGGCAAACGAACCAATTGTCGCCCCTCTAATACCGCCTGTGGAATTACCAAATACTCCGGCGGTTGCCCCAGTAAAGAAATGCGGTACAACACCAGGAAGGATAATAACAGCACCTGTGAAACCGAGAATCACCATTCCGACAATCCCGCCAAGGAAGCTGCAGAAGAAACCAATTAAAACAGCATTGGGTGCATATGGAAAAACAATCGGACAGTCCAGAGCTGGTTTAGAGTTTGGTACTAGCTTCGTTGAAATTCCTTTGAATGCAGGAACAATTTCAGCTAACACAAGACGAACACCGGAAAGAATTACGAAAACACCTGCTGCGAATTTGACTGCCTGAATAAGAGAGAAAACCAGATAATGAGTGCCGCCGCTAAGCTGTTTCTCCACATAAGAAGGTCCAGCAAAAAGAGCAATAATGACATAAAGAATAATCATCGTTAAGGCAATCGTAACAGAGCTATCACGCAGGAATCCTAATCCTTTAGGGAAATTAATCTTTTCAGTAGATTTAGAATTTTTCCCAACCACTTTACCAACCAAACCGGAAAGAACATATCCCAGGCTAGAGAAGTGACCAAAACCGACTTGATCATTTCCAGTAATTTTTCTCATAAAAGGCTGACAAATGGCTGGGAAAACGGCCATGATCAAACCAAGGGCCAGTGAACCGACAATAACAAGTGCCGCTCCTTTTAGACCTGAAACGGTGAAAATAACAGCAAGCATACAAGCCATATATAAGGTATGATGCCCCGTTAAAAAGATATATTTTAATCTAGTAAATCGAGCAATTAAAATATTGGCCAACATGCCAAAGAACATAATCAAGGCGGTGATGCTGCCATATTCTTTTAACGCCATTGCCACAATTGCTTCGTTATTCGGAACAACCCCTTTTACATGAAAGGCATGTTGAAACATTTTTCCAAACGGATCAAGGGAAGCAACAATCACATCTGCCCCAGCGGAAATAACGAGGAAACCTAAGAATGTTTTAATGGTTCCTTTAATCACATCACTCGTTGGCTTTTTCTGAATAAGAAGACCGATAAGTGCAATTAGTGATACCAACACCGCCGGCTGGCTGAGTATGTCCATTACTAACTTAAGAATTCTTTCGCCCATTTAACTAGCCTCCTTTTATTGACAACCAATGGATTGTTTCTATTCCTTAGAGCATCCCTTTTTGTTCAAGCACCTCCTTAAGTTTTGAACGAAGGCCATCCATGTCAATAATGCTATCAATTACAACCACTTCACCTAGGTGCCCCATACCTTCGGCAATATCTTTTGCTGCAATAAATAAATCAGCTTGATCGGGAGTAACGGAACTAAGATCTGAGTGTTCTACTTCAATCCCACTCACACCGAACTCGGATAAAATTTGCTGAACGTTCATCTCTAACATAAAACTGCTTCCTAATCCTGATCCGCAAACTGCCATAATTTTCATTGATCATTCCTCCTATTTTTTAAGTTTTATATAGCAGGAGAACCGTCCCCTTGCTTCTACGAATATTGCTTAAATAATCCAACCATCTCTTCAGTTGACTCTAACTGTTTTAAATGTTCTATATTGCTTTTATCACTAAGGAGCTTTGTTAGTTGTGATAACGCCTTAAGATGCGTGGTATTGTCGACCGCTGCAATACAAAATAGCAATCGAACAGGATACTTTTCATTGTTTAGAAAGTTCACAGGCTGATTAAGCTTCAAAAAGCTCATCCCGACCTGATTTACTCCCGTTTCAGGGCGCGCGTGCGGGATGGCCACTTCAGGACCAATCACAACATAGGGACCTAAGGTCTTGATACTTTCAATCATGGCCTCAATATAAGAGGGCTCAATCATTCCTTTCCTTAGCAGCGGGCTGGCCGCCACTTTTACAGCTTCCTCCCAATCTGAAAGCTGCTCCATCACTTGAATCGTCTCATCTTTCAATAGATCTTGTAACACTGGTTGTCTCCCCCTACTAACCTCAACTTTTTTATGAAATGTCATTTGACTTAACATCTGCCTTAAGCCCTTTTCATCAAAGATATTGGCATATTTACCGATCGCTTGAAGCAGTTCTTTTAGAGAGAGATCATGATATTGAATCCCAAACAGATACTGATACACCTCGGTAACCAAATTATTCTTCTCTATTGGTGTCATAATAGGCTTTACATAGAAACAAGGAAGAGTAGTCTCTAGCTTTACGGTTGAGAAGATTAAATCATACTGGTCGAATGAGTTCTCCTTAAATTCTTGCAGAGACACTGTTTTTTCAACCATAATCTCTGAAAATAGCGACTCAAGCTGATGCTTGACCATAAGGGATGAACTAATCCCACTTGGACAGACTACAATCGCTTGTTTCTTCTTCGGCATAACCTGCTTTGGTTTATTTAACAAAGCACCAAAATGAATGGTGATAAAACCTATTTCCTCCTCAGGAATAGTGATTCCCAAAAGCGAACCGATCGGATGAAGCATTTCTTTTACAATCGTATAAAGTTCTTTATGTTCACTCTTTATTTCATTCAATAGTGGATTATCAATAGGAATTCGGTACTTCATGCGAAAATAAGCAGGTTTTACATGCTGGTACAACGTATGAATCACTTCATCCTTTTTTTCAAAAGCAATGCAGGCCTTGGATTCAAAATCAAAGACAAGCTGCTCACATAATTTGTACAGTAAATCTGGTCCATTCTCCTGTGCAGAACTTCTTCCTAGTGACAAACCAAGTAATTGAATCGTGAGGTAGCAAACTTCAGAATCCACTTCATCAAATTGCAGCTGCCCTCTTAAATCGCTTGCCACACGCCACATGGGATCTTTTTGTAACAAGGTCATTTCATCCGAATGGAATTTGGTATACTTTCTTTCCTGCAAGCGGCAGGAATAAAAAATAAGGAAATAAGCAAATTGGTGTAACCGTTCTTCAACAAAAGGAAGATCATACTGCTTTTCCATTTGTTTAAAAACTCCATGAATTTTTTCATAATGAAGGTGTCCATTTTTCTCTGGTAAAAGGTGATTAATAAGCCTTTCAAAATAGGGCACATGGATTAACTTTGATAGCGAGTGCATCACTAGGACCCTTTTATCAAACTCTGTTCCTTTTAGATGGTAACCCTTCTGTCTTGTGTAGCTTATCTCTACCAAAAATGGATGATTTAATTCATTGGCCCGCTTCACATCGGAAATCACCGTATTCTTACTAACTTGTAATAGTTGGGTTAAATGAATAGATGATATGGCCTCCGTTCGGATAAACAGATAAAGGTAAATGACCGACAAGCGTTCCTCTTCCGTTAAAATGAGATCCCGCTCTTTCAAGTTCGTTTGCTGCTTTTGTAAAAAGTTCAGAACCAGCTCCGGTATCTCAATCGTGTGACTTCCCTTATAAGTTATTTGTGGTAAGTCCTTTTCCTTTAACCATTGATTCACTTTCTCTAAATCATAGGAGATTTGTCGTTTGGTTAGTTGTGTAGCAGCCATCATTTGATTCATCGTGGTATGCTTCACTTTTAGAAAATGATCCAACAAAAGTGCCGGCCTTTTTTCAATCATCATTGGCTTAACCTCCTGTAATCATCATATAATAAAACGCTTTCATTCTGGTGGCGTATTGGGAACAAATGATGTCCGGGTCATTTTACAAAATTGTGCTGAACCCCCTTTTGGGACAAGTCCTTGTTTCAATATAGACTATTTTTAATAGAATGACAGTTCTAAAGGGTCACAATTAAAGGAGGGCAAAGATCTATCCTAATTTCGTCGCCCTCGCAAATAAACAAAAAAGGCCGCTCCCACTTAAAAGAAAAAGTGGAGACGGTCCTAATTTTGATCCTATTATTTAATTGCAATAACACTCATTTCCCCAAATAAACCCTCTTTAATGTCTCTTCGTCCATAGGGGAAAGAATGCTTGCCGTTTGCTATTTTAGTAGTACAATAGATACATTATTCCTGATCTTAGATCATTTCGATAACTACAAATGCCTCCGAATCTCCTACAGAAATCCGGAGGTTATTCTTCATCCTCCACTTCATCCGCTTCCACATTTGCCTCCTCCGATTCCTCTTGCTCGTCCACTTCCTGCAATTTCTGAATCTCCTCGGTCAACTGTTCAAACGCATGGAGCCGAAATTTGGCACTGGCAATCAGATCATCGATGATTTGCACAAAGGTCTCATACTCGACTCGGTTCTCACTGCATTGCTTGATTAACCTTAAAAAATCATCCTCATATAAATGGTATCTTTCTTTAAACACGTCCGAATCCATCGTTAAAAAATACTCTTCATCGACGACAAATTCATTAAAAATTTTTTTAGTCAGCCGCTTCTTCGTAACCTCTATTTCACTTTGGTCTTTTTCATCTTTGTAGTGCTCAGCATCCTCATACTCCGAGCAAAGCGTGGCATAAATTTTTTCAAGCAGCTCGGTCGGTTCTAGATATTTTAATTCAGACATAAGGAAAATCCTCCGAAACTTCTTTTTTTAAAATTATTGCCAACTATCATAAAAAACCTACCTTTGGAGATAAAGGTAGGTTGAAAAGATTATTTAGATGTGATCACTGTTTCTTTTTTATAGATACGACTCTGTTAAACGATATTGTTGTTTTTTATACTCTGTTGATTGGAGCGAAAGGTGCTCGACTCCTGCGGGAGTACGGGGCAGGGGAGACCCCGCAGGCGCTAATGCGCTGAGGAGGCTCACCGGCGCGCCCGCGGAAAGCGAGCACCTGGAGCGGAAAGCAACAGCCAAATTCAACATAGCCATAAATAAAAAACACCCCTTGTTATTTAAAACAAGGAGTGTTTGGGAGTTTCATTTATATTGATTATTGAGCTTTAACAGCAGACAAACGTTTTGCAGCCTCTGCTACTTTTTCTAACCCTTCAGCAATAATCGTTTGAGCTTGATCCGGAGCCGCATTGTGGCCTTCGATAATAACTTCATCAATGATTTCCATACCGAATAAGCCGCCGGCCATAGTTTTAACATATGTAGCTGCCATTTCCATTGGAGCTGCTTCAGGTGTGGAGTAAATACCGCCGCGCGCGCTTAGGATAATCGCCTTTTTGTCAGACATCAAACCGACTACACCAGCTTCAGTGTATTTGAAAGTGAAACCTGCTCCAGCTACATAATCGAAGAAGGTATGCAATTTTGCTGGGATCGTTAAGTTCCAAAGAGGGAAAGCAAATACAACTACATCTGCTGCTGAAAGAGCATCCATTGCTTTTTGCTTGGCTGCTACAATACGTTGTTCTAGATCAGTTAATTCTTCACCAGATTGTAATTTACCGAATGCGTTGAATAAATCTTGGCCAAAGTACGGCATATCTTCTGCAAAGACATCGTAAGTGGTTACGTTAACGCCTTCTAAGTTCTCCATGAAAGTTTCATACATTTTACTTGAAACAGCTTCAGAAGCTGGACGGTTGTTTGCTTTTATAACTAATACGTTCATTTATTTAAAATCTCCTTTTGATTATTCTTGGATACGAGTATCTCGAATTAATAATATATAAAGATAAAATAAATCGCAACAAAAACGCTCAAAAGTTTTTTAAAACCCTAGTTATAAATAACTAGGAACAAAGAACTATGAATCTCTACAATTATATTAAAATAATGAATTAAGGGAATCAAGGGGACGGTTCTCATGCTTACAAGCAAAAAAAATAACTGCCTTTCCAAAAGGCAGTTACTTAAAATCCTATATAGCACGTTCCCCTTTAACCCCATTGATGGAATAGCTGACAGTTATCTCAGCATTTACGGAATGGGAAACGGAGCAATATTTGTCCTTTGACAATTGAATCGCACGAATAACTTTGTCTTCAGGTAAATCCCCGTCTAAAGCATAATGGATATTGATTGTCGTAAAACGTTTTGGATGTTCCTCCGCACGCTCGCCCTCCACATCTATCTGAAAAGAGCTGGGGTCGAGCCTCATTTTATGCAAGATCGAGATAATATCAATTCCTGTACATCCTGCTACAGCCTGAAGAAGCAGCTCAGTCGGTCTTGCTCCCGTATTTTCTCCACCGACCTCCGGTGCGGCATCCATTTTAATTTCATGGCCTGAAGGAGTTGTCCCAGCAAAAGCCATTTTCCCTTTCCAATTAATCGTAAGTTCCATCGACATTCCCCTTTCTATTTGCTTATTCTTGCCAATAGGCTCTTTACTTATTTTTATTTAATTTATATCGGTGATGAAGGATAAATTCCCTGTTTCTACACCTTTTTGTCCTTCATCAAAAAATAAAGCCCCTTCTGCATTGAACAAAAGGGACTTTCTGCCTTATAAATTTAAACCATAATTATTCTTTAGTAATAGCTGCATCTTCTGTTACAACCGCTTCAGTTTCTTCGTCATTCTCTACAGAAGTTACAGTTTGATCTTCTGCATCAACTTCGGGAGTTACCACTGCTGTATCATCTGCTTCCACTTCAGTTGCT
>NZ_PGVE01000100.1 GCF_002860255.1 Neobacillus cucumis
AAGCGCCTTGATCAGCCCCGACAAGCATAAGACGAGCCGGCCGAAAGGTTGCTCTTTAACCTTTTGGACGGATTGGCTGTAGACCATCGAGGGGCTAGGCGCTGGAGCTGGACAATTCTCAAAGTCGAAAATTTTTATACTTACTTATCTTATGAAAAAGAAAACCTGTCTCTCTTTTACAAGAAACAGGTTAACCTTCACGTAATTACTTTTCTTTTTTCCGCTGTCCCATCATGGATCCGCCCATCATTTGCGGGAAACCTCCCATTGGCTGCTGTCCACCCATCATCTGTGGAAAACCTCCCATTGGCTGCTGTCCGCCCATCATTTGCGGGAAGCCTCCCATTGGCTGCTGTCCGCCCATCATTTGCGGAAATCCTCCCATTGGCTGCTGTCCACCCATCATTTGTGGAGTACCTCCCATTGGCTGCTGTCCACCCATCATTTGTGGAAAACCACCCATTTGTGGTTGGCCATGATAACCGCCCATCATTTGTGGATAGCCATGCTGATATCCGCCCATTTGAGGGTAGCCTTGATACGGATAGCCCCCCATTTGAGGAAATCCACCCATCATTTGTGGCATCCCCATTTGTCCTGGAAATCCGCCAAATTGTCTTTTCTCCATAAGATCGCCTCCTTGCATTCTCCTTAATAGTGTATGTACCACTTTTTGGATAAGCTTAGATGGATACCTATGGAAGAAAAAAATAAATAATAAATAGCCCCAATCTTGAATCACTTTAACTTATTTCTTTTCGTCTTGTGCTTTTTTCTGGCCTGCTTTTTTCACTTTAGATATTTCTCCGCAAGCAATCCGGTTGCCGGAATTTCCAGCAGGCTGAGTCATCCCATCATCTTTTCCCTCATGAACAACAATGGAGGTTCCTTCTTTTGTAAACAGCGATTTTTTTCCGCTTTTTAAGGTCACATTGGGTGCCATTAAATCAGCCTTTACTGACCCGTCATCTTCGACAATTAAATTTGGCAGATCGCCTGCATGGGCTCCTTTCGGATGTAATAAACCATGCTCTTTATTTTCTGGATTAAAATGATTACCAGCTGATTTAAAATCAGGTGCTTCGCATTTACCTGTATCATGTATATGTATGGCATGTTCACCTGCGGGGAGCCCCTTTAAATTGACAGTCATCTTCACACCGCTCGACTGTTCTGCAAGCGTTATTGTCCCTAGGGAATCTCCTGCAGGATTATACATATCTACATCCAGTTTTTTCACTTCTTTTTCCATACATCCTGTTAACAAAAGAAGTGGAACAAGCATCCAGCTTTTTTTCATATGGTTTCCCCCATTTAGACATTTTGGGGTTAGTATTGGCAATTAGGCTTTGAACTATTCTACCAATGCAGGATTGCTGGATAGGTAGAATAGAAAAAAGAAACAGTTACCATTAACTGTTCCTTTGAGAAGATTGATTCTTTTTTATGATTTGTTCTTCTAGCTCTTTCGCTTTCTGAGCTTCCCGATTCGATATTTTGATAATGAGCCGCATGGTTAGTAAAGCACCAATTAAAAAAATAAAACAGGTGATTGCAGCTGGGATGTATTCTGATTTATCTTCAGGAAAATATAAAAACAATGCTAGTACGGATGGCAGAAACATTTCTCTTCTCCCTTTCTTATAAAGCCCCTAATAAGTTCACCTTATTATAGCAACAAAAAGGGAAAACCTGCATCATTTTAAAACTTTGACTCCTTTAATGACTACATCTTTTTCTGGCTTATCTTTTGCATCTACTGGAGTATCGGCTATTTTATCGACGATATCCATGCCCTCGATTACTTGTCCAAAAACGGTGTGACGATGGTCTAGCCATGGTGTACCCCCATTTTTATCATAGGCATCGATGATTTCTTTTGGATAACCAGCCTTTTCCATTTCAGTTTTCATTGCAGAGTCCAGTGAGGTTTTTTGGACAATAAAAAATTGACTTCCATTCGTATTGGCGCCGGCATTTGCCATTGACAGAGCACCACGCAGATTAAAAAGATTATTTGAGAATTCATCTTCAAACGGGGTCTTCCAAATACTTTCACCGCCCGTTCCATCTCCCTTGGGATCACCGCCTTGTATCATGAAATCCTTGATTACACGGTGAAAGATTAAACCATCATAGTATCCTTTTTGACTGTGTTTCACAAAGTTTTCGACAGCTTTTGGTGCATACTCTGGAAAAAGTTTAATTTTAATTGTACCCATGGTTGTTTCCATCTCAACTAATTTTTCATTTTCAGCCACTTCGGTTGAAAGCTGAGGATAAGCTTTATCTGACACTTGTTTTTCTGCTCCTTCCTTTTGTTCCGTTTTTGGAGCGGCAGTCTTTGACTCTGTTGCTGTTTCATCTTTCTTTTGGCTCGTCCCGCATGCCGCCAACACTAGAACAATGGTTAAAAAAATAAAGATAACTGGCCACTTCTTACTCATTTATTCTCCCTCCAATTTTTCACTTTAAACTTTTTGCACTATGTTTTTAATTTAGTCATAATGAAAGGGTGGAATCAAGTGAATTTATGATGAAGGGGTGGATTTTGTGGCAGAATTGCAAGTGGGCAGTGTCGTTACAGGAATTTATAAAACAGGAAAATATATCGGGGAAATAACAGAAATACGCCCGCAGCATTATCTGGTAAGAGTTTTGGCGGTTTTGAAACATCCGACTCAGGGAGATCTACACTCTCCTAAGGATGCGGATGTTCTTTTTTTCCATGAAAGAAAGGCTCTTAGTTACCGGGAGCAGACAAATATTCCAAAACAAATGGTTAAGCCTTTTGAGAGCGATGTCCCTGAATATCAGGCATCCTTAAAAGAAGCATTAGAAAAGATGAAAAAGGATTTAGCTGAGACAGATTCTGAGTGGGCTGATATGAGCCTGCGGGCATTGGAATCGTTAGAAAAGGATTACAAATTTTCCTAATATAAAAGGCCAAATCAGTTTGAATGATTTGGCCTTTTATGCGAATTCATTTAGAAGCTTTGAAAAATCTACCCTGTCTCCGATTGTCGTTGGTTTTGGTTTTTCCAAATATCGTTTATCCTTTTCAACCAGTTTGAATATATTATAGGTAGTTAAGGCATCGTCCAATGCCCGGTGATGTTTGCCGGTCCCTTCTTTTCCATATTCCTGAACCGCTTTCCAAAGACCCGTTTGATTTTGATCCCCAAAGAATCGTTTATATTCCATTGATAAATCTAATTCCGCTCCATTAAAAGGAAAAGCAGCTCCTGCCATCAAACAGTTTTGTCGAAGTACCTTCATATCCATATTGCCCCAAGTAACGATGGTTGTCTCAACATTATCTTTATTGAATTCCGCCAATTTCTTAATGAGTTCGTAGATAGATAATCCCGTGTCAACTTGTTGCTGGGTGATATGTAAGAATGATTTGCAACGTTCAGATAATTTAGGGAACCTTAACGGAGTTACATAGGAGGAAAATTGTTCAGTTACTTGCTCATCAACTACGGCGACAATCCCCACCTCGATAATTTCCGCAAAGAAGTCCTTCATACGAACATTTCGCTCAGGCATAGTAAACTCAAAATCAATAAATAAATATTGTTTCTTTGCTCTCATCGTTTTCACCACCTTTTTCTTTTTCCATCTTACTACCATTATATAAAGATACCTGTACAAAAAATTGTGCTTTTTTTCTATTTTTTTATATCTAACATTATAACACGAATCCGAAGGGAATTTTTTAAATTTTTGTACAATGGGCACAAAAAAAGAATGGGATCTCCATTCTCCTTTAAAGCCTATTATTTATTTCGTTTAATGACAGCCATCGTACATCTAGAAACACAGATAAGCCGATCCTGTTCATCCGTGATTTTAATATCCCAGACCATGGTTGTTTTTCCCTGATGCAGTATGGTTGCTGTTGCGGTAACCACTCCGTCTGTTTTCGGACGGACATGATTCGCATTGATTTCTAAACCCGCTACTCCCTCTGTTTCTTTATCAACAAGTTCATAGGCGCCAAGACTTGCAACTGTTTCCGCTAAGGCAACGGATGCCCCGCCATGAAGCAAGCCAAATGGTTGTTTCGTTCGATGATCAACTGACATGGTCGCTGTTACTTTCCCACGTTCTATATTTGTGATTTCGATTCCTAGTGCTTCAATTAATGTATTTTTTATCATCGTAACCCTCCCGTACTTCGTTTATTTCCATATTAACCTATTCTTCAACTGGTTGTATATTCCTTGTAATTTTTCATTAGGAAAAAGAAAAAAACAGCTGCGAAAGCTGTTTTTTGCGTACATTTTAAACAAAACCTGGGTATCCAAATCCAGGATAACCACCGAATCCTGGGTATCCAAATCCTGGATAACCAAATCCTGGGTAAGCACCGAATCCTGGGTAACCATAAAATGGCCGGGCTGCAAAAGAAGCTCCTAAACCGCCTCCTAGTAAACCTCCTAAAAAGCTAAGTCCACCTATCGCTAATGGCCAGCCAAGACCAATAAATCTCTGATCCTGTACCGGGTACGGGCTTCGATATGGGTACATATCTTATTACCTCCTTTTTCTATACTTGCCTACACTATTTCATATGCGAGAAAGGCGGGTTTGGAGTGGGCAAATAGAAAAGCGAAAGCGCCCGTTTAGCGGGTTCTTGCGGACAAATTCCTCGGATTATCCGGGCTCTTTTGTCCTCAAGGTGCCTTCTTGAAGACTGTTCCTCGGATTATCCGGGCTCTTTTGTCCTCAAGGTGCCTTCTTGAAGACTGTTCCTCGGATTATCCGGGCTCTTTTGTCCTCAAGACGCCTTCTTGAAGACTGTTC
>NZ_PGVE01000102.1 GCF_002860255.1 Neobacillus cucumis
AGCCCCGACAAGCATAAGACGAGTCGACCGAAAGGTTGCACTTTAACCTTTTGGACGGCTTGTCTGTAGACCATCGATGGGCTAGGCGCTGGAGCTGGATAATTCTCAAAGTCGAAAATTTTTTATACTTTCTTATCACGAAGCAAAGAACCGTGTCATTTTTGACCGGTTCTTTGCTTTTTATTAATTTTATACAAACTGAAAAGGATCTGTATTTACTTCCGATGGAAAAATGTCTACTTGGTAACCTGAATCTTGACACAACCTTTGCAAGACTTTAGTAACCCCTTTTTTCATCACTTTTTCAACATTATGTCCTGGGTCAATCATATTTAACCCCTGCATCATCGCATCATGGGCTGTGTGATAATAGATATCCCCTGTAACATACACGTCTGCACCTTTAAACTTAGCATTCATGAAGTATTTATTTCCGTCTCCGCCCAATACTGCAACCTTTTTAACCATAGAGGTTAAATCCCCTATAACCCGAACATTAGACACCTCTAATGAAGTTTTCACTTTCTCCGCAAATTCGGCTAATGTCATTTCATTGACTTTCCCGATTCGTCCAAGGCCAAGAATGTCACTTTTATTCTCTACAGGATACACATCATAGGCAACCTCTTCATATGGATGTGCTTTTATCATTGCTGTAATGGTTTTCTTTAGAATAGGTTCGGGGACAATGGTTTCCACTCTTACTTCGTCGACCTCTTCTAGCTTACCTGGCTTTCCAATATACGGAGTAGAATGTTCTCCCGGTAAAAACCTTCCCGTCCCATTGGAAGAAAAAGAACAATGACTATATTCACCAATAGATCCGGCCCCAGCATTACCCAATGCTTGTCTCATTTCCTCTGCATGGCTAGAAGGAACATAGACAACTAATTTTTTAAGCTTTATATCGTATGTAGGAACCAATATTTCTGCATCCTCAAGGCCTAATGCCTCCGCCAAAAGATCATTTACCCCGCCTTTGGCTACATCTAAATTTGTATGGGCTGCATAAACAGCAATATCGTGTTTTAATAATTTTTCAATCATTTTCCCTTGAGTAGTATCGGTTAACAAGTTTTTTAGAGGACGATAGATCATTGGATGATGCGCAATAATAAGCTGTACATCTTTTTCTATCGCCTCATCAATGACATTCTCAAGAACATCAAGAGCAATCATTACCCGTTCAACCCTTTTGTTTAATCGCCCGATTTGTAAGCCAATTTTATCCCCCTCCATGGCCAATCCCTTTGGAGAAAATTGTTCGAAAAGTTGGATGATTTCATGACCGTTCGGTTTCTTCACTATTCAGGACCTCCCCTACTTGTCTTATTTTATCGAGCAGCTCTTTCCTTTTTTCAATTGTTTCAGCCGTCTCGGAGGCTCCTTCAAGAGCCTGGTAAATCCGCTGCCAGTTTTTCTTTTCCAATGTCCACTTCTTTTTAAAAGTTTCATTCTTTTGCTTCAGAAGAAATGGTCCTAATAAAAGCCCCTCTTCTTTCTTTTCCATGTACGGCTTAGCAGGGTCTCCCTTTTCTGCTACTAAAATCTCGTAGATCTTTGAGTCTTCCTCAATAATTTCTTCTGCAATTAACTCCCAGTTGTTTGCTAAAAGCCATGTTCGAATCGAGATTGCACTAATATTGGGTTGTAATACTAGCCGCTTAACTGAATCCAGCTTATCTCTGCCACTGTCCAAGATACTGGAGATAAGGGCTCCACCCATTCCAGCAATCGTAATACAATCGACCTCACCAGGCTGAATAACCTCCAGCCCATCGCCCATACGAACAACAATTTTATCAGACAGTCCTTCTGCCAATACATTTTTCTCTGCGGATTGAAATGGTCCTTGAGCAACTTCCCCTGCGATTGCAAATGAAATTTTTAAATTTTTTGCTAAATAACAAGGTAAATACGCATGATCTGACCCAATATCCGCCATTCTTGCCCCTTCTGGCACATAGTTTGCAACTTTTGTTAAACGGACTGATAACTTATCTGTATTCAAAATTCCACCACATTTATTTATGTATTTTTAATTTAGTATAAAAAAAGTCCTTCACTGATGCAAAGGACCTTTTTTATTATTTGATTTTAGATACCCATTCTGCCATTGCTTCTGCTTGTTCTTGAGGAACAAGACCAGATGGCATGTTGCCTTTTCCTTTTGTGATGATGTTGACAATTTCTTCTTTAGAATACTTTTTGCCAACACCCTTTAATGTAGGACCTACTACCCCTTGATACTGATCCCCGTGACAGGCCACACAAGTTTGCTTATAAATATCCTCTGGCTTTGTTGCTGCAACCTCTGTTGTCTCGCTGCCTTTTCCTTCCCCATTATCCTTGGCCATTTCTTTCATGTCTCCCAGGCCTTTGAAGGAAAGAATAAACACTAATACAATCCCAAAAACCATGACAAGAATGTAAGGAATTACCGGATTCCGTTTCATGATCTTACCTCCCTTATGTACGAACGCTTGTTAAAAATAAATAGTCTACAAACAACTACTATTTTACTTGAAAAATAACAGAAGGAAAAGCCCTAAACTTATTTTATCACTATAATCTATATAAAATAGAAAAAACAGGCAGAAAAAAATAAATAATTATTTTTTCTGCCTCTTGAGCATTCTGTATTCATAATTAACAGCCAATGAGGCGAGAGATAACTATTCTTTGTACTTCCGATGTCCCTTCTCCAATTTCGAGCAGCTTGGCATCACGCATCATTCTTTCCACCTGATATTCCTTCATATAACCATATCCCCCATGTATTTGAACGGCTTGATCGGTGACTTCCATGCAGATTTCAGATGCGTATAACTTACACATTGCTGCTTCTTTTGAAAACGGCCTGCCTTGGTCTTTCAACCATGCAGCTTTATAAACCATGTTTCGTGCTAACTCAATTTTCATCGCCATATCGGCAAGCTTAAATTGAACAGCTTGAAAAGAAGAAATAGATTTACCAAATTGCTTTCTTTCCTTGGCATATGCTAAAGCCCTCTCGTATGCACCCTGAGCGATACCTACAGCCATTGCACCAATTCCGATACGTCCACCATCTAAAGTGATTAAAAACTGTCTAAAGCCCTCTCCACGCTTCCCTAGAAGATTATCAACAGGAACTTTTACATCCTCTAACACCAACTCCGTTGTATTGGAGGCATTCAATCCCATCTTTTCATAATTATCAATAACGGTAAAACCCTCCGCCCTTGTGGGAACAATAATCGCACTAATCTCCTTTATTCCATCCTTTCCACCTGTCACAGCGGTTAATGCTAAATGTTGTGCATAACTGGCATTCGTAATGAAACACTTATTTCCATTTATAATAAAATGACCATTTTC
This sequence comes from Neobacillus cucumis, assembly GCF_002860255.1. Classification (GTDB taxonomy): domain Bacteria; phylum Bacillota; class Bacilli; order Bacillales; family Cytobacillaceae; genus Neobacillus; species Neobacillus cucumis_A. Next base: position 3,361 of record NZ_PGVE01000102.1, read on the forward strand.
CTCTTTGGCAAAGGTTTTTGTGCCTCCAGCATCCGATCCGGCATTAGGTTCAGTTAAACCAAAAGCTCCTAATGATTCTCCGGTACAAATCGGAGTTAAATAATTATGCTTTTGCTCCTCAGTACCAAACATATTAAGTGGTGCACCGCCTAAGGAAATATGTGCAGAGTAGGTTATTCCTGTAGAACCACAGCCCCTGCTTAGTTCTTCGACGACGATGGCAAAACTAATTGTATCTGCTCCGCCGCCGCCATATTCTTCAGGAAAAGGAAGACCCATCATCCCCATATCACTTAGCTTTTTAAAAATCTCTATAGGAAACCGTTTTGTTCGATCACGATCTACAGCACCTGGTGCCACTTCTTCCTCTACAAATTGCCGCATCGTTTGTTTGATCATTTGTTGTTCAGATGTTAAGTCAAAATTCATCTCCATCCCCCTAAAACAACATTGTATACGCTTTCTTTTTTATTATATGGTATTTTTGAATAATTCCCAACAATTTAAAAATAAAAAATATATTATGTTATCCAAATATAAGTGTCAATTCCATGAACAAGGATGGGAAAGAAATTTTTTTCCGATATAAAGTACGGTTAAACTATTGGCAGTGCCCCTTTTTTCTTTTGTAAAAAAGTAAAATAGTCAAAAATTCAGGAAAGATTCACAAAAGCCTATTTGCAAAATGAGAGACAATTCAGTAAAATAACAAATACAGAAAGTGCTTTCATTGGAAAATGGTTTCCGTTTTTATCAAAAAAAATAGTTCACTTCAATTAAGAAGTAAACTATAAGTATGCACAACATTCAGTTATTCTAAGAAATCCTTTAAACGTTTGCTCCGGCTTGGATGGCGTAACTTCCGCAATGCTTTGGCTTCAATTTGGCGGATACGTTCACGAGTAACACCAAAGACTTTCCCAACCTCTTCAAGAGTACGAGTTCGTCCATCATCCAATCCAAAACGAAGTCTAAGAACATTTTCTTCTCGATCTGTTAAAGTATCAAGAACATCTTCTAATTGTTCTTTTAATAATTCATATGCTGCATGCTCAGAAGGTGATGTCGCATCTTGGTCTTCAATAAAATCACCTAAGTGTGAATCGTCTTCTTCACCAATAGGTGTTTCAAGTGAGACTGGTTCTTGGGCGATTTTCAAGATTTCACGAACTTTATCAGGAGTTAAATCCATATCTTCACCAATTTCTTCAGGTGTTGGTTCGCGGCCAAGATCCTGAAGTAGCTGACGTTGAACTCGGATTAGCTTATTGATTGTTTCCACCATATGAACAGGAATACGAATCGTTCTTGCTTGGTCAGCAATTGCGCGCGTAATCGCTTGTCGAATCCACCAAGTAGCATAAGTACTAAATTTAAAGCCTTTACGATAATCAAATTTCTCAACGGCTTTAATTAGACCCATATTTCCTTCCTGGATTAAATCAAGGAACAACATTCCTCGGCCAACATACCGTTTTGCAATACTTACAACAAGTCTTAGGTTCGCTTCGGCAAGACGACGTTTTGCTTCTTCGTCTCCTTCCTCAATTCGGTTTGCAAGCTTTATTTCTTCTTCGGCAGAAAGCAGATCAACACGGCCAATTTCTTTTAAATACATACGTACAGGGTCGTTAATTTTAACTCCCGGAGGAACGCTAAGATCATTTAGATCGAATTCTTCATCGTCTTCTTTAGCCAATTTCTTAATATCTGGATCTTCTTCATCACTTTCGCCTACTAATTCAATTCCTTGCTCAGTTAAGGATTCATAAAATTCATCCATTTGGTCAGAATCTAAATCAAAATTAGCCATCTTTTCAGCAATATCATCATAGGCAAGGACACCGATTTTTTTACCCAGCTCAGTTAACTGGTCTTTTACTTGTTCAAGGGTTAATTCATTTTCAACCTCTTTTGAACGGGCTGATTTTTCTGCAGCCATATGTCCCCCTCCTTCCAAAATCAAAGACAATAAAATGAGATTTATAACAATTTACGCAAGTGATTAATCTCTAGGGCAATCTCTGCGGCCTTACTAAAGTTTTTTTCTCGTTCTGCTTCTTTTAGCTCTACTTCTTTTTCTTTTATCTTTAACATTTTTTGATAATTCAACACCTGTTTGATATAATCAGTTAATTCTTGATTTGTCAGCTCATCATTTATTGACATCATTTCGATGTCAGCAACTGATCTTCTAAGATTATCATCTTGAATATAGGTCAAAAATGCGCTGGTATTAGGTTCTAAGTGATCTTCAAAAAATGCTAACAGATATGTTATTATTGCCTGATGTTCATCTTTATTAAACGTCTGTCCTGCAAGTAATTCCTGAACCTTATACGCTACATCACGATTTTTTAGCATATGGGCTATTAAACGCCTCTCAGCCGTTATATATGCCGGTTTCAGTTCTTCAGCAGGCTTTACAATTAACAAAGGCTTAGCAGGTACTTCTTTGTTACCATTTGTTTTTCTTTTTTCGGCAAAATAGATTTGTTTTTGTTGTTGTTTTAATGCCTCCAAAGAAAGAGAAAACTCTGCAGCCAACTGCCTTAGGTAATGATCCCGTTCAACAGCATTATCAAGTTTGCTGATTTCCTTTATAATCTGTTCGATGTAAGCGAGCTGTTCTCCTTCAAGCTGAAGGTTTTTTCCACGGCGGAAGTAGAGAAATTTAAAGGCCATCCAGGTTAAACTCGCGCCAATTACTTCATTGCGGAACTTATCTTCACCATTCTTTTGAATATATTCATCAGGATCCAGCCCATCTGTCATCATGGCTACTTTTATTTGAAAACCAGCTTCGTGAAGATGGTTTCCTGCCCGGTAAGCAGCCTCGATACCCGCTTTATCGGAATCATAACAAATAGTAATTGTTTGAACATTTTGCCTAAGTAGAGTGATATGCTCATCTGTTAAAGCTGTGCCCATCGTGGCAATACCATTTTCTACGCCAGCCCGGTCTGCAGCAATTACATCGGCAAATCCCTCAAATAAGACAGCATACTGCATTTTTTTTATACTTGGCTTAGCCAAGTGATAATTATATAAAATTTTACTTTTATTAAAGATTGCTGTCTCGGGACTATTTAGATATTTTGGCTCATCGGCCCCAAGTGATCTCCCTGAAAAAGCAATCGTATTACCGTGACGGTCAAAAATGGGAAACATGATCCGATCTCTAAACCGATCAAAATATGTCCCATCTCGTTCTCGTTTGATAATTAAACCGGCCTTTTCCATCCATTCAGGTAAAAAATCCCTTTTTGTAAGAAATTTATAAACAAAGTCCCATGAATTTAATGAATACCCGATTTGAAACTTATCAATCGATTCTTGAGTAAAACCTCTGTTCAATAAATACTCCAAGGCATGCTGACCTTCTTTTGTATTTACCAAGAGATGGTGGTAAAATTTCCTTAATAGCTCATGGGCGTCCATCATCGCTTGAAGCTCTTTGGAAACTTTCTTGCCGCCTCTTTCTTGCGGCATGTTAATTCCTAAATCAATATTTACCTTCGCTGCTAGTTTAATGGCTGCCTCTTGAAATGATACTCCTTCCAGCTCCATTAAAAAAGAGAATGCATTTCCTCCCGCTCCACAACCAAAACAATGGAAGATTTGTTTGTCAGGTGATACTGAAAATGATGGGGTGCTCTCTCCATGGAATGGACATAATCCGAAGTAATTTCGCCCCTGTTTTTTCAGTTGAACATAGTCGCTGATTATCTCGACAATATCAACAGACTGACGAATTTGGTCAATCTTTTCTTCGGCAATAAGGTCTGCCATGAAAACAACTCCATTTGTACTACAGGTATTCGGCAGGCAATTGTTAAATTCCTGCAAATTTCGACAAAATTTTTGTTAATTTCATCACAAATCTTGCTCGATCCTCAGATTGATAAGGTTTTGATCCTTTTCCAGATTCTCCTCTTCTAATAACCTGCATGGTTAAACATATACAGGCCGCAGCTTCCTTACCTGAATCAATATAATTGCAGGTGGCATATGTAATTTTTTTCTCTCACATGATGATCAAAGGAAGCAACAAAATAAACGTCTACGGAAAATTCGGATGCGATTTCGACAATTTCCTCTTTGACCGGGCAAGAATCTGCATCGACAAAATAGCCGGTTTGCCTTTTCCATAAGTATAAATTCTACATCACTCCGCATATTCCTTCTTAAAGAGATAACTTTTATAAAAAGGATTTATGTCGAATTTTTTTTAGGAAGCTGCCTTGACATCTAACAATAAATAGTTTATTCGTTCCAATGCAACTCTAAACCTAAAAAGATATATTTTTATCACAATTTTTTATTATAGTATATTCATTATCATTTTACCATAACTTTTTTTCATTTTTTCTTCTTGAAAAAACACATAATCGATTGATTATGTGTTAAGATCTCCCCTTTTGAATATAATTTAAAATGACATTAGCGGTCTCTTCCACCGCCTTATTCGTCACATCAATCACTGGGCACTTAATTTTCTTAACGATTTTCTCAAAAAAAGTTAATTCTTCTTTTATACGTTCGATATTAGCATAGCTCGCTTGATCGTTTAATCCAAGTGAAAGCAATCGTTCTCTTCTAATATTATTTAATTTTTCTGGGCTGATTTTCAATCCAAAGCATCGATCGATTGGAACCTTATATAATTCTTCCGGCGGATCGACTTCCGGAACCAATGGAACATTTGCCACCTTTAACCGTTTATGCGCCAAATACTGAGATAACGGTGTTTTGGAGGTTCTAGATACCCCAATCAAAACGATATCTGCCTTTAGAAGCCCTCTAGGGTCTCGTCCATCATCATATTTTACTGCGAATTCGATAGCTTCTACCTTTTTAAAATAGTCCTCATCTAGTTTCCTTACCAAACCAGGCTCACATAAAGGCTTTTTGCCGCTAAAAATTTGTATTTGATCAATGATAGGACCGATTAAATCAACTGCTTGTATCCCCTCTTCATCGGCCCGTTCCCTCAAATATGTACGCATATCGGGTTTAACAAGTGTGTAGGCAACCATGCCCTTATCATGGGAAACCAGTGATAATACCTCATCTATATGTTCTTTATCCTCAACATAGGGAAATCTTTTTAATGTCAAACCAGAACCATTGAACTGGCTAATCGCAGCTTTCGTAACTAATTCAGCTGTCTCTCCAACTGAATCAGAAACCACATAAATGATTGGAGTACTCATTCTCTCTTGTCAGCTCCATTTCCTATTATCTTTCCTCATCACCTAACGCCAAAAAGGCTTTTGTAATATTCGTTTTTGTCACTCTGCCTATAACCTCATAACCCTTATCAGATTTTTTAACCACAGGCAAAGCATCAATTTGTTTTTCGATTAGTTTCCTTGCAACATCGATTAATAAATCCTCACGTTCACACATGGTTATATTTGGCATCCTTGTCATAATAATATTAACAGGGATACTTGTAAGTTCTTGTTTCCCAATGCTTGCCCTCAGAAGATCTTTCCTTGATAGCACACCTACTAAGCTGGAATTTTGATCTACTACAAATAAAGTGCCAACATCTTCAAGGAACATAGTACAGATTGCATCGTAAACTGAAACACTTTCACTTATTACGACAGGAATCGATTGGTAATCAGATACAAAGATTTTCTGAAGGTTCTCTGTCAATAACTGAGCCCCTGACTTGCCTGTATAAAAATAGCCAACTCTCGGGCGCGCATCTAAATATCCTGCCATGGTTAGAATGGCCAAATCCGGCCTTAATGTGGCACGGGTCAAACTCAATTGGTCAGCAATTTGTTCACCAGTAATAGGGCCATTATCTTTAACGATTTGTAATATATGCTCCTGGCGTTTAGTCAGTTCGATTGTCCTCACCACCTAAAAAGATACAATAACTTTTTGCCACATATTTATTAAGAAATATTATATACTACATACTCTGAATTTTAAATAATTATGAGACTATAGATAAAAGGTGCGGAGATCCGCACCTTTATTCTAGAAAACCATCTTTTCTTGTAAAAAGCCTGCCAATTCTGAGATAGGAAGTCTTGTTTGTTCCATTGTATCCCTGTCACGAACTGTAACCATGTTGTCTTCTTTTGAGTCAAAGTCATAGGTAATGCAGAATGGCGTTCCAATTTCATCATGACGACGGTAACGTTTACCGATAGAACCAGCTTCATCATAATCCACCGTAAAGTGTTTTGATAATTCAGCAAATACCTCTCTAGCTTCTTCTGAAAGTTTTTTCGATAACGGCAGGACTGCTGCTTTATACGGTGCTAAGGCAGGGTGAAAATGCATCACTGTTCTAGAAGTACCGTCTTCAAGCTGTTCCTCCTCATAGGCATCGATTAAGAAAGCAAGAGTTACCCTGTCGGCTCCAAGGGATGGCTCAATACAATACGGTACATATTTTTCATTCGTTTCAGGATCGAGATAATGGAAGTCTTCACCTGAGAACTCCATATGCTGCTTTAAATCATAATCTGTTCTTGATGCAACGCCCCATAATTCTCCCCAGCCAAACGGGAACTTAAATTCAAAATCTGTAGTTGCATTACTGTAATGAGAAAGTTCATCCTCTGAATGATCACGAAGTCTGATATTTTCCTTTGTAAGCCCCAAAGATAATAACCAGTTTTCCGCAAAATTCTTCCAATAGTTAAACCATTTAAGCTCCTCACCAGGTTGACAGAAAAATTCAAGCTCCATTTGTTCAAACTCTCTAGTACGGAATGTAAAATTACCTGGGGTAATTTCATTACGGAAGCTTTTTCCAATTTGAGCTATACCAAACGGTATTTTCTTTCTCATTGTACGTTGTACATTTTTAAAATTAACAAAAATACCCTGAGCGGTTTCTGGACGTAAAAATATTTCATTTGAACTAGTTTCTGTTACGCCTTGGAATGTTTTAAACATTAAATTAAACTGCCTGATACCTGTAAAATCATGACTGCCGCAGTCAGGACACGCAATATTATGTTCCTTAATCAATTCTTCCATTTTTTCAAATGGAAGACCGTCAACCACTAATTCAATTCCTTTTTCATCAAGTGCATTTTCAATTAGTTTATCCGCACGGTGGCGGGCTTTACAGTTTTTACAGTCAATCATAGGGTCATTAAAGTTTCCAATATGACCAGATGCTTCCCAAGTTCTTGGATTCATCAGAATACTTGCATCTAAACCGACATTATAGGCAGACTCTTGAACAAATTTTTTCCACCAAGCCTGTTTAATATTATTTTTAAATTCAACACCTAATGGACCATAATCCCAAGTATTAGCTAGACCTCCATAAATTTCTGAGCCTGGAAAAATAAATCCTCTGTGTTTCGCGTGTGAAACGATTTGTTCCATTGTTACACCCATTGTTAATCTCTCCTTCTAAAAAGAATTAAAAGTGGAAGTTTGAAGGCTAAAATAAAAAACTCCCGTCTCTATGCTTTTACTAAGCATAGGGACGAGAGTTACCCGCGGTTCCACCCTATTTGCTGCTGATGAGCAGCCTCCTTGTTTACGATTGCTCAGGAACGCCTTCATTAGTGCTCTATACCCTAGCTCACACCGCCCTAGGTTCGCTTTTATAGAGAGATCTAATTACTACTTTCCGTCACAGCAAATATTTTATTATAGAAATAGTATCGAAAACTTTTAACATTGTCAACAAGGCAATTATAACAGATTGCGAAAATGATCCATCGAATTAAGAAACTTTTTAGATTTGAGATGAAGACCAGAATACTCATCATAGTAAGCAGTAATAATTTTTTTTAATTCAGCCTTTGTTTCTTCTTTAACTGAAATATTTCCTAATCTTGAAAGATCAAAATAATAAAATAGACGTAATAATTTAACAGTTGCTGGCAATAATGGAAAATGGTATGGATCTTTTCCAAGACAGCGATGACAGATAAAACCGCCTTCCCTAATCGAAAATGAAAAATGTCCATCCGTGCTTCCGCAAACAGAGCATTTATCTAGGATTGGGTATAGCCCCAATACATTTAACATTTTCATCTCGTATATATTCATAAGAATATCAGGGTCAAAGCCTTCATTCATATAATTTAAAGTCTGATAAAGCAACTCAAAATGAAAAGGGTTTGTTTTTTTATCTTCCGTACATCTATCTGTCAGTTCAACAATATAACTGGCATAGGCTGTTAAAAAGATATCTTCTGCTATGGAGCGGAAAGAAGTATTGATTTCTCCTTGCTGGAGGCTCCCTAAACCAGAACCTGTTTGCAAGAGAAAATACCCATGAGTAAACAGCTGAGAAATAGAGGAAAGGCGGCTATTTGGCTTTTTGGCTCCTCTAGCCATAACACCAATCTTACCACCTTCCCTAGTATATATCGTTACTATTTTATTGGTTTCACCATAATCTGTCGTTCTAATGACAATGCCTTCATATTTCTTAAGCATTTTTGTCACCTTCTAACATACAAGCGAAAACAAACTTATGAAACGGGAAAATCAATTTGTGCTAGATCTTCATTCTGATTTCCGGGTATTTCTTGGTTTTCCTTCTCAAGTTCCTTGAAGAGAAGATATGTGTCAATATTACCTGTCTGTAGGAATACTTTCCACGTAAAATCCATCATCGAAAACCCCACCTTTCATTATTTAGACTAGCTTAATGTTAAATCCCAAACCTTATAATTATCATAGCCTGCCTTTGCCAAAATATAAGACGAAATAATTGTTAATGTTGTCCATGCATAATCTTGATTAAAAGTTAATATTTTAATTAGGGTTTAGATTAGTATTCATCTTCATTGAAGCCATAATCACGGAGTTGGGACATTCTATTTCGCCAATCTTTTTGAACTTTTACCCAAAGCTCCAAAAATACTTTGGAGCCAAGGAGATTTTCAATATCGACACGAGCGCGTTTTCCTATTTCCTTAAGCATGCTCCCTTGTTTACCGATAATTATTCCCTTTTGGGAATCTCGTTCAACAATGACTGTTGCCATGACATGTATAATATCCTTATTTGGCTGCCGTTCCATTTTATCAAGGACAACTGCTAAAGAATGGGGAATTTCTTCCCGAGTTAAATGCAGCGCTTTTTCCCTTATTAGCTCTGTAATAATAAATCTCTCCGGATGATCGGTTACTTGATCAGCTGGATAATATTGCGGGCCTTCTGGTAGGAATACTTTGATTTGATCTAATAATCTTTCGACATTGTTTCCTTCCAATGCGGAAATAGGAACAATTTCTTTAAAGTCGTATTTTTCTTTATATGATTCAATAATAGGCAGCAATTCATCAGGATGAATTTGGTCAATTTTATTAATTACGAGAAAGATAGGGGTATTTACAGATTGGAATTTTTCCAATATAAACTCTTCCCCACGTCCAAATCCTTCTTCGGCATTTACCATAAATAAAATTAAATCAACTTCTTTTAGCGTATTTTGTGCTACTTTCATCATAAAGTCGCCCAATTTGTGTTTTGGTTTATGGATACCTGGAGTATCAATAAATATCATTTGGGCATCAGGAAGAGACAATACACCTTGTATTTTGTTTCTCGTGGTTTGCGGTTTATCACTCATAATAGCAATTTTTTGACCAATAACCCGATTTAGGAAGGTCGATTTCCCCACATTCGGCCGACCAATAATTGATATAAAACCTGATTTGTATCCGTTTTCATTCCCTTTATTTTGCATGTAAATCCTCCGGAGAAAAGGCACCCGGCAGCAATTCAGCTACTGTGATCTCTTGAACATCGCCTTTTAGGTTAGTTAAAATTACCTTCATGTCACTTGGGCATAGTTCAGATATTACCTGCCTGCATGCACCACATGGTGAACAAGGGCGCTCTGTATCAGCAACAACGGCCATCATTTGAAAATCTCTGTCACCTTCAGAATAAGCTTTAAAAAGGGCTGTACGTTCTGCGCAATTGCACATACTGTATGCGGCATTTTCTATATTACAGCCATGATATACTTTTCCATCTGTTGTTAATAATGCTGCTCCCACTCCAAACTTTGAGTAGGGAACATAAGCTTTCTCTCTTGCTTTTTTTGCTTCTTCCATTAGTTGTTCAATGTTCACAAAAAACGTCTTCCCTTCCAGCAAGTTTCTGCTGTTTCTTTATTTTACCTCAAAAAGATGAGAAAATCATTACTTGTAGCGAAAAAGTAATATAAAATTTTAAAAAATTTGAATTTTCTCATAATGTAACTTGTCTGCTCAAAACAAATTATTTTAGTTATTTTACCGAAAATAATTTCTCTTTTCAAATTTATTAAAGTAAGATAACTTTTTCTTTATTGGAACGGCTTTAATACATAAGGCATAAAGATTAAAATGCCCGCAATGGCAGATAGTATTGCATAAATGAAAACTGCTCCAGCAGCAATATCTTTCGCTTGTTTAGCAAAAGGATGATACTCCGTTGTTACTAGATCAACTACCCTTTCAATGGCTGTATTAATTAATTCCAAAGCAAACATTCCCCCGATCGCAAATAGTATAAAGAGCCACTCGATTTTGGTAATTGAAAAATAAATGGACAAACCTATTGCGATAAGGGAACTTATCAGATGGAATCGCATATTTCTTTCTGCTTTAATAGCCGTCAAGATTCCAATAACAGCATACGAAAAGGAACTCAATATTGGATTCTTTTTACCTTTATCGAGTGAGTCCATATTCGTTTAAAATTTCCTTTTGCAATGTAAACATTTCCTTTTCATCCTCTTCTGTCATGTGGTCAAAACCTAAGAGATGAAGGAAACCATGAACAGCTAAAAAACCCAATTCACGTTCAAATGAATGGCCGTATTCCTCAGCCTGCTCTTTTGCTCTCGGAATAGATATAATAATATCGCCTAAAACACGAGGCATATCAACCTCCCCAGTTAATTCTACCTCTCCCTCTCCAAGCTCTTCCATTGCAAAAGAAATAACGTCAGTGGCGGTGTCTTTATCGCGATACTCGCGGTTAATTTCTTGAATCTTTTCATTCGAAACAAAAGTTACCGATACCTCACTATGTTCTTCAATCCCCTGTTTTTTGGCAGCAAAATTTATTAATCTTTCAATATCGAGCATTTGCTGCTCTGTTAATTCATTCGTTTCATCCACACTATCTATAAGTAATGTCATGCTTGCTTCACCTGCTTTGTTTTTGTTAATTCTGGATACTCTATCCTTGAATGAAAAATCCCTTTTAAAGTCTCACATAATGTATGGGAGACAATTTCAATTTCTTTCATGGTGATATCACATTCATTTAATTGCCCATCCTCAAGACGGTCAGCCACGATTTTCTTAACGAGAGACTCAATTAATTCTGGGGTAGGCTGGGATAAGGAACGTACAGCAGCCTCAACGCTGTCAGCAATTCCCACAATTGCTGACTCCTTAGTCTGTGCTTTCGGGCCCGGATAGCGAAAGTCCGTTTCTTTACTATCCGAGTCATCTTGAAGTGCTTTATGATAAAAGAACTTTAGCAAAGTTGTCCCATGGTGCTGCTCTGCAATGTCAATTATTTCTTTCGGCATATGGTATTTCCTTAAAATGGCCGCACCATCTACTACATGCGCAATGATAATAGGGGCACTTTTTTCAGGAGGCAGCCTGTCATGAGGATTATCATGATGTATTTGATTTTCAATAAAGAAGTTCGGTCTTTTGGTTTTCCCAATATCATGGTAATAACTTCCCACCCTTGCCAAAAGTCCATTTGCCCCAATCGCTTCACAGGCAGATTCAGCTAAATTAGCGACCATCACGCTATGATGATAGGTTCCCGGAGCCTCCATTAAAATTTTTCTAAGAAGTGGATGGTTCGGGTTCGACAGCTCAATCAGTCTAATGGATGAAAGGATTCCAAAGCTTGCTTCAAAGAAAGGTAATAATCCAAGAGTTAAGACAGCAGAACTAATTCCAGACACAAGAGCAGTAATAAGATAATAGCCGTACTCAATCCCAGAGTACTGTCCATTAGGCAGCATCATGAAAGCACCAATCGTCAACACATTGATAATGGCGGCAAAAGTACCGGCTTGAAGAATTTTTGATCGGCGATTCTGACTGTTTAAGAACAGAATTGCTGAAATGCTGCTGAAAAGAATATAAATACCTATTGAAAAATTTAGTGTTCCTGTAATTCCTTCATTAAAAAGAATACTTCCACAAACGGCCATAAGGATGGACATGAAAATAGCAAGCTTTTCATCGATAAGTATTTTAATTAGCATTCCCCCCAATGCAGCGGGGAAAATATAGCCGATTCCTTCAAAATTAAAAACTTGCAGCAGACTAATAATTTTCATAATAAAAGTGGAGAGCATGAAAATAAGCCCGAACAATAATAGGTAGGTTTGCCGCTTTTCAGGAAGTGATTTCATTTGATAAAAATAGTAATAGATGCCTGAAAGTATGATAGTGATAAGAACTACCAAACCAATAAACGGCTTATAGGAATGATCATTGTTTATAAGACCGACTAACTTTAATTGTCGATAGATATCCTGATTAATTAATTCCCCTTCTTCCGCAATGATTTGCCCCTGCAGGATTTTTACAGGCTCAACACTTTCTGCTGCCTGCTGTCTAAGTTCTTCGGTTGCATTTGGATCATAGAACTCATTTTGGATAACAGCATATCGGCCTAAGTCAATTGCAGCTAATTTTAAATCATCATGTAAGGTAGTATACTTTAATTCTTCCTCTACCCTTTTCTTAGCATTTTCTACTTCATCTGCAGAAATTCTTTTGGTCATGACATTATTTATGGCCGTAACCGTTAAATCTTTCGCAATGGCCAAATCATCATTGTTAGCATGAATTAAGGCTGTAAAAACTTGATTAGAAAGTTCTTTTGAAACACTAGGGGTTAGTTTAGCTTTTAATTGTGACTCTTTTTCTGAATCACTTGGTTCATCTGAAGTTGTATTTTCCTTTCCTGCTTCTTCTTGTTTTTTTACCTCTTCTTTAATTTCATTATTGAGCTCTATAGCTGCTTGAAATATGGATGTAATTAAATCCACTCGATTTTGGGTATATTCATTTTTCAAAGAATATACAGGCTGCACCTGGTTAATGGCATCTCTACGTTTATTTTCGGTACTTTCCTTATCCTCTACTGTTGCGGGTGAACGTATTGTTTTTTCAGCTACTGAGAACAAGCTTAACTCAAGTTTTTCAGGTTTCACATTGTTGTACATTGCACCAACCAATACAATTCCTAGTACGATAAAAAATAAAACACGAAAAAAAGTTATATCAAGTAATTTACGTATCCGTATGAAGTTCTGCTGTATTTTATCCAACGAAATCCCCCCAAACACGGCCCATCCAACATTGTTATAGGAAAAGAATAACATAATACGACCTTTAAATGCACTTTATGTAAAATCATATCAGTTTATAAGAAAAATTTCACGCTCTTAAAAAGAAGTTTTTGTTTAATTATGGAAAAAGGGATAAACCGATAAGGTTTACCCCCATTTTCTAATTTTGATTTCCCTTTTTTTCGTAGGCTTCAATAATTCTGCCGACGAGCGGATGTCGAACCACATCACCTTGTTCTAAAAAGATAAATGAAATCCCTCGTACATGCTGCAAAATTTCTTCTGCAACAATTAATCCTGATTTAGCACCTTTTGGTAAATCAATTTGTGTTTGGTCACCTGTAATGACCATTTTCGAACCAAATCCGAGCCTAGTTAAGAACATTTTCATTTGTGCATGAGTAGTATTTTGTGCTTCATCTAAAATAACAAAGGCATCATCCAATGTACGGCCCCTCATATAGGCAAGGGGAGCGATTTCGATGGTACCACGTTCAATTAATCTTTGAGTATGCTCTGCCCCTAAAACATCATTTAAAGCATCATAAAGGGGTCTTAAATATGGGTCAACCTTTTCTTTCAAGTCCCCTGGTAAAAAACCGAGGCTTTCACCAGCTTCTACTGCGGGTCTGGTTAATATAATTCTATTCACTTGTCCTGTTTTTAGAGCGTTAACAGCCATGACGACTGCAAGATAGGTTTTACCTGTGCCGGCTGGCCCAATTCCAAAAACAAGATCATTTTTCTTAATCGCAGTCACATAGTGCCTCTGCCCAAGCGTCTTAATTCGAATAGTTTTACCCTTAACATTCTTGCCGATTTCTTCATCATATAAATTCACAAAATAATCAAGAGTGCCTTTTTGAGCCATTTGAATGGCATAAAGTACGTCCCGTTGACTTATATTTATGCCTTTTCGTATTACAAAGATTAATCTGTCTATTATTTCTCCTGCCATAATAACTTTATCTTCATCACCAGATAAGCTGACAGATTCTCCTCTGGTTATAATTGAGACTTTAAGTTCTTCTTCAATTATTTTTAGGTTCTGATCAGAATTTCCCAGCAGCGTAATAGCTTCGGCTGGATTTTCTAACTGTACATTAATCGTTGTTAATTTCTCTGTCATCAGGTATCTCCTTGGAAATCGGTTGTCCGACTGCAATGTTTTCAATTATCTTAAAATGGATATCCAGTTTAACTTTACCATTTTCCATTGCCTTGTGTAAAATTTTTTCATCTTTTATCATAGCATCTTCATCTAAGGTGCTTTTTATTTGTTTTTTTGCAAGTTCTAATGCCATTTTTTCAGCTTCACTATTTGAATAAGTCCGTTGGTACACTTCCCTTTCACGTATCGTTTTATTTATATAAGAAATAGGCAAATCCCATTTTAAAAATCGAACTTTATGCACATTCTTCTCAATCTCATAATGCTTAAATTCGGGTTTACCAAAGCCCCATATAGGCACCTCCAGGTTTCCTATTAAGAGCGAATGTTTTTGCTCCTCCTTGCCATTATACACGTTAAATTTGGTCACCAATGGAAGCTCAACATGGCTTTTATACCAAGTTTCTCCCCATACTTCACCTTTAGCAGCGGTTACTTCGGGATTTTCTTCTTGACCAAACGCTCCTGAAACCAGTAATTGTCCTTTTTCAACATGGTCATTAATATCAACAACCTTTTGACCGCTTTCCACAAACATTTTTACAATGATCGCCTTCTTTTTAGCAATGAGATTCTGCGGTGATAAATGTTCCGGTTTTTTTGGCTCATTTTTTTCAACCACTTGCAGGTGGTAGGTTGTCCCCTTTAACTCCACACCAACCCAGGTTAATGCCCCAATATTATTGGTCAATTGTCTTTGAATGCCTTCAACGTTTTCAACAAAGAATTGCACTTTTCCGATTTTCACTCCCATCTTGTCCAATTCTTTGCGAATTTGATACTCAGTGGCTGGTTTAGCCCCCTTAATTTCTATCCCCCAAACCATGTTAGACAGGAGCAGAATAATAAATAAAAAGGCGGCGGCTCCTAGCATAAAGCCGCTGTTTTTCCACAACCTTTTTAACAAAAATGGCAACCCGCTCCTCTGTAAGAAAGAGATTTTGCAATCACTCTTTCTGGCAAATCTTCTTATTTTGAGGGCATCCTGGACACGCATTTTAAAAGTGATCGTCTCAGTCCCATGGCGTTTAACATTCCAAATATGTAAACCGTTCTTTGTTAAAGCATTTAAAAACCGTTCAAGACCTTTGCCGGATACTCTAACTGTAACTCTGCCATATAGGAATTCAATCCACTGGTTCTTCATTTTGTTCCTCCTACATCATTTATATAAATGACCTGATCTATTTTTCCTTCCAATAAAATTTCTTCGGGTAAGATGGTCTTAATTACAAAACCCTTACCTTTAATTAATAATTGGCCCTGTTTTAACAACAAACGGAGTTCTTTATCAGTAAATGAAAGCAGGCCGCGGTGATTTTCCACATAAATATGGATTTGTCCAATCATTGTTATTCGAGGAAGATCCATCATGACATCTTGAGGAAGATCCATTTTATTAGCCATCCAATTTCGAACACGCTGGCCCCATTTTTTTGCCATAAAAAAGAACCCCCTTTCATCTCATATTTATGAGATGAAAGGGGGTTCTAGCACATCTTTTTCTACTCGTTTTCAATTCAATTAGATCGCTTTTTCACCCTATAAGACTTTTTTGCACGGGGTTCGCCTAGTATTTCTGACCAGATTACTCCATTAATAACTGTTTGAGCTTCTAGAGTGTCCGTTATATATGGTTTGTTTTCTTCCTGATTTGGAATGGCTTCCCTTCGTTCCGTTTGTTTTCTCGCTGCTGCCATTCCCATCCTGCCCGTTTCCGACTCTTGCCTTACTTGAAGATATTCCGTTTCAAGCTTATTCATGTTACTCGTCTTTTCCTCTGCAGTAAATAGAGTAGTATCTTTCGAAAGACTGTCAGAGAAATCCTTAAACCTAGTTTGTATCTGTTCCAGGCGGCGTGGAAAAGGATTCCTTCCTTGGTACCCCTGATTATTTTTTGTTTTGCCAAATATCATGGAGATAACTCCAACAACAATCATGATTAAAATGGTTTCCAAACCCTTAACCCTCCTTTATTCACAAAGTGGGTTTTACTGATCATTCTTCTTCTCACCCGTCATCTTTCCAATTGAGCCTCTCATATCCGTATCAGCGGATATATTTTTAAAATTCATATAGTCCATAACACCAATATTACCTGATTTAAGAGCTTCAGCCATGGCTAGCGGTACTTCTGCTTCCGCTTCCACCACTTTCGCTCTCATTTCCTGTACTTTCGCCTTCATTTCCTGCTCTTGAGCAACAGCCATTGCCCTGCGTTCCTCCGCTTTTGCTTGAGCGATTTTCTTATCTGCTTCTGCTTGTTCTGTCTGTAATTCCGCACCGATATTTTTACCAATATCCACATCTGCAATATCAATCGAAAGAATTTCAAAGGCAGTACCAGCGTCTAAGCCCTTTGACAAAACGGTTTGAGAAATTAAATCAGGGTTTTCAAGAACTTTACTGTGACTATCAGATGAACCAATAGTCGATACGACCCCTTCTCCAACCCGTGCAACCACTGTTTCTTCACCCGCACCGCCGACCAGACGCTCTATATTTGCCCGGACGGTAATTCGCGCTTTCGCTTTTACTTCTATCCCATTCATAGCCACACCTGCGATAAAAGGAGTTTCAATAACCTTTGGATTTACACTCATTTGCACAGCCTCTAGAACGTCACGTCCCGCGAGATCAATAGCAGCACATCGTTCAAATGATAATTCAATATTGGCCCGGTGTGCAGCGATTAACGCATTAACGACACGATCCACATTTCCTCCAGCAAGATAGTGGCTTTCAAGCTGGTTGGTTGTGACATTTAAACCAGCTTTATGCGCTTTAATAAGGGGATTCACAACCCTGCTCGGGGTTACACGCCTAAGCCTCATACCAACCAGCGTAAAAATACTAATCCGGACTCCAGCGGCTAATGCCGATATCCACAGCATGATCGGTACAAAAGATAATAAAATCCCTAAAAAAATGAGGGCAATGATTACTACAGCAATAATAAAAATAGTTCCGCCTGATATTACATCCATATTCCGTACCTCCTAACATTTATTAAATTTCTCTGACAACAATCCTGGCCCCTTCAACCTTTATCACTTTCACACTAGCATTTTTCCCAATGAACCCCCCTTCACTAACTGCATCTACGCGTTCATTGTTAATAATTATCGTGCCAGCCGGGCGTAAGATAGTTAAAGTCCGGCCTTCCAGCCCTAGAAGATCTAAACGGTTAATATTTGAGACATACCCATCCTCTTTTCTAGCTGTTTCAGATAGTACCATCTTATTAAATAAAACCAGTTTCTTTCCAAACGTCTTAATCATCAAAAAGAATACAAAAATAGAGACAGCAATGGCAATTAGAATAGAAACTCCCATTTGTAAGGCATTTTGACCAGCTAAAAAAAGACTTAAAATTAAGGCTGCCACGCCAAGCGTACCTGATATAGCACCAGGTAAAAAGAATTCCAAAAAAATAAGCAGAGTTCCGGCAGCAAATAGAAATAATGTTCCAAATCCTGCTAGTCCTGCTTGAAAGTGACCATAGAAGAAAATGATTAGGGCAAATATCCCTATAAAACCCGCAATTCCGAATTTGGCTGAAAAAAGCTCCAACACAATTCCAACTCCTGCAATCGTTAAAAGAACGGTTACAACAACTGGGTTTGTTAAAATTTCAATCATACCCTGCCCCCCTTTCATCCATTCTTCCCTTCTCTATCTTTTACGACTAAAGACATAAAAAGTTTCAAATTATATAAAAAGACTGCAGGCATTAAAACCTGCAGTCTTTATGTCAGAATACTTATGAAAGGTGTTGTTGTACAAATTTATTAACGAGCGAACCATCTGCTTTACCTTTAACTTTAGGCATAATAGCAGCCATCACTTTTCCCATTTCCGCTTTTGATGTTGCGCCGACTTCAGCGATCGTTTCTTTGACAATCTCTGACAGTTCCTCTTCAGAAAGCTGTTTCGGTAAATACAGGTCGAGAATCTCAAGCTCTGTACGCAATTTATCAACTAGGTCTTGACGACCAGCCTTATCAAATTCATGGAGGGAGTCTTTGCGTTGTTTTACTTCGCGAGAAAGGACTGTTAACTCTGCATCTTCGGATAGCTCTTGTGTACTGAGCTTAATCGCTTCATTTTGTATCGAAGCTTTAACCATCCGAATAACTGAGAGTTTGTCTTTTTCCTTGTTTTTCATCGCTTGTTTCATATCATTGTTCAAACGCTCGAGAAGACTCATATATTACACCCTCTCTTAAAACTTACGTTTTCTTGCTGCTTCAGACTTTTTCTTACGTTTTACACTTGGTTTTTCATAAAATTCGCGCTTTCTTGCCTCTTGCAAAGTACCAGTTTTTGATACTGTACGTTTGAAGCGACGAAGAGCATCTTCAAGCGATTCGTTTTTACGAACGACGGTTTTAGACATTCTCTTTCCCTCCCTCCGAAACACAACACACTTACATTCAATCCATGTACCTTGCAATTATAATATAACCTTGAAACAAGGTCAACTTAATTTCACATGATATCTTTAACTTCCTTACAACTTGTCTAAAAAAATGGCATGTCCCTTCAGATACCGCCATAGAATTTGAAGAGAGGGGGCCATTATTTATGTTTTACATACTCTTATTTGTACTTTGTATATTATTATTTATTTTTGGAATGACGATTATAAGATTCGGATTATTTAATTTATCTGCCAATAAATTAAAAACTTGGTTAATTAAACTGACACGCACACCATTGAAAGGAATGTTAACAGGAACATTTATCACAGCTTTATTGCAGAGCAGCTCAGCAGTAATGGTTATTACAATCGGTTTAATTTCAGCAAGAATTATGACCTTTCCACAATCAATCGGTATTATTCTCGGCACCAACATAGGGACGACCTTCAAGACAGAACTAATTACATTTGATATTGATAAAATCCTCGTTCCATTAGCTGTATGTGGTGCAGGGCTTATTTTGTTTAAAAATAAAAAAGCTAGAAGTATTGGGATGCTTCTTTTTGGGATTGCCTCTGTATTCACCTCGATGAAAGGCTTCGAGCTATTGGCCCAGCCATTAACAGGCATGCCGTTTATCAATAAATTTATTTTATCAATAAATGACAATATCACTTTAAGCCTGCTGACAGGTACAGTTATCACCTCTATTATCCAATCCAGTACAGCGATGACCGGGATTGCGATGGGATTTTTAACTGCCGGCCTGCTCCAGCTTGATGCAGGAATTGCGATTGTCCTTGGGGCAAACATTGGTACATGTATAACAGCAGTGATAGCATCAATTGGAGGAGGGAAAGAATCACGATTAGCAGCTTTTGCCCACGTTTGGCTCAATGTATTTGGAGTATTACTTTTTATCCCGCTCATACCTTTTTTAACGGAAAATGCCACACTTCTTGCAAGTCAAAAAGATGTTCAACTAGCGCATATCAGTGTAATATTTAATGTTGCTACGTCGTTAATTGTCTTACCATTTGCAACAAAGTTCGGCGAGATGATTCTCTTTTTACATGACCGGTCGTCCAAAAAAACGATTACCTAAGAAAAGCGCAAGCGCCTTGACAGCCCCGACAAGCATAAGACGAGCCGGCCGAAAGGTTGCTTTTTAACCTTTTGGACGGATTGGCTGTAGACCATCGAGGGGCTAGGCGCTGGAACTGGACAATTCTCAAAGTCGAATATTTGTATACTTTCTTATCTCATAAAAAAAGGACCTAATTTGGTCCTTTTTTGCTATATTGCAGCTTCTTCTTTGTTAAATACTTCTTCTTTTATAAACGCCGAATCTTCCACAACTTTAACAAATTGTCCTTCATTGTATGGATAACCGGCTTTTGTAATTTTGACTTTTACAATTTTTCCAATCATATCTTCTGTTGCTGGAAATACGACTTTTAAGTAATTGTCCGAGTACCCAACATATAGTCCAGTATTAGCTTCTTCCTTGTATTCTTCTTCTGGAATGACCTCTAATACTTCCCCTTCAAAAAGGGATGCATATTCCTTTGCAAGTTGATCAGAAAGTGAAATTAAGCGGTGAACGCGTTCATTTTTAACTTCCTCATCTATCTGATCCTCCATCCTAGCTGCAGGGGTACCTGTCCGTTTAGAATATGGGAATACATGAAGCTCAGAGAATTTATGCTCTTTAATAAAATTATAGGTCTCCATAAACTCTTCCTCTGTTTCTCCAGGGAAACCGACAATAACATCAGAAGTCACCGCAAGTCCTGGAAGAACTTCCTTGAGCCTGTCTAAGCGTTCCGCAAAGAATTCCATTGTATATTTACGGCGCATACGCTTTAAGACAGTATTGGAACCAGATTGCAGTGGAATATGAAGGTGACGTACGATAATATTAGAATGTTTAATCACTTCAATTACTTCATCGCTAATTTGACTCGCTTCAATGGATGAAATTCGAAGTCTTTCTAAACCTTTTACACCTGCTTCTAGATCACGAAGCAAGGCAGCAAGATTATAATCTTTCATGTCTTCGCCATAACCGCCAGTGTGAATTCCTGTTAACACAATTTCTCTATAACCGGCATTAACAAGCTGCTGGGCTTGATGAATGACTTCTTTAGGGTCACGAGACCTCATCAAGCCACGTGCCCAAGGAATAATACAGAAGGTACAAAAATTATTACAGCCTTCTTGAATTTTCAACGAAGCACGTGTTCTGTCTGTAAAGGCAGGAACATCCAGTTCTTCATAAACTCGATTTTTCATGATATTACCAACGCCATTAATCGGCTGTCGTTCTTTTTTAAATTGTTCAATATAATCCAGCATTTTTACACGGTCCTGGGTTCCTACAACAATATCTACGCCAGGAATCGCCATGATTTCTGCAGGAGAAGTTTGAGCATAGCATCCGGTTACACAAATAACAGCATCTGGATTCTTACGAACCGCACGCCTTATTACTTGGCGACTTTTCTTATCTCCCGTATTTGTTACGGTACAAGTATTGATAATATATACATCGGAAATTGATTCAAAATCAACCCGTTCATAACCTTCTTGTTTAAACAACTGCCAGATGGCCTCTGTTTCATAATGGTTTACCTTACACCCAAGTGTATGAAACGCAACTGTTGCCATTGGATTCTCACCTCAATAGTTCAAAATGATAGGAAATAGCCGCAAGTGAATATAAAGGTGCGGTTTCCGTTCTTAAGATTCGCGGACCTAATCCGCAAAGTTCAAACCCATTTTCCTTTAATTGCTGTACTTCTTCTTCTGCCAAACCGCCTTCTGGTCCAAAAACTAAAAGGAGGGTTTCGCCTTTTTTCATACTTTTTAAGGTTGAAGAAAGGACAGAGCTCTCACCTTGTCTGCTTTCTTCCTCATATGCAGCTAATTTATAATCGAAGTCTTTGCTCTTTTTCAGCAAATCTTTAAAGGTCATAGGATGAATAATGTTAGGTAAAACAGTACGGTGGGATTGTTCTGCAGCTTCTTTTGCAATCTTTTCCCATCTCTCAATTTTTTTTGCTGCTTTTTTTTGATCCCATTTTACCACGGAACGAGCAGCGGAAAAGGGCAGAAACTGATGGGCACCTAATTCCGTGCCTTTCTGAATAATCCACTCCAGCTTGTCCCCTTTCGGTAACCCACTTGCAATTGTAATTGAAATAGGAAGCTCGGGACTCTCATCTATCCATTGTACAACGTCTGCAACGACACTTGAATTGGTAATTTCTGAAAGACTGCAAACTGCTTGTTTACCATCTGGGTCAACACATATGATTTGGTCACCGATTTGCATTCTCATGACTTTTACAATATGATGACGGTCCTCTTCATCTATGAAAAAGTGATCATCCTTTACTTGTTGTTGAACAAAGTAGCGTTGCATACATTGCACCTCTCTAAAAACAAATTACTCTTTATTTTACTACTTTAAGGGTATAAAGAAAATAAAAAGGGGTTCTATCCACCCCTTTTTTAGTCATTATTTCCTTTTTGCAATAATCGCAACCCAATCTTCCATTAGAATGGTTTCAACAATTTCAAAACCAGAATCAATTAGAGCATCTTTCACTAAATCTTTTTTAGGCTGGATAATTCCAGACGCTATAAAAGAGCCTCCCGGTTTTACCACACGAGCAACATCATCAGTGAATCGTAAAATAACTTCCGCTAATATGTTTGCAACAATTACATCAGCTGAATTTTCTTCTACACCGTCTAAAAGATTGTTTTGTGCAACAACAACGCACTCATTGACCTTATTTAGTTTAATATTAAGTTTGGCAGATGCAACTGCTACTTCATCAAGATCATAGGCCCTAACGTCTTCCGCACCTAGCATAGCAGCTGCGATAGTAAGCACTCCTGAGCCTGTCCCTACGTCAATTACCCGGTCACCAGGACGTACGGTCTTTTCTAATGCTTGAATACACATAACTGTTGTTGGATGTGTTCCTGTGCCAAAGGCCATTCCTGGATCCAATTCGATGATTAATTCATCACTGCTAACAGGTTCATAAATCTCCCATGTTGGCACAATCGTGAATTTTTCAGATATTTTCACTGGATTATAATATTTTTTCCAAGCTGTAGCCCATTCTTCTTCATTTACTTCACTGATGGTTACTTGGTTTAACCCTAAATCGATATCATGAAGAATAAGATTGTTAATCGATTCTTTGATTGCCTCGACCGTTTCCCCCAGAAAACTGTTAACAGGTAAATAGGCTTTAATAATGACGCCTTCTTCGGGATAATCATCTGGATTAAGTTGGTAGATTTCTCCGAATTGATCTTCCCTTTCCTTCGTCAAATCAAATGGATCTTCTATGACTACACCGCTCGCCCCGGCTTCATGCAAAATATTAGAAATAGGTTCGATCGCCTCGTTTGTTGTGTGGATACTTATTTCTGACCACTTCATCTCTACCAACTCCATCCTTACTCGCTTTTAAAAGCTCTTTTTACTTTTGAGAAAAAACTTTCTTCATGATCACCTATTGGTGATGAACCACTTAAATCCGCAAAATCTTTGAGAAGCTGTTTTTGTTTATCTGTCAGCTTCGTTGGAGTAAGAATACGGACGATTATATACTGATCCCCAACACCATATCCACGAACATTTGGAATACCTTTTCCTTTTAAGCGGAACTTCTTGCCTGTTTGTGTGCCTGCTGGGATTTTCAGCTTTACTTTGCCTTTTAGAGCAGGAACTTCGATTTCATCCCCTAAAGCAGCTTGAACAAATGTAATTGGCATTTCACAATAAATATCATCGCCATCTCGTTCAAAAAACTCATGTGGTCGAACATGAAATACTACATAAAGATCGCCGGCTGGACCACCGTTTGTTCCAGCTTCCCCTTGACCTGCCATACGCAGCTGCTGGCCATCATCAATTCCTGCAGGAATTTTGATATGGATTTTTTTACGTTTTTGAACTTTTCCATTTCCGCCGCAGGTTGAACATTTATGCTTAATTTCTTTTCCCGTACCATTACAATGATGACATGTACGACGGTTCACAATTCTTCCGAAAGGAGTATTTTGTTCTACATTGATTTGTCCAGTTCCATGACAATGCTGACAAGTTTCTGGATTTGTTCCAGGCTTAGCACCTGAACCATGACATGTGTCACAAGTTTCTTCTCTTGGAATTTCTATATCGGTTTCTTTTCCAAACGCCGCTTCTTCAAAAGACACCGTCATCGTATATTGTAAATCAGCACCCTGTCTAGGGGCATTTGGATCACGTCTTCTAGATCCGCCGCCGCCAAAGAAGGTATTAAAAATATCCTCAAATCCTCCAAAACCGCCGCCGCCAAAGTCAGCGCCGCCAAAACCACCGAAACCTTGGTTAGGATCAGTATGTCCGAATTGATCATAATGGGCCTTCTTTTGGTCATCACTCAATACTTCATATGCTTCCGCAATTTCTTTAAATTTATCAGCAGCATCTGGCTCTTTGTTGATATCCGGATGATACTGTTTAGATAGTTTACGATAGGCTTTTTTTATTTCATCCTTAGAAGCACTTTTACTTACACCCAGTACTTCATAGTAATCCCGTTTACTCATGATTACCCACTCCCGAATCTGTCACATAAAGATTATTCTAACACCCTTTGGAAGGGTATTGCAATAAAAAAGCCAAAGCCTGTAACTCTGACTTTGACTTTTTTGTAAGAATAAAAATTACTTAAGACTTAATTACTGTCTAGCTGCAGCGCCTAGAGGCTTCTGCTTTTCTATTTTATTTGTCGTCTTTTACTTCTTCGAACTCAGCATCTACTACATTGTCATCTTTAGGACCAGCAGCGCTTGGATCTTGAGCACCTTGTTGAGCTTGTGCGGCTTGTTCATAAAGTTTAACAGTTAATGCTTGAACAATTTCCTGCAAAGCATCTTTTTTCGCACGGATCTCATTTAAGTCGTTTTTCTCAATGGCTTGTTTTAAGGCATCTTTTGCATCGTTTGCTTTTGCAACTTCTGCAGCATCTACCTTACCTTCTAGGTCTTTTAACGTTTTTTCTGTTGTAAAGACTAGCTGATCAGCCTCATTGCGAAGCTCCACTTCTTCCTTACGCTGTTTGTCTGCTTCCGCATTTTCTTCGGCTTCTCTAACCATATTTTGAATTTCTTCATCTGAAAGGCCAGTTGAAGACTTAATCGTAATTTGTTGTTCTTTATTTGTGCCAAGGTCTTTTGCACGAACGTTTACAATACCGTTTTTATCGATATCAAATGTAACTTCGATTTGTGGGATTCCACGTGGTGCTGGTGGAATATCTGATAATTGAAAGCGTCCTAAAGTTTTGTTATTTGCCGCCATTGGACGTTCCCCTTGTAAAACATGAATATCAACAGCTGTTTGATTGTCAGCAGCAGTTGAGAATACTTGTGATTTAGATGTTGGGATTGTTGTGTTACGGTCGATTAGCTTAGTGAACACGCCGCCCATTGTTTCAATACCAAGAGATAATGGAGTTACGTCTAGTAACACAACATCCTTAACGTCCCCAGTGATAACTCCGCCTTGAATGGCTGCTCCCATAGCAACTACTTCATCAGGATTTACACCGCGGTGTGGTTCTTGACCAGTAGCTTTCTTAATAGCTTCTTGAACAGCAGGAATTCTAGTAGAACCACCAACAAGAATAACTTTATCAATTTGTGAAGGTGTTAATCCTGCATCGCTAAGCGCCTGACGAACTGGACCCATTGTACGTTCAACGAGGTGAGCAGATATTTCATCAAACTTCGCTCTAGTCATTGAAACCTCAAGATGTAACGGACCTGCAGCACCAGCTGTAATAAACGGTAAGGAAATTTGAGTAGTGCTTACACCTGATAAATCTTTCTTGGCTTTTTCTGCTGCATCTTTAAGACGTTGTAAAGCCATTTTATCTTGCGCGAGATCAATTCCATTCTCTTTTTTAAATTGCTCTACTAAGTAGTCAATAATTACTTGGTCAAAATCGTCTCCACCAAGACGGTTGTCCCCTGCTGTTGCCTTAACTTCGAATACACCGTCACCTAATTCAAGGATAGATACGTCAAACGTACCACCTCCAAGGTCATAAACGAGGATGGTTTGATCTTGATCCGTTTTATCCAAACCATAAGCAAGCGCAGCTGCTGTTGGTTCATTGATAATACGCTCTACTTCAAGTCCTGCGATTTTGCCGGCATCCTTTGTTGCTTGGCGTTCTGCATCGTTAAAGTAGGCAGGTACAGTAATAACAGCTTTAGTAACAGGTTCTCCTAGATAATCTTCAGCGTATGATTTTAAATATTGAAGAATAATAGCTGAAAGCTCTTGTGGAGTATAATCTTTCCCCTCAATATTTTCTTTGTAATTAGTACCCATGTGGCGTTTAATAGAAATAATCGTATTTGGATTAGTAATAGCTTGGCGCTTAGCTACTTCTCCAACTTGACGTTCGCCATTCTTAAATGCAATAACAGATGGAGTTGTACGGTTTCCTTCTGGATTCGGAATTACTTTTGGTTCTCCGCCTTCTAGAACGGATACACAAGAGTTAGTTGTTCCTAAGTCAATACCAATTATTTTACTCATTGCCTTTTCCTCCTAATAAATATGTAGAATTATTGATTTACTTTAACCATTGAAGGGCGAATCACTCGATCCTTTAATAGATACCCTTTTTGGAATTCATCAGTAACAATGTTTGAACCAAAATTATCATCTTCTCCCTGCATAACAGCTTGATGCAGGTGTGGGTCAAACTCTTTGCCTACAGCCTCAATTGGTTCAACGCCTTCTTTTTTCAGTGCCTCAACCATACTGCGGTAAACCATATCCATTCCTTGTAGTAAGGATTTGGTTTGATCATTGTCGGCTTCCAATTTCATAGCTCTTTCAAAGTTATCTAATGCTGGAAGTAAATCTGTAATCAATTTTTGAGCTCTATATTTTTCGCCCGCTTCTTGATCTAATCTAGTACGGCGGCGGAAATTATCAAAATCAGCCTGAAGTCTCAAGATTCGATTGTCTGCTTCTTCCAGCTTCTCCTTAAGCTGCTGGATTTCTTGCAGATATTGGTCAACAGAATTTACTTCTGTATCTTCTGTTTTTGCCTCATCACTTACAAAAGCTTCACCTGTATTTCCTTCAGTAAGTTCAACTTGTTCAGTACTTTCGATTTCTACTTCTTCATTAATTGTGTTTTTCTCATTCGTCAACTTACTCACCTCCCTTAAAGGATTCATTAACTATTATCGCAACTAATATATTACAAGTTACAAGGAAAAGGGGTGAAATGTAAAAGGCATTTCACCCTTACTCAATATTACCAGCACTAATTACTTTGATACAATTTTGTTAACACATTGGTCAAGTCTCTGCTTAAAAATTGAAGCAGACTAATTACGCGTGAATATTCCATTCTTGTAGGTCCTAATATCGCAATCGTTCCTAATTTCTCAACACCTACAGAATAAGAAGCAGTAATTAAGCTGCAATTATCCATTGCGCTAATATTATTTTCCCTGCCAATCTTAACATGGATTCCAGCTGCTTCGTTTCGAATTAAATTGCTAATCCAATCTTCTTGATCAATCATCATCAATAAACTGCGAACCTTCGTAATATCATGAAATTCTGGCTGGCTTAACATATTTGTTTTTCCACCGAAGAATAATTTTTCTGTTAGCGGCATTTTAAATGACTCAGCGATCGTCTGAAGCATAAAATCGTAATTATGAATATGCTGCCGTAAAAGCATGGCTACTTCTTTGTAAATCTTGTCATTTAACTCTTCCAGCGGGACTCCGGATAAACGCTCATTAAGGATATTAACTGTTTTTTCAATGTCACTGGCATCCACCATATCTGGTAACGAAAAAGTTCTGTTTTCCACATGGCCCGTATCCGTTACAAAAATTGCTACAGCTGTCTCCTTATTTAAAGGAATGATTTGTATTTTCTTTAACTTATTAATACTAACCGCTGGTCCTAAGACAATAGATGTATAATTAGTTAACTCCGATAAAATTTTTGCGGATTTTTGAATGATGGTTTCAAATTCAAAAATTCTTTCCGCAAAAATGGATTGAATGATTGAGATATCCTGCTGATTTAACGCTTGAGGCGCGAGTAAATGATCCACATAATACCGGTATCCTTTTTCAGAAGGCACACGTCCTGAAGAGGTATGTGTCTTTTCGATATATCCTAACTCTTCTAGGTCGGCCATTTCATTTCGAATGGTAGCGGAACTAAAGGAAATTTCCTCTTTTTTCGACAAGCTTCTCGAGCCGACTGGTTGGGCAGATCGAATAAAGTCATCAACAATAACCTGAAGAATCAACAATTGACGATCTGTTAGCAACGTTCATCACCTCTGTTAGCACTCCTCGTTAACGAGTGCTAATTATATTAATAAATTATCAAAAAAAGTGGGATGGTGTCAATCAAAAAGAACCATAAAAAGACATGTTGTCATAAAGTGTTTACCCTAGATTACACCTAAGAAGGCTTGGAATACTTCGTTACCTAATAAACGACCCTTTTTAGTTAAATATATTTTGTCATCCTGCACTTCTATCCATTGTTTCAAAATTAAATCATCCAGTTCCTTTTCAAATAATTTTATAGGGTCTTTCCCAAATTTTTTTGTAAAGTGAGCAATCGAGACTCCGTCCGTTTTTCGAAGGCCAAGGAACATTTCTTCCTCCATCTGCTCTTCCATTGTGACCTGATGGTCTTCGAAAATTGGCAGGGCATTCCTGTTAAGTTGATCAATATATCTTTTTAACGGCCCAGTATTGGAGCGTCTCGTTCCGTTTACATAACTATGGGCTCCGGCACCAAATCCATAATAATATTCATTATTCCAATAAGTTAAATTATGTTTACTTTCATATCCAGGTCTTGAGAAATTACTAATTTCATATTGATGAAAACCTTGTTTTTCCATTTCTTCCATTAACATTTCATACATACTTGCTTCTACATCTTCCCCAGGAGTTGGCAGCCTGCCCTTTTTTAATAAATTATAAAAAACCGTTTTAGGCTCAATAATTAACGAATAAGCAGAAAAGTGAGGAATATTAAGCGAAAAAGCCTGATCTAACGATTCTTTAAATTCTTGGACAGTTTGATTGGGTAAGCTGAAGATCAAATCAATACTGATATTTTGAAATCCTATTTGTTTGGCATTATCAATCGTCTCATAAACATCCTTCGCCCGGTGGACACGGCCGATTTTTTTTAACAGTTCCTCATTAAAGGTTTGTACCCCAAGACTGATTCGGTTCACGCCAGCATCTTTTAATATTTGTAATTTCCCCTTTGTTAAATCACCGGGATTGGCTTCAAAGGTAAATTCAAGGTTTTCGCTTTTGGGCAAATTTCTATTAATGCTTTCACAAAATGTATAAAGCTGTTGTTCATTTAGGGAGGTTGGTGTACCTCCGCCAACAAAAATAGTATCTAATGAATCGGTTGGGAACTCGGCAAGGGTCAATTTCATCTCCAGGTCAAGCGCCTTTAAATAATCTTCCACAGGCTGTCCTTTTAAAAACACTTTATTAAAATCACAATAGTGGCAAATATGCTCACAAAAAGGGATATGAAGATATGCTGCTTTTATCATGTTTGTTCCTCTATTCTGTAACAAAAAGAGGCTAGGAGAACCTGCCTTAGGCAATCCCTAACCTCTCTTAAGTTTTATTTTTTAGTATTGTTGTCGTCCATCTTTAATACAGCCATAAACGCTTCTTGCGGTACTTCAACGGATCCTACTTGTTTCATCCGTTTCTTACCTTCTTTTTGCTTCTCTAATAATTTGCGTTTACGTGAGATATCCCCACCATAACATTTTGCCAACACATTTTTACGCATGGCTTTAATGGTTGAACGTGCAACAATTTTTTGCCCAATTGCTGCTTGAACAGGCACTTCGAACTGCTGTCTTGGAATCAGTTCTTTCAGTTTCTCAACAATTACCTTGCCTCGTTCATAAGCAAAATCTTTATGGACAATAAAGCTTAAGGCATCTACTTTTTCAGCATTTAGTAATATATCCATTTTAACCAGACTTGAAGGTTTATAACCAATCAACTCATAGTCAAAAGAAGCATAGCCGCGTGTACTAGATTTCAATTGATCAAAGAAATCATAAACAATTTCCGCTAATGGAATTTCATAAACAATGCTAACCCGGTTTTCACCTTGGTATTGCATATCAATAAAAATTCCCCGCTTTAATTGGCAAAGCTCCATGATCGCACCAACATAATCGTTTGGGGCCATCATCGTTGCTTTCACATATGGCTCTTCCACACGATCCATTTTTTGAGGGTCTGGCATATCAGATGGGTTGTCAACATTTAATTGGGATCCATCTGTTAAATGGACATGATAGATAACACTTGGTGCAGTTGTAATTAAATCAATTTTAAATTCACGTTCAATTCTTTCTTGAATGATTTCCATATGAAGAAGTCCGAGGAATCCACAACGGAAACCAAATCCGAGCGCTTGAGAAGTCTCTGGCTCAAATTGAAGCGCAGAATCATTTAACTGCAGTTTTTCCAAAGCCTCTCGTAGATCATTAAATCTTGCTGTATCAATAGGATATAGTCCGCAATATACCATTGGATTTAATTTACGATAACCAGGGAGTGGTTCAATCGCACCGTTTTTAGCGTTAGTGATTGTATCACCGACACGTGTGTCCCCGACATTTTTAATGGATGCTGTCAAGAAACCAACATCACCCACCGACAGTTCGTCCCTCATTACCGCCTTAGGTGTGAATACACCGACTTCGTTTACTTCAAATTCAGCTCCAGTAGCCATCATCTTAATTTTATCACCGACTTTGACCGTACCTTCGACGACACGAATATAGGCAACAACACCGCGATAGGCATCATACAAGGAGTCAAAAATCAAGGCTTTTAATGGAGCTTCAGGATCTCCTGCTGGAGCAGGAACCTTTTCTACAACTTGTTCGAGAATTTCTTCTATCCCTATACCCGCTTTGGCAGATGCAAGAACTGCTTCAGAGGCATCCAAGCCGATTACTTCTTCAATTTCACCACGGACTCTTTCTGGTTCCGCACTTGGCAAGTCAATTTTATTAATAACAGGTAAGATTTCAAGGTCATTATCCAGGGCTAAGTATACGTTTGCTAGTGTTTGTGCTTCAATTCCCTGCGCAGCGTCCACGACTAAAACAGCCCCTTCACAGGCTGCAAGACTTCTTGAAACTTCATACGTAAAATCGACGTGTCCCGGTGTATCTATTAAATGGAAAATATACTCTTCTCCATCCTTAGCTTTGTATTTAAGTTGTACGGCATTTAACTTAATTGTAATCCCGCGTTCTCTTTCTAAATCCATTGAATCCAAAAGCTGGTCTTTCATTTCACGAGATGTTAATGCATTCGTCTTTTCCAAAATCCGATCAGCTAATGTTGATTTACCATGGTCAATATGGGCAATAATGGAAAAATTTCTGATTTTTGATTGTCTTCTGAGTCTTTCTTCTCTGTTCATGGTCTTCCACTCCTACTATACTCGCACATGTACACTATTTTTGATTATATCAGCAGGGCTAATAAGATTCAATATAGAATAGCTTCCTGCTTTATTAGTAAAAAGTCTGGAGAACTTAAAAAAACAAAAATATAAGACAAATACCATTTCCCATAAACAAAAGACGGCAAAATAATGCCGTCTATACTTTAATCAGCAATAAGGTGAATTAATTTTTCTGAAGCACCTGAGATTCCATCCGACATTTTCTTCCCCATGGAGGAAAAGAAATTAAATGCACTTATTTCCTCTAATTTTTTCTTTTTTGCTGCAATATCGTGGCTTGAAATATCATTACCAAGGATCGTTGCCCTTACTTGACTGCCTTTTTCATGGAAACTAACAGCCGTTTCAAGGTTCGGATCATCGTACCCTTTCATTTTTTGGATCCCATTATTCGCTAATTGCATACCCGTCAATACCGCAATTAACAAGAGCGCAGTTAGACATAAGCTTTTTAACATAAATATTTTCATAAAAATACTCCTAACTACTACTGTTTTTTAGCAGGTTGTTCTGTATCCTGATTTACCTTTTCTGCCTGCCAATAAAAATCACTAAATACATCGGCTAAGGCGTCAGCTGAGCGGTTAAGTTCGTCAAAAGTATTATCAACCCCGCCAAATTCAATCAATATCGCATTTTCCGATAGATTTTGGTTATAAATACTATTTGACCCGGCTGCATTTTTGATAATGACTCCCCTGCTTAACCCCTTATATTTTTTCTGAAGCCGGTTATGAAGTTCAGTCGCAAATTTTGCGTTCTTCTCGTAATTTGGATTTTTCCCACCGATAATAAATGCTACCTTCGCATAGGATTTCCCATTAATAGTTACAGTGGTTTTATCTTTTCGTTGAGAATCCCGGTGGATATCAATAAAATAATGCAAATCATGATTATTGGCCATAGCTGTTTGAACAACGGAACGAGATTCATCATAAGATTTCGGAAACTTCCAGCCCTTTTCATTTAAGCTTGCTTGAATGTCGGTTTTATCTATAAAACTCCCAATCCCCCGATCAGCAAGGCTTCGTTTTAATTGATCACCAATCTTGGTCACATTTATTTGAGAATGATAAGCTAAGTCCGGGTCAGTTACTCCTTTAAGATATGGTAAATAGGATTCCCGGTTATGGGTGAAATAAACATAGACCACTTCCCTTCCTCCGGTGGTTTGACCAGGAGCAGGGGCAGAATTTTCATCTGTAGGCTTGTCCAAACCCTCAAGATTTTGTAATGCAGCTTCTCGTTCTTCTTTCATTATCTCTATCGGCGGTGCTGACTCTACTGGCATATTCGTATAGTTTGTACCTTCCCCAGCCACGAGGATTTTTCCATCAAATTGATAGAATCCCGGAAGCTCTCTGCCTAGAAGACTTCTTGGATCATTAAGGTTAATATTGCTTGATAGCTTAAAAACCAAGTTGGTCAGTTTCGGAGTGGTTACCCAGCTATTTTCAACCTTTAAAAAGTGATGATTTTCCCAGCCCATCAATTGATAGAGTAATTCACCGTTGACATTAGTGGCAGCTTGATTGACAGATGCGGACATCAATCTATACTGCGGCTTTAAAGATGTTAACAGACCGCTAATGGAGAAAATCAATATAATAAATAGGGAAAGTGCAGCAATTATTTTCAGTAGGCTTGTCCCTTGCACAATTAAAAATGCACCTGATGTTCTAGTATTTTTCATAGTTCCACCCCGCTTAAACGATTCTAGTAAATTCTATGTCCTTACTAGAATTGATAGAACTATGATTTATCGTATTAATTAATAAAGGAGTCCAGATAACTAGACCCCCTTTCATTCACTTATCTCGTATTAAAGCCTGCATTTTCTTGGTCAATGGCAGAATGCAGCGAAGCATTTAATCCATTCGCTATCAGATTGGCCATATCCTCTATAAACACGTCTACCTCTTTTGGTGTAACCATTAAATTATGTCCTATTGGCGAAAGGACCTCATAAATTAGTTTTCTTTTTTCATCCTCGGGTAAGGTTCCAATCATACCTAAAAAAGTTTGACGATGTTTTTCCTCCGGCAAATCTTCATCGGTTAGTTTTCTTTTTTCACCAAAAGTCATACCTGCTGGTGCAAGTGCTCGAGAAGGGCGATTTCCTTCCCTCAGTTCTTTTCCAAAGTGTTTTAATATGAAATCAATCGTATCGCTTGTTATGGAAACAGCATCCACGACGGTCGGAACCCCAATGGCGATTACCGGAATCCCCAGTGTCTCCTTACTAAGTTCCTTTCTTTTGTTTCCTACCCCTGAACCAGGGTGGATGCCGGTATCAGATATCTGAATGGTTGAATTGACCCTTTCTATGGAACGAGACGCTAATGCATCTATCGCAATGACAAAATCGGGTTTAGTTTTTTCAACAACCCCAAAAATGATGTCACTTGTTTCAATCCCAGTTAGACCCATTACTCCCGGTGATAAAGCACTAACAGAGCGGTAACCTTCCTCGACATGTTCCGGCTGAAGCTGGAAAAGATGACGAGTGACCAAAAGATTTTCACACACCATTGGTCCAAGTGCATCAGGAGTTACATTCCAATTCCCTAAACCTACCACCAGGCAAGAATCTGTTTTTTTAATTCCAGACCCTGCTAAGAAATGAGCAAATTCCCGCGCAAAAATTTCTTGGACCTTTTGCTGAACCTCGGAGTCTTGCTGTCTGATCCCCTGTACCTCTAAGGTTAAATATCTGCCAGCTTTTTTGCCAAGCTGTTCCTCCCCTTGTTTTGTTACTTCCACAAGGGAGATTTTTATATCATCAACATCTTTTTCTTTAATAATGACACCTTCAATTTTCGAAAGGTTCTCTTCTTCCCCGACAGATTTCCCGGCAAGCACCATTTCTCTTGCTTCAATTGCTAAATCTGTTCGTACAGAGTACTTACTTAAATCAATTGACTCATTCATAAAATCCACCCCTAATAGAGAATCCTAAAATAGAAACTATTTCCTATTTTTGCCCTATACCATATAAAACATGCACTTTAAATTTTCTGACCTTTGAATTGTGTATTGCAATCTAGTCTTCTGTTTGATAAAATACTTCTTGTTCTGAATTATTATGGATGAATGTAAAGTCGAGTTCATATAAGTCTCGATTCTTTGTAGGAGGTGAATGTAATGCCTAACATTAAATCTGCTATTAAGCGTGTTAAAACAACTGAAGCTCGTAATGCTCAAAATACAACTGCTAAATCTGCAATGCGTACGGCTGTTAAAAAAGTAGAAGCTGCTGTTACTCTTAACGATGCTGCTGCTGCAAAAGAAGCATTAGTTACTGCTGCTAGTAAATTAGACAAAGCTGCTGCAAAAGGTCTTATCCACAAGAACGCTGCTGCTCGTAAAAAATCACGTCTAATGAAAAAATCTAACGCGCTTTAATTAAAGCGTAAAAAAAACGATTCCGATTCGGAATCGTTTTTTTATTATCTTATCTTTTCAACCGGAACAAAAGCATTTCTATTAGTAATGATTTATTCATTCCACCGGTTTTCATCTGGTAATCAGCTTCTGCTAACAGCCCCATTAAATGAGCTAATTCTTCATCAGTAAAACTTCCCGCCTGACCAAGGGCAAGTTTAACCCGAAATGGATGGATTCTTAAATAGCCGGCAATTTGCTGTTGTCCATAGCCACGTCTTGAGAGTTCCTTCACCTGATAGATTAAACGAAATTGGCCAGAGAGTAATGCTAATATCTTAATGGGTTCTTCATTTTGTTTTAATAGATCATAATATATTCGTAATGCCTCATCCAATCTTCTTTGGACCACTCTTTCAATTAGGGTAAATATATTTTGCTCCAGGGTCCTAGCCACTAATTTTTCAACCAGAGAACTGTCAATTCGCTTTTGCTGAGCAGCATACAGAGACAGTTTATCAACCTCACTTGCAAGCATAAACATATTAGTTCCGGAAAGGGCAAGTAATTGCTCAATGGCATCTGCGTCAAACTCCAGTCCATTATTTTTTGCCCTTTCTTTTACCCAGTTCTTTAAATCGTGTTCACCAAGTTTTTTGGCTTCAACCAATTCAGCATTTCGTTTTAACTCCTTGGTAATTTTTTTACGTTCGTCCAATTTTTCATAAGGAGCTGAAATGACCATCACCGTATATGGAGCTGGTTCTTTCAAATATGCTTCTAATTTTGCCAGATTATGTTCTACCTTTTCCTTTGATTTTTCTGCTGTTAAAAAGACGGGATTATGTAAAAAGACAACCTTTTTCTCACCTAAAAAAGGAAAAGTTTCAGCATCCTCAAGTGCCAGATCAACCGAAGTCTCTTCAAGATCATAGGCTGAAAAGTTAAAATCCTTTTCTTCTTCCTCTAATATATGATCCAGAAGCAATTGCTTTGTTTCATTAATTAAAAAAGCTTCCGTTCCATATAATAAATAAATAGGAGCTATTTCCTTTTTTTTAATTTTTCTCCATACCTCTAATACCATTTTGTCCAGCGCTCCCTTAAATTTTCACTCATATCTTATCGTAATGAAGCTTGGACCTTTTGACAAGTATTAAAAGGGAATTAGCATATGTTTTCCATAAAATGCCAATTCCCGATCTATTTGAACGCCAGTAATATTTGCCCTAGGATCAACTATTGACTGGCGGAGTTCCTTTATACAAATATTTTGCCCTTGCCCGAGTCAAACTATTTTGACAACTCTTGTCAATGCAGGAAAGAAGCAAAAGGCAGGCTGGATTTTTTATGACAAATAGCTTATACTATACTTGAAAATAGGAGGGGTATAGCGTGAATCATTTTGAAAAAGACGTGCAAAACAAGCGTAATGATGCGATTGATTCTGGGGTAGGTTTTGGAGTTTCTTTCGGTTTTTTTGCTATAGTGTTTATTATTGCAACAGTCATCAAGTTAATTGGTTCCTAATGAATGCTACATAACGTATGAAAGAGGCTGCAATGAAGCAGTCTTTTTTTATTGAAGATACTATAACTTATGGCAAATAGGCTGAAAAGGTTCCTTTCCCTCGATAAAAATGATAGGTAATTGCCCCCTGTTGGTCGGTACGATATATTTTAGTTTGAGCTGCTTCCAAACGCTCGAGAACCTCTTGATGCGGGTGTCCAAAGCGATTATGTTCACCGGCTGAGATGAGAGCCACCTTTGGCTTTATTTGTTTAATAAAGTCCTCTGCACTAGATGTTTTACTTCCGTGGTGTCCCGTTTTTAATACATCAACGCTCAAATGTGGGTTCTTCTTTATAATTCGCTCTTCTCCTTCTTGGTCAAGATCTCCGCCAAAAAACCATCTGAGCCCCCCTATCTCTGCCACCAGTGCAATGGAACCTCTATTTCTTTCCCCGCTAAAGTTTTTTTCCGGAGAGAGAATAAAAAAATCACTTTCATTCTGCCGCCAATGATCACCAGAAGAAACTTTTATAATCGGAATGCCTTGTTTCTCAGCATCTTTGATTATAAGTTGTTCTGTCTCTGACATTTCGGTAACAGAGGGCATTAAAATTTGTTTCACTTCAAGAGCTGAAAGAATAGAAATAGCTCCTCCAATATGATCCATATCCCCATGTGTTAAGATTAATTTATCAATTACAGTAATACCTTTCCCTTTTAAAAACGGGACCACAGTATCCCTGCCCACTTCAAAGGGCTTGGCCTGTCTT
Source organism: Neobacillus cucumis (assembly GCF_002860255.1). Taxonomy (GTDB): domain Bacteria; phylum Bacillota; class Bacilli; order Bacillales; family Cytobacillaceae; genus Neobacillus; species Neobacillus cucumis_A. Next base: position 40,574 of record NZ_PGVE01000102.1, read on the forward strand.
TTCCACTCTTCTTCTAAAAAGTTCATTGAACCACCTGTATCAATAAGATAGTTGCCTTGTCCATGTGGAAGGTGGATTAAAAGACTATCACCTTGTCCAACATCAATCATGGTTACTTCACCATAGGGATTTATCCATTTCCAGCATGGTTGGATGGAGATCAGTGTAACCCCTAGAACAAGCAAGTAAATTTTACTGTATTTATACGGGCTTCTTTCCCAAGCATAAAAGAATGCAGCAATCAGCAGGATGTAAAGAATGATAATTAAATTTGGCGGCCTTCCGGGAATAAAATTAGTAAAAGATAAATTTGCTAATACACCAATAAGTTTATTGGATAGTTCAATGATCTTTTGCAGGAGAGTGATTAATATCTTAGGGGTGCTTCCAAACAATATTTGGATAACAAATAATACATACACACCAGGAAGATAGACAAAGGAAAACAAGGGAATAAACAACAAGTTTGCAGCAATCCCGATCAGGGAAAGTTCAAAGTAATGGTAAAGCAAAAGCGGCATTGCGGAGAGCTGGGCTGTGACAGAGGTGGCGATCATTTTTGCTCCATTCCCTTCATACCTTTTAAGTATTTTTGGAGCAGCTAAAATAATGGCAAAGCTGACTAAAAAAGAAAGCTGGAAGCCAATATCAAAAATGATCAGCGGAGAAATAAATATATAAAGCATAAAGGCTGCACTTAGAGCATCAATGGTTTTAATCTGTAACTGGTACTTCCACTTATCAGCGACTAAAATAAGAGAGATCATTAACGCTGAACGTACGACGGATGGAGAACTTCCAGTCATCAAAACATAAACAGGTAAAAGGCCTAAAAGGAAGTTTGTCATAACCTGCCTAGTTAGACCGCTCCGAATTCCTATTAAAAAAATCATTCCGATGAATAGGGAAACATGTAGACCAGATATAGCCAGTAAATGCACAATTCCAGTGCGTTGATAGTCGCTTAGTAAATCAGGGTCAAGGGTATGTGTGTCACCAAAAATCAAAGCAGCCGACAATCCCGCTATTTCCGGAGGAAAATTTTTTTCAAGATATTTAATACCTGCATAGCGAAGCTGTTTAATTTTGGTCGATGGGATGGCTTTCATTGGTGTGCAATTTTGAAGGGGGTTTTGTTGAAGGTCAATGATCCAAAAGATTTCTTTTGCAGCTAAATACCCCCGATAATCAAATCCGTTTGGGTTTTTAGCTGTCTGAGGTTTCTTTAACGTACCAGAAACTTTGCATAGACAGCCATAAAAGCTTTGCTTCTGCAACGCATATTTTTCAACCTCTGATCGAATCCGATAGCGAAGAATGACTTTTTCGTTAAATTGACTTTCCAAACCTTGGATTTTAAAGAGGTCTCCATCAATTATAGGATCCTCAGTATATACAATGTAAAAAATCGCTTTGGAATCCGGCATCTTCGATTGATTAACTGCTTCAGCCCACTCCCCTTTAAGAAAAAAGAGGAAGCCTATAAAAATGATTAATAATATCTGATCTTGTTTGTATTTTTTCATTCTAAGTAATATAAAAACATAGATGATCACGATGATCAACAAGATAAGAAAAGGGAAAAGTTTAACAATGGCTGACAAAACACCCAAGAATGCAGCTAGAGCAACATAAATATATTTTCCGCTCATTATTTTTCTCCATAATTATATTAAAAAATTGAGGAATAGTTTTTATCGTAGATGACGCCGGCATTTGACCGGCGCCTATAAATGGGAAATAGTTTCATTATTTACTTAATTGAATCATTGGTTCTTTTAATTCCACTTTTTCAACCATAACATTTGCCTGTTCAAACAGCTCAATTGCGTATGGATGGTTTTTATAATCCTCCGCATAATAAACGGTCTTAATCCCAGCCTGAATAATCGCTTTGCAGCATTGAAGACAAGGAAAATGAGTAACATAAATTTCAGCATCAGCTGTTGGAACACCAAACTTAGCGCACTGCAGCAGTGCATTCATTTCTGCATGAATCGTTCTTACACAATGATGGTCAATAACATAGCACCCTTTATCAATGCAATGATCACCGCCGGCAATGGAACCGTTATAACCACCAGCAATTATTCGTTTATCTCTAACGATTGTGGCCCCTACAGTTAGTCTTGTACAAGTACTTCTTAATGCAAGCAAATGGCTTTGTGCCATAAAATATTGATCCCAAGAAATTCGTTCCACAATTCCCACTCCCAAAAATTCTTTTCTTATAAGTTTACTGGTACAGGTCTATTAAGGTCAATGGAAGTTTTATTTCACAACAATTAAATCCTTTAGTTTCTCAAAGGTCTTATCACCAATGCCGCTAATGTTTTTTAAGTCTTCAATGGTTTTAAACGGTCCGCTTGTGGTTCGAAACTCTATTATAGCTGCGGCTTTTGCCGGACCAATTCCCGGGAGATTTTGCAGTTCCTGTTCATCGGCATTATTAATATTAATCTTCCCCATATTTTGTCCCGTCCCACTTGAAACAGCTCCGCTTCCCCCTGTTGGCAGAGGTAAATTACTTCCCTCCTCCCCTTTACCGGGTATATAAATCACCATTTCATCCTCTACATGCTGCGCAAAGTTCACTTGTGTTTGATCAGCCTGATCGGTTAATCCGCCGGCATGTTCAATTACGTCGATTACCCTCTCGCCAGCATTAGATTCATAAACACCAGGGCTTGTTACTTGCCCTTTTACATCCACCATGATTTTCTCTGGCTCAGTTGGTTCTGCTGCCGCTGGCTTTTCTGGTCCCATTTCCACGCTCTTCTGAATAGGGACATTTTCTTGACTGATGGAATTCAACGGGGCAGGCTCCTTGGACCCTTGAACATAAAAATAATAAAAACCACCAAGTACAAGTATTAAAACCATTCCAATATGAATCTTGTGTTCAATCAACCAGTCTTTCAAGAATATCCATCCTTTCTAAAGGTATATTTCACATTTCAAATTCATAAGGTTATAAAAGAAACAGGATGCGAAGGAGGGTCGAATAATGAATATTGGCATTATCGGTACCGGTAATATGGGGAGAATCATAGTGGAGGCTTTAATTGACGGAAAGGCCGCTTTCCCTTCTTCCATAATGATAACAAATAGAACAAAATCCAAAGCCATGCTGCTTAAAGATAAATATAAGGACCTTTTGATTGGGGCAAATCCGGAAGAAGTTGCTGCACAATCCGATTTAATGTTTATTTGTGTTAAGCCAATAGACATTCCTAATATCCTTAATCAAATCAATCCACATTTGACAGATGATAAATGTTTGATATCAATAACCAGTCCTGTAAGTACAAGCCAAATTGAGAACAAGGTATCTTGTTCAACCGTTCGAGTCATCCCTAGTATTACGAATAGAGCATTAGCAGGAGTATCACTTGTTACGTATGGTGAACATTGCAGTGAACATTGGAAAACAAAGGTAGAAAAGTTAATTTCGAAGATATCTGTACCAGTATGTATTGATGAAGGAGTTACGAGGGTTGCCTCTGATATCGTGAGCTGCGGACCTGCTTTCTTTAGCTACCTTCTTCAAAAATTCATTGAAGCAGCTGTAAAAGAAACCGAAATCGATACAGAAACAGCAACTATTTTTGCAAGTGAAATGATTGTGGGACTTGGAGAATTAATTAAACAAGGACATTACACATTACCATCATTACAAGAAAAGGTTTGCGTGAAAGGCGGTATTACAGGAGAAGGGATTAAAGTATTAGATAACGAGCTTGGATTGGTTTTTGAGCATATATTTCAAGCAACCCATGCAAAGTTCAAAGAGGAACTCGAAAAAGTAGAAGTACAATTCTCTAAACAATAATTCGATATAAAAATACAAATTCCTTTAAATAAATGATAAAAAAGCCATCTTTTTTAGTGAAAAAAAGATGGCTTTTTTTATTTTTTCTTCGCAACAAAGAAAATTCGTTCAGAATATGGGGTTGGTTCAGCATGTTCAAAATCGGCACTGATCTCAACTAATTGAAAGCCAGCTGCTTCTAACCAGTTAGAATATTGCTCGATAGGGTACGTGCGCTGAAAATGTAATTCATCAATCCGATCGTATTTCCCTGACCTATCTTCTAGAACAAAAAAAGTTAATTCATGTTCAACGCTATTAGGATATTCTCCGGGGAAACTATTCCAAATATAAGATACATCCTCTTCATTCAAGGCAAAGGTTTGATTGATAAAAACGTCCGTAATTTTATGGATAGAATGTACATCAAAAATAAACACCCCATGATCTTGCAAATGTTGATGCACATTTTTAAAAGTTGATTTTACCTCTTCTTCTGTTTGCAAATAATTTAATGAATCACAGAAGACTCCAATGACATCAAATTGTCCCTGACCATCCAAATCAGCCATGTTTTGCTGAAAAAATGGAATCTTTATCCCGTTTACCTCGGACTTCGCTTGGGCAACAGACAGCATATCTTCCGATAAATCCACTCCTGTAACATCAAAACCGTGTTTAGCGAATCGAACTGACAGTTCTCCTGTCCCACAGGCTAAATCCAAGAGGCTCTTTGCTTTTACATCATATTTGACAAGGCACTCTTTAACAAACGAAACCCACTGGTCATAAGGAGCATCCTTCATTAGCTCATCATACAAGTAGGCAAACTGTTCATAACTCATGAGTTTAGCTCGCTGAGGATATCCACCTGCGGCGCATCTCCCCATAAACGTTCTAAATTGTAATAGCTGCGTTCGTCACGGTGGAACACATGAGCTACAACATCGCCTAAATCAATTAAAACCCAGGTAGCTTCATCAAAACCTTCCATTCTTTTTACATCATGACCATTTTCAGCTGCTTTTTCTTTAATTTCTCGCGCAATGGCTTGTACCTGTTTATCAGAATTACCATGACAAATAATAAAATAATCAGCAATCAACGAGATGCCTTTCATATCTAAAGCCAATATATCCTCAGCTCGTTTATCGTCTGCCGCCTTTACAGCTATCTTTAATAATTCTTGATTATCCATTCATCAGTCCTCCAGTTTTTGAATTAAGTCATTATAGGTATAAAATGTTTCAGGATAGATCATTTGGTTTTTCTTCATTAAAAACAAAATCGTATTTTGAACGGCTTTAACAAGCGCCTTATCCAAATTCTCCTTCGCCATCTCTCTTACTTCTTCTACGCCTGGAAAATGTCTTCCAGGTTCAATATAATCCGCCAAGTATATTATTTTTTCCAGCAATGTCATATTGGATCTTCCTGAAGTATGATAGCGGATCGCATCAAGTACTTCTCGATCAGATATACCTGCTTCTGTTTCTACCAAGTAGGCACCAACGGGAGCATGCCATAATTCTGAATTAAATATCAGTAAATCTTGCGGCATACCTTTGGATGCAATGATTTCTTTCATTTCACCCTTTGGACGAAACTTGGCATAATCATGAAAAATCGCTGCTATTTCCGCTTTTTTAACATCTGCCCCATATTTTTCTGCTAAGGTAATAGCAGTCTCCATTACTCCTAACGTATGCTGATAACGATGTTCTGTTAGTTGAACTTTGACCAAGTCTAATGCTTTTTCACGTTCCATATAAATGTTTCTCCTCAATATAATCAATAACGGGGTCCGGCAATAAATACCGAACAGATTTACCATTCTTAACTCTATCCCTTATCATACTTGATGACACATCAATTGCCGGAACATCGATATAAAGAACAGGGTAGTTTGTTTGATGGCTATAGGTTGGCCGATCTACCCCGACAAATTGAACCAAGTTAACTAGTATATCAATATCATGCCACTTCGGTAAATACTCAATCATATCGGCACCAATAATAAAGAAAAACTGATGGTCAGGATACTCAATGTTAAGTATTTTCATTGTATCAACCGTATAAGATGGTCCATTACGTTCTAGTTCAATTGGTTGAATGGAGAATTTATTGTTCCCTGCAATTGCAAGTTCAAGCATATGAAGACGGTCCTCGTCCTTTACCGACTCCGGTTTTTTCTTATGCGGGGGTTCATGATTTGGCATAAACCAAATTTTATCCAGCTTAAGTGTCGTTAAAACTTCATTAGCAATCAAAAGATGTCCAAAATGGGGCGGGTCAAACGTGCCGCCCAATATTCCCACTTTCTTCATGCGTCCGCCATCCTTTACCTTGTCCATGGTCAATTTTATGGAAGAACGATTGTTTTCTTTTCAGCCGATTCTTTGTATAGCACAATTGTGTTTCCTATAAGTTGAACGATTTCTGCACCTGTTCCGTTGGCCAGCTGCTCAGCTACTTCCGTTTTATCTTCCTCACAATTCTGCAAAACGCTTATTTTGAAAAGCTCTCTTGCTTCAAGAGCATCGGCGATTTGTTTAACCATATTTTCATTGACCCCGCCCTTCCCGACTTGAAAAATTGGGTCTAAATGATGTGCCTTAGCACGTAAAAATCTCTTTTGTTTACCTGTTAACATTATTTTCCTCCTAATTGTCCCAAAACATTTTCTTTCATTCTTTGTATATCCGGAGATATTCCAGTCCATTTTTCAAAAGCAAGCGCCCCCTGATAAACAAACATATCAATTCCGTTCTGTACCTTTGCCCCTCTTTCTCTTGCCTCACGTAAAAGGCTTGTTTCAAGCGGGTTATAAATAATATCACAAATAACAGAATGAGGGTTTAAGTTTTTAAGGCTTAAGGGCTGTTCAGTGATTTTTGGAGCCATACCGATCATCGTTGTTTGAATAACCAAATCATAATGTCCTAAATTGCTGCCTGCTTCCTCTATAGTAAGCGCCTTTGAGGAAATAGAGTATGGACATTCCTCAATAAGACGAGCAGCCTTCTCCACCGTACGATTGGCTATATCCATTTGAATTGGACTTTCTTTTGCTAACGTAAAGAAAATGGCCCTTGCAGCACCACCGGCTCCAATAACCAAGATCCTTTTCCCTTCAATTTTAGGCACAATTTCATTTAGCCCTTTCAAAAAACCAAGTCCATCGGTATTGAAACCAATTAATTTTCCATCTCTATTCACAACGGTATTTACAGCCCCAATACTCGCGGCAAGTTCATCCACTTCATCAAGGAAAGGGATAATTTTACTTTTGTGCGGCACAGTGACATTAAAACCACCTGCCCCTATGGCTCTTAATCCAATTACTGCATCACTTAAGTCTTCTTCCTTTACCTGAAATGGAAGATAGATGGCATTAATGTCATACAGCGAAAACAAATCATTATGCATAACCGGAGACATGGAGTGTCCAATTGGGTTCCCCAATACACCAAATAACTTTTTCATAAGTTCCTCACCCTGTTAACATTTTCTCTTTTACCTTTAGATTAATGACCTTCGCATTAAAGATTGGACACCCTTTGGAACATAAGCAGCCACTTTTGCACCAGGCTCATTTATGGTAATCCATCCTAGTCCTGAAAATACAATATCGGTTTTTGCTTCCTTGATTGTAAATTCTTGTTTGACCAGCTCCGGAAATAATTCTAATTCTTCCGGTCCTGGTGGTGTAAGCATTTCGCCCACATGCTTTTCATAAAGACTGTCCGCATTTTCCATTTTTGTTCGATGAATATTCACTTCATTGGATACATAACAAACAAACGATCTTCTGCCGCCGCTTATATAATCAAATCGGGCCAATCCACCAAAAAATAATGTTTGACCTTCATTTAATTGAAATACCTTTGGCTTTATTTCCTTCTTAGGAGTAATAATTTTTAAATCGTTTTTATTAATAAAATGCGCCATTTGATGGTGATTAATAATTCCCGGTGAATCAATTAAAGCTTTTTCATCATCTAAAGGAATTTTTATTATATCTAATGTGGTTCCAGGAAAATGAGAAGTTGTGATAACGTCCCCCTCACCGGTTACTTCCTTAATAATCCGATTAATAAAGGTTGATTTTCCAACATTAGTACATCCGACCACATAAACATCTTTTCCATCACGTAAAACATCAATAGCTGCTGCCGTTTCTTTGATATTTAATCCTTTTGCTGCACTAACCAAATACACTTCTTCGGGTCTTAACCCCAGTTCTCTGGACTCTTGTTTCATCCACTGAATTAACTTATTATGTTTTACTGATTTAGGTAACAAATCGACTTTGTTCCCTACAAGTACTACCTTATTATTACCAACGAAACGGTGTAAGCCTGGCAGCCAGCTTCCGTTAAAGTCAAAGATATCTACAATCATTACAATGAGAGCATCTGACTTTCCAATTTCGTTTAGAATTTTTAAAAAGTCATCATCAGTTAAATTAACATCTTGAACCTCATTATAGTGTTTTAATCGGAAACATCTTTGGCAAATGATGGTTTCCTTTTCCAAAGCAGAAGAAGGCGCGTAGCCAATTTCTTCTGGGTTTTCGGTTTGGACTTTTACACCACAGCCCATACAAATATATTCTTGATTACTCACTGATTAATCCTCCCATTGAAGCATCCCTTTTTTACGGAACCAATTTAATATTCTTCGTTCCGCTAATCGATTAAATTTAGTCCAAAAACCATCCGTTTGGGCTACAGGGACAACTAGAATCGTATGGAAACCGCTGCGGTTTCCACCGAGGACATCAGTCAATAATTGGTCACCAATTACTACTGCCTCTTCCCTTTTAATTCCCATTTGTTTTATGGCGCGGTGAAATGCCGGCCCCATTGGTTTGCGTGCCCTAAATATAAAGGGAATATTTAACGGATCTGAAAAAAACTTGACCCTTTCTTCATTATTATTAGATACAATGGTTACCTTAATATTGTGTTTTTTTATTTCATCAAACCATTTTATTAATTGTGGTGTGGCACTAGGACGGTCCCATTCCACAAGTGTATTATCCAAATCGGTTATAATCCCCTTAACTCCTCTTGCTTTTAATGCTTCTGGAGAAATGTCAAGAATGCTCTTCACATGTTCATTCGGTAAAAATTGTTTTAGCACTAAGCGTACACCTCATTAAATTGTAAATAAAATGTTGGATCCACATCCACCATTTTCTTTTCTTGTACCATCATAACCAATTTCCCCTCTCGTTTCAAAAGAAAAGTGAAAGGGTTCCTAAAACTCATTAAAACACTTTATATCTTATTATCCTTCAAAAATCGACATTACATGAAATTGAATTACGATAACTTTCCTTTTAAAATAAAGGGGTTTAATCAATTTATAAAATTTTAAATAAAAATTTTTCGACAAAATCCTACAGCTTGCAACTCTGTGGATAACCTTATTAACATTATACCCATTGATTCCTTTAGTTTTCGATACATTATAAACAAATTAATCACAAGTTATCCACGTGATTCTGTGGATAACGAGAACGATTGTTCTAAAGGGATAAATTTGGTAGATTTAGGTTACAGCAATTGAACTTACCATTTTATGTTTTGCACCCATAAATTAGAACAATAAATTTACTCGGAGGTGGATTCTGACATGCGGAAACTGTCAGACGAATTATTAATTGAATCATACTTTAAAGCAAGAGAATTAAATTTAAGCCCAGAATTTATTAATCTCATTGAGTCTGAAATTCACAGACGTTCTCTATACAGTAAAATCAAAAAGTCTTCATAATACTTAACAACATGCCCATTTCAGGGCTTTTCTTTTTGTTTAGAGGCAAAATAACAACGGCGCTAAAAGCACCGTTGTTTTTACTTGATCAGGATCCCTAATCTTTCCCCCATCTTAAGATCATGGGGTGTATGAATTGTTTTGTCCATTTGGAAGATATCTTTTTCAAAAAGAAGAACTACAGTGGATCCAAAACTAAAATAAGCAATCTCCCCACCTTTTACTAACTCACTGCCCTTATGTGTGGTCTCAATAGAATTAACGAACATCGCACCGACCTTAACAATGGCTACATGTCCATAATTTGTTTTCACTTCCGTTATCACCCTATAGTTTTTGGAAAGGGTTCTGCGGCCGTATTTTAATCCCCATTTATTTACTGGATAAGACTTCGAACCAAGTTGCCATTGTTTTGTGACCGTTCCATTAACCGGACTATGTATTCGATGGTAATGACTAGGACTCAAATAAAGTATCATATATGTACCATTAAGATACTTGGACAAAATATCTTCATCTCCGAGCATTTCTCCGATTGAATAGGTCTTTTCTTTAACAAGGATTTCACTTGTTTCCTTAATGGGCCCAACATCTTCTAAAACGGCATCAACAGGGCTGACTACGGTATCAGCATTCAGGTCAATTTTCCTTGCATCCTTTTTTAACGTTCTAACAAATAAATCATGTAAGGTCGGGTACTCGGCTAATTCTTTTTCCATTTCTTTTTGATTTAATTGGTAGATACGTGCAAAGGATGGAATGACAAAACGACTGACTGGAGAACGGGCAAACCTCTTTAAAAGTCCTGAAGACCAACGCCCATTCGTCAATTCTATCAACAGTCTATATAAACCTTGTATCATTGATAATACCCCCAAATAGTGTAAAAATACTCTTTACGGAATGACATAAAACCCTTAGAATTAAATATTATAGAATAACCTGGCAAAATATAAGTCCCTTCTGTTTTTTAAAAAAGGAGTGGTGTGGAGAATGTTTTTATTGGACGTATTGGATCACACAATTAAAAAAATAAAATCGCAAACAGCAAATGTAATTACCATAACGAACCTTTCTCTTGGAGGTTTTGCGATTGTGCTTGGCTTACATGGAAATTTACGGCTAAGCTTACTGCTCATTTTTATTGCTGCACTAGCAGATCGATTCGATGGTATGATTGCCAGAAAATTTCATATCGAATCCGAACTAGGCAAACAATTGGATTCCATGAGTGATATTATATCATTTGGAGTAGCACCAGCACTATTACTATACCAAGGAATTTTATATGAATTTGGCGGTCCTGGTTCATTTTTTACTGTATTTTATATTAGCTGCGCTGCTTTTCGATTAGCCCGGTTTAATATTTCAGAAAGTAACGGTTATTTCACAGGGTTACCAATTACAGCAGCAGGCTGTCTTGCAACCTTAAGTTATCTGGCCATTCCATACCTGCCTTCCCAAACGTTCTTATTTATTATGATTATTTTATCATTCCTAATGGTAAGTTCCTTTAAACTGAAAAAAGTATAGTATTAGTCTCTCCTTAACCATTCATGACCTTTTTAGTACCGCTAAATAGGTCATTTTTATTTTTTGTAAATAAAATTTTCAGGACAGACACAATTTCGTGTTTTCTTCATAGGAATTAATAAAAGGGCTAGAGTCCAATAAAGCACGGGGGTGGATGTAGATGACTGGAATCTTAACAGCTCTCGGTTATTTAATGAAAGAATTTTTATTTCTTGTTTCTTATGTAAAAAATAATGCCTTTCCCCAACCCCTATCTGCTGCTGAAGAAAGAAAATACCTACGGTTGATGGCAGAAGGGGATGCGCACGCACGTAATATGTTAATCGAGCACAATTTACGTCTTGTCGCCCATATTGTCAAGAAGTTTGAAAATACTGGCGAGGATTCAGAAGATTTAATTTCGATTGGAACGATTGGTTTAATAAAAGCCATTGAGAGCTATTCAGAAGGAAAAGGAACAAAGCTTGCAACCTATGCCGCACGATGTATTGAAAACGAGATTTTAATGCACCTAAGAGCACTAAAGAAGACGAAAAAGGATGTTTCCCTGCATGATCCGATTGGCCAGGATAAAGAGGGCAATGAAATCTCATTAATTGATGTGTTGAAATCAGAATCCGAAGATGTGGTTGATACGATTCAGCTTAATATGGAACTTGAAAAAATCAAAAAATATATCGAAGTCCTCGATGATAGGGAAAAGGAAGTAATTATCGGGCGCTTCGGTCTGGACTTAAAAAAAGAAAAAACTCAGAGGGAAATTGCCAAGGAGTTAGGAATCTCGAGAAGCTACGTATCTAGGATCGAAAAACGAGCATTGATGAAAATGTTCCATGAATTTTACCGTGCAGAGAAAGAACGTAAGAAGAGATAACAAAATAAAGAAAATGGTTTAAAAAATAGGTAGAGCAGGAGTACTTCTCCTGCTCTTTTTGTTTATTTACCTTCCGTTAGTATATTGTTCCACGTTTTCCCGCCATCAGTGGTTTCATATAAATCATTTTTATAAGTGGTAAAGGACATCTGGTTAGTATTCTTCGGATTAACTGCCAAATAAGTAATCGGGTTATCATAGTCTAAAAATGGAATGATTATATTTGATTGTTTACCGGTTAGAGGGGATAAAGTTTTTAATAGGATCTTCTCATTTTCAACACTAGAAAATAGAATCGAATTCCCATTGAAGGTTAAGGCTGTTACCATGAAAGGTTCTGTTACCCGCTTCATCGTGTTGCCATTATCAGTGGAGTAATAAATCCCCGATCGAGTTGACATGGCCATAATATTTCCATTCGTAGGGTGTACGGCCATCATTCCCATTGAATCCGAGTCAAAATTTTTAAAAGCACTCCTTTTCCAAGTTTTCCCGTTATCGAGAGAATAGTTAACACCTAAACTAATATTCTCACTCTGCTTCTCACCAATAACATAAAGACCCTTTCCTGAGTAACTTGCAGCAGTAAAATGAAAGTTAGCTTGATCATAAAAGGCCAGCTTTTGAAATGTTTTACCCTTATCGCCACTCTTAATTAACCCAAGTGGATCTTTAAAGCTCGTCCCTTTTTGCGGATGGCCGCTGGCAATAAACCCAGACTCAACCGCTTGAAACCCGATATAATCATGTTGATTCGTTGTAGTTTTGTACCACCTATTTTCTTTATAAAGTTTTAATCCATCATTACCGGCAACATATAAGCCATTATCGTTCCCAGGATATCCAATTCCCCGGATATTTTTCAGTTTAAAAGAACTTGCATCCACAATTTTAAAGGCGGTTTTGTTGTTGCTTACACTCGTTTCTTTTTGTTTCTCATTTTTATTAGAGCAGCCCGACATGATCAAAAGCACGGAAATAAGAAACGTAAAAAACATTTTAATTTTAAAATTCATGTTTTCCTCCTATAAGACTTCTTATAAAACTATGAGTTAGTAGTTTTGGATTCCTTATCCATCCACTTATACCCCACTCCCCATACGGTTGTCAAATATTCATCCACAGCAAAACCAGCCTTACGTAATTTATCACGTAAATTTCTTACATGGGAGTCAATGGTTCTATCTTCCGTCATAGCAGCGTAGCCCCATATGGTCGTTAAAAGATGCTCACGAGTAAATACCTTATTCCGATTTTTTAATAAAAGGGCCAGCAAGGAAAATTCCTTTGGAGTGACGGACACTTGCTGTTGTTTATATGTCACCTGAAAGGATTCTTCATTTAGACTAAGTCCATTAAAGGAGAGTAAACCATTTGGAATGCGGTTCCGTCTTAAAACCGCTTCAATCCTTGCAATCAATTCTTCTTCATCAAATGGCTTTGAAATATAATCATCTGCCCCCATATTTAATCCTTTAATAATATCGACTTTTTCACTACGGGCCGTTAACATAATAATTGGAATATCCCACTTTTTTCTGATCTCTTCACATGCTTCCCATCCGTTCATTTCTGGCATCATAACATCTAATAAAAGGAGATCTGCCCTTTCCTTCAGCAAGTATTGAATCGCATCTCTTGCTGAGGTCCTTTTTATACACAGATATCCCCTCGGTGTGAGATAAAGGGAGAGTAAATCGAGCATTCTTGATTCATCATCAACAAGTAAAATCTTTGCCACCTGTTTTTCACTCCTGCCTTTTCAATCTTGTTAAAATTATACTACAAATAAGACAAATTTTATTTGTATTTATGAGGACATACCCTACATAAGCCATTTTTATTACAAGCACAAAGTAAGAGAATTTTTTATAAAAACGATTATAATGAAAAGGTACATATTTAGAGGAGGACAAACATGACCGCAACTACATATTCAGAAGTCTGGAACCTTGATGTTTTTTTCCCTGGGGGAAGCCTTTCCGAGGAGCTGGAAAAGTTCCTGGTTGAAACGGAGGAAAGTATCCAAGGATTTGAAGTAAAGGTAAATAATTGGGTACCGATGAATTCAACTGCTGACGCTCAATATCTTCAGGAACTCCTTAGTGATTTAGAGGAAGCAGCAAAGAAATTAACTCATGCAGGGGCATTCATTGGCTGTTTATTAGCACAAAACACGAAAGATAAAAAGGCTTATTCACTTGATGCAAAAATAACTAGTATGGGGGCTGTATTCCAAACAGCATTAGGTTCGCTCGATCATCATTTAACAACTATTGATAATGCTGTCTGGGAGCAAATAGTTGCTTCTGAGCCATTAAAAGAACTTAGTTTCGTATTATCGGAGAGCCGAGAAAAGGCTAAAGACAAACTATCAAAAGAGGAAGAGGCTCTAATCAGCACACTTGAAGTGGACGGATATCATAGTTGGGGACAATTGTATGATTTAATTGTAAGTAAAATAAAAATCCCCTTTGAGGAAAATGAGGAGGAAGTACAGCTTTCCGTTGGACAAGCCTTTAACAAATTCTCGAATCCTGACCGTGAAGTTCGGGCTTCGGTTTTTAAAAATTGGGAACAAGCTTGGGAAAACCAAGCCGACATTCTTGCAAAAACCTTGAACCATTTGGCAGGTTTCCGGTTAAGCGTCTATCAAAAACGCGGTTGGGAGAATGTCTTAAAAGAACCGCTCAGCATCAACCGGATGCAAAAAGTGACGTTGGAAACCATGTGGGCAGTTATTTCCGAACATAAACAAAAGCTCGTTGATTATTTAGAGAGAAAGGCTAAACTGTTAGGTCTTGAGAAGTTAAGCTGGTTTGACTTGGATGCCCCATACGGAAATACAGAATCAAAAGTAAGCTACCAAGAGGGAGCCCAATTTATTGAACAGAACTTTGGCCTTTTTGGTGAGAAGCTGGCAACATTTACACAGCATGCTTTTTGTAACCGGTGGATTGAAGCAGAAGATCGTCCTGGAAAAGCACCGGGTGGTTTTTGTACCTATCTTCCTGAGAACGAACAATCGCGGATTTTTATGACGTACTCTGGTACACCTTCAAATGTTTCTACATTAGCGCATGAGCTCGGACATGCTTTTCATTCCTATGCGATGAAAGACGTCCCATTTCTTAATTGTAATTATGCCATGAATGTAGCGGAAACTGCCTCTACCTTTGCCGAAATGATCGTTGCGGATGCTGCGGTTAAAAACGCAAAGAATGAAGAAGAAAAGCTTGTTCTATTGGATGATAAAATTCAGCGCACTGTCGCCCTGCTCATGAATATTCATGCCCGCTTCTTATTTGAAACTAGTTTTTATGAGGAGAGGAAACTTGGAACGGTTTCAACTGATCGCATCAATGAATTGATGTTAGTTGCACAAAAAGAGGCTTATGCTAATGCATTAGAAGAATATCATCCTCTATTCTGGGCTTCGAAACTGCACTTTTTTATCACGGATGTACCTTTTTATAACTTCCCTTATACATTTGGCTATCTATTCTCATTAGGCATTTATGCTCAGGCACTTGAAGAAGGGAAAGGGTATGAAGAAAAATATATGGCCCTATTAAGGGACACAGCTTCTATGACCGTAGAAGATTTAGCCCAGAAACATTTACAGGTGGATTTGACTCAAAAAGACTTCTGGGAGAAAGCAGTCGGGATTTGCCTTACTGACATTGATGAGTTTTTAGAACTTACTGAAAGTAAATAATTTTCAGCTAATAAAATAAGCATTGGCTTGAATCAGCCAATGCTCCTTCATTTTATTCCACACTAATTTCAGCTGAAATTACGCATCCGATTGCCCCCGCTATCACGAGCACCATAACAACCATAAACATCATGTTCTCCACCCCTTAGAGATCTGTTAGTTTCTAATTTGAATTTATCATATTTTCACAGTATCAATCGAAAGGAATAGTGAACATTTTGTTAACTCTGTCAGCTTACTTTTTGGCCATTCGTTTAAAAATTAATGATAAAAATAAAGTGTGCAACGGCATAGTCGTTTTTACCTCCCCAATCTCACATGTTAACTAGGTGGAATCCTTCATACCCCATAAGCTTGCCCTGCGTCCTTGAATTAGATAAAACATCATTTGTAAAACCACCTTTCTTTTTGTTTTTTGATTACAAACCCATTACATGATCCGGTACATAGATATTTGCCGGTCTTTGTTTTGTTCATAAAGCTTTTCAACTATCTCTTGATGTTCAGCTTCTTGGCTGCTTATTTTGCGTTTATGGATGGTTATTGTTAAAAATAGGATATTTAGTGTCATTTTGTTTCACATCCTTTATAAAGCAAACTTTACATATAATGATACATAGATATTTGCCGGTCTTTGCTGTCTTCGTAAAGCTTTTCGATTAATTCCTGGCTGGTTACTTCTTCGAAACTTACATTTCGTTTTTTGATGGTTATCGAGAAAAATAAAATATTCAGGGTCATATAAACACCTCCTTATAATCAATTTTCTAGGAAACTCCCTAAACTACAGATAAACTGGTACTGCTCCAATGCCTGCAGTTTTACCTTATGCAATACATATCCAAATGGCTCGTAAAAAGGGCACAAAAAGGCCGCAGAAAGAAATCCCCTGCGGCCAGCCCCTCATTTTGGGCACAAAAATACCGCAAGGCACCATTCTCCCTGCGGCATGGATATGTATTATCACTTTACACTATAGGAAGTGCTAAGCAATCCATTCCAATCTGGTCGAATGCGTGATATTTAGATCTAAAGGTTTCATGTTGTTTCCCGGTAGTACGGCTGGTGTATAAGTTGCTCTAACTAACATCATTTTCATCGACCTCCTTTGGAATATTTCACTTCATATGGTAATTATATCCACGCTAACTAACTTTGTAAACCTTTTTTACAAAGATTTCTAAAAATAAGTAAAGTGCCCTTTTTTAGGATTAATAAAAAAGCGCCCCGAAAAAATTCGGGACGCTTGCAGTTTAGTTATATAAATCTTGATTATCATCCATTTCCAACAGCTTCATTTGGCATTGCTTATATTGAATAAAAAACAAAATTGACAAAGCGATAAAGGATGTGGAAGAAAGAACCATCGTATTTACGGCAAGTTCGTTTTTTGCATCAACAGGAATAATAACACCTAAATAGAAAAAGATCCCAACAGCCAATAAGACAGTTCCGAAACGTTTACAATCAATCATTTTCTCATTCAAAACCTTCATTTGCTGCTTCACTACTTATCACCTGTCTTTCTTAAAATCTACTAACCTACTTTACCATAGAAAAAGCGACTAAACAGTATGTAAATATTAGAAAAGGTGACAGGCACCATGTGAAAATTTCACATGGTGCCTGTCACCTTTTGTTGTTTTGTGATTATTGTAATGCTTGTGATAGGTCTTCGATTAGGTCTTCGACGTCTTCGATGCCGACAGAGATTCGGACTAGGCCTTCTGTGATGCCTAGTTCAGCTCTTCGTTCTGCAGGGATCGAAGCATGGGTCATTCGTGCAGGTACGGAGATAAGGCTTTCCACTGCTCCAAGGCTTTCTGCCAATGTAAAATACTTGATTCTACTGAGGATTTGATCGGCATTTTTTCCGCTGCCCACGTCAAAGGAAACCATGCCGCCGAACCCTCTTGCCTGTCTTTTAGCAATCTCATGATTAGGATGTGATTCAAGTCCTGGGTAGAATACTTTATTGACCTTCGGATGGTTCTGTAGAAACTCAACAATCGCCTTAGTATTGGCTTCCGTTTCTTCCATACGAATTCCTAATGTTTTTATTCCACGGATCAATAGCCATGAATCCTGAGGACCTAATACCCCGCCAGTGGAGTTCTGAACGAAGTGCAAATCTTCAGCCAGCTTATCACTATTTACCACAACTAAACCTGCAACTACATCACTGTGACCGCCGATATATTTTGTGGCACTATGAAGAACAATATCAGCACCAAGCTCAAGTGGGTTTTGCCAATAAGGAGTTGAAAAGGTATTATCAACGATGGTCAACAAATGATGCTTCTTGGCTAGTTTAGCTGCAGCTTCGATATCGGTAATCTTTAAAAGAGGATTGGTCGGTGATTCAATATATATAGCCTTTGTATTTGGCCTTATTTCACGTTGGATATTTTCTAAATTGCTGGTGTCTACAAACGTTGAATCAATTCCAACACGATTTAGGACCTTCGTCATGACACGGAACGTCCCGCCATAAACATCGTCTGTTAAGATGACATGATCCCCGCTGTTAAACAGCATAAATACAGCTGTAATGGCCGCCATTCCGGAGCCAAAGGCAAAACCGGCTGTTCCGCCTTCAATATCCTTTATAAGCTCTTCAAGTGCATGTCTGGTTGGATTTCCAGTCCGTGAATATTCAAATCCCTTATGTCCTCCAACCCCCTCCTGCTTATACGTACTTACTTGATAGATAGGGAAAGAAACGGCACCTGTTGCTGGGTCTTCACTGATTCCTCCGTGAATTAATCTGGTTTTCGGTTTCAAGCTAAATCCCTCCTTCAAAAATCTTCTTACTTAAATAACGTTCACTACCGTCCGGAAAAATAACCACGATATTGGTTCCTTCTTTTGCAGCTTTTGCTTCCTCTAAAGCTGCAAAAAAGGCTGCCCCTGAAGAACTTCCGCAAAGAAGTCCCTCCTTCAATGCTAATTCTTGCACGAGACGAAAGGCATTAGTATCTGAAACGGTATGAATGGCATCGAAATAAAAAGGATCCATATAGCCCGGTAAAAATTCCATCCCAATCCCTTCGGTCTTATGGGGGCCTGAGTCGCCTCCATTTAAAATCGATCCTTCCGGTTCTACGATAACCGTCTTAACCTTTTGATTCTGATCTTTTAAATATCTAGCAGTTCCCATAAAGGTTCCACCTGTCCCCGCTCCTGCGACGAAGACATGGATATTTCCATCCATCTGCATCCAAATTTCAGGACCCAGCGTTTTATAATAGGTTTCAGGATTAGCCGGATTTCCAAATTGCTTCGGGCAATATGAACCCGGGATTTCTTTTAAAAGCGCCTCTGCTTTAGCAATCGCTCCCTTCATTCCTTGCTCTGTTGGGGTATGAACTACTTTAGCTCCAAGTGCCTTCATCAATTCCTGCTTTTCCATACTAAATTTTTCTGGTACACACAAAATGACCTGTACTCCTTTATTAATTGCTGCTAGAGCCAGGCCAATCCCGGTATTACCAGCAGTGGGTTCAATGACGGTACCGCCGCTTTTTAGTTTTCCACTCGAAAACGCTTCTTTTATTAATTCTATTCCCAGACGGTCCTTGACACTTCCCCCAGGGTTCATGAATTCAAGCTTTGCAAAGATACGAACGCCTTTAGGCAATGTAAACTGTGTGATTTCAACCATTGGTGTATGCCCAATTAACTCGTGGACGTTTTTGTAAAACTGCATTGCTTCACCCCTAGTACTATTTTAATGCAGCTACCATTTTCATAACCAAAGTAGCAGAATTAGTTGCTGCTTTGTCAATAAATTGATCAAAAGAGATTTCAGACTCTTTACCGGCAATATCAGAAAGTGAACGAATAATGACAAATGGTACTCCGAAACGGTGAGCCACTTGAGCAATGGCTGCAGCCTCCATTTCAACTGCCTGTAAATCATGGAATTTAGACCGGACAAACTCCACTCGCGCTGGATCTTCCATAAAAGAATCACCTGTTACGATTAACCCCTTACCTATTTGAAAATTATCAAGGTCTTTTGCAGCTGATTCAGCAGCAGCTATTAATTTGTCATCTGCTAAAAAGGCAGCAGGCAGCTGTGGCACCTGGCCATATTCATATCCAAAGGCAGTAACGTCAACATCATGATGGCGGACTTCCGTGGAAATAACCGCATCTCCAACATTTAAAGTAGGGTTAAAGCCTCCGGCCGAACCCGTGTTGATAATACAATCAGGCTTATATTTTTCAAGCAGAATGGTAGTGGACATGGCTGCATTAACTTTCCCTATTCCCGACCGAAGCAAAATAACTTTTGCACCATGCATGCTGCCAAATGTAAACTCACAGCCTGCAATGGTTTCTTGCGTTTGGTCTTTAATATTATCTCTTAATAAAGTGACTTCTTCTTCCATTGCTCCAATGATTGCAATCTTCATAAATGTACCTCTTTCTTCTTTTCAGCCTGCAATTAACCGGACAGACAACAAATTTACTTTAGAATGGGATTGTTTTATTGTATTCATATATGTTTGGTCAGGTTAGTAAGGCATTGGTTTTTATTTTTACGATTTTACGATTATAATCTTCCTCTGATTCCTGCATCGTATCCGCAAACCCTATTCTATCACAGCATTTGTACACGGCCATAAAATTTACTAAAATGAACATAGGAAAGGGGAAATTTAAATGAATTTTCAACTCGATTTTATTGAGGATAAAGTGGAGTTCTTCGAAGCGAGTAATTTAAAGACATTACAGAAAAAGATTGAGTCACAAATTGATGAGAATCGTGCCATTATGCTCTCCGTCCACTCCGTTTCCCATCAAATGCATGTGAATGAAAACGGACAGACCTATTTTACAGCAGTGGTGCATTTTAAAAAGAAATAGGATGATGCCCTTAGGGCACCATCCTATCTTTATCATTGAATGGATGATAATTCTTCAACCTTTGTAGGCACATAGCCTTGTCCATCAACCCATTTTATATAAACCTTATATTTCTTTGACTTATCTTTAGAAGCCACTGTCCCAACGGCTGCGTTGGTAGTAGACTTATCACTGCCAAGCCAATATACTGTCATATTGCTTTGGTCAAGACCTGTTGCATTGGAAATGGCATTTATCATCGCCTGCCAATCTTCTCCCTCAAATGTCATTTTATGATCACCAGTTTGTGACGTAGAAGAACTTCCTTCATCAGTAACAACGGCCTGTGTATCATCTGGCTGTTCCGGAGCGGTTGTTTCTTCACTTTCTTGATCATCTGCCGTTGCATCGGCTGAAGATTGATCATCAGTAGAAACAGCTTCTTCTTCTTTTTTCTTTGTATCTGTAGACTTTTTAGTCTCTGTTGTTTGTTTTTGTTCAGTTTTAGTACTTTCCTTCTTTGGTGAAGAAGAGGCATTGTCATTTCCTGAAGCAAAAATATTATAGGCAACAAAGATTATTAATAGCAGGACAACGACAATCAAAGTATTCAAGACGATATTTGTTTTTTTTCGTTTCGCTCGATAACCCGAACGCGATGAATTGAAATCATTACTCAAGATAATCCCTCCAAAAAATAAGGCTCTCAATATTCTAACATGATTTCACGAGAACTTGAAGGGAAAACCTATCCAATTCTTTATTCATGATCATTCTCATAGAGCATTTGAACCATGTCCGCAAACAACAAATTTACCCCGCCCTCATAATCTGCCACATCTAAATTAACAGCCACAAGTGCATATTTTGGAGTTTTGTAAGGAAAATATCCCGCAAACCATTTATTATGAAGCTGCTTTCCATTCACATATTTTCCTGTTTCGGCTGTCCCTGATTTCCCCGCTACTTCATAAGGTAAATCTTTAAACCATCTTCCCGTACCATTTGGATTCGTTACAACTTCACGAAGCAGTTTTTGAAGCCTCATACTAGTATAAGGGGAGATCGTTTCTCCCTTCAGCTCCTTAACAGGAAAATCCACCATTGTCGTCCCATTTTTATACTCTATTTTGGATACTGCTCGGACCATCTTTTTCTTTCCTCCCCTTGCTATCGTTGCCATCATATTTGCAACAGCTAGAGGGGTGGCACGGACTTCATTCTGCCCAATCCCAGACATGGCTGCCATATTAGCATCCTTTCTAGCCTCATCGGAAACAAATACTCGGCCATTATCTTCGTCAGGAAGCTGTTTGAAATCACTTGTATGATACACATCTCCCTGCCAGCCGACCAAGCTTGTTAATGATAATTTTTCAGCATAGTCTTCTAAAGAAAAGGGGTCCTTTTTTTGTAATTCCTTTGCGAGTTCACCAAATGTCCGATTACAGCTTCTTGCAAAGCTATTGGAGAAATCCAGCATACCATAATTATATTTAACCTCTGGCTTTCCGTTAATTTTTTTACTGCAATCAAATTGACGCATGGGAGTATCAAGGTTATGGTCAATGGCCGCTGCTGCGACAACCGTTTTAAACACCGAGCCCATAATCTGTTGTTTTAACATCTTATTGGTTATCCCTGCCGTGCCATAGGGATCTTTTTTATTAACAGCAGGACGAGAGACCATGGCAAGGATGCTATTATCTTCAATATTTATGAGAACAAGGCCCCCCTTTTTTATTTGGTGCTTGTCCACTAATTCTTCTGCTTTTTGCTGGATATTCTTATCTAAGGTAGTGCGCACATTCACAGGATAGAAGGGGTTAGCTGGGTCAACATACTTTACGTTGATGCCAAATAAAGGGCCGCCAGAGCCATCAACATGGTATACAAGCTTTGATTTCCCCTCAGGAAGCAGAAATTCATCAAAGCTTTCCTCAAGCCCCGATACGCCTAGCAAGGTTTTCTCCGATAACTCTTTATCAGGATAACGTTTTTTCACTTCCTCTGGGTTTTCACCAGTTAACCCAATCAATTGTTCAGCAGGTATTTGGGAGCGTTCAAACTTTTTTTCAATCGCAAAAACACCAGGGATATTTAATTGATTAATTTGTTCCATTTGAGCAGTGGTTAACTCCACTGGTTGGGGATCCCCATAGGCAAACGGCTTCTTCGCACCCTCAACAGCCATTTTTAGTATATTTTCCGGAACTCCAGTAATTTCAGAAACCTTTTTAGCATCCCAGTCGATTTTTTTTAAAAAAGGAAAAAGGACAAGGACGGATACCTTTTTATGAGTAAGCATGACACCATTCCGGTCAAGAAAATTCCCTCTGCCATTATCAATCACTAACTCTTGAGTTCTCTGCTTAACACTTTCCTCAAGTAAATTAATATTATGTTTAGAAAATGTTTCTGTTTCCATTAATTGAATTTGTATGAGTCTGACTAAAAGAAGTGTAAGACCTGTGATACAAATAAGAAGCCATCCAAGAGCCCGTCTTTTCCACATAAAAAACACCTCGTCAAAAGTCTTGACGAGGTTAACGTTTTTCAAACTATGGTCATTGATTATTTAATGGAAATAATTCGTACGTTCATTTCTCCGCCTGGAGTTTGAACCGTTACTTGGTCTCCAACTTTTTTCCCTAATAGGCTTTTAGCAATTGGTGAATCGTTTGAGATTTTTCCTTCAAATGGATCAGCCTCTGCGCTTCCTACAATAGAATATGTTTCTTCTTCGCCATCTGGAAGCTCAATAAAGGTAACAGAACTTCCTAAAGAAACAGAGTCTCCTGCCATTTCACTTTCAGCAATAATCTTGGCATTACGGATCATATTTTCAAGGGTTGTGATACGACCCTCAACAAAAGCTTGTTCTTCTTTCGCTGAATCGTACTCGGAGTTTTCAGATAAATCGCCGAAACTTCTTGCAATTTTAATCCTTTCTACCACTTCTTTACGTTTAACTGATTTTAAGTATTCAAGTTCTTGTACAAGCTTTTCTTTACCCGCTTGTGTCATTGGAAATACTTTCTCTGTAGCCAATACCCTCACTCCTTCTAGTTTTCACAATCCCCCATTAGAATTGTGTATGTAATATATGTAGGTATAATACCATACGGTAAATACATAGCAGCGCGTCCTTTAAAAAAGGGCGCGCACTATAACTATTTATTTACGTCTATTCTTTTGCTATTGTGTCATAAAATTGCTTTTTGTTCAAGAATTGTTTGAATTTTTGTGACCATCAAATCAATAGCAACATGATTTTGACCGCCTTCTGGAATAATAACATCCGCATAACGCTTCGTTGGCTCGATAAACTGATTATGCATTGGACGGACAACATTTAGATATTGTTCAATAACTGAATCAAAAGTACGTCCACGCTCTCTAATATCACGTGTTAACCGGCGGATGATTCTTAAATCAGGATCCGTATCCACATACAATTTAATATCCATTAAATTACGAAGACGCTCATCCTCAAGCACCAGAATTCCTTCTAGGATGATGACATCCTTTGGTTCTACTGGAATCACCTTTTCAGAACGTGTATGGATGGAATAATCATATACAGGTTTATCAATGGCTTCATAGCGTAGAAGCGCCTCAATATGTTCAATCAGTAAGTCATTATCAAAAGCAAGTGGATGGTCATAATTAGTTTTCAAACGCTCTTCAAATGGTAAATCATGCTGATCCTTATAATAATAATCCTGTTCAAGCACTAAAATAGAATGGTCTTTCAAGCTCTCATAAATGGCTTTTGTTACACTGGTTTTTCCGGAGCCGGAGCCGCCGGTTACACCAATAACAACCGGTTTGCGCATTATGCGTTCTCCTTTCGCATCATGTTGTTAGGGTACACCGGTTTGTCCAATTTAAATTGCACAATTTGAAGAGGATGTCTAGCTGCATCCAATTCATTCCCTTTTTCATCCCAAATTTTATCAATAACATGTGTAAAGTTTTCAATTTCCGGACCGAAGAATTCCACTTCATCTCCTGGTTTAAAATGATTTCGCTGCTGCAAAGTAAGCATTTGAGTTTCCTTGTTATAATCTAACACAAGTCCAACAAACTCAAACTTTGTCTTCTTGCTATGATTACCAAACATTTGCTCTTTATACCCTGGAATGCCTTCAAAGAATGCAGGAGCTGTCTCGCGGTTAGCACATTTATCAAGCTCTTCTAACCATTCTCTTTCAATAACAAAGTTATCAGGATCAGCACAATAGGCATCAATTACTTTCCGATATACACTAACAACCGTAGCGATGTAATGGATAGATTTCATACGGCCTTCGATTTTCAAGCTGTCGATGCCCAGCTCAATCATATTTGGAATAGCTTGAATTAAATTCAGGTCTTTTGGGCTCATCGCAAATGGTGCGTCCCCTTCACCAAACAACGCTGTCTCTTGATCACTGCCCTCAACTCTATAAAGGTCATAATCCCAACGGCAAGATTGACAGCAGCCACCACGGTTAGAATCTCTAGCTGTCATGTGATTACTTAATGTACAACGGCCCGAATAAGCAATACACATGGCACCATGAATAAAGGTTTCTATCTCAACATCAACCTTTTCCTTCATTTCTCTAATTTCATCAGCCCCAACCTCACGAGCTAAAACGACACGCTCTGCACCTGCTTCTTTCCAGAACTGAGCAGCCTTCCAGTTTGATAGTGATTGCTGGGTACTAATATGAATCTCTATTTCAGGTGCTAAGCGGCGGCAAGTTTCAATGATTAGCGGATCAGCTACGATAATCCCTGCGATCCCCGTTTCCTTAAGCCCTAAAATATATTCCTCTAAACCATCAATATTTTCGTTGTGAGCAAAGATGTTTGTTGTTACATAGATTTTTGCTCCGTATTTCTTTGCGAACTCTACCCCTTCTTTCATTTCTTCAAAGGTAAAGTTATCAGCATTTGAACGAAGTCCATATTCCTGACCGCCGATAAAGACGGCATCCGCACCATAATGAACAGCAATTTTTAATTTCTCAAGATTGCCTGCGGGAGCAAGGAGTTCCGGCTTCTTTACAATGACGCGCTTTCCGTTTATCATTTCAGAAATTTTGTCTCTAACTGTATTCACGATTGAACCCCTCCCATAAATATTTTAATGTTTTACACGAGGCAAATTCTTGCCTCAAACTTTTTTAATAAACTGTTTCTTTGAAAAAGAATCCTGTATCTAATGAACGATTAGCTGGTTGAATTTCCTCTATTGCCTCTAAAAGCTCGTCCTTTTTATCATCATACGCATCTGGGTCTTCAGCACATAAGTCAATGGCTTCACGATAAGCCTTTGTAACAGCCAGGATATACTCAGGGCTTTTTAAAATCCCATCAATTTTAAAAGAATCTACTCCAGCCTCAATCATTTCTTGAAGCTCATCAATGATACAAATATCATTTGGACTCATAATATGAGTTCCATTTTCATCTTCAAAAATCGGGTATTTATTCTCGCGCTCTTTATCGTGCAGGAACATATTTTCTTCCTTTTTGCGGTTTTCAACTTCCATAACCTTGCCTTGATATTCATAATAGTTTCCAAGCAAGGAACGTTTGGATTGGAACATACAGCTCATACCATGAACTTGGACTTCGATTTCCACTTCCGCGTTTTCTTTTATTTCAACAATGGCATCCATGTTAATCTCACGAGCAAGAACGGACCGTTTGGCTCCTTTTGAACCCCAATAATTACAAGTAAACCAGTTTGTCCCGGTTGTTTCTGTGTTCCAATGCAGCTTCATTTCAGGAGCCACTTCCTTTGCAGTCATCAGAACCGCTGGATCACCAAAAATAATAGCATCTGCATTGGCTTCTTTAGTAAATTGGATATATTCACCGAGTTCATCGATTTTTTCATTATGAAAAATGGCATTCATAGCCACATAAACTTTTTTACCCTTGCTATGTGCTAATTCAATAGCCTTTTTAACATCCTCACGGTTGAATTCACCTGCAAGGCGGAGACCATAACGCTGTTCACCAACAACAAATGCATCGGCACCCGCTTCTGCTAATGGCAAAATATCGTCCACTCTTAATGGAGTCACAAGTAATTCAGGTTTTTTCATAACACTCACCTCTTCTTTTTGCTTATCGCAATTCCATCTCCAACTGGTAAAATAACAGAATCATAATCGGAGTGGTTCATAAGCCACTGATTAAAGTCAGCTATCTTTCTCACCATATTACGGATTCTTTTTGTTTCAATCTCTGCTTCCGCAACAAGGCCTTTAAACAGGACGTTATCTGTAATAATCAACCCTCCAGGGCTTAAATACTTGGAATAGATCTCAAAGAACTTTTGGTATTGTCCTTTAGCCGCATCAATAAAAATGGCATCAAATCGACCATGTTCACGAACAACCTCTTCTACTTCAAGGGCATCTCCCTCTATTAAGATGATTTGCTCAGCCTTCCCCGAACGGTTGATATATTCCTTTGCCTTGTGGATCCTCTCGATGTCCCGTTCAATCGTAACTATTTTCACATCAGGAAGGGCTGTAGCCATTCTTAACGCCGAATAACCAATTGCCGTTCCAACCTCAAGTATTTTATTGGATTTATGGATTCTCAAGAATTGAAGCATTGTTTCGATTCCGGCAAGCTCCATTATGGGAACGTGTTGTTGGCTTGCATAGTTCTCCATTTCAATCAACAAGCTATTCCTATCAGGAATAAGACTTTCTATATAAGATTGCAGCTTCTCATTTATCAAGCTGCCCTCACCTCTATCCTCGTAAAGAAAACCGGCAGCGCTAAGCACTAAAATCCGGAGATTCTTAAATTAAATGCTTTTATTATTGCCATTAAAATATTCTTTAGACATGAAAAAATAGCGTTCACAGATTTGGTTCAAACAAGCTGAAAATAATAGCTTGAGTGCTGTTTGGGGGTATTACGACCGCCAAATCCTCTTCCTGTGAGTTACGCTATAAAGTAGATATTAAAACACCTGAATCATTTTATCATAAAAAAAGGAGGAATGCTAATCTTTCCTCCAAGTACTCATCATTTTTTATTGGAAATATACTCAGTCTTTTTCTGATTATGCTCGGCTAATGTCCTCGTAAAGATAACATCCCCACTATCTGTAGCCAAGAAATAGTAATAATCGGTTTGTTTTGGCTCAAGTGCTGCCTCTATGGAAACTCTTCCGGAATTCGCTATAGGCCCCGGAGGAAGTCCTGTATGTTTATAAGTATTATAAGGTGAATCTACTTCTAAATCCTTATAATAAACCTTTTCTTTATGTCTTCCTTGTGCATATAAAACCGTTGGGTCTGTTTGCAGAGGCATTCCTTTTTTCATACGATTATAAAATACACTAGCAATCGTTTTACGATCGGCCTTACCGGTTGCCTCCTCCTCAACAAGAGAGGCCATTGTTAATAACTGATGAATGGACAGCTTCTTTTCTTTACTTTCGGCTGTGTAATCAGATAAAACCGTTCTTGTTTTATCAAGCATGGCAGTAACCATTTCTTCCACCGTTGGATTTGGCTTATAAAATGGATAGGTTGCTGGGTATAGATATCCTTCGAGAGGATACTTTACGGTCGAATGCAAGATTTCATCAGTTAATATATCAGGATATTTTAACATAAGCGATTTAATATATTCTTTATCATTTAGTTTATTAAACACATCTGCTTCGTTTTGATGGGTAGCTTTTGCCATAATCCCCGCAATTTCCTTCAGCTGTTTCCCTTCAGGAATGGTTATTTTAAAGGAGGCTTCAGCCAGCACCTTTCCCGTTTTTAATCGACTTACAATCTCTGGAACATCCATGGAAGGACTTAGCTGGTATTTCCCTGCCATAAATCCGCCTTCGTTTTTCAGCTTGACATAGTACTTAAAAACCTTTGAATTTTTAATGATGCCATTTTTCTCTAATCTTTCTCCAATCCCCGTTACAGATGATCCAATAGGGATATCTACTGTTTTCTTGATCTTACTACTAGAATCAACAGGTCTTAGAGCAGATTGTATATAGAAATAACCACCACCGCCAATTAATACTATGAATAATAGCAGGATGATAGAAATAATTAAAACGATCTTGCGGACGATTCTGGCTTCATGATGTTGTTCTAGCATTTTTTGTCGAATGACTTCTTTTTTATTTCCTTTTTCATCGGTTGTCATTCTGTTCCCCCTTCCCTAGGCTACTGATACATTATCTCTTATTTAGAAAAACTACTAAAAATAGATATCAATATTAATTTGAGCATACAGCAAGAAAAATGTCAATTTAACAATGATAATGTCAAAAAAACTGCAACAAAAAAACCGGCTATCATAGCCGGTCTAAAAATTTTATTCTTCTTGTTCCTCGTTAAAAGTATTAAATACTTCTTCTACCATATCCCATTCTTCTTCTGTTTCGATTTCCATTAATTCCCCGAAACCGCCGTCTTCCGTAGGGATGTATGCATAAGTAAGGATATCAATTTCATCCTCTTCGTCTTCATTTGCACCTACTGGATAAAAGAATACATAGGACTTTTC
This sequence comes from Neobacillus cucumis, assembly GCF_002860255.1. Classification (GTDB taxonomy): domain Bacteria; phylum Bacillota; class Bacilli; order Bacillales; family Cytobacillaceae; genus Neobacillus; species Neobacillus cucumis_A. The sequence goes on from NZ_PGVE01000102.1 coordinate 69,695, forward strand.
GTACTCATCTGAATCAAATGTAAAAAGTATTTCAAATAGTTGTTCATCGCCATTTTCATCGACGAGTGTAATATAACGATCTTCTTCGTGATTGTGTTCGTGTGCCATTTTTTCACCTCATTAATTTTTGCTATCAAGAAAACCTTGCAGTATCATAACTGCTGCCATTTTATCAATGACCTTTTTACGCTTTTTTCGGCTGACGTCTGCTTCTAGCAAAACACGCTCAGCAGCCATTGTGGTTAACCGCTCGTCCCACAAAACGGTTGGAACTGAAAACCTGCTCTCTATTTCAGCGGCAAACTGCTGACTAGCCTCACCACGCGGTCCGATTGTTCCATTCATGTTTTTAGGTAATCCGATTACGACAGTATCTACTTGATACTCCTTTATTAATTGCCCAATTTCCTCAAAACCAAACTCTTGTTTTTCTTCGTTAATTTTAAGGGTCTTTAAGCCCTGCGCCGTCCAGCCTAATTCATCACTTAAGGCAACACCGACGGTCTTTGAGCCTACATCTAATCCCATTGCGCGCATTCATTAACCCTCTCGCTGTTGTTTTAGATAGGATTTTACCAGTTCCTCAATAATTTCATCCCGTTCTAGCTTACGGATAATATTACGAGCGTCACGATGACGAGGAATATAGGCAGGGTCCCCTGATAATAAATATCCAACTATTTGATTAATTGGGTTATATCCTTTTTCCTGTAAGGCCTCATATACTTGGAAAAGAACATCGTTTACATCATGTTCAAACGGATCTTCCGGAAAATTAAACCGCATCGTTTTATCAAATGAGCTCATTTCATGCACCTCGCTTACAAATTGACGAGAATCGTATTGTCTCAGCGCCTAGGCGCTTCCGCATTTCAAGTTACCTATATTTTACACTACTTTGTCCCATTATCAAATGGATTTTACCCATTCATCAACGAATTGAAGTGCTGGATCCAATTTTTCTGGGTCCTTACCACCAGCTTGAGCCATATCTGGGCGGCCGCCTCCGCCGCCTCCGCACCTTGCAGCTACCTCTTTAATCAGTTTACCAGCATGATAGCCTTTTTCAATAAGGTCCTTTGTAACGGCTGCAATCAAATTCACTTTACCATCATGTGCACTTCCAAGGACAATCACTGCTGAACCTAATTTTTGTTTTAAATCATCGGCCATATTTCGCAGGTTATTCATATCTGCAGCTTGTACCTTCGCAGATAAAACTGTTACACCATCAATTTCTTTAGCCTTTGTAACAAGGTTTCCAGCTTCAATATTTCCAAGCTTAGCAGCAAGTGATTCATTCTCACGCTGCAGCTGCTTAATTTCAGCCATTAGCCCCTCAATCCGGCTGCCAATATCTTTTGGATTGGTTTTTAATTTTTCAGCCGCATCCTTTAATAACCCAACTTGCTCATTTAGTAATTTATAAGCTGATTCTCCTGTTACAGCCTCAATTCTTCTTGTTCCAGCCCCAATTCCGCCTTCTGAAACAATTTTGAAGAGTCCAATAACAGAGGTATTCGGTACGTGACATCCACCGCAAAGCTCTAAGCTGTAATCGCCGACTCTAACCACTCGGACAATATCTCCATATTTCTCGCCAAAGAGTGCCATAGCTCCCATCGATTTTGCTTCTGCAATTGGTTTTAAACTAATATCTACTTCAATATTGCGCCAGATTTTCTCGTTAACAATCCGTTCCACTTGTTCCAATTCTTCCGGTTTAATTTGACCAAAGTGAGAAAAGTCAAAACGAAGACGTTCTGGTTCAACAAGTGAGCCGGCTTGGTTAACATGCTCACCAAGCACATCTTTTAGGGCGCGATGCAGTAAATGTGTTGCCGTATGATTTTTAATAATTTTGACACGATTTTCAGGGTCAACTGTAGCCGTTACCTGTTGATTTGTTTTTAACTGTCCGTTTTGTACAACAACCTTGTGCAGGTTTTGACCATTTGGTGCTTTTTGAACATCTCTTACTGCAACCGTTACTCCGTCACCTTCAAGTAATCCGCGGTCAGCAATTTGACCTCCGCTTTCTGCATAAAAAGGAGTGACATCAAGAATAACTTGTACTTCTTCACCTGTTCCAGCCTGATCGATAAGTTCACCGTCTTTAATAATAGCAGTCACTGTGGATTGAGTTGTTAGCTCATCATATCCGACAAATTTACTTTCAAGTTTAACATCTCGAAGAACACCGCCTTGAACTTGCATCGAGTCGACGTCCTGACGGGCTGCACGTGCACGCTCACGCTGCTGTTCCATTTCTTCCTCGAAGCCTGCATGATCTACTTTCATGCCTTCTTCTTCTGCATATTCTTCCGTTAATTCAACTGGGAAACCATAAGTGTCATATAGACGGAAAACGTCCGCACCAGAGATGATATCACTGCCTTTTTCTTTTTCCTTGCTGATTACGCTGGATAAAATGGTTAAGCCTTCATGAAGGGTTTCGTGGAAACGCTCTTCCTCATTTTTTATAACCTTTTGAATAAATTCTGTCTTATCCTTTACTTCTGGATAGTAGTCCTGCATAATCTCGCCAACTACTGGTACAAGCTCAAACATAAATGGACGGTTAATATTAATCTGCTTAGCGTAGCGAACAGCACGGCGCAGCAATCGACGCAATACATAGCCGCGTCCTTCGTTGGATGGCAATGCTCCATCACCAACAGCAAAGGCAACTGTACGAATATGGTCAGCAATTACTTTAAAAGCAACATCCGATTCCTTGTCCACGCCATAACTTACGCCAGAAATTTCTTCTGCAGCCCGGATAATTGGGATAAATAAATCTGTATCAAAGTTGGTTGGAACATTCTGAACAACAGATGCCATTCGCTCAAGTCCCATTCCAGTATCAATATTTTTCTTAGGCAGCGGTGTATATGTACCATCAGGGTTATGGTTAAATTGAGAAAATACAAGATTCCAAACCTCTAAATAACGTTCGTTTTCACCGCCCGGATATAATTCAGGGTCGTTTGGATCGTCTCCATATTCTGGACCACGGTCGTAGAAGATTTCGGTATTAGGTCCACTAGGTCCTTCACCAATATCCCAGAAGTTTCCTTCTAAGCGGATAATACGCTCCTCAGGAATGCCAATCATTTTATTCCAAATGTCATAGGCTTCATGGTCTTCAGGATGGACCGTAACACTAAGAAGTTCTGGGTCAAAGCCAATCCATTTATCTGAAGTTAAAAACTCCCATGCCCACTCAATCGCTTCTTCCTTGAAGTAATCTCCAATCGAAAAATTCCCAAGCATCTCAAAAAATGTATGGTGACGGGCTGTTTTACCCACATTTTCAATATCATTTGTACGAATAGACTTTTGTGCATTCGTAATTCTTGGATTTTCTGGAACCACGCGGCCATCAAAGTATTTCTTTAAAGTCGCAACTCCGCTGTTAATCCACAATAATGATGGATCATCATGCGGAACAAGTGAAGCACTTGGTTCAATGTTGTGCCCTTTTTCTTCGTTAAAAAACTGAAGAAACATGGAACGAATTTGAGCTCCTGTTAATTTTTTCATAATAATAGACCTCCTTTATTTTAAAAAAAGCATACAAAAAAGCCCTCATCCCAAAACAGGGACGAGAGCTTATCTCGCGGTACCACCCTGATTATAGATACAATAGTATGTATCCATCTCTCAACAATTGCCTTAACGCGGCAGTTACGGCAGGGATTAGCTGCACTCCGGATTAGCTTTCTGTTGTCCTTCATCTAGAGCTCTTTCAGCCTAAGAAGCTCCTCTCTTCTACGCTATCAGCGTTACAAATGGTCTACAACATACTTGATCCTTCTACATTTTAAAAACAAATATACTATATGACGAATTATAGCCACCAATAAAACGTTTGTCAATTTGATTCCTTAATCAGGTGATTTTTTGCATGGATGATGCCTACTTTTAGGATTGCAAGGATAGGGACGGCAAGGATTAATCCTAAAATACCCCCTATTTCACCACCTGTTGTTAAAGCAGCCATAATTAACAATGGGTGCATATGCAGGCTTTTTCCGACTATATAAGGCGATAAAATATTTCCTTCGAGAAATTGAAGTCCAAAGACGATGACAATCGTTATTAAGACTAATTTCATTGATACGGTGGCAGCGATAATAACGGCTGGAACGGCTCCGATAATTGGACCAAAATAAGGTATTACGTTTGTCGCTCCAACAATCAACCCTAAAAGCAGCGGATAATTTAGATGAAACATCCAAAATAGCAGAGAAGATATACCGCCGATGATCACACAAACCAACAGCTGCCCTCTAATATAACCGCCGAGTGAATGATCTACATCCTTAAGAAATAACGTTCCTTTCCTGCGCCACTTCTTAGGCGTGAGATACCATACGGTCTTTTTTAATAATGGATAATCTTTCAACATATAAAAAGTGATAAAAGGGATAATCATCATCAAAAGGGCTGAATTTAGAATGTTCACAAGGATATTAACAATGATCGTTAATAAGGAGTCAAGTTTATTTTCAAACGCATCGATCCCTTCATCCACCCTTGCCTGCAAACCATCGGGCCACTCTCTCGTATGCTTTTGCAGGAGAGAAATCCATTCCCGATACTGCTCTGCAAAAGCGGGAGCACTTTCTGATAAATCTTTTATCTGATCAATAATCACAGGAATGCCCTTATATAAGGAGAAGCCAATACCCCCAAAGAAGATAACATAAATAAGAATAATTGCAAGACCGCGATGTAATCCCTTTTCATGTAATTTCTCTACAATTGGATGAAGTAGATACGTAATAAATCCAGCAATGACAAAAGGAAAAATAATAATACCAATCATTCGAACAATTGGCATCCATAAGGAACTAATCTTTAAAAAAACAAAGATGGCGATTAATAAAAGGAGCAAAAAACCAATTCGATAATACCATTTCACTCGAATATCCACGTCTAAGCCCTCCTGCGGTTAGTTTTGGAGACTGATGGTGGAAATATGCAGGTTATGCTAAAATCCCCCTCAAAAACTTTGAGGGGGAATGGACTTAAAAAATCGCGCGTTTTACCTTTTTTTGAATTTTTTTCATATTGCGGGCTGACATCATGTTATTTCTTTGGGCAATATTGTAAGCTGCCATCCCTGCACCAAAAACAAGCATGGTCGTCATCGTTTTATTCATTCGTCTCACCTCTTTGACAGATTGGCCAGACTAAAAACCTCAAAAATATCGGTTTTAAATCGTATAACGACGCTCTTCTTCTTCAAACAAATCATCCAATGAACTGAGTGACCCATCTTCTTCGACCTGATGAGTGTTGATGATACCCTTGTTAACAGAGAGTTCGATAAAGCAGTTCCAGCAGTAATATTGGTTGATACCAATTTTGCCTATATCTTTGCTTTGACAATTGGGACACTTAAACATGAAAAGACACCTCACGTATTATCTACATCTACGATAATGGCATCCTTTCCGATCGCTACGGGCTTCCCGGATTGAATGACTTGTTTGCCTTCCGTGATCTCCGAAAAGAAGCCATCCGTAATTTCATACCCTACGATTGTGCCCAATTCTTCCTGAAAATATACATCCTTTAACATTCCAAGCGAATCACCGCTTTTAGAAAGCATCATCATGCCATCTAAGGAACGTTGATGATTTAATGTGTAATCAGGACTCTCTTTTAGTTTTTCTAGATACCCGGTATCTTCAATCATTATCCCATCCCAGCCAAAGGAGGCCACTTTTTTAATATCCAAGAAATAGGTTTGCTTGAAGAATACACCTTTTTTCACCAAAAGGCCTTCAACGATTCCGGTGCTAGATATACATAGATCTGTAATTTCACCTATTTTTGTTCCGCTTTTTGTTTCAAAAACAGGCTGCCCTTTTAATAAAGAAAATGTCCGCAAAGAGTTTCCACCCCCCGAACATTTCTTAGTTTCCGTCACTTGGCAGAAAATCATAAGGTGTAAGGTTTTCCATTCCAACCATTGGATTTACTTTCATTAACTCTTCTTCATAAGATAATCCACTACTTGATTCTTCATGAAGTTGGTTTATTATTACAATTGATTCCTGTAGTTTTTGGCATAGTGTTGTCTGCCTTTGAAGTTCATCCGCCCGTTCAATCCCCATTCTAAGAGCATCTTCCTCTCCGCAAATAATGAGGGATTGCTTACTTCTTGTGATTGCCGTATAGATTAAATTTCTTTGCAGCATTCTGTAATAGCTTCTTGTAATCGGCATAATAACAATGGGAAATTCACTGCCCTGTGATTTATGCACTGAGCAGCAATAGGCATGAGTAATTTGATTTAAGTCCTGTCTCGTATATTCCACTTCATTTCCTTCAAAGGAAATATAAATCATATCTTGTTTTTCTGTGTTTTCTTTGGCATAAATGATTGAGATAATTTCCCCGATGTCCCCATTAAACACATTACTTTCCGGCTGGTTGACAAGTTGCAGTACCTTGTCTCCAATTCGGTATTTTACATCCCCAAAAGCGATTTCCTTTCGTTTACCATCAGGGTTAGGATTAAATATCTCCTGCAGTAAAACATTTAAACGGTCAATACCCGCCGGTCCCCGGTACATCGGTGCAAGGACCTGAATATCCTTTGAAGTGTAACCTTTATTTTTAGCATTTAGTGCAACCTTCTCAACCACTTGGGCCACTTGAGCCGTTGAACATTTAATAAATGAACGGTCTGCTTGTTTAGCTGTAACGTTTGGCGGGAGATACCCTTTTTTTATATCATGCGCTAATTCAATGATGGAAGAACCCTCGGCTTGACGGTAAATATCCGTTAGCCGGACAGTAGCAATACGTTCTGATTGCAGCAGGTCCTTCAACACTTGACCAGGTCCGACTGACGGAAGCTGATCTTCGTCACCTACCATAATAACCTGGATATGTTCCGGAAGCGCCTTAAATAATTGATTGGCCAGCCATATATCCAGCATCGAAGTTTCATCGACAATCAATATTTTTCCTTCTAATGGGCTGGCCTCATCACGATCAAAGCCCTCAGTTCCATTAAAGCCAAGCAGGCGGTGAATAGTCACGGCAGGCAAACCTGTCGATTCGGTCATTCGTTTCGCTGCTCGTCCTGTCGGGGCCGCTAATAAAATCGGAAACGGTTCATCTTTTTTAAAATAATCCTTTGGTTCAAGTGAACAACCATGAAGTTCCCCGTATAGTTCAACAATACCTTTAATAACCGTTGTTTTACCGGTTCCGGGTCCACCCGTTAAGATAAGCATGGGGGACATGAGCGCGGTTTGAATCGCTTCTCTTTGGGAAGGGGCATATTGAACACCCAAACGCTCCTCTAAACCGCCTAATGCCAGAAGGAACTCTGACTCAGGGAATTGGTCACTGTATTCCGTTTGCTTTAGAATTCGATTAATACTTGTTACAAGGCCTTTTTCAGCGAAAAATAAGGACGGAAGATAAATTCGTTTTTCTTCACCAATTATTTTCCCCTCTTCTTCTAGCTTAATTAGCTCGTTAGAAATATCCGTATAATCAATGTGATCACGCTGATTATCTTCCAGCAGTGTCTTTACCTGTTCAAGTAAATTTTCCGCATGTAAAAAGACATGCCCCGTTTGCATACTTTCATTTTCCAGTGTGTAAAGGCAAGCAGCTTTGATCCGATCAGGATGATTGCCGGAGATCCCTAGCTGGTAGCCAAGCTCGTCGGCACGGCCAAAACCAATCCCTTCAATGTCTTCCACAAGCTGATAAGGATTTTTTTGAATAATTGAAAGTGTTTCTTCTTTATAGGCTTGATAAATCCGCATGGAAATTTGCGGTCCAAAACCGTATTGATTTAATGCCACCATTACTTGCTCAAGCCCCTGATGCTCCATCAAGGTATCATAAAGTGTCTTTGCTTTTTCAGGAGGAAGCTTTGGAATGGTATCAAGTAAGGAAGGCTGATTAAGAATTTTTGTGATTGCATTTTCACCAAGTGTCTCAACAATATTCTCGGCCGTCTTCTTACCGATGCCTTTAAACATTTCACCTGATAAATAAGCTATTACTCCTTGTTTTGACTGAGGCATGTCCTTTCGAAAATGATTGGTATGAAACTGAAGCCCAAACTTTGGATGTTCTTTAAACTCCCCGAAAAATATATACGTTTCTTGTTCGTGTATTTTCGGAAAATACCCAGTAATCACGGCTTCTTTGTCATCATATTGATCATTGGTTTCATCGACGCGGATTCTAAGGACGGTATAGAGGTTTTGTTCGTTATGGAAGATGGTTACGATTGGTCTTCCTTTAACAAACTTTCCTTGTTCAGCAAATAAATCAAGGGTGTCTTGTTTTTCCATTGTGCTCCCTCCTTCCGGTTCAATTTGGGCGGAATTAGCTAGTTTCACTAATCTTTTTAAGTATTGATTTTGCCTGTTTGGCCATCAAATGGTCAGGGTGTAAAGCAAGTGCTTTTTCTAAGATTGAATATGCTCTCTCCATGTCACCTTTATGTGCTAACACTAATCCAAGGAAATAGTAGGCATCAGAATAATTTGAATCCTGCTTTATACATTCTTCAAATTGTAAACTTGCTTCATCAATAAGTTCTTGTTGAAGAAGACATAATGCATATTCAAATCGCGCTTCTGTATCCTTCTCATTAAGTTCTACACTTCTTTGCAAATAGGGCAGAGCAAGTTTTCCATGTCCAAGTTTATTTAGTGAGGTTCCAAGTAAAAAGAAGTTATCACTTGTTTGCAGGCCTTTTTTCATCGCTTGTTCAAACATATTTTTTGCAAGGTCGTATTGTTCATTTTTATAGTAAAGGTTTCCGATGCTATAATAAGCAGTCGCACTGTTTTCGTCAATTTCGATGGCTTTTTGATAAAATTTAAGGGCTTTTTCATCGTCACCCACGGCTGAAAGGACGTTCCCGAAATTGATATAGGATACTGGGTCTTTGGGGTTTTGCTCGATTGCCTCGTTAAAGGCCTTGGCTGCCTCTTCCCAGTTTCCTTCTTGCATGTATTTTACACCTAATTGGTTATTATCCATTTTTCCAACTCCAATCCTAAATGAAAGTATAACATATTTTAGTTGGAAATTACTCTTTGTATTATAAGGGGGTTGAAGTTTTACTGAGGTCGTTTTTATAATTGAATTCCGCGTGATTTCGGATTTTTTCCGCGAACTTCTTCTTTAATTCCGCGCGTTTTTGGATTAATTCCGCAGACGTCATTGCTATTCCCGTACATTTCCCAGTAAATTCAGCTTAACAGCAAAAAAGACCCGATTCCTCCAAAGGAATCAAGGTCTCCAATTAGCCAACATATGTTAAACGTTCACCATTTTTATAAACTTTGTCAATTGTTCCCCCGCCTAGGCATTCATCACCATTATAGAACACTACTGCCTGTCCAGGAGTAATGGCACGAATTGGTTCGTGGAAAAGAACCTGTGCTTTTTCCCCTTCTAACTGACGTACCGTTACCTTATGGTCTTCCTGACGATAACGGAATTTGGCTGTACATTCAAATTCCGCTGGCTTCTCACGGTCTGAAACCCAGCTTACATTAACAGCAGTAAGCGCATCTGAATAAAGTTTTTCATGATGGAATCCTTGTCCAACATAAAGGATGTTTCTTTTTAAATCCTTGCCGATTGCAAACCATGGTTCACCAGATCCGCCAATCCCAAGTCCATGACGCTGGCCGATTGTATGATACATCAGCCCCTCATGTCTGCCTTTTACTTCGCCAGCAAAGGTCTCCATATTTCCAGGCTGGGCTGGAAGGTATTGGCCTAGGAACTCTTTAAAATTACGTTCTCCAATAAAGCAGATACCTGTGCTGTCTTTTTTCGTCGCAGTAGCCAAGTTTGCTTCCTTGGCAATTTCTCGAACCCTGGATTTTTCAAGATTACCAATCGGGAACATAACTTTACTTAACTGCTCCTGGGTTAATTGATTTAAGAAATAGGTTTGATCCTTATTTTCATCAAGACCACGAAGCATTTTATATTCTCCATCACGGAACTCTACGCGTGCATAATGACCTGTAGCAAGATAATCCGCACCAAGGTTCATGGCATGCTCTAGAAATGCTTTAAATTTAATCTCTTTATTACACATCACATCGGGATTTGGCGTCCTGCCTGCTTTATATTCATCAAGGAAATAGGTAAACACCTTGTCCCAATATTGTTTTTCAAAGTTTACCGCATAGTAGGGAATTCCAATTTGATTGCAGACACGGATAACGTCCTCATAGTCTTCTGTGGCGGTACAAACACCATTTTCATCGGTATCATCCCAGTTCTTCATAAAGATTCCAATGACGTCATAGCCCTGCTGCTTTAATAAAAGCGCTGCAACGGAAGAATCTACCCCCCCTGACATCCCAACCACTACACGTGTATCTTTAGGATCTTTTCTTTCCATGTTTTCACCTCTCTCTTTTATCAAGTTTACAAAACTCTATTTTTTCAGGCGCATAACAATTTTCGCAAGCTCCTCTGCAGCTTTAGTCACATCTTCTTTCGATGTAGTAAAGCCGAAGCTGAAGCGGATCGAATTTGTGAGACGCTCTGATTGTTTACCAAACATGGCAACAAGAACATGGGAAGGCTCAATAGACCCCGCCGTACATGCCGAGCCGCTTGACACAGCAATACCTGCTAAATCAAGATTGACCAGCATCGCCTCCACACTAGTTCCAGGAAAGCTTAAGTTTAATACATGTGGCAGTGAATATTCAAGCGATCCGTTTATATTAAATTCAATCTTTGCTTCTTGGAGTTTCTCTATGATTGTTTCCTTTAATGTAACAAACTTCTCTCGTTTAGCCAGCCGATTTTCATTCATTATTAAAACAGCTTCATGAAAACCTACTATGGAGGCAACATTTTCTGTCCCTGCCCGGCGTTTTCTTTCTTGGTCTCCGCCAAAAAGACGTGGAGTGATCTTGACAGTGGATCTTGCAAAGAGAAAGCCAATCCCTTTTGGGCCATTAATTTTATGAGCAGAAACCGACAATAAATCAATTTTGCTTTTATTCACGTCGATGTCTTCCATTCCGTAAGCCTGGACTGCATCTGTATGAAAAACAGCCTGGTGCCCTTCTAGGAGCTGCCCAATTTCGTTAATTGGCTGCAGGGTTCCTACTTCGTTATTGCCGTACATAACCGATACTAGAATCGTATCATCCCTTAATGCCGCTTGAAGATCGGAAATCGAAATTCGCCCATTTTGATCGACAGGCAGATAGGTAACTTCAAAACCCATTTTTTCCAACCTTTGACAGGCATGGAGAACGGCGTGATGTTCAACCTGGGTGGTAATGATATGCTTGCCTTTGGTTTGGTAACTTTCAGCCACACCAAATAACGCCATATTGTCTGCTTCTGTTCCGCCGCCTGTAAAAATAATCTCGGTTTCTTGCGCACCAATGCTGCGGGCAAGTGCAGCCCGGGCTAAATCAATATAATGGCGCGCTTCCCTGCCATAAGAATGAATGCTGGAAGGATTCCCGAAAGTAGCATTCATGATGGTTACCATCTTGTCAATTACCTTAGGGTGAATTGGACTTGTTGCGGCATGGTCGAGATAGATTCGTTCCATAATTACACCTTCAATCAAATAATTCTCTAGTTAAAATATTATTTTTTCCTTAAATATAAAACATATAACCTTCTGGCTCATGATCCTCACTATGGCTGGCCAAATCTTCTAACGTCGTGTTGTCGAGCACATCTTTGATCGCATCGCGAATTCTGATCCAAAGCTCTCGCTTTGCTGGTTCTTCATCTTCTATTCCTTCAACAGGTGTTATTGGGCCTTCTAACACCCGAATAACATCACCTGCAGTAATTTGCGTTGGCGCACTTGTCAATTCATATCCGCCGTAAGCCCCTCTAATACTTTTTACTAACCCGGCATTCCGTAATGGAGCAATTAATTGCTCTAAGTAATGCTCGGATAGTTCATTTGCCTGAGCGATTGTTTTTAAAGAGGTAGGACCTTCACCATGTTTTTTAGCCAGTTCAATCATAATTGTTAGACCATATCGGCCTTTAGTAGAAATCTTCATTTCGCGCACCCCTATTCGTTAATATATCTATTATTAAATATAATCTCAGTTAATTGATAGGCATTAAAATTATATCATATTCTTCTTTAATATGCTTTTTCAAGGGAAAATGGTAAAGTTAAAGACGGAAGCTTTTGTTATTAGATGTCAAGTTAAGTATATCCATTAACATAGTACGGAATTTTTGATGCTAGAAAGTAAGTTCATTTTTTTGGAGAGATGATTATGCAGCAAAAACCATTAGCATTCCGGATGCGCCCACGAACGATCGAGGAAGTAGTAGGACAACAGCATCTAGTTGGGGATGGAAAAATTATTGCAAGAATGGTGAAAGCTAAGCAGCTGACATCCATGATTTTATACGGGCCGCCAGGGATTGGAAAGACCTCAATTGCCAGCGCCATCGCCGGAAGTACCAAATATGCGTTTCGGACACTGAACGCCGTTACCAATAACAAAAAAGATATGGAAATTGTCGCTGCGGAAGCAAAGATGTCCGGTAAAGTCATTTTGCTTCTTGATGAGGTGCACCGTTTAGATAAAGCCAAACAAGATTTCCTTCTTCCCTATTTAGAAAACGGAATGATTGTTTTAATTGGGGCAACCACAAGTAATCCTTATCATGCAATCAACCCGGCGATTCGCAGCCGCTGTCAAATTTTTGAACTTAAGCCTTTATCGCCTGATGAAGTCGAGCAAGCCTTATTGCGGGCTTTACAAGACGAGGAACGCGGGTATGGAAAAGAACGAGTAGCGATATCTGAAGATGCATTATCGCATTTTGCTCAAGGATCAAACGGTGATGTTCGAAGCTCCTTGAACGCCCTAGAGCTTGCCATTTTATCAACAGACAAAGATGATGACGGTGTCATCCATATTGATGTCGAGACAGCCGAGGAATGCTTGCAAAAGAAAAGTTTGGTTGCGGATAAAGATGGTGATGGTCATTATGATGTCCTCTCAGCCTTTCAAAAATCTATTCGGGGAAGCGATGTGGACGCCGCACTGCACTATCTCGGCCGCTTAATAGAAGCGGGCGACCTGCCGAGCATCAGCCGCCGATTAATTGTCATTGCTTACGAGGATATAGGGCTGGCTAACCCCCAAGCAGGAGCAAGGACGTTAGCAGCCATTGAAACCGCTGAGAGAATTGGATTTCCTGAGGCCAGGATTCCGCTCGCAAATGCGGTAATCGAACTCTGTCTTTCACCGAAATCCAACTCTGCCGTTCTTGCCATTCAAGCGGCCCTTGATGATATACAAAAGGGAATTGTCGGTGAAGTACCGGATCATCTTAAGGATGCCCATTATAAAGGAGCAAAAGACCTTGGAAGAGGAATTGGATACTTATATCCACACGACTATGAAAACGGCTGGGTTCCACAGCAGTATTTACCAAATAGGCTAAAAAACAAAAAATACTATCAGCCAAAGAAAACCGGAAAATTCGAACAAGCACTAGCCGCAGTCTACGAAAAATTAACCAGATCCAAATAGTACAAACGGTGACAGGCACCATGTGAATTCTTCACATGGTGCCTGTCACCGTTTATTTGTCACCGTTTATTGTGTTTTTCTAGTGTTTATATGTTTATGTTTTTAAGCTGCTACGTCTCGTTTTTTGAAGACATAGAAAGCGAGGAACTGAAATAGTGCGAAGTAGAGGAACAGCATGATGATGGAGAAAGTCATGGTCATGCCTTCTACCATTGGGGTTCCTTCGTAATATTGTGTTAAATCTGTGTTGGCAAATAAAAGGTATTTTGCCCAGTCAAACTTCATCGCAAGCAAGGCCGTAAATTGACTGCCGGTAAACAGCAAAAACAAGGAGAGACCGATCGCGAGTGAGCTGTTTCTAAACACGGAAGAGATCATGAACGCCATGGTAACTAGCATAATCATATCGATAGAACTTAGACCGTAAGAGATGAGCAAATGGACGACTATATTTTGTTCTGAGACATGGCCATTACTATAATTTAAATAAGATACTGCCTTGTCAGGCATGCCAAACAAAACAGCCCCCAGTATACTGGAGAAAATAAATAAAATTGCAAGCATGAGCAAAGCAAATAATAGCACCGTTACATACTTCGCTAGTAAAATTTTAGTTCGATTTATAGGACGGATCAATAATAGTTTGATTGTCCCCCAGTTAAACTCACTGGCCACAATGCCGGCGGAGACGATAATAATAAAAACACCTGCCAACACGATCAGCTGTGATGAATCCTTAACAAAAGACCAAACCGTATACTTCTCTTTTGGAGGGATCTTATGCTTGATTCTGTAATCGTTAATGGCAATTTCTTTTTGGAAATACTTCTTTTCCATTTCGGTCTGGCTTTTTGCCATCTGCTGCTTTAACGCATCATTTTCTTCCTTTAGGATTTGCTGCCAGTTTTTATCCTGCTGAGTATCCATATTATTTTGCTGGGACTTAATGATAATTCCAACTAAGGCTAAGGATAAAACCAAAATAGCAATCATGACAATGGTTCCAGGCCGTCTAAAAATTTTCATCCATTCATTTTTTACCAGATTAGCCACGAACCGCCGCCTCCTTTTCAGATGTCACTTCAAGAAAGCGATCTTCTAATGTTTTAGCTGTTTCTTTTATCCCAAATATAGAGATACCTTCAGCGACAAATAATTTAACCAGGTTTGGAATTTCCTCTTTGCTCAGTTCCACCGATAAACCATTTCTTGAACGGTTTGCCTTCACATTTGGATAATTTGCCGCCACAACAGTTAATGCTTTCTCACTCGGTACTACTTCTAGTTCATAGGTTACTTCCGCACCATGAACAAATTCCTGAACCAATTGAACATCTATTAACCTGCCATCTTGGATAATTCCGATTCGGTCACACATCATTTCCATTTCAGAAAGCAAATGACTGGAGACAATCACTGCCATATTTTTTTCTCTCGCGAGCAGACGGACGTAATCACGAATTTCTCTGATTCCGGCAGGATCTAATCCATTGGTAGGCTCATCTAGAATAAGCACCTCAGGGTCATGTAAAAGGCATTGGGCAAGCCCTAAACGCTGCCTCATACCAAGTGAATAGGTTTTGACCTTATCGTGGATTCGCGCTGTTAATCCTACCAATTCTACCGTTTCGGCTATTTTTTCCTTTGTAATACCTTTAGACATTCGCGCATAATGAACCAAATTCTGATAACCTGTCAAAAATTTATACATTTCAGGATTTTCAACAATGGCTCCAATTTGCCCAACTGCATCTTCGAATTGAGATTTAATACTATACCCGCCAATAGTGATGTCTCCCGAGGTAATTCCCATTAAACCGACAATCATCCGGATCGTAGTTGTTTTCCCTGCACCATTCGGTCCTAAAAAACCAAAGACTTCCCCTTTATTAACCTGGAAGCTTATTTGGTCTATAATGGTCCTTCCTTTAATGACTTTAGTAACATCTTTTAATTCTACAATCGTTTTCAAAACTCTCTCTCCTCTCAAACAACTTCCCCCTCATCCAAGTTTACCTGAGTCTAGTAAAAATTTCCTTCTCTATTCAAAAAAATTATATTAAAGTGAACGTTCGTTTTAAAACGGCCTCAGATGGATTGTTACCTAAGACTCCAGCCCTAATAAAAACAAAAACCCCAAACTTCTCAGTTTAGGGTTAATCACTTATTTTTCGTCAGCAACACGCTGAATCTTAATGTCTTTTAGTAATTGTCTAACAACATAGCTTGCCATTATAAGACCGGCCGCAGAAGGTACAAATGCATTAGACGCTGGAGGCATTTGTGCTTTGCGAATCGGAGCATTCTCATTACCAACCTCTTTTTTGATATCCTCCCGAATCACAATCGGACTTTCATCAGAAAAGACGACAGGAATACCTTTATGAATTCGTTCTTTTCGAAGCTTAGTACGGATTACTTTTGCAATTGGATCCGTATGTGTTTTCGAAATATCCGCAATTTGGAAACGAGTCGGATCCATTTTGTTTGCTGCACCCATGCTCGAAATAATCGGTATATTTCTTTTTAGACATTCTTTCATTAGGTGGATTTTATAAACAATAGTATCAGAAGCATCCACAACAAAATCCAAATTATGACTGAAAATTTCTTCATACGTCTCTTCTGTATAAAATATTTTTAACGGAATGACTTCACAATCAGGATTGATGTCTTTAATTCGCTCCTGCATGATTTCTACCTTTGGTCTGCCTACCGTTGATAAAAGGGCAATTAGCTGACGGTTGATATTGGTAATATCCACATCATCTTTATCAATTAAAATTAATTTACCTACACCTGAACGGGCTAATGCTTCAGCGGCAAATGAACCGACACCGCCGATTCCTAGAACAGCGACCGTACTGTTTTTCATTATATTTAATCCTTCTTTGCCAATCGCAAGCTCGTTTCGAGAAAATTGATGCAGCATGGTATTCACTCCAAATTTATAATCACTTATATATATTTTTACATTCATAAGGATATCTCATACTCACTTATAAAAACAAGTGAATTAGTAGGAATTATTTATAAAAAAAACCTTTCGCCTAAACGAAAGGTGATTTTCTACAAAAATAAAGAGTCCCAATGGTGCCGTCGCTCTTGATCCTTCGTTTTGATCCCGCTACTAGCAGGTGGGTGTCCTGTTCCAGGTATTGTAAGTCCCTTTACCGTATAGGTGGGGCATTTACGCAATCCGAAAACGCTAGACTCCCGAATCTTAAATGTTCGGTCAAAACTTCAGGTAACACAACGTACATTTCAGGACTCTTCTTAATTACCTTTATCATACCACAGTTTGAAAGGGTCTTCAAGGCATCATGAAAGCGAATTCCTGTTATTTATTGACATTTAATGACAAATTTAGTTCTTTCAATTGAGCTTCAGAAACTTCACCCGGCGCATCCGTTAACAAGCAGCTTGCACTTGCTGTTTTCGGGAAAGCAATGGTGTCACGCAGGTTGGAGCTGCCAGCTAAAAGCATAACCAAACGGTCAAGACCAATGGCGATACCACCATGTGGAGGTGTTCCATATTCAAAAGCATTTAAAAGGAATCCAAACTGTTCCTTTGCCTCTTCTGGAGAAAATCCTAGAACGCTGAACATTTTTTCTTGAACCGAACGTTCGAATATCCGAAGTGAGCCACCGCCAAGTTCATATCCATTTAAAACAATATCATACGCCTGAGCGCGAACCTTTGAAGGGTCAGAATCCAAAAGTTCGAGGTCTTCTCTAAACGGCATAGTAAATGGATGGTGAGCTGCGTAATAACGGCCTTCTTCCTCAGCGTATTCCAACAGCGGCCAGTCAGTGACCCAAAGGAAGTTATACTGGCTAGGGTCAATAAGGCCCAATTCTTTACCAAGTTTTAGTCTTAAGGCACCAAGTGCGTCTGCCACAACACTCTTCTTATCAGCAACAAACAATAGTAAATCTCCTTCAGACGCTTCAAGAGTAGCTTTAATTGCCTGTGCATCCTCTTCAGAAAAGAATTTTGCGATTGGTCCTTTTAAGCCATCAGCTTCAACCTTTAACCAAGCAAGACCTTTTGCCCCATAAACAGCAACAAACTCTGTTAAGGCATCAATATCTTTACGGGAATATTTATCTGCCGCTCCCTTTACATTAATCGCTTTTACTTGGCCGCCATTTGCAACAGCTGCAGCAAATACTTTAAATCCGGAATCCTTTACAATTTCAGAAAGGTCAACAAGCTCTAGGCCAAAACGTGTATCCGGTTTATCTGATCCAAAACGGCTCATCGCTTCTGCATAGGTCATGCGCGGGAAACTTGTTGGGACTTCTACCCCTTTAACTTCCTTCATCAACCCAGACAGCATTGTTTCCATCATGGAAATAATGTCTTCTTGGCTTAAAAAGCTTGTCTCTATATCGACTTGAGTAAATTCCGGCTGACGGTCTGCACGCAAGTCTTCATCACGGAAACAGCGGGCAATTTGATAATACCGTTCTACTCCGCCGACCATAAGCAATTGTTTAAACAACTGCGGTGATTGGGGTAATGCATAGAACTCTCCAGGATGAACACGGCTTGGCACTAAATAGTCACGTGCCCCCTCTGGGGTACTTTTTGTTAGAATAGGCGTTTCAATATCTAAGAAGCCTTCGCTGTCCAGATAGTTTCGAATATATCTAGTTACTTGATGACGCATTTTCAATGTTTCAAACATTACCGGACGGCGGAAATCTAAATAACGATACTTCAAACGAACATCTTCTGAAGCATCTGTCCGATCAGAAATCTGAAATGGCGGTGTTTTCGCTTCGTTAATAATCGTTACTTCTTCAGCCTGTACTTCAATCGTTCCTGTAGAAATATTTTCATTGATTGTTCCTTGTTCACGGCTAACCACTGTGCCGACCACATTTAGCACATATTCGTTTCGGATGGTTTCTGCTGTTTCGAGTGCTTCCTTCGAAGTATCTGGATTAAATACTACCTGGACAATCCCAGAACGGTCCCGCAGGTCAATAAAGATTAACCCGCCAAGGTCACGACGCTTTTGAACCCATCCTTTTAATGTTACTTTTTCCCCCACTGCTGACTCTGGAACTTCTCCACAAAAATACGATCTGCCAAACATGATGATCCCCCTTTTAAGCTTTCAATTCCTGGAATTGTTTTATGAATGTGTTTAAGTCTAATTCTACTTGTTCACCTGTAGCCATATTTTTAACATTAATTTTATTATTTTTAAGCTCATCGTCTCCGAGTATCGCAACATATTTTGCCTTTAAACGGTCAGCCGCTTTAAACTGAGCCTTGAATTTCCGGTCTAGGTAATCTCTTTCTGCAGAAAATCCAGCCATGCGCAGCTGTTGCAAAAGTCCTACTGTATAATCTTTAGCAGCTTCCCCAAGTGCCGCTAAATAGCAGTCGATTCCTTGATTGATTTCAAGCTCAATGCCTTCTGCGTTAAGGGCAGCAATAAACCGTTCAATACTTAAGGCAAAGCCAATACCAGGTGTTTCAGGACCGCCGATTTCTTCCGCGAGTCCGTTATAGCGTCCGCCTCCGCAAAGCGTGGTAATAGCTCCAAAGCCCTCCGCATTACTCATAATTTCAAATGCCGTGTGATTGTAATAATCTAACCCGCGAACTAAGTTAGGATCGACTTCAAACGGAATATCTAGCATGGTTAAATAGTGCTGCAATTTTTCAAAATAGTTCTTTGAAAAATCATTTAAGTAATCTAGTATCGATGGTGCTGTTTTCATTAATTCGTGGTCACGGTCCTGCTTGCAATCAAGGATTCTTAGCGGATTTTTTTCCAGACGATTTTGACAATCATGACAAAATTCTCCGATCCGCGGTTTGAAATGATTCACAAGTGCTTCGCGGTGTGCCGTTCGGCTTTCTTTATCTCCCAAGCTGTTGATAATGAGCTTTAACTTTTGAAGTCCCATTTCTTTATAAAGATTCATTGCTAGAGAAATTACTTCTGCATCAATGGCTGGATCATTACTGCCTAAAGCTTCAACTCCAAATTGTACAAATTGGCGGAAGCGGCCAGCCTGTGGGCGTTCATAGCGGAACATTGGCCCCATATAGTATAGCTTTACTGGCTGGTTGGCAAGTCCAAACATTTTCTTCTCTACAAAGGAACGTACAACAGCAGCCGTTCCCTCTGGCCTTAGTGTAATACTGCGTTTTCCTCTAT
The DNA here is from genome assembly GCF_002860255.1 of Neobacillus cucumis. Classification (GTDB taxonomy): domain Bacteria; phylum Bacillota; class Bacilli; order Bacillales; family Cytobacillaceae; genus Neobacillus; species Neobacillus cucumis_A. Next base: position 89,450 of record NZ_PGVE01000102.1, read on the forward strand.
CTTCAAAGGTGTACATTTCTTTTTGGACAATATCGGTGCTGTCCCCGACACCTCTAGAAAAGAGGTCCGTATGTTCAAAAATTGGTGTACGGATCTCTTGGTATTGGTATTTTTCACAAAGTTCTCTTGCTTTCGCTTCAATTAGCTGCCATTTTTCTACTTCACCTGGCAGTATGTCTTGCGTGCCTCTCGGGATGCTAATAGACATGGTGGTTACCTCCTTTATAAACCTAAAGCTTATGTAAATATTGTTAATTGGACGGACTGTTTATTTTTGGAAAACAAAAAAACTCCCATCCCTTGTAATATTACAAGGGACGAGAGTTTTTAATCCCGCGGTGCCACCCTAGTTGAAGAACATAAAAATGTTCCTCCTCTTAAACAGTTAACGCCTGCTACGTTCATCTCCTACTAAAGCAGCTGCTTTTTCAGAGAGAAGCCTACGGAGTGTTCTTTCACTAAGGTACATGTAGAAATGCTTTCAGCCTAAGGCATTCCCTCTCTTTTCATGAATAATCTTAATTACTGTGCTCCATCATTGGTTATTCCGAATATGACTCATATTTATATAATAATACGGAGCAACAATGGTAATGTCAAGAGACATTTAAGACCTTCCTAAATGTTTTTTTAACTTTCTGACATCACCCATTGTTAGTCCAAATTCTGATCCAAGCTCAAATGAATTTGTATGACCCTCTTTTTGAATAAAGTCATGAAAATCCACCCCAAAAACACGGCCTTCCATGGACTGTATGTTCATTCCCTTTTCACTAAACCTCATACCCAATCACCTCAGTCTTTTTTTCTAGTATCTCCACTTAATACAAAAATTTTGCATGTTGATGATAAATAATCAAGTGTTTATCGAGAAAATACTGCTTAAGACTTGTTTGATGAGTGGGCGAGGTATTTTAAAAAAACTTGTTGAAGGCAAATAAAAAGCTTTGGCACGAATGCCAAGGCTATTTACTTACTTTCTACGATCATTGTGACAGGACCATCATTGACTAATTCTACATCCATCATGGCGCCAAAAACGCCAGTTTCTACGGTGATTCCTTTATCACGAAGCATCTGGTTAAAGGCATCATATAATACTACGGCCTGTTCAGGTCTAGCCGCTTCCATAAAATTTGGTCTGCGGCCTTTCCGACAGTCCCCATACAGCGTGAATTGAGATACAGAAAGGATTTCTCCACCAACATCCAATAAAGAAAGATTCATTTTCCCATCTTGATCTTCAAAAACCCGAAGATTAGCGATTTTATCTGCTAGATAGGCAGCATCCTCTTCTTTATCTTCATGTGTTACCCCAACCAGCAGGACAAAGCCCTGTTTAATCTGTCCGGTAATTTCACCATCAACAGTTACCTTTGCCCCTTTGCTGCGTTGAACAACTATTCTCATTGCTAGAACTCCTTAATTCATAATTCGGCGTACCGAATAAATATCTGGGATTTGTTTAATGCGTTCGACAACCTTTTGTAGATGGGTAACATTATGGATCGCAATGGACATAATAATCGTCGCCATTTTATTACGATCCGATTTTCCAGAAACTGCAGAGATATTTGTTTTTGTTTCACTAACAGCCTGAAGAACTTCATTAAGCAGCCCTTGACGATCATACCCGCTGATTTCGATATCAACGTTATATTCCTTACGATCATTTAAGGACGATTCCCACTCAACCTGAATTAATCTGGATTGAGCGTCATTGGAATCAATATTCGGGCAATCCGAACGGTGAACAGAAACACCGCGCCCTTTTGTAATGAACCCGACGATTTCATCTCCAGGGACAGGGTTACAGCATTTTGACAAGCGGATTAACAGGTTATCAATCCCTTGAACCCGGACACCTGATTCCCTTTTTTTCGTGGAAGGAAAGGCCTTTAAATCGGTAATAGCATTCGCAATGGTTGCCGATTGTTCCATATCCCGTTTTTTACGCCACTTCTCGGTTAAACGGTTGGCAACCTGCAAGGCAGTAACGCCGTTATAACCAACTGCCGCATACATATCTTCTTCATTCAAAAAATTAAATTTTTCAGCGACTTTTTTCAGATTATCTGGTGTTAAGATTTCCTTCATATCAAATTCCATATTACGGATTTCTTTTTCAACCAGTTCTTTTCCTTTAATGACATTTTCATCGCGGCGCTGCTTCTTAAAGAACGCACGAATCTTGTTTTTAGCTTGTGAGGTTTGTGCCAGTTTCAGCCAATCCTGACTTGGTCCATAGGAATGTTTGGAGGTCAGAATCTCAATGATATCCCCAGTCCTTAGTTTATAATCGAGCGTCACCATTTTTCCGTTCACTTTTGCGCCTATTGTCTTATTGCCGATTTCAGAGTGAATTCGATAGGCAAAATCGATAGGAACAGAACCAGAGGGCAGCTCAATGACATCTCCCTTTGGTGTAAAGACGAACACCATATCAGAAAACAAATCAATTTTTAATGATTCCATAAACTCTTCCGCATTGGCCGTATCATTTTGGAACTCTAGGATTTCCCTAAACCAAGTAAGCTTTTGTTCAAATGTAGAACTGTCACTAATGGTTTTTCCTTCTTTATACGCCCAATGGGCAGCAACCCCGAATTCCGCAATTCGGTGCATTTCGTTGGTTCGAATTTGCACTTCAAGCGGATCTCCCTTTGGTCCAATCACCGTTGTATGCAAGGACTGATACATATTCGGCTTTGGCATCGCAATATAGTCCTTGAAACGGCCGGGCATTGGTTTCCAGCAGGTGTGGATAATGCCCAAAACAGCATAGCAATCCTTAATGCTGTTTACGACAATTCGAACAGCAAGCAAATCATAAATCTCACTAAACTGTTTATTTTGCAGAGCCATTTTTCTATAAATGCTATAGATATGTTTGGGACGTCCTGAAAGGTCCGCTTTAATGGATACTTCACTTAAGCGGCTCTTTACTTCATCAATGACATCATCTAAATACTGTTCCCGTTCGGCTCGTTTCTTTTTCATTAAGTTCACAATCCGGTAATACTGCTGCGGATTTAAATATCTTAAGGCGGTATCTTCCAACTCCCATTTAATCTTAGAAATACCAAGACGATGAGCTAAAGGTGCAAAAATTTCAAGTGTCTCATTTGAAATCCGGCGCTGTTTCTCTGCAGGAAGATGTTTAAGTGTCCTCATATTATGCAAGCGGTCAGCAAGCTTAATTAGGATCACCCGGATATCTTGTGCCATTGCAACAAACATCTTCCGGTGATTTTCCGCCTGCTGCTCCTCATGTGACTTATATTTAATTTTTCCTAGCTTTGTAACACCATCAACAAGCATTGCCACTTCGCCGTTAAAAGCCTCTTCAATATCCCGTAAGGTTACCGCGGTATCTTCTACAACGTCATGAAGAAAACCAGCAGCCACCGTTGCAGGATCCATTTCAAGATCCGCTAAAATGCCGGCTACCTGAATTGGATGAATAATGTATGGCTCTCCCGATTTTCTATATTGTTCACGATGAGCATTTTTGGCATACTCATATGCTTTTTTTACTAGTTCTACATGCTCATCGTTTAAATATTTTCTAGTCTTGTCGATGACTTGGTCGGCCGTTAACACTTGATCGTTCGCCATGAAATCACCTTTATTTTCATCTCATTTTTTTATATTAAAGTATATATAACTCTACCTTTGGAAAGATTCAAAATGTACTCTATATATAAAATCATTCTAAAAAAATTGTTACTAAATTAGAATGATTGTTACTATTATCGAAAAAAATAACGAAGTTGTAAAGAGATTGGGCAGTTTTTTTACTAAATTACGAAATTTTTGTCGCTTTTAGCGACTTTTCAGCTAATTTAACCTTCTGAAACATGTTATAAAATTATATAAAGAGAGCACTCGTACTTGAGTGCCCTCATCCATTCATTTAATAGTGCAATAAAGTAAGAACATCATAACCGTCTAGCTTGCTGCGGCCTTCTAAATAGCTTAATTCCACCAAGAAAGCGATCCCTGCTACAACTCCGCCAAGCTGTTCCACCAATTTAATGGTAGCGTCAATGGTGCCTCCAGTTGCTAACAGGTCATCCGTAATTAACACACGTTGACCAGGTTGAATGGCATCCTTGTGAATAGTTAGTACATCTTTACCATATTCCAATCCATAGCTTACCTTAACTGTCTCTCTTGGAAGCTTCCCTTCTTTGCGGACTGGTGCAAACCCAACTCCAAGAGAATAAGCTACGGGACAACCAATAATGAATCCGCGTGCTTCCGGTCCCACAATCAGGTCCACATTTTTTTCTTTAGCATAAGCAACAATTTGGTCTGTTGCATATTTATAGGCTTCTCCATTATTCATTAATGGGGTAATGTCTTTGAATTTTATACCTGGTTTTGGCCAGTCAGGTACAATTGTAATATATTCTCTTAAATCCATTCTTAAATTGCCTCCTCAGATTCAACCGATTCTTGAATGACTTGATCGAACCAGCCTTTTAATTCTTGAAAAGAGGAAAACAATAATTCTCTTTCAAGAGCATAATGGGCCTGTTTAGTTTGATAAGTTTTGGAATCAGCTAGGTCGCGCTTTTGCGCTCCAGTTTTTAAAGTAATAAATCCATTGTTTATTGTAACAAAATCCAGTTCAGAAAACACCTTTGACATAAACTTTATCGTTTCCTGTGACCACCCTCGATGTTTAGCTATCGTCTCACCATGAAGTTTTAAGTCTATTGGGCCTTTTTTCATTAAAAACGCATAAAACCATTTAAAATGATCCCGTGTTGGTATAGTAGAAAAATAATCGCTTGCTTCCTTATAAAAATAAGCATAAATCCTGGCAGGTTCTTTGCCCGATAATAATTCTCTTAAATGGCCCTTTGACGGCGGGAAATCAAATAAAGCAATATTTGCTCCGTAACCATTAAAGGCTTTTGCTTCAGTAATATCTTGAATAAGTATCGTTTCGGACCGTAACTCTGGGCTGATTTTCCCAAGACTCTCTTGGTTAAAAATGATAATTTTCCTGTTTTCAGAAGGTACTGTGTTCTGCAGGTGATGGGCTCTCTTTTGCCCCCGTAAATCAAATAACTGCCATGAATGGACGGCCATATCATGAATAAAAATTTGTGGTTTACGTATATTATTCCATTCATTAATAGATAATTCTCCAATTAATGAAATTTTTGAAGCAGGCGATATTTGGTCCACTAAAGGACCCAAACCAAAGCCAACACCATCAAGACTTGCGTTGTCTTCATTTACTAAAACTTTAAGATGATTTTGCTCACTGCCAATTTTTCTCATACTTGAAATAGCCACATCATTGATTAACACTTTTGGCTTCGGGTTGTCCATACCAAAAGGCGCCAGCAGACTTAGTTCATCTAGTGACGACAAGCTAATATCTTCAAGACGAATTTCCTCATCGAGCTGAGTGATTGGAATTAAATCGTCATCTGTCAACTGCTCGTCAGCAAGAAGGTTTAGCCTCTCTCGAAGCTCAGCCACGTCTTCAAGCTTTAATGTCATCCCTGCTGCCATTGGATGTCCGCCAAAATGCGGAAGTAGTTCCCTGCAAGTGGATAGATTTTTAAACAAGTCATAGCCAATGATACTTCTTGCTGAACCCTTTGCAACTCCCTTTTCCGGGTCAAAATTTAACACAATCGTTGGACGATAGAATTTTTCAACAAGTCTGGATGCTACAATTCCAATGACGCCGGCATTCCAGCCTTCCTTGCCAATAACAAGAACTTTATTTGTCTCAATTGGAAAGTTTTTTTCAACCTCTTCTATGGCTTCGGCAGTAATGGTATTTACAATCTCCTGCCTTGTTTTATTTAATGCATCCATTTCTTCTGCTAGAGCTTGCGCTTCTTCCGGGTCCTCTGTCAGTAACAATTGAACGGCTAAGTCAGCATCTTCTAATCTGCCGACTGCATTAATTCTAGGTGCAAGTGTAAATCCAATTGTTTCTTCATTAATTGACATGAGATCCACACCAGCAACTTTTAAAATAGCTCTTAAACCAATCTTTTTAGTTGTTTTCAGTTTTTCAAGGCCTTTTTTAGCAATTATGCGATTTTCATCTTTTAAGGACACTAGATCAGCAATCGTACCGATGACAGCAATTTCTAATAAGTGCTCAGGAACTCTGCCGTATAATGCATGGGCAAGTTTAAAGGCAACCCCTACACCGGCCAGTTCGCGAAAAGGATAGGTGCTATCAGGCAGCTTAGGATGAATGATGGCTAATGCTTCGGGTAAAACTGGCCCAGGTTCATGGTGATCAGTAATAATTAGATCTAGTCCAAGCTCTTTTGCCACAGCCGCTTCATGAACCGCTGCGATTCCTGTATCTACAGTAATTAACAATTTTATTCCATTTTCCGCCGCATGGCGGAATGCAGGTTCGTTTGGTCCGTATCCTTCTGAAAAACGATTAGGTATATAAAATTGGACATTTGCACCTAAATCACGAAGTGTAATCATTAACACCGTGGTGCTGCTTACACCATCTGCATCATAATCTCCGAAAATAAGAATAGGTTCCTGTTTATCAATAGCCTCTCGAATACGATTAACCGCCGTTTCCATCCCTTTAAGTAAGTAAGGGTCATGAAACTCATCTTTTCCAAATAAAAAATACCGAGCAGAATCTACGGTATTGAGTCCACGATTTACAAGCAGTGATGCAACAAGAGGTGTTATTTTCAATTCATTTACAAGCATTTGAGCGAGATTGTGATCAGAATTGCGAACAATCCATTTTGTTTTTGATTTTAACACTGGTACGTTCACCCCTCAGACTTTCTAATTATACAGGAGCAGAGATGAGCTTTCAATCAAAAGAAAAAACTGCAAAAGATTTGCAGTTTTTTCTAAACATATTAGACCTGAGGCTGATCGGAGTATTTTCTCTTTTCTTTAACCGTTCTAATTACACCCTTCTTTTTCAGTTCCTTACACTTCATCACATACCATAAAGAGCCTGCTACAAAGACTGATGAATAAACACCGACAATTAAACCGACAAACAATGCTATCGAGAAGTTTCGAATAGACGGACTTCCAAAAATCATTAAGCATGCTGTGGTAACAAGTACCGTTAGAACAGTGTTAATGGAACGAGTTAATGTTTGACGAATACTTACGTTTACCACTTCAGCAATATCCTGGACTGTTTTAAGGCGCTTTTTCTTCTGCATATTCTCACGTACCCGGTCAAACGTGACAATCGTATCATGGTTTGAATAACCAATAATGGTCAAGATCGCTGCAATGTAGTTTAAATCTACTTCCAGTCTTGTGATGCTGAAAATGGCAATCATAAAGAATGCATCATGAAGGATGGCAGCAATAGCTGCGATCGCCATATAGGCTTCAAATCGGATAGAAACATAGAGAATAATACCGATTGATGCCAACAAGACAGAAATAAAAGCATTTTTTGCCAGTTCTTTTCCGACCGTTGGAGAAACGGTGCTGACGTTTGGCTCATACCCATATTCCTTTTTAAAATCTGCTTTTAATGAAGCAATCTCATCTTTAGACAATACACCAATCATTCGAACGGCACCAATTTGATTATTATTACCTGAGATAACAACATCATCCGGTTTTAGACCGCGTTCAGTAAAAGCACTTTTCACTTCTTCAGTGGTTAATGGTGTTTTTGATTGTACCTCTATACGAGTACCACTTGAAAAATCAATCCCCAGATTCAAGCGGAAAATAGCAAGAACAACAATACCTGCGACAATAAGAGTACCTGATAAAATAAATACTTTTTTCCTTAATCCAATAAAGTCAATCTTGTCAAAACGAGTTGGAAGATCTACTGTATCAATGTTATCTGTAAGATTTTTAATTTGTGATGGACGTACGGCAAACCAACCAGGTTTTTTATTAAAGATACCACTCTTAACCCACAATCCTAATAGTAACCTTGAACCGTAAACATTGGTCAAAAAGCTCATTAGAACACTCACTATTAACATGGTGGCAAAGCCTTTTACTGCACTTGTCCCATAGAAAAATAACACACAGGCTGTAAGTATAGTTGTTAAGTTGGCGTCAAATATAGCTGTAAACGCATGTTTCTCGCCAGCTTCGAACGCTGATTTCAGGCTGCGGCCTATCTTTAACTCTTCTCGAATTCGTTCATAGGTGATGATATTAGCATCAACCGCCATACCTACCCCGAGGATGATTGCAGCGATCCCCGGCAGGGTCAGGACCCCATTCATCCAATCAAATATTAAAAGCACCAGATACGTAAAAATCGTTAATGTAATCGTAGCAATAAACCCTGGAAAACGATAATAGAAAATCATAAATAAATAGATGATTGCTATACCAATGATTCCAGCAAACACCGTTTCATTTAAGGCCTGTTCCCCGAACTTAGCCCCAACAGATGTGGAGTACACTTCTTTCAGCTTAACTGGCAGGGAACCTGCATTTAATAGGGAAGCCAAGGTTTGCGCTTCTTTTGCTGTAAAACTGCCCACAATCGAAACGGAATCCTGGTTAAAGACTTCCTTTACTGTCGGAGCAGATAAGAATTTGGGCTTCGCTTTATTTACTTCTGTTTTGAAGGAATCTTTTCCTTCTTCATAATCAAGCCAAATAACAAGGTAATTATTAGGTGCCTCATTCAGAATTTCTTGAGAAACTTTACGGAATTTATCGGCACTTTTTAATGTTAAAGTAACACTAGGTGCACCATTTTGGTCAAAGGTTTGCTTGGCACCGCCTTGTTTCAAATCAGATCCGTCCATCATCAGTTTGTCATTGGCATCACGGAACGTAAGATTTGCTTGAGTGGACAAGATTTCCCTTGCTTTGTTTTGGTCTTTAACCCCAGCAAGCTGCACACGGATACGGTTCGTTCCTTCAATTTGAATACTCGGTTCACTTACTCCGAGGACGTTAATCCGCTTATCAAGGGCTTCGGCAGTACTAGCCAGGACTTTCTTGTCAATTTTTTGACCCTTCTTTGCAGGCTGTACCTCGTACAAGACTTCAAATCCACCCTGAAGGTCAAGTCCAAGCTTCATATTGTTTAAGATATTCTTTGTGGTTGCTCCAATTGTGCTTCCAATTATAAGAATCACAAGAAAGAAAGCAATAATTCTACTACGCTTTACCATTATGTAATGTTCCTCCTTAGTGCATGTGCCATAGCACTGTACGTCCATCCCTATTTAAGAATAATGAAAAAGTCACTGCTTTCATTATGAAATAACTTGAACAAGCTGTCAATTTAACATTTTTTTCATTTTAAAAGTTCCTTAAGCTCTTCTTCATTCTCCAAGGAGAATTCCGAAGATTTATAGGATTCAATGGTGATAAAGTTTAAATAATCACTGGCCTTTACAGAGAGAATTTCCTGAATCATTTCATATAGCCTCATCTCATGTTTTACCTTTTTCCATTTTTTCTTCACTAAAAATCCCCAAAGTTCTTGTTCTGAAACCGACTCCATTCCCAGCAGACGAAACTCTTCTAATTTGCTCTTTAATGCCGGCTGTACTTCGGTACGAAATTCTCCATTCATGTGGCCATTATTCATACTCTCTGCCTCCCCGGAACTCATTTCTGAATTCACTTATCATAAAACCAATCAAAAAGCTTTACTACTTGTCATGCTTTGTCCACCTATAGGCATATAGATAATTGTATATGAATTCTTCTTTTTTGAGAAGGTGGGAACCTAAATGTCAAAGTTTTTAAAGGGGACTTTTATCCTGTTAGCTGCAGGCTTTATCACAAGAGTCCTTGGCTTTATTTATCGCATTGTTCTAGCAAGAAGTATTGGGGAAGAAGGCGTAGGTTTATATATGATGGCATATCCTACGTTTATCCTTGTGGTAACGATTATCCAGTTAGGACTTCCGGTTGCCATTTCTAAGAATATTGCTGAGGCAGAAGCAAAGAAAGACTATGCCGAAATCAAAAAAATTCTCGTTGTTTCCTTGGCAATCACCGTTGGCTTATCGATTATTCTTACACCGGCATTAATCTTACTGGCCCCCCTCCTATCGAGGACACTCTTTACAGATCCTAGAACTTACTATCCACTTATGGCGATTTCACCGGCTATACCAATCATTGCCATCGCTTCTGTGTTGAGAGGTTATTTCCAAGGGCGTCAAAATATGCGGCCGTCAGCCCTTTCTCAAATACTGGAACAATTTGTTCGCATCACACTAATCGCAACAGCCACAAAGACGTTTCTTCCCTATGGAGTGGAATATGCGGCTGCTGCGGCAATGGCAGCCTCTGTTTTAGGGGAATTACTTTCTTTGATTTACTTACTGACAACCTTTAAACTAAAAAAGCGGTTTAAGCTGAGAAAAAACTTCTTTCAATTTGTTCATAAAGGAAAGCAAACCTTTAAAGATTTAATGGAGATTGCTCTTCCTACAATGGGGAGCAGAATGATTGGCTCGATATCCTGGTTCTTTGAACCGATTGTGGTTGCCCATAGTCTTGCGCTTGCAGGTGTACTGGCTGTCAATGCGACCAAACAATATGGGGCCCTTACAGGCTATGCCATGCCGTTGTTAATGCTTCCTTCATTTGTTACCTTTTCACTGGCAACCTCCCTTGTCCCAGCCATAAGTGAGGCGAATTCGAAGAATCAGCACAAATTAATTGAATATCGTCTGCAGCAGGCATTGCGGTTTGTTTTTTTAACAGGAGGACTTGCCGTCATTCTCCTATATGTATTGGCTGACCCGCTGATGGAGCTAATGTACGGTTCAACAAAGGGCTCCTATTTTATCCGCCTTATGGCTCCCTTTATGTTGGTATACTACTATCAAGGTCCATTGCAGGCCGTCTTACAGGCCTTAAATCTCGCACGTGCCGCGATGATAAACAGCCTTGTTGGTTCTGTTGTTAAAACAGCCGTGATTTTCTTATTGGCGTCACAGGCAACATTCGGTATTACCGGTGCTGCTTTAGGCATAGTCGTTGGTTTTGTCTTAGTAACCGGACTTCATTTTGCCACCGTTTTAAAAAAGGTTCCCTTTTCTTTCTATATAAGAGACTATCTAAAGGGATTTCTGGTGATGGGGCTTTCTGGCTGGCTGGGCTATTGGCTTTTTGAACATTTTCTATTACAGGGAAATTTAATTATCCGGGTCACTACGTCCGCTCTTGCTATGATGCTTTCCTATATAGTGATGCTTGTTGTCTTCGGTCTAATTAAAAAAGAGGAAATGAAACGAATTCCTTGGATCGGAAATTTAATTCCGTCTTAATTCAATATACAAAAGAAGACATGCCATGCAGGCGTGTCTTTTTAATCGTTATTCTTTATATCAATAAAAAAATTTCCGTTTTCATAGCTGCAAAAAGAAATATCTTTAACATCTCGATATCCCTTTTTCTTTAATTCCTGCCGCAGCCATAAATTAGTTTTATTAATCCGCCTAAGATTTTCTTCGTCTATTTGTCCATCCATGATTAAGGGAATGGTGATATCGCCCTGTTTCATGGGGTCTTCCGCATTTTTTAGTTTTTCAATAACAGATAAACTTCCAGAGGGCTCCAAAATAGCAAATTCCACATCAGCAATACTTCGAATGTCCTTTTCTCTTAATTGCACCATTAAATCATCAAAATTATAGCGCTGCTTACGCATGGCCTGCTCATCAATTTTCCCTCTGTTAATAATAATAATCGGTTTCCCATCAATTAAATCACGAAACCTTTTACTCTTTAAGGAAAAAAAGGCCATGGTAATTTGTATCACCATTAATACGAGCATAGGAATCATGGTATGTAATAATGGTGATTGGTTTCTCTCAATGGCAACCACCGCCATCTCACCAATCATAATAAATACAACAAGGTCCAGAATACTTAGTTCACCAATTTCCCGTTTGCCCATCATCCGAAAAATAAATAGGATTAGAGCATAAAACACGATGGTCCGAAACACGATGGATACATAATCTGCCACTATTGGTCTCCCCTTTTTTTATATCAAACTATAGTTTTTGTTTTTCATAAGTATTTATGAAAGGAATTTAGTTCCAAAAAATAGTCCAAAGAATGTAAATTGTCTATTCTACTTTTTGTTTAGTCTGAATACGCTTGTACTAGGAAGAATAACGGTCTAGGCCTTGGCCGGCTATAAAAAAGAGGAAGGTAAGGCCTTGAAGACGAAGGGGGAGAGTTAAAATCGAATCGAAAAGCTTTGGGCTATCCATCATGTATGGATTGATTTTTATTTTTGGCTTTGCCATGATTTGCAGTCTTATTTTTGCGTTTATCCTTCGGTTTACATCCACACAAGAAGGATCACTGCAATATGTAATAACAGCACTGTCCTTTATCGGGCTATTTGGGGGCGGTTTTCTCTCAGGGGGAAAACGAAAAGAAAAAGGCTGGCTGATTGGCGGGTTAACAGGGCTGATTTACTCATTTGTTGTCTTTTTATTTCAATACCTCGGCTATGACCGCCTATTTAATGCAGAACAGGTGATTTATCACACCTGCTATACACTTATTGCGATGATGGGTGGAATCTTAGGAGTAAACATTGCCACCAACAATTCCAAGAGGTCAGCATAGTAAGAAAAGCGTAAGCGCCTTGATCAGCCCCGACAAGCATAAGACGAGCCGGCCGAAAGGTTGCTCTTTAACCTTTTGGACGGTTTGGCTTAAGACCTCGAGGGGCTAGGCGCTGGAGCTGGACAATTCTAAAAGTCGAAAATTTTTATACAATCTTATCCATAAAAAAGGAAGCCAAGTTAAATGGCTTCCTTTTTAGGTCATTACTTAGTAAGGTTTACGCTTCCTTCACCCGCTGCGGATTCAGTTACCTCGCGGATGGCATTGCGGTCATATGTAAGACGGCTGCCGTCACCACATTTAATGACTACTTTATTTTCATCAATTGAGTCAATAAAGCCATGTAAACCACCAATCGTGACGATTTTATCCCCTTTTTTCAATGCGCTTTGCATGTTCGCAACTGACTTTTGGCGTTTTTGTTGCGGACGGATTAATAGGAAATAAAATAACACAAACATTAAAATTAATGGAATGATTGTACCAATACCTTGCATTTTGTTTCCCTCCTTTCAAAAAAGTTCTATTAGAAATTTTTCGCGTTAGGCTTATTAAAGCCATAACGTTCAAAAAACTCTTCACGGAAATCTCCAAGCCTGTCTTCCATAATGGCTTGTCTGACCTTCTCCATTAATCTTAACAGAAAATAAAGATTATGGTAAGACGTTAAACGAATTCCAAAGGTTTCATCACATTTAATTAAGTGACGAATGTATGCTCTCGAGTAGTTTCGGCATGTGTAGCAATCACACTCTGGATCAAGCGGCCCAAAATCACGGGCAAATTGAGCATTTTTCACTACAAGGCGGCCGGTGCTCGTCATTAACGTTCCATTTCTGGCAATTCGCGTTGGCAGTACACAATCGAACATATCTATTCCGCGAATGGCTCCGTCAATTAGAGAATCAGGTGAGCCTACACCCATTAAATAGCGCGGTTTATTGGACGGTAACATTGGTGTTGTAAATTCAAGGACACGATTCATGACATCCTTTGGCTCCCCAACTGATAATCCGCCTACCGCGTAGCCAGGGAAGTCAAGAGAGACTAGATCGTTCGCACTTTGTCTGCGGAGCTCTTCATATTCTCCGCCTTGAACGATTCCAAATAAACCTTGGTCTTCTGGACGCTGATGGGCGTTTAGACAGCGCTCCGCCCATCTTGAAGTTCTTTCAACAGATTTCTTCATATACTCAAAAGTTGCAGGATATGGCGGACACTCATCAAAGGCCATCATAATATCGGAACCAAGGGCATTCTGAATTTCCATTGCTTTTTCTGGTGATAAAAATAATTTCTCACCACTCATATGGTTGCGGAAATGAACTCCTTCTTCTTCAATTTTACGGAATTCACTTAAACTGAATACTTGGAACCCGCCTGAATCTGTTAAAATAGCCCGGTCCCAATTCATAAATTTATGAAGACCGCCAGCCTCTCTTATGATTTCATGCCCAGGTCTAAGCCATAAGTGATAGGTATTACTTAAAATAATGCCTGCACCCATTTCTTTTAAATCTTCAGGTGACATCGTTTTTACAGTTGCAAGTGTTCCAACAGGCATAAAAGCAGGCGTGTCAAAGGATCCATGTGGTGTGTGAACCCTGCCAAGTCTGGCTCCTGTTTGTTTACATGTTTTTATTAATTCGTAGCGAATTGCAGTCAAATTATTGTCTCCTTCCTAAAGGCGGTGTGAGCAGAGCTATGTTAAATCTTTATAAAGTGAAGACTTTATATTAGACAGAAATTATTGTTTGCACTGATATATATTTGCGGCGCTCCGCCCCTTTACCACTAGATGATGAACATCGCATCACCAAAGCTGAAAAAACGGTAACGTTCAGCTACGGCCGTATTGTAGGCATGCAAAACATTCTCTCTTCCGGCTAAAGCACTAACAAGCATAATCAGAGTGGATTTAGGCAAGTGGAAATTAGTAATCATTCCGTCTATTGCTTTAAATTCATAACCTGGATAGATAAAAATACTTGTCCAGCCGCTTCCGGCAGTAAATACTCCGTTGTTAGCAGATGCAATGGTCTCCAAAGTTCTGGTAGATGTTGTTCCTACAGTGATAATTCTGCCTCCATTCTGCCTCACATCATTTAGCAATTGGGCAGTACCTTCTGTAACCGTGTAAAATTCAGCGTGCATATCGTGCTCCAATACATCGTCCACACTGACAGGTCGGAAAGTGCCAAGACCTACATGGAGTGTGATAAATGCAATATGTACCCCTTTGGCTTTAATTTCTTCTAGAAGTGATTCTGTGAAATGAAGGCCTGCTGTGGGTGCAGCGGCAGATCCCGGTTCGCGGGCATATACCGTCTGATAACGGTCACGATCTTCAAGCTGCTCTTTGATATATGGAGGCAGCGGCATCTCACCCAGCTGATCAAGCACCTCATAGAATATTCCAGTATATTTAAACTCTAAAACTCTGCCTCCATGCTCTGATTCCTCGATGCAAACCGCGGTAAGCAATCCATCGCCAAAGACAATTTCAGTTCCTATTTTCACTCGTTTGGCAGGTTTTACAAGTGTTTCCCACTGATCACCTTCCTGTTGTTTTAACAGCAGGACTTCAATTTTCGCACCAGTATCACTTTTTACACCAAAAAGGCGTGCAGGCAATACCTTGGTATCATTTAAGACCAGGCAGTCCCCTTCACGCAAATATTCGGTGATATTTTTAAATACTTCGTGGTTTATTTCACCTGTTTGTTTATTTAATACCATCAATCGGCTGTCTGTCCTTGTTTTTAACGGCACCTGAGCAATTAGCTCTTCAGGTAAATGAAAATCAAATAAATCTACTTTCATAGTTAACACACCTTACTTATTTGAATATATTTTGGGCGGGAGAGGTCATTCCATTGGCACCTCCATGCCAAAATGGTGATAGACGGCTCCGGTTACTACCCTTCCACGGGGGGTTCGCTGCAAAAAGCCGATTTGTAGAAGGTACGGTTCATAGACATCTTCAATCGTTTCTGCTTCCTCTCCAATCGAAGCCGCAATCGTATCAAGTCCCACGGGACCTCCGCGGAATTTTTCAATAATTCCTCTTAACAGCTTATGATCAATATGATCTAATCCTAGACGGTCAACCTGCAGTAATTCCAAAGCCTCTTTCGCAAGAGATAGGTCAATTGTACCATTCCCCTTAACCTGTGCAAAATCCCTTACACGGCGGAGAAGACGGTTGGCAATTCTAGGGGTGCCCCTTGCCCTTCTAGCGATTTCAGCTGCAGAAGGTTCATCTATTTCAGTTTCAAACAAATCGGCTGTTCTTAAAACAATATCCTTTAACTGGTCTTCCTTATAATACTCGAGCCTGCACAAAACTCCAAATCGATCGCGTAATGGTGCGGATAAAGAGCCTGCCCGGGTGGTGGCACCGACAAGTGTGAAAGGTGGAAGGTCAAGCCGGACCGACCTCGCACTTGGCCCCTTTCCAATAACAATATCCAGACAAAAGTCTTCCATTGCTGGATAAAGTACTTCTTCAATCGTGCGTGGCAGCCTGTGTATTTCATCAATAAACAACACATCACCCGGTTCGAGAGATGTTAAAATAGCCGCTAAATCCCCGGGCCGTTCAATGGCCGGTCCTGAGGTTGTCCGAATGTTTACCCCCATTTCATTGGCAATAATGACAGCAAGTGTAGTCTTCCCTAATCCTGGTGGACCGTAGAGGAGAACATGATCAAGGGTCTCCTTACGCATCTTTGCCGCCTTAATAAAAATCTCAAGATTTTCTTTGACTTGAGTCTGTCCAATATATTGCTTAAGGGTTTGCGGACGCAGGCTTTGCTCCATACTGATTTCACTTTCATTTACTTCACTAGATATGATCCGCTCTTCCATGAATTATCACCTATTTTAAAAGCCGCTGGAGGGCTTTTTTAATATATTGATCGGTTGAAAGCTGCTCTTTTTGTAATTCGGGTGAAATCTTTTTAATTTCTTTATCGGAATAGCCTAGGGCTTTCAAGGCAAGGACGGCTTCTTCGAAGGCCGAGTTGACTGCTTGCTGAGGAAGTGGGAATGTATCGGCGTTGAAAAGGTTAGGGAAGTAATCCGGAACGATATCCTGCAATTTCCCTTTAAGGTCAAGGATCATTTGCCGGGCTGTTTTTTTACCGACGCCAGGGAATTTTACAAGAAAGCTTTCGTCTTCATTTTCAATTGCATTTACCACTTGCTGGACTTCTCCAGAAGCAAGAATAGCCAGCGCTCCTTTAGGACCAATCCCCGAGACATTTAATAGTTTGGTAAAGAGCCTTTTTTCCTCTCTCGTTTCAAAACCGTACAAGGCGATCACATCTTCGCGGACATAATGATAGGTATATACGGTTACCATTGTTTCCATTTTACCAGCGAAAATAAACGGATTGGGTGTAGAGATTTGGTAGCCGATCCCATTATTTTCGATGACGATATATTCAGGGCCAACAAATTCGACCATCCCTTTTATAAATTCATACAATCGTATTCTCTCCCTAGTTAAACTCAAAATAGCTGTCTTTCATTGTAACATAAGTCCAGACGGTTATTGAAGAAAATCGCTTTTTGACAAAAAGTCTAAAAATTAAAACTAAAGAGAGGCGCCTTGAATAGGCGCTGGAGCTGGACGTGTCTAAACTCCCTAAGACATAAAAAAACAGGCTGATTTGACTCAATCAGTCTGAATTTATCAAAATTTATTCTTTTTTTACGGAATAAGGTTCAAACGTCTCTAAAACCTCAACATAATGGTCTTTTGTTTTTATCGGGATTCCTTGAAACAGTTCTTCTTGTTTTTTACTCTCAAGCTTCTTGATATCTATTTGAAAGAAGGACTGAATGATGCGCGATTGTCCTGGCCGGCCATTAAAAATGGTTAAAACCCCATCATCTGTCACTCCAAAAAAACCGTTTGCTTTTAGTAGTGGGGAGATATCATCAACTTGTTTTCGGAAAACATAGGTTGATTCGTTGATGTCGGTAAGCTGCCATTGGTCATATTTAGCCCAAAAGTTCTCCATTTTCCAACATGTCTCGTGCACCAATTCCTGACTTACTTCTCCATCAAGATAGACTCTTTCTAAGATAACCGTCAAGTTAAGCGGCTCTGCCTTCTCTATTTGGTTATCTTGTTGTGCCGCCGAGCTTGTTGTTATTAACCCAGGAACTCTACCGATAAACATGAAGAGAATAACAGCAAATACGGCTAATGTGTACCGATACATTGCTATCCAAATGACCCTCATGTTACTCACCTCTTACGTTTTATAATTGAATATACCTTACAGTACTAGTTTAGCCTTTATTTGCCTTTTTATCCTGCAGAAATAAATCAGCTTATATAATAAAAGAAAGAGGCAAGCCCAGAAGGCCTGCCTCTTCTTTTGGAGGGGTTTAGCTTCCGCCTTTCTCCCTCTGGGAATCATTATGGATATTGCGGTCACGGCCCATTGTGCCTTCATCAATTAAAACCTGAACTGTTTTCCCCTTTGTGTAAGGCTTCACGGCATTCTTGATGGCCCGTTTGGTTTCGGTGGCCCTGTCATGGTCATGCACGGAAACGGAGACAATGACATTATTACCATAGGCAACCGACCTTACATTTCGTACATTATCAATATTTTCCACTTTGTTTCTAATTTTAGCCGTAATACGATCTTGGAAATCAGGGTTTGTCACGACTCCAGCGTTACCATTTTTAGCACTCAAATGACCATGATAGTTTAAATCACTTGTGCTAAAACGGTTATCTCGCTGAAAGAAATTCCGATCGGTTTTAGCTCTAGGGACGGTCGGGTTTTGGGGATTCCCATTTTCGTCTCTAATTTGCATTTGCCGTCTGGTTTTTTCATTTATGGTCTGATCTTCCACTCCAAGATTATGGTCCATGATTTCTGTCATGGCACCATCATTATCCCTTAATAACCCATAATCATTTTTGGCGTGATTTTCATTGGAATAATAACCCATCGGCCGAGTCAAATTATTTCCATTCCCACCCGCACGATTATTGTCATTTGTACATCCAGTTAAACCTACTAATAAAGAGAAGGAAAGAGGAATCATCCACTGCTTTTTGTTCAAGCGATAAACCCCCTAGAGTACAATCTGAGCATGAAATCATGCTCATTTATAGAGTGTTATCTTCAGTGGAAATTCATTCTGATAAAATCATTTCACTTTTTCCAGTAATTGACTAGTGAATTTTTTTCTTAAATGGAATTGATTTATGGTTAAATCCATAACTTGCCTTATTTTTGCTTGGTCAGTATATGATTTTTCTCGGATTAGCCGGTTCCATTCACGGAAGATATCAGCCGGGAAAGCTAAGGCATACAAAAAGGCTTCTTCCTCTAAATATTTTCCTATTGGCTTTAAAGTTGCCAATTTTCCCAATGACCAATCCAAATTAGGAAGAATTCGATTTGCATATTGCAAATAATCAAATGATGGCGGGCCAATACTAATTAAGTCAAAATCAATTAAGTGCAGCAGTCCATTTTGGTCGCGCAAAAAATTATGATGGGCCACATCTCCATGCAGAATCACAGCAGGTTCCATTTGAAAAAAGCGGCGATTTTTTATCATTCCTGCCAAGGACCAATTAGCCGAATGGATCAGTTCTGAAATCACGTTATCATCAAGAAAATATTTAATAAAAGGAAGATTACCGGAAAATATTTGAAGTCTTTCTGTCCATTTTTCAATTAACGCACCCTTGGGAAGAAGTGTTCGGTATCGACTTTCAAACGTTGCTGTGGTTTGATGAAATAGTTTTAACAATTCCAGCCCTTCTTGGCGGCTGCGCTGGGTATGGAAGGTAAAGACTGTTTTATGCGGGGGAATATATTCAATACATCCATAGTAGGTTCCCTCAAAGAAAAGCTGCTCTTTCATAGGGTCAGATAAAAATAAATAGGTTTTTAAAAATCCTTCGGTTCGTAATGTGGCTGTAAAAGCCTCTTGAAGTTTAAGTCTATTATTGGAACGATATCCTTTTATAATATACGTATGATTGACGGTTTTTAATAAATAAACGGACTTTCGGAGCGGAGTCAGCTGAATAATTTTTTCATAAAATTGTGATTGAAAATAAGAGAGGAGACGATTTAAATAACCATCGTCTCCTTTAAGGCTGCCTGGTGAATTAATTGCTCTCATCACGGTAACCTGGCATACCGTAAGGATTTGTTCCAGCTGGACCCACACCGTATGGATTCATATAAGGCGGCTGAGCAGCATTAACCGGTCCTGTATACGGGGCACTGTAAATTGGCGGTGTTGGAGGTACAAAGCTTGTTGGCGCTGGAGGAACCATCCCCGCAGGCGGCATTCCCCCTCCACAGCCACAGTCACCCAAAGTACCGGTTCCTACTGGCATGGTCGGTATTGGAGCTGTCGGCATATATGGCATATGTCCCCCGGCAGCCATTAAATCAGAGGATTCGAAATCATGCACACCCATTCCTTGAGGTACAGGTCCTCCCATTTGCGGATACCCATAGGGTGTGGTTCCCATCCCGTAAGGACCGGCCATTCCTGGGTTCCCATACATCGCATCAGGTCTTGGTGTGGCTTGAGTCATTCCGCCTTGATAGGGAGCTTGATAACCTGGAGTACCCGTCATGGAGTCGCCAGGATTTCCGGCCGGCATTCCTCCATACCCCATTGGCATCTGGCCGTATCCAGCTGGCACCCCTCCATAGCCCATTGGATTTTGACCGTACCCTGCCGGCACTCCTCCGTAGCCCATTGGATTTTGACCGTAACTTCCTGGTACCTCTCCATAGCCCATTGGGTTTTGACCGTAACCTGCTGGTACCTCTCCATACCCCGGTGCTGGTTGCATTGGAGCTACTCCCCCTGGCACTCCGCCATATTCCATTGGCATTTGGGCTGGCCCTGTTGGTATGCCGCTATAACCCATGGACGTTGGCATGGAACCTGCTGGCATTCCGCCATAGCCCATTGGCATTTGTCCATAAGCAGCAGGATCCATTGCTGGTGTGCCCATTCCAGTTCCAGGGCCATAGGCTGGATTCACGACAGGCATTTGCGGCATAAAGGAAGAGGACTCATCATGGAAAAATTGTCCCGGCATCACGTAACCACCGGCAACAGGTGGATTCATCCCTGGTGTCCCATGAACCATTTCAGAATGTGGTACAAATCCTGCTCCCTGAACTGCCGGATATGGCATTGCAGGCGGCATCATTGGCATTCCTCCAAATGGAGGAGGACAGAAACCTGGCCCAGGCATGACAGGTGTGATTGGCACACAATAATCCTGCGGCGGCGGTGTCTCAATCGGCATTTCCTTTGGTGGTGCTGGAGGCGGAACTGGCATTTCCTTTTTCACTTCTTCTTTGACCTCAGGAAGAATATTGGCGGGTTTTGGCGGAAGCTGTGGCTGGACGGTCATATTTGTCATGTTGGTCATATAATAATTGTTAATATCGATTTCTGGGATGACTTGTAGAGGCATTTTTGGAGTAAATGGTGCTTTCGGTGCTTCTTTAATAATCGGCTGCTCTTTAATCGGTTGTTCCTTTACAATTGGCTTTTCTTTTACAATCGGTTGTTCCTTTGCAATTGGTGCTTCCTTGATTGGAATTGGTTTCTCCTTGGCAAACGGATGCTCAGCAATTGGCATTTCTTTTTTGATCGACGTTTCCGGTTTGGTCCCCATTGGTGCTTCTTTTTTTATGGATCCACCTGTAGTTGGTACCTTTATTTTCATACCGGGCATTATCATATCAGGGTTGCTGAGCTGTGAATTCATCTTTTTCAGCTCTTCAAAATTCACGCCGTACTTCTTGGCGATCTTCCAAAGAGTATCCCCTTTCTGTACGATATGGATCTTCACTCTGATTTCCCTCCTATGGCATAAGTCCATATAGTGTATGTGAAAATGGGCAAAGTGCTAACATTCTTCAAAAAAATCTATGTTTGGTTTCAAAAAAATATGAATCACTTTGATAATAAATCCTATTAGACTAGCTTGTTGATTTCGGCTACAGGCGCTCGCTTTCCGCTACAATCAACAAAGTAATAAACCAAGAAACGAGCTTTAACTTTGCCTCAAATAAAAAGTGATGCAGTCATCACGCTCTGCATCACTTTCACCTTTTATGAATTTATTAACATTCTTTCTAAAGCAAGCTTCGCCTTTTCCGCAATTTCAGGACTTACTTTAATAATATTGTTTGTTTCTTCGAGTGTTTCAAGACTCCAAACTAAATGGGGCAAATCGATTCTGTTCATGGTCAAGCAAGGACACATATGCGGATTTAAGGATATAATGTGTTTATCCGGATGTTCTTG
The DNA here is from genome assembly GCF_002860255.1 of Neobacillus cucumis. Taxonomy (GTDB): domain Bacteria; phylum Bacillota; class Bacilli; order Bacillales; family Cytobacillaceae; genus Neobacillus; species Neobacillus cucumis_A. The sequence goes on from NZ_PGVE01000102.1 coordinate 111,368, forward strand.
GATAATGCGGTTGACTAGGTTCATCTCGGTTCCAATCGCCCAGGCTGAACCAGGATCAGCCTTTTCAATCGCATGGATAATATAACTTGTAGAGCCCGCCATATCCGCTAATTCCACAACTTCCCTGCGGCATTCCGGATGGACAATAATTTTCATTTCAGGATATTGCGCGCGCGTATCAGCTACGTTTTGAACCGTAAAGTTTTCATGAACAGAGCAATGCCCTTTCCAAAGAATCACTCTTACTTTTGAAACATCTCCAACATATTCAAGCGCGTTTGTCATTGGATTCCAAATCGCCATTTCATCTAATCCAATTCCTAGATCCGCGGCCGTATTCCGCCCTAAATGCTGGTCAGGCAAAAATAAAATCCGCTCTTTAATACCCAATGCCCACTTAACCATTGTTTCTGCATTAGAGGAAGTAACGGTCGCTCCTCCATTAGCTCCTACAAAAGCTTTAATAGCGGCTGTTGAATTGACATATGTCAATGGAAGAATGGTATCACCAAAAAGTTCCTGCAGTTTTTCCCACGCTGTTTCGGTTTGCTGAATATCCGCCATGTCGGCCATTGAACAGCCTGCACGCATATCGGGCAGGAATACCTTTTGATTGTCACTTGTTAATATATCGGCTGTCTCTGCCATAAAATGAACACCGCAAAAAACAATAAACTCGGCTTCCGTGTTTTCTGCTGACAATTGAGCTAATTTTAAAGAATCACCGGTTGCGTCGGCAAACTGAATGACTTCGTCTTTTTGATAATGATGGCCTGGAATGAATAAGCGTGAGCCAAGCTGTTTCTTTATCTCGATTACACGGTTTTCAAGTTCTTCCCTTGTCATTTGCTTGTATTTATCAGGAATCATGCCATTTTTTTGTAAGGTCTCCAAGAAGTTCATTCTACTCATCTCCTTTATTCCATAGCACTTTTACACTTATATCTAACGCTTTATAAGAATGGGTCAAATAGCCAAGGGAAATATAATCAACCCCTGTATCCCGATATTCAGCGATGTTAGATAATTGAATTCCGCCAGAAGCCTCGGTAATAATGCCCGCGGGAACTAGTTTAATCAACTCCTTAATCTCTTCAGGAGTTCGGTTATCGAACATAATCACATCTGCACCAGCATGAACTGCTTCCATCACTTGCTCCTTTGTTTCTACCTCGATTTCAACTTTAACCATATGGCCAGCTTTATTTCGTATCGCTTCTACAGCCTTTGAAATGGAGCCGGCAAACGAAATATGGTTATCTTTAATCATGACTGCATCATATAAACCAAAACGATGATTAAAGCCTCCCCCACAGCGGACCGCATATTTTTCAAACATTCTTAATCCTGGAGTCGTTTTTCGGGTATCACAAACTCTAGTATGGCCGCTGTCAAGAGTGTGGACGGTCTTTTGTGTCAAGGTGGCGATTCCACTCATTCTTTGAATAAGATTAAGAACCACCCGTTCTCCTTTAAGTAAATCAGCAATTTTTCCTGAGACATGGGCTAGTTCCTGTCCTTTCACGATTGCTTGACCATCCTTCACAAAAACCTGGACGGTAATGTCATGATTTAAAAGATGAAAACCCGTTTTAATAATTTCCTCACCACAAAAAACGCCCTCATCCTTTGAAAGAAAAACGATTTTCCCCATTGTATCTTCCGAAAAAATTAAATCGGTGGTTACATCTTGTTCTCCAATATCTTCAATAAAAAATTTCTCAAGTTGCGAGCGCAGTTTTAATGAGTTCATGGTTTTTCTCCATTTCCTGATTCTTTTTATGAGTAATTGATTTTCGTAACCAATTTTGATTGTCTTCTAATGGATAATCATTCCGATAGTGACCGCCGCGGCTTTCTGTCCTTTGTAAGGCCGAATCGGTAATAAGACTTGCCGTAATCACCATAAAAATCTTAGACAATTCCGTTTCAGAACATGTATCTAAATGGGGTTGTTCAGCATTAAATTGAGACAGCCAGGCTTTCTGCTGTTTCAAACTAGTTTCGTTCCTGACAATACCAACCCGTTCCATCATTGAATCTTTTATCAGCTGAATATCCGGTAAAGCTACCTTCTTAGAAAGGGCAGTCTTTAGAGGTTCACTAGCTTCCATTTCTTGATACTCTGTTCGGCAGCCATTAATCCATTTTGATAATTGCTCCCCTTGATAAAGTCCCTCTAATAAAGAGTTGCTCGCCAGACGATTGGCACCATGTAATCCGGTACATGCCGCTTCTCCGATGGCATATAAACCATTGATAGAAGAACGGCCTATTAAATCCGTTTTAATTCCACCCATTAAAAAGTGGCTGCCCGGCGCTACAGGGATTTTCCCATCCGCTAAACAAATTCCATTTTCTTCGCAAATAGCCGTAATCGACGGAAATCTTTTGCTAAATTCTTTAATTTTACGAATATCTAAAAATACTGGTTTTCCTTTTTTTAGATATTCATAGATTCTCTGTGAAACCACATGTCTTGGACCAAGGTCCTTCATCGGGTGGATTCCCTCCATGATTGGAGTTCCATCCTCCGTCACAAGGATGGCTCCTTCCCCTCTGACTGCTTCGGAAATTAATCCTTTTGTTTGACCGTCTATATACAAAAGAGTCGGATGAAATTGTATAAATTCCATATCGACGATTTCTGCTCCTGCTAAATAGGCCATTGCGATTCCATCACCACATACTGTTTCAGCGTTAGATGTATAGGTGAATAACTGGCCGCAGCCCCCGGAAGCAATAATGATGTGACTTCCATAAAATTTTTGTATCTTTTGATCCGCTGTTTTTGCTTTGACACCGATACAACGGGTTTTTTCCGAGTTTAGGAGTAATTCGTAAGCAAAGACCTCTTCTACGATCATTACATTTTCCTTGAGTCTGCTGATTAAATGCTCCACCACATTCTTGCCTGTGGCATCACCGCCGCCATGCACGATTCTCTTTTCGCTATGAGCTCCTTCCATGCCTAAAAATAATTCTCCATTTTGGTCCTTATCAAAAACATCGTCCTGTAAAGACATATTTTTAATTAGCGATGGTGCTGCGGTAATAATTTTCCGGACAGTATCCAGGTTATTATGAAATCTTCCCGCTTCTAGCGTATCAGCAATATGCTTGGATGGGTGGTCATTTGCCCCAATGGCGGCAGCAATTCCTCCTTGGGCAAGATAAGAGTTTGCTGTTCTTATTTTCCCCTTTGTGAGTATTCTCACATTCAAATGATTATTTAATTGAACAGCCAGCTGTAATGCTGCTATCCCGCTACCAATAATTACTACATCATCTTTTGTCATGAATGACCCTCCTGACATTAACAGGTGTCTTGACATATATATTTACACAGAATTAAACTAAAAACAAGTACTAAAAAAATAGATTATTGGAGAAATATTATGATATATTTTGATTTTGCTGCGACAACTCCATTAGACCATGAGGCTGCAGAGGTTTATGTGAAAGTGGCAACGGATTACTTCGGAAACACTCAGAGCCTTCATGATTTAGGCGGTCAAGCTCAAAGCTTACTGGAAAATTGCCGGGGAGAATTGGCAAATATTTTGGGCGTTGAAAAGAAAGGTCTATATTTTACAAGCGGCGGGTCTGAAGGGAATTTTTTAGCAATTGAGGCCCTTTTATCTGCTCCACTAAAGGATGGAAAACATATTATTGCCGGAATGGCGGAACACACATCTGTTCATGGCGTTTTAAATCGGCTCAAAAAAGATGGATATGAAGTCACACTCATTCCCTTTGATGCGAATGGATTAATTAACGTAGAATTACTCCAGCAGTCCATTAGACCTGATACAATCTTAATCACCCTGCAGCATGTGAACTCTGAGATTGGGACCATTCAGCCGATCGGTGAGATTTCAAAAATAGCTAAAGCATCTCAAATTCACTTACACAGCGACTTTGTCCAGTCTTTTGGAAAAATAAATAGTCAAACGATTGCTCCCTTGGTCAGCAGTTTTTCCTTTTCAGGCCACAAGATATACGGGCCAAAAGGAATCGGAGGAGTCTATATAAACCCTGGAACCGCTTGGAAAGCCTTTTTTCCTGGAGGTTCACATGAAAACGGATTTCGCCCGGGAACACTCAACATCCCAGCCATTGCTGCCATGACTGCTGCTGCACAGAAGATTGCTGGACGACTAGATGAGGACCATTTCAAATATTCGCTTCTCCGTAAAGCGTTTATTAAGACCCTTGAGCCGATAAAAGAACAGGTTACCATTTATGAAGCAGATGAAGATAGACAGCTTTCGAATATCATTGGTATGGGTATTTCCGGTATTGAAGGTCAATGGATGATGCTCGAATGTAACCGGCAAGGATTTGCGATTTCAACAGGAAGCGCCTGCCAGATCGGAATGCAAACCCCTGCCAAAGTAACAGAGGCACTGGGATTAGCTCAAGACAATGCAAAGGAGTTTATCCGAATCTCACTAGGCTACACCTCCACCACGGAAGAAATCTTTAAACTTGGAGAAACCATCGTAAGAATTGTGGAATCGTTCAAATCACGTCCGTGATAGAAAGAAACGAACTGTGCTAGAATAGGAAGATAGAGAAAATTTATAGGAGGTCGTCTTTTAATATGGCTGAGCAAAAGAAAATTCTGGGAGAGGAAAGAAGGTCGTTAATTCTCCAGCAGCTTAAAGACAGCTCTGAACCGCTCACAGGAAGTGAGCTTGCAGCTAGAACGAATGTCAGCAGACAAGTAATTGTCGGGGATATTACCCTTCTTAAAGCGAAAAATGAACCGATTATAGCAACGAGCCAAGGCTATATTTATTTAAAAAACAACTCAAATTCACCTGTATATGAAAGAACCATAGCCTGCAAACATTCACCGGAAGACACCGAGAAAGAATTAAATATACTCGTGGACCATGGAGTTCTTGTCAAAGATGTTAAGATTGAACACTCCGTATACGGTGATTTAACTGCATCGGTGATGGTTTCCAACCGCCATGAGGTCAAGCAATTTATCGAAAACATAAAAAACACGAAGGCTGCTTTATTATCAGAGTTAACAGGTGGAATTCACCTTCACACGATTTCAGCTTCAAGTGCGCAAGTTTTAGATCAGGCGGAACAAGCTTTAAAAAAAGAAGGCTTTGTGATTGAATAAGACGGAAGAGACCCGCTGCAAATGAACGGGTCTCTTTTATTAATCTAGATTCACCATTACAGTTGGATAGCTTCCTAACACTTTCACACCACAGCCAAGTGCTTCAAGCTCCGCAATCGCTCCAGGTATTAAAACATCATCAAGCTTCATTTCAATATCAATGATAAAAAAGTAATTCCCTATTCCTGTTTTCATGGGTCTTGACTCAATTTTTGAAAGATTCAATTTTCTCCAGGCAAACGCCGACAATACCTGATGAAGAGCACCAGCCTGGTCAGAGGGCAATGTAACCATAAGAGTTGTTTTATAATGGGAAGACCCGCTTATTTCTTCAAAATCTAAGCCTTGCTCTGATAGAACAAAAAAGCTTGTATGGTTAAAATCAAAATCATGGATATTTTTTTGAACAATGGCTAGTCCATATTCTTTTGCTGCAAGTTCATTGGCAATCGCGGCCGCATTCAATTCCGGCTGCTCCATGATCATCTTTGCTGCTGCGGCAGTTGATGAAATACTTTCAATTGGTACACCTTTAAAATGGGTATGTAAAAACTTATGACATTGAGCAATGGCATGAGAATGGCTGAATACTTTGGAAACATCCCTCCATTGATCCTTGTTGTGAGGATGAACCATCAAATGCTGTTTAATCGGCAGTGTGATTTCTCCAACGATAGGAATATCAACCATGTGCGTTAAATAATCCAGTGTGATATTAACGGAACCTTCAAGAGCATTTTCAACTGGAACGACGGCGAGGTCCACTTCTTTTTCAACAATGGCATCTATACTTTCCGGAATCGTGCTATACGGCTCATATTCAAATCCTTGAAAAACCTTACTTACTGCCAATTCTGTAAATGTTGCTTTTGGTCCCAAATAACCAACCTTCATGACTTTCTTTCACTCCCCTGTATTTTTAAAAAGAAGGCTGAGACCCGGCCGGAGCGGACCTTGTCCACTACGCGCCTGTTCCCAGCACTTCCACTTTTTCAACAAATTCAAGTTTTCTAAGTTCTGTAAGTAATTCGTCCAACTCTGTTGTGATATTCGAAGTATTTAATGATAATGTCACATTGGCCCTTCCTTGCAGCGGAATCGTTTGATGGATGGTCAGTACATTACAGCCTGAGGAGGCAACGACACTTAGCAAGTTGGATAACGTTCCAGAGCGGTCTTCTAAATGAAAGAAAAGGGAAATGATTTTCTCTTTCTGAATCGTAGAAAAAGGAAAAACAGTGTCCCTGTATTTATAAAAAGCACTTCTGCTAAGATCCACTTTTAGAACGGCATCCGCAATCGATTCTGCTTTGCCTCTTTCAAGCATTTCTTTTACTTCAATGGTTTTCTTCATTGCTTCCGGCAAAACATCCTCACGGACCAGGTAAAACTTTTTATCCATATTATCCATGTCTACTCTACCTCGTTCTATACGGGACTACTCAATAAACTCAAATTCGAAGTCTAACAACTTAACAATATCCCCATCCTTAGCTCCTCTTTGTCTTAAGGCATCATCGACCCCAAAGCCGCGCAGCTGACGTGCGAAACGGCGGACAGATTCTTCTCTAGAAAAGTCCGTCATCCTAAATAATCTTTCGAGCTTTTCACCAGAAAGGACAAATGAGCCATCCGGATCTCTTGTAATTGTAAAGGCATCTGGATCTGCCTCATGTTTATATAATACACGATGAACGCCAGTTGTCTCCTCTTCATGCTCAAGCGGGAACTCTGGTGTTTCCTCAATCTTATCGGCAACCGCAAATAATAAGTCACGAAGACCTTTTCTGGTAAGGGCAGAAATTGGGAAAATCGGATGATCCTCTTCTAATTGCTCTTTAAAAAGTTCCAGGTTTTCTTCTGCATCCGGCATATCCATTTTATTTGCAACAATAATTTGTGGACGCTCTGTTAATCTAAGGTTATATTCTTTTAGTTCCTTATTGATCGTCAGGTAATCCTCAAACGGATCTCTTCCCTCTGTTGCTGCCATATCAATAACGTGAACAATGACTCTTGTGCGCTCAATATGACGTAAAAACTGATGCCCCAGACCAACACCTTCACTTGCCCCTTCAATTAACCCCGGCAGATCGGCCATAACAAAGCTTCGGCCGTCTTCTGTTTCTACCATCCCAAGATTAGGTACGATAGTGGTGAAGTGATATTCAGCAATTTTTGGTTTTGCTGATGAAACAACGGATAACAGGGTTGATTTTCCTACGCTTGGAAACCCTACAAGACCCACATCAGCAAGCAATTTCAATTCAAGAATCACATCACGTTCCTGACCTGGTTCTCCATTCTCAGCAATTTCTGGAGCCGGATTTTGCGGAGTAGCAAAACGAGTATTTCCCCGCCCGCCGCGGCCGCCTTTAGCAATGATGGCTTGTTGACCATGTTCCACTAAATCAGCAATGACCTCTTTCGTTTCCGCATCAATAACAACTGTTCCTGGCGGCACTTTAACAATCATATCCTGAGAGCCTCTGCCATGCATTCCTTTAGACATCCCATGTTCTCCACGCTCTGCCTTAAAATGACGCTTATAACGGAAATCCATTAAGGTCCGCAAGCCTTCATTTACTTCAAATACAACATTGGCGCCTTTCCCGCCATCTCCACCGGCAGGACCGCCATTTGGTACATATTTTTCACGGCGAAAGGCAACCATACCATTTCCGCCGTCTCCACCTTTTACATATATTTTGACTTGATCGACAAACATCTAATTCCTCCAGTCTTGCACCATAAATAAAACTGATTTCAAATGAGTTATTTTACAACATAGGCATAAATAACTCTAAAGAGAGTTCTGTTTCTGTCAATTCCTTTACGGACAAATCAATCGTTTTGTTTGCAAGGAAGCTCTCCAGCAGTTCTCTGTTACTTATTATCCCGCTAAAATCAAAAAAGAAACGAATACCATTCGATTGCGGTTCTATCGTAATTGATAAATTATTTTCTTGAAATGGCTCAATCGCTTGATTCAAACTCCCAAAAAAAGAATTTGTCCAATGGGTCACCGCCAGATCGTTCACTTTTGAGGCATCAGGATCAAATAGTACCTCATATTCCAACTTAAAGAAAGGATTTTCCCAGTTAGATTTTAAGAGAAGCGCAGCAAATAAAGGCATATCTAAATTTGAAAGCTTTGTTTCATGCTGGGCTTCGATCACGATTTCGTCAATCACTTGTTTTGCCCGGTCAATTCGATTTAAATCCAGGTTTCCCTTTATTAGCTGCAGCTTATTTAACCAATCATGTCGTGAGTGCCGGAGCACCTCCACGATATCCCATTCTTTCCCCATATGTACACTCCCACATTTAAGTGTTGACACTGTTTCCTGTTAGTATATCAAAAAAACAAACATCAGTAGACTTTTTTCGATAAGAAATGTTATTTTTAGAGGCAAAAAAGAAGATTTAACTAAGAAGATTCCCTGAAGTGATAAGATGGAAGGGTTCTTTTTATGCAAAAAAGAAAACTCTAACCAAACAAGGTTAGAGTTTTCTTTAAGTAAACCTTAAGCCTCTTGAGCTACAGGATAAACACTTACTTGTTTGCGGTCACGACCTAAACGTTCGAATTTAACAACGCCGTCGATTTTAGCAAAAAGAGTGTCGTCACCACCGCGGCCAACGTTTTCACCTGGATAAATCTTTGTACCGCGTTGACGGTAAAGGATAGAACCACCAGTTACAAATTGACCGTCTGCACGCTTCGCACCAAGGCGCTTTGCGATAGAGTCACGTCCGTTCTTTGTAGAACCTACTCCCTTTTTAGATGCAAACAATTGAAGATCTAATTTTAATAACATTTCATTCCACCTCCTGCTTTTTGAAGGTTATTTTAATGTGCTCTCCGTACGTTTCTTCAATCGTACGTAATGAGACAATCATCCCTTCGAGAAGAAGCTGTACCTTCTCATAAACGTCTTCCGGAAGGCCTCCCGGAACAACGCAGCGGAGAAAGCCATCTTCCCGATGTTCAAGATCAGGAGTGACACCGGTTAGTTCGTGCACGGCATTGATCGCACCGACAGAAACGGCGGATACTCCTGCACAAACAATGTCCTTGCCACGATTCGCGAACAACGCATGACCACTCAGTTCAAACGATTGAATTTTTCCGGACTCAGTACGATAAATCGTAATGTTAATCATCTATGATTCAACACCTTACGCGTTGATTTTTTCGATGACAACTTTAGTGTAAGGTTGACGATGACCTTGCTTCTTACGGTTGTTTTTCTTCGCTTTGTACTTGAAAACGATGATTTTCTTTTGACGGCCTTGCTTTTCAACTTTAGCTGTAACTGTAGCGCCGGCAACAACAGGGCTACCAACTTTTACAGTTTCACCGCCAACGAAAAGAACCTTGTCAAAAGTAACTGTTTCACCAGCTTCAACATCTAATTTTTCAATGTAGATAGCTTGGCCTTCTTCGACTTTCAATTGCTTACCGCCAGTTTCGATAATTGCGTACATGAACTGCACCTCCTTATAAACTCAGACTCGCCAAATACAGGCGCTAATGCTTTAAAGCACAAGGCTTACTACCTGCACTGTGCGGTTGTAGCACGGGTGCTACAAACATAACATTAAGATACTAACATAGATTTATTGAATGTGTCAATAGCATTTTGGGTACTTCATAGGTTCAGTAAATAACCTTCTGAGAGATTTCTTCCTTAGTGCCAAACTGCTTTAATTGATAAAAATGGGGTAAAGTTGGCTGCAGTATAAAATAAAGTTTGAGATGGAGAAGTTCTTCTAACACCTCTCTGTGGGTCTCATTTGGCCCAAGGAGTGCTTCCTTTACCTCGGGTGTTGTCTCTACGAGGATGGCCTCAAAATCTGCACTACGGTGCTCTAACAGCTCTCTCTCAAGCCGGAAGGCAGCGGTTTCTGGACTAAGAATGCGCCCCGTGCCCTCGCAAACCGGGCATTTGACCTTTAGGGCTTCTGATAAGGTTACCTTCGTCTTTTTCCTTGTTAGCTGCAGAATTCCAAGTTCTGTAAACCCAATGACTTTCGTTCTTTTCTCATCTTTACTCAACTCTAATTCCACTGTATGGAGGATTGTTTGCTTGTCCTCTTCCCGATACATATCAATAAAATCAATCAACACAATTCCGCCAATATCGCGGAGACGTAACTGTCTGACGATTTCTTTTGCTGCGAGCTGATTGGTTTTGAGGACTGTTTCCTGGTAGTCCAGTTTGCCTGAAAATTTCCCTGTGTTAACATCGATAATCGTTAACGCTTCGGTCTCATCAAAGATAAGGTATGCCCCATGATCAAGCCAAACAATCCGCTTTAGCGCTTTATCAATTTCATGTTCGACTTTGCCGTTTGAAAAAATATTCTCTTTGCCATTGTAATAGGTGAGGGTGACGGTATCGTTTACAGGTTCGAGTAATTTTTTTAGGGAGATATCGTCAACGATGATTTCACCGGATTTCATCCTTGCCGTTTGGGTGCGGATCCTTTCGATAAAGGTGTCCTTTTGAAAAAGTAACCCGGGTTTCTTTAAGGCTGATGCTTCTTGTATAAGTTCATGATATCGTTCTCTTAGGGTATGAAGTTCTGCTGAAATTTCCTCTATGGAACTATAAATTGCCGAGGTCCGGAAGATCACCCCTTCTTCTTCCGTTTTTAATTTGTTTCCCATTTGCCGCAATGCCGTTTTCTTTGATTCATTGGAAATTTTCTTAGATACTGCCACATATCGTCCCTTCGGCATATAAACAAGATGATTTCCCTCTATCTCAATAATTCCTTTCACTTTTGGGCCTTTGGTGCCTGTGGCATCCTTTTCGACTTGGACGAGCATTTTTTCACCTTGATGGACGAAGGAAGTGACGTTTTTTTGTTTTTCTGTTGATTGGACGTACGATGGGAGTGCATTGCGGTTCAAATAAGCATTCTTTTCCTCGCCTATATCGATGAAGGCTGCGTTCATCCCCGGCAGGACCTTTGTAACAGTCCCCCAATAAATATTTCCGACCAGCGAGCGATGTTCAGGCCGGTCCATCACTATATTTTCTACACGGTTATCTCTTAAATAAGCAAATCGCTTTTCCCGTCCATGATAATTTACAATTAATGTTTCCAATTGAGGCGTCCTCACTTTACAACATCCTGCTTAAAGACAAATCTTGATTTTGCGGCTTTAAGAGTTAAAATGTCCTTAATATGTCTCATTGAAGACATTCTTGACTGAATTTCCTTCAAAATTGTCTTTAAGAGTTCATATTGAAGACATTTCTTGGTGGATTTCCATCTAGATTGTCCTTAAGGGCACTTATTGAGGACATTTCTCAGTCGATTTCCATCTCGATTGTCCTTAAGGGCACTTATTGAGGACATTTCTCGGTCGATTTCCATTCAAATTGTCCATAAAAACACTCATTGAAGACAATCAATCCTGAATTTCAACTTAAATTGTCTTTAATATCTTTATTGAGACACTTCTTCCCTAATTGCCATCATAATAGTCTTTTAACAGGATTCTAATTTAATCACAGAAGAAGCGCTCGGTCACCGGGCGCTTCTCTCGTTTTTCTTATTATACCCTATTAGTATGAAAAAAGAAGGTCGCTGATTTTATCTGTGAGACGCTTTTCGGTAAAATAAGCATGCAAGAGTTCATTTTCATCCAGTGTTCCAGTCTCTCTGCCATCTGCTTCCACAATAATCGGATGCTTACAGCCACGCTGAAATTTTTCAAGCACATGAATGACTAAATCCTCTTCATTCGCCTGAATCGGCTTCAGATTATCTGGTGTCGATTTTTTTCCGTAATATCGCTCAAGTAAAAACCTCATAAAGATAAAACGGCGCTGCTTCCATTCATGGTAAAGCGAGAAGAATAAGAAGAAGATGACCACCCAAACATTCAAATGCAAAGGGGCAGTCAATAAAATAATGATCGAAAACAAGCTTAAACTAAAAAGAGAAATCAGCAATGTCCACTGATGGGCCCTTGGAAAAGAATCCTTCAAAGAGAGCAGCAAAAATACCAGCTTGCCCCCATCAAGCGGCCATACTGGGAATAGGTTAAAAACAAAGATCATCACATTATAATTGATAAATAAATGAAATAAATCCTCCGGGAGTATCTGAAGTGAAAATAAGACATAGGCAGCTGCGACCATCCAGACATGCTGCAGAGGACCGGCAAGTACGACGATCGTCTCTTCCTTCAGCGGCCGATTACCGTGCTCATCCATTTCTGCCACCCCGCCAAACGGGAGCAGGGAAATCTTTTTGATTCTCCAGGAAAAAAAAGAAGCCGCAGCAGCATGCCCCATCTCATGTATAAAAATAATCCCAAGAAGCATCGACACTTCCAGGAAATGCGCTGTCGCAATGGATAACGCAATAACAATCCACAACAACGGATGGATTGAAATTAGTCTGAAAAGCGAAATCACCCTACTCAAAGCGGATCACCTGAATTGGATCGATAAAATTATCGCCTTTTTTAATAGCAAAATAGTACTTGCCTTTTGTCTTATCTTCACCCGTTGAAGTGGAAACTGTCCCGACCACTGTTCTCTTTTCGATATACTCGTACAAATTGACTTTAATGGCGTCTAAATTCCCGTACCAGGTTTCCGATTTATCAGAATGCTGGATAATGACGGTTTTGCCAATTCCATCTTTTACACCTGCAAAAGTAACAATTCCATCATTAATAGCTTGGACCGCAGCCCCTTTGCCTGTTTCAATCATGATGCCCTGACCATTTTTTTCGAAGTTTTCAAGGATTTTCCCCATCGCCGGAACAGAAAAATTCTGATTTTCTGCCACTGTTTTTTTATCATCCGTTTTATCATCTGTAAAAGGCAGTAAAGCTAATGGTTTCCCAAACTTCTCTTCGTACCAATTGGAAACCACCGCAAACTTAAAGTCCTTGTCCATTTGACTAGTAACAAAATCCCTAGCCGGATCCAGCTTTACTGTATGATTACGGAAAAGAATGGCAACCGTTAAGAAAAGAAGTGCTGAAGCTAATATCTTGAAGAAGAATACTTCTTTTTTAAAGAGCGGATGTCCCCCATCATCGCCTCCGTCTACAGAAGGACTCGTATACTTCAAATCATAATGTTCATCATCTCCAGGCCAGCTAAATTGGCGTTCAGGGATTTGTTCAGGACCTTTAGAGGTAGTACCTTGTTCTTTTTTTCTCCTGGCAATTCGCCGCCGTATTTCTTCCGGTGTAGACCGTGCCATACCCATCAACCCTTTTCCCACTTTTTTGTACAAGTTTATGTACGAAAAAGTGAGAGTATGACACAAAAGAAAAGCCTGTCCATTAAAAAAAACGGACAGGCTGGTACATTTATCTAACACCAAAGAACTTTTTAAGCTTGGTAAAAACACCTTTGTTTGCTTCCTCAAGCGGCTGAAGAGGAATGGATTCTCCAAGAATTCTTCTGGCAATATTGCGATAGGCAATCGATGCTTTGCTGTTAGGATTTAAGGCAATAGGTTCACCGTGATTGGAGGCTTTAATGACCTCTTCATCATCCGCTACAATCCCAATCAACTCAATGGATAAATGCTGAGTGATTTCATCAATATCCAGCATATCTCCGGTTTTCATCATATGATTGCGAATCCGGTTGACAACTAGTCTTGGCGCTTCCATATTCTTTTGCTTTTCAAGCAGACCAATGATGCGGTCTGCATCACGAACTGCCGACACTTCAGGAGTGGTTACAACAATCGCCTTATCGGCTCCTGAGATTGCATTTTGAAAGCCCTGCTCAATCCCGGCAGGACAATCAATAATAATATAATCATAGTCTTGCTTTAATTCTGTAATCAATTCCTTCATTTGATCAGGCGTTACAGCTGATTTATCAACGGTTTGCGCTGCAGGAAGTAAATATAATAATCCGTCAAAACGCTTATCTTTGACCAAAGCCTGATGAATTTTGCATCTTTTCTCTACTACATCTACCAGGTCATAAATAATTCTGTTTTCTAATCCCATTACTACATCCAAGTTTCGAAGACCGATGTCTGTATCTACTAAGCATACCTTTTTTCCTTGAAGGGCCAAAGAAGTGCCAATATTAGCAGAAGTCGTGGTTTTTCCCACGCCGCCCTTACCGGATGTAATTACGATTGCCTCTCCCACCTTAAAGTCCCCCTTCGAATCTGTTTAAATTAGGCCTTAAATGAACTAAAACTTGTAATCTATCAACAATGATTTTCCGGTCCTCATTTATGTAAGCACATTCCATTTCCCGCGGCTCATTGCTTTGTCCTTGATCGGGTGCACGATTAATTTGGTCACTAATTCTGAGCTGCGATGGTTTCATGCTAGAGGCAGCGATTACTGCCTCCTCGTTTCCATAGCAACCCGCATGAGCCACACCTTTTAATGAACCCATGATAAAAATATTTCCACCAGCAATAACGGTACCACCAGGGTTGACATCGCCGATTAATAATAAATCACCAGGGGCTTCCAGCACTTGCCCTGAGCGAATAATCTTTGAAACAGTTGTAACCTCATGTTCAGTCTTTAACTGGTGTGCTTCTTCCATTGTCATAACATTCGATACAATATCATCCACTTCAAAATTCTTTTTTTGACGAATTAAGTCTTTTAACTCTTCTCGCTGCTCGAGGGTTAGATAGCGGTTGCCTACATTTACCTTTACGGAAAGTAAATTACGCTCATCCTGCATCCGGGAATTTGCTGATAGCTTTTCATCCAGTTCCTTTTTTAGTTCCTGAAAGGAACATGTATCGTCAAGATGAAGGACAAGACCTTCCTTCGTACCTTTTATTGTAACATTTTGCCGCTTTTTCATGGAGAATTTTTCACCTCATAATTAAGAAAACAATTTCGAAATAAGCATCCTTATGGCTTATTCCAAATCCAAAATACAGACATTTAATACAAATTCGACACGAAGGGTCTATTCTCCTTTTTTTTAAAAAGAAAACTAAGTATTAGACTACTCAGCCCGCATGGCCTCAATGTGTTTTTCAAACAGTCTTTTGAGTGGATATCCTGCAATTATGACAAACAGAGCATTTAAGATAAGGGTTGGATAAAATCGCAACTGAATAAAACTCTTAAAGTCCAAATCCGTCACATGGATAAGATAGTCCATCTCATAGACACCTATTTCTAATAACGCAATTCCAAGAACAGATACAAGAACGGCGATGAGAGCATTCGTTTGCAGTATATTCAAGATTTTAGAAACAAGATAGGCGATGAATGGAAAAAGGAATAAATAAATACCGATAATTTCAATATAGACAACATCGAACAAAAGACCAAAAACAGCCGCATAAATAATCCCTTGTTTCCTGCTGACGAAAATGGTTAGTAATAACAGCCCAGCAAAAAGAAAGTGAGGAGCGACGATTTTATTATGACCAAATAAATCTGTCGGAACATATTGGACATAAAGACTGTCTAATATAAATAAAAACAGAAACAAAAGAGGAAGAAGGAATTTTTTCATCATTCCTCCTCCTTCCCTGAAGTTGCCTCTGTATCAACAGGCTGAGCCATAATTCTTTTCGTTACAATGACTGTTTTAATATCATAAAAATTAGCTCCTGGTTGAACCAGAGCCGTCTGGTTTAATCCATATTGATCCTGCTTGACCTCGACTACCTTTCCGATCATTAAACCTTTCGGAAAAACATCTCCTAACCCTGAGGTAATAACAGTTTGTCCTTTTTTAACTTCCGCACCTGAAGGAATGGCTTTAACCTGTAGTAATTTTTTCTCATTATCATAGCCTTCCACAAGTCCGTATACATCGGTTTTCCCTTGAACGATAGCGGAAATTCGGTTCTTCGGATCCATTGAACTCAACAATTGAACCGTTGAGCTGAATTGAGTTACATTCTTTACTTTTCCAATCAGGCCGTTGGCTGTAACAACCGCCATATTTTTCTTAATACCATTTAAATTACCTTTGTCGATTATAATCATTTCATGCCAACGATCAGGGTTTCTTCCAATCACAGTAGCTGGAAGTGGTTCATAATCTCTCAGGGTCTTTTTTTCACCGAGAACATCACGTAATTCTTTATTGTCTTTTTTCAGCTCTTGAACTTCTGCTTCAAGGCTGGCAAGATTCTCAATTCGTGATTTTAATTCCTTATTCTCTTCGTATGTATTGGTAAGGTCCTGGAGATTTTCAAAAAAGCCTGCCACATAATTAGTAGGCTTTGAAACCAAGGATTGAACCCAGCCGGTCGTATCTTTAATAAATTGCTCCGGCCAGGTTAGTTTACTTCTCTCCCTTAAAGAAAACCCAATCAATGCCACGAGAACAATAATGCTGACAAGCAAAATAATCAGTCGTTTATTCATAAAGAACTGTGGCATGATTATACACCTCTTTTTTCTATCTTAGATAAGAAAGTATTAGACTTAAAAAATTTCTATTAACGTGAATCCCTAGCTTTGTTTTTAAATAGATGGATATGGTCAAGGGCTTTTCCTGTACCAATTGCTACGCAATCTAATGGATTTTCAGCGATTAAAACAGGCATTTTTGTTTCTTCACTAATCACTCTGTCCAAATTACGAAGGAGAGCGCCCCCGCCTGTTAGAACAATACCTCGATCCATAATATCAGCAGCAAGTTCTGGTGGAGTTTTTTCTAATGTACTTTTCACTGCTTCTACAATGGCATATACGGTGTCACTTAGGGCAGAAGCGATTTCTTTTGGAGTAATCTCAATGGTTTTTGGCAGACCTGTTAATAAATCACGGCCGCGAATTTCCATATTGTCGATTCCTTCAGGAGTGCCTGCAGAGCCGACTTCCATTTTAATCTGTTCAGCAGTACGTTCCCCGATCATCAAATTATAATTTTTACGGATATAAGAAATGATGGACTCGTCCATTTCATCTCCTGCAACGCGTATCGACTGGCTTGTTACAATCCCGCCTAGGGAAATAATCGCCACTTCTGTTGTACCGCCGCCAATATCAACGACCATGCTTCCAGTTGGCTCCCAAACAGGCAGGTTCGCACCAATAGCAGCAGCAAATGGCTCTTCAATGGTATAGGCATCCTTTGCTCCAGCCTGTCTTGTTGCATCAATAACGGCTCTTTCCTCTACCGCTGTAATACCAGAAGGTACACAGACCATGACATAAGGCTTACCAGAGAATAAATTATTGCTTTTCTGCGCTTGACGAATATGGTATTTCATCATTGATGCGGTCGTTTCAAAATCAGCAATAACGCCATCCTTCATCGGTCTCATGGCAACAACGTTCCCCGGTGTCCGTCCAATCATATTTTTCGCGTCGTTACCAACTGCCACAATGCTTTTAGTATCTGTTTGCATAGCTACAACCGATGGTTCGCGCAATACAATGCCTTTTCCTTTCACAAAGACAAGGGTATTGGCAGTTCCCAAGTCAATTCCAAGATCTCTAGGTTTAATTCCAAACATAATATTGTATCTCCCTTTCTGATACGAAATGCACAAATTTCTATAGGCAGGTAATCACCTTAATTATCATGTCTTTTTTCGTACTATTGTATTGTTACTTTTTATTCAGTCCTAAAAAATCATACCCAAAATTATAACCTATCGTCAAATAATATCCTAGTGTTATAAATATCCTTTTTCCTTTAAACTCACAAACTTGTTTTCACCAATGATCAAATGGTCGAGAAGATCGATTCCAATGATCTTCCCACACTCGACTAGACGCTTAGTTACCTCGATGTCTTCCCTGCTTGGTGTCGGGTCTCCGGAAGGGTGGTTATGCAGGGCAATAATGGATGCGGCCGAGCGTTTTAACGCTTCACGGAAGACCTCCCTAGGATGGACGATCGAGGCATTTAGACTGCCAATAAAGACCGTTTGTTTATGGATGACTTGATTTTTCGTATTTAAAAATAAACAAACAAAATGCTCTTGGGTCAAAAAGCGCATATCGTTCATCACATACTTGGCTCCATCCTCCGGAGAACGTATCACATAGCGATCTGTGAAATTAAGATTCGCAATCCTTCTGCCGATTTCAACCGCAGCAAGTATCTGAATCGCCTTTGCGGAACCAATCCCTTTAATTTCTGTCATTTCTTCTAAGGTAGCACTTTTTAAGAGACGCAGACCTTCAAAATGTGTTAAAAGGCGATTGGATAATTGTAAGACAGATTCATCTTTTGTTCCAGTTCGAAGCAGGATTGCAATTAACTCATGATTGGATAAGCTTTGTGGACCATGGTTAATAAATCGCTCTCTTGGCCGTTCATCCTGCGGGAAATCACGAATCATTAATGTTTCAGTGGACACTCTTTTTTCCTCCCTTTTTAGTGGGAGTCTTTTCTAATATGGCAACTGGTAGCCCGCCATCTTCAATTCACGAATGGTTCTTGAGACAGGCAGGCCGACAACCGAAAAATAGTCTCCATTTATTTTTTTGACAAGCATACTTCCAAGCTGCTGAATCCCATAAGCACCTGCTTTATCAAACGGTTCACCACTTTGCACATAGGCGTGAATGTCTTCGTCTGTTAACTCCCAAAACCATACTTCTGTTCTTTCATAGAATTTTCTCGTACCAGTAGGAGACACAATTGCCACACCTGTGTAAACTTCATGCTGCCGTCCTGATAATCTTTTCAACATACTAATGGCTTCTGCTTCGTCGGCTGGCTTTCCTAAAATTTGATGATCCGCAACGACTACTGTGTCCGAGCCAATCACAAAGGCATCTGAATTCTTTTGAAAAACAACCTGTGCTTTACGCTCGGCTAGCTCCATTACTACTTCCTCAGCAGAGAGTTTAGGATCAAAGCTTTCATCAACTTCACTGCTTGAAATCGCAAATGTTAAGCGGAGAGTTTCTAGAAGTTCTTTTCGCCGTGGAGAAGAAGAGGCTAAAATGAGGCTTTGCATTTAATCACCTTACCTTTTGCATTTAATATAGGGAGATACATGTTAATGGTATCAGAAATTGTAGAAGCAAACAATTTTAATATCCTTAAATTTTGATGAAAAATGTCAAAATATGCAAGTTTTTTTAATTCACAGCATGAATAAAGTCTCACCTAAAAAGGCGAGACTTATTTCCCGGAAAATATCATTCCCTGTCGATTACATGGAATAGTAAGCACTCAAGAAGTTTAATAGATGCTGCTGGGCTTGATTTAGACTCTTTGTATCCTGGGATTTTTGAAAAGATTTTACTTTAGCCGCGGCAGTTGTTAATTCTGTTTTTAAGGCATTTACCTTTTCATTCTTTAGTCCACTTGTAGTTAATTCCTTTTCGATAGTAGTGAGCGATTTAGTAGATTCTTCAGATAAACTATTATTTACGAGTGCAGTGGAGACGGCTACTGATAATGTCTCATAAATAGACGGTACTTTTTCAAGGAAGGCTTTGTCCTTGGCATTTAGACCGGATACCTGCTTTTCATCTAGTAACAGCGGCTTAGCAAAAACATCCTCGACACCTTCTGCTTTATATTGATTGCCAAGTGCTTTGGCCGTTTCAATAGAATCTGCTACTCCCAGAAATAGATATTGCTTCCCGCTCATTTCCACCAATTGGGTCGGCACACCTTTTGAAGTGACATTTCCAGACGTTTCCTTCGCTCCCTCTTTGGAGGAGAAGACCCCTCCTTGGATCACATAGGTGGTCATTTGATCTAAAGTGACAGCATCCGTTTTTTCACCTGTTGTTTCCACTGAGGTATTTCTTGCGCCAATTGTCGTTGGAATGGTTCCTGTTCCCGTTTTCTCCGAAGGCCCTGTGATGACTAATTTTAACATCACAAAACCGATGGTCGTCCCTATTAAAATGGCAAAGGCAGCCGAGACAAGAATAGAGACGATGCTGCGATCCTTTTTCTTTTTTGGATTGGGTGAAATAGTTGTAATTTTGGGGAGGCTGGGTTTTTTTGATTTTTTATTGCCTGCAATCGTAAATTCCTCTATATCATGGTCGGAGGATTCTGGAATAATCCAATCGAAACTCTCATCGACAGATTCCTGGGCGGCGGCTGTTTCCAAAAATACCTCTGATTCTGGTTGATTCGAATCTATGTTCATCGTTTTTGAGGTAGATTCGATACTAGGTTCATCCTCGATTTTCTTTGGTTCATCCTGGTAGCCTTTAGGTTCTCCATTTAATTTGATCGTGATTGTATTGCCTTTGTTAGGCTTGTCCACTGCATGTACTCCTCTCTCTTCCGAAGGGTCATTGGGTTCATCCTAACATATCAGCAAAAAAAAATAACAAGACTTTTGTCGTCTTGTTATCGTAGACTTTCGCCAAATTGTTTGTTTGTTCGGCATTCTTTAACTATGGTTGTGTTTCCGCCGTTGCTGGGAACTGACTTAATGGGTTATCTTTACCAGCTGGTGAAGGAGCGTCCATCTTTGGAAGATCTGCTTTTAAATCAGTTAAATTTGGCATATAAAAAGCTGACACTGTCAGTGAATAATTAAGAGGCTGAGTTTCTGTTTCGAGACTTGTTACCTCTTGTTCTCCAGTATAATTGATCGCTTCAACTGCAACAATCCTTGTTAAAGATTCTAATGTTCCAATAAATGTTTCTAAATCCTTATAGGTTGGAGATTCGATCTGCAACTGGACTGTCAGCTTTTTTAAACCGCTGGACGGAGATGCACTTTGCTGCTGGGTTCCAGCTTGAGTAGTTCCTGTTTCGTTAGTGGCTGTTTGATTCGATGTATTCTGATTAGACCCAGTTTGCGTCGTAGTGCTAGTTTGGTTTGTTGTTCCAGCTTGTGGATTAGCCTGGTCTGTTGCTACTGTAACATCGGCATCTTTTGCAAAACTCATCGACTTTATTTCACTATTGGAAACTGTTTCAGCCTTTTCTAAATCGAGGATAAACTGTTCTTGAAGCGGTTCTACAGGAACCTTCTTCTGAAGCTCGACTGTATCTTCTGATTCAGATTTAGACGTGTCTGATTTTTTCTGGGCTACTTGCAATAACTTCTTTTCGGACTTTAATGACTGTTCCTTTATGCTTAAATCTGCCTTTAATGGACTTAATGAGAAGAATTGGGAATAAACGATCATTATGACCAATAATCCTACACCAGAGCCAATCATAATTTTGTCTATTTTTGAGAGGTTCAACTTCATGAAGCAGTCCCCCCTTTTTCATCCTTCTTACTCTTGCCCGTTGCTTTTTTTATCACATCTTTATTAAACGTTATTTCAAATTGACCAAGGTATCGAGGAAGAATATTTTTATCAGGCATAGTTGTCGCAGCAGCAGCAGTTGAAGCAGTTGAAGCAACACCTGTATTTGTCGAATTTGAGTTACTTTGTATTACAGTCGTACCCGCTGTATTTGATTGATTACTCTGCCCTGCTGTCGTTGTACTTTGGCTATTTGTTACTGTAGAAGTAGTACTCTGTGCTGTTGATGCAGTGTTAGTTGTACCAGCGGCAGTTTGTCCAGATGCAGCGGCTGCAGCATTCTGGCCGGTAGTCTGTGAAGTAGTATTAGAAGTTTCCTTCGTTTCAGTTGCAGTTATTGAACTAAGGCTTGCATCTTCAATCCACTCTGACTCTTTTAAGCTTTCTAAAAAGTATGCTGCTTCACGGGTACTATCAAATTGTACACTAATGCTTACTGTTCCAGCTTCTGTATAAGCAAAAGACTGGATAAATCCACGATCTGGAAGGAGTGAATTAAGGTGTTTCATGACTGGGATGGTTTGAAGCGGATAGTCACTTGCCCAATCAACAGCTGCTTTTAATAAACTAGCTGATGTAGAAGCTTCATTGGTTTCAGCACTTTGTTCTTCTTTATCTGCGATTTTTTTAGTTATTTCAATTTGTTGGTCAAGAGCATTGACATCGCTTTTAACGGTTTTAATTTGCCAAAAATAAACGCCGCCAATCAGGATAAGCACAGCTGCAATGGCTGATAAATAAATGATATTAAATTTCTTAGGTTCTTTTTGAGGAAGCAGGTTTATTTCTATTAGCATCATTGCACCTCTTTTAAAGCAAGACCTAAAGGAAGTAGAAGATTGGTCGGTATGCTCGGTTGTTTACTCTTCGCTTCACTATCAAACGTAATAAAATCTACTGGAATATCATATCTTTCTTTCATTTCATCATAAATGGCCATTAACATAGGGTGGTCGCCATTTAATAGAAACTTTGAAATATCCGGCTTTTCATTATTATTGTGTGAGTAACGGTAAAAATCTAATAGCTTATTAATTTCTTTAAAGATATCTTCAAACTGTATCACTAATTCTTCAGGTTCACCGGTAAATTTACATACCATTAATCCGAGTGTATCTCGTGTTATTTCCCAGTGGTCTATATCAAATGGTAAAGAGAACTGGCGCATAACTAATGGGATTGTTTCATCAAAGATACATAAATTGACACTTGTCAAATCAAACTGAACAGTGAATAGAACTTCATCAGATGCTGCACGGTCTAATTTATGATATAACCGGTACAGTGAAAGCGGAGAAATATCCGCTGCAACTGGATTCAGTTTAAGGCTGCTTAGAAGGCCGACATAGTCCATTACACTCTGCTCAGGTGCTGCAAATAATAATAAATCCTTGGTCTTTCCGTTTTCCGGAAGTGAGTAATAATCAAAAACAGGTTCTTCAAATGGTAAATGGATACTCGAGCCGAGTTCTAAATATAGGTAACCCTTTATTTCATCCTCTTGAACATCGGCTGGTATCGTGACCTTTCGGATGATAACTAGAGGATCCGGAATAATAAAACGAATGGATCGTCTCTTGATTTTCCAGTCATCGATGCATTCTTCGAGGATGCTGGATAGTGAATCGATATCCACAATCTTTCCGTCCGAAATAATTCCAGGAGGCAGAAAACGCTCAAACCATCTTTGTGGTGTCGGCGGACTCTCTTGTTTTAATTCCAAGAAGCGAATTGAATGGTCATTTATTACCAGATTGATTATTCTGTTTTTAGTTGAAAAGAGGGAAAATGCCATAATTATGAACCCCTTAGTAAAAAATCCCTAGTAGAGAATTTTCAAATATAAGTCAATAAGCTCCAACCCATAAAAATAGGCTGTCAAGGTTCCAGCCGCTATAAACGGGCCAAATGGAATTGGCTGTCTTTTTTTGACGATTCTTAATAAAAGAGCTAAACCACCAATAACAGCACCATATAATGTTGAGAGGAAGAACGACAATAACACTAGCTTAAAACCTAAAACGAAACCGATTAGAGCATAAAGCTTTACATCACCAAAGCCCATTCCGCCTTTACTAACGATTGCTATGGTAAGCAGCAGGAGAAAACCAGTTATGGCTCCAAGGAGACTGTCCCACCATGGGGTCAAAGGCCAAATGATTCGTTCCAATAAAAAAATCCCTGCAAACCAAATCAAAATTTTATCAGGGATGATCATATAATGAATATCGGATACAGTGATAATCATGAACAATGAGATGAACGTCAAAGCGACGACTAATTCTCCAGACCATCCAACAAAGTATGGTGCTAAGGCAAAGAGAATTCCGGTTACCAGTTCAAAAGTCGGATAGATAGGAGAAATCCGCGACTGACAGCCGCGGCATTTCCCTTTTTGAAGCATATAAGATAAAACCGGAATTAGTTCAAATGGTGTTAACTGATGCCCGCAAGTTGGACATGCAGATCTTGGTGTGACGATTGATTGCTTTAATGGTACTCTTAGGCCGACTACGTTGTAGAATGAGCCTAGGACTAGTCCATAAATAAAAAATAAAATCAAAATCATTAGTTTGTGTAGGCAGTTAATTCTTGTTCAGTAGATTTTGAGTCATTATTTCCTGTTGTTGCTTTATCAGCTATAGCCACTGATGCATGCCCGGTTAAAACATAAGTGTATTTACCTGTAATTGCATCGTGTGTGACAGTAACAACAAAATTGTTATCTTTAACATGATCGAGGTAATCCTGTAATGGTGCTGTTGCTGGGGTTGGGTTGGTACCTGTTGTTGCAGCCGCTGCAGGAGTATCATAATCTAAAACAATATTAGTAGTATCTGAATGGTCAGCAACATACATTTTAGCTGCATTAATAATTTGCAATCCTTCTTGTACTGTAGCCTTCTGGTCAGATTTTTTAATAACATTCCCAATCGCTGGAATTGCTATTGCAGCAATAATCCCCAAAATTACAATTACTGCAAGTAATTCAATTAGTGTAAAACCTTTCTGTTCTTTCATTTTAGCTTTTAATGCTTGTACCATTTTCCCGCTCCTTCTGGTTCTATGAACCTAGTAATATTTCTCTATGAGTATACAATAAATGACAACTTTGTAAAAGATGTTTTTTATCATTTTTTGTCACAAATATAGGATAATTGTAATATTTGATAGAAAATTGTAATTCAAAGCCATTTACTAACTCATTTGGTCATACATAGAGAACATCGGCATCATAATAGACATAACAATAACACCTACGACTCCTGCCAAAAAGACAATCATAATTGGCTCAATTAGTGACTTTAGTCGGTCTGTCCCGGCTTCTACTTCTTTTTCATAGAACTCCGCAATTTTTGACAACATTGCATCTAAAGCTCCTGTTCCCTCTCCGATTGTAATCATTTGCGTAACTAGAGGAGGAAAAGCCCAGTGGGCAATCATTGGATCTGTCATCGATCTTCCCTTTTCTAACGAGTCACGGGATTCACGAATCACCTTTGATATAACCTCATTCTCAACAACCTTTTCAACAATGGACATGGATTGAAGAATTGGTACGGAACTTGAGAACAAAGTACTAAGCGTTCTCATCATTCTTGCTAACTGTGCCTTTTGCATCATCTTCCCGAAAATCGGCATTTTTAAAAAAGCAAAATCCAGGTAGTACTTTAATTGCTTATTTTTTTTCATGAACGTAAAAAATAGATACATAGCAATAAAAAATAAGACTACTAGCCACCAAAAGGATTGCATAAATTCACTAACTGATAAAACAAATTTTGTAATCGCAGGGAGCTCTAAGTCCATATCGGAAAACATTGTTACAAATTTGGGAACAACTCCTACCAGTAAAAAGATCACAGCTAAAATAGCAATTACCCCAATAACAGCTGGATACGTAAGGGCTGATTTGACTTTTTCCCTTGTAAGGTGCTGTTTTTCAAAGTCTTCAGCTAGGCGCTCGAGGGTTCCATCCATGTTCCCACTTACTTCTCCAGCCTTGACCATATTAACAAACATAGAATTAAAGATTTTAGGATGCTTTGAAACTGCATCAGAAAAGGGATTACCTTCCCGAAGTTCCTGTTCTACATCCAATAATGCCCGTTTTAGACCTTTGCTTTCTGTTTGAACTGCAAGAACTGCAGTGGCTTCGACAATCGTTACTCCTGCTTTTAACAAGGTCGCAAATTGACGTAAATAAATAACAAAATCCTGCATTTTCACGGGATTGCCAAAAGATAATTCCATGGTCATCAGTGTTTCAGGAACTTCCGTCATTTCTACTACTCTAATGCCATCATCTTTTAGTTTAACCATTGCTTCACGCCGAGAAGCAGCAGTAATTACCCCCTGCTTTTTCCCGCGTTTATCTCGTCCTGAGTACTTAAATCTAGGCATCCATCATCATCTTTTCTTGTAGATATTTGGCTGCTGCTTCTTTTTGAATAATGTTACGGTCAAGTAAATCTCTAATACTCATTTCTAAAGTGTGCATACCTTGAGCCCGAGAGGTCTGCATTGTACTTTGAATTTGATGAATCTTTTCACTTCGAATCAGGTTGGCTATCGCTGGATTATTTACCAGAATCTCCGTTGCCGCTCTACGTGCTTTCTTATCCACTGTAGGGAATAATCGCTGTGAAATAACCCCTACCAATACCGAAGCAAGCTGGACTCGAATTTGCGGCTGCTGGGCCGGAGGAAAAACGTCAATGATCCGGTTAATCGTTGCTGGTGCACTCGAGGTGTGAAGAGTGCCAAATACAAGGTGGCCTGTTTCTGCTGCTGTAATGGCTATCCCAATCGTTTCTAAGTCACGCATCTCCCCTACAAGAATTACGTCTGGGTCTTGACGAAGTGCAGCCTTAAGACCGCTCGCATAATTCATAGTATCAAAACCGACTTCACGCTGATCAATGATGGAATTTCCATGTTTATGAAGATATTCAATCGGGTCTTCCAATGTAATGATATGCTTTCTCATAGTCCGATTCATATAATCCACCATCGAAGCAAGAGTTGTAGACTTCCCGCTTCCGGTTGGACCTGTTACAAGAATCAGTCCTTGTGGCTTTTCAACAAGCTTCGGAATAATTTCAGGCAGATCTAGGTCCTCGAGGGTTGGCGTTTTGGATGCTACAACCCGTAGTGCCAGTGAGACACTTTTTCTTTGGTGATAAGCATTCACACGGAATCGGGACACTCCTGGGATTCCATATGAGAAATCAAGCTCCCCTTTTTCTTTAAAATGGTCATATAGATTTTCAGGGATTATTTGCTTTGCTATTGCCTCAGTGTCTGATGGCATAAGCATCTCTTTCCCATACCGTTTAATATCTCCGTTAATCCGAAAAATTGGTGGTACGCCAACTGTTAAATGAATATCAGACGCTTTAAATTCTATTGCTGCCCTTAGAATATTATCGATTCTTTCACTCATGTCTCATACTCCTACTCTAGAATGGCAACACGAAGTACTTCTTCTGTTGTTGTCATCCCTTGTTTCACTTTTAATAAACCATCGTCAATTAGGAAGATGGTTTTATTTTTAATCGCATGTTCCTTTAATTTTTGAAAAGAATTATCATTCATGATGATTCTTCTCATGTTATCGTCAATAACCAATACTTCATGAAGAGCAACCCTTCCTTTATAACCCGTCATATTGCAGGAAGGGCAACCTTTTCCTCTAACGATCTGGTCAATTTTCAAGCCGCGTCTTGCAAAAATTTCTTTTTCTCTTAGTGAAGGTTCCTGTGCCTCTGCACAATCGCGGCAAACCCTTCGAACAAGCCGCTGTGCCACAATGCCGCTTACTGAAGAGGCAATCATGAATGGTTCTACGCCCATATCATTCAGGCGGGTAATGGTTCCAAGGGAATCATTTGTATGCAGCGTACTTAAAACTAAATGACCGGTTAATGATGCACGAATGGCGATCTCCGCGGTCTCTTTATCACGAATCTCTCCAACCATGATAATATTTGGATCCTGACGCAGAATGGAACGCAGTCCTGCCGCAAAGGTCATCCCAACATTAGGATTGACTTGGATTTGATTAATCCCTTCCAATTGATACTCAACTGGGTCTTCAATCGTGATGATATTAACCTCATCGCTGTTTAATTTATTTAGAGCAGCATAAAGGGTGGAAGATTTCCCTGACCCTGTTGGGCCAGTAATAAGCACAATTCCGGTTGGCTGCTCAATTAATTGATTAAACCGTTTAAAATTTAGAGAATTAAAACCAATTTTATTTAAATCATTTAATGCTGCCCCCATGTCTAACAGACGCATGACAATTTTTTCTCCGTAGACAGTTGGAAGGGTAGATACCCGCAAATCAATGGGATAAAAATCAAGATGTAATTTTATCCGGCCGTCCTGTGGGATCCGATGTTCTGTAATATCTAAATTGGACATAATTTTGATCCTTGCTGTTAAAACACTTTGCATATGACGAGGCAATGTCCGTTCGACTCTTAGTACACCGTCTACACGGTAACGGATAACGATTTTTGTTTCTTGTGGATCAATATGGATATCACTTGCTTTTTGGATGACAGCATTGGTAAGAAGCTGATTCACCAGCCGAACAATCGGCGAATCCTGGTTTGTGGCATCTTCATCCCGGCCGCGCTCGTTTGATGCTACGTCATCAAAAAGTTCCTCAAATCCATCATCATCTTCATAATACTTGTTTATTGTTCGGAGGATATCCTCCTTCGTAGCGATCCCTGCTTCAATCTGAAATCCAGTCGAAAGACGTAAATCATCCATAATGATAAAATCCATCGGATTGACCATTGCGACAAACAGCTTGTTACCTTCTTTTTTTAGCGGGACAATCAAATTTCGTTTCGCCATGTCCTTTGAAATTAAGGAAAAAAGACTTGTATCAAAGGGATATTGAACGAGATTGACATGGGGAATCCCAAGCTGATTTTCTAATACCTCTGCCAATTGTTGGTCTGTAATAAATCCTCTTTGGAGCAAGGCTTCCCCAAGCTTCTGACTTGACCCCTTATGATCCTCTAAGGTAACAGCTAGTTGCTCTTGTGTAATAAGCCCTTGTTCAATTAACAATTCACCCAGCCGTTTTCTTGTTTGTTTTCTATTGTTATCCACCTTATTTTGGCTGTTCATTTGGCTTCCCCCAAAGGTCATCAGCATTGGAATCTTGTTGTGTTGTACCAGATGTTGATGTAGTTTGACTTCCATTTGGACTTGTTTCAGTTGAAGGAGTTGTCGTTGTAGTTGTTGTTTGACTTCCAGTTACCGTTGTTCCCTGGGTTGCCCCCGTTAGGGCATGTATCTCAACTCGATAAACTGGAGAATAGTAATCCTCAGCAATGAAATCAGTTTTTACCAACTGTTCCCCTTGGTAAACTTCCCGGTAAACCTTTACGTATTTGCCATTAGAACCTGCAGCTTTGACCAATGTATTCCCCGATTTTAACAATGGACTATACTGAACAATCGTTTTCGGTTTGATCGACTGCTCGTCTTTTTTAATAATTTTATAGTTGTAAAGGAACTTTTCACCTTTTAAACTCACAGATAATTGATTATTTTTTAACCCAAGCACAAGTGTATAGCTTGTTTTATTAGGATTGGTAATGATTAAGTCCTTGTTTCTATTAGGAGTTACTCTTGCTTCAAGTCCCAAACCAGCATAATCCGGAAGTGAACTACTGATATTTCGGTCCACAATGGTAAAATTGGTTGGTAAAATCGCCTGATAAATCCCCGTACCGAGTAAGCTTAACAGATAGGAGTTGCTAATCGTTTGCTCCTTTGCATAATCAAGAACAGAAAACGTAGCGCCTTCGGCAATTATTATTTCTGAATTTTTTGCGATGATAGCAGGAAGTTCTAAAGGAACCTCCTTTAAATTAAGGATGGCTTCACTGATAATAACATCTTTTTCAGCCGCATTTGCCAACATATAATCCTTTGTTAGGTTAGAGGTATGATTACCATTTTGAAGAATAGAAGCTGTCGATTCTAAACTAGCTTTTAGTTTGGTAAAGTCAATGTTTTTAGAATTAAGCTCAGGGAAGAGTATACTAACCTGGTCTTCTAACTGAGTAAGATCAAGAGTTATATAGATAGGGTTGGACTGTCCATCTTTAATGGAATTAATAGTTGTTTCCTTATCGAGGTAAAAAAGGTTCAAATCAAACGCAACACTCTTTTCACTAAATTGGAAGGTGAATTTAGTTTTCTTCAGCCAATCAAGATACTGTTTTTCAAGTAAACTGTCTGCTTCAGTAGCTGTTTTTCCCGAGATATCTAGGCTGCCAATCTTTGTTCCTGCGGAATATTTCCCATCAAGGTTAGCAAATTTTTCATATGCCTTTGCGCCAAAGTGAGAGGTGCTGAAGATAAATGCTGTACTAAAAAACAGTACGATGAATAATTTTATAAACTGTGTGTTTTTCTTCATATCCTTGCCCCTAATCAGTCAAACTACTTTTGTAATTGGACTGCCCTCTCCGTATTGCTATCTTTTTTCAAATTTATTCTTTCAGTCCCAGCCGCTGCTTCTTCAGATGCAAGAAATAATTCTTCTAAGAAATTTTCTTCAGTCTCATCTGGAACAATCTTGTGCTCCTTATCTAAGGTTAACTCCTCAAAATCATTAATTTCCTCCAGCCAGCCTTCATCCTCAGAGTTATTGGTTAAATCTGTATCCTCGAGTAGAAAGCTGTCAGTATCAGCTAATTCTTCTACATCTGGATTTAAGTCCAGCAATTCTAATTCATCCATTTTTACGACTGTATGATTAGAAACACCTTCCTCAAACTCTAATAAACTCTCTATATCAGACAAATAATTGTTTTCAAATCCGGATTCCTGATGATCAGATTCTTCCAGCTGATCAAGTACTGAGGCATCTTTGCTTTTTGGAGATAAGGAATCATCCTTAGAAATTATTGAAAGAATACTGAGTTCATCAGATATAGTTTCTGGTTCAGATTCAGTATCCATTTCAACTACAGTTTCCATGTCAGATAAATAACCGTCTTCAAAGTCTGTTTCTAGGAGGCTGGTTTTTTTGATGTCGTTTTGTATGGCTGTTTCGATATTTTTACTAAAAACTAAAGTATCTTCATCGTTTATTTCAGTAGTTAATTCAAACAGCTCTTCGATATCTGACGTAATGCTTGCATCTTTCTCTAAAGAAAGATAGGTGGAGTCAGACGGAGTTAATTCTACGTTCCCAGTGGATAAATCATTACCATCTACTTCCCAATCATCTTCAAATAGAGAATCCTCCTTAACCATTACAGTCCCTAAACGATTGTTCATAAAATAAGCACTAAAAAAGGTGAGTGCAAGAAGCATTAAGGCCGTCTCCCACAAAGGAAAAATAGATGAGGCCGCATTTCCGGCAAGTGCCAGCAGAAAACCATTAAGTGCAACTAAAATCTTACCCTTTTTGGTATATCCTAAAGGTAAATAATTAAGAATTAGCACAAGAGCAACCATAGAACCAATGGACCAAATAATTGTTTGCATTTATCCACACCCTTTAAAACTAGTCATTATATACTATAAAACTACAATTTTTACCGTTATCTTGAATAATTAGACAAATTTCGCCTATTAAAGATTGTATAATATTTTTTTGCACTTTAAAAGATGGTAAAAAATATTTATAAAGACACAAAAAACACCACTTTAATAGGAAAATAGTACTCTCGTGGAATACATTCCAATTAAAGTGGTAGTATAGTTTAAAATTAGTAACTATTTTTCACGAACCGGGTCAATCTTTATTGGATTTACTTTAAAAGATGGTAATGGTAAAAATGCATCCTGTTCAACAAAGGTTAAACTGGAATTACCTTGTAAATGCAAATTTTTTGCAATAATGGCTCCTTCTATTACATTATTACCACCAATTTCCACTGATCCTCCAGTGGCAAACCTTCCCCGAAAGGTCCCTCCTGTAAAATTAAACTGCGCATCCTCTGCAAAAATACTGCAGTTAATGCCAGTTCCATTAGAACTGGCGGTTATCGTTTTAGGTTTAGTAGGATCTGTTGATTTTCTCAAGTAAATGATTAATTTATCCTTCTGCGATGGTACCTCGTTAATTACCGCGTTATTTATAGTGAGTGAACCATTGACATAAAGCGACAGGGTGCCCGTTCCTATCACATTAAAAACACTGTTGTTATTCAAAACAAAATTATTAACATACATTTCTACGTTATTAGAACCTATATCTATATTTAATTTTGCATTATTATCAATGGTTACATTATTTAAGACGACTGGATTAGGCATATTATTTATAGTCGTGTTGGAAGTAATTTTTATGTTACCGTCACTAGGAACAGCAATTGGTCCCAGAGTTGTTGGATACGACTGAGCTGGAGTTTCTTTGAATGGTTTAAGCTCTAATGAAATTTTTTCTTCCAATACAGTTATGTTTGTAAAATAATTGAGGTTGACCACATCTTTCCCTTGATTTGGTGCATTAGGCCCAACAATGATTTCAGCATCCGATGGTAAATTGCCTGAATCATGCAATGTTATTGCTTCATTCTCGATTGAATTTGTTCCAATAGATCCATTTATAATGGCGCTGCCACTATCTACAGTTATTTTATTATCGACAAAAACAGCAGTCTTAGGGAAATTCACATCCCAAATCAGTCTAAACTTTTGCTCGACCGTTTTTGTTCGATTATCTACTGTTCCCGTTGAAATTACTTTGTATTCTTTCGTAGCCGGATCCACTTTTTCAATTTTATATTTTGCAACCGGTTGTGTTCCGAAGTTTTTCTCAAAGTTGGTAGATTGTTGCTCTGCAGAATAATTATTTAAAATTGATTCAGCAGAAGAAAAAAATTCATCCTTTGTTTTGGCACTTTTATAAATATTATTTATTTGCGTGGTAACGTCATTCATTAGGAGAGTGGCACCTGACTCGGCAACATAATAGGAAGACTGATTATTTCGTTCCCCGGTACTCATTTTCATATTAGAAGAAGCTAATCCCATTAAACCTAATCCTAATATAGATACAACTACAAGAATCATTAAAACAACGACAAGAGCCATCCCGTGCTCATTTTTTAACGATTGAAATATTAGGGGTTTTTTCTTCATCATTTCACCTATTTTCTAATATACATAGTAGTTGAAATACTTCCTACTTGTAAGGTAATTTTGTCGCCATTTTGGATAATCGTGAAGTTTTTTATATTGGAAACAAGGACTTGGTCGCCTTTTTTAAGCGAAGTTCCATCCAAAAAATATTTCGTACCATCAATTGTTAAAATATTATTTTGGATATTTATTTTTGCGGAGTCTGCCTTCCTTATTTCTTTTGTTAACATATTCATGGCCAGGCGGTCATCTGTTTGTTTTTGAATTTCTTCATTTTGGGCAGTGGATTGCTTAACGCTAAACATTTGGATGGAACTTACCAGCAGCAATACCATTGATAGAAGAGCAAGGGAGCATAGTAATTCAACCAGAGTTATTCCTTTTTCATTCTTTTTCATCTCATCACCTGCTACCTTTTCCAGGAAACATTCAACTCCATTTGAGCTTCCTGGCTAGTTTTACTATTATCCTTGTAGATTTTTACAATCACTTTCCCTAACTCGGTTGAAACATTTTTTAACTGCACTAATACATAATGGCCGCTAGTTGTCTTTCCAAAACAATCACTGCAACTGCTATCAACTGTATAACTTTTCTTAATTTCAGTTGATAAATTGGCAAGTGATGGAGAGGCCAGTGATTTATTCATATTGTTCAGTTCTTCCATTTGCGTTTCCGCAACATATGTGGCATCGACAATTCTTTTCGAAAAATTATTGGAGCGGGAGGATTGAACAAACATTGATAAGAATGAGACAACAATGATGGATAATATAACAATAGATACTAGTATTTCTATTAAAGTCAACCCTTTTTCAGTAGATAGGTACTTCCTCATGGGCCTTCATCCTTTATAAATAGACAATTTTCTACTTCTTTATCATAAATGTAGCAAAAATTTACTACTTTTTACATAGTTTTTAGTTTAGCAGTTCCATATTTTCTTTTCAACAGTAAATAGGGCACGTTCGAATACTTGAATTTTTAAACCCCAAAAAAGGGCACTTATTAAAAGTGCCCTCTTACTATTTTCTTCTATAACGATTTTGTAATTAAAGGTTTTACTTCAGAGATAAAATAAAGAGAACCTGTAACGATTAACATCTCTTTTGGTTTCAAG
The DNA here is from genome assembly GCF_002860255.1 of Neobacillus cucumis. Taxonomy (GTDB): domain Bacteria; phylum Bacillota; class Bacilli; order Bacillales; family Cytobacillaceae; genus Neobacillus; species Neobacillus cucumis_A. Next base: position 144,965 of record NZ_PGVE01000102.1, read on the forward strand.
GATTTCATTTTTTCAAGGAGATAAGATGACCAATCTTCTACTGCCAATTTGCTTGCTGATTTACTTATTTGAAATAATTCCTCCGCTTTAGCGGCACGAGGAAAATCAAAGCTGACAAAAGTAATCTGATCAGCAATTCCATCAAGCATTCCAATCATTTCATCCAATTTCTTATCCCTTAACGCCGCAAATACAATATGAATGTTTCGGTCTTTGTATCTGCTGGATAACTCATGAACTAATGCCGTAATACCTTCCTGATTATGTGCTCCATCAATAATCACCAGGGGTTTTTCAGAAAGGATTTCAAACCTACCTGGCCAGTAAGCCTCTTTTAATCCTTTTCTAATTGATTGCTCAGTTACTTGAAAACCTGCTTGATTTAAATAGTCTGCCGCAAGAACAGCTAGTGACGCATTTTCCGTTTGATGCTGGCCCATCATACTGATCTCAAGCTGCTCTAGGGATAGAGACTTGGATTTTAAAGAAAACACTTCACCTTTAACAATGGATTCATGGCCACTAATCTGGAATTCTTGATTTAATCGAGAGATAGGAGCTGACTGCTTGTCCGCTACCTCCTCAATCACCTTTAAGGCACCTGGATGTTTTACAGCCGTAAAGATTGGTGTGTTAGACTTAATAATCCCAGCTTTTTCAAAGGCAATCTCCTCATAGGTATTTCCGAGGATATTAGTATGATCTAAACCAATGTTCGTAATAATAGAAGCTAACGGTTGAATAATATTGGTGGAATCAAATCGCCCGCCTAACCCAACTTCAAAAATGACCATATCAATATTATTGGCATTAGCAAAATAATAAAAAGCCATTGCTGTAATTACTTCAAACTCCGTTGGACCCCCAAGTTCCGTTCCTTCCAATTCATCTGCGAGCGGCTTAATAACATTGGTCAACCTTAGTATTTCCTCATCACTGATTGGTTTGCCATTGACACTAATCCGTTCATTAAATTGTTCAATGTATGGGGAGGTAAAGGTCCCAACCTCGTATCCTTCCGCTTGGAGAATCGAACGTAAAAAAGTGACGGTGGAGCCTTTTCCATTGGTCCCGCCCACATGAACAGCTTTGATTTTCTTTTCCGGAGACCCAAGCTTGTCCATCATCCATTCCATTCGTGTTAATCCTGGTTTAATTCCTAGTCTAAGTCTCCCATGAATCCAGTCCAGGGCTTCTTGGTAAGTCGTAAACAATTTTGGTACACCCCTTTTATGTAATCGAGACGAATCCATAATCGAATTCGTCTCGCCTATCATTTATCCTCTTAACTCTTTAATCCGTGCTTCCACTGTGTTTCTCTTCTCTAGATAATCTTTTTCTTTGGCACGTTCTTCTTCCACAACACTTTCAGGTGCTTTTTTCATAAAGCCTTCGTTGCTTAATTTCTTCTGAACTCGATCCACTTCTTTAGTTAAGCGGTCTAATTCTTTATTAAGACGCGCAATCTCTTCGTCGATATTAATTAAACCTTCTAGCGGTAAGATAATTTCTAAGCCAGTCACAACAGCTGTCATAGCTTTTTCAGGCACGTCGATCTCAATACCGATTTGCAATTCTTCCGGATTACAGAAACGCTCGATATAGCTGCGATTCGTTTCAACTGCTTTTAGAACCGAGTCATCTTTCGCTTTTACGATCATCTTAATCTTCTTGCTTAATGGCGTATTTACCTCTGCACGAATATTCCGTACGGCACGAATCATTTCAACGAGCAGCTTCATTTCTTGAGCCGCCTGTTCATCCGTTAACTCTGGCTTCACAGCCGGCCAAGCAGCCGTTGTGATGGATTCTCCTTCATGAGGAAGGTTCTGCCAGATTTCCTCTGTGATAAATGGCATGAATGGATGTAATAGACGCATCGTATGATCTAAAACATAAGCTAGAATTGAGCGAGTTGTTTTCTTCGCTGCTTCGTCTTCACCGTATAATGGAAGCTTCGCCATTTCAATATACCAATCACAGAAGTCATCCCAGATAAAGTTATATAATGCACGGCCAACTTCACCGAATTCATAGCGCTCCGAAAGTCTTGTCACATGCTCAATGGTTTCATTTAAGCGAGTTAAAATCCACTTATCAGCAACGGATTTTTCACCGCTGAAATCAATCTCTTCAAAGGTTAAGCCGTCCATATTCATTAACGCAAAGCGGGAAGCATTCCAAATTTTATTAGCAAAGTTCCAAGTAGATTCAACCTTTTCAAAGCTAAAACGTAAATCCTGACCAGGTGAACTTCCGGTGGATAAGAAGTAGCGCAGGGCATCAGCGCCATATTTTTCAATCACATCCATTGGATCGACACCATTGCCAAGTGATTTACTCATCTTACGTCCCTGCTCATCACGAACCAATCCGTGAATTAGTACATCTTTAAATGGACGTTCGCCGGTAAACTCGATGCTTTGGAAAATCATCCGGGATACCCAGAAGAAGATAATGTCGTAACCAGTTACAAGAGCGTCAGTTGGGAAGTAGCGTTTAAAATCCGCCGCCTCATTGTTTGGCCAGCCCATGGTTGAGAACGGCCATAATGCTGAACTGAACCATGTATCTAGTACGTCTTTATCCTGTTCCCAGTTTTCAGCATCTGCTGGTGCTTCTGTTCCTACGTATACCTCACCTGTTTCCTTGTGGTACCAAGCAGGGATACGATGGCCCCACCAAAGCTGTCTAGAAATACACCAGTCGCGGATATTTTCCATCCAGCGGAGATAGGTTTTTTCAAAGCGGTCAGGAACGAAATTTACTTTGTTCTCTTTGTCTTGCAGGGCAATCGCTTGGTCAGCGAGCGGCTGCATTTTTACAAACCATTGAGTGGATAGATATGGTTCAACAACAGCGCCGCTGCGCTCGGAGTGACCAACGGAATGCATATGCTCTTCAATCTTGAAAAGAACACCAAGTTCCTGTAAGTCCTTAACGATTTGCTTACGGCATTCAAAACGGTCTAAGCCTTGGTATTTGCCTGCTTTTTCATTCATGGAACCATCTTCGTTCATGACTAAGACACGCTCAAGGTTATGGCGGTTCCCTAGTTCAAAGTCATTCGGATCGTGTGCAGGTGTGATTTTTACCGCCCCTGAGCCAAATTCCATATCCACATAATCATCACCAACAATTGGAATTTCTCGGCCAACGATTGGAAGGATAACAGTTTTACCGATTAGATGCTTGTAACGATCATCTTCCGGGTGAACAGCAACAGCGGTATCACCAAGCATAGTTTCCGGACGAGTGGTAGCTACTTCGATGTGACCAGAACCATCTGCCAGTGGATAGTTCATATGGTAGAAGGCACCTTGAACATCCTTGTAGATTACTTCAATATCAGATAAAGCGGTTTTTGTTGATGGATCCCAGTTAATGATGTATTCACCGCGGTAGATTAAGCCTTTTTTATAAAGGGTGACAAATACTTCTTTAACCGCATCTGAAAGTCCCTCATCTAATGTGAAACGCTCGCGGCTGTAATCAAGACCTAAGCCCAATTTCGCCCACTGCTGACGGATATGGGAAGCATATTCTTCCTTCCACTTCCATGTTTCTTCAACGAACTTTTCACGGCCTAAATCATAACGGCTTTTTCCTTCGTTGCGAAGTTTTTCTTCCACCTTTGCTTGAGTGGCAATACCTGCATGGTCCATACCTGGAAGCCAAAGAACATCATATCCCTGCATCCGTTTCATCCGTGTCAGGATATCTTGCAGGGTTGTATCCCAGGCATGGCCTAAGTGAAGCTTTCCGGTCACGTTTGGCGGCGGGATCACAATGGTGTAAGGCTGTTTGCTTTCATCGTCCTTTGCCTCGAAAAATTTACCCTTCAGCCACCATTCATATCGACCTTTTTCAATTGTTTGCGGATCGTATTTGGTTGGCATTGTTAATTCCTTTGTTTCCATTTTATTTCCTCCTTAACATAAAAAACTCCATTCGTCTTGTAAAAGGACGAATGGAGTTTGCTTCGCGGTACCACCTTTTTTCCAATCAAAAAAACACGATTGGCTCTTAACTTAGATAACGGATTTTATCCGTCTTCAACTACTAGGATCTCTCCGTTCGCAGAAGAAGCTCATGGGCGACCTTCCAACGTTCCTCTTAGGAAATCTTCCAGCTGATGATTTCCCTCTCTTTAAGCAGGCGTGCATTGTACTCTTCCCTGTCGTAGCTTTCATTTTAAATTATATTGTTATACTACCCAAAAAAGGGGAGTGACGTCAATCATGATGACCAATTTTTTTATATTTTATACCTTATGTAATTATAAGAGAACTTATCTAGGCCTTTGGAATATATATAAATAAAAATTTTATTTTTCTTAGGGAGGTTCCCGGAACGTGAAACGTAATAATTTCCACAAATATAAATACCAACCCTGGTTTATTACTTCGCGCAGGATTGCCGCACAATTTATTGTTCCCTTTACGATCTTTCAATTTATTCGGACCCTGTTTTTACCGACTATCCTGGATGTATTGCTGTTAGTTATTTTTCTTGCGATTGCAGTCTCCATATACTTTGAAATTATATAAGGAGCCCATCATGCAGGTTAGGACTGCTGCTGGGCTCCTTCTTTTGCTTGTTTCCTTTGATTTTCTATTTCTGTCATCCGCATGACCACATACTCCGAATTCTTTAAGTGCCAATATTGTTCTTGAAGCTTACCGACAAATTTCATTTCATTCTTTCGTCCTTGTTTCTTGTAGAAGCTTTCCACCACTTGCATAATCGGAACCGGCAAAGCTAAATAACTATAGAATAATAGCTTCTCATCCTCTTTATAGGGAAAATATTTAAAGTAATGATACACCCAATCAATGGCCGTATCATTCCGCGTTGGCCTGGTATTTAATGATCTTGACAAATAGGGGAGGAGATCATGTATGGGGGACCCGTAACGGGCATTTTCAAAATTGATAAAGAAACCGTACCCCCGGTCATCATAAAGAAAATGTTCGGAAGATAATTTTCCATGGGTAATGACCATGCGCGCCTTCTCTGTGTCCTTCGTATTCTCGTACCATTCTTCGAATTTAGCTTTCGAAAAACGCAGTGCCTGGCTGATTTCGTTATAATACAGGCAATATAATAATTGAAACGGTGACATATAGGTCTTTTTTTCACATTCATCAATAAAACCATCAAGGAATTCCTGATGCTTCTCCAGCTGCTGAATGGTTTTTTCATAATGTTCGGTACGCTCTTCCTTACTAACCGTCACTTCTTTGGCAGAAAGGGTATGAAGCCTGGCTAACTCCCGAAAAAGTTCAAGATTTTTATGATCGCGGTTTTCTTTTTGACCATTTGTCATCCAGGGCATTAGGTAGTATAGATTATTCTCATGCAAAACGGCATATCTGCCGTCCATCGTTGGATAGATGGGAACGATGCGGTTGAAGCCCTTTTGATATAATAGGTGAACATGCCGGATGAAATCTGTCCCTGTTGTAGGTGGTATTTTTTTTAACGCAAATGTGCCTTTATTAGAATAAACCTTTTGAACAATCCCATAATCCTCTACAAAATAAGGCTCAACAAGATAATGGTTTAATATCGGTGCCACTGATTCTACCCGATTCATATCGCTCATGAGATGTCATCTCTCTTTCAAATTAGAAAGGCTGAGTTGTATGTTAATTTCCGCTCCAGGCGCTTCGCTTTCCGCGGGCGTGCCGGTGAGCCTCCTCGGCGCTTTGCGCCTGCGGGGTCTCCCCAGTCCCGTACTCCCGCAGGGGTCTCGCACCTTCCGCTCCAATTAACATAGTTCCTAAATCAACAATTACCTTTAACGCAGCCATTAAAAAATAAGCTGAGCAGGTTATAACAACCCGCTCATCTTTTTTATCCGTTAGTTTTTGGCAAATGTCCCTGGAATGTAAAGAACCTGCCCAACAAATACATCTTGATTTAAATCAAGGTTGTTAACACGAAGCAGATTCGGAACCGTTACATCGTATCGGTCAGCTAAGCTTGCCACCGTATCCCCTTTTTGGACGATACAAACCTTCAACTTTGTTTGGGATGTTCTTTCATCTTTACGTGCAAAGAACTCTGTTAACGTCATACTCTTTTTCTTAGCGGCCTTCTTCTTTTTCATATGTTTTGGTGGTTCTTCTGATGAGGAAGATGAACTTTCTTCAATCACTTCTGCAACAATCACTTCTTCATGGTGGTGCGGGGCTTCCTCTTCCACCACGACAATTTGTTCCACTTCTACCTCAACTTGTTCAGGCTTGCTGCCTTCACTTCTAGCCTCCTGAAGGCTCCAAGCAGGCGCGTACTCTTCTTCCTCTTCTTCTGCCTGTGGATGGTAGTTAAAGGTAGGGAATTTCGGCAAGATTTCCACTGGTTCTTCTTCCTGCTGTTTCCTGGCCTCTGCTTCAAACAAGTAATTGTTTTCAAACGTGTTATGGACAGCATGTTGTTCTACTTCCACTTCTTCCTCATTGGCACGATGAAGAACTTCATACTCTTGTTCCTCTTGATGCTGCTGGCCCTGATCATTGCCATATAACCCACTGATAGTTAACTCAGCAGAAAGCTTTAAGCAGCTGCGCTCAGGGATGGAATAATCAAATGATTCTACGAGGACATCGATATCATAAATACTTTGAATCCGGTTATTCGGAATCGTGATATCCACTGGGAATCGATGTGAAAACTCACAGCATCCCTCCTCTTCAAGTTCGGCTACTCTCTCAACAAATTTTAAAGACGTAGCAGTTTCCTCATCACTCACATCGCTGGTTTCATAACTTTTATATTCTCCGGTTAATTCGAGCGAACCACGTATGGTTACGTACTGATCGTTTTCCTGGATGGTGATGTCCGGGTCTAGGGAAATCGAAATGAGTTCCTCGACTTCCTGTCCTTTTCTAAACCACAATGACTCCTCCAAGGAAAATCGCAGGCACGATTGATTCTCTTGGGACAAAGCGACTCCTCCTTTCGTATCCTCCACGCAAAATCACTATGTCACTTACACTTTATGTGCTTTGTTTTTTAAATATGATTAAAAATGCTGTTGTGGCCTGAAAAAGAATTGTGTGGGAAATTGGAGAGTGGTTTATGATCTAAAAAAAACACCCACTTTCTAAAAAGTGGGTGCAAAAGCAACGATTATTTAAGTTTAGAGAAAGCAACCTCTGCTGCTTGAATCGTCTTTTCAATATCCTCATCAGAGTGCTCAGTAGATAGGAATAATCCTTCGAATTGAGATGGCGGCAGGAATATCCCCTGATTAGCCATTTCGCGATAATACGCCGCAAAGAACTCTAAATTGGACGACTTTGCTTTTTCATAATTAATGACGGCTTCATTCGTAAAGAAGAAGCCAATCATCGAACCGGCACGGTTAAAGCTAATAGGAATATCATATTTTTCAGCCGCTGCCTCAAAGCCTTTTTGGAGCATATCGCCTTTACGGATAAACTCTTGATAGTGCTCTGGGGTTAATTGACTTAATGTTTCGAGTCCTGCTGTCATAGCAAGCGGATTTCCTGATAATGTACCAGCTTGGTAAATTGGGCCGCTTGGGGCGATTTGCTGCATAATTTCTGCTTTACCGCCATAAGCACCCACAGGAAGTCCACCGCCGATTACTTTTCCAAGGCAAGTAAGGTCAGGAGTAACATTGAAATAACCTTGTGCACAATTGTAACCTACACGGAAACCAGTCATTACTTCATCGAAAATAAGTAAAGAGCCGTTTGCTGTGGTTAGCTCTCGAAGCCCTTCTAGGAATCCAGGAAGCGGAGGGACAAGTCCCATATTTCCTGCTACAGGCTCTACGATAATACACGCAATATCTTCACCGAAGTGTTCAAACGCATATTTAACACTTTCAAGATCGTTATAAGGAACCGTGATGGTATTTTTCGCAATCCCCTCAGGTACTCCCGGGCTGTCAGGTAATCCTAGGGTAGCAACTCCTGATCCTGCTTTAATCAACAATGAGTCGCCATGACCATGATAACAGCCTTCAAATTTAAGAATTTTATTGCGGCCAGTATAGCCACGTGCTAAGCGAAGGGCACTCATGGTTGCTTCTGTTCCTGAGTTAACCATCCTGACTACTTCTATGGATGGGACACGCTCAATCACAAGCGCTGCTAATTTTGTTTCCAGCAAGGTTGGTGCACCAAAGCTTGTACCCATCTCAGCTGTTTTTTTCAAAGCCTCGACTACTCGATCATTGGAGTGGCCTAAAATCAGCGGCCCCCATGACAAGACGTAATCAATATATTCATTACCATCTATATCGTATATTTTTGACCCTTTGCCTCGTTCCATAAAGATGGGGCTCATATTTACGGATTTAAACGCCCGAACCGGGCTGTTAACACCGCCAGGCATTAGGTTTTGGGCTTGTTTAAATGCTTCAATCGATTTCGTATACGAACGCATTCTTTTCCCTCTTTTCAAATAGGTTTATTGCTCTTCTTTTAACCAGCGGCATGCATCTTTCGCATGATAAGTAACAATTAAATCTGCACCTGCACGTTTCATACCCACGAGCATTTCAAGCACAGTCCCTCTTTCGTCTATCCAGCCGTTTTGGGCTGCTGCTTTAATCATGGCATACTCCCCGCTGACGTTATAAATGACAACAGGCAGGTTAAAGTTATTTTTAATGTCACGAACAATATCAAGATACGGCATACCTGGTTTAACGATTAAGAAATCTGCACCTTCAGCCACATCAGATTCTGCTTCTCTGAAAGCTTCCATCCGGTTAGCCGGGTCCATTTGGTAGGTTTTCCGGTCACCAAATTGCGGTGCTCCCTCTGCCGCTTCACGGAATGGTCCATAAAAAGCGGAGGCATATTTAACCGCATAAGACATAATTGGAATCTCTGTAAAACCAGCTTCATCTAACCCAGCACGAATCGCTGCTACGAAACCGTCCATCATGTTTGAAGGTGCAATAATATCTGCACCGGCTTGTGCTTGGGCTACAGCTGTTTTTACAAGCAAATCAAGAGATTCGTCGTTAAGGATTTTGTCGCCTTTAATCATTCCGCAGTGACCATGGTCGGTATATTCACATAAACAAGTATCTGCAACAATAATGATATCCGGGAAGTTTTCTTTTATATAACGGGTAGCGACCTGAACAATCCCATGGTCATGGAATGCTTGCGTACCACAGGCATCTTTTGTTTTGGGAATTCCGAATAATAATACGGACTTGATTCCGTGTGCAACAATATCTTCCATTTCAGCATGAAGGTTGTCCATTGATACTTGGAATACTCCAGGCATAGAAGAAACTTCGTTGCGAATATTTTCGCCTTCATAAATAAATAACGGATAAATGAAGTCTTCCGGTCTTAGGTGGTTTTCTCTGACTAGTGCGCGCATATTGGCACTTGTACGTAATCTGCGATGACGTTGAAATTGAAGTTCCATTATATAATTACCTCCAAATAATTTTAATTAAATTTGTTACTGGCGGATAACTGCCGTTAGCTCGCGACAGCTTTTTAACTTTTATCCTCAAGATAAGCAATCGTGCTCTTCATCATATCCTTCACGGTGTACTCATCCGGAGAAGCATGAACCGTTATACCGTACTCAAGCAGCTTTTTTTCAGTAACCGGTCCGATACAGCCGATTATACATTTTTTCAACGACTCCTCCAAACCATATTGTCTCACAACCACCATAAGATGATCGACAGTCGATGGGCTAGTGAAGGTTAGAATATCTAATTCATTATCTGCCAGCATCCGTGCCAGCTTCAACCGGCTTTCCTCTGGCATGTACGTCTCATAAATAACTACTTCATCAACATGTGCACCCGCCTCTGTTAAGGAAGCAGCAATATGTTCTCGGGCCAGATTGCCTTTAGGGAGCAGTACCTTTGAATGAATATCAACGGCCGGTAAAAACTCATCCACAAACACCTCCGCCACATAGGCCGAAGGTACAAATGCCGCGTGAATACCTTTTTCATGAAGGACCTCAGCCGTCTTCTTCCCAATAACAGCAATCTTAGGCAGCGCTTGTTTATCCCGATCGTAAAAGCTGAAAAAGGTTTCGACTGTTACATTGCTCGTAAAAATAAGCCAATCATATGTATCAAGGGCCTCCAAACACTCTTGAAGGCGATGATTTTTTTCTATCGGACGAAAGGCAATTAGAGGGATTTCCACAGGAATCCCTCCATAACCTTCGACCAATTGGGAGAAAGCTTTTGCTTGACCTTTTCCTCGAGGAACAAGGACTTTTTTGTCATGCAAAGCAGAGCATTTACTCACGACCTTCGAGCTCCCGTTTTACCTTCTCAATCAGGTCCTTGGCTCCTTTTTTAATTAATAAATCAGCAGCCTCATTTCCAAGCTCTTCCGGATTTTGTCCGCGAAGTTCTTCTCTGAATATTTCTTGACCCTCAGGTGAACCTACTAACACATTTATGACGATTTCATCCTTTTCATCTACTTGAGCAAAGCCGGCAATCGGCACCTGGCAGCCGCCCTCCATTTTTTGAAGGAAAGCACGTTCAGCACGAACGGCTCTTTCCGTGTTTTTACAAGTGAATTTTCCAAAGAGTTCTAGCAGTTCTTTATCGTCCTCACGGCACTCGATCGATAATGCTCCTTGGCCAACGGCAGGAACACAAATATCCGCATCAATAAATTCGGTGACAACTTCCTTTGCCCAGCCAAGGCGGGATAGACCTGCGGCTGCAAGAATAATGGCATCATATTCACCTGTTTTTAATTTATCTAATCGTGTATCTACATTGCCGCGAATCCATTTAATCTCTAAATCCGGACGTTTGGCTAAAAGCTGGGCACTGCGGCGAAGACTGCTTGTACCGATGATGGCCCCTGGCTTTAATTCATTCAATTTCAAATGATCATTTGAGATCAAGGCATCACGATGATCCTCTCGAAAAGGAATACATCCAATCGTTAAACCTTCCGGCAAAACAGCAGGCATGTCTTTCATACTATGGACAGCCATATCAATTTCTTTATTAAGCATGGCCTGCTCGATTTCTTTTACGAATAATCCTTTTCCTCCAACCTTTGAAAGGGTAACGTCTAGAATTTTATCCCCTTTGGTTACAATTTCTTTTACTTCAAATTCAAAATTCGGGTTGAGTTTTTTCAGCTGTTCAATGACCCAATTAGTTTGGGTTAATGCCAATTTGCTTCGTCTAGAACCAACAATAATTTTTCTCATGATTGCCTCCTAATGTTATGTATACCATAAATGAAAAGATGATAATCGACCAAATAAGAAAAAGTTAATTAATACAATTAAAAAGGACGCTGTATTCCAGATAGCTAATTGTCTGCCATAAAGATTTTTCACGATCCGCAGGTATAAATAAATGCTATAAGATGAAAGTAACAAGAAAGACCCAATGATTTTCATATCGTACCACGGCATACCCGGGACCTTTAGAAATGCCCATTGCAGGCCTAAAATCAAGCTGAGTAAGAGTATTGGTACGCCAATGACAGCTAATATGTATGATAGCTTTTCAAGCTTCTCTAAATCTGCAAGCCGGATTAAGCGTGACCCCCATTTTTTTCTTTTCAGCAAATCATATTGAAGTAAATATAACGCTGAAAAAACAAAGGAAAGGGAAAATGCCCCATACGAAAGAATAGCCATCGTGATATGAATCAACAGCAGTTCAGATACCAGCTTGTTTGCCATGACAGTGGAGTGGTATTGTATCGGGACAAATGTATGGATGGCCATAACGGTAAATCCAAGTATATTTGTAAAAAAGACAATAAAATCTACTCGTAATAAGTGATTTATAACAATTGACAATGTTACTAATACCCAGGCATAAAAATAAAGCCCCTCAAAAATTGTTAATACAGGGAACCTGCCTGTTTTGATCATATATAAAACAAGAAAGACTGTTTGCAATATCCATACAAATGCAAGTAACCAGAAAGCAATACGATTTGCCTTCCGGTTATGGTTGATAAAGTCGAAAAAATATAACAACACACTGAAGGCGTATAGAACAACTGTAAATTCGTGAAGCCTCGTCAAAAGAGTGTTAAACATAGCAACAACTCCTTATGACTGGAAAGAAGCCTGAACTTCTCCAACCGGTATTTTAGTAGTTTTGGCTGCTTTCTCATGTTGTTCCTGAACAAGCCCTTCGATATTAAAGATCTTCATAAACAATTCCATCGCCTGATCTGCATCCGGTCTTGCCGCCAATTCTTTCGCTTGTAAAATAGGATCCTTTAAGAGCTGGTTGATAATGCTTTTTGTATGTTTATTTAATACTTTTATATCCCGATCTGATAGGTTAGGAAGTTTCCGCTCAAGACTCTCCATTGTTTCCGCCTGAATCGAAAGTGCTTTTTCCCTAAGTGCTGAAATTACAGGGACTACACCAAGTGTGCCCAGCCAATGTTTGAAATCAACGATTTCTTTTTCAATCATAAACCTGATTTTTGCGGCAGCTTTTTGACGCTCCTGTAAGTTTGCTTCGACAATACCTTCTAAATCGTCAATGTCGTATAAAAAGACATTTTCAAGTTCGGCAATTCTTGGATCTAAGTCACGAGGTACAGCGATATCGACCATAAACAATGGTTTTCCTTTGCGCTTTTTCTCCACTTTTGCCATTAATTCTTTTGAGATAACAAAATCTTTCGCACCTGTTGAACTGATTAGGATATCAGCCTCCGCAAGTGATTTCTCTAATTCAATAAGATTCTTTGCTTCACCATCAAAGCGGTTTGCAAGCTCTTTTGCCTTTTCAAACGTACGATTAATGACGGTTACTTTCTTCACACCATTACCATGCAAGTTCTGAGCAGCAAGTTCCCCCATTTTTCCGGCTCCAAAGATTAAAACATGTTTACTTTCAAGGGAACCAAAAATTTTCTTTGCAAGTTCCACAGCAGCATAGCTGACAGAAACAGCATTGGCGCCAATATCTGTTTCAGAATGTGCGCGTTTTGCAAGGGTGATCGCTTGTTTAAAGAGGTGATTAAATACGGAACCGATCGTTTCCTCTTGTTGAGCCAGCATAAAGCTTGTTCGTACCTGTCCAAGAATTTGTGTTTCTCCTAAGACCATCGAATTTAGTCCACAAGTAACATTGAATAAGTGGTCTACTGCTCCGTCATCCTCATTGACAAAAAGGAACGGTGAAAATTCTGTCTGCTCGATTCCGAACCATTCGGACAGAAATTCCTTAATATAATAACGGCCTGTATGTAGCTGATCCACAACCGCATAAATTTCCGTACGATTACATGTCGACACGATAATATTTTCAAGGATGCTCTTTTTTGTATTTAATTGTTTTATGGCATCCACAAGATCGGTTTCATTGAAGGTTAACCGCTCACGGATTTCAACAGGGGCAGTTTTATAGTTAAGACCGATGGCTAAAATATGCATTTGTTTAATTACACCCCCAAAAAGTTTACAGTAATCACTAGTAAAATTATATCACGAGCAATTTCGACATTTGCTCGAAAAATGTGAACAAAATGAAACAATATGCTAATATAAAATAAACTCATTTGATTTGCGAGTTTTATAAAGATACTTTAGCATAGATTTCTTTACATATTCTTAAGAATGGTTTATTTATAAATACTTCCCTATGTACAGTATCAAAAAAATAGAATAGATTCAAGTGAACCTTACTGGAAGTGGTGGTGTTTTTAATGAAAAATCAAAGGATTTTCCCTGGGATTATTCTGATTGGATTTGGGGCTTATTTTCTACTGCAGCAGACAGGCTTTACTCTTTTTCAACAATTTTATACATGGCCCACATTGCTCATTATTGTAGGTGCAGCCTTTTTGGGACAGGGATATTCTGCAAAAGAATATGATGCGATTCTCCCCGGAGTGATAATGACTGGATTTGGCCTTCATTTTCATCTTTCAGGTCATCTAGCCTTTTGGCCTGCCAATACGATTGGCATGTTAATTTTAATTATTTCTGTAGGCTTCTTTCTTCGTTTTCAAAAAACGAATTCCGGCCTGTTTCAGGCGTTCCTTTTTCTCATTATAGCGGTTTTACTGATGTTTTATGATAAGATTGCCGGTTATTTCGGCCTCCTGCAAAACGGGATGAATTTAGTTTGGAAATTTTGGCCCGCTCTATTAATTGTCGTTGGTATCTATTTTTTACTAAAAAAGAAAAAATAACCGCCTGATGCAGATTGAACTGCTTAGGCGGTTATTTTTTTACATATAACTTTGCAAAATCGACCAGGCTTGATCTTTGCCTTCGCCCGTTTCCGAAGAGAACAGAACGATATGGTCATTTTGATCTAATTCAAATGTCTCGCGTGTAACCTTTAAATGTTTTTGCCATTTTCCTCTAGGGATTTTATCTGCCTTTGTCGCAATGATGATACATGGGATTCCGTAATGTTTGAGAAAATCATACATCATCACATCATCAGAGGTTGGCGGATGGCGTAAATCAACAATTAACACGACAGCCCGAAGCTGTTCGCGGGTCGTGAAGTAGGTCTCAATCATCTTCCCCCATGCGGCCCGCTCAGTCTTAGAAACTTTGGCATACCCATAACCGGGGACATCCACAAAATGCAAAATTTCATTAATTAAATAAAAATTGAGTGTCTGTGTTTTACCTGGCTTAGATGAAATCCTTGCCAGCCCTTTTCGATTCAACATCTTATTAATAAAAGATGACTTCCCAACATTCGAGCGTCCGGCAAGCGCAAACTCCGGAATCTCTGTGTCAGGATATTGCTCAGGTTTTACAGCACTAATGACAATATCGGAACTAACTACCTTCATCTAACTTCTCCTTCTAATAGAGCACGCTTCAATACCTCATCCACATGGGCAACAGGAACAAACTCCAAATCATTTCGGACGCTTTCAGGAATATCATCAATGTCCTTAACATTATCCTTTGGAATGATGACTGTCTTGAGTCCGGCACGATGGGCACTAAGCGATTTTTCCTTCAAACCGCCAATCGGAAGTACACGGCCTCTTAAGGTGATTTCACCTGTCATTCCAACCTCACGACGGATTGGTTTGCCCGTTAGAGCTGATACTAGCGCTGTTGCCATTGTAATCCCTGCTGACGGCCCATCCTTTGGAACGGCTCCTTCTGGGACATGGATATGAATATCGTATTTTTCATGAAAATTTTCATCTATACCAAGTTCATTTGCTTTTGAACGAATATAACTAAATGCCGCTTGAGCCGATTCCTTCATGACATCGCCAAGCTTACCAGTAAGAACAAGCTTACCTTTACCCGGGGATAATGATACCTCAATTTGCAAGGTATCTCCACCGACAGTTGTATACGCTAAACCAGTAGCTACCCCTACTTGATCTTCTGCCTCGGCCATGCCGTAATGGAATCTTGGCTTTCCTAAGAATTCCTCTACATTCTTCTCCGTAATAATAACACGCTTCTTCTCACCAGCTACGATAATTTTGGCCGTTTTCCGGCAGATGGTTGCCATTTGACGTTCAAGGCTTCTTACTCCAGCTTCACGAGTATAGTAACGGATAACCTTCAAAATGGCTTCATCCCGTATTTGCAGAACACCTTTGGATAGTCCATTTTCTTTAATCTGTCTTGGAAGTAAATGATCTCGGCAAATATGAACTTTTTCAATCTCCGTATAGCCTTCAATCGTAATAATTTCCATCCGATCTAACAGTGGTCCAGGTACCGTAGACAGATTATTGGCCGTTGCAATAAACATAACCTTCGATAAATCGTAGGTTTCTTCTATATAGTGATCACTGAAATTATGGTTTTGTTCCGGGTCTAATACTTCCAGCATCGCACTGGATGGATCCCCGCGAAAATCACTGGACATTTTATCAATCTCATCAAGCAGGAAGACCGGATTAATGGTACCTGCTTTTTTCATACCTTGGATAATTCGGCCTGGCATGGCTCCGACATACGTCCTGCGGTGACCTCGGATTTCAGATTCGTCACGAACACCGCCAAGGGATACACGGACAAAATTCCGATTCAGGGAGGTCGCAATCGAGCGGGCCAAACTTGTTTTACCAACCCCTGGAGGTCCCGCAAGGCAAAGAATAGGCCCTTTAATCGAATTGGTCAGTTTTTGTACAGCTAAATACTCAAGCACACGTTCCTTTACCTTTTCTAGCCCGAAATGCTCCTCATTTAGGATTTTTTCAGCACGAAGGATATCGATGTCGTCCTCAGTCTTTTTAGACCACGGCAGAGAAATCAGCCAGTCAATATAGTTTCGGATGACTGCACTCTCTGCAGAGCTCGCCGGTACCTTTTCATAACGGTCGAGTTCTCTAGTGGCTGCGTTTTTGACATGCTCCGGCATGCCTGCCTCTTCGATTTTCTTCTTGAGATCAGCAATTTCGCCGGTTTTTCCTTCTTTATCACCGAGTTCCTTTTGAATCGCCTTCATTTGCTCGCGAAGGTAGTACTCTTTTTGTGTCCTTTCCATCGAGCGTTTTACACGCTGGCCAATTTTCTTCTCCAGATTAAGGACTTCTTTTTCATTATGAATGGTATCAATGACGCGATTCACACGCTGTTTAATATCAACCAGTTCAAGGATTTCTTGCTTTTCCTTTAACTTAATCGGCAAATGGGACGCAATAATATCCGCCATTCGTCCCGGTTCCTCTATATCAGCAACAGTTGCATAGGTTTCAGCAGAAACCTTTTTAGACAATTTTATGTATTGCTCGAAATAATCAAGCATCGTTCTCATCAAGGCTTGGTCCTCTACATCTTTTGTATCTGGGTCCTCGTAGGTAACGATACTAACGGAGTAATAGTCTTCTTCATCATAAAAAGAAACAACTTCTGCTCTATTCAAACCTTCTACTAGTACGCGAATCGTACCATTAGGAAGCTTTAACATTTGCTTAACCTTTGTCAATGTACCCAATTTGTATAAATCTTCTTCTGCAGGTTCATCAATTGAGACATCCTTTTGAGTGGTTAAAAAAATCAAATGGTCATCTACCATCGCTTTTTCGAGTGCTTGCACAGATCTCTCACGACCTACATCCAAATGAAGTACCATTGTCGGATAGACGAGCAATCCTCGAAGCGGCAGGAGGGGGACGATCAATTCATTCTGTTTCGCCATTATACTGCACCTCCACATGCATTTCTTTTATTTTCTACTGCTTTGCAGAATAGTCTTTGTTGTACAATTCTATCTTATTTGGTTTTATGTGTCTATTTTTAGAGAGTGTACGTTGTTTCTTTTTCAATATAATTATTTTCCCCAAACAAAACCGTTTTCTTCCTCAAAAAAAACTTCGGTTTGATTTTACGAATCAAACCGAAGTTTATTCTATATTGATTCTTTTTTCGTTAATTCAATGGACGCAGGTATGGCATCGTTTTTTTCAAAAGACTGAACTAAAGCAAGGTCAAATACCTGTTGTAAGTGAGTCACCGGAACAATATTAATGCCTTTAATTTCATTTAAAATGGTTTGCATATTTTCTTCCGGAATAATGACTGTTCTAGCCCCGGCTTTCAAAGCCGCTTTCACCTTTGGATACACGCCGCCAATCGGCTTTACATTGCCATGAATGCTGATTTCTCCTGTCATGGCTACCGTATTATCGATCGGTAGTTTATATATAGCGGAATAAATGCCTGTTGCCATCGCAATTCCCGCTGAAGGTCCATCGATAGGTACCCCGCCAGGGAAATTCACATGGATATCATAATCATTGGCCGGCACTCCCATTGATCGTAGGACCGTAATAACATTTTCGATCGAACCGCGTGCCATACTTTTGCGGCGAATCGACTTACCCTGCCCGCCGATACTTTCTTCTTCCACGATACCGGTAATATTAATCGAACCCTTTTCCTTTGCCGGAATGACAGTGACCTCAATTTCGAGCAATGCCCCGGAATTTGGTCCATAGACGGCAAGACCATTAACAAGTCCAATATGTGATATATCATTAATTTTTCTTTCCATTCTTGGTGTCATCTGACTGGAATGAATGACCCATTCAATATCTTCATCCTTAATAAAGCTGCGGTCTTCTGTAATCGCAAGTCCCGCGGCAATTTGAATCATATTAACTGTTTCCCGGCCGTTTCTTGCATATGTAGAAAGCGTATTGACGCCGTTTTCACTTATTTCCATATTCACTTTATCGGCTGCTTTTTTTGCAACCTTCACAATCTCTTCCTGATTTAAATCACGGAAAAATACTTCCATACAACGTGAGCGAATCGCCGGTGGAATTTCACTTGGTGTTCTCGTTGTGGCTCCAATCAAACGAAAATCCGCCGGAAGGCCATTTTTAAAGATATCATGAATATGGGTTGGAATCTGCGTATTTTCTTCATGATAATAGGCACTTTCGAGGAATACCTTCCGATCCTCTAATACTTTTAACAGCTTGTTCATTTGAATCGGATGTAATTCACCGATTTCATCAATAAAGAGAACTCCGCCATGGGCATTGGTTACTGCTCCCTGTTTCGGTTGTGGTATACCTGCTTGTCCCATTGCCCCGGCACCTTGATAAATCGGGTCATGCACGGAACCAATCAGTGGATCAGCAATTCCTCTTTCATCAAACCTCGCAGTCGTGGCATCTAACTCAATAAAAACGGATTGTGGTTTAAATGGTGATTTTGCATTCCTTTTGGCTTCCTCCAAAACAAGACGGGCAGCTGCCGTTTTACCGACTCCCGGAGGTCCATAAATGATTACATGCTGAGGGTTTGGCCCGCATAATGCTGCTTTTAATGATTTTATACCATCCTCTTGACCTACAATATCATTGAAACTTGTAGGACGAACTTTTTCAGATAACGGTTCCGTTAAGGATATCGATCTCATTTTGCGAAGCTGCTCCATCTCTTTACGGGATTCCCGATCAATGGACACTTTTTGCGTACGCTGGCTCCTAAGCAAATTCCAAAAATAAAGCCCTATTATAATACCGAAAAATAGCTGTATAAATAAGGCAATCCCCGTCCAACTCATATTTTTCCCTCCTACAACTAATACACATCTATAGTAAGAAGTATTTCCTTTAGACTGGCGGAATAAACCAACAATGTAAAAACAAATCGCTGCTGGTAAGTGGTCTATAAGTTGTGTTCCTTCGACTCCAGCTGATTTTCCATTACAATCGGCTGCTTTTTCGGGGTTTTTGGACGATTTTTCATTTGTATTGGCTCATTTTTTATGATAATTGGCTCATTTTTCATCAAAATTGGCCTATTTAGAAATTTATGGAAACAATACACAAAAAAAGCCTGGCTTAATGAAGCCAGGCCTTACTTTTGTTATGCAGATTTTTCTTCAACCACGACAGTTCCATCTTCTAGAACTAATTTAGGTACACTATCCCCTAAAACTGTTTCTTTTGTGATAATACACTTCGTGATGTCCTCGCGTGAAGGAAGGTCAAACATAACATCTAACATAATCCCTTCAATAATGGAACGTAAACCACGGGCACCCGTCTTGCGTTCAATGGCTTTTTTCGCGATTTCGTTTAAAGCACCTTCTTCAAATTCAAGCTCTACATCGTCGATTTCAAGCATTTTTTGATATTGCTTCACAAGTGCGTTTTTAGGTTTTGTTAAGATTTCGATTAATGCAGCCTCGTCTAATTGCTCAAGGCTAGCAATAACTGGAAGACGACCAATAAATTCTGGAATTAAGCCAAAACGCAGTAAGTCTTCAGGCAATACCTTTGAAAGAAGTTCTTTTTGGCTAATTTCTTGCTGTTTCACATCTGAACCAAAGCCGATTACTTTTTGGCCTAAGCGGCGTTTGATAATTGGCTCGATTCCGTCAAACGCACCACCGCAAATAAACAAGATGTTTGTTGTATCGATTTGAATAAATTCTTGATGCGGATGCTTTCTTCCACCTTGAGGAGGAACACTTGCAACGGTACCTTCAAGAATTTTTAAAAGTGCCTGCTGGACACCTTCACCGGACACATCTCTTGTAATAGACGGATTCTCTGATTTACGGGCAATTTTATCGATTTCATCGATGTAAATAATCCCTTTTTCAGCCTTCTCTACATCGTAATCCGCAGCTTGGATTAACTTTAGTAGAATATTTTCAACGTCCTCACCAACATAACCTGCCTCAGTAAGAGAGGTTGCATCAGCAATCGCAAACGGCACATTCAAAATACGCGCTAATGTTTGTGCTAATAACGTTTTACCACTTCCAGTAGGCCCAATCATACAGATGTTACTTTTTGAAAGCTCAACATCATCGATTTTACTATTCGAATTGATCCGCTTGTAGTGATTATAAACGGCTACAGACAGAGACTTTTTCGCCTGGTCTTGACCAATAACGTACTCATTTAAAATCTCACAGATTTCTTTTGGTTTTGGTACGTCTTTGAATTCTACTTCTTCTTCTGTTCCAAGTTCTTCTTCTACAATTTCAGTGCAAAGCTCGATACATTCATCACATATATATACTCCCGGGCCTGCAACTAATTTACGAACTTGATCCTGTGTTTTACCACAGAAGGAACACTTTAACTGTCCTTTTTCATCATTAAATTTAAACAATTCTTTCACCCCTTAACACGTGTTAAAACCCTATTGAAGCTCATGAATTACACAAACAAGTCCGAGTTTTTTCTATCTTTCAAAGGTATGTATTTTGCATTGTAACACATCTAGGTAATGGACTGGAAATAAAACGCTTAAAACGCTTTAACAATTATGTGTTCTTTTTCTCTTTTTTGTTTGTGTAAGTCATAAAAAAATATGTACCCATTAATCTTAACCATAATTATAAAAAATAAATCTAAATCGCTATGGAAATATTTATTCGCTGCCCGTTGCGTTTTTTCCTGCCCATTATAAAAAAAGCTTTCCCTGTCCTTATTATAATATGTAATTGAAAAAAAGTATAAAACAAGGCACGATAAATATCGCGCCTTGTTATCTATTAATTATTTTTTGTTTTCAACAAGAAAGTTAACTGCTTTTTGTAATTTAAGGTCACCTTTGATACCTTCAACTCCGCCAAGAGCTTGTTGAATAGCGTCAACAGGCATATTGTACATGCCAGCCATTTTTTCAAGTTCAGCATTTACATCTTCTTCAGTTACTTCAAGGTTTTCTGCTTTAGCGATTGCTTCAAGTGTTAAGTTCACTTTCACACGCTTTACTGCGTCTTCCTTCATTTGTTCACGTAATGCATTTTCGTCTTGACCAGAGAATTGGAAGTAAAGTTCAAGATTCATACCTTGCATTTGAAGACGTTGTTCAAATTCTTGAAGCATACGGTTTACTTCAGTTGTAACCATAACTTCTGGAATTTCAACTTCTGCATTTTCAGCTGCTTTTTCCACTACAGTGTCGCGCAGGTGATGCTCAGCTTCATGCTTTTTGCTGTCTTCTAAACGAGTTTTGATTTTTTCTTTTAAAGCATCTAAAGTATCAACTTCATCGTCTACATCTTTAGCAAACTCGTCATCTAATACAGGAAGTTCTTTTCCTTTAATTTCATGTACTGTCACTTTGAAAACAGCTGGTTTACCAGCAAGTTCAGCCGCATGGTATTCTTCAGGGAATGTTACTTCAACATCTTTAGATTCGCCAGCTTTTACACCAACTAATTGCTCTTCAAAACCTGGAATGAATGAGCCAGAACCTAATTCTAATGAATGATTTTCAGCTTTTCCGCCTTCAAATGCTTCACCATCTACGAAACCTTCAAAGTCGATTACAACTGTATCGCCATTTTCAGCAGCAGCATCTTCTTTTACAACAAGCTCTGCTTGACGTTCTTGCATTGTTTTTAATTCGTTAGCAACATCTTCATCAGTTACAGCAATATCTAATTCTTCTACTTCTAAGCCTTTGTACTCGCCTAATTTCACTTCAGGCTTCACTTGTACAGTTGCTTTGAAGATAAGTTCTTTACCTTTTTCCATTTGCTCGATATCGATATCAGGACGGTCGATTGGCTCGATTCCTGTCTCATCGATTGCATTTCCATATGCTTCTGGAAGTAGAATATCTAATGCATCTTGATAAAGAGCTTCTACACCGAAACGTTTTTCGAACATTCCACGAGGCATTTTACCTTTACGGAAGCCTGGAACGTTTACTTGCTTAACCACTTTTTGGAATGCCGCGTCTAGACCTTTGTTTACTTCATCAGCGCTTACTTCAACAGTAAGGACACCGCGGTTTCCTTCTAACTTTTCCCATTTTGCTGTCATACCTTTTTTCCCTCCAACAAATCTATTCTCATTTCATTCGATAACGAATTTGAGTCGAAAAATGTCTTGTCAAATCAAGTCATTTTCCATCTTTTTAATGTAAAATATAGTTTTTTACACAAGCAACCCCTACATTATAACATAGGTTCGCCTTCTTTCAACAGAGAGACCTAAATATTAGGGTAAGAAATTTTCTCAATTGTCTCTATTTGCATCCTAGCTTTCTCTATATCAAGGGTTTCAGCTCCGTATTTTCTTGCTAATTTGCCAATTTCTGCGTCCATTCCCAAATATTCCTGAGCCAGCATATTAAAAGAAGCGGCCCATGCTTCATTAGATTCCGGCTCCATTTCCAATGGATAACAAATAAAAAATGTCCTTTCTAGCATACTTACTGTATTTTCATAAAGACCTGGATTTTTATTTTCTAGTTGTTCTTCAAGTAATGTCTTTATTGCCAGCATTTTAGGCTGCTCTCTTACTTCAGGAAGCTTAAGGGGATTGACCTTTTCTTCGATGGTAAACTTCTCAACGATCAGTTCTCGATCGATTTCTTGTTCCTTAAGTACGTGTAACAGCATTGTTTTAAGGAAAGGATGTCCCGCTTCGGATTTCAAGTAATCAGTCATTTCATCTAAATAGGGACGAATGTTTTTGTCCGCCAAATTAGCGATGACAAGCATCTGCTCGTTTATATTTTTTAAAGCTAATAGATTTAGGAATGGATCTTCTGAGTCTTGTGGTTCTTCCTCCTCAATCTCTTGCTGTTCACGACCCTCTGCCATCCGGCGGCTAAATTGTAGAATCGTTAAAAAATGATCATGCTTTTCGGGGGGAATCTCCCTTTCATCTAGGAGTGCTTCTATCGTCGTGACGATTTCCCTATATTCATGCAGCTGGATAAGAACTGTTAAATAGAGGTCAACCATTTGAAAATAATCGCCTATTCCCTTTAGCAGCATTTCCTTTGCGAGAGCCTTCGCCTTTTGAAAAGCACCTGCTTCAAAATAAGCAAGGACTAGTCCAATGAGGATATTTTCATTATCAGGATCGAGCTCCCGTGCTTCTTCTAATAAGGGAATCGCTTCATGAAATTTTTTCTTTTCAAGGCTTTCTAGACCTTTGTCTGTCAATCTTTTGTCGAGCCCGGGAAAGAAGATTACATTATCTTTTCGTTTTACTTGTTCCCGTTTTTTCATAAAATCCGTCCTTCAATATGTATTAGAAAATAGTGTAGCATATTTAGGGTATAAAAAAAACTCACCACACTGGTGAGTTGAGAATTTGGTATGTAGTTTAAACATGGTACAAGAAAATGGCGTCCCAGGAGAGATTCGAACTCCCGACCGTACGCTTAGAAGGCGTATGCTCTATCCGGCTGAGCTACTGGGACATATCAATTATCAAAGACAAGATTTATTATATTATCCTAATATCTAAAAGTCAACAGCTTTTTTGACTTTCTTATAAAGGGGGAAACCTCCCCCTTTTGTTATTTAGAGAATAAATTCTCGTGCTAAGTTTGTGAGTTCGCGTCCAGAATGTTCATACACGGACATATTTATTTTATCCGATTGCAAATCGAGAATCACATATGTTTTTTCAAAGCGCTCACGAGGCATACAGATGCTGCCTGGATTGATAAAAAGGGTGCCAGCAACAACTTCTGCCCCAAGGACATGCGAGTGGCCAAAACAGACAATATCAGCGTTCAGTTCCTCTGCTTTATATTTTAGATTCATTAAAGTGGATTTTACCGAATAGCGATGGCCATGGGTGATAAAAAACTTCCGGCCTGCCACTTCTGCTGTTGTCTCCAATGGGTACTCGGCCCCAAAATCACAATTCCCCATAACCGTTAAGTAACCAGAAATCCATGGATCCGTAGGCATTAATTGTGAATCACCGCAGTGAATCATTAAATCAACCTCGTTTACATGCCGCTCCCTGATGATTTCAAGCTCCTTTGTTAACCCGTGACTGTCACTAATAATTAATACCTTACTCATGACTCTTCCGCTCTTTCTAAAATAGCATCTAACACGCTTTCAAGTTTTTTTAGGGCAGCGGCACGATGGCTGATTTTATTTTTTTCCTCTGAAGGTAGTTCTGCCATCGCTGAGCCTTTTTCTGGCACGTAAAAAACCGGATCATATCCGAAACCATTTGTACCGCGGCGCTCCTCAAGAATCCGGCCCTCACAGGTGCCTGACACGGTTCTCGTCTCTTGACCTGGAATCGCCATGGCCAATGCACAATAAAATCTAGCTGTTCTCTTTTCTTCAGGAACCCCCTGCAGTTCTTGCAGTACTTTATCCGTGTTGTTTTCGTCGTTTTTTGGTTCGCCTGCATAGCGGGCAGAGAAGATTCCTGGTCTGCCTTCTAATGCATCGACCATTAATCCTGAATCATCGCCAATGACCATTTTATTAAGTGCGCGGGAAACAGCCTCTGCTTTAAGGATGGCGTTTTCTTCAAACGTTGTTCCCGTTTCTTCCACTTCAGGTATTTCGGGAAAATCCAGCAGTGTCCGCACCATTATCCCCCTTGAGGCAAAAATGTGCTCAAACTCCCTTGCCTTTCCAGGATTTTTTGTCGCAATAATGACTTCTTTCATTTTGATCTCCTCTTCATTTAATTAAAAAAGCATTTTATTTCGACTTTACGAGAGTAAATTCATCTTATCCGAGAGTAAATTTGTTTAACCGAGAGTTATTAAATCTTATCCGAGAGTAAACACCACTTATCCGAGAGTTACCACACCTCATACGAGAGTAAACCCACTTCTCCCTCTCCAAGCCAGTTTATTTCTTCCTTCTTTTCTCGATTTTTTTAATAATATCCTCACCCAATACAGCTTTCTGATGTTCAAACAACTCCATGAGTCCCTCTTGGGCAGCATGCAGCAGTCCTTGTAATTGATCATATGAGAAAGTTGACTCTTCTCCCGTTCCTTGAAGCTCTACAAATTCTCCATTCCCCGTCATCACTACATTCATATCCACTTCCGCCTTAGAATCTTCAGCATAATTCAAGTCGAGTACAATCTTCCCACCCGATAGGATTCCAACACTGGTTGCAGCTAAATAATCGGTAATTGGGAATTTGGATAGAGATTTTTTTTCAGCTAATGAATTTAGTGCAAGGGTAAGCGCAACAAATGCTCCTGTAATCGATGCAGTCCGCGTCCCCCCATCTGCTTGGATGACATCACAGTCAATCCATACCGTTCTTTCCCCCAGAGCACTTAGATCTACAATCGCACGAAGGGCTCGGCCAATCAGACGCTGAATCTCCATCGTCCTGCCGGAGACCTTCCCTTTAGAAGATTCTCGAACGTTTCGTGTCTCTGTTGCCCTTGGAAGCATAGAGTACTCAGCGGTGATCCACCCTTTACCTTCGCCTCTCATAAAGTGAGGAACCCGCTCTTCAATACTCGCTGTGCAAATTACCTTTGTATTACCTACTGAAATTAGGACAGAACCTTCTGGATGTATTAAATAGTTTGTTTCAATATGTATAGGTCTCAGCTGTAATGGCTCTCTTCCATCAACGCGCACAACTTTTTCCTCCTTAAGCGATTCTCTTATTTTCAAATAAAGAAGAGGCGGCCCTAAGAAGCCAACCTCTTCATGGTCACTATATAGTATAACAAAAATGTTTTTTTAATAACTACCTGTATTTACTTTTTCTGGACGAGTTACAGGTTCAGATAGTTTCTTCCCTTTATCATTTTTTATGTCAACTTTTCCGTCCACTTCGACCGCTACCTTTTCTACACCCTTCTGTTCCGTTAGAGAGAGAACAAGCGTATCTAATAAAGATTGTGAAATTTCTTTTTCCTTGAAACTATCATAAATATTTTTATTAAAGTTTAATGTGAGTGTTCCGTTTTCATATTTAGGGGCTTCAAGAAGCTTCACATCCGACATAAATTCTGATACAAGCTTAGACTTCTCACTTGGCCCATTAATTAATTCATTGACGACTGCTGCATAATTATCCTTCTCAGAATTACTTATGCGTCGAGTTACTGGAACATAGTAATAAGAACCCTCTTCACCGCCCATATAGTAAACAGTTACCGGCTTTGTATTGGTAATATCAGCCACATCTGTGTTATCAATATTGATTCCGGTTGCTCTTGATAGATTTTCACTAATTGGTGTGCCATTGACAGGCATTTCGGTTAAGTTATGGCCGTTCATTTTAAGCTTGACCGATTTTATATTATCAAATTGCGTCAATGTCCAGGTCACAGATTGGAGGATTTTCTGTTCATCTTCAGGCTGGTAATTCTTAAATTCCTTCGAGAAGTTAACAATTGCAACTCCATTATCTTTATTAATATTGACCGATATCTCTGTATCTTCAGGAAGAACGGCTCTAAAATCATTTGGAAGCATGTCCGTCACAGGACCATTTGCTACTAAATACTCAAGGGCCTGTTTAGCTACTGAAGTCGTTTTTGGCAGGGCCAGTGTTTGAGGCACTACATAGCCATTTTTATCAATCAGATATAGTTCGGTTTTAACTGTATTCTGGGCTGCCTCTTTTTCTTTAGCAGTGGTTTCCTTACTAACCGGAACCGTTCCCTCTTTCACCGTAACCGTTTTTGGCGGATCAATTTTCTTTTGCGTTTCCGTACTGAACAACCCGCAGCCAGAAAGTAAAACCGTTGAAGTTAACACAGTCATACCGATGATTTTTGCTTTATTTTTAGACACATTAATTCCCCCCTAAGACAGTTTGTACTATCATATATACGAGCCTTATGAGAAAATAGACCGTCTTAATGAAGAAAAAATAGATAAAAAACTTAAAAGGAGCTCCTTAATGGAGGCTCCTTTTAAAGTTTTATTTTATTGACATGGTCCACAGGGGTTCCGAGCCATTGGGAGGCAATTTTTGAAAAAAGCCTTCTGGAGCCTGTTGTGTAGTATTCATGCTCCGGTTCTTCTTCACATGTGTCCAGCAAATCATTATATTGGAGAATGGCACTAATTTCCCGTGCTGTTTCATCACCCGAACTAATCACATTCACTTTTTCGCCCATAACATTTTTAATTAGGGGTTCTAGTAATGGATAATGTGTGCAGCCTAATATTAATGTATCTAAGTTTTGATCCAAAAGCGGCTTTAAGGATTCATCTACGATTCTTTCAGCAATGGCCCCAGCATATTCTCCACTCTCGACGAGCGGAACAAATTTAGGACAAGCATGACTGGTCACAAAAAGCCGGCTGTTAAGTGATTTTAACGCCTTTTCGTATGCCCCGCTTTTCACGGTTCCTATCGTACCGATAATCCCTACACGGTAATTTTTAGTACGTTTAATGGCAGCCCTTGCCCCGGGATTTATAACCCCAATAACCGGAATAGGCAATTCTCTTCGAATTTCATCAAGTGCCGCAGCTGTTGCAGTATTGCAAGCAATCACAAGCATCTTAATATTCTTTTTTAATAGAAAAGTAGTTAGTTCCCAGGTAAATTTCTTTACTTCCTGCCTTGATCTTGGTCCATATGGGCATCGGGCTGTATCCCCCAAATAGATGATTTTCTCATTGGGGAGCTGCCTCATTACCTCTTTGGCAACGGTTAATCCACCGACACCAGAATCTATAACACCAATTGGTTGTTTCAAACATCTCGCCTCTTTTTAACGCATTTCTTGATGCAGCTTGCTCAAACTGGATTGAAGAAGTAAGATTTCATCCATTGAAAAGTTTTTTAATATTTCATCTAAATAGGCTTGGCGCTTTTTAATAACTTCATCAATGATTCTTTTACCTTCTTCTAGCAGATGGATTCTTACGACACGACGATCGCTTGGATCTTTTACCCGTTCAACAAGTAAATTTTTCTCCATCCGATCGACTAAATCGGTTGTCGTACTGCAAGCCAAATACATTTTATTCGAAAGCTCGCCGATCGTCATATCTCCATCTTCAAAAAGCCACTGCAAAGCCACAAATTGTGGAGGAGTAATTTTGTAATTACTCAACATTTCCCTTCCCTTTTGCTTTATGATCCCAGAAATATAACGCAGGTCTTTTTCAATATTACCAATAATATCCACTGTCACTCTTTGTGGGTTTTCGAGTTCCATTTTATATACACTCCTATAATTTGCTTCTCCTCAAGACGAATCTATATAATAAGCCCAACCTAAGCAGCTGTCTTAAAGCTTGTACTTATTTTCTACCTTTTCTTCAAAAATTTCAAGCTGAAACTCTTTTTATCAACACTCCTGAAAAGCTATTGTTCGAATCAAATGCTATAATAAATTTATTTTAACAGATTAGTTCATAATATGTTTATGTTTGAATATTAAAACAAAGGTGAGAAGAATATGAAAATAGGGATAAGCACGGCCGCATTACAATGGTTTAAGGATGAAGTGGAATTAAAAAATGGAGATAAAGTCAGATTCTACGTTAAAATTTACGGGAATAGTCCCGTTCAAGAAGGTTTTTCACTGGCTTTTACGGTTGATAATGAGCCTATAGATATAGCAGTTAAAACGGAAATAGAAGGATTAACTTTTTTTATTGAGGGCGCAGATTTATGGTTCTTTAATGGTCATGATTTATTTGTAGATTTCAATGCAAAAATTGACGAATTGGAATTTAATTATACCTTAAGTGAATAAGAAAAGCGCAAGCGCCTTGATCAGCCCCGACGAGCATAAGACAAGCCGGCCGAAAGGTTGCTTTTTAAACCTTTTGGACGGATTGGCTGTAGACCATCGAGGGGCTAGGCGCTGAAGCTGGACGTTTCTAAAGCTGTAAAAGGTTATCCACAGGTAGTAAATCTATAATTTCCTGGACC
>NZ_PGVE01000103.1 GCF_002860255.1 Neobacillus cucumis
GTTATTGACGACCGTAAATAGAAAAATCGATTGAGCAGAGTAGTCAATAGCCGTTATTGACGACCGTAAACCGAAAAATCGATTGATCAGGGTAGCCAATAGCCGTTATTGACGACCGTAAATAGAAAAATCGATTGAGCAGAGTAGTCAATAGCCGTTATTGACGACCGTAAACCGAAAAATCGATTGACCAGCGTAGCCAAGAGATTTTATTGACGATCG
Source organism: Neobacillus cucumis (assembly GCF_002860255.1). Taxonomy (GTDB): domain Bacteria; phylum Bacillota; class Bacilli; order Bacillales; family Cytobacillaceae; genus Neobacillus; species Neobacillus cucumis_A. The sequence continues at coordinate 223 of NZ_PGVE01000103.1, forward strand.
TAATCCAAAAAATGATTAATAGGGTAGTCAATAACCGTCTAATTGGTAAATTGTAGAGTTACACTAGCCATTGTATCCAAACAATTTCCGAAATTAATTTAAATGACTATCAAATGTTTTATTTGATAGTCATTTTTATTGTAAGAACATCGAGTCTTCAAGATGGCCATGTTTTAAGGGGAGTACCTTGAAGGGTGCCTCTTAATATTTATCCTAAATATCTATGGTACAGTGCCTTTGCTTCAGATATATCCTTCGTTCCATGTATTAACACCCTTCCGTCTTTAAAAACGACGATTCGGTGAGGATCTACGCTAAAAGATAAAAGGTAAGGATTTCGCTGGATGGAGCCGCCTTGATTTATTAATACGTCTTCTAATGCCTCTAAATCACGGATTATCGGAAGAGAAGGGCGTATCTGAACGGAATCTCTGCCACACAATACCGCTGTTTTTGTTTGATTTTCAAAAGACAAATAGGGGTACGAGCGCTTTTTCCCACAAGAGGGGCAATCCTCATCTTTCAATTTATCTACTTTAATGGCACTATATTGGTTTTTCCATAAATCAAAAGAAACCAGTTTGCAGCGTAAAGAATTTAGGTCACCAACCAATATTTTTAATGCTTCACTGATTTGAAAAGAAACGACCATGTTCACAGCTGGACTAATGATTCCAGCTGTATCACAAGTTAGCCCGCCTAAAGGTACAGTTTCTAGCAAACAAGACAGACAAGGTGTTTTTTCAGGAATAATAGTATAGGAGATTCCATAGCTCCCGACGCAAGCACCGTAAATCCATGGAACTCCATGCTTTTGCGATACATCATTAATAATCATTCTGGTTTCGAAGTTATCCGTTGCATCAATGATAAGGTCAGCTTTTTGTGCCCATTCTTCAAGCTCTGAAACAGAGGCATCCGCAATCACTGCCTCAATTGACACGGAGGAGTTAATTGCTGTTAAGCGATCCTTGGCAGCAATTACCTTAGGCTGCCTTTTTTCAGCATCCTCCTCTGTATACAACTGCTGCCTTTGTAAGTTGGACCATTCCACATAGTCCCGGTCAACAATAGTTAGTTGACCAACCCCGGCACGGACAAGAGCTTCGGCATTGGCTGATCCAAGAGCACCTGCCCCAATGATCAGAACATGTTTAGCTGATAGTTTTTCCTGACCTGCTTTCCCGATGGGGGGAAATAATTCTTGGCGTGAGTAGCGATTATTCACCCGATACTCATTCCTTCTTTAGGACTGCTGGCCGTAGCGTACCTTTTTTTCTCAATTCGTCCGGCTTCATAACCAAAGCGTCCGGCTTCGATAGCTAAGCTCATGGCTTTGGCCATTTTTACCGGATCTTTTGCTGCCGAAACAGCTGTATTTAATAATACACCATCCGCTCCTAATTCCATGGCCAATGCCGCATCGGCAGGAGAGCCCACACCGGCATCAACAATCACCGGAACCACCGCTTGTTCGATAATAAAACTAAGGTTTACTGGATTGATGATTCCCTGGCCAGAACCGATTGGGGAAGCCCCTGGCATAACCGCATGACATCCAGCTTCTTGGAGTTTCCTTGCTAGAACGACATCATCAGAGGTATATGGGAGGACAATAAATCCTTCCTTTACTAATTCTTCTGTTGCTTTCAGCGTTTCAATTGGATCAGGAAGTAATGTTTTATCACAGCCGATGACTTCCACTTTAATCATATCGCAAAGACCTGATGCTTTAGCTAATTTAGCGATACGCACTGCTTCTGCCGCTGTTTTTGCACCAGCTGTATTTGGGAGCAAAGTATATTTACTGGTGTCTAGCTGTTCTAAAAAGTTAGGCTGACTTGGTTCAAAAATATTCATTCGCCGAACTGCGAATGTTAAAATCTCCGCTTGGGAAACTTCAACCGCCTTCTTTTGGATTTCATAACTAGGATACTTTCCAGTTCCAAGCAATAAACGAGAATTAAATGATAATGGACCTATTTTTAACATTTCAACCGCCTCCTACAAAATGGACAATTTCGATTCGATCTTTATCTGATAATCTAGTACTTTGATGATTTTCTTTTGTTAAAATTTCTCCGTTAACCTCAACCACAACAACTTTATCATGGATTTCATAATGCTTTAGTAAATCTGAAACAGCTACAATATCATCTGGTAATTGAATAGATTCCCCATTTAATAAAATTTTCATTTGTCCCCCCCTAATACACCATTTCTTTATTTCTATCAAGACGGAAAGCTGAGAGCAGAGTTTTATCTGGTTTGCCTTCCAATAAATCAGCTACAAGCGTACCTGTAACCGGGCTTAATAAAATTCCATTTCTGTAATGACCAGATGCAATGAACAACCCTTTCCATAATGGATGTTCTCCAATATAGGGAAGGCCATCCCCGGTTTGAGGTCTAACTCCAGCCCAAACCCGTTCCCAAGGGGCATTCTTAATCTCGGGAACCAGTTGAACAGCTCTTTCTACTAATTTACTAATTCCACCTGGTGTCACATTTTTATCAAATGTATGGTCAATTTGGGTGGCGCCTATATAGATTTCACCATTTCGTTTTGGAACTAAGTAACATCGTTTATCTGAAAAAATCGTTCTGTTAATGATGGGCGAATCTGTCTTTACGGAAAAACATTCACCTTTAACCGGATAAACAGTCAGATCCATTCCTGTTTCATGCATTAGAATTGAAGCCCAGGCACCGGTTGAAAGCACAACCTGGTTACAATGGATATTTCCTAAAGCGGTTTTAACCCCGATGACCTGGTCTTGTTCATAGATAAAGGAAAGGGCTTCGGTGTTTTCAAGGATTTTCGCCCCTAATTGTTCAGCCGCCTTTGCAAAGGCCAGCGATAATTTTGCCGGCTGCACATGACCATCATTCGGTAGGTACATCCCGCCTGCCACGGTAGGGGAGAGGGAGGGTTCCAGTTCTCGTAAACTATGAGAATCGAGCCACACTATATCTGAATCCCAATTGCGTTGAAAAGCTACCTGTTGTTTAACTTCTTTCACATTTTCTTCGGATTCGGCGATTTTAATCATGCCTTTTTGAACAAACTCAATATCAATCCCGGTTATTTCTAATAATTCGGTTGAGAGGTTAGAGAACATTGCTTGGCTTTTTAAAGCTAACTGAAAAAAGGGACCATCTTGTTCAATCTCTGCTTGGGCTGCCAGCATTCCGGCAGCTGCACTGGAAGCTTCACAAGCTAAATGGTTTTTCTCAATGATAACCACTCTTTTCCCAATCTTTGATAATTGATAGGCAATTGAACTCCCGTTAATTCCACCGCCGATAATGGCAACATCAAATGTTTTTTTCACTTTTTTCCATCTCCATCTTTTAAAGCATTCCTATACGCTTTGACCGCTAATAAAGGATCACGTGAATCTAAGATTCCTGACATGACCGCAATCCCACTTGCACCAGCTTGACTCACTTGTTTTGTGTTTTCGGGTGTAATCCCGCCAATCGCAATGACCGGAATATCCAACAGGGTCACCCTTGATAATTCCTTAATCCCTTTCGGTGTCTTACCTGGTTTAGATTGGGAAGGGAAGACGTGACCGAATAGCACGTAATCGGCGCCATCCCGTAAGGCTTTTTCTCCATCTGATTTGGAGTGAATGGAACATCCTACCTTTAACTGGGGAAACGCTTTTTTTACAATCATTGGCCCTAAACTATGAAAGGCTAATTGAACCCCTGCTGCTCTTGTAGTGAAAGCAACATCCACCCGGTCATTAATGATCAGTTTTGATAAGGGGATATTCTTTGAAAGCAGTTCAACCGCTTGAAAAAGTTCCCTTGCTGTCTTTTGCTTTTCCCGTAAGTGAATCGACGTTACATAGGGGTGGATATCGATCAAAATCTCCTGTAACTGCTCGATGGGCATCTTACCGTTAGAAATAATATGTAATTCTTTGGCATTCGTTAAAATTCGCGTCACCCCTTAAGAAGACTCCGCTAATTGAAACTGTGAAAAACAAAAAAACCACTTTCCATATAAGAAAGTGGTTTGATAATTTGAAATGATATGCGTACGCATTCAAATATCCCGTTTTCCACTTCCCTACGCTGGTATTAACCAGATCAGGTTCATAGAGTCCCGAAGTAGCACTTCAATCTCAGCCCTTTAAAAAGGCACCTCTAGCGGATTTATTTTTATATTAATTTTTAATAATTACCTGCATGTTTTATATTATCACCATTGTAAGAAATGTCAAATAATTATTTAAATGAAATTGAATTCTCCATAACTTATTTCAAATCAATTTTAATTCTTTGAGACTTACCCAATTCCTTATGGTTTTCATCTAGCACGTCGCTGGTTTGAATGGCAGCCCATTTGATATCAGGAGTTGATTTTTTAACTATAAACCCAAGTGCTCCTTGCTTGGAGCCCTTAGGCTCCATCTCGCCGCCTAAATACTCTATATAAAAGTCATCTTCGAAAGTTTTGGTCTCACCATTACTTGTTGTTAGATGAGCAACTGGTCCAAAATGAACGGTTTGATCTGATTTATTGACTAGCTCCACTTCCACCTTAATAAAATCAAATTCTTCATAGTTCTCTGTGTAATAATGAAAGTAATCCATTAACGAATAGGTCGGCATATTGTGAATCAGTTTGACATTCTTGATTCTCATTTCAATCGGTCCAATAGTATAACTTTTATTCTGTGCAGCAATCTCTTTTAAAGTTATGGTACCTTTACTGTCTTTTAGCGTTTGCCCAACTTGAAGAAGCTCGGTATCATTGGATACTTGAGGGTTAGGAACATAGATATCAGATAAAGACTTGGCTCGATTGTTTTCTTTCTGTTTTTCAGATATATGTTCCTGTTTTTCAGTTGCTTTCGCAGTAGGTTCTATATTTTGAACGGAATTACAGCCAAACAAGAATAAAGGTAAAGATAAAATGATTGGTGTCAATAATTTCATAGCAGGGTCACCTTCCAGATTGGATAGTAATTTTAAAAAAAGTTCCCGTTGAAATCAAAAGTCCAACGGGAAGAGAAGATTCTTTTTCAAGATTACTTGCCATTTTTTAAAATATCAAAGATATGTTTCGCTTGGTCCGTATTATCAATATTTCCAGCAAACAAGTTGCTGCCAGGCCCATATGCGTATACGTTTACGTCTTCACCCGTATGTCCGCCAGTGGTCCAGCCTGTCACGGAACGATTGTCAAAAATAGTCTCAATCGCATTATCAATAGTGGTGACGTTCTTAGATGCTGCAGCCTTTTTTACAGAATCGATTTCTTGAGTAGTTAATTGTAACTTAATATAGTTTTTTAGTGTTTGTTCTACATCGGCACCTTTGGTGATTTGTTCTGCGATAAAGTCAGGTGTACGTTCTGCTGCTGCAATAGGGGCTCCAAACCAGTTATAATCACCTCTCGCACCGATGGAGTATCCGCCTGTAGAATGATCCGCTGTTGCGACAACTAGCGTATGCTTATCCTTTTTAGCAAATTCAACGGCAGCTTTAAATGCCTTTTCAAAATCTTCCATTTCACTCATCGCGGCAACAATGTCGTTGTCATGTCCAGCCCAGTCGATTTGACTTCCTTCTACCATTAAGAAGAACCCCTTTTTATTTTCGCTTAGTTTATTCAAGGCGGTTTCAGTCATATCTTTTAAAGAAGGCATAGATGCTTCACGATCAAGCATTTTTGGCATTCCGCCTGGAGCAAACAATCCTAACATACGAGGGTTATTATTTTTTAACATTTCTTCTTTGTTGGTAACATAAGAGAAACCGTCTTTTTGGAATTCTTTTGTTAGGTCACGATCTTGACGAACAAAGTTGCTTAAGCCGCCGCCAAGCATGACATCAATTTTATGTCCGCCGTTGATCATTTCATCGTAATAATCATCAGCAATCGCGTTCATATTTTTACGGCTCACATCATGTGCTCCATAAGAAGCAGGTGTGGCATGCGTGATTTCAGAAGTTGCAACTAAACCAGTGGATTTCCCTTTTTCTTTTGCTGCTTCAAGAACAGTTTTAACAGATGAACCATCATTATCTACCCCAATGGCTGCATTATAGGTTTTAATACCTGCTGACATTGCTGTTGCTGCAGCAGCTGAATCTGTCACGTTTTGATGAGGGTCTTCTGGATAAGTTTTTTGTTGTCCTACTAAATATTTATCAAATTCTGTTTGTTCAACCTCTTTAGTTGATGGATTGTCCTTTAAATAACGATATGCAGAAGTATAGGAAACTCCCATTCCATCACCAATTAAGAAAATAACATTCTTGATTTCTGCATTGTTTTGTTGTTGTACTTCATCTGCTTTGACGTCATGATTCAGGGTACCAAGCAAAGACCCAAAAGCAACTGTGGATAGAACAGCAACCGGTAGAATTTTCTTTTTTAGTTTGTTTTTAAACAAAATGATAACCTCCTAGAATTTTAATTAAAAGTTAATGAATTTCTCATCAAATTTTAATTTTTGTTTACTATTAAACTATAAAAAAAAATTGTTAATCTTTTATGTATCCAATGTAAAGATTTGTTTTAGTTTTATGAGATTTTGGTCCTGGTTGAATAGTATGAGGGTAGTAAAAATTTAATAAAATAAAAAGCGCTCGAAACGGTGAAACGTTCCAAGCGCTCTGAATGTATCTATTTAAATTTATTGAATACTTGCAGCTTCTATAATGGAGCTAACGAGCATAAATAGTTAATTTCCGTTGCTAATTAATTTGAAAAAAAGAAAGTTCGGAGTATTCCACCAGAAGAATGTGATATTTGTTTTTCATATCCTGGATTTCGCAATAGTCAGATGTGTAGCGGTGAAGGAGAACATATTTTTTTCCATTATACTTAACTAATTGATCTTTCATTGAAAACACTCCTTTTATTGAATTATTTTTTATATAATAATAATTCAAGTTGTTGCAACCCAAGCTATACTCACTAATCATATATTAATAAAGATTTGTTAAGTAAATGCTAAATGAATGAAAAGGATTTGTAAATGTTGCATAAAGTAGCTCTTTTTAGCATAGATGTCCAAGTAGTGGAGAACTTTTTTAAAATGTTAATTACTTTACTACAAATTAACAAGGATATTATGGATGGATGACTAATTTTATATATAAGAAAAAGTTAGGGAGGAGAGGGAAGAATGAAAAGGCAGAAAACCTACTTTATCATGAACAACCTAATTTTTGAAGTACAGAAGCCAGAAATAACCGTAAGAAAAATTAAAATTGCACAGGTGAAATTTGAAAATGAGGAATATAAAGTGCTCAGAAAAAAATTTGATGAAACTGTATTTAATATAGAAAAAAAGCCAGAGGGATGGTTTATCACAGAGAAGGATAATCCACTTTAATAAGAAAAAAGCTTAAGTATCGATGAAATTAAGCACAGGAAAAGCTGCTTAATGAATATACTTTTATGTCTTATGTTTTTAAAGGGAGGTATATTTTATGAAAGTAGCCTTGCTTACAATGTTCAATGGACTTGATAGTACGTACTCCTTAGTAAATGTTGTAGCAGAACAGCTTCGTATGATGTTAGATGCGGGGCTAGAACCGGTATTACTTGTTAGTGAAAATTGTCCAATGGATAATCTGTATGGGGTGTTTCAGGATAAAAGGATTAAATGGGAAAAGGTCGTTAATTCAATCAATGGAAAACAAATTCATTGGCAGGATTATTCGCAGCCGGATGGGAAAGTACACAAAACATTTTTTGAAGAAGCTGATGTTATTGCAGCAGACTTGCTCACAAAACTAGCTGATGTCGATGTTTGTATCATGCACGACATTCATTATCAGGGATGGCATCTAGTTCATAATGTAGCGATTCGTAAAGCACAGGAAAAATTACCGAGGCTTAAATTTATCGCTTTTACCCATTCTGCTCCTGTAAACCGGCCGCCTGATCCAAAATGGCCGTTTTCTGCTCGTTATTCTGCCATGCCAAACACGATTTATGTATATCCAACACAGTCAGGATTGTCGGCACTTGCCAAACAGTATAATGTTCCTGAGGGACGCTGCCGGGCAGTCAATAACAGTTTGGATTTATTAAGCTTTGCAAGTGAGGAATTACAGATCTTATCAAAAGAGGTGGATTTGCAATCTCCAGATATATTAATTGTTTATCCAGGAAGACTAACACCTGGGAAAAAGTTTGAGAAAGTAGCCATGTTAGGTGGGGCCATCAAAAAGACTTGTGAAAAATCAGTAAAAGTAATTTTTTGTGATTTTCCAAGCAGTGACATCCCGTCAAAGAATTATAAAAACTTTATTCGCACACAGGGATCCTCTTGTGGATTGAAAATGGAGGATTTCTTTTTCACTTCCGATCTAAAGGAATTTAAAAATGGGTTTCCTCGTAAGGCGGTTTTGGAGTTATTTAGTTTATCCAACTTATTTATTTGCCCGTCTTTTTCTGAGTCGTTTGGATTAACTGTCTTGGAAGCGGCAAGCAGGGGGAATTACCTTGTATTAAATGAACGGGTGCCCGCATTGGAGGAACTGGGGAAGAATTTGAATGCTTATTTTATGAAATGGGATGCAAGGAATTTTGGCTATGATACACATGAAGCTTACAATCCTTCTGAACAAGCGTATTTAAACGAACATGGGCAAATTATTGTAAATAGGATGCGGGAGAACCCGGTCATTCAGGCAAAAACCCTGGCGAGACAAAGATATAGCCCGAGATGGATATGGGATAATCAATTGGAGCCGTTAATCAGTTTTTTTTAAGAATTAAAAGGGAGGAAATCTCGAGGATTTCCTCCCTTAAATGCTGAGTTGTCTAAAGTTTAAAGGTTAAGCACGTCTGATACAAACCTTGACCAAATCCTTCTCTCTGAGCTTCCAGAAGACATTTACAGTTTCTCCAGGGTTGTTGATATCAGGTCTTGTGCCCATGTTCTGTACGAAGGAACTTGCTTGACATAGGATATCAGCACCTACAATGACAAAGTCTGAAACCTCTCCTTCATCAGCATCTTCACGGTCAATCACACATTGGAATGATCTTTCATCGAATCTCACTGTACCAGGGGTTAAAGTGCCATCAGCCGCAACCGCAGTATAGGTGATTTCTTTAATTACTTTACCACAGATTACTACTTTTTCAGGACAAACAGCTTCAATAGCGGCTTCAACATCAATTGCTGTAATTTCCACAGTGCCTTCAAGTGCTGGTGGAACTAATTGAGTAAGAAACTCAACAGTTGCAACACAGCAGGTTTGCGGATTTGGAATTGGGCATTGAGTTGTAGTCGTAGTAGTAGATGTAGTGGATGTAGTTGTAGTTGTAGTAGTTGTAGTAGTTGTAGTAGTGGTAGTAGTTGTAGTAGTGGTAGTAGTGGTAGTAGTTGTAGTA
>NZ_PGVE01000104.1 GCF_002860255.1 Neobacillus cucumis
CAGCGCCTAGCCCCTCGAGGTCATAAGCCAATCCGTCCAAAAGGTTAAAAAGCAACCTTTCGGCCGGCTCGTCTTATGCTTGTCGGGGCTGACCAAGGCGCTTGCGCTTTTGTTCTATCTGCCCCAGATGCTCTTTTATGTTTTGTAACTCCAGTGTAACTATCATCTCCTATCATAAAAATAAAGCTTTTAAATGATAAATCTTAAGGGGGAAAAAGAGTGAAGGGGTATCAAGGCAGATGGGCAATAGCAGGATTACTTATTTTTATGATGGTTTTTGCGAGTGCCTGCAGCTCGGACAAATCATCATCAGAATCAAAAGGTGAAGCAAATTCAGGGACGGAGCCAATAAAAATTGGTGTACTGGCCTCAAAGACAGGAGCACTCGAAGCTTATGGAAAACAAACATTAAGAGGCTTCGAGCTTGGGCTTGATTATGCCACAGATGGAAAACGAGAGGTGGCAGGACGGAAAATTGAATTTATCGTTGAAGATACGGAAACCAAGCCGGAAGTAGCTGTTCAAAAAGCTACCAAACTATTAGAGGAAGATAAAGTCGACTTTTTAGTTGGATCTTCAAGCTCAGCTGATACTTTAGCTGTATTACCACTTGCTGAAGAATATCAAAAAGTCATGGTCGTCGAACCAGCAGCTGCAGATAGTATTACAGGATCAGAGTTTAATAAATATATCTTCCATTCGGCGCGTAATTCTTCCCAGGATGCGGTAGCCGGTGCCGCTGCAATCGCTAAAAAGGGAGTGAAAATTGCCACCCTGGCACCAGATTATTCCTTCGGCCGTGATGGAGTAGCAGCTTTTAAAGAAGCAGCTAAAAAGCTTGGAGCTGAAATTGTGAAAGAAGAATATGCAGATCCTGCCGCAACTGACTTCACGTCCAATATTCAAAAAATTATTAATGCGAAACCTGATTATCTGTTTGTCGTCTGGGCCGGAGCAAACTCTCCTTGGAAGCAGCTTGCAGATATGAAAGTTCAAGAAAAGGGCATTAAGATTTCAACTGGTGCACCTGATATTGCTGCCTTATCGACCATGGAGCCTCTGATTGGTATGGAGGGCTTTACTGTTTATTATCATGACCTGCCAAAAAACAAAATTAATGACTGGCTTGTTGCTGAACATAAAAAGAGGTTTAACGGAGATGTACCTGATTTGTTTACGCCAGGTGGAATGAGTGCAGCCATATCAATTGTTGAAGCATTAAAGAAGACGAGTGGGAAGACAGATGTTGACAAATTAATCAGTACCATGGAAGGAATGAGCTTTGAAACACCAAAAGGGAAAATGTCCTACAGGAAGGAAGATCACCAAGCCCTTCAATCATTGTATGCGATTAAGTTAGAGAAAAAGGAGGGTGTTCCTTACCCAGTACCAGTTTTGATTCGTGAACTAACCCCTGAAGAAACCGCACCACCAATCCGTAACAAGTAGAGTTCAAAAATGGTGAGGGTTCGACCAAATCGAAAACGGTCACCCTCTTCCCTTTTTCTAACATCAATTAATAGGCGGTGAAAGGCTTGTCAACCCTTATTGAAACGAGAGATTTATCAATTACCTTTGGAGGACATACGGCAGTGGATTCTGTCTGTATAAGAGTTCCAGAAAAGCACTTTAAGAGTATCATTGGCCCAAACGGTGCAGGAAAAACCACCTTTTTTAATCTTCTTAGCGGACAGCTAACCCCTTCAAAGGGGGAAATTTATTACCGTGGGAAAGAGATCACCAAGTTTTCCCCTACTATTAGGACTCGGACAGGAATTGGGCGCTCCTTTCAAATTACAAATGTTTTTCCCAATTTAACCGTATTAGAAAATGTCAGATTAGCTGTTCAATCGCAAGCGGGTGTTCGGTATCAGATGTTGTTTCATCATAAAAAGTATCGGGCATTTGAAGAGAAGGCACAAGAGTGGCTCAAACTTGTCCTTTTACATGATAAAAAGGATTCACTTGCCATGAACCTCGCTCATGGTGAGAAACGGAAGCTCGAGATTGCCATGCTGCTGGCACTAGAAACAGAGGTTTTGTTACTCGATGAGCCTACTGCCGGAATGTCACTAGAGGAGGTTCCAGCAATCTTAGAAGTAATAAAAACAATAAAAAATGAGGCCAACCGGACTATTCTGCTAATCGAACACAAAATGGATATGATCTTAGATTTATCGGATTCGATTATGGTCTTATTCAATGGAAGGCTGCTTGCTGACGGAGCCCCAGAAGAAATTATGAAAAATGAAACAGTTCAATCTGCTTATTTAGGAGGTCATTTGGATGAACGGCCTATTAAAGCTTGACCAAGTAGAGACACATATTGGTCAATATCATATTCTTCAAGCGATATCATTTGAGGTAAGAAAAGGCGAAGTAACTGTACTGTTAGGAAGAAACGGAGCGGGAAAGACAACCACTTTACGAACCATTATGGGATTAAATCCTGCGACAAAAGGAAGCGTGACTTATAAGGGAGAACCTATTCAATCACTTCCAACCTATACCATTGCTAAAAAGGGGATTGGGTATGTACCGGAAGATCAAGGAATATTTGCAGGTTTAACGGTTGAAGAAAATATGAAAGTAGCGATTCAAAAGGAAAATGAAGAAACAGCGAAACGAATGGATTGGATTCTTGAATTGTTCCCTGATTTAAAAAAGTTTTGGAAAAAGACCGGTGGATATTTAAGCGGCGGGCAAAAACAAATGTTATCCATTGCTAGAGCCTATGTAAATGAAAATGAACTGTTGTTAATTGATGAGCCAAGTAAGGGGTTGGCGCCAATTGTTGTGGAAAAAGTTATGGAATCCATTTTACAAATCAAGGATCAGACAACTATTGTCTTAGTAGAGCAAAATTTTATGATGGCCAGCACCATCGGGGATAGTTATTACATTATTGATGATGGACGGACCGTGAATCATGGCACTATGAAGCAATTAAAAGAAGATGAAGAAATGAAACGAAAATATTTAGGCATTGCTTAATAGTTAGGGGGACCGTCTTGATGGACTTAGTCATAAATCTAGCCTTAAATGGTCTTGCGACAGGGATGCTGATTTTTTTATTAGCAGCCGGGTTAACGCTTATTTTCGGGTTAATGGATGTATTAAATTTTGCCCATGGTGGGCTTTTTGCCTGGGGAGCATACAGCGGCCTGTGGATTTACCAGCAGACTGACAGCTTTATCTTAGGCATTGCCGGAGCAATTATTACGGGCTTTTTGCTTGGAATCATTACAGAGAAATGGATCATTAAACCTGTTTACGGAAATCATGTGCAGCAAATTTTAATTACCCTTGGCCTTATGCTCGTTTTATCGGAAATGTTAAAAGTCATTTGGGGACCCAATCAATTGACGGCATCACCACCTGAGTATTTAAAGGGAAGCTGGGAACTGGGCGGGATCATTATCATAAAATACCGGGTCTTTATCATCGCAGTCGGGCTCCTTATTTTTTCAGCCGTACAATTGATCCTGAAGAAAACAAAGATAGGCCTGGTTGTCCGGGCGGGTGTCATGAATAAAGAAATGGTTCAAGCACTAGGCATTAATATTCAAAGAGTATTTATGTTTGTATTTATGATTGGTGCTGGTATGGCAGCCCTTGGCGGTGTATTGCTCGGCCCTTATTCTGGTGTGATCCATGCAGGGATGGGGATGGAATTTGCTATCTTAGCCTTTATTGTGGTGGTTATCGGGGGAATGGGGAATTTTAAGGGTTCTGTTTTAGCCGCTATTTTAGTGGGATTATCTGGTTCGTTCATGGCCTATTATGTACCGGATTTATCACTCTCTGTAAATATGCTTTTAATGGCGATTGTATTAATTATTCGGCCACAGGGCTTATTTGGGGCGGGAGGGGTGAGAAAATGAGGGTCATACAAGGGAATAAAATGACTGCTATTATTTTAATAATCGCCGCATTTTTAATTCTACTGCCATTTGTTTATGAATCTAGAAACTTATTCATCTTATTAACTCAAATATTTGTGTTTGCTATTTTTGCTATGAGTTATGATCTGTTATTGGGGTTTACAGGGATTGTCTCCTTTGGCCATGCCATGTTTTTCGGTATTGGAGCTTATTCAATGGGGATTTTTATGAAAAAATTTGAACCAACCATGACGTACTTCTTCTTTGCAGTCCTATCGACGATCGTCCTGACAGCATTGGTAAGCTTTATTGTCGGCCTGTTGACTCTTCGTCTAAAAAGTCATTTCTATGCCATGTTAACCTTATCGCTTTCAGGTCTCTTTTTAGTACTTGCAGAAAAATGGCGTTCTATGACGTTTGGGAATGATGGATTTACCTTTCGTGTTCCTGATTTATTTATAGATCGGACTAATTTTTATTTACTTTGCCTTATAATCATGGTGGCGGTATTTCTATTTTTAAAACGGTTTACCAATTCCCCTCTGGGGCGCGTACTCCAAGCCATTCGAGAAAACGAACAACGAACAGAATCACTCGGGTTTTGGGTTTTGCATTATAAAATTGCCGCAAGTGTGGTTTCAGGTGTTTTAGCGGGAATTGCAGGGATTTTATATGCGATTTCACTAAGATTCGTGAATACTAGTGTGTTTTCAATGGATATAACATTAGATGCTTTGTTAATGACAATTATCGGCGGAGTTGGAACATTAGTTGGAGCCATCATTGGGGCGGGGTTAATCGAGTTTGCCCATGACTGGCTGACGGAGCTTGCCAAGGAACATGCCATCTTTGAGCGATGGATCATTTTCTTCGGTATAATTTATATATTAGTTGTGATGTTTTTCCCAAAAGGTATTGTTGGGACGTTACGCAGCTATACATGGAAACGAAAAAAACAGCCTGCTGTTAAAAGTAAAGAAAAAGTGGCGGGATAAAAGGAGGAACCAATGGAGAGGAATCAAATTGCTTCCTTCGTGGTCCGATTCCAATTAGCAGCGATTGAAAAAGACAGCGGAAAAAAACAATGGAGAATTAAGGTTACCCATGTCCAGGAGGAAAGGGAAACATTATTTGAACGTGTTGAAGAGGCAATGGAATATATGGAAGCAATAGCGGAACAGTATAGGAGGTAATGAAGTTGAACATCGGTATTCTTAGTACGGGGATTTACTTGCCGGAAGATTATATGACGGGTAAACAGATTGCCCAATTGGCAGGGATCCCGGTTCAAATTGTAGAAGAAAAAATGGGCATAAAGAAAAAGCATGTCCCGGGAAAGAATGACCATACCTGTGAAATGGGGATTATGGCGGCCAAACGAGCCATAGATAAAGCTGGAATTAATCCTATGGATATAGATGTTGTCATTTATATTGGTGAGGAGCATAAGGAGTATCCCCTTTGGACAGCTGGAATCAAGCTGCAGGAAGAGATTGGAGCATTAAATGCATGGGCATTTGATGTGGCTTTACGGTGTGGTACGACAGTGATGGCCTTAAAAGTAGCCAAGAGCCTGATGATTGCAGACTCTAGTATTCAAACCATCTTGCTTGCAGGAGGATATCGAAACGTCGATTTTATAGATTATCAGAATCCTAGGACCCGTTTTATGTATAACCTCGGTGCTGGCGGCGGTGCGATTCTGTTAAAAAAGGATCATAGTAAAAATAGATTGTTAGAAACCCAGCTGATGACGGATGGATCTTTTTCAGAGGATGTTGTTGTTGTAGCAGGAGGTACAAAGAATCCAATAACGAAAGAGACGCTTGAACAGAGGAAAAATATGCTCGATGTGCTCGACCCAGAAGGTATGAAGCGTCGGCTGGAACAAAAATCAATGGATAATTTCTTAAGGGTAATAAAGGAATCTGTACGGAAGAGTGGCTACAGAGAATCTGATATCTCTTATTTAGCCATTCTTCACATGAAAAGATCAGCTCATGAATATGTTTTAAAAGAGCTGGGGTTGTCCAAGGAACAATCTATTTATCTGGAGGATTATGGTCATATTGGACAAATCGATCAGATTTTGTCATTAGAGCTTGCTCTTCGTGAAGGGAAAATAAAGGATGGAGACCTGGTTGTATTGGTAAGTGCCGGCATCGGATATGCCTGGGGAGCATCGACCATTAAATGGGGGAAAGGGTGAGGAAAGTGGTAAACATAACAATGAAGGAAGTTCATTTACCAAACGGGGAAACGCTTGCCTATAGAGAAAGAGAGGGCGGGGATCAAAAGGTATTGTTGATTCATGGTAATATGACGTCTTCGAAGCACTGGGATTTAGTATATGAAAATTTGGATGCTAAATATAAGCTTTATGCTGTTGATCTGCGAGGCTTTGGACTATCAACCTATAACAATCCAGTCATGTCAATTAAAGATTTCTCTGATGATGTCAAACTATTCGTTGATGCTATTGGGCTAAAAGGCTTCGCTATAGTGGGCTGGTCAACGGGTGGTGCGGTGTCCATGCAGTTTGTGGCGGATTACCCTGGCTACTGTAACAAGCTTATTTTATTAGCGTCAGAGTCAACAAGAGGCTATCCTTTTGAAGGGAAACTCAATGAAAATGACGTGCCGCGGCGCTTTATTACACATGATGAGATAAAAAAAGATGTGACTAAAACAATACCAGTACAGATGGCTTATGACACCAATAATACTGAATTATTGAGGTTAATTTGGAACGCGGTGATTTATACACATCATCAGCCGTCTCCAGAGCTTTATGAGGAGTATCTGCAGGATATGAGAACGCAGAGGAACTTAGCGGAGGTACATCATTCCAATAATATCTTTAATATCAGCCGTCATCACAACGGGCTTGTAGACGGAAATGGGAAAGTAGATGACATTCATGTCCCTGTCCTTGTTTTGCGTGGGGAGCGGGATTATGTGGTAACAGCGGAGATGACAAAAGAACTCGTAGAGGATTTAGGTGAAAAAGCGAAGTTCATTGAATTAAAGAATTGCGGTCACTCCCCGCTGGTGGATGATTTACATCAATTATTATCGGCCATTACACAATTTTTGGGTGAATAGTTAATTACAATACAAGATACGGCCCTATGGGGTCGTTTTTTTATGATTTTGTTAATATATACGAAAAATTGTTAATAAGCTTAAAACTTTGTTCATTTATCTAAAAAATGTTAATGAACTCAAAAATTTGTTAATATCTTAAGAAAATTTGTAAATAAACTCTATTTTGTAACTCCATTGTAACTAAAAGAATGTAAAATGAAGCTATCTTATTTAGTGAGAAGGAGCGATTGTTGCGGTGAGGTGGGAATTGGATTGGCTGGAGCATAGAGCAAGACTAACTCCCAGTAAGAATGCCATTATTGATGAAGAAACGAACAAATCTTGGACATTTGAAGAATTAGATAAACGGGCAAGTGCGATCGCGAGCTGGCTTTATGCCCGAGGTGCTAGAAAAGGAGAGCGGATCGCTTTAATATCGCCAAATGATGTCTGTTATTTCGATTTATTATTTGCCTGTGGAAAAATTGGTGCCATTCTTGTACCACTAAATTGGCGTTTATCTCGGTATGAATTGAGAGAAATTCTAGCAGACTGTACGCCTATCTTAATTGGGATCCATCATAAATTTAAAGCGCTCACCCCCCAATTAACGAACGATACAGTAAGCTCCTTTATAGTAGGAGAGGAAAGCTATGAAGAAATCGCTTCCTATCCCATTAGCAATATTAACGAGCAAATTTCTGAAACAGACCCACTGGCAATGATTTATACCGGTGGAACGACTGGCAAACCAAAAGGTGTTGTGTTAAGTCATCAATCCATTGTCTGGAATGCTATTAACACGATTGTCAGCTGGGGTCTCTCGATGGAAGATACAACGATTAACTATTTACCGATGTTTCATACGGGCGGATTAAATGCCTTAAGCATTCCAATTCTCATGAGTGGAGGAACCATCGTAATAGGGGACACCTTTAATGGACCAAAAGCAGTTGAATCTCTGGAAAGGTACCAATGTACGATTGTTCTTCTGGTACCGACCATGTATCATACACTGATTCAAACGAAGGAGTTGGAGGAGGCTAGTTTTCCTTTTATGAAAGTCTTTTTATCAGGTGCAGCTCCCTGCCCCCTCCAAATTTACGAGGCTTTTTACAAAAAAAGGTTAGCCTTTAAGGAAGGCTATGGGCTGACAGAGGCAGGGCCGAATAATTTTTATATTAGTCCTGAGGATGCAAAGGTCAAACGAGGTTCAGTCGGGAAGCCGATGTTATTTAATTCGATTAAATTGCTGAATTCGGATGGCAGTGAGACACAGGCAAACGAAGTAGGAGAAATTTTAATAAAGGGTAAACATTCTTTTTCATTTTATTGGAACCAGGACCAAGCTACTCAGGAAACCGTTCAAGATGGATGGATTTATACAGGTGATTTAGCCAGGCGAGATGAGGAAGGTTATTTTTATATTGTCGGCAGGAAAAAGGATATGATTATTACCGGAGGAGAAAATGTGTATCCTCTAGAAATTGAGCATTGGCTGAATGCTCATCCAGAGATTAACGAAGCAGCCGTTATCGGACTCCCTGATGAAAAATGGGGTGAAGTGGTTGCAGCTTTTATTTCAATAAAGAAACCTTCTTCATTAGAAGACCAAGAACTAAAAAGTTATTGTGAGTCTAAATTCGGTCGTTATAAAATCCCGAAACAGTTTATCCGTTTAGAAGAACTTCCTAAGACTCACGTGGGAAAAATCGATAAAAAACAATTAAAAGAAATAGGGAGCAGTATGGGGAGAGCATAAAATTTCTCCCCATTTTTATTTTGATTTAGATCTATACTAACTCAGCTGCCTGTTCAATAAATAATCTAGAGACGATTGATTGTGTCTTATTAACATTATAAACAAGGTAAAAATACCGCTCGTCATCAAAATCCTGAATGGTATACATCTTAAGCATGTTATGACGGGAGTATTCTCGTGCGGCTACTTCCGAAATAATGGATATCCCTACATTTTCAATTACCAGCTGGATTAAGCTTTGGCCGTCCTCTATATAGGAAACAATATTTAATTGGTCTTTCATAATTTTATTTTTTTTCAAAAATCTTTCTAGTAAGGCATTTGTTCCTGAATCAGAATTTCTCATGATAAAGGGATATTCAAGAATATCGCTTATACTTACTGGTTCTGGTATTCTACATGCCTGAGAGGTTACAAGAACGAGTTTTTCTTTTAATAATGGGATATAGCGAAGTTTATCGTCTTCAAATTTTTGCCCCAATATTCCCATATCAACAGAACCATTTAAAACCTTTTCGGCAACATGCTTTGATGAAGACTGGTTAATATGAAAAATTACTTCAGAGTATTCTCCTCTAAATTGTTTAATCATCCTTGGAACCAGAAATTGCCCAGGTACAGAACTGGCTGCAATACGAATCATTCCCCGAAGAGAGGTCATCCCTTTTTTTAAATCAAGTAAGGCCTGGTCTTTAAGTAGTAAAAGCTGAAGGGCCCAATGATACAAACGTTCTCCATGTGGAGTCAGAATACTTTCCCGGCCCACGCGATCAAATAATTTTACCCCTAGCATTTTCTCGAGTCCTTGTATATGTGAACTGACCGTTGATTGACTTAAGAAGATGTCTTCTGCTGCTTTAGAAAAACTTTTATGCTCAACCACTTTTGTAAATACATAGAGTTGGTGCAAATCCATTCAATCTTCTCCTTAAATTGATAAAATCGATTTACAATAATAGATTATCTAGATAACAATACCTTACCATAAATAAACAAATTTAAAAGGGATTCAGCTTTTATAAATCTTAAAAGCAGACAAAAAAAAGAATGATAAATGAACATCACTCTTTTCTTAGTTTAAGATTGCTATTTTGTTTGATAGTGATAGCTCAAGGATGGACTGCCACTTTCCATGGCCTGATGCCGGATTAATATGACCGGCATTAGGTAAGATGATAGAAGGGTGATCTAGGTTTAAATAGTTTCTGGCATCCTCCATATTGCAATATGGATCATTATTTGAGTGAATAAACAAGATTTCCTCGGCAGTTCTAGATAAATGGTTACTATTTAATGGTACTGGAAAAAAAGATTCAGCTTCCGTCAGAGCTATAGTTGGAGATGGCGGCGCAACAAGGATTACGCGCTTAGCTAACTTTTTGGTCTGAGCTGAAGCGTAATGCATCCAAAGTAGACAGCCAAGACTATGGGTGATCACTGTAAGTTCTGAATCGGCCGGTATGTTTTCCATCGTCTGATGTAATTCTTCTAACCAAACCTTAAGATTTGGTGAATAAAAGGATGAAAAGGTTGGATAACTTACTTGATATTTTTTTTCTATTAAAGTTTCCGCCAGCCATGTTTGCCAATGATCATGACCGCTTCCGCCTAACCCATGAACAATAAGAAAATGTTGTTGATTCATTATACTCCTCCTTTAAATTTTATTATTCCGATTGATTAAGTTGGTATTGTTTAAGATTATACTGTTTTTAAGCAGAATTGGCAACAGATTATGGCTATTTTGTTGCAATTAGATCATGTATATTTGCAATTATCACGATAAACAATCAATATTAGGTGAACAGGTAAATTAGAAAGTGGGGGTATTTTTTGTCAGATTTTTTTTCGTTAAATATATCAAAGGAACTCGTCAACCAATTGCGTACTTATGGTGTCGCCGTTCCAACACCGATTCAAAAACAAGCTATTCCAATTATATTGGAAGGGAAAGACGTAATTGCACAGGCTCAAACTGGAACAGGTAAAACCTTTGCCTTTATCTTGCCCATTCTTGAAAGAATAGATCGAAACGCATCCCATGTCCAGGCGCTAATTGTTGCACCAACAAGGGAATTAGCCTTACAAATTACAGATGAAATTGAGAAATTAATTGCTGGTATAAAAGGGTTAGCTGTTTTAGCAGTCTACGGTGGTCAAGACGTTGATAAACAGTTAAAAAAATTACAAAGAAATCCACAAATAGTAGTAGGAACACCCGGACGACTGTTAGATCATATTCGAAGAGGAACAGTTCAATTGGGAGATATTGCTTTCCTTGTATTGGATGAAGCGGATCAAATGCTTCACATTGGCTTTCTTGGTGAAGTAGAAGACATCATTAAGGAAACACCCATGACGAGACAAACTTTATTATTCTCGGCTACCATGCCGTCGGAAGTAAGGAAATTAGCTGAAAAACATATGCAGAGTCCTAAATATGTACAGATTGAAAAAACGCATGGTCCTGCACTAAGTGTGAAGCAAATGGCGATTCATACTACCGATAGGGCAAAACAAACAAATCTAATTCAATCAATCGAAACATTCAGGCCATTTTTAGCCGTTATCTTCTGCCGGACGAAACGAAGGGTATCCAAATTATATGATGCTCTAAAAGCCCATGGTTTTTCATGTGACGAATTACATGGAGACTTGTCTCAGTCAAAACGGGAACAGGTAATGAAACGCTTTAGAGATGCAGAAATCCAATTGTTGGTCGCAACTGATGTAGCTGCAAGAGGTCTTGATATCGAGGGAATTACCCATGTCTTTAACTATGACATCCCCCAAGATGCTGAAAGTTATGTTCATCGGATTGGGAGGACAGGCAGAGCTGGGATGACAGGTCTCGCTGTAACCTTCTATTCGTCTGCCGACCGGCCAGCACTTGAACAAATTGAAAATGAACTTTCCATTACAATCCCAAAACAAAATGATGGGAATACAAAAAAGGGGAAAGAGAAACTTAAAGACGGAAGTTCCGAAAGGAGGCATAATCCTCCTGCAAAAACTCGCGGTCAAGTAAGAGAAAGGCAAAATAGAAATCAAAAAGACCATATTAGTGCTAAAAGCGGGAAGGACAGAAGGTCTGAGGGATCAAGCAGGGGAGATAAGAAGGATTCGGTCAAGACATCCAGTGGGTCAAGGGATCGCAGCGAAAAACGGACTAACTTTTCCTTTTCTAATAAGTCAAATAGAGGAAGCAGTAAACCGACAACAGCTAAAAGTAAAAGGAAACGTTAGAAAAGAAAGGGACTGATCATACTGTCAGTCCCTCTTTTAGCTTATCGAATTCCGATCCCAGTATTGGATTTTACTAATACTTCCTCATATTTTTTCACATCTGCTTTTTGGCTGGAGAAGATGGTTCCTAAATATCCGGCGATAAATCCAAGAGGGATGGAAACAATCCCTGGGGTAGTGTAAGGGAAAATAGGTTCCCCAACAAAAATAGCTTTTCCTACTTCAGGGCTGAAAACATTCGGGCTAATAAGTACTAAACCTACTGCAGAAATTAAACCTACAACCATTGCCCAGACAGCACCAGTGGTATTGAAACGTTTCCAATAAATCGTGTAAATAATAACCGGTAAGTTGGCACTGGCAGCCACCGCAAAGGCAAGTGATACAAGGAAAGCAACATTTAGTGTTTGTGCGCCTAAAGCTAGAATAATGGAAATGATCGAAACACCGATCGCCGCCCAGCGGGCCATACTGACCTGCTGCTTTTCAGATGCTTTTCCTTTCCTTAGTATTTCATTATAGAAATCATGCGCAAAAGCTGATGCTGCTGTTAACACAAGCCCTGCCACAACAGCAAGTATCGTTGCGAAGGCGACAGCGGAGATAAAAGCAAACAACATATTCCCGCCGATAGCTTTAGCTAAGAGTGGTGCCGCCATATTACCGGCTGGGTTGGCAGCGACAATTTCAGAATTACCAACAAAGGCAGCAGCTCCGAAACCGAGGAAAATTGTCATGACATAAAAGATTCCAATAATCCAGGTTGCATACACTACGGAGGACCGGGCAGTTTTTGCATCTTTTACTGTAAAGAAACGAACGAGAATATGTGGAAGTCCAGCTGTTCCAAGTACTAATCCCATGTTTAATGAAATGGTATCAAGACCGATTTTGTATTTAACACCAGGATTTAAAAAGGCTTCTTTTAAAGGTGTAGCTGTTCTCATTTGGTCAAACATAGCAGGGATACTCCAATGAAACTTAGCTAAAACAATGATAGAAATTAAGAAGGTACCACCCATTAATAAAATAGCTTTAATGATTTGAACCCAGCTTGTTGCATGCATCCCGCCAAAAATAACATAAACAGTCATTAGGACCCCAACAATTAAAACGGAGGTTGTGTAATTTAAACCTAATAATAATTTAATAAGTGCACCTGCTCCGACAAGCTGGGCAATCATATAAAAAATAGAAATGGCGACTGTGTTCATAGCTGCAAATCCGCGTATCTTTTTTGCATCAAAGCGGGCAGCAATCATATCCGCAAAAGTATATTTCCCCAGGTTTCTTAGCGGTTCAGCTACCAAATAAAGCACGACTAAATAAGCAACAAGGAAACCAATGCTATAAAAAAATCCATCAAATCCCGTTAGAGCAACAGCTCCAGCAATTCCAAGGAATGAAGCTGCAGACATATAGTCACCAGCAATGGCCATGCCGTTTTGCCACCCCGTTAGTCCCCCGCCAGCTGTGTAGAATTCATTGGCATTCTTAGTTTTTTTAGAAGCATAGTAGGTAACAATTAGTGTGACAAAAACAATCCCAAGGAACATAATAAATGCAGGAGTATTCATTCGTTCTTTCCTCCTTCTTCGACTACAACTTGGGCTAATTCGTCGAATTTAGCTGCTTTTTTTGAATAAAGCATACATAATCCCCAGGTCATAACGAATTGTAGGAATGCAAAAACCCATGCCCAGGTAATACTGCCATAAAACCTATGATTTAGAATCGTTGAGTAGGAAGTTATAATAGGTAGTGCAAAATAAAAGCAGAAGAAGAAGATGGTGACTGGAATAATAAACTTTTTCTTTTCGGAGAGTAATTTTTGAAATGCAGCTGAATGAACAACACTTGTGTAATCGTTTTCAGAATTGATTTTTGTTTTCCGTGCCTCCATTGGGAAGCCCCCCTTTCATATACATATATGCAAATACTTAGGGTGAGAATGGTAGAACAGTGAGGAAGAGATTAGAAAAGTACCTCCTTTCTGCTAAAAGGCAGATTTTTTTAAAAATTTAAACTTCATGTTAATTATAGTAAGAATGAAAATAAATAAGCAAGCAAAAATATTAAAAATAGTATTTTTTTACTATTTTTGGAAAAAAGTTGGATTAACACAAAAAAAACCCATTGTGAGTGCAATGGGTTTTCAAAATGGAGACTATCGGGATCGAACCGACGACCTCTTGCATGCCATGCAAGCGCTCTCCCAGCTGAGCTAAGCCCCCGAATAGTGGTACAAGAGAAATTATATCTGTATTATAAAAATCTTGCAAGAGGAAATTTAAAAATAATTGGTTTTTAACCACTCATACTTTCAATTTCCACTTTTCGCACTCCATCTAATTCAGAAATAGCCGCATAAACCTCAGTAGTTTTTTCCCGATAATCCACAGCAACTAAGATTTGTACTAGATGGTCTCCGTTATCTAAGTCTTTAATCTTCAACCGTCGGATAATATACTTTTTTTCAATTAAGAAAGATATGGCCGTCTCAATTTGTGTTTGATCCTTAATAAACAATTGAAGAGTAATCTCCTTTTCTCGTAATTGTTTTGGTCCAAACAGCTTCATCAAAAAAGGGACTAATTCTACACTTATGATTAATAAAGATACACCAGCAAATGCTTCAATATAAAATCCAGCCCCTACTGCAATGCCAATACCAGCAGCTCCCCATATCATTGCTGCTGTTGTTAGACCAGAGATACTGTCATTTCCTCTTCTTAATATAACTCCGGCACCCAAGAACCCTATACCTGAAACAATTTGTGCTGCTAATCTCAACGGATCCATGGTGATTTTCACATTATCTGAGTTTGGAAACATATACGCAGACTGAATGGATACGATTGTAAGTAAACAACTCACAACTGAGATGACAAGACTTGTTTTCAAACCTACTGGCTTTCTCTTAAGTTCCCGTTCAATCCCAATAATAAGTCCAAAAACTGCAGAAATTCCTAGTTTAATCAGTATATCGACATCTACGGTATTCATAATCATTCACTTCCAATACTCAAATTGTATTTTAAGTTTAAACTATGTAGAAGAATAAAGGAAAGAACTGAAATTCCTTTTTCTACACTTACTATATTGTTTTGAAATTCAATAAAAAATTTAAAAATTATATTGCAATTATACTATCGAACATGATATATTAAATCTCGTCCTCAGTGAGAAGGTTGAACAACGAAAAATGATTTTAAAAAGTTGTTGACATTAAGTTGAGAGATATGATAGATTAAGGAAGTCGCTTTTGAGCGATAAAGAAATATGCGAATGATTTGTTCTTTGAAAACTAAACAAACAAAAACGTCAACAAACAATAATTATTCATTTCTTACGAAATGAAGCCAACGTAACA
>NZ_PGVE01000105.1 GCF_002860255.1 Neobacillus cucumis
ATGGTAAAAGAAATATTCCGGCCGGATAAAAAGCTAGAAGCTGATAAGGTATATAGAACCATTGACCTTAATCATCCTGGGGTAAAGAAATTGTTTGAACGGCCAGAGTTTTATATTGCTGGTTCAATTACTCTTATCAAAAGGCCGGAAAAAACGAAATTTGAAAGCTTTTATTTAGATCCGAAGCAAACAAGAGAGAAATTTAAGGAGTTAGGCTGGGAAACAATTGTAGGCTTTCAAACAAGAAATCCAGTTCACCGAGCACATGAATATATTCAAAAATCGGCTTTAGAGATCGTCGATGGCCTTTTCTTAAATCCTTTGGTCGGTGAGACAAAAGCCGACGATATTCCAAGTGAAATTAGAATGAAAAGCTACCATGTCCTACTTGAAAATTATTACCCGCAAGACCGAGTATTTTTGTCTGTTTTTCCAGCTTCCATGCGTTATGCCGGACCAAGGGAAGCTATTTTTCATGCAATTGTCCGGAAAAATTATGGATGTACGCATTTTATAGTCGGAAGAGATCATGCCGGAGTTGGAAATTATTATGGTACGTATGATTCACAAAAGATATTTAGTCACTTTAATGAAGAAGAATTAGGGATTAAACCACTATTCTTTGAACATAGTTTCTACTGTAAAAAGTGCGAAAATATGGCGTCTGCCAAAACTTGTCCTCATGACCGAGGATATCATGTTATTTTATCAGGAACGGCGGTAAGAGGTATGTTAAGTAATGGCATTCACCCGCCAAAAGAGTTCAGCCGTCCGGAAGTAGTAGAGATTCTTATTCAAGGTATGAAGGAAACATATATAAAAGAAAATTCAAGAATTGGCTAGCTGCTAAAACATTTAAAGGGTGTAGGAAAATGAAAAAAAGAGGCAACATTACCTGGCATCTCTCTACTGTTTCAAAAGATGACCGTCTTCTCTTAAATGGCCATAAAAGCTGCGTGCTTTGGTTTACCGGATTGTCCGGGTCCGGAAAATCTACATTGGCCAATGCTGTTGATCAAATATTATTTCAAGAAAGCTATCGAAGCTATGTGCTGGATGGGGATAATATCCGTCATGGATTAAACAGGGATTTAAGTTTCCTGCCAAAAGATAGGAATGAAAATATAAGAAGAATAGGGGAAGTAGCGAAACTGTTTGTGGACAGTGGTCAAATTGTATGTACTGCTTTTATATCTCCTTTCTTGGAAGATAGGGAACTGGTACGCAAAATGTTCGAACCAGGTGAGTTTATAGAAATCTATCTGAATTGTCCTATCTATGTTTGTGAAGACCGCGACCCTAAAGGATTGTATAAAAGGGCTCGAAAAGGCGAGATATTAGAATTTACAGGAGTCTCATCCCCCTATGAGACACCGATTAACCCGGAAATTATCATTGATTCCGATAAAATGACGATTGAGCAATCTGTAGAGAAAGTAATCAGATATTTGAAAGATAAGAAGATTCTATAGGGGATCTTCTTATCTTTTACGCCAATTAGCGGATAGAAAACTAATCTTATGGATTTTAAGTTCGTATATATAGTCAATGATATTAGTTGAAAAAAATTGGCAGATAATTGCGAAGATCACTATCTTATAGTCAATGACTAGTGCAGTTAATAAGAATATTAAAAGATTGATTCCCATCATCACTTTTCCCGGGCTCCAATTTTTGTAGGAAGCAATCATTAAGGCTGGAATGACCATACCACCACTGGATGCACCTGCACGGATTAGAATCCCCACACCAATTCCAAAAAACACACTTCCGGCAAGCAGGTCCAATAATAAATGGACATGTATATGTGGGACATGCAAGGTTATATAATTAACAGTGGTAGAGGTAGTGGCAACCGAAAGGATGGTTTTAATAGTCCAAGTATAACCAAAATAGCGTAACGCGAAAAATAAAAAGACAACGTTCGCAATCCATAAGGAAAATC
>NZ_PGVE01000106.1 GCF_002860255.1 Neobacillus cucumis
ATAAGTTAAAAACTATCAAACGGATCATGTATGACAGAAATAGTTTTTAACTTCTACGGAATAGATTATTATTACTTGAATCAAGTAAATTCAACTAACAATGGAAAGAACCTTTTTGACGCTTACAATTGTGAAATCGATTCGATTACCTACTTAAGATAAAACTTGTTATTTGAGTAGCGGTTGTCACGATCAGTTAGTTAGTTACTGACTAACTTATGTATAATTAAAGCTATCCTCAAATTCAGTTTCGTTTGAGCATCATTTAAGTCTAATTCAAGAATTTCTTCAATCCGCTTAATTCTATTTCTTAATGTATTGTAGTGTACAAATAAAACTTTAGCAGATGATTGGATAACCGATTCATTTTCTAAATATACTTTCAACGTATTTATCAAATCGGTATTGCTTTCTAAATCATACTGAATCAATTTATTTAAATATTTCTCCTTAAATCTACTAATTCTTTCTACGTGGTCTGCTTGAAGTAGCATGCCAACGATGCCTAAATCATCGAAATGTATTTCCTTTTGGGTAGTATCAAAATGTAAACCAAATTCACAAGCTTTTTTAGCTTCCCAGTAACCGTTCACGTAATCATTAGGTGTAATTACAATGTTACTAATCCCAATCGTTGCTGGATAATCAGGATATAAAGAATCATGCAATTCCAATAATTTTCCCGACAATTTTTCTGCATCTTCTTCGCGTGATATTACGACCAACTTATTATTGTGAATCATATTAAATTCTACGGAAGCAATGTCCATCCTATTTCTTATTTTTTCTATAACTAAATCTGTCATCTCGTGTGATTGTTTGTTCAGTCTAAGTACAAGAATTTTATGAGGCTCTTCAAAATTAAACGCCAAGAACCTCCCTTTTCTACATAAATTCTCCTCAGACTCCAGTCCCAATAACAGTTCATAAAGATAGTCTCTCTTTAAACTAAGTTCCATTTCTGTGATAGACTTTTCCTGGTTTATTTTAAGCGCAATAACATTTTTAAATTGTTCAATTGCTAATATGTCTAAATCATCCCGATCATCAAAAACTCGAGGGATAATTAAAAAGCCGACATTTTTATTCTTTAATACTATTGGAAAGATTGTTAAAACCTTACCATTTCGTAATCTCTGAGATTTTCTTTGTAATCTATCAAACGACATGGATAAAATTAGTTGAGTGATTTCCATTTGGAATTTCAGGATATATTGATATGTAGGATAAGGGTTAGTGCTGTCTGTCTTATAGATCGTATTCCCATTTTCATCAACTAATAATATTGGAGAATTAATAATCTTTTCTAATCGTTGCACCGTGTTAGCATAGCCTTCATCCAAAGTGGCATATAAGACCTGTTGATTCAAATTTGAAATTTGTAATTCTTTTGTATATAATCTTGAGTTTTCCATGACAATCGCCAAGTGTTGGCAATACTGAGATAACATTTTAATATGCGCTTTAGTTGAACGATAAGGGACTTTACGTGATAGAACTAACACTCCAGTGCATCGATCATTTAATAGAATTGGGGAATATATGCTAGATTGTATTCCTTCATTTTCAGCTATATACTTTGAAAATACGTCTAATTCTATTGGAGATTCATTGAATTTATCAATAATATAAATTTCTTTATCATCTATTGTTTTTTCAAATACAGAGTTACGAATGTCTAATCTATAACCTATATAATTTTGGGCAGACGCGCCTGCCACAGCTTTAATAATATAATTATGAGGCTTTTTTTCATCAACTAAGAATAAAAAAATAATATGAGCTTTTGAGACATCTTTTAATCTTTTCGCACTTATATTTAATACTTCCTCAAGCTTTTTTAACGAAGAAATTTCAAGGTTTATTTGCTGG
>NZ_PGVE01000107.1 GCF_002860255.1 Neobacillus cucumis
TCGAGGGGCTAGGCGCTGAAGCTGGACGTTTCTAAACCTGTAAAAAGTTATCCAAAAGTTGTAAATCTATAATTTCCTAGACCAAAAAAACAGCCCAAATTTAAGGCTGTTCAATCGAATTTAAAATCCGTTCTGATTCAATGATCATTTGATACATGTGTTTGGTCGGCTCTAAGGGGGTTACACCTAGTTCTTCCTCTAAGACTTCAGTACATTTTTTGTACCACCTCATCGCTTGCGGCCGGTTATTTTTCCGATAATAACAGTACATTAATAAGCGGTAGGCCTCTTCCCATATTCGATCCCGCTCCAAGATTTTTTGACACCAATTGATCGCAGCGTCATATTTCTCCCGACGAACCATTAACTGTGCCATCTTCTCGGCACCTCGTAAAAAATAAACAGCCATACTCTCTCTTTTACTAATGCACCAATCATCATAACGACGGTCAGGCAAATAATCCCCTTGGTAAAAGGCTAATCCTCTCTCTAGAATGGGAATAACCTTATCAGGATGGACTTCATTTAAACCATCTTCAATCAATTCTTTAAATAGAGTGGTATCCATCTCTATCACTGCATGCGGGTTCAACCCATAAAACATCCCCTCTCTAATGATAAAAAAGGGAGCTGCCCGTGCTTTACGGTTCGGCTCAAGGACATTATGAAGGCAATTCAGTGCCACCTTAAAATCACGGTCCGCACTTTTTTTGTCTTGATGAGGCCAAAGAAGCGCAATAATTTCTTCCTTTGCCATTAATTCATTGACCGTAATGAGTAATTGAAACAGCTCCTTAGCCTTCTCTCTTTGCCAGTCTCTTTCTCCTACCTCTTTTTCACCAATCCATAGTTTGAATTGTCCTAAAGTCCGGACACGAATAGAATAACCTGGATGTGAATCAAAAGCGGTGATCCCCATATCCTGAAGAATTTTCCTCACATAAGGTGATTGGATGTCCTCTTTCATACATTCATTTAATAAGGGCACATAGATTTGTAAATCCCTTGGACTAAATACAGACCGTTTATGGAAAAAGAATTCATAATCATGAATTTGTACTAGATTTAAAAATTCATTGATCATCTTTTTAAACCAATCATTCTTTTTTTCTAAATAAAAAAGATATGCCAGCCAAAACTTACCTAACATTTGTCCATAGGAGTCCTCACATTGCTCAAAGAGAGCAGCTGCTTTTCCAAAAAAGTCTTGTGCCTTATGTCTGCGTTCAGTATAAATACAGACAATTCCCAAACAAAGAGTGATCAGCGCTGACAGCCACACATCATGGACCTTTTCAGTCTCCTGAAGTGCTTTCCGGCCTGCCTCTAATGCCCTCTCAAGTTCTCCCCTTGTCCCGTATAAAATACACAATCCCATGAGAGGCTCCGCTTTTCCTCGGTCTATATGAAGCTGCTCCATGATTTCTAACGCGGTTTGATAGCAGTTCTCTGCCAAACTAGAATCATATTTATTTAATATTTGAACAGCATGCCCCATACGAATCCAGCCGCATGCTTCCACAAAAGGGGCTTTATAACTTATCCCCTGCTGAATCCCCGCTTGGGCAAGTTCCTTTGCTTTTAAACCTTCTCCATTGAAAGCTTCGATTAAGGAAAGCAATAAATCCGTTTCCCGATGGGATTGAGGGAGTGTATTTATGTTTGAAGCCTTTAGTTCTTCCCTGTTTATAAAAAGCGTCTTTTTAGCAGCCTCAAATCGCCCCGTTCTTAAGTACAATCTAGCCTCTAAATTTCCATCAGGGTCAGATGCTTTTGCTTCCTTTGCTTTTTGGATCCACTTTTCCGCCTCTTTTGCTTTACCTGAGTTTAGTAGATTTTCAGATAGCAATTGATATAGTTTCCCTTTTTCACCATGTGATTCTGTGCATTTTTCCCGATGGAAAATCGCCTCATATAAAAGTCGTTCCGCTTGGTGCGGCTGAATGGTATCCAGGTATATTTGGGCTTTTCCTTTTAGTGCTATGCTCATTCCTAAGTGATCTTGATTTTTTTTAGCACCGGCAAAAGCCTTATCATAACATTCTTCTGCGTCTTGATAGTGGGAACGATAGCGATAGATTTCCGCTTTTAAATACCATAGAATATAATAGGGTTCCATTTCCGCTTCGGAAAGAATGGTTAATTGATCGTACAAGCTTTCCAATTTTCCATTTTCCAGCATCCTCAGACCATTTTCTTGTAAAATGGAACAGATGGCTTTATGGTGATTAATTTTTTTATAATGATATAGCGCCTTCTCCCATAATTGTTTTCTTTCATAATAGCGGGCACAGCGCTCATGAAGAGCTATATAGGCAGATGGATTATTTTTTTGAAATATATCTTCAAGGAATTCTTTAAATAAGGCATGATAGCGAAATTGGGCAGGGCCAATCTTTTGAATAAATAAATTGCGGTCTATAATTTGATTAAGTAAGGTTGAGGATCCGGGTATTCCAATTACTTCATCACAAATTTCTTCCTCCATTTCCTCAAAAATCGAGGTTTGTTCGAGGAACTGTTGAATCATTGGCGGCTGTTTTGAAAAGACTTCCATGACTAAATACTGAAAAAAATCCTGGAGAGATTGAGAGGAATGTTTAAAAATTTTAGGTTTGTCCTTTTGTAATGGTATTTGTGTGGCAATCATGCATAGAGCGATGATCCAGCCCTCTGTTATTTCATAAATGGATTGTAAATATTCTGGCTCAATCTCTAAACCGTAAAGATCGGTTAATAATAACTCCATCTCCTCCAACGTAAGAACTAAATCTTCCCTTGTTATTTCTAACAATTGCCCGCAAACCTTCATTTTTGTTAAAAACCTCCACCCCGGGCGGCTGCGGCTTGAAATGACCATATGTAAATTAGGTGGAATATGTTCAAGTAGTTTTTCCATCCAACTATTAATCGTATAGGAATGTTCAATTTGATGGAAATCATCCAAAATGATGGTAATCTCGTGCTTACATTCTAGAATCTCATTTATAAAAAGGGAACATAAAATACCTAATTCCTCTTCCCGAATATAACGGTCCAAATTGTTAATATAGGAGGATAATTCTATTCCAAACGAAGGATCCATCTCCTGAATCGTTTTGACCAGATAGGAAAGGAAGGTCAGGATATCGTCATCCATAGATGAGATGGAATACCAGCATCCCGGAAGCTTTTCATCTCTTAAAAATAAGGCTAGGGCCGTACTTTTACCAAAACCAGCACCGGAATGAAGGAGGGTCAAAGGGTACTCAGGAATCGCTTTCAATTTTCGAGTAAGCATGGCTCTCCTAATAAACTCATCCTTAACAACTGGAATGCGTAGTTTTGATTGAATAATCGGCTGCTTCAACTTAAACCCTCCTTCCTCTTTTTCATAATATTTACACTATTTTACCATATTTAGAACAAGCAAAGTAAGCACCTTTTGAAAAGTAAAAATGAATTGGTCATTCTTCTACATAAATCATTTTTCTAGTCATCCCACCGTCGACAACTAAATTTATACCCGTTACAAAATCATTAGAGGGATTTGTTAAATAGAGACAAGCCCTGGCAATATCACTAGGTTTGCCTACTCTTTTTGATAAATGCTGTTCATGGTCCGCTTTTGAAAGCTCACCCTCATCGCCATTGTGAATCCATCCTGGAGATATGGCATTTACCGTAATTCGATCATTGCTAAATGACGCAGCAAGCGCATGTGTAATCGCGACAATTCCTCCTTTTGATGCACCGTACGCTTCGGAGTTCGGCTCTGACATTAAGGCACGGGTGGAAGCGATATTCACAATTGCACCGCCAGTTGAATTCTTACGCATGTACTGTGCAGCTTCTCGAGAACAAAGAAACACACTGCGCAGGTTCGTGTTAAGGACATCGTCCCACTCGTCTATCGTTAATTCATATGGTGATTTAAATATACCTTTTCCGGCATTATTAATAAGAATATCCACTTTCCCATATGTTTGTTTTGCTGATTCAAAAAGATGGATAATGTCCTTTTCACTTCTAACGTCTGTTTTAATAAAAAGGACATCACCACCCTGACTTCGAATTTCAGCTTCGGTTTGGGCACCTGATTCTGAATCAGCATCTGCCAAAACAACTTTTGCTCCTCTATCGGCATACTCTGCTGCAACGCCACGGCCAATCCCTTTCGCCGCTCCTGTAACGATGACGACTTTATTTAAAAATTCCATCTCATATTCCTCCTTATATAGGCTCCTGCCTTATCTTTATAGCATATTTAGGAAAATGGAAACAAAGCTTTTGGTTTATGAGGGTAATTTTTCCAAGTAATAAATCCCCTTAACCTGAAAAAACTACAGAAAAAGTAGTTTTGAAAGGAGGCTGACTATGGCGGAAAAATGCTTCTATTGTACGGAGGAAATTGAGGAGAGACAATTGCATTATGTCCCGTTTGTTTCTATGAACGAGGAAAGAGATGAAGCGCTATGTGATGAATGCTACCAGGAATGGCTGCATGGGATAAAAGGGTAATTAATTTATTTTCAAGGCAGTTATAAGCACCTCTAAAGTCAGTTACTGGAGTGTGGCATCATTGTCCATTAAGAAAAAAATACCCTTGATATTTTTTCTGCTAGTTTTGTTTATTTTATTAGCGAATAATACCTTTCATTATTTTTGGTCGAAAAGCCAGCTGCTAGAATATAACGAACGAGAAATTTCTGTGATTACAAATGAAGTTTCGTTCCAGGTGGAAAAAACAAGAGAGGGTTCATTATATGTAGAGAATATTCTGGGGAGAGACTTGAGAATTGCATCCCTTGCAATCAAACAATCTCTTCCTCCAACCTTCCAGGAGATTACGAATGTCCAACTAAAAAAATTAGCGAAAGAGGTCCGTGTATCTCACATCACCTTATTAGCCAAAACTCCGGGCGATATTATTGGTGTCCGTTCATCTGACCCTGAAGAAATCAACATGTCAACAAAAGGCTGGGGCTATTGGTATGAAGCCTACCAACAATTGTTGGCCCTAAAACCTGTCAATGTAGGAAAGGGGTTAACATTACCGCACTATTGGTCTGGCCCGATTGAAATTGCATCCTCCAATCCTGACCATATTGATAAATGGGGCTATTATTTTGATGGTACTACAAACTATATTATCAATCCTTATTTTCGTGATAACGAAGTTTTGGAGTTTGAAGAACGATTTGGTCCAGGGAAAATCATTGAAGCTTATACAAAGGAACAAGGCATTTTAGAAATATCTGTTTTTAATCCCAAAAACTTCGGTAAAAAGAGTGAGGTTGTTCATTTAAACGGAAATAGTTATATTCGCATTTCAGCAAGGCCCATTTGGTATGGCAGTTATAGATATCGCAATATAGAGACGGATACCAGCTACATTAAGAAGGCAGTTAATACTAAAAAAGTTCAGTCATACAATGACACCCTTAACAAGAAAAATGTATTAAAAACCTTTGTTCCGGTTTTCCCTAAATCAGGGCAGCCCTTTGTTATTGGGCTTGTCTATAATTATGGGCTTATTCAAGATGAACTTAGACATGAACTATTTATGCATATTCTCCTCTCACTTGCCATCATGCTCATCGTTTTTGTAGTAAGTTTAATCTTTTCCCGTTCAATTACCCAGCCAATCAGTTATATTGTTGAACATGTCAATGAAATTGCGCAAGGAAACTTCGGGAGGCATTTACTCTTAAAACGAAAAGATGAATTAGGCCTTCTAACTGAAAATGTAAATGCTATGTCAACGGATTTACATCAATATGTGGAGGACTTGCAGCACAGCAAAGCACTAATAGAGTATCAGGCGAACCATGATCCTTTAACTGGGGTCTTAAATAGACGATTTTTACAAGAAAAATTAAGCAGCATTTTAAATCAAGCAGTTGAAAATAGGGAAGCTGTCTCCGTTTTGTTTATTGACATGGATCGTTTTAAACAAGTAAATGATTCCTATGGACATACTAAAGGGGACGAACTCTTAAAAGTAATTGCCATTAGGATTAATAACAGTCTGGATTCCGAGAGAAGTCTCATCATAAGGCAAGGCGGAGATGAATTTATTATTCTGCTTCGTAACCATGACCAAGACGAGACCAAGGCTGTTGCTGAAAAATTAATTGAAACCCTAAAAAGCCCTTACACGATTGAGGGGAATGAATTTTATCTTGGGGCCAGTATAGGGATCAGCCGTTATCCAGAGCAAACAAGAAATATGGAAACATTAATCAGTTATGCAGATATGGCGATGTACAATGCCAAAAAGAACGGTGGGAATAAAGCCATCTTCTATTCCGAAAAATCGATGCATTCTGATGTTGATAGACCGCGGCTTGAAGCCCATCTAAGAAGGGCGATTGAACATAAAAAGATTGATGTCTTTTATCAGCCTAAAATGAAAGTGGATACTGAAGTAGTTTTTGGTGTAGAAGCTCTGATAAGATGGACAGATGAGGAATTTGGAAATGTCTCACCGGCCATTTTTATCCCCATTGCGGAGGAAACAGGTTTTATCCAGCCCCTATGGGAACTTGTGATGGAAAAGGCCTGTGAACAAGTGAGCAAATGGAACCAATCACGTTCACACCCTTTATCGGTCTCAGTCAACTTTTCAGCTCGTCAATTTCTGGAACCAGAACTCATGCTTCAGACGGTGAAAAAAATTCTTATTGATAAAAATCTCCCGCCACAGAATTTTGAGATAGAGATCACTGAGAGCATCCTGTTAAATAATTCGGCTGAAATTGTCCAATCCCTTCAAACACTTCAAGATCAAGGCATTTCCATCTCAATAGATGATTTTGGAACAGGCTATTCATCACTCAGTTACTTAAAGGATCTTCCGATTAACACCTTAAAGATCGATAAATCCTTTATCCAAAATATAAACGAGGACTTGAAAAATACAGAAATACCTGAGGCGATTATTAGTCTGGCCCGCGGCCTTCATTTGGATGTGATTGCTGAGGGTGTGGAAAAAGAGCATCAAAAGGAATTTTTGCTTTCAAAAAATTGCGTCTTGATGCAAGGGTATTTATTTAGTAAGGCATTAAGCAGTTCTGACTTCGAACAGTTTCTTAGCAATTATGAAGGACAAAAAAATCCACCTGACTTCAGGCACACTGAAAAGGGCAGCTCATAAGCTGCCCTTATTTCACTAATTCGATCACACTGCTGCCAGTATAATCGATCAAAAGCTTAACTGCTCTCATGGAAGGAAATCCTGCATCCAGGGCCTTTACTAACCCCTCTGCTTTTCCCTTTTCAGTAAAGCAAATCATCGTCGGTCCTGCCCCGCTTAATGCTACCCCGAATGCCCCATTTGCCTTAGCCGTTTGTTCAATCTCATCATAGCCATGAATAAGAGACCTGCGATATGGCTGATGGAAACGATCCTTCCCCATCATTTTTCCTGCAAGCTCCCAATTCTGAGATAACAGGGCAGCAATTAATAAATTCGCCGTTGAAGAGGCTTCAATTGCCTGCTGACGAGTGTAGGCATTTGGCAATACATCCCGAGATGCCTTGGTTAAAAGGATTTCTTCCGGAATAAGAACAACTACCTCGATTGGAAGGTTCGTAAATGAAAGCATGTCTACATCCTTTTCCTGATAACAGCCAATGACAAGTCCTCCATAGATAGATGCTCCTACATTATCGGGATGACCTTCCCAATCTGTCGCGTGGAGGAGCTTTTCATGTTTCGTTAACTGGAGACCGCCTACAGTGTCTGCAAGCTCGATTCCAGCAACAATAGCCGATGCACTAGAACCAAGTCCTCTTGCTAATGGGATATTACTCTCTACTTTGATTTTACAAGGAGACAGCTCCACACCATAGTGTGCTGCTGTTTTAAGAGCAACCTTGACGATAAAGTTGTCTTTACCCGTTGGGAAGTCCTTTAACTCCTCACATAAGGAGTAGCAATACCACTCTTTACTTTTCTCTATTTCTAAGGTCAGATACAAATCAAGTGCAAGACCCATTGAATCAAAACCAGGGCCAAGATTCGCTGTACTGGCAGGTACCTTAATCATCATGCGGTCGTTGAATGTCATTCGTGTACAACTCCCCGAATATGTTCTGTTATTGATTGATCAAATTTTTCTGGTAATACTGGCCATCTCATAATGATTTTCCTACTACTCGATAAGCACTTTTTATTTCTTTTACAGCATGTAAATCATATAACTCAAGGATAATTTTATCATAATTTGTTAACGAAGCCTTGTGTGTCACTAGGACAATTTCAGATGTTTCATTTTTCTTAATCGGAAGCTGTAAGATTTTTTCAAAGCTTACACCATATTTGGCAAATATCGCTGTGATATCGGCGAAAACCCCTACTTCATCCTGCACATGAATTCGTAAAAAATATTTAGAAAACTTTTCTTCGTTTTCCTTTAATTTTTTCGGATATTGAGGAGTAACAGCGCTCTTACCATTCACCCCAAGCCTTAGATTCTTAATTACCCCAACCAAGTCTGAAACAATAGACGTTGCTGTCGGCAGACTTCCTGCCCCAGGGCCATAGAACATCGTTTCACCCACTGCTTCCCCATATACATAAACGGCATTATATTCATTTTGCACAGAGGCAAGCGGATGATTATTCGATAAAAAGGTAGGTGCAACACTTACTTCAACTTTTTCCTCTTCCCTGTGAGCAAAACCAATTAATTTCATTGTATATCCTAATTGTTTCCCATAACGTAAATCTTCTTCTGTCACGTTGGAAATCCCGCTGACTTTAACGTCGTCTAAATCGATATGCATCGAGAAACCAAGGGTTGCAAGAATGGTCATTTTTCTCGCTGCATCCAGTCCTTCCACATCAGAAGTAGGGTCTGCTTCAGCAAAGCCCAGCGCTTGCGCCTCCTTTAGAACTTCATCATAGGAACGGCCTTCATTACTCATTTTGGTTAAGATATAATTGGTTGTACCGTTAACGATACCCATCATTTGTGTAATCCGATCAGAAGCAAGTCCATCGACCAATCCCCGTAAAATCGGAATACCTCCAGCAACACTGGCTTCATAATATAAATCGCAGCCATATTCTGAAGCAACGGTTAACAATTCTGAACCGTGTAAAGCCATCAAATCTTTATTAGCAGTTACAACATGCTTTCCTTGTCTGAGGGCTGTTAATAAATAATCTTTTGTCTCCTGTACTCCACCCATTACCTCTATTACAACATCAATATCTTTATCGAAAAGAATTTCTTCCGGATTGGATGTTAAACTATCGGGGTCAACATAGACCGGTCTTTTCTTGTTTACGTCTTGTACAAGAATTTTTTTAATAACAACCGGACACCCCACTTGATGGATTAATTTATCTTGGTGATTTTTTATTATTTGGACTACGCCAGAACCTACTGTGCCTAAGCCTAATAGTCCAATTGAGATTGCTTCCATGCTTTCCCCTCCTGTAATGTCTATCTGAAGCGTACAATTGTTTTTATATAGTAGACATTATATGACTCTATTTACTTTTTTACAATAGATTTATTTCCTATTTCTTATACTCTAACCGCTTAAAGCCGTGCTGTAAATGGGTTGAACTAAACTTGTAAAATTTTTCTGAATTAAACGAGAATTTTTTCAGTTTATCTCTTTACAAAAATGAAAGAAGGGATGTAGAATATTCCCTATATTCATTCAATTTCAACAGCGAGGGTGGCAACACGTTCAATTCACGTCCCTCATAACAAGACAACCCTGTCTGTTATGAGGGACGTTTTTATTTAAAAACACAGGAGGAATCGATCATGTACAAAGTATTGGTAACTGACGGAATTAGCCATACTGGTTTAAAGAGTTTACTAGATCATCCTAATTTTGTGGTTGAAAGGCAGCCAACCCTGCCAACAGAAGAGTTAAAGAAGGTCATCGGGGATTATGATGCGTTGATTGTGAGAAGCCAAACAAAAGTGACTGAAGAATTACTTTTATCAGCAGACAAACTTCGTGTAATTGCCAGAGCAGGTGTCGGAGTCGACAACATAGAAATAAATGCAGCAACACGAAAAGGGATTATTGTAATTAATGCCCCAGGTGCTAATACAATGGCTGCCACTGAACATACGTTAGCGATGATGTTATCCTTAGCAAGAAAAATCCCTCAAGCCCATCAAAAAACAGCAGCCGGAGAATGGGACCGCAGCTCCTTTAAAGGAGTGGAATTATATAAAAAGACACTCGGTGTCATTGGGATGGGAAAGATTGGTACAGAAGTAGCTAAACGGGCAAAAAGCTTTGGCATGAATATCTTAGCGTTTGACCCTTACCTAACGGAAGAGCGCGCTAAGAAATTGGGTATGACCAAAGCAAGCCTTGATATTATTGCCCATGAATCTGATTTCATCACCGTTCACACACCGCTGACCAACGATACAAGAGGACTTATCAACGAAGAATACTTAAGCAAAACCAAAAAAGGCGTGCGGATCGTCAACTGTGCCCGCGGTGGAATTATTGAGGAAAAAGCTTTAGTTAAAGCCATTCAATCAGGACATGTAGCAGGTGCTGCGCTTGATGTATTTGAAAAAGAACCGGTTGCCAATGCAGAATTGCTGCAAAATCCAAATATCATTGTCACGCCGCATCTTGGGGCTTCGACGGTAGAAGCTCAAGAAAAGGTAGCAGAAGAAGTTAGTGCTGAAATCATTGAGATTTTTGAAAAGCAATCCATTCAAAATGCCGT
This sequence comes from Neobacillus cucumis, assembly GCF_002860255.1. Taxonomy (GTDB): domain Bacteria; phylum Bacillota; class Bacilli; order Bacillales; family Cytobacillaceae; genus Neobacillus; species Neobacillus cucumis_A. The sequence continues at coordinate 10,706 of NZ_PGVE01000107.1, forward strand.
TAATATGCCGCAAATGTCAGGCGAAACTCAAGCAAAACTCCAGCCATACTTATTACTGGGTGATCAAATGGGGCAGCTTGTCATTCAATTATTAAACAAACAGGCACCGTCCAATATTGAAATCAATTATTATGGGAATTTAATAGAGGAAGATACGGAATTACTAACACGTACTCTATTAAAAGGGATTTTATCCTATCATTTAAGTGATTCCGTTAATCTAATTAACGCGCTGCATTTGTTAAAAGAACAGGGTGTTTCCTATAATGTCGTTAAACATCCGACTAATAAGGGCTTTGCGAATTATATGGAATTAAGTGTTTCTAATGGACAAGAAACAGCCAAGATTGGAGCTACCGTACTAAATGGATACGGAGCGCGAATTCTCAAAATTAATCAATACCGAATTGATGTGAGACCGGAAAAATATTTATTATACATTAAGCATCGTGACGTACCAGGCATGATCGGTAAGGTCGGTTCCCTGCTGGGTGACCATGATATCAATATTGGAACGATGCAGGTGGGACGTACGGAGGTTGGCGGAGAAGCAATCATGGTTTTAACCTTGGATAGAACGTTAAGTGCGAATGTCATTAAAGTCTTAAAATTAATCGACGGACTACAAGAAGCACAAGTTCTAGAGCTAGCAACCGTTGATGCGGCTCGTGAAAGACGTTAGAGCTTGAGAGAATGGAAAGCATCTAATCTTTATATGGAAAAGGGAATGGTGCAAAGCCTAACGGGTTCCGTTAACTATCGCAAACACTAAAAATGTATTGCAAAATGACCTAGCACCGCAGTTCACTGTGTATAAAAAATAAACGGTATAATTCCGGCTAAATTGGGAAATACCCATATTTCCTTAAAAATAAGGGGAGCTTTTCCGTTTATGTTATCCAAATCTTTGGATTTTGTCTTATTTAGAGCAGCTAATCGGAATATCTCCGTTTATATCCGCTTCTTAAGCTTCCCCTATATACATTAGCAGGAAATTCTCCGCCTATGAATTCACATACCTATACGAAATCGATACGGAGAAGGCGGAAACGGTTTGCAAACTTCGTAATTGGCAATCCAAAGAATTAGCTATTAAAAGCAAAAATAGCAAGGGTATAAACCCTTGCTTTTTCTAATGTATTTTAATCTCTCTTGCCTTACAAATTGCCCTACATTTTATAATGCAAAAAGGGGATTACATTTTGGTTTGCATATTCCTGTGCAAATTTGCGATAAGGAACGGAACCCGTTGTGCAAAGCCATTCCTTTTGTTGATTAGGCTCTTTTCGTAAACTTTGTTGTTTTTAGAACTTATAAAGGACCATTTACTATGTTTCAGGACAATTTTTGCAAAGGATCTTACGAAAAGATGCCACGATGCAAATAGTAATACGGGTCGATAACTTTTACGAAAAACAACAATTTATGCGAAAATAGCCTTTGATTATAAAATGGTTCTAATATCGAGGACCGAATCTAGAATATAATCTGCTTTATGATTTTCAAAGTCCTGCCTTGCATCCTTTCCGGAAAGACCTGTTAAGACGGCAGCAAACTGGCAGCCTAACTGTCTAGCAGCAAGCAGGTCCGCTAATGAATCACCCACAACCAATACTTCTTCCCCATGATCAATTGGAAGCGGAGTATTGATGCATTCTTTAAAAGATGTCCCTTTTCCTTTTAGCCCCATAATGTAGGTGAACGGATGCGGCTTGGATAACGACTTCGGCTCAGTAAGCTCTTGTTCTGCTTTTGCAACTTCATCAGCGGTGATGATTCTATTTTCATCAAAAAACTGAAGCCAATCTAAATGTTTAAAGGGCTGAATGGTTTCTAAATCCGGCCGGCCGGTACCAATTCCAATCGTAATCCCAGACAATGTCAGGTACTGAAATAAATCAGCAATTTCCTTTGAAGGGGCAAGGGTTGTCTCCTTTGCAAGGAATCCCTTTTTTCCGGTTTGAACGGATGGTCTGCCCGTTGATGCAAGAACATTTTCATCACCCACATACCATTCTTGTGACACATGTTCACAAATGGACCAAAGTTCCCCTTTCTGGAAAATGGTTGTTTCAACCCCAAGCTTCTCTTTAGCCAGGACATTTAAGTAATTCAGCAGTTCCTGCTTTGTCGCATCAGACCGGGAGAATTCTTCCACGAATAAGCTAAATTCTAGTTCTACCTGATATTGACGTAACACCTTGCCAATGTCTCTTAGTGTTTCGTAATTAATTGGATTCGTGAGCCACTGGTTAATTTTAGCAGACTCACCATCTTTAATTTGTGATAAGAGATGGATAAGCTGATGACTAAAGGATAGGTAAATCATGTCCCAGTTTGCATTTAAGCCTCGGGATTTCATAAATTTCAGAACGAGATCGTGTTGGAAAACCTCTTTCCTGATGTGCTTTATTTCTTCTTCCGTATATTCGGTTTTAAATTGTTCTGGTGCAAGGGCTAAATAATTCCGGCTAATCAACATCTCCCAAACAGTCAGGGCTGATGCATCAAAATAGTGCTCTTCGCTTAAAAGCACCCCATCAACGTCAAATAAAACGGTATTAATCAATTTCCCAATCCCCTCAATTCTCAGTTTGCTTTTATACGTTATCGTAACACAGCAGGAATAATAATTTGAAGACCTTTGACCTCATTTATTAAAAAAGGGGGACATTTTTTGGTTTGAAATCACAAAATAATTATACAAAAGTTGGTAACTCACTTCCAACATCGCCGTTAAAAACAAAAATGCCGTGCGCTCAATTCTAAGAAGCACACGGCATTCAGCCATTCCATTATCCTTTAATCAAACTCTCCGCAAAAGGCCATGATGGGAGCATTTTACGCAATGGCTTATCCTCCCGATATCCTAGCGCGTATTCCCCTTGCATAATGGTATGGATTTCTCTTGTCCCCTCATAAATGACCGGCGCTTTAGCATTACGCAGATAACGCTCCACCGGAAACTCATTTGAGAAACCATAGGCCCCGTGTATTTGAACGGCGTCATTAGCTGCTTCATATGCGGCGTCACAGGAAATCCACTTGGCCAAAGATGTTTCCTGCGTGTTTCGTTTGCCATTATTCTTTAACCAGCCTGCTTTTAACACCAGCAATCTAGAAATCTCTAAATTCGCGGACATTGTAGCTAGCATCTGCTGAACAAGCTGATGTCTTCCAATCTCCTTTCCAAAGGTTTTCCGTTCCTCACAATATTTCACACTTGCCTCAAGAGATGCCATGATCGTCCCGCAAGCCCCCGCTGCAACCGTAAAACGTCCATTATCAAGCGCCGACATGGCAATTTTAAACCCTTCCCCCTCATAACCTAACCTATTCTCAACAGGAACTCTCACTTGCTCTAAAAATACTTCACCTGTATTACCCGCGCGAATCCCGAGTTTTCCTTTGATCGCCTTAGTTGAAACTCCATCAAAAGTGCGCTCCACAATAAAACAGGAAATACCACGATGTTTAGCATTTGGGTCTGTTTTGACAAAAATTAAAAAGTTGTCCGCCACATCACATAATGAAATCCAAGTCTTCGAGCCATTTAAAATATAAAAGTCTCCCTCTCTTACTGCTGTTGTTTCCATGGCTGCCACATCCGAACCGGCATTTGGCTCTGTCAACCCAAAAGCGCCGACCTTTTCTCCTCGTGCTTGTGGAAACAGATATTTTTGTTTCTGCTCCTCTGTGCCCCATTGCAATAAGGTCATACTATTTAATCCAGTATGAACAGACACAGCCGTCCTAAAAGCCGTATCGCCTCGTTCCAATTCCTCACAGACAATCGCAAGAGTGTTATAGTCCATGCCCACACCGCCATACTCCTCTGGAATACAGACTCCCATTAAATCAAGCTCAGCTAAGCGTTTAAGTATTCCTGTCTCAAAATGACCTTTTTCATCCCATTCTTTAATATATGGGATAATCTCACGGTCGACGAATGCCCTTACTACTTTACGTACACTCTTCTGTTCATCCGTTAATGAAAAATCCATAACCACTCCTCCTCGAATAACATTTTGCAGAAACTTTTAATCTCCCCTATAAAAAAGCCAGTGAAAACTATCAATGACAATGAATGCCCTGAATGTTCACTGGCCCATATTAAAAAACTTATTAAAAATCTAATCCAATGGATATATACTTCACTTCTAAAAACTCTTCAATTCCGTAATGTCCGCCTTCTCGGCCAAGACCACTTTCTTTATACCCGCCAAATGGAGCTTGAACTACCGATGGCAGGGCATCATTTAACCCAATAATCCCATACTCAAGCTGCTCTGTAACTCTAAAAGAGCGGCTTAAATTTTCTGTATAGACATAGGCGGCCAGCCCGTAGCAAGAGTTGTTGGCCCGTTCAATTACTTCTTCCTCTGTTTTAAACGTGGATATCGGAGCAAGCGGACCAAAAATTTCATCTCTCATGCATTCCATCTCATCATTAATATTAGTCAGGATGGTCGGAGCATAGAAATAACCTTTATCATCGGCCGGCTTTAAACCGCTATATGCAACCTTTCCACCTTTTTTAACCGCATCATGCACCAAGGACTCTACTTTTTTATAAGCAGATTTATCAATTAATGGACCGATATCGGTGCCGTCTTCTAGTCCATTGCCGACTTTAAGCTTTTCTAATTCTGCCTGAAAAAGCTGAATGAATTCGTCCGCCACACTTTCCTGTACATATACCCGGTTAGTACAGATACAGGTTTGACCAGCATTGCGGAATTTCGATTGCACTAGGCCACTTGCAGCCTTCTTAAGGTTCGCATCATCCATCACAATAAAAGGAGCATTCCCGCCAAGTTCTAGTGACACCTTTTTGACATTCTCTGCTGCCCCGCGCATTAATGTTTTTCCTACTTCGGTGGAGCCGGTAAACGTTATTTTGGTTACACGCGAATCTTTTAACCATACCTCGCCAATTTCCGAAGAGCGCCCTGTAATAACATTAATTACTCCTGCCGGAATGCCCGCTTCATGTGCTAATTCCGCCATTTTTAACGCAGTAAGAGGGGTTTGGTTGGCCGGTTTCACCACTGCCGTACATCCTGCTGCAAGGGCTGGAGCGACTTTCCTCGTAATCATCGCCGCCGGGAAATTCCACGGAGTAATGGCTGCAATTACACCAACAGGTTCTTTTCTCACTAGTATTCTTTTATTCGGGTGAGAGGCAGGAATCGTCTCTCCATACACCCGCTTCCCTTCTTCGGCATACCAGGAGATAAAGCCATTGGCATATGAAACCTCACCTAGTGATTCCTTTAACGGCTTTCCTTGCTCGATGGTCATAATACGCGCAATTTCTTCCTTATTTTGTTCAATTAAATAAAACCATTTCATTAAAAGCTGACAGCGTTCTTCCGCTGTCCGTTTCGACCAATTTTTAAAGGCTTTATGGGCAGCATTTACAGCCTGCTCTGCTTCGTATGCCCCACCTGTTGGAACAGCACCTATAATTTCCTTTGTGGCAGGGTTAATGATATCTGTAAATACCTTGTAATCATTGCCAACCCATTCCCCATTTAAATACATGGGATAAATTTGATCATTTTGCTTAAGGATATCCATATTATTCTCCTCCAACTGAAAGTGCCGGATTATTATTTTGATAAACGGCTTCGATTGCTTCTTCAAGGATTTGCAGACCCTCTTCAAGCTGCTCATCTGTGATCGTTAATGGCATGAGCAGACGGATTACATTGCTATAGATACCAGCACTTAGCAGCATGAGACCGCGCTCCGCCGCTGCCTTGACAATTTTCCCTACAGCTTCTTTATCAGGTGTCTTTGACTTGCGATCCTTAACGATTTCCATTGCACACATTGCCCCTAGTCCTCGGATATCGCCAATTCCTTCAAAGCGATCAGCAAGGAGCCGCATTTTTTCAAGGACCCGTTCGCCTAGTTTTCTCGCTCGATCATTGAGCTGTTCATTTTCAATAATATCTAAAACAGCTAACGCTGCCTGGCATCCGAGCGGGCTGCCTGCATAGGTACCGCCAATTTCACCGATTTCAGGGGTATTCATGATTTCGGCTCTGCCAATTACCCCGCTGATTGGAACTCCAGCCCCCATTGATTTCGAGATGGTAATTAAATCCGGAACGACATCAAAATGTTCAATGGCAAAGTATTTTCCCGTTCTAGCAAAGCCAGATTGAATTTCATCAGCAATAAACATGATTCCATGTTGTGTGCAGATTTCTCTTACCCGCTTTACAAAAGCTTTATCAGGAACAATGAAGCCTCCCTCCCCTTGTACAGGCTCCATCACTACTGCTGCAATAGTTTCTGGTGCAACTTCTGCTACTAAAAACTGTTCAAATTGCTCAATTATCATTCCACTATATTGCTGTTCAGTCATCCCTTCCGGACATCGGTATAGATACGGATAGGGAGCTTTATATACTTCTGGAGCAAACGGTCCAAATCCATACTTATAAGGTTTGACCTTGCTAGTCATCGTCATGGTCATTAACGTTCTTCCATGGAATCCCCGTGTAAACGAAACAATTCCCTGACGTTTGGTATATTTTCGAGCAATTTTGACCGCATTTTCAACAGCTTCTGCACCACTGTTGAAGAAAGCTGCCTGCTTGTCAAAATGACCGGGAGCAAGCTCGCAAAGCCGTTCTGCTAAATTAATATAAGATTCATACATCATGACATTAAAACCTGTATGGATAAATTGGCTTGCTTGTTCTTGTAACGCTTGAACCACTCTCGGATGTGAGTGACCGACATTTAAGGTTCCGATGGCCCCGGCAAAATCAATATAATGATTCCCATCGACATCTTCTACCAATGCTCCCTGAGCTTTTTTTACAAAGGATTGGCAGTTGTTTGAGATTCCTTTTGGGACAAATTTATTTCTCCGCTCCAAGATTTCTCTCGATTTAGGTCCGGGTATTTCTGTTTGGAGCTTAACAAATTTCCTTTCCAATATCGTACTCCCCCTTTACTTATAAATAAAACCCAGGAAATTGAAACTCTCCCCTTGTTCTTTTTCTATGCAAAGAACAATTTTCCTTTTACATTTTATGAAGATTCTTTAAAATTTCTGATAATTAATTCAACATCTTCATACTTCGTAAAGAGAGTCCTAATTTTTATGTAATTTGGCATAAAAAAGCAGCGAAATCCAATGAATTGAATTTCGCTGCTTTGTATAAAACCTATTTTTTAACAAATACTAATTATCGAGCAAACCTGTGATTTCCAATGGTCACAGTCACTGGACGCGATAAGATCCAAGAACTTGTAGATGTTTTAGGATTGTAGAAAAATAACGAACCATTTCCTTTTCCTGTTAGAGCAATAGCTTCGTTTACCGCTCGTTTTGAAGCATAATCAGCAGGCTGATTAATTTGACCATTTTCTACAGGTGTAAATGCATAATGTCCGTTTGAAATTTGATAGATTACACCACGTACCGTATTAGGGAAATCTGCACTTCTAATTCTATTAATAATCACTGTAGCAACAGCCACTTTCCCTGCATACGGTTCACCCACTGCCTCTGCGCGAACGAGACGAGCCATTAAGTCTTTTTCTGCTGCTGTGTATGGAGAGTTTGGTAATAACATATTTTGACCTGCAATAAGTGCTTTACTATTATTTGCATTCATTAAATTATTCACCGGAATACCAAAGCCTTTTGCAATTTTCCAATAAGTTTCACCATATTGTATTTTGTGAGTTGTTGTTGCTGCCTCTGTTTGATTGGTTAAAGTAAATGCTGAAATTGATAACATTAATCCAGCGGCTACTATTAGTTTTTTTAATTTTTTCATTTAATTTTCCTCCTAGTAGTCGTTTTGTTTGTCTACTATTAGGCTATCAGATGTAATATTTCTGTTCATGGTCCAAAATTTAGCAATTTATTTTTAAGCCTCCTATCCCTTGCTATTAAACAATTAAACTAGAATAAGTTAATATTATCCATGAAACAAAAATATCCAAAAACATCCATTATAGGGAAAATACAGTTCAATTCTTACAGAAGGTTTCAACATTGTAACATCACTTATTGATACAAAACTTCAAAGAAGGCGTTTCACAGTTGAATTTTCACTAAATTGCCACGAAATTCCTTGAAATGAGCAGGATTTCCTTTTCATTTCAGGTAATAATAGTATGGAAGCTCAAATGAAGGAGGATTTCCAAGCATGGACAATCAGTTAGTCAGTGTACTTAATAAGCAAATTGCCAATTGGTCCGTATTGTATATGAAGTTACATAACTATCATTGGTACGTAAAAGGTGATCAATTTTTTACTCTGCATGCAAAATTTGAAGAATTCTATAACGAAGCGGGACTTCATGTTGATGAATTAGCAGAGCGATTATTAGCTATTGGCGGTAATCCTGTGGCTACTATGAAGGAATGTCTCGAACTTTCATCGATTCGGGAAGCTGCAGGGAGTGAATCAGCTAGTGAAATGGTTCAATCGATTATCAATGACTTCTCAATTATTATCGGAGAATTAAAAGAAGGTATGAGCCTTGCTGGAGAAGTTGATGACGAAACAACTGGAGACATGCTTTTGGCTATTCACTCTGGGTTAGAAAAACATGTATGGATGTTAACTGCTTTCCTAGGAAAGTCACTTTAATGAATTAGTCCAACAACTTATTGTTGGACTTTTTCTATCTTATTTGATTTATAATATTCTTGATTAAGCATTGTTTTAAATTATCGGGGGAATATTAGTGGCAAAACATGAAGTAATTGTATACAGCAGTAATGGATGTTCGTATTGTGAAAAGGTCAAATCCTTCCTTGATGAAAAAGGGATTCCATTTGAGGAACGCAATGCTTCCATACATAATGAATATATAGAACAGCTAAAGATGCGGAAAATCTATGCAACACCTGCAACTTTTATTAACGGAGAACTTGTACTTGGCTTCCAGGAGAAAAAATTCAACAAACTTCTCGGGCTAGTGGAAACAGAACACAGTACAATTAAAAATTAAGCAATAGAAAAGGCTGATCCATCACAAATGTGGATCAGCCTTTTCTGGCCTCCTTTTTTAGAACTAACATAATATTGTCTAATTTTTTCTATATTCTAAGCACTTGTCCCTTTCAACTTACGTGCCTCCTTCATAAATTATAATAATTCAACAAAGGGGGTGGATCTTAATGAGCGGCGGACACCACAATAACTTCGCGTTAATTGTTGTATTGTTTATTCTTTTAATCATCATTGGTGCATCTTGGATGTACTAATTTTAGATTAAACCATCTCTAAGATAAGCAAAAGGAGCGAAAAAACGTTGATGTTTTTTCGCTCCTTTTTTGTTTACATTAAGCTCTTTGCCGGCGTGCAAGAATAAATAAACTAATTGTAATAATGGTAAAAGCAATAAATGCTAACAATGGAATGGTTATAAACCCAAGCCAGTTTATATAATCCTTAGAACACGGAACACCGGTTGTACACATTTCGAATTGCTGTAAATACGGGAGCTTTTGCAATAAGGTATGATACCCCGAAACAATCATTCCGATTATCGACAGCGGGAGAACATATCTGTAAATCCCCTGATCATTCCGGTAAAATGCTACTCCCAAAATAATGGTTAAGGGGTACATAAAGATTCGCTGGTACCAGCAAAGGGTACAAGGAATAAAGTGCAGCACTTCACTAAAATACAAACTGCCAAGTGTAGCGATGATCGCTGCAATCCACGATAGAAGCAAAGGCTTATTCATTCTTCTTCCCCTTCGCCGCATTATCTACCATATTTTTTAAATCATCGATGGTTTGACCTTTAAACATCTCCCCATTAACAAAAATGGTTGGGGTACCGGTTACACCTAATTTTTCCGCGTACTTCATATCCTTGTCCCAGGCAGCATCGCTGTCCTTTGATTGAAAATTTTTCACAACCTTATCCACGTCTTTATCACTAGCTACTTCTTTCAACGTGTTAATTAAGAATTCTTCCGTAAAGACATCCATTTTTTCATACTTAGAATCATTTGGTTGTTTTTTATAAAGGAGTTCATGGAATTTCCAAAACGTTTCATTTCCCAATTCCTTAAAAACCGATTCTGCAAATTTTGCTGATCGGATCGAATCCGTATTAATAAAGGAATCATTCATAAAATAAAATTTGGCTTTACCTGTATCAACTAACTCTTTTTCAATGATTGGTACTACGTTGGTCGCAAAGTTCTTGCAATTAGGACATTTATAATCGCCAAATTCAATAATCGACACGGGTGCATTCTTTTCACCAAGATAGGGTTGGTTGGAATAGTCAATCGTATTCGCTTCAGTATTTTCTTGCTTTTTGTTATGGTTACCTAAAAATATAAAAGCTGCAATACAGACAACCACTAATCCGATTACCCAAAAGGTAAACTTCGCTGAAGAATTACTTCCACTTTTCTCGTTTTTCTTTTTATTTGCCATAATTAAACTCCTTTATTTTTCACTACTACTTTCATCATCCTTTACTTTTAAATGTAACTAAACTGAACCTATAATGCAAAGAAAAAAGACAGGTGTATAGGCAGACAACAGGAATAATTTAATAAAAGCATTCATCCAATTGGCGAATGCTTTTATCCTCAGTATTGTTTCATTTATTTTGCACTTATCTCTCTATTTTTCGAAATACTAAGTTACATAGGTAAAAATTGATATACGCACCTATACTAAAAAGAATTAAAGTAAGGGCAGGCAGATACATTAATACGATAAAAAGGCAGCCAAACACCCCAAGAATGGCTAGGGTAATCGGGAAGTTTGCAATCGCCATGAAGAAGGAATTTTTTATCGCCTGTTTCCAAGTAACATCATAATGGGACATGACAGGAAACAAATAGCCAGATGTACCTGCAAATAATAACGTTGTTAATAACAAAGGAAGCAATATTAGATTTTTGGCACCCGTTTGGTCCTGATTCAAGTAAAAATAATTTAAATACAATAATAATGATATGGCCGTCCAAATTAGACCTATAAAAAAGCTTTGTTTAAAGTTTTCCTTAAAATACCGAAAATAATTTCTAACTACACTTGTATCCTGATGCAATTGCCATTGCCGTATCACACTAAACATGGCGGTTGTTGCAGGTACAATCGTGACAATAGGAAGGCAAGAAAGAACCCAAAAGATATTAAGGATAAAAAGATTAGAAAGTCGATCCACTACAGCATAAAATCTACTATCTACTATATTCAATTCTACCACCCAATTCTAATAAAGTTTTAAGGTTGTGAAGTTTAAATAGATTCTCCTACAACGATTTTATAATCAAGAGTTTTGGATTTTTCTGTTAAAAAGTGACCATGTTCAATTTTATGAACCAAACTTTCTACCGCTTTAAATCCGATACTTTCAACCGGATATTCCACTGTGGTTAACTTCGGATTAACGTACTTTAAAACATCTATGTTATCGTACCCCATAAGTCCAACCTCTTCAGGGACCTTTAGTCCCTTATCCTTCAAGTAATTCATCACTTCAAGAGCATATAGGTCACAAGAACAAACAATGGCTGTTTTTTCAGCTTTATTAAATACAAGCTCTTTTAACTGTTCAAGATAATTATTATGGTTAATTATTAATGGTGGCTCCACAATCCCATTCATGGATAAACCTTCTAAAAATCCTTTTAATCTTTCTTCCTGGGTATATATATTTGATTTTCCAAGGTATTTAAGGGGAGGGCAGATATAAATGAATTTCTTATATCCCCGTTTGATAATAAAATCTGCTGCATCCCTCATTGATTTCCTTTCCTGAATCCCTACATATTCCCAATGGTCAGATAAAAAGTTGAATATCGTAATGATAGGTGTAGAGAAACTATGTAGATACTCTTCAAACTCCTTACCTTGATTGACGGTGAATAAAATTATACCATCCACCTTATGATTGACTAAATATTCCAAACATTCCTTTTCGTTTTCAGAATCCTTGTCGGTTAATGCAATGTATAGATGATAGCCCAGTTCTCTTGCCTTTAACTCGACCGCATTTAAAAGCTGTGCAAACGATCGGTTATACAAATCAAATAGGACAATGCCAAGAGTCATTGTTCTACCTTTTACAAGACTCCTGGCGGTTAAATCAGGCCGATAATTTAATAATCTAGCAGCCTCTAAAATATTCTTCTTAGTCTTAACTTTAATACCTGGCCGATTGTTTAAAGCTCGATCTACTGTACCTGGTGAAACGCCACAATATTTTGCTAAATCCTTAATTGTAACCCGCATAGTGCTCCTCCACTATTCGTTCCCATGATAAGTTTTTATAAAATTCTTAAGTCAAAGGAGCGTTTACTATTCTTACTCCATAAATCCCGCCTGCTGCCTTTCCTTCATTTGATTGAAATTTTACTTCTACCTTTTCTTTTCCTTTTGTAAGCATTAATGGGATCTCATAGTTCATATCAATAAGACCATCGGAATGATTTCCCTCAAGTTTTTGAATAGCGACTAATTGTCCATTAATGAGAATACTAAAGTCCCGCTCAAATTTCTTACCATCTGCAAAAAGAGTCTTATCACGGCCAAAATAAGTGGTTTGCAAGTACATTTGCTTATCCGGCTCCACCTTCATTGTATAGGCAAAGAATCCTTCACCACGGCTATCACGCCACGATCTTTCTACCACATTTAAATAACCGGTGTTAGAGTTATGACTTTGAATACCATGTTCAATCTCAGGCTGCTGTTCACCTGGCTGGACAACATCAATGGTGATTGCTCTTAATTTTTCATAGTCATCCTTTTCTTTATCTACGAAGGTTTTATAGGTCTCTTCATCCATTAAATTCCAATATAACGTATAACGTTGGTGATGCAGACTGTAAAACGGAATAAGGGTCACTTTCCTATTCCCAGGCTGCCCGACTTCTTTTGTTTCAAACGTTAGAGGTAATCCCTCCACAGGCTTTATCCACTCTGTCAGACGATCCTTATCAGCAACAAGGCTCGGTACTTCAATTAGGGGATAATTATTTAACTTTAAGTGATCCTCTAGGATATCACTTTCTGGAAAATTCTCTTTTCCAAGCGCTCCGGCTAAGACAATTGGACCATACATCAAGCCAATTTTTGTTGGATTATCTTTGGCTGTATAAGTATGGATTTCCATAGGAAGTGCAAATTCAATTGTATCTCCTGTACGCCAATCTCTACTTATCAAAAGATAACCATCTTTTACAATTGCATCCGTTTGGACACCATTTACCAAGAGGGCCATGTCCCCATTCACCCAATTAGGAACCCTGATGTGGACATTTAGGAAGGCTTCGTCCGCTTCATCAAAATATATCCTTACTTGATTGGATCTTGGGAAATCTGTTTCTTGTCTTAGTCTTATTTTCTCCTCTTCCAGTTCTAATTCCGAAGCAATAAATAAATTAACAAACAAATCCTCATTTTCTTTATAAAAGATATTTCTTGTATAACGAGCCGGATTTTCCATTCCTGTCCCGGTACAGCACCAGAAGGAATTGTCATGAGAACAATAGATTTTAAAATGACCTGGCTGTGTAGAGACAAAATAGGTCTTCATGCCTGAATCAGGGTCCTGTGAGGCAAGAATATGATTGTAAAGGGCCCTTTCATAGTAATCCATATATTCGCTGTGATGATTCCATTGGAATAAGTGCTCTGTTAGTTTCAACATATTGTATGTATTACAAGTCTCGGCAGTTGTGATCCCTAATGTTTCCTTATTAATAGGACCAAAATGCTCTCCGATGCTATTTCCACCAATAATATAAGAGCGATTTTTTGTTACTTCATTCCAAAAGAAGATGACCATGTTCTTGTAGTCTTCATTCCCAGTAATTCCATAAAGCTTAGCTGCCCCAATTACTTTTGGAATTTGAGTATTCGCATGTTTCCCTTCAAGCTCATCCACACCATTTGCCAGAGGATCTAAAATGGCTTGGTGGCAAAACCGAATGGCAAGTTCTAAATAATCCTCATTTTTTGTAATCCAATAAAGATCAGCCATTGCTTCGTTCATACCGCCATGTTCACAAATTAGCATCCGCTGGAACTGTTCATCAGACAGATTGTCTGTCCCTTTTTTAGCCCAATCTGCAAGTCTAGTTACAATTTCTAGTGCTTTTGGGTTACCGGTTAAAATATATACATCAATAAGTCCTGCATAAATTTTATGAATACTGTACCAAGGGACCCAGCCGCCTGCTAGATTAAAATTCTCCACCGTAAAGTCTCCTGTAAAGACTTTATCAAAGAATGTCCGAGGGAAGCCGCTGACATATCCACTCTCATCAAGGCTTTGCACATAGGCTAGCTCATTGATGGCATAATCGATTTTATGTTTTAATTCTTCTTCATTCGTAACTGCGTACATAGTAGCAGCCGCGGAAAGCCAATGACCGATCGAATGACCACTTATTAGCGTCGATTCCCAGCCGCCGTAACGAGGTTTTTTAGGAGTTTGTGAGGCTGCTTCATAGCAAGGAGCCACTAGCCGGTCAACGTCTAAATAAATCAAGTACTCCTTTCCTTTTTCTTGGGACTCTTTAAAAATACCATTTAATAATGTCACATTTCCCATATGTATTCTCCTTCAGTAGATTGATAGAATAATATGTTTATAGCTATCGATTGGATCGATAGCTATAAACATATAAAAAAACACCTTGTATTGTTTCTAGGATGTCATCCTTTTACAGACCCAATCATGACGCCCTTTTCAAAGTATTTTTGGATAAATGGATAAACTAATAAGATTGGCAATGTTGAAACAATGATGACACCATATTTAATCTGATCCGCATATCTTTGCGCATAACCGCCTGCGGCACCACCAGATCCGGCCCCTTCAGCAAACACTTGATTGGAAATAAGAATGTCTCTTAAAACAATTTGCAATGGCTGCAGGCTATAGTCACGAATGTAAATCAATCCTGTGAAGAAGTCATTCCAGTGACCGACTAAATAATAAAGTCCTACAACAGATATAACTGCTTTTGATAACGGCAAAGCCACCTTGCCGAAAAATTGAAAATGGGTACAGCCATCCATTTGTGCTGCTTCAAACAATTCTTTCGGTAAAGAGCTTTCAAAAAATGTCCGGGTTATAATTAGATTAAACACATTAACTGAGAACGGAATGATAAATACCCACATATTATTTGTTAGATTTAAGTCTTTCATTAATAGATAAGTAGGAATTAATCCGCCATTAAAAAACATCGTAAAAACAAATATAAACATTAAAAACCGTCTAGCTTTAAATTCCTGTCTTGATAATACATAGGCTGCTGGTAAGGTAAACAATAAATTAACAAAAGTCCCCAAAAGAGTGTAGATAATGGTATTCTTATACCCCACCCAGATTCTTGAATCTTTAAAAATTTCGCTGTACCCGAATAGGCTAAACCCTTTTGGATAAAGAAGAACCTTACCAGTAGATACTAAAGTAGAGTCACTAACAGAAGCAATAATGACAAAGTATAGTGGATAGGCAATAATTAAAAAAATCAAGACACAAAACACCAAAATCATGCAATCAAAAATAATATCTGAAGTGGTTTTTCCTTTTTTATTAAAAAGTGCCATAACGTTCCCTCCTTACATGCTTAAGATTCTTCTAAGTAAATTCCAGATGTTTTCTACCATAAACTAATATTTGAGAATCTCTTGGCAATGGTATTCATAGCTAGCAAGAATATAAAGTTAATGAGTGTATTAAACAAACCGATCGCTGCAGAGTAACTGAATTGACTCGAAATAATACCAATCTTATAAACATAGGTTGCAATAACCTCAGACACCGGGAGATTCAATGGATTTTGCATTAAGAATATTTTTTCAAAGCCGGTATTTAGGATATTTCCCATACTAAGAATAAAGAGGATGATCATGGTAGGAACAATGGCAGGTAAATCTACATATCTGATGGTTTGCCATCTGCTCGCCCCATCAATTTTCGCAGAGTCATATAATTGTGGATCCACACTGGCCAGGGCTGCTAAATAAATAATGCTATTCCAGCCGGCATGCTGCCATATATCTGAAAGAACATAAACTGGGACAAACGTTTTTTCCGAAGCTAATAAATTAATGTCTCCGAATCCCAAAGCCTTCATTAAATGGCCAACAACTCCTGTTTCTGGTGACAATAATACATTTAACAAACCAACCATAACCACCATGGAGATAAAGTGCGGCAAATATACAGTTGTTTGTAATGTCTTCTTCCAACGTTTCCAAAAAACCTGGTTGATAATCAGCGCCATAATAATCGGTGCCGGGAAACCTAATATAATGGTAGCTAAGCTGATTGTGACTGTATTTTTCATTAAATCTTTAAACATATAGTTATGAATAAATTGGTCGAAATACTTAAGTCCTACCCATTCTCCGCCAGTAAAACCTTTCGTAAAATCAAATTCGCGGAACGCCAACTGGATGCCATACATCGGTATGTAATTGAAAATAACAATAACAACAATGGCGGGCAATATCATGAGCCATAACTGATGGTCACGTTTAAATGTGTTAAATATATTTGCCTTCTTGGTTGGTCTTACACGATCAAGCCCCGATAAATTTTCATTTATTTTTTTTGGTTCAGCGTTGATAAAGGCCACAAAATATTACCTCCTTTATTTTAGAAGATGCTATACCACCTTTAATGCGGTATAGCATCTCATTAGCCTGTTATTTATTTCTGACTTTTCTTATAATCGTCATAATACTTTTGCATAATCTTAAGGTTTTCAGGCAAACCTGTTTTCTCTACATTTTTCACATAGGCATCCCAGTCTTTATCAATTCCGCCTTTTGTGATCCATTGTGAATATTTCGGCATAGCCAAATTCATAAGATTGGTATTATTTAAAGCCATTTTTGAGTTATCCTCTTTGCTGTATTTAATAAACATACCAGGGTAAAGGTCTTTATCCTTATCAACCGCATTTAAAGCATTCATCAGCGGTTCGGTCTGTTTGCCAACGGATTGCATATCAGTACCAAGCTGAAGCTTCAAGTCATCAGCAATATACATAGGACCATTATCTGCCCAAGTAGAAGTCCATTTCCATGTACCTGGATCCATCTTCGAATCTGTCGGAGGTAATACTTTATAGCTGCCGTCACCGTTATCTGCGATATTTGTACCCAATGACCCGAACAGTACTTGCATACTTACTTTAGGATCATAAAGTTCATTTATAAACTTCAATGCAGCGTCTTTATTTTTACTTTGTGCTGATAATGTAATCATGTTGGAACCATAGTTTAAAGAATTGTAATCATAGGCCCAGGATAATTTGGCATTTGAGTCAGTTGACTGCTTCAACGGAGCCAAAGGAGTATATTGTGGTGCTAAAGTGTTCCCGAATCTATCTGTTAATTCCCAGCCAAACGTATAACCTACTTTTGCTACATCACCATTGCCACGGGCAACAGATTGGTATTTAGTATAATCCTGTGTAAACACTTCCTTACTGATTAGGCCGGCTTTATAACATTTATTTAAGAATTTAACCAAGTCCTTATAACGTTCATCTGTTAAAAAGTTTTTCACTTTTCCATTCTCTACAAAATAGCCTTGGCCGCTGGATTCTCCTATGGTTATACCAGTGCTTCCCAACAGAACGGTCGGTTGGAAGAAACCAAATCCGCCTGTTCCAGTTGGAGAAAAGTCCATAGGAATTTCATCATTTGGATCCCCGTTGCCATTAGCGTCCTTTTCTTTAAATGCTACTAAAACATTGTATAGCTCATCCCAGTTCGTTGGCGCTTTTAAACCAAGATTATCTAACCATTTTTGATTGATAAATTGCCTTGTAGCTGTTGCAGGCCAAAATCTTTGGTATTTAGGCAAACCATAAATTTTCCCGTCAAGTTGTGTGGCAATTCCTTTTGTTTCTGGTTTGGCTTCAAACATTTTTTCAACATTTGGGAGCTTATCAATGTCATCAGATAAGTCTTCAAATAAGCCATTATATTGAACAAAGTCTGCATCCGTAATCGCATTCGGTCCAATGATTAAGTCTGGAACATCTCCGCTAGCAAGAAGTGCTCCCTTTTTCTGATCCCAGTCTGCCGTTACCTCTTGCCATTTAATGTCCACACCGGCACGTTTTTCCACATCTTCTAACCATTTCATTTTCTTAAGATCTTGTGTTAATGGATGTTTTGTAATAAGTGCTGTCAATTGTACCTTACCATCTTTTGTTGTACCGCCACTTGACTTACCATCACTAGATGCTTTGTCATTAGAACAAGCAGCTAATATGGTAGCGGATAAGGATAGAGCCATAAAACCCCTTAAAACCTTCTTCTTTTTCATGTAATTTCCCCCACTTTTCATTTTTTGGAAAATCCTAGTTAAAGAAAAATGCCTAAATCCTCTTCTTGTCACCCCTTTGAGATGAATGTTTATGTAATGTGAACGTACACGAAATCTATCAAACGTCCACGAAATACAACAAATGAAAGATACGGAATAAAATACAAAAATTTTAATAGCTTTATTATTTTGTGTACGTACACGGATTAAAAATAAAACTATTTATGTACGGACACGGACACGTACTACCGGTTTTAATCTATAAGAATTGTTAGAAAGAAAGGATTGTGTACGTTCACGAAAACTGTTACTTAATACGTTAAGAGTTTAACAATTAGTAATTAGCCATATATATAAACATACTGGTGAATCTTTGATGAATGGTTAAAATTTGATGTTAGTTAGAAGAGTTAAAGAAATTATGAAGTATCGCAGAGTAAAAGAAATTAACAAAATGATTAATCACACAGGACTTTATACATGAAAGTTATACTTATGATAACGCTTTCTATTTAACGGGTCAATATCTTTATTAACAAAAATATTAAATGTTTAATTCTATTATTAATTTATAATCAAAATCTTTCAGTTATTTTCAAAGTAAAACTCCCCTCGAATTAATAGGGGAGTCAATTGAAAATTACAATAACTTGATCGTTTCTGCTGATCATTATAGCTGATATGTGGGACTCCCCAGCTTTCATTTAATGGGACCCAAGTGACAATGGATGGATGGTTATAGTCACGTTCAATAATTTCCATCCATTCTCTTGTTAAT
This sequence comes from Neobacillus cucumis, assembly GCF_002860255.1. Classification (GTDB taxonomy): domain Bacteria; phylum Bacillota; class Bacilli; order Bacillales; family Cytobacillaceae; genus Neobacillus; species Neobacillus cucumis_A. Next base: position 29,811 of record NZ_PGVE01000107.1, read on the forward strand.
CTCGAAACAGCCTCATCACTATAGGAAGGAGCTGAGGCGCACTCTCCCCCTACCAAGAAACCTAGTTGATCGGCCCAATAACTTGAGAATCTTTGAAACTACTTCTCTATAAATTAAATGTTAATGTTAACAAATTAACTCAATTAAAAGAAGCCAATCCAATCTTCTTCGTAAAATATCAATTAAATTGAAAACACACCATATTAATTAAATAAATTTTATATTCTATTTTATTAAAATAAGATAAAATACCCATGAGTATTTTATTAATTTATATTAATATTAATCTGTTAATTCATATATTAACTATTATTATTGTAAGCGTTTAATACGATATCTTTCTAGTTAAATAGGTGGTGATTTCAAAAAAATTTGGGCTGTTTTTCTGTATTTAGAATAAAGTGAGGAGACTTAATTATGGATAAACACATATTTCAAAAATTATCCCTAGTGTTTTTAGCGGTTCTATTAATTATCTCAATCGCAGTATTTGGAAAACCCACTGAGCAAGCCACTGCCCAGTCGAGTGAAAACAGTAATAAACCAAACCTTGACTACCCAGGGGAAGACCCAAATTTTCAAAATGTATCTGTTCATGACCCATCGATTGTAAAAGATGGTGACACGTTTTATGTTTTCGGCTCCCACATTGAGGCGGCCAAATCCACTGATTTAATTCATTGGCAAACCTTTACGAATGGTTATACAACACCTAATAACAAGATATATGGAGACCTATCTAAGAATCTGGCTGGTTCTTTTAAATGGGCGGGTGAAAACGATTCTGACAGTAAAGGCGGCTTTGCTGTTTGGGCCCCGGATGTGTTTTATAATAAAGACTATGTGAATGAAGATGGTACAAAGGGTGCCTATATGATTTATTATAGTGCTTCCTCTACCTATATCCGTTCTGCCATCGGTTTTGCCGTATCTCAAAATATTGAAGGTCCTTATAAATATGTGGACACCATCGTTTATTCTGGTTTTACCAAAAATGATGCTAAGGATGCCAACAGTAATGTAAATAAAAAATGGACCAATACAAACATCAATCAGCTTGTAAACAACGGCACCTTAGAAGGTCCAAGTGATGAATGGTTTAATACAAATGGATCTTATAATAATTATAATTTCCCAAATGCCATTGACTCCACTGTCTTTTATGACAAGGATGGAAAGCTATGGATGACTTATGGATCTTGGTCTGGCGGAATTTTTGTCCTTCAGATTGACGAAAAAACTGGTAAGGCGATTTATCCTGGCAAAGACGGAAAAACAGCTGACGGCCGTCTAGTTGACCGTTATTTTGGAACCAAGATTGCTGGCGGCTATTATAAATCAGGAGAAGGTCCTTATGTCATCTATGATAAGAATACTGACTACTATTATTTATATGTAACGTATGGCTGGTTAGGGGCTGACGGAGGCTATAACATGAGACAGTTCCGTTCTAAAAGCCCAGATGGTCCTTATGTAGATGCATCAGAACAAAATGCTGTATTACCTAGTGATGTAGCCAATACCCCGTATGGAAATAAAATCATGGGTAACTTCCTATTTGAACGAAAAGTTGGCGATCCTGGAACCGGTATTGGTGTAGGTTATCTTTCTCCAGGACACAATTCTGTTTACTTAGATCCGAAAACAGGACAGCAATTCTTAGTTTTTCACAGCCGCTTCCCGCAATCAGGTGAGTATCATGAAGTTCGTGTTCATCAAATGTTTATGAATAAAGACGGCTGGCCAGTGGTTGCTCCATACCGCTATACAGGTGAAACACTAGACAAGGTGAATAGACAAGACCTCATTGGCGAATATAAATATATTAACCAAGGAAAAGCTTATTCCGCAGCGATTAATAAATCTAGTTTTATTCGCTTAAATGAAGATGGTACAATTACTGGCGACATAACTGGTACATGGAAGAAAACCAGCCATAACCAAGCGGAAATAACGATTGATGGCAAAACCTATAACGGTGTATTCGTTCGAGAATGGGATCCTGTATCAAAAAGTAATCTGATGACTTTTACTGCGCTTTCAAATGAAGGAATTTCTATTTGGGGAAGTAGACTTGCAGATAAAACCGACCAGGAAACCGTAGCAGATGTGGTCCAGGATTTAAATCTGGGTGACACGGAGAGTGTGATTTCTAATGTGACACTTCCAACAGAAGGTACCCGCCACACAACGATCTCATGGGAGACTTCCAATGCCAATGTAGTAACGGAAACTGGCGTTATAACGAGACCACAAGCAGGTTCAGATCCTGTAACGGCTACTCTAACAGCAACCATTACGAAAGGCGATGTAACAGATAAAAAAGTCTTTACAATTCAGGTGCTTCCATACAAAGAAGCAGGCTTAGCAGCTCAATACTCTTTTGAAAATAACCTCAATGAGCAAACAGGTACATTTGGCTCAGGTACAATCACCGGTAATCGAATTGATAATACTGGCGGGAATATTACTTTTGCCGAGGGTCACAATGGAAAAGCTGCTGTATTTAATGGATTATCTGGAATTCGCTTGCCAAATGGGCTCATTTCAAGCAACCAATATTCTGTTTCATTATGGGTAAAACCTGAACAATTAACGATGTATACCACCACCTTCTTTGGAGCAACAGATCCTAATAACTGGGTCAGCCTTGTTCCAAATGGACCAGCCGGTGGCAATACGATGGTCTGGTCAGGAAGTGCTAGATGGTATGATGCACCAGCTGGGTTAACGGTTAAGACTGGTGAATGGACCCATTTGGCCTTTACGGTTGATAACGGCGCGATTAAAGTTTACGTCAATGGTGTTGAAAAGTTCACAGGAACAAATTTCTCTAATATTTTTACAACTGCCAATGCCAGCTTTAGTTTAGGAGTCAACTGGTGGGATGCCCCTTTCAAAGGCTTAATGGATGAACTGAAAATCTATAATGGTGCCCTAACTCCAACACAAGTGACAAAATTAGCACAAGCTGCTCAATAGTTTTTATCAAAAAAATCGTACGGATCCTAACTATCCGTACGATTTTTTATAAGTTTGAATTTTTGACTAGTTCTCCTTTGGTTAATTCACTATCACTATAATAAAGCCGGAAAAGAATATCCTGATTATAATTTCCAAAGCCTGTTCCAAATAAGGTGACTCCTCCTACATTCTGACTTTCTTCTAAGACGGCAATCCGAAACGTCCATTGCTTTTCACGAATATGAACGTCATCTAGACTCACATCTGAAATCCTAAGGCCATCAATATAGGTACCATCTGAGGTGATGCGGAGCCTTTTGAGCAATCCGTATTGATTAATTTCACTTGGCCACCAATCAGGTGTAAATTTTCCTCGATTGTCTCCAAAATCCCCAGGACTCGTCCATTTCCCTAATGCTACATTGTTTAAGTAAAAATAGATATCGGACGGCCAGTTACTGTTCGTAAACGGAGCCTCTGATGACAGCTCCAATGATATTTCAAGTTCATTGGGATCTTGATTGCCTAATAGAAAGTTTGGCAGCTTATATTCAATAAACCCCTTTCCAAACCACAAAATCTTTGCATTCATTCGGTCAGGATAGAGAAAATACCTTGGATCGTCAAACTCTCCAATTATTTTCTCCGTAGTAGCAATTCCACATGTGGGTTCAACGGCAAAGTCAGTATAATGGCCTACGGACACTTCTGTTTCATGGAATTTTTTCATTTCTCGTTCCTTAGAAGGAAATAAAACTTCCAACTTTTCGACAACAAGATAGCATTTTTTTTGCAATCCACCTTTGCCGGATATGAGTTCCGTTTGAATGATTCCAGCTTTCTCCAACTTCTTCACATGCATGGTCATAATGGCACTGGTAAGGTCTAAACTTTGTGCGAGTTCTTTTACATTTCGAGGCTGTTCAACCAATAAGTGAATAATTTTCATTCTTACCTTACTTGCAAGAGCCTCAAAAACAGGAAGTGACTCCTCGGATATATCTATATTCATAATCATACTCCACCTTAATAATCATTAATAAAGGGTATTTTTGCATTAATTGCTGTTTCTCGTAAAAGTTCATCGACCCGTATAACTATATGTATCGTGGCATCTTTTCGTAAGAACATTTTTCGAAAATTGCACTTAAACTTAGTAAATGGTCCTTTACAAGGTCCAAAGGCAACAAAATTTACGAAAAGAGCCTTAATAAAAATATTAACAATTATTACATTACTACTAAATTCTCCTATTGACAATAAGAATAGAGCATGCAGAACTCTGCATGCTCTAAAATACTTAGAATAATTGCCTTTAAACTTATTTATTTATGATAAATAAACCTTTCACCAGGAACCATCATGTGAAATTTTTGGGTAGGATAGTGATGAAATAAGTAATCAACAAAATAGGCAGGATTTTCTCTATTATTCGGAAACATATCATAATGAATGGGAATAATTAGGTCTACTCCAACTGCTGCACAAAAGTCTACTGCCTCTCTAAAGCTCATATTTCCAATAATCCCTCGTGAACTACGAAAAAAGTCTCCTCCATTAATAGGCAGGAATGCCACATCTGGCTTAAATTCTTTGACTCTATCAATCAGATCGGGTGTTACGAGTGTATCCCCGCTATGAAAAAGACGAATTCCATTTACCTCTAAGAAATATCCCAATGATTGGTGATTACCTAGAGAATCTGTTTCATATTCCGTATGGGCTGCAGGAATGGGAGTAATCTTAAATCCATTGAAATTAAAGGATTCACCATCTTTGGCAGGTTGTATGTTGTGCTTTTCTATATGTTCTTCCACTACAGGGACAAGTGGTGCCGGAAGAGCAAATTTAGTATCAGGAGAGACCCTTGTAATCTCTTTAATGCTTGGTAAATCTAAATGATCATCGTGTTCGTGTGTAACTAATACACCGTCCAGCTCTCGTAGCATGCCTGGATCAACGACAGGTTGAAATGCTCTTTTAAATTCAGTCTCAGGATTGTTCTCTTCAATACTTTTGGTTAAATAGGGGTCAATACAAATAAGCCCATCCTGATGAGTTCCTTTTAGCAGGATACCTGCTTGTCCTAAATTCCAAAAGGAAACAGACTCTTCAAAGACTTTAGTCTTGCTTACCTCGTTAATTAATTCTTCACCACTTTTATAAATTGCTGCCATAGAATTCACCTGCTTCTATTAATTTATTGGTTAATAAAAAAAACATGTGCTCTACCTTAACGGAGCAAAATCTTTTACCCGTTCAAGTATATTTTCGATTTCATTCAATACATCTTGGGATAATACTAAATTAACGGCTTTTACATTTTCCTCAATTTGCTGCGGACGGCTTGCCCCAATGATGGCTGAACTAATATTCGGATGACGAAGAACCCATGCTAGTGCGAGCTGACTCAGCGTGACGCCTAAATCTTGTGCTACTTTATTTAATTCTTGGACACATTCAAGGACATCATTTCTGAAATAGCTATTAATGACCCAGTTCGTTGAATTATTAGCAGCCCGGCTGTCTTCTGGTTTCTCTGTATTAGGTTTATACTTGCCGGTTAGAATCCCTTGTGCCAACGGAGAAAAGACAATTTGTCCCATTCCTTTTTCTGCGCAAACAGGGAGGACTTCCTTTTCTATATATCTCTCAAACATATTGTAGATCGGCTGGTTTGAAATGATCGGTCTTAAGTGGTTTGCCTTACCGATTCCCACCGCGTTTTCAATTTGGGCGGCACTCCACTCACTGACACCGGCATATAATATTTTCCCTTGCCTGATTAAATCGTCTAACGCATATAGGGTTTCCTCGACTGGAACTTCCGGGTCAAAGCGGTGACATTGATACAAATCAATGTAATCTAAGCCTAACCGCTTTAAACTTGCATTGCATTGTTCAACGATATGCTTTCTTGATAATCCGCGTTCGTTTGGCCTATCTCCCATTGGAAAGAATAGTTTTGTAGCGACAACATAACTGCTCCTTGGATAAGCTTTTAATGCTTCGCCAAGGACTTCTTCTGCCTTCCCGCCTTCATAGGCATTAGCTGTATCAAAGAAATTAATCCCTAATTCATATGCTTTATGAATACAATCATATGCTGTATTATCTGCTACGGCCTTCCCATATGTTAACCAGCTTCCTAAACCAATTTCACTTACCTTTAAGCCACTGTGGCCAAGTCTGCGATATTTCATTTTCCATCCCCCACAACTTATCTCATATTAACTAACAATTACAGAAAAAGATTCATATCACGAGAAGATATGAACCAAAATCTACTTACTTTTATTAATAGATACAACTCGGAAACCCAAAGTTAGGTGTACCATCATGAATTGGGTCTAAAATATTACTAGATTCATCTGCCATTATGCTCAAATGATGTTGCATCTACGGCAAATGATTCCCAATCAGTTTTGATTTGCCCCTTTTCTTCCCATGTTCCTTCTAATGGGTTTGCGGATTTATTTTTAATCACAAACATGCGGTGCATACCCATGGAGCGGCTCTTTGCTCGATAATAAGGTCCTTTTTTGTTTTGGCCTCTTCTATTGTTATATTTACCATGATCCTCTTCTTTTCAAACAAGCAGTCCGCTATCCAATATTATTTCGCATCTTCAGCCGGAACGCCAAAGTTCGGTGTGCCATCTTCATTCCAAGTAAAAACTTGAGCCCGTGTATGGCGATTAGGATCCCATAGTGGATCACCTTCAATTTCACGGTAGTTGCGCGCATGATAGATGAGGATATCTTGACTACCGTCTTCAGAGACTGTGAAACTATTATGTCCTGGTCCATATTGGCTTGTTTCTTCATTTGTTTGAAAGACAGGTGTTTCTGATTTTTCCCATGAGGCAGGATCTAATAAGTTGCTATTTTCATCGGCAGAAAGGAGCCCCATGCAGTAATTGTAATCTGTCGCACTTGCGGAATAGGAGATAAAGATTTTTCCGTTTCTCTTCAAGACCGCTGCGCCTTCATTTACTAAAAAGCCAATCGTCTCCCAATCATACTCAGGTTTTGTAATCATGATCTGTGGCCCTTCAATTGTCAAAGGATTCACCATTTTAGCGATGTACAGATTAGAATTCCCGACAATTTTAGGGTCTCTTTGTGCCCAGACATAATACCTTTGACCCTTATGCTCAAAACTAGTAGCATCCAGCGAGAAAGACTCCCAGTCCGTTTTCACCTGACCCTTTTCTATCCAATGACCTTCTAAAGGATTTTTCGATTCATTTTCGATCACATACATCCGGTGATCAAAAATTGCATCTGCTCGAGCTGCAGCATAGTAGATATACCATTTTCCATCCATGTAATGGATCTCGGGTGCCCATATATTGGCACTCATTGGCCCTTCTTCATATTTTCTCCAGGCAACTACAGGTTCCGCCTCACCTAACCCCTGAATGGTTGCTGATCTTCTAACCTCAATTCGGTCATATTCTGGAACAGATGCAGTGAAATAATAGAATCCATCAGTGTGTTTATATACCCAAGGATCAGCACGCTGCTCGACAATGGGATTATTTAATGTTCCAACCTTAGGCATAGTTAATCACCTTTCTCTTATCTTTATCTTACTTCGGCTTGATGGTTAACCTTAATAGCCTCATTTAGAAACTTTAAAGCAGTGTAACGATCTCTTAGATGATGAGCTTCGGTTAATATACTTCCCTTGCCGATTCTTTCCATTATTGTTCCTCCTGCTCCTTCAACTTTTTTAACCTGAATTTCTCTTTATTTGTCTAAAAGTCCAAATTTATACTTTGTAATGGTTGTGTACTCTTGGTCCTTTTCTAAGACCCAGGAAGGAAAGTTAGGATGGTGGATGGCATCAGGCAGTCCCTGGGTTTCTAAACAGATGCCAAGGTATTTACAGGACGGTACACCGTAAATCTCGCCTTCTGATTTCATTTGGTTTCCAGAGTAAACAACAACCCCAGGCTCATCTGTTTCAATGGTCAATGTACGGCCGCTCTCAGAATCTTTAAGAATAATTTCCTGGTCATGATTGGCTGATAGTACAAAGGGATGGTCGTATCCTTGACCTGCTAATTTATTTTGTGGATGATCCGATTCAATCCCAGATTGAATTAATCGGTCATTAGTAAAATCAAAGGGCGTCTCAAGAACATCCACAAGCTTCCCAGTTGGAAGCAATTCATCATTTAATTCCAGGAATTTTTCACTCTTAATAGACAGAGAATGATTTAGAATATCCTTCTTAAGATTTCCACTTAGGTTAAAGTAGGAATGGTTGGTCATATTTAATAAAGTTTTTTCATCAGACACCCCAGAATAATGGATGGTTAATTCATTAAGATTATTCAGTATATAAGTTACCTTTACGTTTAAATTTCCTGGGTAACCTTCCTCTCCATTAGGGCTTAAATAAGAGAATTGAACACTAACTTCTTGGTCATTCTCAATTACAGACGCATCCCAGATGACTTTATCGAAGCCGCTGTTCCCCCCATGAAGATGGTTGTTATTTTCATTTTTTGCCAGGGTATAGGTTTTACCGTCAAGCTCAAATGAACCACCCTTTATTCTCCCAGCTACACGTCCGACAATGGTTCCAAAGAAGTAACTGCCTTTTACGTATTCCTCTAAGGTGTCATATCCCAAAACAATATTTTCAAAATTTCCGTTTCGATCAGGAGTAATGATTTTAGTAATAATACAACCATAATTAATACAAGTAAGTTCCATACCATGGTCGTTAATTAGAGTATAAGAATTTACAGTTTGATTATTTAATTGACCAAAATTCTCTTGAATAACCTTCATATCGATTCCGCCTTTCTTTATAAAATGCAGCCTGGCCCAATATTCAGCCAAATACAAAAATGTTCCATATCCTTTCAATCTACCTGATCAAAAGGATATGGAATAACATAATTACTTACGTTTTGCTAATCAGACTACATTATTTATTAACAGTTAACCGACCTTTTCCCATTTTGGCTTACCTGCCAATGGACAGCCTTTGTTTTTAAACTTGGCCCGATAGCGGACGATACAGCCGCTATGCGCACAAGTGGTCCCATATTGAAGGGAAGGACAGCTTTCACAAGTCTTTAATCTTGCTAGGTAGACCTCGTCAGAAACAATAACAGATGGGTTCTCTTCCGCTTCTTTTACTAACTCTTGGATAACCTCTTCCGTTACCATTACACTTTCCACGCAGCCTTTGCATAGACTATTTTGATTCACTGTAATTCCCTCCTTATTTATTCAATTACTAATGTTACAACAGACATAGCTGGTAGTTTAATAGCTAATTTATTATTTGCAACTGCAGCACCTGTAAATTCAGTTGGTTTCACTGTATCAGGCTGTTCAAAAGTGTTATGAGCATTCATCGTCTCCGCAGTGATAATGGTGCCTGACACCTTTGTATTTGCAGCATTTAGGCCGCGAAGCTCTAAATCTACTTCAGCTCCATTTTGGTGGTCGATATTACATAGGCTGACATGAATCTTTCCTTCCGCATTTTTGGATGCGGATACAGTTACCTGTGGTAATGTTTCACCATTAAGCTCATAGGTGCCAAATGATGAATCAACAGCTAATAGCTCAGCATCCTGGTGAACCTTATACATATCAAATACATGATAAGTTGGAGTAAGAATCATCTTCTCTCCTTCAGTAAGAATCATCGATTGCAATACGTTTACCGTTTGAGCAATGTTTGTCATTTGGACGCGGTCTGCATGGTTATGGAAGATGTTGAAATGTAATCCAGCTACTAATGCGTCACGGATGGTATTTTGCTGATATAGGAACCCTGGGTTTGTACCTGGCTCTACATCAAACCATGTGCCCCACTCATCAATAATCATGCCAATGCGTTTTTGTGGATCGTACTTATCCATAATGGTGCTATGCTTTGTAATTAATTCATCCATATGAAGTGCTTTTTTCATGGTAATAAACCACTCGTCTTCAGGAAAATCAACAGCAGAGCCTTTTCCTAACCAGAAGTCTCCCGGAACCGTGTAGTAGTGAAGGCTCAGGCCATCCATTAACCAGTGGGCATTTTTCATTAATACTTCTGTCCAGTTATAGTCATCGACATTAGCGCCGCCAGCAATTTTATATACTTTGTTATTTCCATAATTTCTTACATACGTTTGGTATCTTCGATATAGGTCAGCATAATATTCAGGACGCATATTTCCGCCGCAGCCCCAGTTTTCGTTACCTACACCGAAATACTTTAACTTCCAAGGTTCCTCGCGTCCATTTTCACGGCGCCAGTTCGCCATTGGTGATTCGCCTTCAAATGTCATGTATTCAACCCATTCAGACATCTCTTGAACGGTTCCACTACCAACATTTCCGCAAATGTATGGTTCACACTCTAATAACTCACATAGAAGCATGAACTCGTGCGTACCAAAATGGTTGTTTTCTACAACACCGCCCCAGTGAGTATTAACCATGCGTTTACGGTTTTCCTTAGGACCAATACCATCCTTCCAGTGATATTCATCGGCAAAACATCCGCCCGGCCAACGAAGGACTGGTACTTTAATGTTCTGTAATGCCGCTAATACATCATTACGAATCCCTTTTGTATTGGGAATGGAAGAATCCTCTCCCACCCAAATACCTTCATAAATGCATCTTCCAAGGTGTTCTGCAAAATGACCATAGATATTTTTATTGATTTTCCCTTTTTGGATATCAGTGTTGATAATGACTTGATTCGCCAATGGTAACGCCTCCATTTTATTAGAGTGATAAGTATTAAAAGGAGTTTACAACTCTTGTATAATTGGTAACATTGAAATGTAAATCCCAACTTAACATCAGGGCTATTAATCTTTTAATAGCCCTGATGTTTTCATTTAATGTAGATTTAAAGTTTTTCAAAAAAGTTTAACGAAAAATAACGTTATTCCAGCGGATTTCGTTATTGAATGCATGAGTGTTTGTGTCATTGTTAATTAAAAGGAACTCGATTCCTGCTAGTTCAGCAAAGTCTCTAAGTTGTTCAGTCGTAACCTTATAAGAGAATCCTGTATGGTGAGCCCCTCCAGCTTGAATCCAGTTTTCAACTGCTTGGCTTAACGATGGCTGCGTCTTCCATAATACCCGTGCAACAGGAAGCTTTGGCATATCCTTTTCTATCTGGACCGCATCCACTTCATTCACAAGTAGACGGAAACGATGTCCAAGGTCCACGATAGTTGCATTCAATGCTGAGCAGCCGCCTTTTCCATCAAATACAATTCGTGCAGGATCTTCTTTACCGCCGATTCCAAGTGGATGAACCTCGATTTTCGGACGAGTGGCAGAGATGGTTGGGCAAACTTCAAGCATGTGAGAACCAAGAACCATTTCATTTCCTGGTTCAAAATGATACGTATAATCTTCCATAAAGGAAGTTCCTTCATTACCGGCAATAATTTTCATCAATCTTACAAGAGCAGCAGTTTTCCAGTCTCCTTCACCAGCAAAACCATAGCCTTGCTCCATTAAACGCTGCACCGCTAAACCAGGAAGCTGACGGATACCATGTAAATCTTCAAAAGTAGTAGTGAATGCAGTATATCCGCCTTCTGTTAAGAATGCTTTCATTCCAAGCTCGATTCTAGCTTGATAACGGATAGAATCTCTTACCGGACCATCAGTAAGCCCTTCAGGAGTAATGTCATACTTCTCTTCATACTCAGCCATTAATTGGTCAAGTTCTTGTTCGGTTACTTCATTTATACGTTGAACAAGATCGCCTACACCATAACCATTTACAGTCCAGCCAAACTTGATTTGAGCTTCTACCTTGTCACCTTCTGTTACGGCTACTTCACGCATGTTATCTCCAAATCTTGCAACTTTAAGAGATTTGCTTTCTTGGAATGCAGCTGCTGTTCTCATCCAGCTGCCAATACGCTCTCTTACTTCCGGGTTTTCCCAATGACCTACGACGACCTTACGCTTCACGTTCATGCGTGCCGCGATGAATCCATGTTCACGGTCACCATGTGCTGCTTGGTTCAAGTTCATGAAATCCATATCGATTGAATCCCATGGAATATCACGGTTAAATTGTGTTGCTAAATGTAAGTACGGCTTTTGAAGTGCAGACAGACCAGCGATCCACATTTTTGATGGTGAGAAAGTGTGCATCCAAGTAATGATACCAGCACAATTTTCATCAGCATTTGCTTCTAGAATTAATTTGCGAATGGAATCAGAATCTTTTACCACTGATTTAAAAATCAACTTATATGTTAAAGCAGAATCATCAGCCAACCCGTTTACGATGGTTTTTGAGTTTTCCTCCACTTGTCGAAGTACATCTTCTCCGTATAATAATTGACTTCCTGTAACAAACCAGAATTCATAAGCTTTTGTAGTTAACAAGGTAATTCCTCCTAAGTATTGAATGTATTTTCTAGCAAATTATTATTTTGCACTTTTAACCATACATCCGTACAAGTTATCTCGGATGGCATTTTAAATCCTCTAGAACCTACTTTTGTCCGTAGTATGCATTTGCACCATGCTTGCGAAGATAATGCTTATCAAGCAGGAATTGATCAATAGGTTTAATTTGCGGGTTTAACATAAACGTATTTAAAGCCATTTTGGCCACTTCTTCTAGAACCACTGCATTGTGAACCGCTTGGTCCGCATTTTTCCCCCAAGCAAATGGAGCATGCCCTGAGAGTAAAACACCAGGCATGGCAACAGGGTCGAGTCCTTCCTTTTCAAAAGTTTCGATAATGACATTTCCTGTTTCCAGCTCATAGCCTCGTTCAATTTCTTCTTGAGTGAGGGTGCGTGTAACAGGAATTTCCCCGTAAAAATAATCCGCATGTGTCGTACCAAGGGCAGGAATTGGACGTCCAGCCTGCGCCCAGCTTGTTGCACCCGGAGAGTGCGTATGAACAATACCGCCGATTTGAGGGAATGCCCGATACAATGCAAGGTGTGTTGGCGTATCAGAAGAAGGTCTTAAGCTCCCCTCAACAATGTTTCCATCTAAATCTAATACAACAAGATCATCAATTTTCAATTCATCGTAAGGTACACCACTTGGTTTAATAACGACAAGGCCTGTTTCACGGTCAATCCCGCTTACATTTCCCCAAGTAAACGTAACTAATCCATGTTCTGGAAGAGCTAAGTTAGCTTCGAGAACCTCTCTTTTCAATCTTTCTAACATAGGGTTTTCTTCCTCCCTCTTCTCTAATGTGCTTACTTAATCATCTCAATCATTTTCATCACAGGGCTCCTCACCCTGATCAAAATAGACTTCATAGGGTTTCAAATTAAATAAAATCCACCTGTCCTAGATAAGAATACGTTTACAAATCTAATAAAAATTTTTCTTATTCCATAAATGATTAATAACTTATTCAATCACTCTATTAAATATAATTATCTATTATACGTACAAGATAGTTTATAATGGTGACAGCCTTATCCTTAATTGACAAGTCATGCGAGCAACTACAACTTGTACGTATAACCTTGAATAAATTTTACCATCTCTCTGTTTTTTTTCAATGGTATTTTTAAAATTTATTACGTTTTTTCCTATTTACTTTAAATTGAGTACTGCTGCTCTTTCGATTTCAAGTCCGTTTGTATAACGTTTCATAAACCGCTCGAAGCCCTCAACATCCTTTGAAACAGGAGACACAGTCGTACCAGCTCTTTCTGAAAATACATTGTGGCTTAGATACTCTTCCAACGTTTCATTATTGGATTTGTTTTTCATATAAGACGCAAGTAAGGCGATCCCCCATGCTCCGCCCTCTCCTGCCGTTTCCATAACCGAAACAGGAACATTGAGAGCAGCTGCCATGATGTTCTGTCCAACACCTTTTGTCTTAAACAAGCCGCCATGACCCAGGATTACATCCAGTTCCACTGCTTCTTGTTTAAGAAGAATATCCATACCAATCTTCAGCGCGCCCAATGCTGTATATAAATGTACACGCATGAAATTAGCCAGGTTGAAATTGCTTTCAGAAGAACGGACAAACAATGGACGGCCTTCTTCAAAGTGAGTAATGTGTTCACCGGAAAGATAACCATAAGCTAGTAAGCCGCCGCAATCCGGATCCCCTTGAAGGGCCAAATTAAATAGAGTTCCATATAATTTATTCACGTCAACATCCATTCCCATGACTTTTGAAAATTCATCAAACAATTTGACCCATGCATTCAGGTCTGAAGAACAATTGTTGGAATGGGCCATCGCTACCAGATTACCAGTAGGTGTGGTAACAAGGTCAATCTCGGAATAAGCTTTGGAGAGTTCTTTTTCCAGTACAACCATTGCAAATACAGAAGTTCCGGCTGAGACATTACCTGTACGCTTCGCTACACTATTTGTTGCGACCATACCTGTTCCTGCATCACCTTCCGGCGGACAAAGTGGAATACCAGCCTGTAGGTCACCGGAAACATCCAAAAGTTTTGCCCCTTCTTCTGTAAGTACACCGGCGTTTTCACCCGCTACCAATACCTTAGGCAGGATATCTTCAAGTTTCCAAGACAGGTTATGAGGTGCAATTATTTCATTGAATTGATTGATCATGGTTTGATTAAAGTTCTTCGTATTCAAGTCAATTGGAAATACACCGGATGCTTCCCCAACTCCCAAAACCTTTTCTCCTGTCAGTTTCCAATGGATATAACCCGCCAGAGTTGTCTGGAAGCTAATGTCAGAAATATGTTTTTCCTGATTCAAGATTGCCTGATACAGATGAGCAATACTCCATCTTTGAGGAATGTGAAAGTTAAACAGTTCTGTCAGTATTTTCGAAGACTGTTCGGTAATATTGTTACGCCAGGTTCGAAATGGTACCAGAAGTTCTCCATCTTTGTCGAAAGTCATATAACCATGCATCATCGCACTAAAACCGATTGCTCCAACAGTTTGAATGGTAACACCAAATTGCTGTTTTACCTCTTGGGCCATTTTGCGATAGCTGTCTTGTATGCCCTTCCAAATATCCTCAAGGCTATAAGTCCAGATATTGTTCACATAGCTGTTTTCCCAGTCATGGCTGCCAGATGCGATCGGTGCATTATCTTCTCCAAGGAGAACTGCCTTAATCCTGGTTGAACCAAGTTCGATACCAAGTACTGTCTTACCACTTTGAATGGCATTTTTCACATCAAAACGCATTTAAATCCCACCTTATTTTATAGAAACTTCTTTAATTTGGCTGAATAGATATTATCCAGTTCAATTTACAGCATCGGTATTGCTGCCCTGATACCATTATTAGTTATCCTTATAACTCATTAATCCATCCGTACTTGTACGTATAACCTCAACCTTGATTCTAGCACTTTTCTAATTGATTTCCAATAACTAATTAATAAAAACCTTCCAGTATCCTTTTTGAATGGCATGTACTTTACCAATCTAAATACTAGTTAACATATTTCATTTCAATCTGCACTAACAATTTGCGTAAAAACTGAAATGAAAGCATTGAAAATAGCGGGAATCCCCAAAATATAGCAAAATCACCGAAATGTTTATAGAATTGATAAAGTGCTAGAAGTAACAATATGATGGTTAATGATTTAAATGGTCGATTGATTACTAAAAACAATGAAAATCTTATAATATCCTTTATTTTCATCACAAATTTGCTATAGAGAATTAGTGAATACACGTAACTAATCATTGATAGGATCAGAATTAGTAATAAAAGAGGTATTAATATGGCTCCCTTACCGTTTAAAGATACAAAATAGAGATCTGCCCACAAAATGACCAATAAGAAATAATAAGGCAGCCATAACAACATGGAGGACTTGAAACCACTTAAATAGTAATGAAAATACGTTTTAATCACGTTACTATCCGTTTCATTTAGGGTTTGAAAGACGGTCTGAAAAATTGCTCCCATGGTTGGACCGACTAATAACAAACTTATTAAATAAAACACAAGTGTTATTGCATTTAATTTGACACTTAGGATAAGAAAGACAAGTAAACTACTCGTTACCAAAGCACAAATGCCGATTACAAATAGTGTCCAACCCATATTAGTAGCCTTAACGAATAAGTTTTTGTTGTTCATGCATTAACACCTCTTCTAATACTAAAATTAACCTTTTACCCCGCCGATTGTCATACCAGAAATAAATGACTTTTGATTGAATAAGAAAAGAATAATGATTGGAATAATTGACATCATGGATCCTGAGAATACAATATCGTAATTGTTTCCGTAAGGCGTCATAGCTGTCAGCAATCCAGCAGGAATTACAAGGTTTTCATCTGATCTCATGACGATTAATGGCCAAAGGAAATTATTCCATGCTCCCATTGATGTCATAATGGTCATAGCACCAAAAGCAGGTTTCATCATTGGAGCATAAATTTGGAAAAAGATACGAAACTCGCCTGCTCCATCGATTCTGGCAGCCTCTGCAAAGTCATGTGGGATCCCAATCGCATATTGTCTAAAAAAGAAAACGGTGGCAGGAGGTATGACACCAGGTAAAATAACCCCTGCAAAGGTATCCATTAACCCCATATTAGTGATTAATTTGTACATTGGAATTAACAATATATCCCCAGGTACCATTAACATAATCAAGACAAGCATAAAAATGAAATTTCTGCCTTTAAATCTGTATTGAGCCAACCCATATCCGACCATTGAACATAACGCCAGTACGGCCAATGTTTGTACAATGGTGATCATGGCACTATTTTTAAACCATGTAAAAAAGATTCCGTCGTTGTTTGTTAATAGTTTTCCGTAGTTACTAAAGCTCATTTTTGAGAAATCTAAATGAATATTCAACCCTTGTCCAAATATATCGGCTGAATTTTTAAATGAAGAAATCAATAAAAACCAAAAAGGGATTAGGATAAGAAATCCAACAATAGCGAGCACTACGGTTGTGATAATAGATGAGATTCTTTTTCTGGTTTTCATATTAATCCTCCTTAAATAAGCCTCTTACTGAAACTTGAATTAAATTGATCACAACCACGATAACAAACATACCAACACCCAACGTACATGCATAACCCAAGTCTCCATCACTAAAGGCTGATTTATAAATGTAGGTTAAAAACGTTGTACCAATATTATCTGGCGATGCAGGCCCCCAGTAAACATAAGTTTCATTAAAGAGAGAGAATCCACCTAGAATGGAAATTGTTAAAACATAAGTTGTGATTGGTTTTACCATTGGCAGTGTGATATTTTTAAATTTAACCCATGTAGTTGCACCATCAATTTCGGCACATTCATAAAGGTCCTTTGGTATACTTTGCAGTCCGGATAAAAAGTAGATCATATTAACACCCATCCAACGCCATACACAAACAAGTACCAGAGCAAACATACCAGTGCCAGAACCATTTAACCAATCAACAGGTCCAAACCCAAAGTGACTGATAAAGCTATTAAATACACCAGTAGATTCTTTACTGAAGGCGAATTTAAATACTAATCCTACAATAACGGTTGAAGTTAAAACCGGCAGAAAAAATACCGATCTGAATAGAGCTTTGAATTTTGTGTTTTCATGATTCATAACAATGGCAAGAATCAGAGGTAATGGAATTAAGATAAGAATGGTCCAAAATGTATATCTGACAACATTCCATAATGCCTTATAGAATACCGGGTCAGAAATCAAACGTTGATAGTTTTGTAATCCTATAAAGGTAGATTCATTCAATCCTTCAATTCTTTGAAAACTCATAATGATAGAATTAATGAATGGATATAAAGAAAAGAGGACAAAGACAATAATGAACGGTGAGACAAAAATATAGGGAGCAATCTTTTGCATGTTAATCTTTTTCTTATGATCCGCTGTTAAATTCGGTTTTTTTTCAACTTGTACCATGCTCGAGGACATACTAATTCACTCCTTTAAGTTCGATTGGGGCATAACATCTGTCTAGTGAATGTTACAGAAGAAGGAGGGAAAGCCTCCCTCCTCCTTCCGATTAGTAATGACTATTACTTCCCTGCAGCAATCCGTTTATCTGCTGCTGCATCAAGTGCTTTTAGAGTCTCCTCTACATTAGCCTGTTTTTTCATAATTTTAGGCAAACCGTTGGTTAGGAATTCATCATTAATAATAGGGTAACTATTGTTGGTAATGCTTAATCCACCAACTTCATCTTTGAATACAGCCATTTGCTTGAAAATATCTGTTCCAAAGTAATCAGTAAATTTATTTGGTGCCGCTAATTCTTCACTTGTCCAAACATCTGAGCGAATTGGGTCAAAACCAAGAATTGTCCAAGTTTTAATAGAACCTTCTTTTCCTGCTTTTGACTCTACCACGAATTTTTTAGCTAACGCAGTGTCATGAGCTTGATTTGTTACAACAGTTGCTGTTCCACCTAGTCCAGCAGAGCGTAAATCGCCCTCTTTGAAGATTGGAAGACCAGTTATATGAATTTTTCCTTTAAGCTTAGGCATGAAACCAACCATACGGCTCATGTACCATGCTGGCATGACAACAGATGCATATTCACCTTTGTTGAAGGCTGCATAGTATTCCTCATTATCTTGGTGTCCACCCTCAGCCGTTTTTGCAATTCCAGTTTTAAGCATACTTTGAATTGTTTGAAGGGCCTTTACATTATCTGGTGCACTAAGGTTAGATTTACCATCTTTTACTAAATCAGATTTTTGTTGAGCTACCATGGCTGTAAAAACAAATCCAGCACTTGTTTCAACTGAAGTCATGTACTTTCCAGTTTTTTCTTTCACAATTTTTCCAGCGTTAAGATAATCATCCCATGTTTTTATGGTTGCAGGATCAATACCAGCTTTATTCATAATATCCATATTGTAATAAACAAGAGTAGTTCCTACATGGTAATCTAAACCATAGACTTTACCATTAACAGTGTAGTTATCAGTACGTGATTTCACTAGATTCGGTACGAAAGGTTCAACTTCTTTCGTCATGTCTTTAAAAGGAGGGTTGTTAGATTTTGTATACTTTGCGAATTGACCAATTTCAACATCGGCAATATCTGGACCGCCATTGCCTGAGTTCAATGCCACTTGTAACTTTTGGTTCATTTGATCGAAAGGTAAAACGTTGATTTTTAATTCAATTTGTTGTTTAGGGTGATTTTTGTTCCAAGTTTCCGCTGCATCTTTCCAATAATCAGCATGTACCTGTACAAAGGTCCACATCGTATATTTTGTTTTTCCATCTTTTGTTTTAGTCTCGGCTGAAGAATTCTTCGAACTACAACCCGCCAATACTAAAGATGAGACAAGGAAAAATATTAATAGTGCAGATAATAATTTACGAGGACTAGCAAACTCTTTTTTCATTGTATACACCTCATGTTAAATTAATTTTAATCTTAGGCCTTACATGTTCCAAAGCAAAATCGTTTAAAATTGGTAATACTAGTTACAGATAAAAAGAATTCTTAGTTGTCTTCAAATTGTACGTATATGATATTACTTATCTATTAATTTCCTCCTTATCTTATTAAAATTGTGATCAAAAAGACAAATGAAAGCGTATTCCTTGCCTTAATATTAATTCACTCGTTCGTACATGTCAATACGATTTTTGGAATAAACTGACGATTTATGACAAACGGAATTAATATCTTTATAGAGTTACCAAATTCATAAAAAAACAATGGTAATTTTCTAATTTTTTCAATGGTAAATGAATCATTTTTTTGTTATTATTAGTCTTACAAGATACTTGTAAGTATAAGTTCTGAATTGTGCGTACAGGAAAAGGAGGTGCAATTAGATGGCACAAAAAACAAAATATAATATGGTGAAAGAAAAAATCACTGAATGGATCACAAGTGGTCAAGTGGGGCCTGGCGAGAAAATATATTCTGAGAATGAACTGGTCAAAAAGTTTGGTGTAAGCAGACATACCATTAGACAAGCTATTGGTGACTTGGTTCATGAGGGGTGGTTATATAGAGAGCAAGGTGCCGGGACCTTTTGTTCAGGTCAACGATTGCATCATAAACTCCCCGAAAACAAAACCCAAAATACTAATAGAAAAAATATCGGTGTGATTACGACCTACATATCCGATTATATTTTCCCCTCTATCATTAAAGGAATTGAATCGTATTTAACCGAACAAGGTTATTCATTAACTTTTGCTTGTACAGATAATGATATAGAGAAAGAAAAGCAATGTCTCCAGAGCATGCTTAGCAGAAATATCGACGGGCTTATTGTAGAACCTACCAAAAGCGGCAGCTTCAACCCGAATATTAATTTTTTCTTAGAGCTGGAACAAAATAAGATACCCTACTTAATGATTAACCAATTCTACCCTCAATTGGTCCCGCCACATATCATCGTCAATGACCAAAAAGGTGGATTTTTAGCTGCAGAACATTTAATTGAACTCGGCCATCATAAAATTATTGGGATTTTTAAAGCAGATGACTTGCAAGGGATTTATCGTATGCAAGGGTTTATTGAGGCACATAGAGAAAATAACATTCCACTATCAGCAGAGATGATGATAAATTATTCAACAGAAGAACAGAATGATGTTTTAATTGATAAAGTGAGAAAACTACTATCGACCTCTGAGGAAATGCCTACTGGAATCATCTGCTATAATGATCAAATAGCCGTT
Organism: Neobacillus cucumis; assembly: GCF_002860255.1. Taxonomy (GTDB): domain Bacteria; phylum Bacillota; class Bacilli; order Bacillales; family Cytobacillaceae; genus Neobacillus; species Neobacillus cucumis_A. The sequence continues at coordinate 50,405 of NZ_PGVE01000107.1, forward strand.
TCCGTATTGAATTGTCTTAGAGAGTTAGGCCTAAGTGTACCTGGGGACATTTCCATTGTGGGATTTGATGATTCGTTTTTAGCTGAAGCAACAGAACTGACCAGTGTTACCCATCCAAAAATTGAGTTAGGTATACAGGCGGCCAAATGGATTGTATCTGCTGTTGAAAACAGAAACCAGGAGGGTAACGAGCCACAGGCAACCGTATTTGAGCCTGAGTTGGTAATAAGGAATTCTTCATCTTTTCTTAAAAATGATTGTATTGTTTCATGACATTTCAAATTTTTACACTTTAATGAAAAACCTCCATTGTTGAATGGAGGTTTTTCGTATTAACTATTAAGATTCATAGATCCAAACACGCATTTCTCCAGTTCCACGGTTGCACCAAGCATAGTAAGGAACAGCAGTTATCTTTTGAGGTACTAACTCCATCTGCTCAGAACTATACAATTCGTTCGATGGTGCCACTCGATATCCATCAGCTGTCAGGATTACCACCCCATTTAGAACGTCTTCTTTAAACTGACTAGTAATCTCGCTTTCTTTCGGGAGACGAAGTCCAGCAAGATTTGCCCCATTATCTACTTCTTCAATACAATAAACAATTGGACCACGTTGTAATGCCGATTGACCTTGATTCATAGATACTAGTGGATGACTTCTCATTCGCTTCACTTGCATATCCAAATGAAGGGAAACGCTATCTCCTTGTTGCCAAACCCGTTCGATGATTAAGTACCCTTTTTCAAGCCTATCCAAAGAAATTAGCTGACCATTTACTTTGACAACGGCATTTTGACACCAGCCAGGTATTCTTAATGCTAAGTTGAAATGTGCTGGTTCGCCCGTATTTACCGTTAAGGCAATATCTCCATCCCAAGGATATTGATGAGATTGTGTGATTTCTATTTTCTTACCAGACAAAGTCGTCTCTACTTTTCCTGCAACATATAAATGTGTATATAGTGTATCATCTGTTTGGGTATAGATGTTATCTTCCACAGATGCAATCATCCGCGCCAAATTCGGTGGACAGCATGCACAGAAAAACCATTTTTGTCGTTCAACCTTCACGTGTTGCTGGTCTTTTCTTACATGTTGAAAAGGATTTACTTCTAACGGATTTACATAGAAGAAACGTTTACCATCTAGGTCCATTCCACTTAATGTTCCATTATAAATGGCCCTCTCTAAAACATCTGCGTATTTACGATTAGCATCCAAGCGAAGCATACGGTTTGCCCAAAAAGCTAAACCCACAGATGCACAAGTCTCGCAATACATACTGTCATTAGGCAGATCATGATTACATGTAAAAGCTTCCCCATTGACTGCTGATCCAATGCCTGCAGTAATGTACATCTTATTTTTAACCACATCATCCCAAAGTATCTCACAGGTTTCTTTTAGAGAAGAATCTCCTGTCTTTGCTGCTAGATCAGCCATTGCAATATATAAATATACCGCTCTTACGGCGTGACCAACGGCTTCTTTTTGTTCTCTGACTGGTTGATGTGCTTGTTGGTACTCAAATCCTAAACCAAAATTTATATTCTTTTCATCATTCCAAGTTGATGCCGTATCAATTTTTTTTCTTTTCTCTGCCTCTTCTCTGAAATAAATGGGTTCTTGTCCACGTTGATTAATAAAATATTGAGCTAATCTTAGGTATTTTTCATTTTGAGTTACATCGAATAGTTTTACTAATGCTAATTCGATTTCCTCATGACCTGGATAGCCCTTTATTTTACCTTCTTCCGTTCCAAATACTTGGTCAATTAAATGTACATATTTCTCCATGATACTTAGAAATTCATTTTTCCCTGTTGTTTCATTGTAGGCCACTGCCGCTTCAATAAAATGTCCGGCACAATATAATTCGTGATTGTCCCTTAAATTTGTCCAACGATTATTCGGCTCCTTTAATAGGTAATACGTATTAAGATAGCCATCCGCTGCCTGGGATCTTCCTAATAAGGAAATAACTTCGTCTGCTTTTTTCTCTAATTCAGGATTTGGATTGTCTCGTAAACTATAAGCTACTGTTTCTAACCATTTGGCGACATCACTGTCTTGGAAAACGGTTCCATAAAATTCACCGTTAGACTCTCCCGCCGCAATTCTAAAATTTTCGATCGCATGACTTGGTTCTGTATTTGGAAGTTCATCATTTAACGCTTTCCACTGATAAGGAATCACCTCATTTGCAACAATTTGTTTATACTTTTTCCAGAAATGATCTTCTACTAAAACATGCTTGACTGGGGTTGTTACCTTCATTGCTACTTTCACTAGTGCCTCATCCCTTCTTTTATGAACAGTTTTTACAATTTTCCAAAGATACTTTCCTTTCTTGCAGAAAAGTAATATCATATAAAAAGCAAGCTAATTCCTTCATTTATTAAGCTTTATAACGTGATTTTAGCACGCAAAAAATTTCTGATAAATAATAAAATTGAACCTAAATTTATAATATATCACACACTAAGGAAGAGATTGTTTATGGATGTAATGAAACCATCTATATAACAGGTTAAATTAACAATTCAAACTAGAAAAGTAAATGAAGGATCATCTTTAATTAACTAGTACACATTAGATTTTATATACTTTTTACTGTATAAGGTATAATTAAAATTGTACGTATAAGTGACTAAGTGTCGAAAGCGTGGTAGGGTATGCAAAAAAAAACCAAACATCTTCTAGTGAAGGACACGATAAAAGAATGGATCACGAACGGAGAAATAAAACCCGGGGATAAAATATATTCCGAGAATGAACTTGTTAAAATGTTCGGTGTTAGTCGACATACCGTTCGCCAAGCTGTAGGGGATTTGGTACATGAAGGATGGTTATATAGAGAACAAGGAGCCGGCACTTTTTGCTCTAATCGAATGATTGATTCTGAAGGACAAAGCCAAAAACAAAGCAGAACGGTGAATAGTAAAAACATTGGTGTTATTACAACCTATATTTCCGATTATATTTTTCCATCTATTATTAAGGGGATAGAATCCTATTTAACAGAAAAAGGGTATTCCTTAACCTTTTCATGTACAGATAATAACATTGAAAAAGAGAAACAATGTTTAGAAAGTATGCTCAGCAGAAATGTGGATGGTCTTATTATTGAACCTACAAAAAGCAGCAGCTTTAATCCTAATATCAACCATTATTTGGAATTAGAACAGCTCAAGATCCCCTATTTAATGATTAACCAATTTTATTCACAGTTAAATCCTCCACATCTAGTGGTTAATGATGAAAAGGGCGGATTTCTTGCAACAGAACATCTAATCAAACTGGGACATAAAAAAATATTGGGTATCTTTAAATCGGATGACCTCCAGGGAGTACGTAGGATGCAAGGCTATATTCAGGCACACAGGGAGAATGATCTTACCTTGTCCCCTGATTTGATCCTTACTTTTTCCACAGGAGAACTGGATCACTCGCGAAGAAAGCTGGAAGACTTACTTTCTTCAAATGATTCCAGGCCAACGGGAATCATTTGCTACAATGACCAGGTTGCATTATTTGTATTAAACATATTAAGAGAGTTAAATTTAAAGATTCCTGAAGATATTTCCATTGTAGGTTACGATGATTCTTATCTAGCGGAGGCAACGGAAACAAAGCTGACTTCTGTATCCCACCCAAAAATGCAAATGGGAATGGAAGCAGCAAAATGGATCGTAGCTGCAGTTGAAAGACAAAATAATAATCATCATTCTATTGTTTACGAACCTGAACTGGTGATAAGAAATTCAACAGGACCAGTAAAAAGTGAAAAAGTAGAGAATTTGTAAATAAATCTGCTTTTTAAATAAGTACATCTAAAAACCCCTATTGGAGATGTACCAATAGGGGTTGTTCAACTATTATTAGCTAATATATATTTAATTAAGTTTTAATAGGGCGGAACCATGCGGGGGTAATATCTGTTTATATTCTTGAATAAATCTACCTTTATCCTGCCCTGTCCAAATGTCTTTCACTCTTTTTTCTGACTGCAGCCCTAGCTGACTCCATGTAAAACCTACCTCATGCTCACTTTCACCTATATTAAACAGAGCTACATAGGTACTATCATCGTCATCTTTTGCCGTCCAGACAATTTTGTCTTCATCACGATAGACGAGACGATTGCTGTGGCTATTTTGATTTACATGGAGTACCTCTTTATTTGTAAGCAATGATAGTGTCCAGTCATCATTATCACGGAGTTCTCCTCCAAACATTAGAGGGGAACGGAAAATGGACCATAAAGTCATCATCGTTACTTGCTCGTCTTTTGTAAATCTAGTCCAACGGTCCCCGCCGCCGCCATCAACTGAGCGTATACCAATATGCCCTAATGGTAACATATCACAATCCGGCCAATGTCCAGGCCCAGTGTGTATATTCCACTTTTCACAGCGTTCAAACATATTTTTTAATAGTTCCCAATGATCCCAATAGTCATCGGTCATTCTCCACATATTTGCATTTGCTTTTAAATCTTCTGCATATTCTAGAGGAGCCGGACCCGGTGACAGACTAAGAACCATATTCCTGCCGCACTGATCGATTGCCTTGCGAATAAGTTCAATCTCCTCCTTATGAATATGGTATAACCTTGATGCAGCAATATCATCGACCTTTACAAAATCAACGCCCCAATCTGCATACAAGTTAAACAATGAATTATAGTATTCTTGTGCCCCTTCTTTAGATGCATCAACTCCGTACATATCAGTGTTCCATGGGCAGATGGAATTGGAGTGGGCGATGTCTCTTGCTCTCTTCTCTGTTCCAAGAATTGGTGTATTGGCATGTACCGCTTGCCGTGGAATACCACGCATGATATGAATCCCAAATTTCAGCCCTAGATTATGAACATAATCAGCTAATGCCTTGAAGCCTTTCCCCTCCTTTGCAGAAGGAAACCGATTAACTGCTGGTATTAATCTTGAATATTCATCCATTTCCAAGGGTACAAAGGGTCTATAAATGGAAGACTTCGCACCTGGTTCATACCACTGTATATCTACTACAACATACTCCCAGCCATATTCCTTTAAATACTCTGCCGTATATTCAGCATTACCTTTTACTTCCTCTTCTCTTACCGTTGCTCCATAACAATCCCAACTATTCCACCCGAGTGGTGGTGTTTTTGCCAATGTATGATGATCCATGAGCATCCCCAGCTCCTTCTATTTTTTTAAAGCAAATTCTAAAATTAGCAGCTTCCTTTTCGCTATTACAGCTAAGTTTCATTGAAATCTTTTGAATAAAGAGAAACCATATCTTACATAAGCAAGATATGGTTTTGTTTAAGAATTAATTTTTAGCTAAGCGGATCACATTCCAAGATAATTTTGGCAGCACTGCAGTAACTTGGCCGCCTTCACTTGTGGCATTGCCGTTCGAATGAGGAGCAACTGGTGTTCCCTTAACAGAGTTTGTTTGTTTTAAGTCATCGTTCTCAAGAACAATATGTTCAACAACCCTGTATCCTTCAAAGTTACGAATATCACACTCTAAGTGTAGCCCTTCTTCAAGATGGCGGTTTACAGCAAAGATGGTTAATTGTTCGTTTTCTTCATTATATACTGCTGTTGACTCCAGATAAGGAACATCAGTAAAATCTTTACTATCGTATTTAGGACTTGAGATAATTGGATTTAAGGAAACTCCGCGGCCATATACAGATGTATGCATATATGGATAGAAAATAGTTTGTTTCCATGCTTCTCCATTATCTTCAGTCATAATTGGCGCAATTACGTTTACCAATTGAGCAAGACAGGCAATTTTTAAGCGGTCAGCATGCTTTAACATGGTGATCAGCATACAACCAACCAATAAAGCATCTTCGAAATTATAATGGTCTTCAAGTTGTGGTGGTGCAATGCTCCATGGCTCAATTTTTTTATCAGCCTCATTGGAGTGGTACCAAACATTCCATTCATCAAATGATAGATTAATATTCTTCTTACCGCGTTTTTTCGCCTTAATATAATCTGCAATAGAAATTACAGAACGAATGAAGTCATCCATTTCAAGAGATAGTGCTAGGTAGTTTTTAATGTCATTGTCTCTGTTTCCATAGTACTGATGGAGGGAGATATAATCAACATGATCATAAGTGTGATCAAGAACTGTAGCTTCCCACTCAGCAAACGTAGGCATATTTCGGTATGAACTTCCACAAGCAACTAATTCAATTGTTGGGTCTACCCACTTCATGACTTTTGCTGCTTCCTGAGCAATCCGGCCATATTCTGTTGCTGTTTTATGACCAATTTGCCAAGGGCCGTCCATTTCATTTCCTAGGCACCATGTTTTAATTTTATGCGGTTCTTTGTAACCATGTGAAATACGTAAATCACTATAATATGAACCGCCAGGATGATTGCAATATTCTACAAGATTTCTAGCTGCATCAATCCCGCGTGTTCCTAAGTTAACTGCCATGTTTACTTCAGCATTGACTAGCTTGGCCCATTTCATAAATTCATTGGTACCGATTTCATTTGTTTCTGTTGTACGCCAAGCTAATTCTAAACGGCGAGGGCGATTCTCTACTGGTCCTACGCCATCCTCCCAGTTATAACCTGAAACAAAGTTTCCTCCTGGGTAACGGACGATTGGAACTTGTAGTTCCTTAACCATTTCAATAACATCTTGTCTAAATCCATTTTCATCTGCTTGAGGGTGACCTGGCTCATAGATCCCGCCATATACGGCACGTCCAAGGTGTTCGATAAAAGAACCATAAATACGGTTATCAATCTCAGAAATTTTAAAATCCTTTTCAAGTATCATTTTTGCCTTTTGAGTCATTATTTTCATCCTCTCAAATATGTAGTTTATCTTTCTATTTAATTGTTCAAAAAATAAAATCATTACTTCCTCTTTGATGAATTTCAAAAAGGAGGGAATTTTTTTATTTTAGTAAAAATTAAATTATTTTACATATTTATATAATAATAACCTATTTGTTTTATGTCAATATAAAATGTATTCGTTTTCCTAAGAAATAGAAATATTTCATTAAACACCTATATTCCTTGTTCACTTTACATTTCCACTTATTTACCACTATCATCTTTGGTAATTTATTTTCAATAATGCCCTTTTCATTTTTCCTATTTTATTTTATGCTTATTTAAAATGAATGTATTGAAAGGAGGGAATATGATGATTCATATTAAAGAATTGCAATCAGGAATAAATATTTTTAAAGCATTGAGTTCAGAAATACGAGTAGAAATTTTAACTCTACTATCTAACCATGGAAGTCTTAATTTAAATGATATTGCCCAAAAATTAAATCTATCGAACGGTGCCATCACCATGCATATTAAAAAGTTAGAGGAAAGCGGATTAATTGCCATAACTACTGCTGTAGGTAAACATGGAAATCAAAAAATTTGTTATTTAAATGAGGATTTATTGACCATTGAATTGCAAAATAAAGCAGCTATAGAGAATTTTTATGAATACCATATAGAAGTGGGACATTATTGTGATTTTCATGCGGAACCTACTTGTGGTCTGGCAACAAAAGATACTTTCATTGGAGAATTTGATGACCCGCGTTACTTTGCGGATCCCCAGCACATAAATGCAGGTATTATATGGCTAAACAAGGGTTTTCTTGAATATCGAATACCTAATTATCTTAAAGCGAATCAGGAATTTAAGGAATTGCAGTTTAGTTTTGAATTAAGTTCCGAGGCCCCAAGCTACAATAACGACTGGCCATCTGACATTTACTTTTATATTAATGAACTTGAATTAGGTTTTTGGACATCACCAGGTGACTTTGGAGGAGTAAAAGGTATTTATAATCCCGACTGGTGGCCGACAGAATTAAATCAATATGGCTTGCTTAAGCTTCTTCGTATTAATAAAAGTGGGACCTTTATCGATGGCTTTCGGATTTCAGATGTCACCCTTGACGATATTGGTCTGAACAGAAAATCTGAAATTAAACTAAAGCTAGCCTTGGGTAAAAATAGCGATATTGGTGGTTTAACCATTTACGGTAAGAATTTTGGAAATTATAATCAGGATATTATCGCAAGAATCATTTATGATGTAAAAGCAGAGTAAAAAAGTCCACGTTCCAGTGGACTTTTCCTCTAAATGAAAATAGTATAAAATAAAAAACCTCGAAGGTAAGGAACCTTCAAGGTTTATATCCTAAAGTGTTTCTTTTTCGTTAACCCACACTTGCATCTCACCTAATCCGCGATTGGCCCATGCAAAATAAGGAATAAACTTTACGGATACAGATTCCGATTCTACTTTTACGTTCGGTTTATATAAAGCTTCGCCCCAGGTTTCTGTTTTCCGTTTATTTGCCTCTCCTGTAATCACTTTCATTCCGCCAAACAGATTTTCATCCTCGACCACTTCAAGTCTGCTATTTGAAGGTAATAAAAGTTGATGCAGATTTGGACCATTGTCTGCTTCTTCTAGGCAATAAACCAGCGGACCTCTTTGAAGAGCTACTTTTCCCGCAGTATGGCGTACAAGTGGATGTCCTTTCATTCGAACAACCGGCATAGAAAGAACCAAATTGATTTGGTCACCTGTTTTCCAGTTACCTTTTATCATTGCATACCCGTCGATTATTTGTTCAGATACTGACTGCAGTTCACCATTTATGGAGATTTCTGCATTCTCACACCAATCCGGGATACGAAGGGCAAGGGTAAGTTCAGATTCTTGGTCAACCTTAATAGTAAATTGGATGTTGCCGCTCCATGGATAATTTGTTTCTTGTTCCAGGATTAGACGACGGTTACCGTCTAGCTCAAATTCTGCCTGACCACTTATATATAAATGAGTATAGACAGTATTGTCACGAACGGTATATATATATTGCCCTAAGGAAGCCAGCAGCCTAGCTACGTTCGGCGGGCAGCAGGCACAGCCAAACCATCTTTGACGAGTAGGTTTCACATGGTCATAATTTTGATTCGCCCCGCAGGCAGGTGGATATACTTCAAGCGGATTCACATAGAAAAAGCTTTTTCCATCATGCCCCATACCTGCTAGTACTGTATTATATAAAGCTCTTTCCATTACATCAGCATATTGACTATTTGGTTCTACCTGCAGCATTCGCTGTGCAAAGAAAATTACCCCAATAGAAGCACAAGTCTCCGCATAAACCGTATCATTTGGAAGGTCATAATCAGTTGAAAAGGCTTCTCCATGCCTTTGCGAACCAATCCCACCGGTTATATACATATTCTTCGAAACCATATTGTTCCAAAGCCTTTTACTAGCCTCATACATTTCACGATTACCGGTTTCAGCAGCCAAATGTGCCATTCCAGTACACATATAAACGAACCGAACTGCGTGGCCAACCGCCTTATCTTGTTCACTAACAGGTTTATGGGCTTGGCTGTACTCCTTATTTCGGATCATCCATGAATCGGGCCAATGATGGGTACCACCTCTATTTTGGAACTCCTCCTCATAAAAATGCGGCTTTCTGCCTCTTTCCTCTAAGAAGTACTGGCTTAATCGTAAATATTTTTCGTTTGACGTCACTTCGTATAGTTTGATTAGTGCCAATTCAATTTCTTGGTGTCCATCATAACCACGAAGCTTTCCAGGTTCTGTTCCAAAGACATCATCGATATGGTCAGCAAATTTAATGACCACATCTAGTATTTTTCTTTTTCCTGTTGCTTGATAATAAGCTACTGCAGCTTCTATCATATGGCCAGCACAATATAACTCATGACATTCACAAAGGTTTGTCCAACGTTTCCCAGGCTCTTTTAATGTATAATAGGTGTTTAAATATCCATCCTCGCGTTGGGCTTTTGCAATAATATCAATGATTCCATCTGCAATTTTTTCAAGTTCTTCATCTCTTTCTATCGAAAGCAAGTACCCAACAGCTTCAAGCCATTTAGCTACATCACTATCTTGGAAGACCATCCCATGAAATTCTCCCTTTTCTTCTCCAGCCGCGATTTTAAAGTTTTTAATCGCACTGCTTGGTTCCGCATCCGCAATTCGGTCATTAAGCGCGTCCCATTGATAAGGAACAACAACATCCCGAACTAAGTTAATGTAATATGACCAGAAGGGATCATTAATTTTAACCTTGTTTAGTGGCAGAGTTTTAGTTTGTAATACTGTTTTTTCCATTTTGTACCTCCTAGTATCAAAAGTTTTACTTTGATTGATATTTTTTCCTTTTTCATATATTTTGAAAATAATAGGTTAATGACAGTCCATATTTATCATAGTTGCATGATTGGCCCTCTAATTACAGGTTTACAAATATCTTGTTTGACCGAATATAAGGAATTTCAGCATCTCCTTTTACAGCTAGCGGAACCACTCCCCAAGCCGCATCAGCACACCCTATAAGACGATTGGATGGAGCAATCATTCGTTGTCTGGCTCTCATTAAATTTATTCTTTGTGCTTCAAGGTGATTTCTCTCAATTCTTAAATCTCCCTTATATAGTTCAATATTCCCTCTATCAAATTCATTTGGATCAAGCAGTTCAATCCGTTTTGCACGGAAACGCAAATGCAGCAGGTCACCTTCTTGTAAATAAAGAATACCGCCTTTATGGTAGGCTTCAGGTGTCACATGTCCGATAGCCGCTCCATAGGAAACACCTGAATATCGCCCATCACTTATTAATGTTGCTAATTGTTGGATTTCGCGATTTGCATTAATATGCTGCATGGGTGTAAACATTTCAGGCATACCGAAGGCTTCAGGTCCCTGCCCAGCAATAATAATCGATAGTTTTAATATTTTTCGTTCAACCATTCTCTTAAATAATCCATCATAATTTAATTGTTTGCTTTCATGGAAAGTTTCCGGCTGATTAAATTTCCACATGTTTAATAGATGTTGTTCTTTAAATCCTTTGCGTTCTCTTAATTCATCCAACAAGCTTTCATTTAACAATTGTTCATTAGCTGTTTGTTCATTTTCAAAATATAAAACAAAGGACACTTTTTCATCAAACTGATCTAATTGTCTTGTTGACATTCCACTGATTTTTACTACAGCGCTTTCAAAAAAATTACTTCTTAATACATCTACACCGCTAAATTTCCTTTGTGGTTTACTGAGAATAATCTGATTATCCTTAACTCCGTCAGCACTCAAATTCTCGCTATTACTCAGTCGTTCTCTCCAGGTTTCTCCTGTAACAGTTAATGCCTCTACATCCATGGGGACACCGTTTCTCATTAATTCATAGAACAAGGTTTCAGTTCCTCGAATTAAGCCTGAACAGCATTGCTGTGCCAAAACAAAAATATCTCTTCCCTCTGTAAGACTATAATTAAATAAATCTGGTATTGGATATTCTTTTTGAATTTTTTCAATATCAAATAGATTAAATTCATAGCCTGCATAGATCATGGCCCCTACAATATGCATCATAAGGTTGGATGAACCTCCCGAAGCACTGTGTATTCGGACAGCATTTGCAATATTTGCACCAACCAGCTCCGCTACACTGCAGTCCTCCCGATTGATGATTGAAAATAGAGATTCTATGGCTGGATTTAATTGTTCTTGTGTCGGGGGCTCTGTCAATAATTCTAAGTTAGGATGAACGAGACCCAATCCTGTCATTACATCTCTTGAACTATTGCCAGTACCATGGAAAGCACAGATTCCTCCTGCAGCATCACATGTATTAATAGCCAGTAATTTTTCAAAGTTCTTATGCTGTTCATGCGAAATGACACCTGCATAAACAGCCCTTTCTAGGACTCCTTGAAATTGAGTATTGGAGCTGCATTGAAGGATATAGCTTAAGGCATCAAATAAATCATCGGCTATGTTTTTATGTCCCATCTCGATGGCTTTATTTGCCACTAAGTGAAGTTCCAATTGCAAATCTTTTGGAATTTCACCGCCCTTTAAAACATGTGACGGCGCAAATGTAGCAAATACCGGTGCTTCTCCTCTATGACGTCGAACTCTATCTAATAAGGCCAATCCACTTAAAACAGCTAATGGCTGCTTATCACACCCCTGAATAACAAAAGCACCATGATAAGAATGTGCCTCCATCTGATTAATAACCATTTCTGCGATAGCATTTCTACTTTGTAATGAATAGGACATTCCCATATTATTCTGAGCTGTCCCATCACATAGAACAGGAGTACTAAAATAAAAAGGAACACCCCCTTCCCCCCAAATCTTAATCGCAGCACGAGCAACGGTTTGAATATCCAATATATGTGCTGGATGATCTGCTGAACCGCCGATAATCGCAATCCTTGGGGCGTTCGCTTCTAAACGATTGTAAATTTCTTCGAGTGTCCAATCACCTTTTGGGGCTTTATCTCCTAAGACTAGCTTTGCGCGGTCTAGTAAACCAGCAACTGTAATCGGCTCATTTGCCTTTCCCTGAACATTATCACGATAGGGATTGATTGGATTTTCGATTATTGGTTTTTTATTTATAGCGGACACTTATTCTACCTCCAATAGTTTAGAAGAGTATCTAAATTAGGTAAGGAATATTGCTTTCTACTGGTACACCCTCACGTTTTATACTTATATCTGTTGTTTTAAGATGCGAGGCATAGCGTTGAATCATTTCATAACCAATCCGAGCACGGCGAACCCGTTCCTTCGATAGTGCAATGGATGTCTCTTCAAGGTGTGTACCAGAAGGATAAATATTTGGAGCATTTCTTAAACCAAATTTAATATAGACTGGCGCAGCCACTCGAATAATTTCAGGAATCTCATAATGGCGGATAAACCCGCCAATATCGTCGGGGACCTCCACATAAATATCTATTGGAATATCAATGGCTTGGCGGATCACTGATAATCTAGCCAATGTTAAATCTGTTGGAACATTAAATGTATTTGCACCAATTTGTTCCATTAAACGTATGGAGACTGGATTAGATTGTCCCATTTGCACTGATATCTTAACTACTAAATCTTTCGGGAGTTCACCCATTTTCTTAAATTCATTCACAAGATATAAGAGCCCCTCATCCGCTACAAGAATACTGCGTAAACCAGCATGGCAACCTCGTTTAATATCCTCAATCGAATATACGAGCTGGTCCATCCCCTCGATTCGCTGCCCCAATATTTTTCCGCTACCTGACCATGGCATTGCATTTATATCCCAATTCCCACGCGGTCCAACAAAAAGACTAACTTCTCTATTTTCCTTCCTGCCTAAGTCAACCATATCTCCGAGTTCCTTATCCGTAAAAAGCATAATACCGCTTCCCTGTGAGACCCTATGAATAGGGACATTTAAGCTCTCTGACATCTCTAACACAGCTTCAAAGGATCTGACTCCTTCAACACTTGGAATTTCAATGCGATATTGTGCGCCATCGGAAAATGTTTTTGTTGATGTAGGAAGATCATGACTGTCTTGGCTCGGAAATCCCAGTTTTTCAATAGCACGTCTTGTGTTTAGCAACCAATACACCCCTTATCTCGATTAATAAACCCTTAAGGTTTAAGCTAGACCTCCATACAGCACTCTATCTTTTGAATGGTTATAAAAGGATGTTATACACTTTGCTTACTTGGAAAATATTTATCTATATATTGATGTGATACCTTAAGAACCTCATCAATTTCTTTCTTTGCTTTTTCCAGTGTCCCATCGACAAAGGCGATGGTCGGAATATACTCTTTTGATAATGGTTTTCTTTCATAATTGGTATAACCCTTTTCATGCACTCCAGTACTTCCTCTGCTTGGTTCAGCTTCTAATAGATGGGCCATTGTTCTGGCATATCTCCCCACCCATGCAGGCTGGTTGATGTATGGTCTTACTTGGAATAACGGAAAAATGCTTAGCAAGCCTTCGTACCAGTTCTCCCCAACTACCAGTAAGTCAGGGTTATTTTTGGTTAAATCATTTTTTAATGATCTCATACCTTCGAATACTTCATGGTCAGGGTCGTTGACCCAATGGTGGACTAAATCTAAAAATACTCCATCGAATTGGTAAGTATCTTTAAGATTGGTAATTTGCCGAACTAGTTCCTTTCTCCATGCGGGAGAACCCGCGTTCATGAATGCCTGCCACCCATTATCATGACCTCTGCTTAAATCCCAGTCAGGCTCATTTACATGGTATCGTGTTCTTGCTGCTGTTTTCATAAAAGAATTAGGGCCGAATTCTTGAAAATTCTCCATTCGCAAATTAGCTATGTTAGAACCGAACATTGGCATCAGGTGAACGCCTAATCTTTTAGCTTCGGAACATAGTTTTTGGAATCCTTCCTTTCCTCCGAGCAGCGGTTCAGGCCGGTATTGACCATATTGCCAATAATACCGTCCCTCCCACCCTGGTAAGTAGGCTAAAATGTGTCTCCCTTCCAGCCTTTCTGAAACATACCGGATAATCTCAAGCATGTTTTCATAGGTGTTAAATATGTAACCGCTCCAGTGCATTCCATGAATGTTTAATACTAAACTTATTTCTCTTAACCAATCCGGAAAGTCGTTTCTTTCCTCCCAACGGGTTAACCCAATTCCTTTTTCCGATTCCGAAAAGGCCAAGTATTCGTCACGGAATGATTCAGAGTTTACTTGTTCTCCAATAATCCATTTTGGGATGCTTATTTTGGTATCTAAATTAACGGCTAGTTCTTCATGAATGAGTTCAAGACAACATTTCCCTTTGTATTCTCCTTGTACCTCTTCTGAAACAACAAATCTCTTTGCTCTTACCTTATGATCTTGTGAGTAGACCCCTAGCAAATTTCCCGATTCTCTATTCTTTAAAAAAAAGACAGGCAGTTTTAAATTGTTATTGTACTTAAAAGCATTGTAGGGATAATAGAATATTTGCCCTGATGCTTGAACTAGTGACTCGCTAACATTGATTGGGATATCACTGCCAGTGTCAGCATCGTAAATGGAGACGGGTGGTAAATCTCTTATCATTAGTTTGATAGATATAATTTTTTGCTCTGCTTCTGCCGACATTTGGAACTCTATTTGGTCCCTATCATTTCTAAAGGCTGATAATGAAAACTTTCCATTTGCTCTTTGCTGCTGTCCTGCCCAGCTTAATTGTGAGCAAGCTATAGTAATCGTTTGATTATTTAACTCTACAATTGTTTTTTCTGGTGATAGACTGTAGGTATTTTCCATCGTATGAATGTGGATACTCACCTTCAATCCAAATATCTCATATACGGGATCTTTCATATCAAAACTATAATTTTGCAAACCTCTCGTCTCCTCTTGGGTATATATGAAGATTATGAGATTCCAGGATGTATCGGCTTCCACCCCTTAGCTTTTTTTACAATAAGTTCAGTTGCTTTTTCATAGGTGGTCATTGTATCGCCAACGACCGATAAAGTAGGAACCAACTCGGGAAAATCACGCTCCCACGGCAGACCATTAGAGTTCCAAGCATATTCATGAATCCCGCCTGATCCAAGTCCAGGTGCTGCTGCAGCCAGATAATAGGTTTGACGGGCATAACGGTACAAAGCATGTCCATGGCCAGCAGGACGGCCCATCTCATGGAAGATGGAGAATACGCCCCATAGTGCGTCATAAC
Organism: Neobacillus cucumis; assembly: GCF_002860255.1. Classification (GTDB taxonomy): domain Bacteria; phylum Bacillota; class Bacilli; order Bacillales; family Cytobacillaceae; genus Neobacillus; species Neobacillus cucumis_A. The sequence continues at coordinate 65,980 of NZ_PGVE01000107.1, forward strand.
TATTTTCTCCAAACAGTAGTAAATGAGGAAATGCCTCTTTCATCGCTTTTGCCCAAGCAACCGTTCCTTCATACGGAGAGTAATTTGGATCGTTTGTCCAAAAGATTGATATATCCAAGAAAATTCCATCCACACCGTATTCATTCACTAAATATTTTGATCGTTCAATCATATGTTCTAAGTAACCAGGGTGTCCCATGTTAGCTAACATACAATTATTTTCTGTTGATAAATCATAATCCCAGTCGACCCAATCACAACGCTTCTCGAGACCCCATTGATCTTTTGCTGCAGCATCCTCGAGGCCCAATTTTTTCATAACTTCAATATTTGCATTGTTAGCCCCTAACATCGGGACAACCTTTACACCGAGACGGTGAGCAGTTTCTACAAAACTTTTAAAACCTTCTTTCCCTCCAAGAAACGGACTTGGTTCATATTCTGGGTAGTTATAATAGTACCGCCCATCCCAGCCTGGGATAAATGCCAGAACCTCTTTTCCATCTATACGGCCGGTTACCCATTTCAGCTTCTCTTCCATCTCTGCAAAAGTATTAAAGACATGACCTGTCCAATGCTCTGCATGGAAGATCGTTACCAATTTAATATCCTTTAGCCATTCCGGTGTATCCTTCCTTTGTTCAAAAGGGACTAATCCAAAATTTTGTTCCAAATCCAAACAGCGTTCCTTTATCACAGCGTTTTTCTCACTATAACTGCCAATATGCCAAGCTGGCATGATAATCTCATTTGTCTGGAACCGCTTATCCTCTTCATGTGATAAATCCAATACTTGGCACTGGAGATATGGATCATAATGGCTAGCGAATCCCTTATCACGCAGCTTGTGATCTTTTGATAGGGCGAACCAGCCTTGGCCTAACTGATCTTCTATAAAAGCTAGTGGCATTTTAATGTTTGAAGGATAGTGCTTAGCCTTTATACAACGAACAGGATTTAGTTCCTCCACTTTCCCCTCATCTGTATTAAGTTTTAAAACGTTAATTCCAAATACTTGAAGCAAAACCGATTTGCAGCGTTCACTTTCATGGACACCACGTGCTTCCACGATATATCGGCCATCTGCTCCTCGTGATATTTTAGCCTCAATGCTTCCCTTTGCCGTTTGCTGTCCCCCAGCCCAAATCAATCCATCAGCTTTCAGATAAGCAATGTCCTGATCTTCTACTAAAACAAGTTTACCAGGGTCAGGAGCATAAGCATTAACCTCCGTAAACAAACGAATGGCAAACTGTAAATCACCAAGTTGAATGAGCGTATCGCCAAAATCATAACCGATTGTATACATGACAAAATCCCCTTCAGTTTAGAGTAAAAATGCTAAATACTTTTTATTTCCTTTCTCCAGCCATTTCCGATTGAATTAGCGGGAACTCTCCAATACGAAGCCGTGCACTTCCGTATGGTACAAGAGTAATTGTTTCCTCTAACTGATCCGAAAACACCGGTCCTATCGGTATTGTTCCTGCCGAATTTTTCTCCATTTTCCAGTGAGGTACACGTTTTCCTGTTCCTACTAATTTCACCGGTGCATCCTTTGCTAAAAATGGTTGTTTTGAAACCTTCGATTCTTGAACCTGAAAAGAGGCTTCGGGATTGGATGAATCGACTACCAGGCCATAATTCCAAACCGTCTCTGGATAGATTTCAAAATCGGCAAAAGGTTCCACTCCCCGGAGTTTTTCCCACCTCTCACTTATTGGAAGAACATAAACAAGTGGTCCCCTCGTTACACCAACGGCATAATTTGCACGCTTTTCCATTTTCACTTCCATCGGAAGGGTTAATTCTATTGTTTGGTTAGTCTCCCAATGACGTTCAATCGTAATAAAGCCTGACTCACAAGGAATGGTCATCTCTTGTCCATTAATCAAAAGACGCGGCTCCTTGCACCAGGTTGGAATCCGAAGCTTTACTGAGAAATAGGCATTTTTCGATACTTGAAGATCGATAGAAATAGTGTCTCTAAATGGATACTGCGAAAGGACTTTGACTTTGGCATCCACACCGTTCGCCACTTTTGCCTGAATGGTACAAGGCGCATATGAAATAGCTGCTAATCCGTTATCAACCGTAGCCATCCAAAGATTCATTGCATACTTTGGCCACCCTTGGTGCATGTTAGCGGTACAACAGCCGAAGTTCGGTTCAAGGCCAAATAAATTGGAATCATCGCCATTTAATGTCCAGTTTCGTTTGGCCAGCGTGCAGGCAACCTGATTGACCTGCTGATCATATTGATGACCATGCCAATCCGGTGAGATGGCAGCAGGAAGAGCATTAAACGTGACCCTTTCTAATAGGTCAGCGTACATTCCCTCCCCTAAAATGCGAACCAGCTGCTCCAATGAGAACATGTACTCCACCACCGAACAAAGCTCCGTCCCTTGACTAGGATGGCTTCCTGCCAGCCATTCATCTCCAGACCACATTCCATGCATCTGACCATGGTGGGTCATTAAGCTTTCGATCCCATTTCTTGCAGCAAACTGATGTTTTGCCTCCCCGGATATTAGAAAATAAAGGGCAGGTTCCTTAATCCCCATTGCTACATTAACCACGTGGATACGATGGTCAAACTCGGTTTGATAGCGCCAGAATGGAAAATCGTTAAAAATCTCAGTCCAGTCTAACGTTTGTTCATGGAGCAAATGAATTAACTCTAACAAATAGGAATCTTCCGTCCGATTATACAGCCACTGGGCACATAGAATATTTTCCCCGCCACGCGCCTGCCCCCAATCGGTTAAAGGACGTTTTTTTAATTCTTCTAACTGGTATTGAAAATACCTGCTTAAGAATGGAATCACTCTCTCATCGTTCGTTACTTCCTGGTGCATAATCAGTACCTTTAGCATGATCATCCGGCACCACCAGTCCGGGACGTTTTCAGGACCAAAATTCCCATCCCCACGCTGGCTGCCAAGTGTCCATTCCACCCATGGTTTTACTTTTTGAATTAATTGATCATTTTTTAACAGGTAGGCTAATGGAAGAAGACCGTCTAAATAATACGGCCCCCTCTCCCACGATTCACCACTGCCGCCTAACCAGCCGCTGCCTGGACCAACATCCTCCCAAAATTCATCTAATTTTCCTGTTAAGCCTTCTGCTTGTAGTAGTAGTTGATCTCTTAACCAACCATCAGGTTCAATAGAACCCAACGGAAGGGCAAGAAAGGGAGTCTCCTTTAATGGGGCCTTATTTGGCACATAATTTGTCAAAGCTCTTTCCCCCTTTTAGCGTAACTCGTTTATCCAAACCGCCATTTTTCCTGGTTCTCTGTTATCCCATGCATAGTATGGGACCGCTTGAATGGTTATTTTTTTATACTGATAATCATCTGAACGATATAACGTATTAACCCAGTCCTCTTCTTCAATCGTCAAAGCCTCACCATTAATTTTCATCACACCTTTCAGCAAGGTTTCATCAAATGTTGAATGAAGCTGGGAGGTTCTAGGCAAGAAAATTTTAAAAGGAGATGATTGGTTATCCATTTCTTCTAAACAATAAACAATGGGCCCACGCTGCAAGGCGGTACAGCCGATGTTCTGACGGACAGCAGGGTGTGAGTGGACACGTTCTACTGGCATTGCCAGCTCAAGTTCGACCACATCGCTGGATTTCCACTCCCGTTCTAGTTGGATATAACCTTTATCAAGTTTATCCTCGATCGATACCACCTGATCATTCACTTTTAACGTTGCATATTTGCACCATCCTGGTAACCGGAGCTTTAATCCAAAATTTACAGCCCCCTCAAAATCAAAGGAAAATTTAACGTTTCCGTCCCAAGGATAATTTGTTTGTTGATGAATAGTTATATTTTTTCCTTTGATTTGAAGTGTGCTGCTTCCACTAACATAAAGATGCACTGCTGCTTCAGAATCATTTTGCGAATAAATATATTCCCCTAAAGATGCAAGCAGTCTAGCAATATTTGGCGGGCAGCATGCACATCCAAACCACTCTTGGCGATGAAAATCTCCTAAACTAGCAAGGGGATTATCATAGAAAAATTTCTTTCCATCTAAGGAAATTCCACTAATGACCCCGTTATATAGAGCTCGTTCCATCACATCAGCATACTTACTGTCACAATTAAGCTGAAGCAGCCGGTGATTCCAAAACACTAGACCAACCGCAGCACAGGTTTCGTTATAGGCTGTTTCATTTGGAAAGTCATAATCAAACGTAAATCCTTCATTACTTCTTGTTTGGCCAATTCCACCTGTGATGTACATGTTTTTAAGCACTAAATGCTCCCATAATCTTTCACAAGCACGTACTAACGATTCATCTCCAAGTTCCCCGGCTAAGTCAGCCATGGCACAATAGAGATACATGGCCCTTACCGCATGACCCGTAACCCTATCTTGTTCGCGAACCGGCTTGTGCGATTGATTATATTCATGCATATCTTTAATATGTGACATGAAACTGCCAAAAAAGCTAGATTCTCCCTCGGGGCGGGCTGCCGCTTCCATTTCAAAATAATGTGGCTGCTGGCCGCGTTCCTCAACGAAATATTCGCTTAGCTTAAGATATCTTTCATTGCCGGTAATACGATATAATTTCACTAATGCCAATTCAATTTCTTCATGACCACAATAACCGCGTTTTTTTCCTGGTTCGGTTCCAAAAACAGAATCAATGTAATCTGCATAACGACACATCGTATCTAGAAAGCTTCGTTTCCCTGTTGCTTGAAAATGGGCAACCGCGGCTTCCATTAAGTGACCCGCACAGTATAATTCATGGGCATCCCGAAGATCCGTCCATCGTTTCTCTGGTTTTATACTTGTAAAATAAACATTCAAGTAGCCGTCGGGCTGCTGAGCAGACGAGATTAACTCAATGACATGGTCCAATAATCCTTCTAAGTCCGAATCTGGATGGGTCATTAAGCTGTAGCTGGCAGCCTCAATCCATTTTGCAACATCCGAGTCCCAGAAAATATGAGGTTGTTCTCCTTGTCCAGGCTTCCAATCTAATTTAAATGCATCAATTCGGCCAGTTTCTTTACATTGTTGATACTCAGTCGGAATAGTTGTTTTTCTATTTACTTCCAGTTTTGGACTCCAGAAAGAATCTTTAATGGAGACGTTAGTAAATGGTACAGGTGAAAATTTTTTTAAATTTAATTTTTCCATGAATTATCTCCTTCTCTTAAGAAAAAATAACTTTTTTATTAACCTTTTAAACCAGTCAATGTAATTCCCTCAATGAAATAACGTTGGCAGATAAAGAATAAAACGATGATCGGAGCTACCACAGCAGCAGAGGCAGCCATTAAATATCCCCACTGAGCAGTCAGCATTCCTTTAAAGGATGCCAAACCGATGGCCAGCGTAAATTTGCTGTCATCTGATAGATAAATTAGTGGACCAAGGAAATCATTCCACACATTAATAAATGTAAAAATCCCTACAACAATAAGGACAGGCTTTGATAATGGAAGGATAATCCGCCAAAAGACGGTGAATGGCTTTGCTCCATCCATATAGGCTGCTTCTTCTAATTCTCTTGGTATGGATAAAAAGAACTGCCTCATCAGAAAAATATTAAATGCTCCGCCCCCAAACCAGGCAGGTACGGTTAAAGGAATAATGGTATTCAAGGCATTGAGTGACCGCCAAAACATGAAGGTAGGAATTAAAGTAACGGCGTATGGAAGCATTAAGGTACTGAGAAGAACGACAAACCAAATATTTCGTCCAGGCCACCTTAATTTGGCAAAGCTATAGGCAGCAAGAGAACTTGAAAGCAAGACTCCGGGAACCACAAGTAATTCAATCGTCATCGTATTCATGAAATATTTGGCGAAGGGCACCATGCTGAGGGCTTCACTAAAATTACTCCACATAAAAGGCTTAGGTATCCATTCTGGAGGAAAGGTAAAAATTTGATTATTTGACATTAACGAACTACGGACCAGCCATAGAAACGGGAAAATCATCACGCAACTGCCCAGGATTAAAATCAAATAAACAAGAGTTTTCCCTAGCAATCTAGTTTTTCGCATCGAGTGTTGTTTTTTTCTAGTAACGACGGCATGTTCTGCACTGACCTGTGTATTCACTAGCGGTCTCCTCCTTCATAATAGACCCATCCTTTTGAGGATTTAAATACAATAAAAGTCAAAATCATAATAAATAGGAATAATATCCAAGCGAGGGCACAGGCATATCCAATCTTCGTTTCCATAAATGCTTTACGATACAGATAGAAGACATACATGAGCGTTGAGTTATTTGGGCCCCCTTGTGTCATAATGTAGGCCATATTAAATTCCTGGAACATACCAATGAGTGACATAATTAGGTTAAAAAAGATGGTTGGAGTCATCATCGGGATCGTCACATGCAATAATTTATGCCAGCTATTGCCGCCATCTATCTCTACAGCCTCATACAAGTGTGTCGGTACACCCTGCAAACCTGCTAAGAAGATAACAACAATGTTCCCCACTCCCCATGAGCTCATTAAGATTAACGAGGGAATAGCTGTCTTTTCATCATAGATCCATTGTGATGTTGGGAGATGCAATTCTTTTAAAATCGTATTAAATAGGCCAAAGTCAGGATTAAATAACCATAACCAAAGCATGGAATTAGCAATACTAGGGACGATGACAGGCAAATAAAAAATCGTTCGGAAGATGGGCAAACCCTTTACTTTTTGGTTTAATAACATCGCTATAAAAAATCCAACGATAATAATAATAGGAACGCTTCCTAATGAATAATAGGTTGTTGAAAACAGTGATTTTCTAAATAAGTCGTCTGTACGAAATAACGTGATATAGTTTTCTAAACCGATAAAATGCATATCTCCCCCAATAGTCCAGTCCGTTAGACTATAAAAAAGAGAAGCAATCATCGGCCCTACGGTAAATATGAGAAAGCCAAGAATCGCGGGTAACGCAAATAAAATACCCCAATTTCGTTCCATACGGTAAATTCCTGATGATTGCCGTTTGACCACTTGCGCCATAACCATCCTCCTTTATTATTGAAAGGAGAGAAAGCCACTAACGCGGCTTTCTCACGCTTTTTTATTTATCGTATCTGCCTTGAAGAACTGGCTGGACTTGTTTTTCAAGGTCGTCTAATACCTCTTTTGCGTTCTTCTTATTGGTCCAAAGCAAATCCAAACCTGCCTCGATTTTTGCATCAATTTCAATAAAGTTCTTAGTATAGTACGCAGGAGATGGTACGGCATTGTTCTTCGCATAATCAATTACAGCATCCTTGAATTCTGCCGGATGGGCATCATTTTTGGTCCAAGAATCGATTTTGGCTGAATCTGTATAATATTCCTGCTGCAAAGGCATCCAAAGCCCTTGGCTGAATAACGGTACTTGTTTTGGATCATTATGGTAACGATACAACTCGAGTGCTTCTTTTGGATGCTTCGTACTAGCGAAAACAACGGTTGGTGCTCCAAGCATAACGGTTACAGGCTTTTGAATTTTCGGAAGTACTCCAATTCCAAAGTTAAAATTGCTGTTTGCTAAATCAAGAATGTTCCATTGTCCATCGACTGCCATTGCCACTTTTTTCGTTTGAAGCTGAACCGGCGTAGAAGGAAGATTCTTCTGGGCTGTCGGGGTAGGCATAACATGATATTTATAAATGAGATCCTGCAGTTTCTGGAAGGCATCGACCGCTTCTGGGCTGTTCAGTGTATACTTTTTACCCGTTTCATCTGAAATGCTTCCTCCAGCTGTAGTAAGGGCCCATAACCATCCTCCATACCAAGATACTGGAATCGTAATACCATATTGAGCAATATGTTTAGAATCAAATCCTGGATCTGTTGGATGCTTTCCGTTTTGATCTAATGTAAGCTTTTGGGCAGTTTGGACGAACTCATCCCAAGTCCATGCTTGATCGGCCTTAGAAGGAGGGGCATCAACACCAGCAGCTTTGAATAAATCCTTGTTATAGAATAAATCAAACACTTCAATTGCTGTACTTGATCCTAGTGTTTTACCAGGTTCATAGTTATAGAATGATTGCGGTAGTCGATTTTTAATATCGGGATATTTTTCCAAGTACTGCGTCATATCCATAACCTTTCCCTCAGATCCCCACTTCAGTGCTGTGTCTTCCGCAAGGTATCCTACATCAGGGAGATTATTAGATGCCATCAAGGTGTTGATTTTTTGAGCATAGCCATCGTTTGGTACATACTCAGGAATGACATGAATGTTTGGATGAGACTTTTCAAATGATGCCAGCATATCTGCAACAGCTTTCTTTTCAAAGGCAGAGCCCCAATACATAAAGCGCAGCGTTACTTTTCCTTTCTCATCCTTGCCACTTGAGCTTGTACTACTGTTACATGCTGCTAGAGATAGGAGTAAAACTAGAATTAATACTACAGATAACCATTTGTACTTTTTCACATCTCTTCCCCCTCTTTACTTTGAAAGCGTTTACCACGCCTTCTACACTTATTCTACTTCATCTATTTTTTGCTGTGTTATGGGTAAACTTATGGTTTTCTTTGTTTATTTCAGAATATATAAAAAAATAAAAACCAACGATTCCCGTTGGCTTATATTGTTATAATCGTTTTCGGTATTCGCTAGGTGTAACCCCATAAAACTTGCGAAAGGCGATACTAAAATAATTAGTATCCGTATATCCTACTTGAGTGGCTATCTCAGCAATTTTTAATCTATTATCCCTTAATAATTCCTTGGATCGCTCAAATCTTTGATTAGTAGTATAGGATATAAATGTCTCGCCTGTTTCCTGCTTGAACAATTGACTAAAATAGTTGGGACTTAAATGTAAATGGTCAGAAATTCTGACTAAGCTAACATCTTCTGATAAATGCTCACGAATCCATCGTTTGGCATCTTCAATGATTTTATTTCCTTGCAATTCTTTTTTCTCACTGATCAACTGGGCCACTTTTTGTACTATATTTGACAAAAAAGCGGTTAGTTCTTTTAGCGTGTTACATTGGGATATTGCAATAAACGGAGGCACATCATGATCAAAATGAATCTTTTCTTCCTGAACAATTCGAAACAATGAAAAGCAAAATTGAGAAGCAATCATCTTTGCTTCTTCGAAATTTTTCAAGGTAAGTCCTTCCATCCAGCCTTTAAAAGATTCCTCAAAATCCACCCCAGTTTTCACTTTATTTAAAAGCTCCAATTCCTTTGTAAAAATAGGGCGGCTGGTCTCATTCAATGGAGCGGTAATCTTATATGGAATCATTTGACCGGATTGGTTTCTATTCGTTTGTTTTAATTCTTCTACCATCGATTCATGTTCTTTTAATTTTTTCACTCTGTTTCGGGCCCGTATTAAAGCTTCCTTCAGTTCTTGGTAGGAAATAGGTTTTAATAAATAATCAGAGGCATTAAGAGTAATAGCTTGTTTGACATAGTTAAATTCATCAAATCCGGTTAAAAAGACAATTTGTGCTTTATCATTAATAGAACGAATTCTTTTAGCAAGTTCTAAGCCGTTCATCTTTGGCATGTTAATATCCAAAAGGATCAAGTCAGCCTGGCAAGCTTGATATAGCTCCCATGCGTCTTCTCCGTTATCTGCCTCTCCAACGAGTTCTGCTGATAGAGCTTCCCACTCAATCGACTCTTTTATCCCTTGTCTAATATGGTATTCATCTTCAACAATTATCGTTTTCACTACACGTTCACCCCTTCTTTTGGCAGAATGACTGGCAAAATGATTTCTGAAGTTGTGTATAGTCCTTCCACACTCGTGATTTGCATACCAAATGGTTCACCGAAACGCAAACGAACTCGGTCATGTACATTTTTAAGACCATAAACCCTAGAAGGAATAGATGATTGGATACATTGTTCAATTTCTGTGAGACATTGCTGTGACATTCCTACACCATCATCAGTTACTCGAAAGATTAATATATCATCCTTTACCTCCCCAGAAACAAATATCGTCCCTTTTCCCCCTTTGGGCTTTAATCCATGATAAAGAGCATTTTCTACCAAAGGCTGTAATAAAAACTTGGGAACTAAAAAAGATTCTATTTCTGGATCGATTTCTACAACATAATCAAATTTATCTTTATAGCGGAAGTGTTGCACTTTCATGTAGGCATGAATATGTTCAATCTCTTCTGATACCGGAATGATATCTTTTCCTTTACTTATGGTAATTCTAAAAAACTTTCCTAGTGAACCGATTACGTCACTAATTTCAAATTGCTTCCTAGAGATAGCGAGCCAGTTTAAGGATTCTAAGGTGTTATATAAAAAGTGCGGATTAATTTGTGCTTGCAATGCCTTTATTTCCGAATCTACCACCCGATGGTTTAAGTGTTTATTTTCAGATAGGAGGTGGACAAATTTTTCGCCAATCATCTCCACTTCATCCCTGGGATCAAACGCAACCGGTAATCTTTGTTGATATAAAGGAAGTTTCATGTATTTTTGTATTTTATTAAGAGGTTTTCGAATGGAATTCCCTAACGAATAGGACATGAACCATCCAGTGAACGCCAAGATGACATACAACAAAATAAAAAGGTTACGTATTTTCTGAGCATCTTGGTAAAGTTTCGGTGTTTCAATAAGATGGATCAATTTCCAGCCTAGTTGATTCCTTGGACCAACCTTACTGATGTATGAAACTCCTTTATTTTTGATTTGCTGTTTATGTAGTGGTTGAGCTAAATAAGACGGTAATTTTTCTGGAAGGGAAAAAAGGACATTCCCTTCCGAATTAGCAATGTAATAGGGGGAGGATTGGTCTGGTTTTAAAAACTTTAGGTCGCTAAAAAATAGAGACTTATCAATTTGTAAAACTACATAACCTAAGTTTCGGTCATCCCCAGATGTGCTTCTTAAAAGCTTTAGGACGTATAGATAGGGAGATGATTCATTTGAAGTCTTCTCTTCTAGTGGATTATCCTCTAACCATACCATTGGTCCATGATTAACCATATAACGGAAATAAGATTGCGCACGTTCCGTCCCTCCAAGACCAATAGGGAACCCATAATTAAACATTCTCATGTTTTGGTTCCCTATTCCGTCATAAATAAAGTAGGAAACAATATAGGATTTTGTGTTGGTTATATCGATCATTAGTTTCGTTATTTTCCGGTTGTTTTGTAAATAAGTATAATCATCAAAGGAACCTGTAGATAGTATGGACTGTATTTCCGCGTTCCCCAGAATAACATTGGATAAATCAACGAGATCATTGATCTGTTTATCTAGAAAATCATTACCTACCATAACGGATGCCTGCGCTTGGTTTTCGGCATTCGTACGCAAAATCCCCAAAACAATGGGTGAAAATACTAAACTAACGACTAGAATGGGAATTCCAGTTAAAGTAAGAGTTAGAATAAAAAACTTGCCCCGAATGGTTCTTATATTTAGTAATTGCTTAAAATGTTTTATCATATTAAACTCCTGAAGTGTTTAGTAAATGAATTAATAAAACATGATTCAAATGCAAGCATACCTTTTAGCTATTACTAAATTCCCTATTCAAAAAAGATCATCATTCAAATGAATGATGGATCTCTCAATAACTCTTTTTATACTTACGCTTTATAAAAATTACGAATCCATCTATGAGCTTTTAATTTCTCAACCGCTTCTAAAGAAAGTCCCTTACCGTCACCAATTGCACAGTTTCTTTCCACATTTCTAATGGAACGCATTCCAGGTATAACTGTTGATACAGCAGGATGACTTAAAATATATCTTAATGCTGTTTCAGCCATCTCATCGACTGAAATATTTAGATCTGAGGCAATACTTTGGACTCGGTTATAGACCTCTAATTTTCTTTCATTCTTAAAATAATTGTTTCGAAAGTCTCCTTCTTCGAATTGACTTTCTGGAGTAATTCTGCCTGTAAGACCGCCTTCATCTAGAGGAACACGAACAATCACTCCAACATTATGTTTCTCACAAGCTGGCAGAAGAGCATCTTCTGGACTTTGATCAAATATGTTATAGATGACTTGAACAGTATCAACAAGACCTGTCTCAATCAGCTTGATTGCATTTTCAGGTTGATGATCATTAATAGAAACACCGAAATATTTGATTTTCCCTTGTGTCTTTAACTGTTCGATTGCTTCTTGCCAATCTCCTTGATTCACCCATTCATCTGACCAAACATGGAATTGTTGAACATCTATCGTTTCAACACCAAGATTTTGTAAACTTTGCTCTGTACACGAAATAATATGTTCCTTAGTAAATGTTTCGCTGGAAGGAACACCAGGCTGAGCCGGCCAAATTTTATTTTTAGGAGGAATTTTAGTAGATACATAGATGGTTTCTTGACGTTCTCTCATTACTTGTCCCACTAAACGCTCACTGTGGCCGTTTCCATATCCTAATGCGGTATCAATAAAATTCAGACCCAGGTCAATGGATTTGTGAAGTGCCTTTAATGATTCATCATCTTTTGCACCAAGCCATCCCGTGTTCCCAATCCCCCAAGCACCATATCCTATTTCAGAAACTTTTAAGCCTGTTTTTCCTAGTAATCGATAATTCATTTCTTATCCCTCCAACATTGTGAGTAATAAATAGAATAAAAGATTGATGAAATTTTATATTAATTGATCTTAATAACACCCTGATTAATGAGCCACGCGACTGATTCACGAACAGCTTCCAAGGAACTGTAACGAGGCTGATAATTTAAAAGCCGTTTTGCCTTTTCAATACTGCAGCTTGGACTATGGGCAATATGATCCCATGTCGCGTTTGCCTCATTCTCCTCTACTGTAAGATGCCATTCATTCCAAGGTAAATACTTTAGGTTTGATAATTGCCCAAACCAAGATGCTACTTCTTCTGCATATCCACGCAAGGTGATGGCAGCTGGCGATACTACATGAAAGTTTTCTCCAATAGAGGAATTCCAATTTTCAATCGCTCTTACAAAGGCCTGAGCTACATCGTCGGCATGCACATGGTGGACAGTTTCCAAGCCGAAGTTAGGCAAAGTAACTTCTTCCCCCTTCGCTAATTGGACAAACACTTGTGGATTAAAGTGTCCTGCAGGATTTAACGGTACCCAGCCAGGGCCAACAATATGACCTGGATGAAGGACCGTTGCTGGAAAACCATCCCGTCTTGCTTTTTCAAGCAAATAGGATTCAATTTCAGCTTTCTGTATTCCATAGTCACCAAATGGACTACGTGATTGATCTTCGGTTACAGGTACTTCCTTGCTATGACCATGAACCCATATGGTGCCACAACTGATAAAGTGCTGAATTTTCCCTTCAAGTGCTTCAACTAATTGTTTCGCACTTTCAAGCGAGAAACAAATTAAATCAATGACTGCATCGGGATGAAGCTCAAGGATTTTTTTGCCAAACTGGCCGTTCCTTTCTTCCTCACTTCGATTTAAAACTACATGTTTTACACCATTCCATGCTTGGCTGGATTGATAGGGAGTACTCTTTCCCCTGCTAATGTTTATTACCTCGTGTCCTGCGCTTACAAGCCTTGGAATAAGATACGTTCCAATGTGACCGCTTCCACCAATAACGACAATTCGCAAAATCTTTTCCTCCCATCATCTAACTTTTAGTACTATGTAATATTTACTGAAGTTGTACGGCCTACTTTCACAATAACACGTTTTCATTTAAAATTAAATAATAGAAAAGAAGAAAAAGATTAATTTGTTCATTCAGATTTTGCCATATAAAATCGACTTGTATGGACAAGCGCACCAAGAACCTCCAACCATGCCGTTAACGGGTTTACTTGTGAGGTACCAAACGGTAAATCGCAGAGCGAATCAAATAGCAAATCACATTAAATCCACAGTATTATAAGCGGAGAATTTTCTCTTAATTAGGAAATAGCACTGAAAAGAGCTTAAATAGACGGAAAGATTCCGACTATTTACTCGAAAAACGTGAAAATGGTTAATTTTGCTTTGCTTAATCGGAAAACCTCCGCTTATATCCCCCGAATCGAGGTCTATTCTGCAGTCTAACCGAAAAGTCTCCGCTTATTTTAAATATGACTGGTTACTCAATTAAGAATAAGACTTCTTACTAAATCACAAATATTTCACACACCCTCATTCCTTGTGATTTACTATGTGAATTAAGACAAAATAAGCAATTTAAATTTGCCAAAATGTTAATAAATCAATAAAAAACGCACTGTGAATTATCTTGTGAATTCAAGTGCGTTTTCATATGTGTTTTACAATGTTTGCACCGCTAAAGTAAACCCGTTACCATACCGTTGGAGGTTTTTTGTTATCCTTCTTCGTTAATCAAATATAGCTTGGGTTTGGCTGCAGAGAGATGCAAAGCTTAGATTCTATTAAAATCATCAGGATCTGCAAACATTCGTTTATCCTGATTAAGAGTGTTTATTTTTTCCATATCCTCTTTAGAAAGTTCAAAATCAAAGATATCTGCATTTTCAGCTATACGGTGAGGCTTTACCGACTTTGGAATCGTCACTACTCCTGTTTGGATATCCCAACGGATAATGATTTGCGCGGTCGATTTATTGTATTTCTTTGCAATCTCACCTAGCGTAGGATCATCAAGAAGACCGCCTTGCATTAATGGAGACCATGCTTCAAGTTGTATTCCGTTCTTTTTGCAAAAATTATGTAATTGCCATTGATTAAATCGAGGGTGATATTCTACTTGGTTCACCATTGGTTTAATTTCACAATTGCCAATAATATCCTCAAGGTGATGAATTTTAAAGTTGCTTACCCCAATGGCACGAACGCGTCCATCTTTATAAAGCTTCTCTAGCGCTCTCCAGGTCTCTACATATTTTCCTTGAGAAGGCAAAGGCCAGTGAATTAAATAAAGGTCTAAATAATCCAAACCTAATTTTTCTAAACTTTTTTCAAAAGCTGCTAAGGCGGAGTCATATCCCTGATCAGCGTTCCAGAGCTTAGTTGTAATAAATAGCTCATCGCGTGGTACGTTAGATTCAGCAATGGCTTTTCCTACACCTTCCTCATTTTTATATATGGCCGCTGTATCAATACTTCTATAGCCAACTTCAAGTGCAGTTTTTACTGAATTAAAAACATCCTCACCATCTTTTACCTGAAAAACACCTAAGCCAAGCCAAGGCATTTCAACGCCATTATTTAATGTGGTCGTACTTTTTAAACTAGATACCATTGATATTCTCTCCTCTTCCAACTATTTAAATTATCTAAAATAGAAATTGAAACTCTGTTTTACAAAGGCCAGTCACCGGACTAGCCCAGATATATCATGAACCAAAAGACTAACAATGCTATTATGAGAAGTTTAAAAATCAGCTCCCATTCCGGAGCTGATTTACTATTGTTATTATTTATGGTCAATAATTGCCCAATAGGCTGGTTTTACATTGTAGTCTGGATCAAATACAAATGGTGCATCTTTTCCTGAGTTTCTCACTACTGTGGCATATGGTGCATTTGTATCTGTTACAACGTTTCCATTTTGATCATAGTAAACATCCGCACGGTCGTTGAGCCAAGTATGGTTATCAGTAACGCCCCAGAATGTTACGTTGCTAATCTTATCGCCCAATTTCTCATATAACTTGAACAAACGATCATAACGATCTGCTTGATCTTCGAATTTCTGTTGTGGAATAGCGCCATAAGTAGGGAATGCTCTTACTGGCCAACCATACATGCTGACGTCAAGCTCCGTAATTTGGTTATCTAATCCCAAATCCGCATACATGTTTATGGTCTTTTCTATATCTGCTTCAGAAGGCCAGCCGATTTGGATGTGAGACTGATGTCCAACCCCATCAATAGGAACCCCTTGCTCTTTTAGACTTTTAACTAAGTTGTAAAGATATGTTCTCTTTGGTTCTACTTCTGTATTGTAATCATTGATATAGAGCTTAGCGTCCGGTGCGGCATATTCTCGAGCTGTTGCAAAAGCGACTTTAATATAGTCTAAACCAGTGATAAGATACCATGGAGATTGACGATAACCATTAGGGTTTCCACCCCATTCATCAATTACCTCATTCACTACATCCCATGATTTTACATCATCTTTATAACGTGATACGACTGCTTTAATATGGTCCTGTAAGCGCTGTAATAAAAGCTTTTTGTTTGCCTCAAGATTTGCAGGATCTGCAACTACTTGCTTGCCATTTTGCCAAACGACCATTGGCTTGCCACTTGCATCTTGGAAGAACCAATCAGGTACCTGGCTATGCCATACAAGGTTGTGACCACGGACGTCCATGCCATTTTCTTTAGCAAATTTAATGATTTGATCAGCAGGTCCCCAGTTGAATTGACCTTCTACTGGCTGCAAACTAGCAGGCTTCATGACATTTTCTGCAACGATACTATTGAAATGGCGCTTTAACATTGCCGCGTCCTTGCCTTGTAATTGTGAAGGCTCAACAGCTGCCCCAATGGTGAAAGAATCTTTATATCTTTGGTCTAGTTGTGGTGCCTCTAATGCACTAATCGTTGGCTTTTTGGCATAAGATTCTACATTAGATGCGGATACACTGGTCATTCCTGCAGGTAACAATAATGCTAAAGCTAATCCTGAAATTACTGGTTTACGTAATACTTTTAGCATGTTTTAATCCCCTTTTTAACACAATATTTTTTTAGGCGTTTAATAACCGGATTTGATTCCTATGAAATATTTGTAAAAAATATCCACTTTAATTAATAAATCTAATCCTCTCACTCATCCTCCTTTTTAATCAAGCAAATAGAATAATAAAGTAAGGGCTTCTATCTATTTACATTGAAAAATTCTTAACTGAAAACATTATAATTAATATCACTTTGTTTACGCACCCAACAAACTTTACATTTTACTTAAATAAGTATAGGAATATCCCCAAACTTTAAAATAATAATAGTCACTCATTTTTCTATTCTTAGAAAAGTAAGTGACTATTATCTTCTAGTTTATACTTTTGTATGGTTATGTTCTTCTATACAACTTGCTAACCATTTTACTAATTAAAGTTAGATGTTTTCATTATCCTTTAACAGATCCAGCCGCAATACCTTCAACAATTCGATCACTAAGAACAAAGAAAGCAATTAGAACTGGAATAATACTGATCATCAAGGTGGCACCAATCGCGCCCCAATCAGTTAAATATTGACCTACAAAGTTATTAACCCCAACCGTGATCGTCTTCCATTTATCAGAACTCAAGAAGGTATTTACAAAGACGAATTCGTTCCAGTTGTAAATCATATTAATAATAACCGTTGTTGAAAGTACAGGTACGGTCATTGGGAGTGTAATTTGGAAAAAGATTCGATGAATCGAACAGCCGTCTATTACTGCTGCTTCTTCTACCTCCCGTGGGAGAGATTTGTAAAATCCGCTTAGAATCATAATCGTTATCGGTAAATTGAACGCTACATAAGATAATATAACAGAAACAGGATTATCGATTAAATGTACGGATTTAAAAGTATTAAATAATGGGATTAATGTTGAGTGAAGTGGAATCATATATCCCGCCATAAACAACCCTAGAACTAACCCGCTAAGCTTCCATTGCATTCTTGTAATCGCGAATGTCACAAAACTAGCCAGCATCACTGTAAGTACAACCGCTACTACCGTGTAAATCACACTATTTAAAAAGTAGTCACTAATATGTCCTGCTGTCCATGCCTTTAAATAGTTACCCCATTGTGGGTTTTGAGGTAAGGAGAATGGGGACATGCCAAACACTTCTTGATTGGTCTTCAAGGAAAACAGGAATAACCAAATCAATGGGTAAATCTGGACTATCGCAATAATTCCCAGAATGAAATAGAGAATACTATAGCCTATTTTTCTACCAAACGTATTACTTGTTTTAAGTGAAGCTGATAGGGTCGAATGTGTTTGTTCTTCATATGCTACTTTGCTCATCTTATTCACTCCCCTTTATTAATAATCCACATCTTTTGTAGATAATAGTTTTTGAATGATCCAGGTCATCAGCATACAAATAACAAGTAAACCGAACCCGATGGCACTTCCGTATCCAAAATTATATTTTGTGAATGCTTCTGTATACATATAGGATGCCATAACCTCACTTGCATGATTAGGGCCGCCGCCAGTCAAGACGAAAATTAAATCAAAGTACTTTAATGAACCAACGATGGCTAATATAATCATTACTTTGATGACTCCTGCAATTAGAGGAACTTTAATCTTATAAGCAATTTGTAAAGATGTCGCTCCATCAATTTTTGCAGCTTCAATCAGTTCTTCTGGAACATTCTTTAATGCCGCATAGAAAATAATGATATAAAATCCAGCATATTGCCAAACAATTGGGATAAAGAGGGCATATAATACGATGTTTGAATCTGCTAGCCAAAGCGGTGGATTATGCACACCAAACGACACTAACAATCTATTGATCATTCCGTTAGATGGGTCAAAAATTTTCGCCCATAATTGTGCGATGGCAACAGACGATAATAACATTGGGATGAGATAGATCTTTCTTAAAAAGTTGGCACCTTTTATCTTACTCGCTAAGATTAACGATAAAATTAAATAACCAAACAAGCTTATTGTTGAGAAAATACCAAGTAATAAGGAATGCCATGTACTCTGCCAAAACATTTTATCATGGATTAGATTTTTGTAGTTCTCTAAACCGATAAACTTCATCTTCCCGATGCCATTCCAGTCCATTAAACCATAATAACCTGTTTGAACGATTGGGATATAAATTAAAAATAGAATTAGTAGTAGGGCAGGAAGTACGTAGAGGCTTATGGCTAACTTATTTGACATTACATTTTTCATTTTCTATACTCCCTTCTAATCAAAAGCTGCAGCGTCTTGGCGCTGAAGTTGGATAATCTAAATTTATAGAGGGCATATAATTGTATGCCCTCTAACTTTTAGAGACAATATCACGCTTAATTATTTTTTTTCATCAGCAAGAGCATCTGCATGTTGTTTAGCAAAGTCTTTCGGCGTAATTTGTTTTCCAAATAGAGCTGTCATTAAATCATGGTGTAATTCAGATACAGCTGGGCTTGCTTGAGTATCAAAATAAGTAGTAACGTTGGATGCTTCACTCAAATCCTTCAAGATATCAATGTACATTGGAGAAAGTTTCAAATTAGATGTGTCTACTTTCGTTGCAGGTATAACACCAGCATCAGTAACTGATTTTTTACCCCATTCTTTCACTAAGAAACCAACAAAATCTTTTGCTTCTTTCTTCACTTTAGAATCTTTCGCTACGAATAAACCTACACCAGGTCCTCCAACATAGCTGTTGATATCTGTACCTTTACCGCCTTCATATGTTGGGAATTTAAAATAGCCAATCTTATCTTTGAATTCTTGTTTTACATCAGGGCTTGTTGTATAGTTTGGAAGCTCCCAAGTAGCTGTTAAGAACATTGCTGCTTTTTCATTCATGAAATAACCTTTTGCATCGTCATTGGATAAAGCACTTGAACCTTTTACAAATCCACCCATATCTACTAAGTTTTGAACTTCTTGCGCTGCTTTCACAATAGCAGGGTCTGTCATTTTTGCTTTTCCGTGAACAACATCTGTTAGAATCGTTGGTCCGCCGATACGGTCTGCAAGATACATAAACCAGAAGGATGCTGGCCATCCATCCTTTGCACCTACAGTAGCAGGGGTCACACCATTTTTCGCTAATGTTTTCACGACATTTTTATATTCTTCAAATGTTTTTGGAACTTCAAGGTTATATTTCTTGAAAATTTCTTTGTTGTAGAACACGTATGAAATATTCAATTCTAGTGGAAGGCCATACGTTTTGCCATCTACTGCATAGGATTCTTTTACACCTGGGATAAAAGCATCTTTTAGGTCCGGATCTTTATTAACTACATCATCTAACGGCTCTAACATGCCACCATCTACGTAAGGCTTGATAAAACCATCTGACCAAGTCATACCGATATCAGGTAATTCATTCGATGAAGCTAAAACTTTTAGCTTGTCCCGGTATTGATCAGGGTTTAAAATTTCTGTTTCAATTTTTACATCTGGATGTTGTTTTTCATAATCACTAATGATGTTTTTCACGATAGAAAACTGTGCATTTGAACTTCCTTCTGGCCATAAATGCATAAATTTAATTACCTTTTTGCCGTCCTTTGAAGCGCTTTCTTCACTGGACGAACTTGATGAAGAACAGCCAGCAAGTGCTAAGGCAGCAAGCAGTACGATGGACATCAAGACTGAAATCGTTTTCTTTTTAAACAATGGTTATTCCCCCTATGACCTTAATTTGGTGTTGTTTTTGTTTACATTGTTAGTTTAGCATTCTAATAATTTAGAAAATAGGTCACTATGATTAGGAAAAATACCACTATTTTTAGAAAGCCCTTTCATCCAGAAAAGCGGAAGGCGCCGATGCCGCCTGGAGCTGGACAATTCTCGAAGTTTAAATTTAATCTTACCTATCTCTTAAAAAATGCTCCCAGCTAAAAATAACTGGAAGCCCTTGAAACGCATACTTATTCCTTTTGTTTCTCAACAAGAGCATCTGCTTGTCGTTTAACAAACTCATACGGCGTTACTTGTTTTCCGAATAAAGCCGTAATTAATTCATGGTGTAAATCCGATACGACAGGGCTTGCTTGAGTATCGAAATAGGTAGTAACATTGGATGCTTCGTTTAAATCCTTTAAGATATCCATGTACATTGGGGAAAGTTTGAGTTTGGATGTGTCCACTTTTGTTGCTGGAATGACACCTGCGTCTGTAACTGATTTTTTGCCCCATTCTTTTAAAAAGAAGCCAACAAAATCCTTTGCTTCCTTCTTCACCTTGGAATCTTTCGCTACAAATAACCCTACACCAGGTCCCCCTACATAGCTGTTGATATCTGTCCCTTTACCGCCTTCATATAGCGGGAATTTGAAGTAGCCGACCTTTTCTTTAAACTCATGAGGTACATCAGGGCTTGTGGTAAAGGCCGGTAATTGCCAAAGTCCCGTTAGGAACATGGCCGCTTTTTCATACATGAAATAATCTACGGAATCTTCATACGGTAATGTGCTTGCCTCTTTTACGAAACCGCCTATATCAACTAAATTTTGAACTTCTTGTGCTGCCTTTAAAAGTGCAGGATCATCCATTTTTGCTTTTCCATGAATAACATCGGTTAAAATAGTTGGTCCGCCAATACGGTCTGCTAGATACATAAACCAGAATGATGCTGGCCAACCATCCTTTGCTCCTACAGTAGCAGGGATCACTCCATTTTTCGCTAGTGTTTTTACGACGTTTTTATACTCATTAAAAGTTTTTGGAACTTCAAGGTTATATTTCTTGAAAATTTCCTTATTGTAAAAAATGTATGAAGTATTCAATTCTAATGGCAAGCCAAACGTTTTTCCATCAACAGCGTACGATTCCTTTACACCGGGTATGAAGGCATCTTTAAGCGCTGGATCGTTAGTAACGACATCATCTAATGGTTCTAACATGCCTCCTTTTACGTATGGCTTAATAAACCCATCTGACCATGTCATCCCAATGTCAGGTAATTCATTCGCTGTCGCTAAAACTTTAAGTTTGTCTCTATATTGATCAGAATTTAAAATTTCTGTTTCAATTTCAACATTTGGATGTTGTTTTTCGTATTCCATAATGATATTTTTTACGATTGAAAACTGGGCCTTTGAACTGCCTTCCGGCCATATATGCATAAACTTAATCACTTTCTTGCCGCCGCTTGAATCAGCTCCTACGCTAGACGAACTGACTGAAGAGCATCCAGCCAGCGACAATGCAGCAAGTAAGACCAAGAAAATCAAGGCTGAAGTTGTTTTCCTTTTAAACAAATGTTTATCCCCCTATGACCTTCTATTTTGACTGTTTACATTAGGCTAGTTTTTGGATAGTTGTAAAATAGGTCACCCTAGCTAGGAAAAAATTAATATATTTTAGAGTGCTATTCATTATTATTTTTACGATAGGCGCTAGGAGTTTCTCCTTCAATTTCCTTGAAAATTTTAATGAAATATTTAGCCGTTTTGTAGCCTGACTCCTCCGCAATATCGACAATTGGAAGATTGGTAGACATCAATAATTCCTTTGCCCGTTGAATCCTCCGTCTAGTCACATATTCACTGAATGTCAGTTTGACATGTTCTTTAAATAAGACACTTAAGTAACTTGGATTTAAGTGAACATGGTCTGCAACTTCCTTTTGGGTTAAATCATTTTTAAGATTATTATTTATATAATCAAGCGCTTCACGGATTGGTATCCGATTAGACGGATTGTGGGCACTCACATCAACAAGTTTGGTATCGACGACTTTTTCAATCATACCTGCCCGCTCTTGTTTTTCCACAGCCTTTAACGCATCCTCAACCGCTTCAATTAGATTTTTTTTGCTAATCGGCTTTAATAAATAGTTAATAACCCCCAACCGAAGAGCTTCATGGGCATACTCGAACTCAGAATAAGCCGATATAACTATGATAATAGGTGACATGTTTCGATCTTTGATTACTTTTAGAAGCTCTAAACCGGTCATTTCTGGCATACGAATGTCTGTTAATAGGATATCAATCTTTTGCTTGTCCATGATTTCGATGGTTTCTTCCCCATTAGCAGCCGTGATAATCTGATATTCTCCGTTTGCCCAAGTATCCAATGTCTTCTTAAGTCCTTGCCTAGTTCTCGGTTCATCGTCAACAATCAAGATCGTTCGTTTATACAACTTGGTTCTCCTCCATATTCAAAGGTATTTCAAAAGAAATGGTTGTACCATGGTTTACTTCACTAGTAATCGTCAATCCTCTTTTTAAATGACGATGATAATATAATTGCAGACGCTTATAAACATTAGAGATCGCCATTCCATTTCCTTTGATGGAAGCGGTACCGCCTTCTGTCATCGATTGTCTTACAAAATTTAACTTTTCTTGATTCATACCAGGACCATCATCATGTACTAGTATTTCAAGATACTGTTGGTCGGATGAAGGGTGAATCGATACAGTAACCGTACATGGGTTCACCGTATTCCCTGCCCCATGAAGAACGGCATTCTCTACCAAAGGCTGAATTAATAATTTTGGTATTTTTACATCCGCCCACTCGGAAGCCATATTTAATTTCCAGTATAAATGGTCTCCAAAACGCATTTTCATAATTTCCAGATAATCCTCGATATGTTTGATTTCTTCTTTAATTGATACCCAATCACTATCGGTTTGTTTAGAAATGGTATACCGAAATAAATTGGACATGGCAATGACAAGTTCTGCCAGTTCCTCTTCCTCTTTATCATCAAGTGACCATCTGAGAGCATCCAAGGTATTAAAAAGAAAATGCGGATTAATTTGCGCTTGAAGTGCTTTTAGTTCACTTTGACTGCGAACAATCTCTTTTTGGTAAACCATTTTAATCAGATGATTGGTTTCTTTCACAAGTTGGTTGTAGGTAATGTTTAATTCATTAATTTCATTAACGGTTGGAACGTAAGGATTGAGCGGCAAGGAGCCTGAACTAGCTTTTTGCATCGTTTTTGTAAGCTCTATAATTGGTCTTGTAATCATGGTTGATAGGAACAATGAGCTGATAAAAAAGATAAAAAATCCGATAATTCCTGAAATAATAATCCCAGTCCTTAACACACTGATCCCTTGAGTAAGCGCTTTAACTGGAGTTAAGATAATAAGAGTCCATCCGGTATCTTTTGAAGACTGTTTTGTTATCATATAATCCTTATGATCTAAGGAAATACTTGCATCATTCGTGTGAATAATAGATTTAAGCAAGCCATCATAGTTTGAGAGAATTGGCTTTAAATCTTTATCAAGTAGTATCGAATATTGATTGATATCTTTATTGTCTTGGTTGGCCAATTGAAAATAGTTATTATAGATCCTAACGAGAAGATAACCACCATTGGCGTAATCATTGTCCATAAGATTTACGCGTCTTACAGCCAGAATATAGTCTGAATTTTGTGGATCTTCACCAATCCAAACCAAACGCCCCTTAGCATCACTTGCTTGTTGAATCCACCTTGTACCAATTCTATTTCTTAAACTAGTGTCATCATTCGGTAACAAGCGCCCTAGTTTTGAAGAATACAACTCAAAAGAAAAGATCCCTTCGGTATTTGCTTGAAGGGTGTTCACGTTTGTTCTGGCCTGTTGCAATTCAGTGTAAGCAACCTTTTTCCCCAAGTAGGTGTTTGATAAAATTTCTTGAATCGTATTATTGGTCATTACCAGTTTTGAAGCAGTATTCACTTGTTCATATAGGGATTCAAGTCTTCCATTTGCTTCAATCGCTGTCTGCTGGATTTGTTTTTCTCCATTATTTTTCAGCATTTTGGACACTTGATTGAAAGTTAAACTACCAACGATTAATAAAACAATGGCCATAACAATTAAAAAGACAATTAACATTTGGTTTCTCATCGTATTCCATTTTTGAAATTTTACAAGCATTTGGCCACCTTCTATCTAGGATCATTTTTTAAACATAATCATAACTATTGTAGTATAAAAATTTAACTTTGTTGAGTAAAAAAAGCAAAAAAAGAACTGAAAATTTTTAGTAAATTTTGCAGTTCTTTTTTCTACATTATTCCTTTTATTATAAGTTTAATAGTTCACTTACGGTTAAAAGCTGATATCCTTCAGATTTAAGTTCAGAAACAAGCGCCTCTACAGCTTGTATGGTTTGAGAACGATCTCCATAACCGTCATGGAAGATTAGAATACTTCCATTTTTCACACACCTTCTTGAAGCTGATAGAATATGATCAACTCCAGGTTGCTCCCAATCTTGAGCCTCTAAATTAAGTGCACCAATCATAGAATATCCCTTGCTCTCAACAACTGAAATAGTCTCATGATTGTAATCAAAGTATGGAGGACGAAAGGTCACTGGTTTTTTTCCTGTTAAATCCTTTATCATTTGCTCCGTTCTTTCAATTTCTGCTAAACAATCAGCAGGAGTTAAATCAGATAATTTAGGATGGGAATACGTATGATTGCCGATTTCATGTCCTTGCTCTGCCGCTACTTTGACTATTTCCGGATTTTTTTCCATTTGTTCACCAATCATAAAAAACGTAGCTTTTCCTTCTGCCTTTGCAAAAATCTCTAACACTTGAGGTGTATAGATTGGGTTAGGCCCATCATCAAAGGTAATGGCTACTGCTTTTTGAGAGGTGGACACTTCGGTTATCATTGTTAGCTCAGACAATTGGATTCACTCCTAATAGAATATATTTTGTGAGGTTTCATTGACTACCCCGTTAGAGACTGAACTATTAATAAGGGCCTCTAATAGAATTCTTTACTTTTTTCTGGTAAAAGCTTTGAAGCTTTTGCATTTCTTCTTCAGAGAATGATTTTGTATCCAAAGCTGATAAATTATCCTCGACTTGTTTTACGTTTTTAAATCCTGGGATGATGCAGGTAATCTCTTTTTGGTCTAAAATCCAGCGTAGGGCAGCGCTTGCCATAGAGTTTCTGCCATCCGCGATCCATTTAAGTTGGTTAGCTAATTCCACACCCTTTTGGAAGCCAAGTCCTGCAAATGTTTCTCCAACGTTAAAGGCCTCTCCATTTTCATTAAAACGGCGGTGATCATCCGTTTCAAACACATGATTCGTTGTAAATTTCCCTGTAAGGAGTCCGCTTGCAAGCGGTAATCTGACAAGAAGTCCCACTCCTTTTTTATAGGCTTCAGGGAGTAATTCTTCTAATGGCTTCTGCCGGAAGATATTAAATATAATCTGAAGGCTTTTTACATTCGGGTATTCCAAACAAATAAGCCCTTCCTCAACTGTTTCAACACTAACCCCATATTGCTTGATTTTTCCTTCTTGCTTCAATCGATCAAGTACCTCAAATACACTGCCATCCCGTAATATTTCTGTGGCAGGGCAATGGATTTGATACAAATCAATTGCTTCCCGATTCAAGCGTCGGAGGCTATCTTCACAATAGGCACTTACTTTTTCATAACTGTAGGTATGTGGGTCAAAAATATCTCCTTGTCGGCAGAACTTGGTTGCTATATGGATTTGATCTTCCTGGCCTTTTGTTGCTTTGGCCAATAACTCTTCACTATGACCGTCCCCGTACACATCAGCTGTATCAAAAAAGTTAACTCCTTGTGCCATCGCATAATCTAGCGATTTCAAGGCTTCCTCATCACTTGTTTTGCCCCATGCTCCACCAATCGCCCATGTTCCAAAGCTGACTTCACTGATCTTTATCCCTGTATTTCCTAATTCACGATACTTCATTTCAACATCTCCCCTAAATAGTGATTGAATTGAATTTTTATGAGCGGTCCCACTTAAATCCAATTTCCTTCAAGAAGGCCCTGGCCAATACCATATGTCCTGCTGCGGAAGGGTGAACGCGATCCCATGCGATGGTCGCAGGATAGAGTTCCTTTAATACTTCATTAAACACCGCTTGCGTATCAACAAATAAACAACCCGTCTCTTCGGCAATTTTTCGAACGATTTGTCCATAATGGTCCATCGTTTGCCTCATCCGATCCTGTTCATTGCTTTCTATATAAAATGGAGTCATGAGGACAATACCCTTTGTCAAAGACTTGGTTTCTGTCACGAGTTTCCGGAGTGTTTCCTCATATTCTTCCGGATACACATGCCATTCTTTAATGAACGGAGTATCATACTGCCGCCAAACATCGTTGATGCCAATCATAATCGATAGCCAGTCTGGTTCATGATTAACCACATCCTCCTGCCATCTATTCTTTAAATCTCGAACCGTATTCCCGCTGATTCCTTTATTCACGACTCGGATACCCAATTCTGGATAAACCGCCTGAAGCAATGCATCCACATAGGATACATAGCCTTTCCCTAAGGCAGCAAATAACCCCTCACCTTCCGGCTGGGCCCGTTCGCAATCTGTTACAGAGTCACCAATAAATAATAGTTTTTGAGCTGATTTTAGCAGCATTTATTTTTCCTCCTATCAACCTTTATAAGGGATTTAAACCTCCAATTTCTAACTGACCAGCCATTTTATACAGCTTCCTAAAACGGTTAGAAATTCTTGGTTCTGAAGGCCACTGTTGGTATGAGCAGGTGTTAAACAGCATACCTTGCCATCCCCATAGGAATGTGACCATCCCGCAATTGATTGTCCATCGATTGATTCGGAGTGAAGGAAGACATTCGTGTTGGACTGATCACACCGAACAAAATAATGCTCATCCAAAAATGCAAATGAGAGAGGACTAGAAATGAAACTTTGATCGCCGGCAGTATACTGGACGAGTTGATGTTTGTCCGGGTGATAAACAAAAGATCCTCTTAGCATCTTTGTATAAACACCCTCGTCGGGATAAGAGGCCAGACCAGAATGCCAAGCCATCAAGCTCCCTCCATTCGATACATATGTAGTAATCTCTAACGCAAGGTCCTCTGTCATCCATTGATTGACAACCTCTTCAGTTGGATTTAAACGATTTTCTTTAAAAAGGATGACTACAGCTGGTTCGTCCAAAAGGGCATCTTTTAATGCTTCAATGGAACAATAAGTGAGTTCAATTTCTTCAAGGTCAGAAATGGAGCGGATTGCCTTTTCAAGCGATGCTTTTGCTCCGTCTGCAGGGTGATAAAAATCTCCTAAAACAGCTAATACTTTAACCTTCATCTAGCTTACCTCACAAACTTTATTAGATTGGCATTGGACTTCCGTCATGATTGATGAAACAATATTTACTTTCTACTATCTTTCTTTTCTCAATTAAATCAAATATTCCTTTTGCGGTTTCAATAGGATTTCCCGGGGCATTCACTCCGCCCATATCCGTCTGGATCCAGCCAGGATGGACAGCATAAACCTGGATATTTTTCTCTTTGACATAATTACTCAATTGCTCCGAGAACATATTGAGGGCCGTCTTAGATGAAGCATAGGCATAATCGCCGCCATAAGCGTTTTCAAAACTTCCTGCTTCAGAAGAGATATTGATGATTGACGAACTATCCCCCATTAGAAGTAAAGGAAGAAAGTGTTTCACCACCCGCATTGGACCAAACAAATTTACATCAAAGGATAACTGGACCTCCTCAAGGTTCAAATCCTCAATCGTCTTATCGCGTTCCAGCAGGATTCCTGCATTATTAATAATGGCGTCAATGGAACCAAAATGCTCCTTTACAAAATTGGCAGCCTGTAAGACAGAATCCTCTTTAGTCACATCTAATGAAACAATAGAAATAGACTTTGAGAATTCAAGCTCGGATAATTTTCCTCTTCCTTGTTCAGCATCCCTAACTCCTGCCAAAATATGATGTCCTCTTTCTGCTCCAACTTGGGAAAGCGCTAATCCTAAACCTCTATTCGCACCTGTAATTAAAATCCTCATCTTTCAATCACCTGCCTGAATTGAATATTAAATTATTGAATAGAAAATTGGATTCACTTTTTTTAATTGTCATTTTCTAAAAGCTCTAAAATAATTTTTAAATCTTTAAAGGTATCCATGTAGGCATATCTTCCGCCTGTGTACTCACCTTTTTGCATCAATGGCATTTGGTTTTGTTCCATTATGGTTATTTTTTCTTTCATCCCTTTTATGTGAAAAGCAATATGATGCGGTCCTTCCCCATGCTCGTCGAGATATTCTCTCCATGTACTAGGGTGCTCGTCTGGTTCGATTAATTCCAATTGAAGTGAACCCATATCAAAGAATGCTAGTTTTGCACGAGCCTCCGTAGGTTCTCCTTTATATTCGGTCTCTGCTTTATCTACTGTATCTGTAAGACTCCATCCAGGATTTTCAACCCCAAAGAAATCGGCATAAGCTTGGCTGGTTTTCTCAATATCGTGGACTAGGATTCCGATTTGGGCAATAACATTTGTTCCAAGAATATTATTTTCACTCATTCGGTTTTGCTCATTCATAATAAGCGCTCCTTTATAGTTTCATCTATTAATCCTTTAAACTATTACCAAGAATAATACTTTCCTTTTCAGGATAAATCGTAATTTTATTTTTTCCTTCTACTCACGTTCACGATACGTAAAATAATCAAAATCGGCATGTATTCTTTGTCCGCTTAAATCTTGTGCACATACTCCGATGAACGCACCTGTAAACCCTTGGTCTAGTAAAATGCCGCCTATTTTTAATTCAACATGATCATCCGATATTTTACTTGCATCCAAACCAGGACCAATGGCGGACCAACTAATTCCATCTTTTGAAAAATAAAATTGCAGCTCTTCATAATGAATTTCCGCTTTTAGAAATACCTGCTCCCATCCATCAACTGAAATCGTTTTCTCTAGGAGCTCATCATATTTCCCATGATCGCTGGACATTATTCCCAGGCATTTACCATGTTCTTCATCATGACTAATGAAAAGATAATAATAATTTTTGGAATTGTAATAGTAAACTAAGCCTGCCATCTGCTGATGTGTTTTTGGTTCAAACTCGAGTAAAGTCTCAGCTGTGATTGAAAATGCTTGCTGCCTGCGTGCTAGCAAGCTTTGCCTATGTGAGGAACTAAAGGATTCCCTTCCTCTCAATCTAAGAAAGCCCTTTCTTTCCTTTGTTGTAATCCACTCTTCACTCAAGGGCTCACGGAGTGAATTAAAATGAATGTTAATGTCTTCTCCATCAAAATGATCCGTATCCGGTTCTACTTCAAATGGATATTCAGGAAGTAGCGGGGCCTCTACCATTGTCTGAGGGCTAATTCCGCCATCTGCCAGCCTTAGCCATCCGTCTTCGGTCCACATTGCTTTTTGAATAGCAGTCTCCCTTCCCAAATTACAATTCATAGAAGGCTTTAGAGGACGGCCCGTTAAATGAACCATATAAAGTTCGTTGTCTTGAGTATGAACAATACTAGCGTGACCAGCCTTTTGAAGTTTCAGTTCCGGCCTTCCTGCCGATGTAAGAATAGGGCCGATTGGATCTACTTCGTATGGTCCGAAAAGCGAAATAGATCGTGCTACCGTTACGGCATGCTCATACCTTGTTCCACCTTCAGCCGTCATTAAATAATAGTATCCGTTTTGCTTATAGATATGGGGACCTTCTGTCAGTCCAAGCTTCGTCCCTTTAAAGATATTATAAATGGGGCCAATTAGTTTTTTGTCTTCTGAAGAATATTCTTGAAGGAGGATGCCTCCAAAAGAGTTCCTATTTTTACGATGGTCCCAAACTAAATTTACAACCCATTTTTTTCCGTCATCATCATGAAATAGGGATGGATCAAACCCGCTGCTATTTAGGTAAATGGGATCTGACCATGGCCCCATAATATCGGGAGCTGTTATTAGATAATTGTGGGTATCCTTAAATGGGCCGATATGACTTTTTACATCTGTAAATACTAAATAATAGGTTCCTTCATGATAACTTAAGCATGGTGCCCATACGCCGCCGGAATCAGGATTTCCTACCATATCCAGTTGGCTCTTACGTGTTAATGGATGTGTGATCAACTTCCAATTCTTTAAATCTCTTGAATGATGGATTTGAATACCAGGAAACCATTCAAAGGTGGATGTGGCTATGTAATAATCATTTCTCACTCTTATAATAGACGGATCCGGGTTAAACCCTGGCAAGATCGGATTCCTAATGAGAGACACTAGATTCTCCTCCTAATTTGATAGATTTCTACACATACATAAAAAATACTAATTTTATTATATCACCTATTTACTTAGTTTGCATAATCAACAAACTAAGTTGCTTAAAAAATAGTATCTTCAATGGACCGTGATGAAAAGCTAGATGAAGCTCCGCCTTTAAAACGGCCCATTGATAGTAAAACAGTCTTTCTCTTACTTAATATTGTCTAGATTAAGATTACCAAGCATATGCCTCTGGTGCCCTGCCACCCGGTCCAGGGAATATTTCATCTAAACGCTTCAACGTTCCCTCATCCAATATTACTTCAACAGAGCGGAGAGATTGCTCAAACTGTTCCGCAGTTCGGCAGCCAATAATAGGCGCAGTTACAGCAGGATTTACCAGAATCCATGCTAACGCCACCGTATCTTCTCTTTCTCCCAACTCCTGACAAAGCTCAGAAAATTTGATTAATTGATTTCGGTACTTTTCGATTCTTCCTGCTTCTCTGCCGCTTCTTGTTCCAGGCTGCATCCTTAAAGCATTGCCTCCCAGCAGTCCACCGTCAAGCGGACTCCAAGGAATCACTCCAATACCCAAATGCTTTGCGGCAGGTAACACCTCCAATTCCGGAAGCCTGCAATTTAAGTTATATTTATGCTGCTCAGAAACAAGCCCCAGGAAATGCCGTGATTCAGCTTCTTTTTGCGCCTCCATTAATTTCCAACCCGGAAAATTACTTGCCCCAATGTAGCCCGCTTTTCCTTGCTGAACAGCTACCTCAAATGCTCCCCAAATTTCGGCCCAGCTAACATTCCAATCCACATGATGCATTTGATAGAGTTCAATATGATCTGTTTGAAGACGGCGCAGAGAATCCTCTAAGTGTCGTCGAATCTTAAAGGCTGACAATCCAGGGGTATTGTTCGGTCCCTCAATCGGATTGTGCATCTCTCCATAAACTTTTGTTGCCAGGACGACTCTCTCCCTTCGGCCGCCACCCTGTGCAAACCATCGGCCTATAATCTCCTCTGTTCTTCCGGCATTTTCTCCCCAGCCATAAACATTGGCCGTATCAAAAAAGTTAATCCCAGCGTCCAGTGCCATATCCATGATTCTAAATGCTTCCTTTTCTTCCGTATCTACGCCAAAATTCATAGTTCCCAGACATAGCCGGCTAACTTTCAAGCCAGTCCTTCCTAATACTGTATATTCCAATGGTAATTCCTCCTAATTATAAAAAATGAATGGTTTATTACGAAAATATGAACACATCAAAAGGTTTCATTGTGATCCTGCCTTTTAATTTTTCTCCTGTCAGAAGCTCTGTGGCCTCCTTTTCCAAATATATTTCCTGGGGTGTGTCCGCATAATTAAGAAGAAACATATACTTTTCCCCGTTTTGATGCTCGCGGACTGCTAACTCCACTTTTTCAGGCAGTTCTGCCCAATCAATCGGTTGTTTAAGACCCACTTCTTTTAACAGCTCTTCAGCCATTTGCAGGCTAAATACACCGCCGTAATAGTAGGCGAAGCCATTACCGAAAGAATGTTTAACAAGAGCTGGTTTTTCAGCCATATAACCGTTTTTGTAAACAGCTAAAACTTCTGCCTGAGAACTTTCCACCTTTAAAACTTCATTAAAGCGAGTGGATGAAAACTCTCTGTCTTCTCCACCAGTCATAACCACTTCGGGTGCCTTTTGATGGGGCCCTACTAAGGTAAAGTCCTCAACGGATATCCCGCAAAGTTCGCTTACAGTACCTGGGAATGGCAGCATATAACAATGGCCATGCTCATTTTTATAACCCGTTCTAGCTCCGAAAATCAGCTTTCCACCTTGAAGAACGTATTCTTTCAATAGATTGGCGATTTCATCCGTTAAAATAGTTGGATGAGGGTAAATCAACAATTTATAACGAAGAAGCTCTTCGAGACCCATAGTTGGTTTGATATATAAAGCATCCACAGGAACATGGTTATACTGAAGCGCTTTCAACCATGCAGAAACACTTTCCTGTTCAAATGGTCCATGCCAATGATCCAATTCTCCGTCCCATTCATTATCATAATCTTTAAGAATGGCGACTTCAGCCTTATAATGTGCCCCAGCTATTTTTCCACTGATTTTATTAATCTCCTTCCCTACTACTCTGGCTTCTTCTACCCGACGGTTTGGACGATTATGATAGTCATTGATGCCATGCCAATAAATTTCGGTTCCAAAGGCGGCTGTTCTCCACCGAAAATAAAGCACCATATCTGCTCCATGGGCAATCGATTGATAGGTCCATAATCTCATTTGGCCTGGTTTTGGGGAAGGCTGTTCCATTCTGTTCACCCAGCCTCCTGGGCCTGATTGCTGTTCAAACACAGCAAAGGTTGGGGAAATGCTTCGTACCGTACTTAAATTCCAGCTCCACTTTCGATCAAGCAGCGGCTTCTCCCCATTATCAGGATAAATAGTACTGAAGTTTGGATAAGAATCATATGCGATAAAATCAAGAAGCTCCTCTGTCATTTTATGATTATCTAAATGTCCAAAAAGTCCATTAGTTGTGACCCACTGATTCGGTGCCTCTCCTCTTAATATTTCCGCTTGTAAAGAGGCAAAGGAGATGGCGCTATCTGAGATAAAACGTTTTTCATCTAATGCCTGGTGAGGATTCGGTGAATCACTGACAGTGGGTCTGGTTAAGAAAACTTGCTCCCAGTCTGTGTATGTCTGATTCCAAAAGACAGCTCCCCATGCTTTATTGAGCTGTTCCAAGGTCCCATATTTCGTTTGCAGCCAAGTGCGAAATGCCTTATGGTCAGCCTCTGAGTAAAATACATTGATCTCACAATTTAGTTCATTATCAATCTGCCAGCCGATAACAGCCGGATGATCCTTGTAGTGCTTCGCCATCTTCTGAACAATTCTTGCTGAAAGCTCACGATAAATCGGAGCATTATAATTATAATGCCTCCTTTGTCCATGCTGATATGGAACCCCATCCTGTGATACATTCAAAACTTCCGGATATTTGTGTGTCAGCCAAGCCGGCGGCGTTGCAGTTGGGGTCCCCAGAACAACCTTTAGCCCATGTTTGTCAGCCAAGTTTAATGCTCTGTCAAAAAAGTCAAAGGAAAAATTCCCTTCCTCCGGTTCGAAAATCGACCAGGCGAATTCCGCCATCCTTACAATGGAAAAACCCAGTTCCCGCATTCTTTTATAATCATCTTCCCAAAGTCCCTCAGGCCAATGCTCTGGATAATAACATGCTCCTAACTGAATATTTGGTACCTGTAGTGCTTTCATGACTTTCCCCCTCATCAACATTTCTTTGCTCATTCCCACTATGTTTGTTGGGTGGCTAAATAAAGTATATAGATAACAGCCTTTTGAAGAAAAAAAGAACACAGCTTATATATTCGTTTATTAATAGACATGTTCCTTCTATTATTATTCTTTTTCCTTCATTTTCTCCTCCTTAGAATCTATAAGTTAATCAATTTTTTCTTCACATCCTCGTTTCTATTTATTAATTTCGTTGTGAAACTCAAAAGAACCATGCTTACAATCATTGTACCAAGCATCAATAAAAATGGAATTCGCGGATCAATCTTATAGGTCACCCCGCCTATAATTCCAGCAGGTGAGATAAATAGCAGCAATATAACCTGCAAAATGGAGGATACATTCGCTCGGCTATCATCTTCCATTACGTTAGCAACGGTAGCTTCTAAATATGGAGTTGACAACAATAGACCTGCCGATGAAAGAATGGTGCTGAAAATAATCTGAGTCATGTTTCCTGACTTCGCTGTAAGCACCAAAATGCAGGAAACCATCATAAAAGAAAAACCGATGGCAATGTAATGGAAATTAAATTCTTCCCGAAACCGCGGGATTACAAAAATAAGCAAAAAAAGCATGCACACGGATGAAATGGCCGGGAATACACCTAAAATGGATTTACTGAGCGTAAGTTTCTCAGTTAGATAGATGGATAAATACGTATTTTGTATCGTTAATTGGAATTGAAATAAAACATAGATAGAAAAAATCAATAAAAGCGGATAATTGTTTAAGAGATTTCTTCCCGTTTTAACATAGTCAAATAACGTATGTTTAAGGTTCATGTTCGACGATTCCCGGCGCTTCTTTATCCCGACCGTTGTTTCATGGGTCATGAGATGGCGAATGATAAACATAGAAGTCATACTAAAAAAGGAAATAAGGTACATTAGACGAACCCCTGATATAAGCCCCATTTTATTTACCATCAGACCTCCTACAGGTGCAAACAGTCCGCCAACAACCGTAATAAATTGTAGGACTGTGTAAACCATAGATCGTTGCTTTGGCTCTGTATCCTCAACAAGTAAGCATGTCCAGGCAATATGTGGCACTTTTTGGAAGGCGTTTACAATGGCTGCAGCAACAAAAAACCAAAAATTTTGTGATACTGCCCAAATCAGTGTGGCTACCGACCAACTCAACATATCAAATATTAATAGAGCCCTTTTCCTCCCCATCCTGTCCGTTAGAAAACCGCTAATAAAGGAAGAAAAAATTTGGACTGCAAGTCCCAAACTTGTAATAATACCAATTTGCTGCTCATTAACACCCAGCTCAAGCATATAAAGCGATGCATAGGTAACAAATAAGCTATACGGAATTATAAACATTGGTTCCACAACCATGCATGCTCTTGGATTGCCTCTAATTTGTTTAAACAAGGTCAATGCCCCCTTTTTAACTATGTTAAAAAAATGATTTCCTCAATAATTCTATGATCTTATCTTCCATTTGTTTATATTATATGGTAATTTTAGAATTATAGGAATCTTCTAAAAAGAATGGTGGTGTTTTGTTATGAAACTAGTTAAGAGTAACTTCTACGCAGCACTTGAAATCTTTTCAAACTTTTTACTTTTAAACCTGCTTTGGGTTCTAATGTGTCTGCCAATCGTTACTATTTTTCCAGCAACGGCTGCACTGTTTGGTGTTGTACGCGAGTGGGTGCTGAAACAGGACTCCAGTGTCTTTCGCTCCTTTTTCAAATGCTATAAAGAAAATTTCAAACAAAGCTTTCCCTTAGGGTTGCTATGGATGGTTTTAATGGCTCTGTTTTATATGAACTTCACTGTAATTAGTCAGCTCGGCTCCATGGGAAAAATGTTCTTTACTCCACTCCTGTTTTTGGGTGGCCTGTTATTTATATTTGTATCCGCTTTCCTTTTCCCGGTCATGGTTCATTATCGATTGAATTGGATTAACCTTTTAAAAAACTCATTAATTCTAGCAATCAGTTACTTACCATTTACACTTTTGGTCATTGCTGTTTTATTGGCGATGGCAGCAGCTTTCTTCTGGCAGCCAATCACCTTTTTATTAATTTTTAGTGTTGGTGCCTATCTGATTTTCTTTATTTCCAATAATTTGTTTATAAAAACTGAACAAATTCGTTTTTCTATTAAAAAGAGCGGGATCTAACTATGAGGATCCCGTTTTTCTTTCATTTGGATGCAGAAGAACTATTTTTTCTTCTTCCAATTGAATCTTTATTTTATTCATATCTTTTATGCCAATTGCCTCTAAATACTCCCGGGGAATTTGGACTCTTCCTGCCCTATCAAGTACTGCCAATTCAATATGTGTGTCTCTTTCATGATTTTCATCGTTTTCAGATGCCACCGAAAATTTTTTTGAATAGGAGCGTCTAATAATTTCACTAGAAGTACGACCATCACGAATGGCTACTACCCGATCCATTTTTTTCATAAGCTCGGTATCATGTGTTACAACCACGATTGTTACTCCAAGCGATCGGTTAATCTCCCGGAAAACATCCAGAATGATGTCTGCCGTTTTTGAATCCACACTCCCTGTGGGTTCATCTGCCAGAAGCAAACTTGGATTGTTAGCAAGAGCAATGGCGATTGCCACTCTTTGCTGCTCTCCGCCTGACAGCTGGTCAAGCCGATGCTTTAAACGATGCCCCATTCCCACTCCTTCTAACAGTTCTATTGCCCGTTCCCGCTTCCGCCTTCCTCCTTTTAACAGCATCGGAAGTTCTACGTTTTCAATAACTGACAAATAGGGAATTAAATTTCTTGCGTTATTTTGCCAGACAAAACCAACCGTTTCCAATTTATATTTAACTATATCTTTATCGGACAATCGCAGAAGATCTTTGCCATCCACTATCAGTTTCCCAGCTGTAGGGCGGTCTAAACCGCCAAGTAAGTTTAACAAAGTTGATTTGCCGCTTCCGCTGTTTCCGATAATCCCCATTACTTCCCCTTTTTCTACTTCTAACTCAAGGCCTTGCAAAGCGATCACTTCTTGTTCATTTTTCAATTTGTATATTTTCACCAAATCCTGACATTTTATCATCTTTAGTCCTCACCTAACTTAATGGCTTGATGGATACGAATTTGTTTTAAAAAGAAGACAAATATGGTCAAACCGGCCGCTAACATAAAGAAAACAAAGAAATAGATTTTCGTTCCATCACTTGCTTGAAACAAAACCCGGAATGGTGGAACCATTTCTTTTGGATCAAACGAAAGCTGAAAAAGAGGAACAAATAAAGTACTTGTAAGCTTGCCGAGAATAATTCCAAAGAAACAAGCAATACCTGATGTAAATAACTGTTCCCATATTAAAATACTGTATAATTTACGACTTGACATTCCCATCGCAAGATACACACCATACTGCAAGGTTCTCGATCGAATGGTCAATACCCAATAAAGAATAAAGCCAATTAATGTTACCAAAAGAGCGATCATAAACCCCAATGTCAAGGTTCCATTTAAGCCTAATAAAAACGCACTGTTTTTCAATTCAATAATCTTTGGGGTGATATCGCTTATGCCAATAACCGGCAGCTTTTGATTACTGATTTCTTTATATACGGAAGCCCTGGAGACATTTTTCTTTACTTTCATCCATACTTCATATGGTTCTAAACCCAACGTATTTTGGATATAAGTGAGATTAGCCACAATGATGGATGATGGATCGTCTGTATTTTCCCCTTTTTCCATAGGATTAAAGGAAGGCCAGTACTCTACTATTCCAAATACAACAAATTCAACAGGAATAGAATTTTCTGCTTCTATGGTTAAATAATCTCCTACCTTGATGCCTAAATCAGCAGCAATTGATTTCGAGATTAATACGCTGCTTGGCTCACTGGATAATAGGTTAAGATAGTTATACCAATGATGAGGCAATAAAGACGGATCAAACCAAGCTGTCTGCCCAAATTCTTTCGGTTCAATTCCCATTAAGCTGGCGGAAAAAAGTTTTTTTCCGTTTGCTTCTACTTTCATATTTTCTTTTCGAAATACCTTTGCCACGTGTTCGACACTTTTCAACTTTAAAAAGGGATCAAATGGCGGTTCGGAGTACACCACTTCCTGGGGAGAGGCTTTTTTTTCCTCATTCTCTTTTCCATTTGTCATTACTGGGGAAGAACCGATTGTTTCGTTACTGTCCCATTTTAATCTGAGGGAAATATCGGCTCCATTTTTATAGCGAATTTGCTGCTCAAGATTAGTATTGATCGTTCTTGCCGAGCTTGCGCTAAACACACCTACTCCAATTGTCATGATCAAAAACAGCATTAAAAACTGATATTGTTTTGATGAGCGGCTTACTTGGATAAAAGTACTATAAAGGGGCAGTGACCAAAATCGGCCGCCTGCTTTTCCCAACACTTTTAAAACAAAAGGATACAATCTTAATACCAGCAATCCCATACCAATAATGAACAGAACAGGGATAAAGAAAAGCAGAGGATCGACAAATAATTCACCATTCGAATTTGATAGTGTCAACCATTCTTTTTGTCTCTGCTTAAAGGTATATAGCCCATAAAATGAAATGGCTACTAGCAAAATATCAGCCAAAATCAAGAATCTATGCTTACTATAGTCAAAATGGGCTAAATTTTGTTTATGATGGACAATACTTTTTCTTGATGATTGGTAAACAGGAATCATCACCATGATAATCGAGATAGCTACGGCACAAAAAGCATAAAGATATCCCTGGCTGCTAAGCTCTAGTTTTAAACTGTCTCTCTGAATAAACTCCAAAAATCCATTCGAGGCTCCAAGAATTTTGCATAACCATAAACCAAAGAGCGGTCCCATTACGAAAGATGCCAGTCCGAGCAAGCTTATTTCTAAAAAGTAAATCCATACTATTTGCTGTCTTTTAGCACCTCTGCTTGCTAAAACAGCCATTTCATTTAACTGGCGATCAATAATCAGGCGAATCACCATCATTAAATATATTGCCATCATGATTAGAATGGGGATATTTAACGACCATAGCATGGTTGTTAATTGACGTTCTTTTGCTTTGTATCTGGATAGGATATCCTCAATTGGAAAATCGATTAGAATCATCGATTTATTGATTTTACTGACTTTCTCATTTATGCTTCCTGTCAGCTCTAACAAACGCGGGATATGATTTGTATTTATAGACTTATAATCAAAAGCGGTATAAAACCTCGTGTTTCCCAATAAATTCTTTTTCTGTGTGACAAATAGTTTACGGAAAAGCTTTTCTGGTAAGATAAAGTCATCCGTGTATCGTTCAGGAGGAGCTTCCCAATAAGGATCCCGTTCATCTTTTTCCTTAAACGTCCCCACTGGTTTAACCATTATCTCCTCTTTTCCTTCTCCTGCTATTAAGATTTTGTTTAAAACAATCTTCCTTTTTTGTAAACTTTTCTCTGGAACCAATACCTCATAAATGCCATCTTTTTCATTTGTGGATGGCCATTTTCCGTCGCTGATCTCAATATGATTTTCTATATTGGATAAACTAACAATCCGCCCAAAGCCCTGTTCACTCGCAGCATCATCTTGTAAAGTTATTTTTAACGGAACTGTACTAATTGAATGGGCTTTTGTAACGATAGGTAAGCTGGTCTCTTTCATTATTTGTTCATTTATTTTTTCGGCACGTACTAAGGATTGGTACGGATTGGACTCAGTTTCCTCTGAAATCCCCATGGAAAGAGAGAA
The DNA here is from genome assembly GCF_002860255.1 of Neobacillus cucumis. Lineage (GTDB taxonomy): Bacteria > Bacillota > Bacilli > Bacillales > Cytobacillaceae > Neobacillus > Neobacillus cucumis_A. The sequence continues at coordinate 105,658 of NZ_PGVE01000107.1, forward strand.
GCTTCCAGGGTATTGATTGGTTTTCGCCTGATGCTCCTCAAGTTCCTTTGTAAGCATTTTATGTAATACTCCAGACGTATATATAGGGATACTTGAAACAAGGGATACGGTTAACAAAAGTCCGAGGAATAAGCTTCCTGTAAGCCAGCGATTATTCAGCATTTTTCTCATGATAATTTTTAATATAGCCATCCGCTCATTCCTCCTACTTCAGAATTACCTCGTCTCCTACGTTCAGTCCCTTGGTTATTTCCACCTCCGTAGCAGAAATAAGGCCAAGCTCAATGTCCATTTCTCTTTTTGTTTTGCCGTCGAGTACCTGGACATAATTTCTTCCTATTCCGGTTCTCAGACCGCTTTTGGGAATAATCAGGGCATTTTCTTTTTGATAGGTAATAATTTCAAAACTGAGGGAATCTCCCACTTTCACTTGGTTTGGCAAATGTTCGATACGGACCAAAATACTTCGCTGATTATCTTCCGTATTTTGTTTCAGTGCATCAGCAGGCACCTCATTAGGAGTTTGAACAACTTTTCCATCTAATGTTTGACCATTTAACGAAACATGAACAGGCATACCAATTTTTACATCGGTTAATTCATTTGCACTTGATGCTGTGTACTTCAACTGTAAATTCGTAGTATCTGCTACTTGCACAATCGATTGGTAAGCTTCTACCTGGTCCCCTGGCTTTAAATCGCTAAGATAGGAAACTACTCCATTTATGGGCGAAATGATTTTAGAATTTGCTTGTAAATTTTGTAGCTTTTGCAAACGGACTTTTGTAATTTCTACATCCAGTTTCGCTTTTTCAATGGAATATGTGTCTGCCCCCTGTGCCACAAGTTGCTTTATTTCCACATTTGCCTTTTCTAACTCAAGTTGCGCTTGTTGAATATCGAAAACAAGGTTCCCAGTCTCCAAATCTACTAAAGTTTGGCCTTTTTTAACCAAATCTCCTTCAGCCACATAAACCTTTTCAATCCGTCCACCAGACTCCCGATAATACAAATTATGGCTGCCTGACGGAACTAAGCTGCCCATACCTTGAACACGTTTGACTATTTTTCCCTTTGTTGCTTTTGCCGTTTTATATTCAATCTTCGCTGGTTCAATAAGTGGAGGGGCAAGAACGGATTCTTCCTTTGGCAGAATGGAACAGGAGGTTAACAGTAATAATGGAGTGATGAGTAAACTACTTTTCCAGAAAGATCTTTTTTTGCTCATATGTAATCCCGCCACTTTCCAATGTGTAAACATCGTCTATCACCTCTAATAGGCTGTTATCATGGGTTGTCATCACAATAGTTGTTTGTTTATTTCTGGTTAGCTCCTGAAAAATCTCGATCACTTGAAAGGCCATACTGCTATCAAGCTCGGCAGTTGGTTCATCAGCCAAAATTAGTGCGGGACCGGGAGCAATCGCTCTTGCGATAGCGCATCTCTGCTGCTCCCCGCCGGAGAGCTGAAAAGGAAGATGATTCGCTCTTTTCGTTAATCCAACTAATTCAATCGTATCCTTAATCCTTTTTTTCCACTCTAAGGAGGGAATCTCCGATATACGGAGGCCAAACTCAATGTTTTCCTCTACCGTCATAAGAGGAATTAATCCAAAGGATTGAAAAATGAACCCTATACTTGTCCTCCGCAGCTTTTCCTTTTCCTTTTTCGAAAAGTCATTCAGCAGCTTCCCGGCAAAATGTATTTCTCCACTCTCTGGTTCATCCAATGCTCCCATTAAATTAAGAAGGGTTGTTTTTCCCGAACCAGATCTCCCTTTTAAAGCTACTAAACTATTAGGTTCAATTGAAAGGGTGATCCCTTTTAAGACTTCGAATTTCTGCTGTCCCTTACCAAACGAGTGATAAACATTCCTAACTTTGACTATCGGCTCCATACTCTCTCCCCACATTTAACTGTACTATTAAATTCCGTGAAAGCATGAAACATGGGCACCCGTGCCCATGTTTCATGTCGATTGTAGAATAGATATGTTATCTTCCCGCCTTAGATTTTAGGTTTTCAATATTAATCAAGGAACTTTCCATCGGATCACCATCAAACTGTTCCTGCTCAACGATATACCAATTGACACCGAACTGGTCCCCTGTATTTAGCAAACCATTAATATCTAGTTCTCCTGAGCCAATTTCAATGCTTCGTTTTACTCCGTCAACCATTTTCATATCCTTAATATGCAAGGAAACCACACGATCACCATATTTTTCAATTATGTCTGTTGGGCTTAGACCTGCATATGTAACCCAATAACAATCTAATTCCACCTTTACAAACTGAGGATCGGTATTTTCAAATAAAATATTAAAGCCGGTTTCTCCGTCAAAAGCTTCAAACTCGAAGTTATGATTATGATAGGCAAAAGTAAAACCATTTTCCCTGCAAGTACGTCCAACTTCATTTAGAACTTCAGCAATTTTTTTATAATCATCACTTGTTTTTCTTATTTCTTCAGGTAAATAAGGACAAATAATTAATCCATTGCCAATTTTTTGGTTATATTCAAGTGTTTGTTTAAGATTTTCACCACGTAGTGTGTCAAGGCCCATATGACTTCCTGCAGCAGTGATTCCCTTTTCATCCAGCACTTTTTTGAGTTCTTCAGCAGGGGTATTAAAAAAACCGGCAAATTGAATCCCATCATATCCCATATCCGCGATCCGTCTTACTGTTCCCAAAAAATCTTTTCCTGCCGCATCTCTAACTGAGTAGAGTTGCAATCCGATTTTCCCCATTGTCCCTCTCCTTTTTTCGTAATTTTTAAAACAAGTTTATTTAATAGAACCTTCTGTTAAACCTGCAATAAATTGTTTACTAAACAGTAAGAATACAATGAGAATAGGCAAAGTGGCCAAAAATGTTCCATTTAAAATCATGGCGAAATCTTGATAATAGGCGCCGTTAAGTGTTCTTAAGGCAATTTGGATCGTTTGCACACTACGGTCTTTAAGGACGACAAGCGGCCACAGGAAGTCATTCCAAACGCCCATAAAGGTAAGTAGTCCTAACGTTGCCAATGCCGGGCGAATCGATGGGAGTGTTATATTCCAATACAATCGGAAGTTTGAACATCCGTCCATTCTTCCTGCGTCCATTAATTCGTCCGGGATCGTCGCCGATATATACTGCCTCATCCAGAAAACTCCAAACGCATTTACCATTCCGGGAACAATAACAGCGTTGAGGCTGTTAATCCAGCCCAACTTACTCATAATCATATAAGAAGGAATTAAACCTAATTGGGAAGGAACCATCATTGTCCCCAGGACAAAAAGAAACCAGTATTTTTTACCCTTAAATTGGAGCTTTGCAAAGGCAAAACCTGCTAGGGAACAAAAAAATAGAACTGTAATCATAACAACAGTGGAGGAAATAACAGAGTTCCCGATCGCTGCAAAGAAATCAATATTACTAAACACCTTGTGAACATTGACCATAAAGTTTGCACCCGGCAGCATCGCTGGCGGGAATTTGTTTATAGCTGCAGTGTTATTTGAGCCAATGACAAGCATCCAATAAAAAGGGAAAATAGATAAAAAGGTTATAAAAATTACCACAGCATACACAATAATTCTTCCTGGGCTATACCACTTTACTCCTACTTCTTTCATATTCTCACTTCCTTAATCTGCAGATTTGATACGATTTGTAAGAAATTGGTTAACAACTGAGAATAGAACAATAATTATGAATAACACCCATGCAATGGCAGATGCATATCCAAATGAGTTACGGACAAACGCCTCTTCATATAAGTAAAGTGTCAATGTTAGGCCCTGCTTTATTGGTCCTCCCCCAGCACCCGAAAACATTAATGGTTCGGTAAAAATCTGCATTCCACCAATGGTAGAGAGGATAACCGTAAACATAATCATTGGACGAATCATCGGAATTGTAATTTTAAAGAATTGCTGTGCTTTGCTTGCTCCATCAATCGTTGCTGCCTCATATAAATCCTTTGGAATACTTTGAAGTGCAGCTAAATAAATAATTGCATTATAGCCTGTCCATCTCCACATAACCATCGCAGAAATTGCAACATGTGTTCCAAGATAAGATGCTTTCCAGTTAATCGGATCAATACCAAAAAAGGAAAGTATATAGTTGAGGATTCCGTAATTCTCGCCAAATATAGCACCAAAAATAATCGAAACTGCTACAAGGGATGTGATATTTGGCAAAAATACAGCCAGGCGGAAAAATTCTCTTCCTTTTAAGAAGGACTGATTCAAAATAAATGCCAGTACAAGCGCCATAAACAATTGAGGGATGGTAGAAATAATCCATATACTGAAAGTATTACCTAGAGCTTGCCAGAACATTGGATCAGTAAGAAGTAATGTATAGTTTTTTAAGCCAATGAATTCTTTTGTACCCAATATGTTCCATTTAAAAAAGGAGATATAAGCTGTATAGATAATCGGAAACAACCCAAATATTGCAAATAGGATAAAAAACGGAGAAATATATAAATAACCGGAGATATTGTCCCTGATATTTTGTTTTAAGTACCTTTTTTCTTTTTGAAGTTTCACAGACGATTGCTTTGTATCCACACCTGTATTTACCGCCATTCGTTCTCCTCCTCTCTCAATCTAAAAATTAGAGACTGATAAATCTATCAGTCTCTAATTTTCCATCCTGCCCTAGTTTCGGCTTAACTCACGATCAAGTTGGTTCATTGCCTCTTTCCAGCTCTTCTCAGGAGTGGCCTTTTTGTCACGTACGCGTTTGATTGCATCCCCAATAATTTGTTCGATTTGAATAGATTGCGGTCCTTCAACAATTGGTTTTACTGCCTTTGCCGCTTCTGCATAAATCTTTCCTACAGGAGCACCACTAAAATAATCGCTTGTGAAATTCTGTAACTCCTCAGACTCGTAAACTTTTGGAGTTGAAGGGAAGTTACCAGCTTCTTTAAATGTAACTAATTGCTGCTCAGGAGATAACAGCCATTTGATTAATTTATAAGCTTCTTTCGGATGCTTGGATTCTTTTGGAATCGTCAGGAATGATCCTCCCCAGTTCCCGGATCCCTCAGGAAGTAACGTCATGTCCCATTTACCTGCTGCATCAGGAGCATTTTGCTTCATGGAAGTCATCATCCAAGCAGGTGCCAATAAAGTAGCGAAATCACCCTTTGTCATGGCTGTGCCCCACTCCGCCGAAAATTGATCGACATTTGTTGCCAATCCTTTATCAATGATCTCTGCTGCATATTTATAGGCCTTTTGGATTTGCGGATTGTCTTTTACAATTACCTTGCCATCTTTATCAAAATACTTTTGATCGCCTTGACCTTCAATTACGGAATACATTCCATTAGGCGTATCAATCAGGGCCTTGCCTGTTTTTGCTTTGATTTGTTCTCCGATTTTTATGTAATCATCCCAAGTTGTCATTAACTTTGCCACTTCGTCGCGGTTTGTCGGTAAACCCGCCTGCTGAAACACATCTGTTCGATAAGCCATTGCCTGCGGCCCAATATCAGTCGGGATACCTAATAAATATTTCCCGTTCTGGGTTTCTGACTGCTTCCATTTCCAATCAAAGTAATCCCCTTTGATATCCTCTGCTCCTAAATCATACAGATTATAGAAATGTTCTGGATTCGCTTTCATTTTATCGATCCCTTTTACCTCTACAGCAGAGATATCAGGTGCGCCACTGCCAGCTGCCAAAGCTGTTGTTAGGTTATTGTGAACATCATCGAAACTTGAAGTTTGGATATCTACGTCAATATTGTTTTCTTTTGCATACTGTTTAATCTGTTTTTCAATACCCATACCCGGCCATATCCAGATAGTGAGTTTTGTCTTTCCTCCGCTGCCGCCGTCTTTTTCTGCTCCCCCTGATGTGTCCTTTGCTTGACAGCCTGCCATTGCTATTAGCAGCAGCAAACTCAAGGCTAAAACTAGAAACTTTCTAAAACGGAACGCTTTAACCATTTAATAGATTCCCCCTTTTTTAGAATTCTTCTAACATAGTTTTTCCATCAAACTATGTTTCGAGTATATTCTGATAATTCAGTCTTGTCAATACATTTTGTGCAAGCGTTTACAACTAATTTTCGACACTATTCATCTATCGATTGATCCCGTTAACCTACTTCTAAAATCCCTATTACTTTGACCTATTCTTCTAACCTTTTTTACAAGATTTCACATAAAAACCCCGCCTTTTTAAGACGAGGTTAAATTCTACCATTTTTCATTTTCTAGGCAGTTGTAGATACTTGATTTTGGACCAAAACTTTTTTCTCCCATGCCCTGCTTTTCCATCTTAAGAACATTGTAATCCCTCTAAACCACTCATCTACAATAAAGGCGATCCAAATACCAGGCAGCCCGATTCCGAGATGGATACCCAAAAAGTATGCTAGTGGAACACAAATTCCCCACATCGAGATAACCGCCATTTTAACAGAAATGGTTGTATCACCAGTCGCCCTCAGTGAACTTATCACAACTAGGTTAAACGTTCTGCCTGGTTCAAGAATTAAACAAAACATTAATAGTTTACTCCCCAAGGAAATAATCTCTTTATCGTCTGTAAAAACCCCTAAAAGTGATTCGCGGAAGAAGGTAATCACTATCGCTACCACAATGGTAATAGTAAAGCTGTACTTTAAGCTTTTTAATAATTGGCGATAGGCACCATCAAAATCCCCTGCCCCAGCCTTGTATCCTATTAAAATCTGTGTTCCCTGCCCCATGGCCATGCCAAATAGAAGAATATACGACATGACATTCTGTGTATAAACACGGGTGGTTAAAGAAGCTGCACCAAGGATGGCAATAATCGAGGTTATGACCAACTGACTAGCGTTGTAGCAGATCTGCTCACTAGCAGCTGGAATTCCAACTTTTAAGATTTTCTTTATTTGTGTAACATCAATCGTTAGATAATCCTTTAATTTTATATTCAAAGGTATCCGTTTATACATAATCATGATAATGACTGAGAGTGCTATGGTCCGGCTTATTCCAGTGGAGATTGCCGTACCCTTCACACCCATTTCAGGGAATCCTAATAAACCAAAAATCAATATACTATTTATAGCTAAATGAATGACGTTCATGAACATGGAAACAAACATTGCATCTCTCGTGTAGCCATTAGCCCTAAGTATAGAGGAAACAGTTTGCAATAATGCCTGTATAAAAAGAGTTCCTCCAACTATAGAAAGATATTGGTTTCCTAGGCCGGCAAGATGTTCCGGGAGATGAAAGAATGCCAAAAATTCACTTTTAAAAACGACCATAATCAAACTTATCACTAAACCAACGATGAAATTGAGGCTGATCGAAATGGTGGTTATTGTTTTAACCAGTTCATGTAAACCCGCCCCTAAATATTGGGAGAGAACGACCACTGTCCCCATCGAAACACAATTAAAGATTAGAATGGTAAAGACAACGAGTTGATTCGATACTCCCACTGCGGCAACTGCATCATCAGAAATATGGGACAGCATGATGGTATCAGTACTGCCCATTATGATTTGCAGAAATAATTCGATAAAAATTGGCCAGGTTAATTTAAGCAAACTCATTTGTGGTGCTGTTCCTTGGCTTTTTAAATTACCCATTACCTATCCACCTTTTGCAAGAAGGCAGAAAACATGAACACATTGATTTAATAGATTTTTCTCTTTTGCTCATCCGCAATCCCTGATTTTCTATAAAAATAGGTGTTAATGGTATCCCGCCACTCTTTTGAATGTTCTACTTGTTCTTCCAATCTATTTAATATATCTTCATATCGCTCAGAATTTATGCGACCCTTTAATGCTGCCCATCTTTCCTTTAATTCCTCTGCTTCTTGAACACCCTCAAAATGGGTATTATAAATATGTTGAATGACTGTTACACCCGATTTTAATTTATGTTTATATGGTACGTGGTGGAAGAACAGCAACAATTCATCTGGACAGGTTTCAAGTGAATCATACATTTTCGTATTCTCTCTAAAATACTGTTCGGTGTAACCTGTCCCAGTTTTGATTGTTCGATCAACTCCTATGCCATCGCGGTCTGCAAAATGATACGTCCCCCAAACCGAATATTCATAACCATCCACATTCGGTCCATAGTGACGACCCGGATTCACCATCCAGCCAACCCCAAGCGGGGAGGTATACTGCTCATAAATTTCCCATGATTTCAGGAGCATATGGCTGACATGTTCATTAACCAATTCATCTTGACCAAACGTTTGGCCAATCCATTCATTTGTAATCGTTTCTGCTTGAAGGTCTGGATTCCAGGTTAACCGGCCAAAGCCGTATAGGTTCGCTTGCGCTAATGTATGTCCGGACCAATTATAGTCATTACCAATATTTGAAACAGCCGCAATCCCTGAATAGCGGTACGGAAACATCGAACCATCGACCACATGTTTTACCGGTGAACTTTCCCCATTTGCAAATGTGTCAAAATCAAGGACTTCTTTCCATTGGGGAACTAAATAACAAAGATGTTTTTGCTGCCCTGTGTATTCTTGTGTTATTTGAAACTCCATCATTTGGTTTGTTTGCGGCATGGCGCCAAATAATGGAGAAACCGCCTCCCGGACTTGGAAATCCATTGGACCATTTTTAATCTGCAAGATAACATTCTCATGGAACTTTCCATCTAGCGGCTTGAAGTGGTCATAGGCCGCCCTTGCCCGGTCGGTTGAGCGATCACGCCAGTCCTGCAAACAGTTATAGACGAAACATCTCCAAATCACTAACCCGTTAAACGGCTCCAATGCTTCGGCAAGCATATTTGCTCCGTCTGCATGATTACGGTTGTATGTAAATGGTCCAGGACGGTGCTCTGAGTCTGCTTTGACTAGGAATCCCCCAAAATCAGGAATAAAGCGGTAAATTTCTTTCGCCTTATTTTTCCACCATTCTTTCACCTTAGAATCCAATGGATCTGCGGTTTCCAAATCGCCCAGTTGAATCGCACTTGCATAATTGATACTAAGAAATGTTTTGATTCCGTAAGCTCTAAATATACTGGCAACTTCCGCTGCTTTTGGAAGGAAGCTTGCAGTAATTAAATGGGTTTCTACTTCGTGGACATTCACATTATTAATGGCAATAGCATTGATCCCCACAGAGGACAGTAATCTTGCATAATCTTGAATCCGGTTAAAATCCTCTGAAAAGGAATGATCCTTGTAGAAAATGGATTTCCCTGCATAGCCACGCTCGATACTGCCATCCATGTTATCCCATTGATTAATCATTCTTAATTGATTTTTCGGGCTCTCAATAATGTTTACATCTTTTAAACTTTCTCTATTTTGCATCAATCTTAACAGATGAAAAGTGGCATATAATACCCCTGCATCCCTTTTTCCTAATAAATAAATAGTTTTATTACCCTTTGTGGATACCGACTTGATCATATAGCCATCCTCATTGATTTGTTTAAAATCAATGTCTATCTCATTGTCTAGCAAATTGAATTCTTTCATAGTAGCTAACACAATACGATTTTTAGGTTTAAGCCCCGAAGAAACTTCTGGATGGATATCCAGCATAGAAGAAAGAGCCTTACTAAGCTCATTTTGTGCTGATTCTATCACAATTGAATCGGAAAGACTTACAATATTTTCGGTCCATGTCTGATACTCTTTCAACAAAGCGGCATCATCTATTTTTTTATACTGCAGCCATGCGGCATAGCTTTCTTTATGATCAACTTTGTACTGTTCGGTAATATCTAAACCGATCGTACCGCTTGTATTCATCATTTGTCATCCTCCATCAACTGTGAAAACTAAGAGATTGTCGAACGCATCTCAAAACATAAGCTAGTTTCATTTCACAAAACTTGGAAAAGTGGTTTTTCTGAAATAAAGTGGACCGGAATTTCAGGAAATAGGGTTTGGATCCTTCCTGCTAAATATTTCATACCAGGTGCTTCGCTTTCAGCATGTCCTAAAACGATTAATGCTTTTCTTTTCCCCTGATAGACTGCATCCCTGACAAACTCGGGGGTTTCCCACTCTGGACCTTCACCTGAAATAATTAAATCTAGATTCTCCTTCTCAAAGAGTGGGATCGACAAAGTTCCACCCCCTCTATACCCTGCTAACAATCCAATACGTGTACAAGTATCAGATAGCTCTCCAACTGTCCGTACAAATTGAATTCCCAGCTTATCTTTTACGTACTCAGCAATTTCACTAACAGACATAGGAGGAATTTTTACTACCGTTGATGTTGGAGTGTCCTTTTCTATAAATGTTTTCCATTCCAAAGCTTCAATCAAACCGGCCATAATTCCATCCGGCTGATAGCGATGCACATAATCATGAAATCGATAGATCGCAATCCCGGACTCTTCAATAAGTCTATTCTTTTCAAAATAAACTGTGTTTTCTTCCAATATTTCTTGATTGTCCATATGGCTATAAAAAAGGCCTTCATGGGTGATCAAAAGATTGGCCCCTAGATGGATCGCCCGTTCTATGACCTGTTGTGTGGCCATAAAGGTGGTGGCAATTCCTGTTACTTCCATTTTTGGATGACCGAACTTGAGGGTGTCTACAGTATTTTGAATATGCTCCACTGGTTCCATTAATCGATTCAATACAGTTTGAACGGTTAATGTCATATTTTTACCTTCTCTCAATCTAATTTCTTTCATAGAAGAGTTACCGGATTTACCCAAGGCAACTCTGTTCTATTTATTCATCCTAATTTGGAAACTAGAGGAGCATCTGCTGTTGTTTTGTGCTCTCTTTGATGTTTTATTCTTAAAAGCTAATAACCTTCCAATAGGCTTCTTTTGGCTCATGATTTTCATCAAACAGAAATGGCCAGTTTTTACGACCCCTTACAGGAAAATCATTTAACCAAGTATAGTCATCGGCCGCCCCCCAGAATGTTACGGCTGTAATTACCTCCTGATATTCTCGAAGTAATTCGAATACTTGTTGATATCTTTGGGTCTGCAGTTCAATTATTTCCGCCGTTGGTGCTGTAAGGTCTGTCCGCTTGTCTTCATGTTTGAAAACGGATATATCCAATTCCGTAAGCTGCAGCTTTAGTCCAAGGGATGCATATCGCTCAATGGCCGCACGAATGTCCTCTAGGCTTGGGTTTGTTAAGTTCCAGTGTGCCTGAAGACCCACACCATGAATAGGGGCCCCTTTTTCAACTAACGATTTAACAAGCTGATAAATCTTTTCCCTCTTCCCTGGGTTGGATTCGTTATAATCATTGTAAAAAAGCAGGGCATCAGGGTCAGCGACATGTGCATATTCAAAGGCCTTTTCTATGTAATCTTCGCCAATGATGTCGAGCCATTTCGTTCTTCTGTACAATTCAGGCCCTTCGTCCGTTACTGCTTCATTGACTACATCCCAGCAGTAAATTTGTCCCTTATATCTCTGCATGACAGTGTTCATATGGTCTTTCATTCGTTGTAACAATTGATCCCTAGTAACCTTTTCTCCTTGAGAATTATGAAAAACCCATTCAGGCGTTTGATTGTGCCACACCAAAGTATGGCCTCTCATATTCATTCCATGGGTTTGTGCAAACGTTGCTAATTTATCAGCTCTTTCAAAGGTAAATTTGCCTTCTTCCGGTTGTAATAACTCAAATTTCATATCATTTTCTGCTGTAATACTATTAAAATGTTTTGCTAATAAATTTTGCTGTGTTTCAATTGTACGAAGATTTACCGCTGCACCAATGTTAAAATAGCTTTCATAGACTTTCTGTAATGAAGGAACCTCAACATTTGTCTTTACCATCATTAATCCATCTCCCATTAACATAATGATTTTTATCGTTTGTTTATACAACCAACAAACTATTTATGCAACAATTCTTTTATCCAAATGGTACTATTATGCCTGATAAAAATTACGAATCCACCTATGAGCTTTCAGCTTCTTAACCGATTCTTGAGAAAGCCCTTTTCCGTCCCCAACCTTACAGTTTCTTTCGACATTTTTGATGGTACGCATCCCGGGTATAACCGTAGAAACTACAGGGTGGCTTAAAACATATCTCAATGAAGTTTCGGCCATATCCTCGATAGAAATGTTAAGATTTGTTACGATTTCTTGTACCCGGTTGTAGACTTCTAGTTTCCTTTCATTCTTAAAATAATGATTTCTGAAATCCCCCTCTTCAAATTCACTCTCCGGGCTGATTCTGCCGGTAAGTCCCCCTTCATCCAGCGGTACACGGGCAATTACACCGACATTATGTTTTTCACATGCAGCGAACAGCTTATCTTCCGGGCTTTGCTCAAAAATATTGTAGATGACCTGAACGGTATCAACTAGGCCTGTCTCAATCAGTTTGATGGCATTTTCAGGCTGGTGATCATTAATGGAAACACCAAAATATTTAATTTTCCCCTGCTTTTTCAGCTTTTCAATGGCTTCAAGCCAGTCCCCCTGATTTACCCATTCGTCAGACCAAACGTGAAACTGTTGGACATCGATCGTTTCGACACCAAGATTGCGCAAGCTCTCTTCCGTACAGGAAATAATATGATCTGCCGGGAAGGCTTCTTCTGCAGGAATACCAGCCGGAGCAGGCCATTTTAAATTTTTCGGAGGAATTTTGGTTGATACAAAGATCGTTTCCGGACGTTCTCTTACTACTTGTCCAACCAAGCGCTCACTGTGGCCATTTCCATACCCTAAGGCCGTATCAATAAAGTTCAAACCGAGATCAATAGCTCTGTTTAGTGCCTTTATGGATTCCTCATCGTTTGCTCCCTGCCAGCCGGTATTCCCTATACCCCAGGCGCCATATCCGATCTCGGAAACTTTTAAACCTGTTTTTCCAAGTAATCTATAATTCATTTATATCCCTCCAGTTTTATAACTAATTTTTACGTTTCAATAACTTCATCTTCCAATGAGCTACGATTTGAATTTGCTTCAAAACTATTTACGTTTTGCTAAGCGGATTACATTCCAGGATAATTTCGGCAATACAGCTGAAACTAATCCATTGTCGATCACGGCATTACCATTTGAATGAGGGGCTACCGGTGTGCCTTTAGCAGAATTGGTTTGTTTTAAGTCATCATTTTCAAGCACGATATGCTCCACAACCTCATAGCCATCAAAGTTACGAATATCGCAGTCTAGTTCCAAGCCTTCCGTTAAATGGCGGTTTACCGCAAAAATGGTTAACTGTTCATTTTCTTCATTATATACAGCAGTGGATTCTAAATAAGGTACATCCGTAAAATCTTTGCTATCGTATTTTGGACTTGAAATAATCGGATTCAGGGAAACGCCCCGTCCAAATACCGATGCGTGCATATATGGATAGAAAATGGTCTGCTTCCAGGCTGGACCATTTTCCTCTGTCATAATTGGTGCAATCACATTGATCAATTGGGCAAGACAAGCAATTTTTATGCGGTTAGCATGCTTTAATAACGTGATCAGCATACATCCAACCAATAGGGCATCCTCAAAATTATAATGATCTTCCAGTTGCGGAGGTGCAATGCTCCAAGGCTCAATTTTCTTATCCGCATCATTACTGTGGTACCAAACATTCCATTCATCAAACGAAAGATTGATATTCTTCTTTCCTCGTTTTTTAGCTTTAATGTAGTCGGCAATGGATATGACTGAACGGATAAAGTCATCCATTTCAAGAGTCATCGCCAAATAGTTGGAGATGTCATTATCACGATTGCCATAATATTGGTGAAGCGAAATAAATTCAACATGATCATAGGTATGCTCCAAAACGGTTGCTTCCCAATCTGCAAAGGTCGGCATGCCTCGGCCGGAGCTTCCGCAGGCAACAAGTTCAATTGTTGGGTCAACCCATTTCATGACCTTGGCTGCTTCCGCAGCAATTCTCCCATATTCTTCAGCCGTTTTAGAGCCGATTTGCCAAGGACCATCCATTTCATTTCCCAAGCACCATGTTTTAATTTTGTGCGGATCGTTATACCCGTGTGAAATCCGTAAGTCACTATAATAAGAACCGCCCGGATGGTTGCAATATTCTACCAGGTTTCTTGCAGCATCAATCCCGCGTGTTCCTAAGTTAACGGCCATGTTTACATCCGCATTTACCAACTTTGCCCATTTCATTAACTCATTTGTACCAATTTCATTGGTTTCAGTAGTGCGCCAAGCTAAATCAAGCCTGCGTGGGCGGTTTTCTACTGGTCCTACACCATCCTCCCAGTTGTAACCAGAAACAAAGTTTCCACCTGGATAACGAATGATAGGAACCTGAAGCTCTTTTACCATTTCCATCACATCTTGACGGAAACCATTTTCATCTGCCTGCGGATGACCGGGCTGATAGATTCCCCCATAGACTGCACGTCCCAGATGTTCGATAAAAGAACCGAAGATACGATTATCAATCTCAGAAACTTTAAAATCCTTTTCAAGAATCATTTTTGCCTTTTGTGCCATATTTTCCATCCTCTCATTAGTAAGTTAATTAGTTTATACTTTAATGAATTCAGTATTTAATCCCTTTTTATCCACAATTTTTAGGGCTGCTACTCCTAAGTATATTTATTCCAAAGTAAAAGAAGCGAGACTTGCGTTACCGATCCCCTTATAAGTAAAATACAATGACTGTATGCCGTCCGGAATGGTAATATCAGCGGAATATTCTGTCCATACGTTCGTAAACTCAACCGGTATTTTTCCAAGGGCCGGCCCGTTCCATGATGTTTTGACTTCAAAAGCCCCTTGGGCATACCCGCGCACCTTGATTTTGACTTTTCGAATATTGTCGCATTGGAAATATTTAAAACCTGCTGTAGCAGTATCCCTCATATTCGCAATGTATCCGATTTCTTCCTCCCCATCTTTACCATCCTGTGTAATCTTCGGGAATCGTCCGTCCATCCATGCCCCGAGAGAACCCGAATACAATTCCTCATCCTTACAGAATAGATTGCAAGCCACATAAGCTGGATATTCCCCGCTTCCCACTAGTGGGCCTCCATTTGGCCCGCAGGATGTCATCTCAACTTGGGATATTGTGCCATCCTCCCTAACCTCAATCGGTTCAATACAGCCCTGTCGGCTGTAAACTGTTCCGTTGGTATGCCTGTGATAAAAGATGTACCATTTCCCATTCATTTCAACCATGCTGCCATGATTATTGTGACCATAATACATAGGCTTGTCCGCTGGTTTGTAAGTATCAATATGAAGATCGGCATTGCTTACGATGACTCCCTGGTAGACAAAGCCTTCTGTCGGATGTTTGCTAGTCGCATAGCAAAGCTCATGCATGACGATAGAGGAGTAAATAAGATAATAAGTATCGCCTTTTTTCCTTATGGATGGCGCTTCAAAAAACTCATGTCCTTCGTACCCGCTGCCTTTACTGTAGGGCTCACTTGGTGCAATAAAAACTGGTTCTTCCATAATGGTAAGCATATCCGGACCAATGACCGTCGCCATAGCACCTTTTCTTGATTTGTCACCTGCTGTACAAAAGCCAGTGTACAAATAGGTTGTGTCGCCTTCGGTCAAGACCCCTGGGTCGAATTGAGGCTGGTCGCCCTCTCTTTCCCCCAAGCGTGTTCCATCTGAATAATGCACATAACCGTAAAATTCGTAACGGCCCGCCGGCGAATCACATACGGCTACCGACACAACGGGGACTTTGTCAAGCACATAATAGAGATAATACCGACCATCTGGACCCACTGTGACATCCGGTGCATAAAGACACATTCTGCCATCAGGATTGAGTGGATCATCTGTTTTTTTGTAAATGACGCCTTCATTCCGCCAATCACCTAAATTATCCACGGGTGCCGACCAGCACACATAATCGTTTATACAAAAGACATGCCCGTTAAAGCGATCATGAGAGCCATACACATAAACTCGATCATTAAAAACATATGGTTCTCCATCAGGAATATATTCCCACGATGGAAGATACGGATTGAATCCTTGCTTCATTGTCACTCACTCCTTGTATCCTAATAATTTAGATGCTCAATAAAAAAGGGACATATTGTCCCATTTTTTTAAAGAATCATCCCTTTACTCCACCTAAAGTTAAGCCTTTTACAAAATACTTTTGCAAGAATGGATACACCATAATAATTGGTAAACTTGCTATTATAGTCATGGTTGCCCTTATGGAAGTAGGAGTTACTGTGTTTGCATTTGAATTACTGCTAGCAAATGCATCTGCCGCAGTCTTGCCTGACATAGAAGCATTTGAATTCTGTAAAATTCTCATAAGCTCATATTGCAAGGTACTTAGTTCAGGAGTGGAAGAATTGTACAAGAACACATCAAACCAAGAATTCCATTGACCAACAGCGACAAACAATGAAACCGTTGCCAATACCGGAAGCGATAATGGTAAGACAATTTTTAAAAATGTAGTAAAATCCCCTGCTCCATCGATTTTTGCCGATTCAAATAAACTCTCCGGGATGCCTTCAATGAAGGAACGAATAACAATAAGATTAAATACGCCGATAATCCCAGGGATAATATATACCCAAAAACTATCCAATAAATTAAGTTCTTTGATAAGCAAGTAATTTGGAATTAGTCCGCCATTAAAATACATGGTGAGAACAAATGCAATTGTCACAAATTTTTTAAAGACAAAATCCTTTCGACTAATGGTATAAGCTACCATTGCTGTGCCAAGTACGGATGTCAATGTTCCGATTAGTGTTCTTAAAACCGAAATCATAAACGCGTGAAAAATACTAGCTTCTCCGAATACATATTTATAATTTGACCAGGTAAATTCTCTCGGCCAAAGAAAAATACCACCCTTTATGGAATCATTCGCATCGTTCAAGGATACAGCCATCTGGTTAATAAAAGGATATAACATCACGATACAAAGGAAGATCATAAAGGTATAATTAAAAATATCAAAAATATAGTCGCCTGCACCTGTATGACTCCTGGTTGCTTTGAAAAATCGTTTTTTTTCCATAAAATCCCCTCCTAGAAAAGCCTTGGCTGGTCAAACTTTTTAGCAATACTGTTTGCTGTAAATAAAAAGATGAAACTTACGACTGTCTTAAAAATTCCTGCAGCGGTGGCAAGTGAAAAATTACCTAGAGAAATACCGTACTTTAAAACATAAATATCAAGGTTTTCAGAGTAGTCGAGGTTTAATGGATTCCCGAGTAAATATTGGGCTTCAAAACCAGATTCTAAAATATACCCCAAATTCATAATAAGTAAAATGATAATCGTTGGTTTTAAAGATGGGAGCGTGATATATTTGATTCTCTGCAATCTAGTGGCACCATCAATATCTGCTGCCTCATATTGCTCTGGGTCAATCATCGTAATAGCTGCCAAATAGATAATGGTGTTCCAGCCGACGTTTTTCCATACATCAGAAGCACCTAGAATTCCCCAAAACCATTTCTCTTTCCCCAGCCATAGAATGGGCTTATCGATAATCCCTAATTTCAGCAATACAATATTTACAATCCCATTATCGAGTGAAAGTCCATAAGAAATAATACTTGCCGCAACAACCCATGAAATAAAATGTGGCATATAGCTGATGGTTTGGACAACTTTTTTGAACTTTACAGCTTTTAGTTCGTTTAAAAGAAGTGCTAATCCAATAGCTGTAACAAAACCCAATACCAAGTTAATGGTGCTCATCCCTAAAGTATTACGAAGCACCCGGTAAAAGTTCGGGTCAGCAAATAAAAATTTAAAATGTTCGAATCCTACCCACTCTTGATCTAACATACTTTTTGCGGGTTTAAAGTCCTGAAAGGCAATGGACCAGCCCCATAATGGAATATATTTAAAAACAAATAACCAAATTAAAAAGGGAAAACTCATTGCAATGAGTGCTTTTTGTGTCATTACTTTTTTCAGAAATTTCCCTTTGACTTTTTCCGATTGAACCGATACGGAAGAATCAACTACATTCTTTGTTGTTTCAGTCTGAACCTGCATTTTTACCCCTCCTCTATAAAAAACACATACATACAAAACTCAATCATCATAAGCCACACCTTAGATACTCATACTCACCAAACCAAGTTGAGGATTATAATCTCGAAGATAAAACATTGTAAAAAACAGGAAGCCGATAAGCCAATTTGGCAATATCGGCCTCCGTTACGCAAGTTAGTTATTTTAAATTACTTGTTAGACTCAGACATTTCAATCAGCTTTTTAACTTCCTTGGTCATTTTCTTTTCATATGGTTTTACATCGAGAGCATTGTACTGTTTTACATACTCATTCCAAACAGAATCAAATTGAGAAGGAGAGGCTAAAACTAACTTAGGGAAATATTTCTTTTCCAAATCAGTTTGTCGTTGAGTGAAGATTTGCTCCTTAGAACCTTCTTCTAACTGGATACCCCATGCCGGATACCAAGGACGGTTATCTGGCTTAGCAAATAAATCAGAGAAAACTTTAACTCCATATGCATTAAGCAGTTTCTTGTCGCCTTCATCATAGGACAATTGCGCTACTTCAACTTGTCTTCTAGGTTCATATGCATTTCCGTCAGAGAATAATCCATTTCCACGAGGCCAGCCCCATTCATAGATCTTAGAACCGAAATCTTCCCTAAACTTATCATCAGCTGTTTTGGTGATTTGTTCTTGGGTACGAACAAAACGACCTTTATCATTCACATCATATGTTTGGCCTTTAATTCCCCACAAAATCAGCTTTTGGTTTTCTTCTGTAAGCATATTGTCCAAATATTTAATAATTCTTACTGGATCTTTTGCACTTACTGTGATACCTATACCGCGGTTACTTACAAAGTTAGGCGGATCCAAATATTGATCTTTTGTATCTTTATCAAATACAATTGGTAAAGCCATATAACGCTTATCATCTACACCGGCATTTTTCAAATTCGTTTCTGCCTGTCCAATTTGCCATCCGTAATCAAAGAATCCAAGTACACGTCCTGAGGTTAATTTAGCAAGATATTCATCATAGTTGGCAACAAACGATTCTTTATCGAATAAACCCTTGCTGTTAATTTCATTTAATTTCTGTAAATAACGCTTAGTATCTTCATTATTTCCGTAAACTTTTGCTTCATGAGTTTTCATATCAACCTGAACGCCGCCATCATTCGGATACCCGGCCAAGTGATTTGATGCATTTGATAATGCGAAGAATCTCCAATCATAAGTTAAAGCTGTAAATCCAATTGTTGATTTGCCATCTACTTTTGGATGCTTCTTTTGATACTGTTCAATTAAGTTGAAATATTCATCAAGTGTTTTAATTTTCGGATAGCCTGCATCTTTTAAGACAGCACGCTGAACCCAAAATGCGCCTTGGTCAATATTAGGATTTGGCAGATATCCTTGATACGCTTCCATAGGAAGAAAATAAATATGTCCATCTTTATCTTTCATTTTATTCATATATGGGCCATATAGCCTTTTTATATTCGGAGCATACTTATCGATCAAATCAGCAAGATCAATAAATGCACCTGCATCTAATATTTTTGGCAATGCCGCATCTGGAACTAAAAGATCAGGATATTTGCCGCTTGCAATCATGGTCCCGATTTTTGTGTTAATATCACCGACAGCGTATTCTACTTTAAAGTTAACGCCAGTTTGTTTTTCCAGTTCTTTCCCTATAACGGTTTCGTTCGTATTTCTGTCCTTACCTGCCTGAGCGGCATTATAATACGTGAATGTGGCCGGTTTTAAATCTCCCTTACTTCCGGATTCGCTTGGCTTTCCGCTGGCACCTTGATCTTTTGAGCAGCCGACTACCGCGAGTATCAGCATGACCAAGGTGAGTACTGCTACAAATTTTTTCCTTAACATTTTCTAACCCCCCCATTTATTTGGTACATCCTTATTATATTTTGAAAGGGTTTACATCGACCATTTAAAAACTAAAGGTATTACTTAGGAAAGTATAGATGGTTTTCTAAAACTTTAGTTTTTTTTATTTGTCTAGGTTGATTCGGAATCTTTATGATAATAACTGTTCCTTCCCCTTCTTTACTATCCAGTTGGAAGTGAAATTGGTCCTGATAATAAAGCTTTAATCGATAATACACATTCTTGATTCCAACGCTTTTTCCCATATCATTTTCATTTTCGAGTTCATGAATCAATTGTTGCTTTTGGGATTCCGACATCCCCGCACCATTATCCCAGACTTTACAGATTAACTGATTACCATCAAAAGAAATATGAACCTCAATTTTGCCATTTTCCTTCAACGGCTCAATTCCATGAATACTGGCATTTTCGATAAATGGCTGCAGTGCCATGTTTGGTATGATACATTCTTCCGCATTGCGATCGACATGAATCTCATAATCTAGCTTATCCCCAAATCGGTATTTTTGGATTTCCAAAAAACTGATGATAAGGTTTATTTCTTCTCGGACCGTTACCATATCTTTCCCCCATGTCAGGGAATTGCGAAACATTTTCGCCATATTATGAATAATCTTGGCTGTCTCGATCTCCTCCTTCATTAAACTTCTCATGCGAATGGTTTCCAGAGCATTAAATAGGAAATGAGGGTTAATTTGGCTCTGAAGGGCACTAAGCTGAGCACGATTCCGTTTTATCTCCATCTCTTGTTTTTGGATATTGGCCATGAATACATCCTGGATCAATTCCTTAATTTTTCCGGTCATCCGATTAAATTCGCTTGTTAAGATCCCAATTTCATCCTCATATCCCGGATCCGGAATCTTTTCGAAGTTTTGGTCGCCCATCTTTTTTACATGCCTCAAAATGCGCCGAAGTCGTCTTAAAAAGGATCGGTTGATTAAGATAATGATGATAGTAGGTAATAAGATATTGATACAGGCTAAATAAATAATGAAGCGTCCTGACTTATACACCGTTTTAATCATCGTTTTTTCAGAGATTGTTCCGACCACTTTCCAGTTTTGGGGATACGTATTTTCCAAGTAAGCAGTGGTTAGCGTAACGGTTTCCTTTTTCCTTGCAATATCCTTGATATAAATTTTTTTCTTGCCAAAGTCTATTCCTTTATTTGTTGTGTACTCAATTTGCCCCTTATCATTTAATAGATAGACATTCCCTTTAAAGGTAATATTATTAAAAATGTTTTCAATTATGGATGGTTTGATATCTATTTTTACTATTTTTTGTTTGTAGTTAAAATTAAAATAATCCAGCTTTCTGATCACACTAAACGTTTTCGTCTGGTCATCCAGTGTTGATTGCAATACAATTGGTGTGGCATTTTTCTCCTCCTTGATTTGCTTATACCAATCCAAATTTTTAATGTCATGTATGGGATAAACTCCCCCTGAATAGATCATTGTGGGGTTATCGGTATAAAAACGAATCGAGTGAATGGACGGATTAATCGGACTTGACTGATATAATGTTCTTAAATAGGTCTCATAGTTTTCAACGTAATCAATATCCGATGGATAATTTTTCTCCAGGAAATGATTAATATTTGCATTCGTGTAGAAGGAGGATGATATTCCCACAGCGTTGTCGATAATATTCCCCAAATCATGGCTAATCTGTTTTAGTGCCAACTCAGAATCGTGCATTTGCTGCTGTTTTACATTGTTAATCGTAACGGTATAAAAAATAATATTGGTTAAAACAATCGGAATAAGGACTGAAAAAATATACATAATTAATAATTTTTTACTTAAACTCACATTATGAAAACTAAATTTTGCCCATTTCATCGTTATCACACTTTTCTTTTCTCCAGGAGTTTATTCCGATATTCAGACGGAGTTAATTTTTCATACTTCCCAAACATCGTCACAAAATAGTCAGTATTATTAAAACCCACTCTTTCTGCAATTTCATATATCTTCAGTTCCGACTGCCTCAACAGTTTTTTTGCTTCATTAATTCTTACTTGCAATAAATAATCTTTAAAATAGATCCCATAGGTTTTCTTAAATAGTTGTCCTAAATAGACCGGATTCATATAAAACTTTGCAGCGATGGATTTTAAACTCATATTCTCACGATAGTGTGAGTCTACAAATTGTTTAATTTTATGGGCCTCACCATCTGAAGATTGTTTACGAAGGATTGTAATCATCTCTTTACTTTCTAGCACAAATTCAAGAAATTGTTTCCTAAGCTGTTGTAAAGTTAAATTATAGTTTTGCAGTTGAAGCATGGTCTGGAAGTTTTTTAAATTTGATACTTCCCCTTCCATATTTTTAATAATTTTTAAAATAGCATGTACAAATCGATTGATGGTTGCTTTCACTGCTACTCGAGCCATTTTTTTCGAGACAAACTCAAGGAAAATTTTATCTATTGTTTCCATAATGGCCAAGGTTGTATTTTCTTCTATTTGCTCAATTAATTGATGATAATAGGAATCCTCTAGTTCTGTGTAGGTAATCGCTTTATTGTTTTCTATATCTATTGAAAGAATAATATTTTTATCTTCATAGAAATACTTATACTCGCGTGCATTTTTAGCTGCTTCAAAGGAGTCTTTTAACAAATGTAATTTAGGAACAGCTGGTCCAATATAAAAGGTAACCGCTTGAGTCATATTACTTGTAAGTAGTCCATTAATCCAATTCACAAAATGACCGATTTGCATTTGGAAACGATGCAGATAGGTGGAAGGAATTAATAATCCATAGCTTCCTTGTTCTAAGTCTTGAATAAATACACCCACATGAGGATCACAAATATTGCGAATAATTTTAGTTATTTTTTCTTTCACTTGATAATCAGGAGCCGATTCAGTTGGAGATTCAGGAAGTCCGTTTACCTCCAAAATCAGATAATAATATTCAGCTGCACTACTTAACAACAGTTCTTTTGAGAACACGCATGCATCCTCCTCATTCACTTTTCCTAAAATCAGATTATCAAGTAAGACGGCTTTCTTTATTTCAATGTTCCGTTCAACAACCAGCTTTTGTTCCATTATCGTATTAGAAAGCGATCGCAAGGTTTCTTCTATTTCTTCCTGGTCAATCGGCTTTAGTATAAAATCATGAACACCGTAACGTACCGCTTGTTGGGCATATTTAAAATCACTGTAACCCGAGATAATAATAAATTTAGGATGATTTCCCGCCTTTTCCGTCACTTGTTTAATTAACTCTAATCCATCTAAGACCGGCATTCGAATATCGGTTATGACAAGTTCGGGATTTACTTCATCAATAAGCGCTAATGCATCTTCACCATTTGCTGCTTCTCCTGCAACCTCAAATCCACATGCTCTCCAATCTATTAAACTTCTTAATCCTTTCCGGAAAAAATTTTCATCATCAACTAAAATCACTTTGTTCATGTCGTTTCAACTCCCATTAGATGAAATTAGTGAGTAGGTGGGCCAATTTTACAAACGCTTACATTGTTATAGATAACTACTAATTTGTTTTTTTACTATACCATATGATTTAAATGAATATTGCAAAATTCAGAAAAATATAGAGAAAAAAGGCTTATTTTGTCAACAAAATTTATTTATTATCATTTTACCATGGAAGGTTGTATTACTGGTTTTCCAATTATTATAAATTTCCGAAGAAGCTTAGAAATCGTAAGCCCCTCAAGCTGGTGCTTAAGGGGCTTTTTAATAACTCAGTTTATGGCATCCAAATTTTATAATTGCCGCTTAATGCTAGCAAACTGAAAAAATACAAGCAGTTATCATAATACCGTCTTTCCCCAGTTCGTACAGGAGTATTCCAGAATGATTCCACCCATTTTAAACGGTCTGGACCATCGGCTGCAAGGGATGCCATGGCATTGGTAGCAAGCAAGCCGACCGGATGGAGCGATTTTTCCTCGAATGATTCCCCAGCAATCGTATAACGGCGATAATCGGCAGGATCCTTATCAGCAAAGAAGGCTTGAATATTATTCGCTTCTTCCGTTTCCCATGCATCCCCTCTAAACCACTCAAAATCAAGACCGATATTAACAGCTACACGATAGGCATCACTGAAAAAATGACCATAGCCTCTCTCATTGTTTGGAGTGCCATCATAATAGGCATACTCTGGAGCTAAGCCTGTTTCAGGATGACAGGAAATCTTCAAATATTCCCTGCTCGCCATGCTTGCTTCCTTCCAAAAAGCACGGTCCTCTTCATATGCCCACAGTGCAAATAATTCATAGAAATGTGGTAAGTGGTAAGATGGATCAGAAAACTCACAGTTAGGAATAAATTTAATTAATTTATTCTCCTTATTCCACATGGGGAACCCGACCCCATCTTCACCTTTATGAAGGCAGGTACGTAGAATCTCTTTTGCTTGAACACTGTAATTAAATGGCTCCGGTCCATCTCCCCATCGATGGGAGGCAAAGAATAAAGCCATCGCGAAGAACTCTTCCCCATCCGGTGCTGGGCCGTAGGCATTTTTCGTACCGTCAGGCTGGCAAGACCAGGCAAAGTAACCAGCATTCTCACCTGTCGTCATATACATGTAATCAAAGGTCCATTTCCATAGCCTGTCAAAAACATCCTTATTATCCATTTGTACGGCCATCATCATTCCATAGGACATGCCTTCAGTACGGACATCGAGGTTTCCGGTATCAAGCATGTAACCTAGGTTATCGCCAACTGGGTAATAGATTCTGGTATCTTCAGCCCCATTAAAAAGTTGTTCCCAATTATCCTTGATTCTTTGATTTATTTCTTCCTCTGTTTTGCCGATTTCTTTGAAGAGATTACGATATTCCCCAGTGTAAAAAGACCCGCCTTGCTTTTCAACTAACTTTGTCATATGTTCCCTCCACATTGGCTTATCTTCTAAATTCTTTTAACTGGTCATTAAGTACCTTTGTTTGTGTATAGACTTCCTGGTAAATCGAAAAGAGCTTTTGATAGGCTTCCACATTTTCCTTAATAGGATGGTAGGTTTTTGAGGTTTGAATAAAGCTTTGAGCACATTCTTTAAGAGATGTAAACCAGCCGCATCCATAGGCAGCTAACATCGCAGCACCCATTCCTGGACCTTGTTCACTTGTAAGTTTTTCAATTTTTGCATTAAAAATATCAGCCTGCATTTGCAGCCATGTTTCATTTTTAGCACCGCCGCCAATGGAAATGATCGAATCAATGGTCTTACCACTGTTTCTAAATATTTCAATTGATTCATTTAATGAAAAAGTGATTCCCTCAAGAACCGCACGTGCAAAGTGCTTCCGTTCATGGCCAGCATCCATTCCAATAAAGCTGCCTCGGATAGTGGAATCCGCATGCGGTGTTCTTTCTCCTACAATGTACGGAGTGAATAGTAAGCCATCACTGCCGGCAGGTACCCCGTCAACACCTTCTAAAAATTGATCAAAGGCTTCTTCTTTCGCAAACGTATCTTTAAACCAACTTAAGCTATAGCCCGCTGCAAGAGTAACCCCCATGGTGTAGTATGTATTTTCTTCGCCATGGTTAAAATAGTGCACCTTTCCTTCAAAGTCCAAGTCGTTTCTTTCTTCATAAGAAAGGACAACACCAGATGTACCAATACTGCAAAGTGTTTTACCTTCTGATAAAATCCCTGAACCAATCGCACCGCAAGCGTTATCTGCCCCTCCGGCAAAGACTTGAGTTGCTTCAGATAATCCAGTTGCCTGTGCAAATTCAACGGTTACCGTGCCAACACAAGCATGGGACTCTACTAGCGGCGGACAAAGTTCAGGAGCAATACCAAATAGATGTAAGATTTCTGGGCTCCATTCCCGTTTACTTACATTTAACATCAATGTTCCTGCTGCATCCGAGTATTCCATATGAATATTGCCTGTAATGCGGTAACGCAAATAATCTTTCGGAAGCATGAATACGCTTGCACTCTTGAACGTTTCAGGCTCATTCTCTTTTACCCAAAGGATTTTTGGCAAGGTGAAGCCTTCCAAGGCCGGGTTTTTCGTGATTTCGAGCAGTTTCTCTTGACCCACAACCTCATAAATTTCCTGACACTGCTTCGTGGTTCTTGTGTCATTCCAAAGAATCGCATTTCTAAGAACTTGGTTTGCCTCATCTAGTAAAACCAATCCATGCATCTGTCCTGAAAAGCTGATTCCCTCTATATCTTTGACATCTCCTTCGAATGCTTGGACTAGTTCGGCCAGTCCTTCTGTAGTCTTTGCCACCCATTCTTCCGGATTTTGTTCACTATAACCTGATTTCTCGATGATTAATGGATAAGATTTGGAAACTTCCTGGGCTACTTCACCGTTTTGATTAACAAGTAGAATTTTGACCGCGCTTGTACCAAGGTCAACACCGATTACGTATTTCATCGTTCTTTCGTCCCTTCCTATAAAAATGTGCTGGACAAGAATCTTCCAGCACATTTTTTCATTTTATTTTGTTATGTTTTTCGTTGTTTTTATCGAACCGCAACGCTTGAAAGTGTTTCTAATAGATACTGGTTAAGTGTAGCTCTTAATACTTCTGTTCTGCCTGAAGTATTTTTGATTTCAGTTAAACCAAGAGCATACTGTTCTAATTCACGGAAATTCGTTCTGCCTTCAACGATGTCTAAACCAATGCCTTTTGTATAGCTGCTGTAACGATCATCAATGAAGTTTTCGAATACACGGTCTTCTAGTAATTTGTTTGCTACTTTTAGGCCGATTGCGAAAGCATCCATTCCTGCGATGTGAGCATGGAATAAATCTTCTGGATCAAAAGAACCTCTGCGTACTTTTGCATCGAAGTTTGTTCCGCCTTTGCCTAAACCGCCATTTAGAAGAATTTCATACATTGCTAATGTTGTAGAATACAAGTCAGTTGGGAATTCATCAGTATCCCAGCCAAGTAATGGATCACCTTGGTTTGCATCGATTGATCCAAGCATACCATTGATACGAGCCACACGAAGTTCATGTTCGAATGTATGACCAGCTAAGGTTGCATGGTTTGCTTCTAGATTGAACTTGAAGTAATCAGTTAAGTCATATTTTTGTAAGAATGCTAGGCCAGTTGCTACATCAAAGTCATATTGGTGTTTTGTTGGCTCTTTTGGTTTTGGCTCAATTAAGAATGGAACATTCAGGCCAATTTCTTTAGCGTAATCTACTGCCATGTGGAAGAAGCGTGCTAAGTTATCTTGCTCAAGCTTCATATCTGTATTTAATAGTGTTTCATATCCTTCACGGCCGCCCCAGAATACATAGTTTTCTGCGCCTAGTTCCTTCGCTACTTCTAAGCCCTTCTTCACTTTTGCTGCAGAGTAAGCGAATACATCTGCATTTGGAGAAGTTGCTGCACCATGTGTATATCGAGGGTTTGTGAACATGTTAGCAGTGTTCCAAAGTAATTTTGTTTTGCTAGTTTTCATGTATTCTTTAATCATGTTAACGATAATGTCTTGGTTTTTGTTTGATTCAGCTAGTGTGCTTCCTTCTGGTGCAATATCAACATCATGGAAAGCAAAGAATGGAACGTTTAATTTTTCAAAAAGTTCAAATGCTGCTTCAACGCGTGCTTTTGCTAAATCAAGTCCTGTTAAGTGGTTCCAAGGACGAATGGCAGTACCTACGCCGAATGGATCTGTACCGTCTGCTGTAAATGTATGCCACCAGGTGACAGAGAAGCGCAGTAATTCTTCCATTGTTTTTCCATTGATTACTTCTTGTGGATTATAATACTTAAATGCTAAAGGATTAGTTGAATTTGCACCTTCAAATTGAATGTTTTTTACATTTTCAAAATAAGCCATGATTGGATTCCTCCTAAGGTTTTTCGGTTATAGACTTGTTTGTGTAAATGCTTACATGTCTTTTAATCTAGTAGTCTTTAACCTTTCTTTAATTAGATTATAGCACCCTCCACTTCGTTTGTCTATCGGATAAACAAAGATTTATAAAAAATATTTTAAATAAATTTTGCCAAAGAAAAAAGCTGTACCATTTTTGCGTAAAGGGTTCCGTAATGAGGTGCTTTTCTTAAAATATGTGCCGAAATGACAGTCGTATTGGCATCGTTATTGATATATAAAAAAGCAAAACTCGCCATAGTAATTGGCGAGTTTCTTTATTAGGAATACAAAAATCTTATTTATATAAAACCTCATTTACTTGTGATACGGTTCACCGTAATGTATCAAAATGAGGTTCTCTTGGATTTTTGAGATAATACTCACTTCATTCTAAATAAGATGTCTTGTCCTTAATCGAGTAACCCCAAAAAACTAAGCGGAGATTTTTCGCTTAGATGCAGAATGGAGGTGGTTTCGGGGGAAATAAGGGGAGGTTTTCCGATTATGCAAAGCAAAATCTCCCATTTTCGCATTTTTCGAGTCAGTAGGCGGAATCTCTCCGTCTATTTAAGCTTTTTTTAATAATAAGTACTAATTAAGAGAAATTTTTCCTTCTATTTATCAGATCGGGTGCTTAACCTAATCCCCCATCCGATAAATGCGGACCCTCTTGATCTTAGATGGAGAATCAGCAGCTTTTTATCGACCAGCTTATAAAGATCAATAAAATTGGTCTCAAAACGGCACTGCAAATGACAGACGTTTTGACCCTCTTTTTTAATTGCACAATACTTATTGTCCATCATAATAATGATGTCAATTGATATGTCAAAGTTTATGAAATTTCGTAGAAACCTTGATAAATAAAGAAAAAGACGTATGCCAATTCATACGTCAATTCTTGTGTCATTTAATAATAAAGCGCCCCAAAACGGAACCCTTTAATTTTTGCGGTTACAGCTTTTCATTAGTGAGGTTATTAATTTTGTACACTGAGCCTTTTTTGTTTGGCTTCAATCCGATTAAAACTTTGTTTGGCCCCCGTCATCACCATGAGAGAGAATAAACTTATGCTGAAAAACGGAACAATCCCAGGAATAGAACGATACAGGATGCCTATAAGGATCGTTACAGCAATCATCAAAATAGTGATATGCATGTTAATGATTCCAATATAAAAGGAATTCTTAATATACTGAATCAGGCGTAATTCGTAATGAACATACACAGGAAAAAGATAAAGCATGGTGATAAAAAATAAAATCGTCACAATCACAAGCGGGATGGAAAGCACATATTGTATCGTTCCTCCAACCGTAATCAGATATTTGAAGTCGAAATATAGGAACATCCCGATCAACGCCATGATCCATCCAAGCTGATTGGATTTGACAAACTCCTTTTTATAAGTATTTAAAAAGGTAGGAAAGATCGGTACATCCGTTTCATTCATCAACCATTTTCTTAAAATGGTAAACAATGCGACAGATGCAGGGGAAATGCCGAGTAAAATAAGACCGCCCAATGAAAAGAGCACCCATAAAATATTTAAATAGGCTAGTTTCATAACCCACTCACAACCAGTGTATGCCTTGCCGACTACCCAATTAAATTGCATGTTCTTTCACCTCTTGATGAGTACTATCTTTATTATAAGACAAGTATAGCATTACTTCTATTAAAAAATAGGACTGTCCAGTTAATACCAGACAGCCTCGATTCCTTTATTCCATCATTGCAGAAGCCACTAAAGGGGCGGATTTTTTACTTTCCTCAAGCCATAAAATACTTGTGACTCCACGCGGGTAATACTTACTTCCGGCGATTTCACCAGAGATGATTTGATCACTCCAGCTCCATACCGATAATGTTGGATGAGTCAGCCAAGCAACATGTGCTGCATCAGCCTCCGCCCCCTTTTCATCCCAATCAAGCCCAAGAATTTCACGGGCAATAAACTGGCTTAAGTAAATCTTGCTTAACCAAGAATTATTGCTTGTGGACGAAATCTTCCAGCCGCCATCTTCAAACAAGCAGACACCTTCTGTCAATACGGTTGTTAAGTGCTGCTTCAACACTTGGATGTAAGCTCCAAAACGGCCATTAGGATCCAGTGCTTCTTTGTTATTGGTATAGTAAGGGAAAATTAATCCTTCAATGGCAGGGATAATCTTCGAATCGTTTCCTTCCTTAATGACAGCAGGAATATAACCACCAGGTGTTATATGACCTGCAATCGTGGATGCACATTTCTCCGCTAGTTCTCCAGCCTCTTTCGACAAGTCCGCTAGTCCATTCTCTTTAAAGATTTTCTCTAATGCCACATAAGATGCCCATGTTTTTCCGGCTAAATAAATATTATTTCTTGCCTGACCTAGCGAAACATCCAAACTATCATACGTCGTAATCTCTGCACCGCCCATTACGCGGGTGGAGTCAAGACCCATAATGCCATCCCGTTTTTCTGCTTCAGGATGATCGCGATTGATCATGCTATCAAAGCAGCGAACGAATACATCCAAATTAACCTTTAACCACTCTGCATCACCGGTTTGTTCTACATATACCGATGCACACAATACCCAGTTCACTAGCTGCTCATAGGTCATATGGGAGAAACAGCCGTCCAAGCCATATAGCTCGTAGGAAGAATAATGCGGACGAGAAATCGTATTGGCAACCCCCATATCATGGGTAAAGCTAATACCGCCAGGATATTCCGTTTCATCTCCTGGGAAACGTACTTTATCTTCATAGCTAAACCGGCTGACAAACATGTCCAGCTCGTTCTTCACTGTCCAAGGGTTCATTTTTAACTCAAAGAAAATTTGGTCAACAGTTAAATCAAAGGTGTTCATCATTCGATATTCACCTTCGTTTACCACCCAGAACGGCTCTCCATCGACATCAAGCAATTGTGTAGAACCATAATAACTGCGAATGGAGTGTGCCATCATAAACTTTTGATCATCCGATAAATCCGCATCATTGACTAAGCTGTTCGCTTCTTTGGCGCGAGCCGTGAAGGATGCAAAATTTTCTAGTGCATAAGCTGCCACAGATTCGATATTAGAAAAATATCTTGTGTAATAGTAGGAAGCATCTAATCCCGCTGTCACTAATCCTCCGCGATGGAAGCAGACGGCAAATTTATACGTGCGTTTTTGTCCGGCTGGGACATCCATCACCAATGCACCAACAGGCCCTAACCCGAAGGTCCAGTTTTCTTCAAATGGTGTGGTTAAAATATTTTCTAAACTAAAGTGAAGAGCCGATTTAATTTCAGGATCATTGGACGCGATTGCTGTTAGTCGGCCTTGACCAATACCAGCAATCCCGTCACAAGTATCATCTAATCGGCGCATTGAACTATATTGATCACTGCCTTGGTAACCAAAAAAGGCACGGCGGCTATTCGCTCCTTGAGTATTATCAATGGTAAGCTCTGCCCAAACCGCTGGGATTAACGTATTTTTTAGTTCCTCGTCAGATGCCGCAGCCGGATCTGGTACAGGTTGAACTTGCGAATAGACGGTAAAAGTTAAATCGCCCGCCTTCCATGAATCGGTTCCTAACTGAAAATTCCGTTCTATTTTTTCCTTTTCAAAAGGTAAAATGATGCGCGGCTTATCTGGGTTAGGATCCATATTTTCAATATCATAGCGCTTACTTTCATCATCTTCTAGTTCAAAGAATGGAAGTGCTTCATAGATTCCTTCACGGTCTGCCGATTCCACACCAACATAGACATTTTTTCGTGGTGAACGGCCAAGCTCTAAATCCAAGCCTCCGCCATTTCCATAAAAGCCAAGAGTGAAGCTTGAAAATGCTCCTATTGGTGAATGATGTGCATTAAAAAACATATTCTTTGTCAACCTTTTTCCCTACTTTCTTCTATAATATTGATTAAAGAATATATAGATTCATAACTTACACTCTCATTATATCATTAATATCTTTGTTTGTATATTCAATAAACTAAGTTTGTGTTAAAATAGATATACAATAACGAACGTGGGGAGATTTTTTACATTGACAACAATTACATGGAACCAACAAGTAGTGAAAAGAAATAACAAATCATTGGTGCTGCAAATGATTATGGAAAAGGAACCTATCTCACGTGCAGACATTGCTCAGGTAACCGGATTAAATAAGGGTACCGTTTCATCCATGGTTAATGAATTATTAGAAGAAGATCTTATCTATGAATCTGGTCCGGGTGAGTCCAGCGGCGGCCGGCGCCCTGTTCTTCTTCACTTTAATAAGGTGGCAGGCTATGCCATTGGAATTGATATTGGGGTTAATTATATATTAAGTGTTTTAACAGATTTAAAAGGAAATATTCTCATTGAAAAAAACCAACTGATACAGGATTCCAATTTTTCTGTAGTTAAAGAGCTCGTAATAGCTGGTATCTGTACCCTTCTTAAGGAAATGCCTAAAAGCAGGTATGGTGCGGTTGGAGTAGGATTAGGTGTAGCCGGAATAGTCGATAAAGAAGGAATGGTTTTACTTGCACCCAACTTAGGATGGAAATACGTAACATTAAAATCAGGGATTGAGGAAGTATTTAAACTTCCTGTTATCATCGAAAACGAAGCAAATGCCGGTGCGTATGGAGAAAAACAATCTGGTGCGGGGCAGGATCATGAAAATATTATCTATATTAGCGCTGGAATTGGGATTGGAGTTGGAATCATCCTGAATGGGGAATTATATCAAGGAAATAATGGGTATTCCGGGGAATTGGGCCATATGATTATCGAGGTCAATGGCAGGCCTTGCAGCTGTGGGAGCAGAGGCTGTTGGGAAATGTATGCTTCAGAACATACCCTTTTAAAACTGACAAATAATCCGCAGGCAACGCTTGAATCATTGATTCAACTTGCGGAAGAAAATGATAAGGAAACACTTGAGCTGTTTGAGGAAATCGGCTGCTATCTAGGCTATGGCATTAATAACATCATTAATACCTTTAATCCACAGCAAGTCATTATCGGGAATCGGTTAGCCAAAGCAAAGAAGTGGCTCGAAAAACCAATACGAAGAACGATTGAAAACCATACCTTGTCCTTTCACCAGAACGAAATGGAGGTACGTTTTTCAGCACTTTCCATTTATTCTTCTGCTTTAGGTGTGGCTGCCTTTGCTGTAGAACACTTTATTAAGGATATTGTAATTAATTAATAGTCTAGCGGGAATTCTAATTTTCTTATTTCTAAAAGAGGGATTTGTTATATTCAAATAAAAACGCTCATTCCATTAGATGAGCGTTTTTATTTTATGGTGGGAAACACATACATCTATCTTCCTATTATGATGTCACTGGTTTTTCACTTTGTAATGCTTGATAGGCCAACAAGAGCGATCCAGTAATCCCAGCATCGTCTCCCAAGCCTGGACTAACAATGTAATCAATAAGGTCCGGCAAACATACATAGCCGTTTATTAACTCTGGCAAATATTTATTAATATAAGAAAATACTTGTTTTTGTTTCATGACCCCTCCGCCGAGAATAATTTTTTTCGGTGAGAGAATCAAGATATATTGCATCAGTGCTTGGGCGATATAATAGCCTTCCAAATCCCAAACTTCCTCGCGATCAACTAGGTTAATTCCCTTTTCACCCCAGCGTTCTTCGATTGCAGGTCCTGCAGCAAGGCCTTCAAAACAATCATGATGGTACGGACATTTTCCTTTATAAGTATCTTTTGGATGCCTTCGGACTAAAAGATGACCCATTTCAGGGTGTGAAAGTCCTTGAAGCAAATTTCCCTGCACGATGGCTCCTGCTCCTATTCCAGTGCCAATGGTGATATATAAACAACTATCCAAGCCTTTAGCTGCCCCAAATGTGACCTCTCCTAAGGCTGCGGCATTCACATCTGTATTAAAACCAACTGGAACGGAAAAGTTATCTTTCATTGTTTGAACAAAGGGGAAGTCCTTCCAAGCCAGTTTAGGTGTGGAGGTAATAGAGCCATAGGTTGGACTTTCAGTATTTACATCAATAGGTCCAAAAGAACCAATTCCGACCGCTTGTATGGGATATTTCTTAAAGAAAGTAATAACACTTCCCATCGTTTCTTCAGGTACAGTGGTAGGAATTTGAATTCGCTCGATAATCCGTCCAGATTCATCCCCTACTGCACATACAAACTTTGTACCTCCTGCTTCAATTGCACCTAACATTCATATTTCCTCCCTATCATCGTATTAATTAACGGTTATTACTTCAAATTTGTCCCATCGATGGCATGAAAAACACCTAAAATTTCAACCGTATAATTTTTAATAATGTCCATATCTCCTTCTTCAACGATGGGCATAAATCCTTCTTCTTCTTAAATTTGTACAAGCTCTTGTTGGGAATTCCACATATAGTCGATGACAATATACCAACATTATGAGCAGCCCTTATTTTGACTAAGCTTTATTTTTAGTTTTTAGTTAAAAATAGGATATTATATAGAGAGAAAATATATTTATTCAAGGAGCATAGAAAAATGGCAGAAACGAAATTCAAGGGTTATATTGGAACCTACACAAAAGGAGATAGTAAAGGAGTTTACTCTTTTACATTAGACACAAATGAGGGGAAAATAGAAGATATTCAAGTGGCAGCAGAACTTGGAAATCCTACATACCTTGCTATCAGCAAAGATAACCGCTTCCTTTACTCTGTTGTAAAAGAAGGGGATACGGGAGGTATTGCAGCCTTCTCCATTGGGGATTCAGGCTCACTCACACCAATTAACAGCCAAGTATTAACTGGGGCACCGCCTTGTTATGTTAGTGTCGACAGCAAGAACCGCATGGTATTTGGTGCTAACTACCATCAAGGGCTGGTTCAATCACATCTGATTAACCAAGAGGACGGATCCGTCTTACCTTATGCTTCCATTAGAGAGCATGAAGGTTCAGGTCCTGACCCAAGACAAGAAAAGCCTCATACCCACTATTCTGAATTGACGCCTGATGAGAAGTACCTTGCTGTTTGTGAGTTAGGTATTGATGCTGTTATTACCTATGCCGTGGAGGAAGATGGCACCCTTACCCAAGTGAATCTTTTACCTGTAAAAGCAGGAAGCGGCCCAAGACATCTTGTCTTCCATCCAAATAGGGATATAGCTTATGTTATGACAGAATTTAGTTCTGAAGTGATTGTTTTAAACTACAATCCAGAGAATGGAAATTTTTCTGAAGTACAATATATTTCTACCTTGCCTGAGGATTTTAAAGAAAATAACCAAGGCAGTGCAATCCATATTTCTGCAGATGGCCGTTATGTTTATGCGGGGAATCGCGGTCATAACAGTATTGCCGTTTTTAGTGTGGATTCGGGTTCTGGTGAGCTTACGTTTGTGGAGCATACTTCGACTGAGGGTGATTGGCCACGGGATTTTGAGATTGATCCGAGTGGGAAGTTTGTGGTTGCTGCGAATCAGGAGTCTGGTAATGTGGTGTTGTATGCAAGAGACGAGGTTTCTGGTCGATTGACGCTGATTACTTCTGATATTACGGTGCCTTATGGGGTTTGTGTGAAGTTCTTGAATTATTAATTTATATTAAAAAACAGCTTAACAAAATGGTTTTGACCATTTGTTAAGCTGTTTTATTTTTAGTAGCACACTATATACACGCTTCTTTTCGATCAGAATCTATAACAAATGCAGAAATCTTTATAGTTTGTTGGAAATTCGGAAAATTAATAACCTACTAGCCTTATGAATTGAGGACTTGACAGGAAATCTCTGATTTCATTGATAGATAGTCCTAAATTTTTTGCCTCAATTATTAGACCTAGCCATTCCTTATCTAATTCTTTTTCAGTTTCTTATTGTAAATGGTATTTGGTAAAATTAGTTTATTTTTCACCTAATTAAATTTGAGGAATTCATATATTTTATATATAATTTTCTTTAAAAAGAACATGTAATGAAAAGGGTGAAGTAATGGTCCATCTGCAATCTAAATTGAAACCACAAAGTCGACGTTCTTTTTTAAGAAGTACTATGAAATTATTTCTTGGAATAATTTCATCAGGAATAATGGTTGGCACCTATTCTACTGAAATAGAACGATTTTGGTATCAGATAAAAGAAATTCCTCTTAAGGTAAAAAGACTCCCAAAATCGTTTATAGGATGGAAAATTGTTCATTTTAGTGATGTTCATTTAGGATTTCATTATGGAGTTGAAGAATTTCAAACGGTTGTCCACTCAATTAATAATATTAACCCAGATATTATCTTCTTTACAGGTGACCTCATTGAATTGGGGAATCGAAATCCCGAAAACATAATTCCATTACTAAAAGAGATTAAAACACCGCCTGGAGGAAAATGGGCTGTCATAGGCAATCATGATTACTATTTGAAAGAACAAGTCATAAAAGTTTTACAAAAGTCAAACTTTATGACTCTGGATAATACTCATCATTTTATTGAGAATCAAGATCAAAAAATTTACATTGCTGGAATAGATGATGTAATGTATGGGAGTCCAAAAATCGATAAAGCAATTGCAGGTCTATCCGAAAGTGATTGTGTGTTCTTACTGTCACACGAACCAGATATTGCAGATGAAAGCAGCAAGTATCCAATAAGTGCACAGTTCTCGGGGCATTCCCATGGGGGACAAGTAAGATTGCCTTTTTGGGGTCCAATCATTAACCAACGATTAGCAACTAAATATATGGATGGATATTATGAAGTAGGAGTTAATAAACTGCCATTATACGTTAATCGTGGGATTGGTACAACTAATTTACCGATCAGACTTTTTTGCAGACCAGAAATCACGGTATTTTACTTAGCTCAATAGTTTTTTGATATAAGACAATCAATTCATTAACTATTTTGTCCTTTTACTTCTATTGGTAAAGAACTGATTAGAAGAAATAGTACCATCCATACGACTGATGGATGGTGCTTTCTTTGGAAACTTATTCTTGTTTCAAAAGTTGCAGTGGATTACTCTATAAGGTTTTTTCTCCATTTATAATATAATAGTGTTTTACATATGTTACCGATAAAACTGTTAGAATGATAGATTTTTAGATCGTATCCTCTAACTCCACCAAGCTTCATTTTGAATTCATTAATTCCTTCACCTTCTTTTCCAGCCACAACACCACCCATATTATACCATTTAAATCCTCTTTGCTTTACAGTTTGTATTTCTTTCCAATGCAAGTATTTGTTAGCCCTTCCTACTAATCTCTTTTCGCTAGAGTTACTCTTTGAAAACCGAGCGGATACAGAATACAATCCATATGATTGGCTATTATCTCGGTCTAACAGCATACAATGGGCAACTAGAATATTATTTTGTTCATCTGAAATAACTGTCATTAATAAAGAATCATTATTTCTAAGTGTAAAAAGCTTTTCTAAAACACATTTATCAATATTTTTTTCTTTTGCAAACGAATTAAAAAATCTAGAGAAGTTCAAAAGTTGTTCATCGGTTGCATTTTCATATTCAGAATAAATCAATCCATCCTTTTCAGAAGCTTTCCTAATCTCATACTTAATGCTTTTGTTAAAATTATTGTAAATGTCCTGTTCCTCTTTTGATAAATCCAAGATGAAATTGGGAATGAGAATTTCAAATGAGTTATTTTTTTTATTCTTTTTAACTATAGGTCCATCTAGAGGATTAGTTAAAAGTCGAGTATTGATAATAAGGTCTGCTTGATTAGCATTAATCTCTTCTAGTTTCCTTTGCCCATAAACTTCTGTTACATTTAAAAGATTCCTTTTATAATTGATCGTTATCATGGTCTTATACTACCTTCCCACTTTTTGTTAATTTAGAATCAAACTAAAACAGAAGTTGCTTTTTGTGGCTTACTACGATAAGCTGGAAAGAACTGCTGATCAGCTGATTCACCATAGTATTTCTCCCATTTTTCAATTAACCAGTTATAAGTTTGAACGTTATGAACTTTCTTCCCAGTATAAAAATGGAGAAGTCCATTCGGGTTGAATCGGTACTTATAT
Source organism: Neobacillus cucumis (assembly GCF_002860255.1). Classification (GTDB taxonomy): domain Bacteria; phylum Bacillota; class Bacilli; order Bacillales; family Cytobacillaceae; genus Neobacillus; species Neobacillus cucumis_A. Next base: position 143,384 of record NZ_PGVE01000107.1, read on the forward strand.
TGAAATAAAGAATCTCTTCCTATATGACCGCCACCCAAATGAAACTTATTAAGACCCACCTGTTTTCCCCATAAAGCCATTTGGTGAAGCAAATAAATATTTCCGCCCATATTTAAGAACTGTTTTTGCGAGCAGCCAAGATGATAATGCAAGGAATCACCGTCATACAAACATAAAGCTGCCCCAATCATTCTTCCTTCATAAAAAACTGAACCAATGACTGACATATTAGCTAAATCCGATAATAAACTGATTAGATACTCGATGGAAAAATAGGAATAGGCAGATGCTTGTAATTTATCCATTGTTTCTTTATATAATTTATAAAAATCGTCTACCATTTTAATGGCTTCTTCACTTTGAAAGGTTTTGAACTTTAATTCGTTCTTATATGCTTTATTCACGTTCCTTTTATGATTATTATGGTATTGACTAAAAATTTCTTTCTCGTCCTTTGTTAAATCTATAAAAACAGTTTCTCTATCATAAGCAACATCCATATAAGGGTTCATCAACTTATAATTTTCAAGCAAAGGATGAAAACGAATAAATTCACAAATAATATGTTCCTTTTGACAATACTCCTCAAATTCTTTTCTAAACTTTCTTAAACTTTGTTCATCTTCAACATTGCCTAAAGGACCGCCATATCCATAGGATGGTGTGATAATGTCAAATAAATCAACGTTTAGTTTTTCATTCTGAACAAAGGGCAATCCACTAATCTTTCTTTTTAGGAAAACATAACCTGCTTGATTTCCTCTCCCATCATCATAAAAAAATAAATGAGGTGCCCCGTCCCCAAAACGCTGATACAAATTTGAATAGGATGGATGGTAGAAAATATCTGTTTTCGAAAGTTGATTTAGTTTTTCCTCCCAGCGTATTTTCTGATCATGAGAAATTACCTCGTACATGCAATCCCCCCTTTTTCAGTCTGTAGGGTATGAATCAGCTTTAAAGATTTATCTAACGATGGCAGAAGTATAACATCATCAAACTTTATCATGACGGACCCGCCAGAGTAATTGCCAATATCAGCCTTATTCGATGTCCCTGCCAAATTATTAATCATATTTTTTATAAAGTTTTGCCCAGCTTCATGGGCATGAGGATAGCCGCCACCAAATCTAGGATTTATTTCCGAAATAAAATACCCTTTTTCCGTTTTGAAACAATCAATATCAATCGGCCCCACTGGGTTCAGTTTCCTTATTAACTCTTCTATCAAATGAATCAAACTTGGATCGTTAACAGAAAGCGACTTGTCGGTCTCTCCCGCCCTCATTTTTATTTTCTTTTTACAAAAAATATTTGTCGTACTGGCATTTAATAAATCAATATAGCAATCAATACCATATTCATCCCCATCCATAAACGGCTGGGCAATTAATTCACCTGAATCTCTCCAGACTGCCAGCAATTCCTTTAGGGAATTGACAATTGAGATTCCAATGCTTGCACTGCCATTTTTGGGCTTAACTATAATTGGAAAATCCAATTTGCCACTTTCGATTTCTGAGATGATTTTATTTAAATTTATGTACGTTGGAATCCCAGGTAAATGGTGCTCTTCTAGAAATTTATAGGTACGGTATTTGTCAAAGCAAATATCTACAATCTCTTTACTAGAAACAATTAATCTTATATTTTCTTTTTCAAAGTTCTCTTTTTGTTCGGCAAGCACACTTAATTCAGGATCTATTAGACTCAAAACAGCATCAATCTCGTGCTTTTGACATAGTTGCTTTAATTGCAGCAAATATTCAGGATTAGTAATCGCAGGAACAATTTCAGCAAAATCGGCAAATCGTAATGCAGGTGCCGTTGCGTCACAATCGATTGCTACAACTTTACCTCCTAGTTTACTCAATTCCTCTTTAAAATATTGAACTAGCTTAACTCTTCTTCCAGCGCTGCAAATTAAAATATTCATTATATATCCCTCTAGTCTATTTTTTTAAAATACATAAAGGTCTTCATTGAAAAATTCTTTTATCGTCTCTTTTTTTCGTACGACAAAAAACTCTTTGTTTTCGACTGCTATTATGCTTGGTCTTTCTTTTATAAAAGGCGGGTTAAACACAATCGTATATGCCCCAACATTATCAAAAATAATATAATCGTCCCTTTCCGGTAATTCCCCTTCCACGTCATAAGCCAAATAATCCTTTTCCATACAGGTATAACCAACAATGTTATACATTGCATGTGACTGCTGTTCTACATTTTTCTTTACAAGATGCATGGGTAGATTTCTTTTATGCATGGTAGGTTTAACATTGTGCACACTACCATCTATGAGGACAAAAAATTGTTCCTGAACTGTTTTAATATCTATCACTTTTGCAATAAATTTAAACGCATTTGCCACCATCGAAATACCAGGTTCTAAAATTAAATAGGGTTTTCTTGGTTTACCTCCAAATTCTGCGTTCATGATTTTACAAACCTCTTCAGCGTATTCATCAAAACTTGGGATCTGTAGATTAAAGCTGGATGGAAGTTCTCCATAAATTCCACCACCTATATCAATATATTCAACTGAATCTGGAATGTATTGCTTGGCTAATTCACATAATCCCTTTGTAATGTTCCTATATGTTTCCACCTTTCTTTCTCTGGTAGAAAAATGACCATGTAAACCTACGATTTTAATATTCTCCAATTCTATGAGTTTTTGAACTGCTTTTTGAAAATTTCCGTTTGATACACATAGCCCAAATCGGCTTACTTCATACCCTTCTTGAAGAGGACTTTCGCCATTATTGGAAATATCGAAGTTTACTCTCAACCCTGCCTTTACTTGTTTATTCCTTTTTTCTAAGCAATATTGAATGACATTGTCTACTTCATATAGAGAATCAAGGTTTATGATACTTTCATTTTTTATAGCTGTTTCTATATCCTCATACGTTTTTAATGGTCCATTAAAAATGATGTTTCTCGGATTTACATCGATTTTTATAGCTAAATCATATTCTAATCTCGATACAACCTCAGCATATGCACCCAACTGATCCATCTGACTACATAAATAAGGTAAATAATTTGTTTTATAGGAATACCCTATTAGAAAATTTTCATATCTGCTTTTAAATGCATGTTCTATTTTTTTGAAGTTATTCCTTAACTTATTAACATCAAGTAAGAAAAATGATGATCCATACTCTTGTTCCAAACCCTTAATTAGATCGTAATTTAACTGCATGTATTCTCACCCTTTTAGCCCTATTTAAACATTCATTCTTATTCTTGCATTGGTATTCCCACCAAGCCTCACCTTATTTATAAAATATTGAATGACAGATTTATCAACGTCTTCATCAAATTTTCTTGCAAAAAAATGATTAGATTCCTCAATTTGTTGTATATCTTTACTAGTTAAACACAAAGGGGATCCTATATCCGTAAAGGATTCTCCCCATTTTAAATATAATAAATTGTTCTTAACTACTTTAGATCTTAGTGGTGAATTCATAATTAATGTGTGAAAAAACCATTCATCTGGAGCCAGGGTATGTTCAAAAAATTTATAATACCAGTCATTCTTATCTATAAATTCAATGATATACTGAGCAGCTTCAAGTGAGATTGTAAACCACTGTGAACCAGTATAAAACGTATATTCTTTTGGCCACCGATTATTATTGGGGAATAGATTGATTCCCTTTTGGTATAAATCATGAATAATTCTCCTGTAGATCCTAAAGGGATGAGCTGAATTAAAACGTCTCCTTGTTACTTTTGGCCAATTAATCTCCATTCCAACTAAATCTTTCTTCGTGATCTCTCGAAAACCCATATAAATTTTCCCCGTGTTTGCTATTAGAAAATCCTTAAAGCCCTCCTTAACCAATATATCTTGCCCGCTTCTTAAGCAGACATAATCATAATTTTTCTTAGATGCCATTACCTCTCTCAATAACAAAAGAGTGGCCGTAATTTGGCTAATATTTCCCCACTCACAGACAACACAATTTTCGAGTACTTTTACATTGGGATGTTTCAATATTTTACCGTGAATTTTTTCGTAACTTCTCCTATCTATATGAACATATACATCTGCTTGATTATCAGAAATAAGCTGTTGGATAAACATATTTACTTGTTCTGGGTTTTTATGAATCTGTAAAATAAATGCGGTTCGAGGTGTATTCATTCAACTATCTCCTTTAAAAGATGAAATGAGGAGTTGTTCTTAAAATAGAACATTTTGAATAAAAAAATTTTTTGAAAGAGATTTTAATTAACTGTTTATGAAATGAATCAATATATTATCTACAAACTTTAATCTAATTTTAGTTCTTTATAATGAACAAGTCAATATAGCATTACCTAATCCTTTAAAAAACCCCTGTTATCATAAATATAAAAAAGTCCAAATCCATGTTAAGTAGATACACAAGTAAAGCGATATGTCTTAGTGAATGATTATGAAATATCCATCCAAATAGTTTAATTGATGCTTTAAGCAGCTTTAGTCGTTTCCTCGAGTAATATACTTCATCCTTTAACGCTTTTAATAATGGAGTAAACTTGTCATTAAAATCGGAGTTAAACATCGTTTCCGATGTTTGACTATCATAAAGAGTGTCGATAAGCCCTAACATCGTTTCTTCATCAAACTTCTCTACTAAAATAATATGTTTGAAATTAACTAACCATTGATGATAGGTACTGGCAATTTTATGATTACTATTTGGCAGCACTAAACAAGGAGTATTGGTAATGGCACAAAAAATCATCCCATGGAGTCTATCAGTAACGACAACTTTTGCACTTTTAAAATTTTCCAAAAACCTATCCAATTCCTTCATAGCAAATTCTACAGAGTAATTATTTATAACAGTGTCATGCTCACTCACTTTTTTGTATCTATCTTTTATAGAGGATACAAGACTGTCTGTTAGATTTCTGGATATTTTTTTCTCAAGATCATTTCGTAAACAAATAATAATACCATCCCTTTTTAAAATAGGCTCAATTCTATTAAGAGATAGGACTATGTCTGGAACTAAATAAACATTATTTTTCCTAAAACAATCTTTCATTATTTCATATGATTGCATTTCTCTTGCAAAGATGTGCAAATTTTGATGCTTTGAGTAGATTTTTATACTTTTATCAAGGGATTTCTTTTCTTGAAAATGAATAGATTGAGGAAACGAAATAATTTTATTATTAGGGAATAAATGAATAATGTATCTTCTATAGCTCTCCAACCCTTCATACAGGTCACCCATATTCCCGCCGCCGATGATTGTAATGATATCGACATCATTAATCAACTTCTTTAATTTGATAATCATAAAAAAATCATCAACATGTATAGGGATAATTTTGTGTCTGGGAAAATGATCCCTTAAAAAGTTGATTTGGGCATGTGTTATCGCTATGTCGCCAAGATTCCCATAATCAGCAGCAATCGCCACAATGATTTTTGGTTCGTTTTTGGAAATTAAGGAATCATGATTAATACCAGAACGTAAACTTTTAATTTTTAATCTCCATCCGATTGGGACAATTTTTGTAACAACTGAACTCTTTAAACTTTCTATTTTTTCTAACATGTATATCCCACTCCGTTAAATTTCATTTACTTTTTGATGGAATCTGCCAAAGATTTAGGTACGGTTATGAAATTTCTTATGTTATTTATTAACTTATTTTTTTTAATTAACACATTTGAAGGCGGAATGGAATTTTGAGCTAATTCAATGGCGGCCCCAGTAGAATACATATCACCTTTGGCAGTTGAATTGGAAATTATATTTCCAGAAATCGTTAAACTTTTTAAGAAACCATTACCGCTTTGTGTTTGGACGATCCCCTGTTCACCGCCAGAAATAATATTATTTGAAACTAATATATTAGACATAAGTCTATCGTTTGCTAAAATATTAACACCTGAAGCTTTTACCACCTTGTTCTTATCAAATGTTACATTTGATGTAGTTCCTTTGATATAAAGAGCATACTCATCTATATTTGCAAAAGTATTCCCGCGTACTAATAAACCTGTAATACGTTTATTATCATAATAGTTATAATCAGTAAAAATACCGTACTCAAAATTTTTAAAAGTATTATCAGATACAGTTGTTTTTGTAATATTTGTTGCAGTAGCAAAAAGATAGACACCTGTTTTTCCTGTACCTGTAAAACTGTTTTGATAAATCTTTGTATTTTGTGAACCAGCTGCAATAGATAGGCCATTTCCTTTTGTCATAATACTATTTTTAAATATTTGAGTTCCCTTTGAGAGAATTCCCCAAGTCCCTTCGATAACAATCCCGTTCCGAGAATGTATGTTATTATTGTAAATTTGGAGATCCTCGTTCTTTATCCAAACATATACAGACGCAACATTAAGCATATTTTGATAAACCTTTGCGTTTTTGGTTTCCATAACAAGAAACTGACCAGCTGTACAAGTTATTTTATTCCGAAAAAAATCAACATTGTAGTAAAAATTGCCTTCATCTTTACCTCCTTCCAGTTGAACACAATAGCCCTCCGTATTGGAGGAGAATGTATTATCCCAAATTTTTGCATCATTAAAGGATATTTTTTCCCAAGGTTCAAAGTGCAGAGCAGGACGGCCGACCTTAGACGTACTGGTATTATTAAAAATTTGTAAATGATTGACTTGCTCAAGTACAATATTGGACCGATGATTATCTACAAGAATATTATTAGAAATAATGACTTTATTGCTCGATTTCTCAGAACCTGAAATAGAGATTCCATCTCCAACCGCATGAATAAGCCGATTATTGTCAATGAATATATTTTTACTATCCCAAGCAAAAATACAATGCATGTGTTCTATTCCCTTTGGATGTTTTTTAGAATTCCCATCAATTGTTAAGCTTTGGATTTTAACATTACTAACGTTTATCAAATTGACAACCCGTGTATAATCATCGGATGCCTGATTGGATAATTTTAACGTGACAATATCGCGGCTTTCTCCGACTAGATTAACCTTGGATTTAAGAAAAATCGGGTGTAAAATATAGGTTCCCTTTGGTATGAATACGTCTCCTCCCCCTTTTGCCGCTGCATGATCAATGGCTTTTTGGATTGCTCTTGTATCATCATGCTTTCCATTTCCATAGGCACCAAAATCTTTAACATTTACATGAAGAGACTTAGAGGAAACAGAAACAGCAATTGTTTTCGCAACCCCTTCATAACTGATTTGAATGCTTGCAAAACCGGGTGCCACTGCAGTGATTAACCCAGTAGAGTTTACGGAAACTATTTTCTTATCTGATGTTGAATAGACACTTCGTTTCGAAACATTTTTACTAGAACCATCTGAATACTTAGCAATGACTGGGATACGTCGGCTATCTTTGAGTTTTAAAGAGTAGCTTGATGCATCTAATGATATAGAGGAAATAGATTCTTTTTCTACATTTCCTACTACTTTGTTTTGTACTATTAAATGACGGTTTTCCAATAAAAGCAAAATAACAGTAATTAATAAGAGCAAAATTGAATACAACCCCAGTTGTTTTCTCCGTTTTCTTTTATTGGTTTCCAATAATCCCCCTCCAGTAAGTAAACAGATTTTAATTTAGGATTCTTGTATTCTAATCATTCAAACTGTTTCAAATTGAAAAGAAGGATCTTTATTCTTTTAAGGGCTGTTATGGGCTTATTTTGACTTTATATAATTAGATTCTAGCTGCTTTATGATTTCATTTATTAACTCCTCCACCTCTAATTTATCTGATTTTTCGACTCTAGTGTATGTGTACATCAAAATCTTTTGAAACTGTTCTTGAGTCATTTTTTTTGATAGATTGATCATTTTAATTCACTCTCTTACCTGTTTTTACTGGGAATCAGTTATTTTACCTAGCAGGAAATAAAATTTAAAATCCCATTGATTACTCTCATTTGTTGTTCCTCTGTTAAAGCAGAGCCAGATGGGAGGCAAATTCCCTTTTCAAATAATCCCTCTGCAACATTCTCTTTTTCATTATGAGAATAATATAATGCCCCTTTAAAAAGCGGCTGCATGTGCAGGGGTTTCCATACATGTCGTGCTTCTATATTTTCATCTAACAAAAACTCTATTAATGAATTACTGGATATTCCTGACGCTTCTTTATCAACTAATAAAGTTGTTAGCCATCGATTGGAATGAGTATTTTCTAATTCACTCATAAATGTAATCCCAGGAAGATTAGCTAAATATCGGGAATAGTGATTATAGATGGTCCTTCTTGCATTTACCCTTTCATTCAGAACTTCTAATTGCGCCCTGCCTATTCCAGCTAAAATATTACTCATCCGATAATTGTAACCAGCTTGACTGTGTTGATAGTACGGTGCGGGATCCTTTGCTTGAGTAGCTAAAAAACGTGCTTTTTCAATAGCTTCACTGTCGTTTGAAACAAGCATTCCACCTCCAGATGTGGTGATAATCTTATTCCCATTAAATGAATAAACTCCAAATGCCCCCATCGTTCCACTTGCTTTTCCTTTATAAGTGGATCCAAGTGATTCAGCTGCATCTTCGATTACTGGGACGTGGTATTTATTACAAATAGAAAGAATTTCGTCCATTTTCGCACTTTGCCCATATAGGTGAACGACTATTACAGCTTTCGGTAGAACTCCTTGTATGGCGGCATCCATTAAAGCACGTTCTAATGCTTCAGGAGACATATTCCATGTATCAGGCTCTGAATCAATAAATACTGGTTCTGCTCCTTCATAAATAATGGGATTGGCGCTAGCTACAAAGGTGAGTGTTGAACAAAATACCCGATCACCTCGTTTAACGTCAAGAAGTTTTAATGCCAAATGAATAGCTGAAGTTCCTGAACTGACTGCAAGAGCATCCCTAACTCCAACCAATGAAGCAACTTCCTTTTCAAAACCATCAACGTTTGGACCTAATGGTGCAATCCAGTTCATCTCAAACGCACTATCTATATATGTTTGCTCATTCCCACTCATATGTGGGGGAGAAAGATATATTTTTTCTTTGCCGTTAAACATCTTTCACACTCCCATTTATTTATTTTCAATAAAAAAAAATCGATTAAATAGGAATCGATTGTTTCATAAATTATTCTATACTATTAAAAATAGTTGTTATTTACAATGATGTGGTAGTTGACTGATTCTCAGAAGGCTCCTCGCCAAACTTCGGCATTGTCACATGATTATAATTACTAATCCCATCTGAAGCTAAAACCTTTCTAATGGTTAGAAATAAAATCTTTAAATCAAGTTTAAAGCTACGATTCTCAACATACCATACATCCAGTTTAAATTTTTCTTCCCATGTGATCGCATTTCTGCCATTAACCTGGGCCCAGCCTGTAATTCCTGGTTTTACCAGATGGCGTTTAGCCTGTTCTTCATTGTATAAGGATAAATATTCAGATAGTAATGGTCTAGGGCCTATTAGACTCATATCTCCTCTAATTACGTTGATTAGCTGTGGAAGTTCATCTAAACTCCACTTTCTAACTCTCTGGCCAAAGGAAGATAACCGTAAATGATCTGGTAATAATTCACCGTTTTCGTCTCTTGCATCTGACATCGTTCGGAATTTATAAAGCTCAAAAAGTCTGCCATTTAAACCCGGCCGTTGTTGTTTAAAAATAATGGACTTTCCAATGTTTATTCTTAATAAGATTGCAGTTATGAGTATAATGGGAGAAAATAGTATCAAAATAAAGCAAGAGATTAGCAGATCAAATAACCGTTTCATATTCCACCTCTACTTCCTACATTTCGGGCGAATGGATTAGCTATTTATGATGATTTTATTGGATACCGTCCTTCCCAATTCATTTGGAATAATAAGATATTCCTTTTTATTGGGTTGACACTCGATAATAATCTCACAAATTCTATCAACATCTTCTAAGGCCAAATCTGCATAAAGAGGAAGTGTAAGGACTCTTTCGGCAATATATTTCGCGACTGGTGTATCGTTAGAATTAAATCGATCTTTATAACAATCAATGCTATTTGTTAAAGGGTAGAAATATTTGCGAGCGATAATATGATGTTCCTTTAATAATTCATAAATTTCATCACGATTCAATTTATAGTCTTCAAACACAACAGGAAAATATGAATTATTGCTTTTTACGCCCAACTGAATTTGGCACAGCTTAATCCCTTTAATCCCACTTAGATTTTCTCTATATCGTCTAACTACAGCCTTTCTTTTCATAATTTCATCATCTATGTGGCGCAAATTACAGATGCCCATTGCGGCCTGAAATTCATTCATCTTGGCATTGCCACCAACATACTCTACGGATTCAGGGCCCGTAATTCCAAAATTCTTTAAATCATTCAAGACTTTCCTTAAATTAGGATTCCTAAATGTTACTGCGCCACCCTCAATGGTGTTAAAGACCTTGGTAGCATGAAAACTAAACATCGAAGCATCCCCAAAGTTGGCCACTCCTTCACCATTGACTGTTATTCCAAATGCATGAGCAGCATCATAAATCACCTTGAGATTAAACTTTTTTGCAATCCTTTCAATCTCATTTACATTACAAATATTCCCATATACATGGACTGGAATAATCGCAGAAGTTTGATCTGTAATTAGCATTTCTAGTTTGTTTACATCTAAAGTATAATCATTCTCGTTAATGTCACAGAAAACTGGTTTCAGCCCGTTCCTTACAATGGCATGTGTGGTAGAGGCAAACGTAAACGGAGTTGTAATTACCTCGCCAGTAAGATTTAAAGCTGCAATGGCACATTCCAAAGCAGTATGGCCATTCGTAAAAAGCGTTACGTTTGGAGTATTCAAATAGTGAGTTAATTCTGCTTCAAGAAGTTTATGTTTTTCACCCATATTCGTCAGCCAATGACTTTCCCATAGGACTTTAATTTCTTCCATATACTCCTCAAAAGCGGGCATAGAGGACCTGGTTACTTGAATCGGTTTCATTATTAATATCCTCCCCTTATTAGGTTTCTTGTAACAAAAAAGAACGACTCCATTTCACCAGTCTAAGGTTTAGAGTCGTCCTTTGTTTCATTATCTACTTTCATTAGTAATCAGATGATCCATTCTCGTTACATATTCTTCATATTTCCTTGCAATAATCATTCCTTTGTGAATAGTCGCATCTGGTTCAATAGGAATATTCATATAACATCCTAAATGATTTAATACAACGTTATATCCAGCTAGATGACTAAATTCTACCCCTCCTGAAAATCTGGGATTGATCTCTAAAAAGTAAAGATCGTCTTCTTTCGTAGAGATAAACTCAAAACATACAGCACCTATAATATTTAGTTTGTTTGCAATATATTCACACAAACCTGTTAGATATCTATTTGAAATTATTTCTACAGTGGTTCCTGCACCCGATTTATTTCTTAATAGTTCTTTTCTTGAAATACTTACTACTTTTTTGGAAAGGAGGTCTTTAATCACATCAACAACTATAATATCTCCTTCAATATATGGCTGGATTATATAATCGTCTATTTTATTACAGGTAATAAAATAGTTTAATTCCTCTCTATTTTTTAATATAAAAAATCCTTGACTACTTCTTCCACTTCGTGGTTTGACTATAACGGGAAAATTAACATCTTTAACGTTTGTTTCTTTTAAAAGCATTGTTGGGATTGTTTTATTTATACCTATTTCTTTGAGGTATTCTGGTAATATATATTTATCTCTACATTTCTTTATTGTTTCTTCATTTGAAGTACATATTATAATACCGTACTGGTTTAACAAGAAATCCTTCTGTACACAAAGTAAATCTACTTCCAAGTCAATTAAAGGGATTACGTACCGAACATCATATTTTTTACAAATCTTTATTATAAACTCGAGATATGCTTCCATATCCAATACGGAAGGAGCTTGTTCAAATGCGTTCACATTATAGGCATCGGCAATCCACTCTTTTCTATATATATCGCATCCTACAACGTAATGACCATTAGCCTTTAATGTCTTTATCACTATGTCAGCAGCAAACGATCCTATGGATGTTACTAATATATTTGCCATTTGGAAAGCTCCCCTTCATTTTTGTTTTTATTTTTATTCGATGTACCCTTATTAGCAGAAGGAAACGTTTGTATTATAAGGATGCTCATCTTCGGTGCCAACGTTTATTTTATTTAAATAATCAAAAAATAAAGGTGTACCACCAGTATGCATAAATAAAATCTTCTTACCTTCTATTTTCTTTTGTTTTAAGAATTCCCTCATTCCCCAAAATGCCTTACCAGTATAGGTGGGATCTAAGGGTATACCATCAGTGTTTAAAATATCTTTTATTACTTTTATTATCTCAATGTTATATTCGCCATAACCATCAACAACATATTTATCTTCAAAACAAATATCCTCTTCCTTAAATAAAACTTCATCGCCTTTCAAATATTCTCTTATATTATTGAGAATAATTTCTTTTCCATTTGCTTTTTTACGGGCAATTGAAATGCCTACTATTTGTCTATTATCACCATTTAATAATCTTCCACATATTAATCCTGATTGGGTTGTACCTGTTGCTGATGCTAGAAAAATATAATCAAAACTAAATTGACTATCTTTTTCAAATTCAAGGATTTCATTATAAACCTCAACATAAGCCTTAATCGCTACTTTCTCATTTCCCTTACCATATATATCACCATAAATATAGTAAGGTTTTAATCCATTTGATTTGCATTCATTTAGAACCCATGAAACTGTTTGAGAAACATTTTCCTTTTTGCAAGGAATAAACGTAACCCCGAAGTTCTTAACCATTCGACTATTGTTCGTCTCAATGCGCTCTCCTGATTCATCTGCTGGTGAAATTACGTAACAAGGGATATTTTTTACTTTAGACATATTAGCAATGATTCTATTTAGATTTGAGCGACTATTTCCATATGAAATAATACAATCATAGTTTAATCTTTTCATATCTTTAAAATACTCTGAAGCAAATCTAACTTTATTACCTCCAAATGAAAAAGGAAGTAAATCTTCACGTTTTATATAAAAATCATTCAAACCATCACTATAATTTAACTTATGAATTTGGGTTGGAGAGAAATGTTCTTCCAAATAAATACCCCCATTCTAAAGATTTATTTATGTAAATAACTGACCCTTCTTCTCCTCCTAAAAAACTCTTTACCAGTTGATTGCAGGTAGGTATAACACTCCAACTTTATAATATTCGCTAGACTTATATAAACAAAAACTCCTACCGATATTTGAAGTGTCAAATTTAGGAGCGGCAATAGTTCTAAAAACTTTAGGCTATAAACTACTGCTCCCATTACAAGAGAGATGATTAAGGAAGGAGAAATATCTTTCCATTGCTCCAGGTAACTATAATTTAGTAACTTCAGATTAGGATATGCATTGATAAAAGCAGAAATTATTCCTCCAATTAGAACACCTAAAGCCATCGTATATACACCAAATGGAATACTTATTATTAGAATGATAATACCTATTATTTTCTTTATAATTTCTAATTTTAAGAATATATCACTGCGTCCAATTGCATTTATTGCTTGCAAATTCGCCGTATGAATAGGCCATAACGCATATGAGGCACAAAATATTAACATGAAAGGTACGGTTGGCAGCCATTTCTCTGTAAGCATAATTTTAACTAATGGCTCTGCTATAACAGCCAAACCAACCATCATGGGAAAAATAATAAAAGAGCTGGTCACGATGGATCTACGCACCATCTCTTTTACCCTTTGTTTGTTATCTTGATTAGATGCTAAAGCTGGAAGCATTACTGATTGAATGGAACCATTAATGTTACTTACGAAGAGACTTGGAAACTGTTCACCTTTATTATAAAAACCCAATATAGCCGGACTAAACATTTTACCAATAAGAAGACTTCGTAAATTTGTATACAGGGTATCAAGTAATGACGACACTAATAACTTCCAACCAAATGAGAATAAACTTTTTACTCTTTCAAATGAGAAAAGTAATTTCGGTCTCCATTTTACCGTAAACCATAGAATGAATGTATTCATCAGTTGATTAATTACTTGTGACACTACCAATGCCCAAACACCAAAACCACTAATTGCTAATACAATCCCTGTTATCCCCGAAACCACTAATGCACCTACACTACTTAAAAACAGTTTTTTGAATTGCATGTTTTTCCCCATAACAGCATTTTGAATTGAACTAAAAGGGGCCAATAACAATGTTACAGAAAGTATTCTCAGCATAAGCACTAGTTGCATATCTTCATAGAATGCTGCTATAAAAGGTGCAGTAAAAAAAAGTACAATATAGAGAATACTTGCAACTATTATGTTTAAGTAAAAGACAGATGAATAATCCAATTCATCCACATCTTTCTTTTGAATCAGTGCAGTATTAAAACCACCTTGAACTAGAACTCCAGAAATAGCTATAAAAATAGTAATAAGTACGATTGTACCGAAGTCTTCTGGTCTAAGGAGACGGGCTAACACAATCGACACGATAAACTGTATACCTTGTACTCCGATACGTTCCATAAATTTCCAAAATAAAGAGGAAATGATATTTGATTTTGTTACTTCAATATTCATAAATTTAATTTCCTTTTTATAGTGATCAAAGACATTAATATGCCTGGAAAGTAACCTTGAAGAAACATACGAGCCCTATCTTTATACCCAAATTCCGAATAGATAAATTTGAATTCCTCTTTTAATGCTTCTTTAAACTTTTCCTGTTCAACTAAGAGATAAAACTGAATGCGCTTCTTTGTTCTGGTAATCACATGTTGATATTGAAGGTTTGTATATTGATTTATTCTATTAAGCATAATGCTAATCTGATCAAAGTGCTTAATTTTATTATCTATAGTAGAAAAGCTAGAAACCGTCCAGGAGCCGCTGTCTCCTACTCGATAAGCAGACATCAATTCATCCATATAATAAACTGTACCTTGTAAGGCTAAATTTATGGCAAGTGGATAATCACCTACAGGTGCCTTTTCAAAAAATCCAGGCCGATTTCTGTCTAATTCCGTTCGGTAAAGCATTGAATTTGTTAAGAAAAGGCCTCCGCCAAATTCAATTATTTCCTCTGCTGTATAAATTTTATTTATTTTGTTAGGTCGACTATATCTTTGTATTTCCTTATTTGATGCTGACACAACATAACCGGCATGAACACATAAACTGCACTCAGGATGACTTTCCATATAGTCTACTTGTTTTTGCAATTTATATGGATCTGTCCAATAATCATCTCCCTCACAAACTGCTAAATACTTCCCTTTTGCCCTCTTTACATTGATCCCTGATGCTTTAATTCCTTTTAAGTGCTGATTTTCAGTTTGATAAATAGGTTTGATGATATCAGGATATTTTTCTTCAAATTCTTTAATAATAGAAGAAGTTCCATCAGTCGATGCATCGTCGTGTATCAAAATTTCAAAGTCGAAGTTTGTTTTTTGCATTAAAAAACTTTCAATTGCATCGGTTACATAGTCTTCATGGTTATAGGTAGTACAACTTATGCTAACTAATAAATTTTTCACAAGTGATATCCTCCTAAACTAGGCATTTTCTATTTTTCGATTAAAAAACAAATCCCTAAATAATGTAAGTACACCCCTTGCGAATTTGGAATAGCGCAATGTAATAAATTCAATGGATGCTATCCTCAGATTATTCATTAAACTGCTATTTAACTTCATTCTGTTCTCATAATGTAAACAAAGTTTATTAAATCTTTGTATGGTTCTATTATCTTGTATGACTATATTAGATTCTTCGAAGTCGTTTTTTATGTTTTGTAAATTGCTATAAGTTTTCTCAATCTGATCAAACTGATTCTTTTTAATACAACTAATTACGGATTGGTGAGGTTCTAGGTTTGCCCAATTTAATGCTCCAACTTGGTTTGAACCGTGCTGCCTATAATAAATTAATGGATCATTCAGATATTTAATTGAACCTGGATAGATTGCAGCAATAATTAACCCAATCCATGCATCATGTATCCAATTTACTGGGAATTTGTTTGCTTTTAAGGAGCTTTTCTTAAAAGCCATCGTACAGCCTGTTATTACATCTCTAAACATCAGCACATCAAATTCTCTATTCTGATC
This sequence comes from Neobacillus cucumis, assembly GCF_002860255.1. GTDB lineage: Bacteria > Bacillota > Bacilli > Bacillales > Cytobacillaceae > Neobacillus > Neobacillus cucumis_A. The sequence goes on from NZ_PGVE01000107.1 coordinate 159,505, forward strand.
AATGATTTTCTTTTTTCGCTCATCAAATCCTAATGATTGGTACAGGGTGTATCCTAAGAATGTCAGGTTGTTATCCACTACGATTCCATTCGTAAAAACTAAATTTAAGTTATGATGATTAATAAACTCTTGCTCAATCATGTTTAGTTTATTTGGCAGCCAATAGTCATCCTGATCGGATAAAAAGATAAGATCCCCTTCGCATAGGTTTATACATTTTTCAAAATTCTTTGTGCTTCCTAAATTATTTTCATTCCGATAAATACTAACTTTAAAGGTTGCTGTTTTTTTAAAGTTTTGTAAAATAGCCATTGTGTCATCTGTAGAACCATCATCACAAATCACGACTTCATCTGGTAACCTAGATTGGTATAGTATGCTTTGCAATTGCTCTTTCAAGTAGTTCTCACCATTATAAGTGCATAATGCGATTGAAATTGAAAAGAATTTCTCCATTATTTATTGCACCTCTTTAGAACGATACCTATATCCTTTCGTTAAACTCTCTAAAACTTTGCAGATGCTTATCTTTTTCAGAGAGAATAATCTTTTCATTAACTAAATCTAATGGCCAATGAATGTTTAAATCTGGGTCATCCCATATAATTCCATCATCGTACTCCCCATAAAACTTTTCTGAACACTTATATGAAACAATGGATGGTTCGATCACCAGATATCCATGCCCAAAATGTTCTGGAACATAGAGCGATTCCTTCTTCTCACCAGAAAGAAAAAAACCTCTCCACTTCCCATAAGTTGGCGAGGTTTTTCTTAGATCGACGATCACATCAAATATTTTCCCGGTAATACAACGAACCAGTTTAGCTTGCTCTCTTACTCTTTGAAAGTGAACCGCCCTGATCACCCCTTTTTCAGAGCTCGTATAAAATACTTCCTTTAACTCATGGTCAAGTCCATTATCCTTAAATACTTCTTCAGAATAATCCTTGATAAAATGGCCTCTTTCATCATATGCTACAAAGGGATTAATCAAAAATGCCCCTTTTAAATCCAATTCTTCAAATGAAAACTTTTGAATCATTGATAAGCTCTCCTTCAGGTAGTTTGCATCTTTCCATTAGTCAATCCAAGAATCGTTTCAAGTATATTTTCTTCAAATGTATTTGCGGCATCAAATTTCGTATCCCTTACAAAATCGGTTGTATCAAACCATTCCCAATAATACTTCAAACCATCCTCAGGCTTTTCACCAATTCCAAGTTCCGCCCCATTACCATAGACATCCTTTAACGCAAGTAGATACTCTTTTAAAATACGTGGTGAACCACTTCCAATAAAATAACAATTTTCGCTTGTTACTTCTTTACCTAAAAGATATAAAGCCTTAGCTGCATCGTTCACATACATTAAATCGTATGGTTGTTCCGCTTTCGAAAACGATGGTTTATTCCCTTTTCGTAATTCTTGAAGCGTATAACTAATAATATTTCCTGTTTCATTATGGCCTCCATAAATATTTGACAGTCTTGCCCAAACAAATGGCAAATCAAGTTTTTTACACAAAACATCTAAAAGGCAATGTGCGGTGTGCTTAGCAATACCATAAATGGTATTCTCTGCCTTCACTTCAATATTTAAAATATTTTCTGCTATTTTTTCCGTGATAGTTCCTGTGCAAATGAATTTTTTACAATTTAATTTTTTGGCTGCTATCGCACTATCACAAGCATATTGGGCATTTAACAACTGTACTTGATAATTGGCTCTATCACCGCCACTTGTTCCTTCCCAGGCTAAGTGGTAAAAAACATCGATATCGTTGTCAGGAACCAAATCAATTAGACTGGATATGGAATCAAGTTCACAATATACAATCTTAACATTTTCTGGTAGAGTATTATTTTTCGAATCTTTATTCCTTACAACTGCAATAACTTCGATATTATTCTTTTGCATTTCCTTAATAAGTGTACTTCCTATATATCCATTTGCCCCAGTTACGATTGCTTTTTTCATTTACCTCACCCTACCGTAATTTTTGAACGTTCGCGTTCATGATTTTCCATAAACTCTAAGATTTGTGCATCCATCACATGGGCAATATGCCCTCTATTTAAATATACTCTGGTCCATTCAACGGTTTTCTCAATAGCCTTTTCAATATTCCATCTAGGCTCCCAGCCAAATGTCCTCTTTATTTTGGAACAGTCCAATTTTAAGAAATGGGCTTCATGCGGGCCTCCATCGGACTGATTAACCCAGCGTAAGCCTTCTCCCCATACCTTACAAAATAAATCTGTTAATGTTTCTGTTGATACACAATCATTCTCATTTGGCCCAACATTGTAATAACCTTCGTCCTGTTTGTTTTGGTATTGTTTTTCGATAATTAATAGATAGGCATAAAGCGGCTCAAGTACATGTTGATACGGCCTGATTGATGAGGGATTCCTTACGATGATCGGTTCATTATTAGCTGCAGCCCTAATGCAATCAGGAATAATTCGCTCATTAGCAAAATCTCCGCCGCCAATTACATTTCCTGCTCTTGCCGAAGATATGGAAATATCTTCATTAGAAAAAAATGAGTTTTTATAACACTGTGTTATCATTTCTGAACATGATTTACTATTGGAATAAGGATCAAAACCATTTAAATTGTCAGTTTCTCTGTATCCCCATTCCCACTCATGATTTTGATATACTTTATCTGTCGTCACATTTAGGACAGATTTTATGGTTTTACTTTCCCTGACACATTCAAGAAAATTAACTGTCCCCATTACATTTGTTTCGTATGTATAATGAGGATCACTATAAGAATCCCTTACAATCGGTTGCGCAGCAAGATGGATGGCAATCTCCGGTTGGGCTTCATGGAAAACCTGCTTTAGCAATATTAAATCTCTAATATCCCCCATAATGGAGTTCATTTGATTCTCTATACCGCTAAGTGCAAATAGATTCGGTTCAGTTGGCGGCTGTAGTGCATAGCCAGTAACTTCTGCACCAGCATTAATAAGCATTTTGCATAACCATGTTCCTTTAAAACCGGTATGACCTGTTACAAATACCTTTTTACCTTTGTAAAAGTTCAACATAATCCCACGCTTTCCAAGGAGCTTTTCCAGTTGACCATAAATTTTCTAATAACTCTTTATCTCGCAATGTATCCATACACTGCCAAAATCCATCGTGTCTATATGCCTGTAATTCTCCTATCCTTGCTAAGGTCTCTAATGGTTCTTTTTCAAAGACAGTTGAGTCGCCTTCAATGAAATCAATAACCTTAGGGTCTAACACCATAAATCCTCCGTTGATCCAACCACCATCTTCTTTCGATTTCTCTTTAAAATGGTTAATTTGATCGTCCTTATTAATGTCAAGCATTCCAAATCGTCCACCAGGTTGAATAGCCGTTATGGTTGCCATTTTATTATTCATTTTGTGGAACTCGACTAATCTTTCGATATCAACATTGGCTACCCCGTCCCCATAAGTAAGCATAAATGGCTCATTTCCAATATACTCTTTTACTCTTTTAATACGTCCGCCAGTCATTGTATTTATGCCGGTATCGATAAGAGTTACTTTCCATGGTTCAGTATGATTATTATGAACAATCATTTTATTTTCAGCTGTAAAATCAAATGTTACATCAGACATATGCAGGTAATAATCTGCAAAAAACTCTTTGATGACATACTGCTTATAACCGCAGCAAACAACAAAATCATTGTAGCCAAACGAAGAATAATATTTCATAATATGCCATAGGATTGGTTTACCGCCTATTTCAATCATTGGTTTAGGTTTCAAATGACTTTCTTCGCTTATCCGTGTTCCAAAGCCACCTGCTAGAATAACAACTTTCATGCTATTCCTCCATTCATCTTGATTAATAAATTGAAGTCCAAATTAAAAGGAGGAAGGCTTAGTCTATAAGCTTTCCTCCTTTTAAAAAGAAATAAAATTTAAAGATAATATCTGTTGTATATATGGATTTATAGAGTTTAAATTTTATAATGTTTGCTAAAAAACCACTTTTTGAGTGATATTGTAATGCTTTTTGTGTACTGCCGTTACCTAGGATCCTTTTAATATAATTTCTTCTTACTTCTTTTGATACTTCCAAACTTGTAATATAGGCTTGAGCTATGAGAGAAAACATTGTCACCGCATATTGGTGTTCCAAGTGGCGCTCGTTACTAGGATAAACCCCTTGTTGATAAAGGTAGGCGCGTATCCGATCATAGGTTATACTTTGCATCTCTACATCTTGAATTTGAAAACCCTTGGATGTTGAATTGACATTTGAACGATTATATATATATAGTGGTTCCTTTATAAAGCTAAAACGATTCGCATTTTTAATATAATCCAAGTTAAAAAGAACATCCTCACTTCTCGTAATGGATTCATCAAATCTAATTCTGTTATTTCTTATAATTTCAGCTCTATATAATTTATTCCAAACAAAATAAAGGATAAAATTCTCACAATACTTTGCGCATATGGTTAAAAATTCTTTCTTGTTATATGTTTGGTCCTCTACTTCACAATGAACAAAATATTCCTTTGCCAACTCATTTACATACATTTTTTGATACCCACAGGTAACTAAATCGGAATGACTGTGAAGTAAGGTATCGTACATTTTCTGTAACATATCAGACGTTAGCCAATCATCCGCATCCAAAAACTGAATAAATTCTCCTATGGCATGTTTTAATCCATAATTGCGCCCCGAAGCTATGGAGCCATGTTTTTTTTGAAGATATTTTATTCTTTCGTCTTTTTCCCCATACTTATTGCAAATTTCAGAAGAGCCATCGGTTGAGCCGTTATCGACCAAAATTAATTCAAAATCCTTAAATGATTGATTTAGGACAGATTGGATACAACGATCCAAATACTGCTCAACTTGATAAATGGGAACAATAATACTAATCTTAGGAATCTTCATATTGTCACCCCTTCATTAAGTATCTAATTTTAAATGCAGTATAATAAATGAGTGGACTCTGATACTTCAAACAGAAATAAGCCAAACGATTGAAATTATAGGTCTGATCGTTCCTTAAAATCGAACGGACTTCCATATCACTTACATACTTTTTTAGTTCCAGCATTTTATCTTTAAAGGTTAGCTTGTTTTCTGCTTTTGTTAGATCAAACATAGCTCTCAGCACACCACTTAAGTAGGATTCTTCCAAAAAAGATCTCGATTTAACATCGTTAATATTTAAATCTGCTAATAGTCTTAAAGACTCTTCATAAACTGTTTTTGCTATTTCAAAGCGATTATAATAGATGCCCGAAGTTACGCTGTTTCCATGCAGGACGTAATAATAATAAGCAGAACTTATTAAAATGGCTGATCGGCATTCACGATAATAATGTAAATTAAATAAAAAATCTTCTGCGATATAAAAATCATTATTAAATTTTAAATTATTTTTCATTATAATTGATTTTTTATACCACTTATTCCAACAGCTTCCAAATAGAGGTTCCCCCAACCAAATCGTTCTCAAAAACTCTCCTTTACTTTCATTGTTTGAGAATGATTTTTCTCGGTATTGATAGTGTTGAATAGGTTTTTCAGCTGTGTCCACAATACAATAGGGCGCTACAATAAAATCATAATCTTGTAACCGAACTCTATTAGCAGCTTCAGAAAAAGAGCTATCAACAAAATCATCTGCATCCATAAAGGTGATATATGTACCCTTTGCATGATTGATACCATGGTTACGCGCCCATGAAGGACCTCCGTTTTTTAAATGATAAACATGAACCCGTTCATCATGCTCACAATAGTAATCACATATTCCCCCGCTGCCATCGATCGATCCATCGTTCACAAGTATTACTTCAAAATCTTTAAAACTCTGATTAAGCACAGATTCTATGCAACGTTTTAGGAACTTTTCAGCATTATATACAGGAATAACAATCGATAATAGGGGCGAGTATAATGACGTCATTATAAATATCTCCTTCTAAACGCTCTTAAAAAGATGTCCATTACGGTTGCGTTTCTGATTCGAACGAGAGTTCTAATCATTTTTTGTAAATTGCTACGCTCATTAGGCACTTTAAAAATTTCTTGTATAATATCATCATGTATGATTTCATATATCATTTTTTTTCTTTCTGTTGGACTCATTGGGCAGCCAGGTAAATAATAATTGATGAAGACAAAGGAAAATTCATATTGATAATAAAGATACATATTTTCATTGGTATGGATATTCGTTCCTTCATCAACTAATTTTTTTAGTTTTTCATATAAATACATTTGGATTTCATACTTATTTTGAACATATTTATGAACGAGGCTTCCATTATTTTGATGATATTCATAATATACACTGTTCTCAAATGAGATCTTATTTGATTTTTTTAGATAGGAGATATTGAATAGAGCATCTTCTCCTAATTTAAATTCTGTCCCGAATTTAATTTTGTCCTTTTGGATTAAATCATTTCGATATAGTTTGTTACATGATGAATAGGCCAATCCCTTTTCCAATAAATGAACAAACAATTCAATTAAAGGTTTATTTTGATTGCTTAACAAGTCTTCAATTTTAAATTTATTCATCTCTTTATTATTTTTTACATTTGTAATTCCACAAACCACCAAATCAGTATTTTCATGTTCCACACGATGATACAATGCTTCTATATAGTTTGGCGGTAATGTATCATCACTGTCTGTAAACTGAATATATTTACCTTTAGCCATTTCCAGTCCTATGTTCCTTGCATATCCTGGTCCATGATTATCAATATGTACCACTTTTATTCTTTCATCCAGTGAAGCATAAGCATTACAAATATCTCCACTACTATCCACTGATCCATCATTTATGAGAATCAACTCAAAAGATGTAAGAGTTTGACCAAGAATACTTTCAATACATCTTGATAAATAATTTTCTGCATTAAAGACTGGTATTATGACTGAAACTAAATTTCCACCTTCCATATCTCTCCTCCCTCCCTAAGATTTATATGGATATTTATTATTTATCTATTAATTCAATAACCTTTTGCATCATATTATTCATAACAAAATCATTAGCCCGTACTTTTGATACATTTTTAAATCTATCAAGTTGATCATAATCTTCTGCAATCTTTACAAGAGCCTCATCTAAACCATCTTGTGAGTTTTCCACTAACAATCCATACTTACCATTTTCCAATATTTCTTCCGGACCTCCGCATTTGGTTGAAACGATGGGAAGCCCCATATATAATGCCTCTAGTAAGACAATACCAAAAGGTTCACAAATGGCAGGATGTACATAAATACTAGCCTCTCTCAAATAAATAAAAGGATTTAATTTCTTTCCCAGAAAATATACTGCATGATCTATTCTTAGTTCTTGAGCCAATTTCTTAAGCTTAAATTCCTCAGGTCCATGGCCAATGATATATAATCTTAATTTATGATTCCTTTGATACCCTTTTAAAAACGCCTTAATTAACCGATCAATTCCCTTATCTTTATGTAACCGGGCAACTGTTATTAAATTAATTGTATTTTTATCCATTGTTATTTCTATTTCTTCATTTAATTTGCTAACAATTTTTTCAGGAATAATGGCATTATAAATTTTTTCTACTTTTGTATCAGTTCTAGTAACCTTATAAAAAGCCTTTTTACATTTTTCTGATACAGTAATGATGCTGTCAAACTTGTTATAGCACTCAGTTTGCTTCTTGGTTGTCACATGACTTTCCAGTCCAAAATTCTGGTATTCCATATCTCCGTGAATCCAGGCAATCTTCTTCGAGTAAAGATTGGGGGATGCTGCCACAATTTTTTCAGGCATTCCTGTTTTAAATGATATTTCAACATCATATTCCTCACGAATTAAATAATTATAAAGAAGGCGAGGACTAATAAAACGTAACACTCTATAAATGCCTTTATATTGCTTATCAAATAAAAAAACACGCCTTACCGTCTTAGGTAACTCGTGAACAAGCTCTCCACCGTCAAATAAAGTCAGAACGGTTACATTATATTTTTGAGGATCAAGACTATTTAAAATATCAAGTAAAAGTATTTCAACTCCACCCATTACCATTCGATCCAATACAAATAAAACCTCAACCTTTTTTTTCATTATTTTAGACCAACCCTTCTTTCGATTAGGGTTTTTACAGGGTGTAACCCCATTGTTATTCGAACCAACCAATAGCCCGGGAGTGTTAAGAGGATGATACTTTTGCTCAGTAGCGATATTTTATGATTCAATAGATGATGAAATGATCTTTTAAAGATACTCTTAGCAAGGGCTTTTGCAGTCGTATGATGGAGCGATGATTTATTAATCGCATTACCGGCTGTTATATCAAATAGCATTCTACACTTAACATTTACTATTCTGGATTCTAACTCTTCGTCGTAGATGGTTATTTTCTTTTCAGTAAGGAAACTTTTGAGTTCCTCTAACGCTTCGAGTTGATCAAACTGTTTCTCACTAAAACCTTTTCTTAATATACTCCCATCACGCTGAATGTAATAATATAAAGGTTCATCGATATATGCTACTTTATTAGAATTAAAAAACAGTTTATAAGTAGTAAATACATCTTCATACATTTTACCAATGGGATAGCGAATGTTTTCAAATAACTCTTTTTTATACAGCTTATTCCAGGCATAATCATGTAAGACTCTGCTTGAAATCAATTCTCTTAGTGCTTCTTGAGAGGAATATTGAATCACATTTTTAGAGTTTGAAAAAACTTCTCTGTTGGAATATTGTCTGATATAGCCACAAACAGCTATTTCAGATTGTGTTTTCTTGCATAACTGATGCAGCTTTTCATACATTTCTTCTTTGATATAGTCATCACCATCAACAAATCCAATATAATCACCAGTTGCTATTTCTAGTCCAGCATTTCTAGCAGAGCTTAATCCACCATTTGGTTTATCAATCACGACTATTCTATCATCTAACTTAGAGAAATTTTTGATTAGATGGAGTGTATTGTCCGTTGATCCATCATTCACAACAATGATTTCTAACTCCTTAAAGGTTTGTGAAATTATAGATTCAAGACATTTTATAATATAATTTTCAATATTATATGCTGCGATTATGACACTTATTTTCATCTTAACCCTCTCTTCAAACTTAATAATTTAGCAAAGAATAAGATGATAACGCTCCTTTTGGTGTTTATTATTGACTTCAATATATAGCTCAATAGGTCAGGGGCAGCAGAATTCTTTAAAACATTACCTTCTCTTTTTACCACATTATTGATAAATGACAATTTTTCTTTATAAGACAAGCTACAAGTCTTTTTGTATAAATCAATAAAACTTGCCATAAAATCTCTTACAAGAAATCGGTCCAACATGTGTTGATTTTCACCCAGTACCCCCCAGTAATCCAACATTTCTTTCATCTCATTTAACAAAGAAAGCCGTATTTCCAATCTATTTGGCCGAAACTTAGAGACAAGACCTTCTCCTTTTTTAACAGTATAATTTACTAAAGCTTGATTACATGCTTTAACTGAACTAACCTCTCTAACAACTAGAATATTAAATTTCAAATCCTCTCCAATATCTATTTCAGTTGGAAAGTTTATCTTGTTATTTTTGATATAACTGGTCAGGTAAACTTTATTCCAAGGAGCATTAATCATTTCATTTTCTATTAGTGAAATGGCAGCCTTTCTAAATTCATCCTGAGTATTAAAATGCATACAATCCCTAAATGGAATTCTAAAGCCTGAGATTACACCATCACGTACTATGTTATAACCATAAATCAGCAATTCTGTGTTCTCATCTATCTGAGAAGTTAATTCTTTAAGAAAGTTAGAGCTATAATAATCATCAGCATCTAGAAAAGTGATATATTTTCCTTTTGCCTGCTCAATTCCTACATTTCTTGCGCAGCTTACTCCAGAATTATGAATATTGATTAAGGATAATCTTGGTTCATTTAGGGCGATGTTATGGCAAATTTCATAACTTTGATCTGTGGAACCGTCATTTACAACAATAATTTCAATATCATGGAAGTTTTGCGATAGGATGCTTTGTATGGCATGACTAATGGTTTGTTCTGCATTATAAACTGGTATAACAATTGAAAGAAAGGGAGTAGGCATTTACATTTCTCCTTTACTTTTCAAAGTTAAAAAATAAAACAAGATATAATAAAACCACAAAACAGTTCTTCGTAAATCATTTATTCCAAATCCATACATCAATAATGTAATGACTGCACATAAAATATACGTATTAAAACGAGTGGTTTTTAACAATTTGGAAACTAATAGTATATATAATATCCCCCCTAATATTCCTGCTTGGGTTAATATTTGTAAGAAGGTATTGTGAGCCTCAAACCCCCCAAATACAAAAGTTCCACTGTAAGAACCAGGTCCTAAACCAAAAATGGGTGAATGCAGCCAAGCTTTGATCGCATTCCCCCATATAATGAGTCTATTCTCTCCATTCGTATCACCATGAAAGAAATTTTGGACGAACAAAATAACTTTTCCGTAACCAATAATTAAAAAAAACAATAAGAAACATCCTAAAGCGATGTTTATACTAAAAGAACTTTTTTGTTTTCTTAAAAATTCACTAGCCTTCAACACGCAGAAACACATAGTTGCGACACCCCAGGCTGAGACCAAGGTTGATGATGTTGTTGCCAGCCCAATATTAATACTTAATAAGATGCCAAAGAAGGCAATCATCTTATTAAGTAAACTTTTTTCTTTCGTTATAATGTATAATCCAATAAAAGGTAAGGGAGCAACAAAATAGGCAAATTGGTGATAATCATTAGCGAAAGGAGAAAAAATATTCGATCCCGCATAAGTTAAGGAAAAGCCCAATAAACTTCTTATCCCTAGTAAATATACAAAGTACAAGGTGCCAACAATAAATAGTCCCCAGAAGTAGATGAATCGTAATAAACTATATAGATTCACAAAATCACTTCTCTTAAATACTTGTTCAAAGGTAAAACATAAAAACAGTAATACCACATAGGCCTTATAATCAAAGGAAACATATTGTGGTGAAATACTTAAGAGTGTATTTACTACATATCCAAAGGTTACAAAACTTAAATAGAATATCCAAAATACTGAAAAAACATGATTTTTCAAAGAAACCTGAATGGTTTGTTGGCCAGCTAATTGTACGATGCAGAAATATAATAAAATCAATTCACCCAATCCGTACATACCAAACCGTAATGAAGTAAAACCAAAAAATAACATCATGACCAAGATTAAAATGTTTTGAACACTAAAAGTTACATATTTCTGGTTTATTAATGTAGTCTCCATTTACAAACACCTTTTATGGTTTTAATATTTTTGTTTTCTACCAAAGTACATTTACAATACCCATTAAACATATAATTCTGTTAAACTCTCTACGACTTGGTCCACATCATATTTTTTAATGAATTTATAAGCATTCGAACCCATATTTTCCAATATTACTCTGTTCATAAACAGCTCCTCTATTTTCTCAGCCGTCCCTTTTATGTCATTTACATTAACTAAAAAGCCAGTAACATTATCCTCAACTAGATCCCTAATTCCTCGTATATTAGTTCCGATGACAGGTTTCTTACCAGCCATCAATTCCATTATATTTTTAGGAAGTCCTTCTCGATAGGACATCAGAATTCCCATATCACTTGCTGCGATCAGCTCATTAATATTACTCCTATAACCCAAAAATTGAATATTTTGATCCAACTTCCTTTCAATAAGTTCTCTCTTGAAATCCTTCAGAAGCGGTCCAACACCTGCACATATCACCTTTAAATCTATGCCTTTCTGCTTAAGAAGTTCCACTGCTTCTATCATTTGTCTATGATTCTTATTTTTATTTACTTCTGCGATCATGATGATAACAAAGTCATCTGGCGATAAATTTAACTTTCTTCTAGTTTCGGACCTATTTAGACCATTATTAAAATAAGCTAGATTTACACCGACGCCATTCACCTTACGTGTTTCTTTCACCTTAAACTTTTGGGCTCTTTCGTAATCTTCGCCATTCATTGTAATAATCGTATCAGTAAAATGAGCCATTATTTTTTCTATAGGGTAATAGATACCCCAATTTACAAACGGAGCTCCTTTAAAAAAGTGAAAACCATGTACAGTGTAAATGGTTTTTATTTTTGGAAACCTTAACTTTAAAAGACGACCGTATAATGCTGCAATTGGAGTATGAACATGAACTATATCATATTTATACTGTTCCTGCAGCTTTATAAGGTCCTTATAAGCTATCAAATTAACTGGATTTATAGGGTTACGAGTAAATGGAATATGAAAAAACCTAACACCAAGATCTGTTAGGTCTTTATTAGGCCCACCTTCTATATAACATGCACAGTCTACTATATTACCTTCCCCAATCAATTTTTCTATATGAGGAACTAAAAACGCATCAATTGTTCTGCTTAATGTCGTAATAAATAAGATTTTTTTCACATTATTTCACCAGCTTAATTATTAAAGTTTTAAATTTCTCATTATACTGAAACTGATAATAACGGTTGTGATTCCGATTTTCCATTTGCAATCTTTAATAATCTTTCCCTTAATTCTTCTTTTTCCATAGTAGAAAAATTCTCTAGCACATCCATTATCTCTTTAATAAATAAATGTGAGGTTTTTCCAATATAAATTTTTGGATAAATTTGCTGTTCTTCGATTTCTTCGTCCTTTAAAAGCTCCTCATATAATTTCTCCCCTGGTCTAATTCCAGTGAATTCAATTCCAATTTCCTCGATTGAGTTTCCAGAAAGCTTAATTAAATTTTTAGCAAGATCCACAATCTTAACTGGGTCTCCCATATCTAAAACAAAGATTTCTCCACCTTTTGCTAAAGAACCTGCCTGTATCACCAACCTTGATGCCTCTGGAATGGTCATAAAATAACGAATCATATCAGGATGCGTAACTGTGACAGGACCACCCTTTTCAATTTGCCGTTTAAATAAAGGAATTACACTGCCACGACTACCAAGCACATTTCCAAAACGCACGGCTACAAATTTTGTGTTGCTTGATTTGTCCAATTCCTGGATAATCATTTCAGCTAATCTTTTTGTTGATCCCATTACACTTGTTGGATTTACTGCCTTATCAGTAGATATCATTACAAATGTTTTAACACCATTCCAACTAGCAGCATTCGCAACATTCATTGTTCCTATGACATTATTTTTTACCGCTTCCTCAGGATTACACTCCATAAGCGGAACGTGTTTGTGGGCCGCTGCATGATAGACGACGTCAGGATTATAAAATCCCATTAGTAGATTCATCTTTTCTGCATCCTGTATATCTGCGATTTCTGTATATAATTCAATTCCTGATCCAGCAAGGCTCTCCTTCAATTCCATTTCAATTGAATAAATACTATTTTCACCATGCCCTAATAAGATAAGTTTAGCTGGATTAAAGTGGGAAATTTGCCGGCAAATTTCAGAGCCGATGGATCCACCCGCGCCTGTCACAAGAACTGTTTTTCCAGTTATTGATTCCGAAATACTATTTAAATTGAGTTTAATGGGTTCCCTGCCCAATAAATCTTCTACTTGAACGTCTCTGAATTGATTAACAGTCACTTTTCCAGACACCAAGTCCTCTAGCATCGGAAGAATTTGAGTTTTGGCCTTTGTTTTTACACATTCCTGAAAAATGGAGCTTAACTCTTTTTTACTAAGAGAAGGAATAGCAATAACAATATTATCCACATTAAGTTTATTTACAAACCACTGAATTTTATTAATCCCTCCTAAAACTGGGATCCCTAAAATATCAAGATTTTGTTTTTTTACATTATCATCAATAAAACCCACGGGTATAAGATCTGTTTCATGGTTTTTCAAAAGTTGCCTTGCAACCATTGTTCCAGCTGATCCTGCCCCAACAATTAAAGTCCTTTTCTTATTTGAAACTAGATTAATTAAAGAATCCCGATATATTCTCCAGCAAAACCTCGATCCGCCAATCAATAGGATATGGAGTGACCATGTTACTCCTAATAGCCTAAAATAAATCTCATGAACCATGAATCTTTGCATGATTCCAGCTATTACAATGGAACATGTGACGATTTTTAAAATGATAAGTAATTCTCCAATGCTGGCATATTCCCATGCTTTTTTATATAGTTTAAGTTTTAATGAAAATATATGATGACTAACGATGATAGCAATAGAAGTGATTTGCAAGGGCGTTGTGAAAACGTTAATAGTTGCATCTACTAAAAATCTACTAAAAAAAACAGCTGTAATTACAATGCATGAGTCAACAAGTATAAATAGGGAAAGTCTTTGTTTGTACGACATTTACTCACTCCTTACCTGTACTATTTAATTAGTATGAAATATATTTAAAATTGGTGAATCTGAATATCCCCCGAAAGATTACATTCCAATAAAAAAAATTGAAATTTTTCATTTTAAG
>NZ_PGVE01000108.1 GCF_002860255.1 Neobacillus cucumis
TTAGTTTTCAAAGAACAATTTTTCAAGAGACAACTTTTATATCTTATCAGTTTATCTATCAATCTGTCAACAACTTTTTAAAAAAGTTATTTAGTAATTTAATAGGCTTGCTGACAACTTTTATAGTATATATCTGTTTAACACCATATGTCAACACATAAATTATACTTGAATAATAATTTCACAAAAGTTTTTTATCATATCACAGGGTTAGGATTATTAAATAGAATTTCCACCTGATTATCTTAGCCAAACCTCCTTACCTATACATATAGATGTACCGCATTCATGTTTTAAAACATAAAATACTTCAGAAAAAAATATCTTATTTGAATATGACTTTACTTTTTAGAAAGGGGTGTAAATTGAAAGGGATCATTTAAACTTAAACTGCGGAACGAGACTATGTCACCAAACCTCTTCAGGCGAATCGATTAAGCTTGAGTTAAATAAATTCAAACAACATTTTATTATGTTTACAAAGGAGCAAGGAAATGACATCCAACCAAACTCCACTCTTAACTGCACATATTTTTGTTTCAAAATCAATATCTAGAAGTACTCTAAAGGAAATGACAATAAATTTAACAGAAAGCAGTATTGATTTTAATTTTTATGAACCTAATGACTCGTTAGTAAAAATCAATCCTAAGGATCCTCGCGTCTATCTATCTATAGGCGATGACTGGCAAGAATTTAATACGTTAAACTCACTGCCTTTACATGAGCGAAAAAGGTGGCTGCATTTTCAATCACCAGCAGAGATTCATTCTTCTAAGCTATTTTTTTGCTGGCTCCATAGTACGGAACCACTCCCTGTAAACAAAACCATTCCACCTGCTAAATTTTCATCCGATACACCACTGGTATCTGTATTCACGGCCAGCTACAGATCTAAAGATAAAATCCAACGGCCATACCACTCATTATTAAAACAAACTTACTCAAATTGGGAATGGGTAATAGTAGATGATTCCGGAGATGATGATAAAACTTACAAACAGGATTTACTTCCATTAGACGATCCTCGGGTTCGAAGGTACAGACAGGATGCCCGTAACGGCTACATCGGCGCCATAAAACGCTATGCAGCTGGACTATGTACAGGAGAAATTTTAGTGGAAGTGGATCATGATGACGATTTGACCCCTGACTGTTTAGAGAAGATTGTCCAAGCATTTCAAAAACACCCTGAGTGTGGTTTTGTATTTGGAGAGAATACTGAAGTATATGTAGGCAGTAATCATGGTCATTGGTATGGGTGGGATTGTGGTTTTGGCTATAGTATGTATTACCGTGTTTGGGTCCACGAAATGAATCGCTGGCAAAATGTGATGAAACAAACTACATTAAATGGAAGTACTATTCGTCACTTGGTAGGACTGCCCAATCACCCGCGTGCATGGACTAGGGAGTGCTACCATCTCATTGGGGGCCACCGGGAGGAATTATTAGTTTCGGACGATTACGACTTGCTAGTTCGAACATTTCTAACAACAAAATATTTATCGATTCCGCATCTCCTTTATATTCAGTATCGAAATGAGGATGGAGATAATTCTACTTTTCAAAGAAATCAACAGATACAGATCCTTTGTAGAGAATTAGAGAGTTATTATCATCAACGAATTAATGCAAGATTAAAAGAAATGGGTTTACCAGAGGAGTTAGAATATAGCCGGGTTTGGGAGACTGCAAAAGACAGTCCTGCACGAAATTCAGCACTTCTCACTGATGAAGACACTTTTAAAACCGCTTACCTCTTTCCCCTTCCCTATTCTTCTTCTCCAGTAACAGAACATTTAGAGTTGTCTCAGACTCTTCAAAAGGGGTTAGAATCAAATTTTATAGATATGGAAGTGATTGTGGTTGGCTGGATTCCAGAAGAAGTTGAAACCATTGCAGCCAAAGCCCCTATGGGAGCCATTCGATGGTGGCACATGGAACCTGGTGATTCATTAGAAACGTGTATTCAATATGCCAATTATTGCTCTTCATGTACAAATAAAGTGGTCGTTTTACCGAAAGAATAAAACATGTATTAAATTTATTGATTTGGTTAGCTTATTTGCCTATAGGAGCCTGAATCTTTTTAGATCGATTCAGGTCTTTTTTATTTTATTTTTTAAAATTGGGCCAATTTCTTATTTTTTATAAGCTTGATTATATTCAGCCATTGCCTAATTCCAATTCCCAAGCTTATCCATATACATATAGAGCAAGTACAATTTAATCAGGTGGTGGAAAAAAGAATGTCTCAAAAGAGATATGCTGGCGTTTCTGATGAAAATTGGGAATGGGATCGTGAACAGGATGAAGAAGACAATGATAGAGAATGTGAGGTGAAGCGGGAGAAAAAGGAGAAAAAGTGCAAACGCGGTAAAAAAGGCGAACGGGGTAAACGGGGACCTCAAGGACCTCAAGGAGCTCAAGGAGCTCAGGGACCTCAAGGTGCTCAAGGTGCTCAAGGCGCTCAAGGTGCTCAAGGCGCTCAAGGTGCTCAGGGTGCTCAGGGTGCTCA
>NZ_PGVE01000109.1 GCF_002860255.1 Neobacillus cucumis
AGAGTAGGACGTTGCCAGGCTATTTATGGAGGATTAGCTCAGCTGGGAGAGCATCTGCCTTACAAGCAGAGGGTCGGCGGTTCGATCCCGTCATCCTCCACCATGTTTTTTTCACGAAAGTGAAAATAATCGTCATTATGCCGGGGTAGCTCAATTGGTAGAGCAACTGACTTGTAATCAGTAGGTTGGGGGTTCAAGTCCTCTCGCCGGCACCATTTACAATTATATTATATCTAGTTTGCTATTATTTTATTTTCATATGCGGGTGTGGCGGAATTGGCAGACGCACCAGACTTAGGATCTGGCGCCGCAAGGCGTGGGGGTTCGACTCCCTTCACCCGCACCAAAGTTTTTTGCGATAGTAAAATAACTTATCAGATTTGCGGAAGTAGTTCAGTGGTAGAACACCACCTTGCCAAGGTGGGGGTCGCGGGTTCGAATCCCGTCTTCCGCTCCAAATTGCCGGGGTGGCGGAACTGGCAGACGCACAGGACTTAAAATCCTGCGGTAGGTGACTACCGTACCGGTTCGATTCCGGTCCTCGGCACCAAAAAAATTCGGGAAGTAGCTCAGCTTGGTAGAGCACTTGGTTTGGGACCAAGGGGTCGCAGGTTCGAATCCTGTCTTCCCGACCATCTATACAAAATTATCTGGGGTCTTAGCTCAGCTGGGAGAGCGCCTGCTTTGCACGCAGGAGGTCAGGGGTTCGATCCCCCTAGACTCCACCACTTTTAATATATAATGGCGGTGTAGCTCAGCTGGCTAGAGCGTACGGTTCATACCCGTAAGGTCGGGGGTTCGATCCCCTCCGCCGCTACCATAAATTTATTTCAGCCTATTTAAACGGAGGAATACCCAAGTCCGGCTGAAGGGATCGGTCTTGAAAACCGACAGGCGGGTTAAACCGCGCGGGGGTTCGAATCCCTCTTCCTCCGCCAGTATTACTTTTTATTTTTTGGTCTGGTAGTTCAGTTGGTTAGAATGCCTGCCTGTCACGCAGGAGGTCGCGGGTTCGAGTCCCGTCCAGACCGCCATCTTAAATATTTAAACTTTCTTTACATGGAGGGGTAGCGAAGTGGCTAAACGCGGCGGACTGTAAATCCGCTCCCTCAGGGTTCGGCGGTTCGAATCCGTCCCCCTCCACCATTTATACAGGGGTATAGTTTAAAGGTAGAACGAAGGTCTCCAAAACCTTTGGTGTGGGTTCAATTCCTACTACCCCTGCCATAAAATATTTTTCTTTTTGCCGATGTGGCGGAATTGGCAGACGCGCACGACTCAAAATCGTGTTCCGCAAGGAGTGTCGGTTCGACCCCGACCATCGGTATAAATTAAAGGTCCATGCTTATGAGAAATCAAAGCATGGGCCTTTTTTGTTTTATTCGTATATATAGCTAATAGCACTTATTTGTTGGTAAGACGTAAAATATATTAACTTTGCAAATGAAGAGAGGATGACCATGTTTTATATCCGAGAAATATATCGAGTTCTTCCTGAAAAGGTTGATGGTTTCAATAGACTTTTTCAGGAATACATTTTCCCAAATCAAGTGAAAAACGGAGCAAAATTAATAGGACGTTGGGTAACAGAGTTCCAGAATGAGATCATATCGATTTGGGAATACCCTAACTATGAAGAATATATAAAAATTGAGGAGAGAGTATTAAAAGATAAGTTGCACCAAGCAGCACAAACACAACTTCAGAAAGTCGGACCACTATTTTCAGAGAAGCGCATAGACTTTTTAACCTCCACAGGGGTATATAGTTCCCCTAAACAAACAGTGACGGTGAGTGGGTTTATAACAAATGAAAAGAATGAAACATTACTAGTTAGAACCTTCTGGAGAGAAGATACATGGGAACTTCCTGGAGGTGGTGTGGATGATGGTGAAACCTTAGATAGGGCGCTTTGTAGAGAAATTCAAGAAGAAACAGGAATGGTAGTCAAGTTACATGGTGTGACGGGGGTATACTCTAATGGAAGTACAATTTCAATTGTATTTCTCGGCAAATGTACTGGAGGCCAGTTAAAAACTTCACATGAAACAAAAGAAGTCTGTTTCGTTAAACTCAATTCCTTAAATGTTTTACAATATATAAAAAGACAGAAGTTCATTCCAAGAGTATTAGATGCGATGGAGGGAAATTGCATTCCCTATGAAGCTTTTAAAGTACGGCCATATAAACTTTTAGAGAGGTTAAATGGTCATATTAATTTGGAGTAGTTATATATTCTGTATTATTTACTAGACAGAAAAAAGTAAGTATGCTACCATATATATTGTTGTTGAAACAAATACTCTTTGCGGGTGTAGTTTACTGGTAAAACCTCAGCCTTCCAAGCTGATGTAGTGGGTTCGATTCCCATCACCCGCTCCAATTTTGGGCCTATAGCTCAGCTGGTTAGAGCGCACGCCTGATAAGCGTGAGGTCGATGGTTCGAGTCCATTTAGGCCCACTCATAGATATTATTAACCGAACAGTCCCCTGTTCGGTTTTTTTTCATTTTCTGTAAAGTAATTGGGAAAGATACATAGAAAATGAAAAAGGGAGGAGTTTAAGAATGCCTGAGCTCCCGGAAATGGAAAACTATAAAAACCTTTTAAAAGAAAAGATTGGTAGTCAAGTCATAACGGATGTTCAAATAAATCGTGAGAAATCCATTAACATCAATTCTGACCTCTTTAAAAGTACTGTTCAGTACCAGAAAATAGTCGATATCAAAAAGAGAGGCAAACATCTTCTTTTCCAGCTGCAAAATGAGCAAAACCTTTTATTACATTTAATGCTGGGTGGATGGATGTTTTTTGGTACGGAGGCGGAAAAACCTAATCGGACGATACAGGTCCGACTATCTTTTGGCCAGGAGCATCTTTATTTCATCGGTCTCCGGCTGGGATATTTGCATCTTTATAATTTGAACCAAACAGTGGAAAAACTGTCAGACCTTGGCCCAGAGCCAATAAATTCGGACTTTACTGTAAATGAATTTTTAAAACGGATAGGCACTAAACATGGACGACTAAAAACGACACTCCTTGATCAAGCATTTATTTCCGGCATTGGGAATTGCTACTCAGCAGAGATCTGCTTTCATGCTGGAATATTACCAAGCAAAGATATTGATGACATAGATGACGAGAACCGACGCAAACTCTATAATTCCATGCAATATATACTTCAAGATGGCATTAAATATGGCGGATATATGGATAATCCCCTTTTCAAGGGTGACACCCTAACAGGGGGTTTTAATGATCGGTGCCAGGTGTATGACCGTGAAGGTCAGGCATGTAATCGGTGTGGGGCAACCATTGTGATTGAAACGATTTCCTCTAGAAAAACGTATTATTGTCCTAATTGCCAGAAATAATCCGTTAGAAAACGAAAAAAGGCACAAACGAATCCAATTAGGAATCGTTTGTGCCTTTTTTGTGTTAATTTCTCAATTAGAATAACATGTTAATTTTTTATCAAATAATTGTTCCGTTTTATTTTCAAATGTAATATACTATATACAAATAAGTATAACACATTTAAAATGATTACAAATATTATACCATATTAATAGGAGAAAGGGGTGGTTATAATAAAACTTTCAAAACGGCAGGATGAAATCTTGGAAATTGTGAAACAAAATGGGCCAATTACAGGAAAAGAAATTGCGGAAAAGCTCTCGTTATCCAGAGCGGCCTTAAGGCCAGACCTTGCCATCTTAACCATGTCAGGGAATATCGATGCAAGACCGCGTGTGGGATATTTTTATAATGATAAATTTAAGGCGAAGCGCAATCCTGAAACAATACTTTATCAAACTGTCAATAATTATAAAGCACACCCTATTGTTGTGGGGAAATCCACGTCTGTTTACGATGCGATTGTCCAATTATTTTTAGAGGATGTTGGAACACTATATGCCGTTGATTCTGTAGGGAATTTAGCAGGAGTCATATCTAGAAAGGATTTGCTCCGAGCATCATTAGGTAATCAAAATCTCACAGAGTTACCAGTTAGCGTCATTATGACGAGAATGCCAAATATTATTACGATTAGTCCGGAAGAATCTTTATTTGAGGCAGCGAAAAAAATGATCCAAAATCACATCGATTCCCTTCCGGTTGTGAGGGAAGCAGATGGACAAGAGAATACATATTTGCTAGTGGGACGAATTACGAAGACAACGATTACACGCGCATATTTAGAAATTATGGATGAAAAATCAGACTAAGGGAGTGGCTGTCATTTTGGGACAAAAAGAAGTGGTCTATGTGGTTTCTGACTCTGTTGGGGAAACAGCGGGGTTTGTTGTGAAGGCTGTAGCAACACAATTTAATGGAGGGCAAGTTGATATTCGACGTAATTCTTATGTGGAAGATTTTGAGGATATTGAAGATGTGCTGCTATTAGCCGTTAAGGATCAATCGATTATCGCCTATACGATTGTCATTCCAACTTTAAAGGAATATCTGGACCGACGTGCCCAGGAGGAGGGCATCATCGCGGTTGACTTATTAAGTCCATTAATGAAGGCATTTGAAGCAAAGTTTAATAAAGAGCCACACCACCGCCCAGGACTAATGAGAAAACTTGATGAGGAATACTTTCGAAAAATTGAAGCGATTGAATTTGCGGTAAAGTACGATGATGGCCGGGACCCAAGAGGAATAACAAAGGCTGATATTGTCCTAATCGGTGTTTCACGTACATCCAAAACACCGCTATCGATGTATTTGGCGCATCAACGGTTTAAGGTTGCCAATGTTCCGTTGGTTCCTGAAGTGCAGCCACCTGAGGAGTTATTTCAAATACCTAGAAAGAATTGTATCGGGCTTATTATTTCACCTGATAAATTAAACGAAATCCGTAAAGAGCGGCTAAGAGCTTTAGGATTAGCCTCACGTGCAAACTATGCTAGCTTTGAAAGAATTTTAAAAGAATTAGATCATGCAGAAAAAATAATGAAGCGGGTAGGATGCCCTATTATTGATGTTTCTAATAAAGCAGTAGAGGAAACAGCAGGCTTAATTCTGGATGTGCTAAAAAAAGAGAGGAGCTTATAAGAGATGAAGAAATTTGTTTATTTATTTCACGAGGGAAATGGAAATATGCGTGATTTACTTGGGGGAAAAGGGGCAAATCTAGCAGAAATGACTAGAATTGGACTCCCGGTTCCATATGGTTTTACGATAACGACGCAAGCCTGTAATGCATACTATGAAACTAGTAAAAATATTCCACCAATAGTTGAAAAACAAACACTAGAAGCCCTTTATCACTTAGAAGAAAAAATGGGAAAAAAACTGGGTGACCCAAAAAATCCTTTATTAGTCTCGGTTCGATCTGGGTCTGTTT
Organism: Neobacillus cucumis; assembly: GCF_002860255.1. Lineage (GTDB taxonomy): Bacteria > Bacillota > Bacilli > Bacillales > Cytobacillaceae > Neobacillus > Neobacillus cucumis_A. The sequence goes on from NZ_PGVE01000109.1 coordinate 5,356, forward strand.
TTTCCATGCCTGGGATGATGGATACGATTTTAAACCTGGGAATGAACGACGAAACAGTAATTGGACTAGCTAAATTAACAAATAATCCCCGGTTTGCTTATGATTCTTACCGCCGTTTTATTCAAATGTTTAGTAATGTAGTTTTAGAAATTGATACTTTTTACTTCGAGCAATACTTAGAAGAAACAAGGGAAGAGAAAGGTTATTCATCTGATCCCGAATTGACAGCAGAAGATTGGCAAGAAGTGATTAATGGATATAAGAAGATTGTTAAAAAGCATACAAGAAAGGAATTTCCACAGGATCCAAAACAACAGCTTTTCCTTGCTATTACCGCCGTCTTTAATTCTTGGAACAATCAGCGTGCGATCGTGTACCGCCGCCTGAATAAAATTCCAGACCACCTTGGGACAGCAGTTAATATTCAAAGTATGGTGTTTGGAAATATGGGGAATGATTCAGGGACTGGTGTAGCCTTTACACGAAATCCTTCAACAGGCGAGCATGTTTTATACGGTGAATACTTAATCAACGCCCAAGGTGAAGATGTTGTTGCAGGTATACGGACACCACAGCCAATTGCAACCTTAAAAGACGAAATGCCAGGGGTTTATAAGCAATTTACTGATACATGTAAAATTCTTGAGCAGCATTATCAAGAAATGCAGGATATTGAATTTACTGTGGAACGCGGTAAGCTTTTCATTCTGCAAACTCGAAATGGGAAACGAACAGCGCAAGCAGCCATTCGAATTGCAGTTGAAATGGTTCAAGAAGGGATCATTGATAAAAAGACAGCCTTGTTGCGCGTGGATCCTGACCAATTAAATCAACTGCTCCACAGCAGGATTGATGATAAATTTGATAAGAAAATTTTAGCCAAAGGTTTACCGGCATCACCTGGGGCAGCGACAGGTCAGGTTGTTTTCGATGCAGATGAAGCAGAGAGCTTAGGAAATGATGGTAAAAAAGTGATTCTTGTGAGACCGGAAACAACGCCAGACGATATTCATGGTATCGTTGCTTCACAGGCAATTTTAACAAGCCGTGGAGGAATGACCAGCCATGCCGCCGTTGTTGCACGCGGGATGGGGAAGGCATGTATCTGTGGATGTGAAGCGCTTAAAATCGATGTAAGAGCAAAGCAATTTACCGTTGGAGAAATTGTCGTGAATTATGGTGATATCATCACCATTGATGGTTCCACTGGAGAAATAATGCTTGGTGAAATTCCAATGATTGCCCCGGAACTTTCCGATGAATTTCAACTTCTGTTAGCTTGGGCTGATCAAGAGAGGAAAATAGGGGTTCGTGCCAATGCAGATAATCCAGAAGATGCCAAGAAATCCTTTGAATTCGGTGCTGGCGGGATAGGTTTATGTCGTACCGAGCATATGTTTATGGATCAAAAGCGCATTCCCATTGTCCAAAAAATGATTCTTGCAGATAATTATAGTGAAAGAATGGAAGCTCTCAATCAGCTGTTACCAATGCAACAAGGTGATTTTGAAGGAATATTTGAAGCCATGCAAGGCTTCCCAGTAACGATTCGATTACTGGACCCGCCTCTGCATGAATTTTTACCAGATAAAGAAGAATTGTTAGTAGAAGTGACAAGGCTTCAAATGACAGATCCACAATCAGCTGAATTAAAGAAGAAAGAAAAATTGCTAAAAAAAGTCCGACATCTAGATGAATTTAACCCGATGCTTGGACACCGAGGCTGCCGACTTGGTATGATTCATCCTGAAATTTACGAAATGCAGGCCAAAGCCATCTTCTATGCAGCTGCCAGACTAGCTGAAAAAGGGGTGGAAGTACAGCCAGAAATTATGATTCCATTAGTCGGTCATGTTAATGAGTTAAAGCAAATGAGGCAATTAGTGATTGATGCAGCGGTTCTTGTTCAGGAAGAAACAGGTAAAAGTTACAACTATACAATCGGTACTATGATTGAAATTCCTCGTGCTGCTTTAACAGCAGATCAAATTGCAGAGGAGGCAGACTTCTTCTCATTCGGAACGAATGATTTAACCCAAACCACTTTCGGTTATAGCCGAGATGACGCGGAAGGAAAATTCCTTCAAGCTTATATCGAAAATAAAGTACTCCCTGAAAATCCGTTTGCAGTACTAGATCAAGAGGGCGTTGGGAAATTGGTGGAAACAGGAGTAAAACTAGGCCGTTTAACAAAACCATCCTTAAAAACGGGGATTTGTGGTGAACATGGCGGGGAGAAAAGTTCGATTGACTTCTGTTACCGAACAGGTTTAGATTATGTCAGCTGTTCTCCATACCGTGTACCGCTTGCCCGTCTGGCAGCCGCACAGGCAACTATTCGTCATGAATTAAACAAAGAAGAAATCTATACAACAGCTTAAATATAAAAATAAGAGGATGTGTGCTAAAAGCACCATCCTCTTATTTTCTAATGGAAGGATGGTATCAAAACTTTGAGTGAATACTAAAAAAAATTTTAAAAAAGGGGATTACTATGGGGGCAATTGAACGCGGCGGATACAGATTTGTACCTGAATTTAGTGTTATTCAACAAAATGGAGCGATTCATGTGTATAATAGAGAGAACTTTATTGAGGAAATTAAATTTCAGTTTTCCGGAAAATTTCCTGAAATAGATAAAATTGAGGAATTAGTTGACGAGTATTGTAATCAACACAATATTTAAAGAACGCTTGTTCGATTTTTTATTTAATGCTATAATGAACATGCAATAGAATAGTTTTCTCAAGGGTGGACGGCACATCTCCCAAGGAAAGGGGGTGATGCTTTTGACAGTTTTTCAGGCATTGATGTTTAGCTTATCATTTGCTAGTCTCATTGTCACGGTTCTGTCTTTCCACAAAAAAAAATAATCCACCCTTGAGCCGGCAAGCAGAAGCGGTGGATTAGTGCCCGTAATGCCGATCCCAAAAAAGGGAAACAGCTATTGCATGACCGAGCCATTTTTTTCGCCTTGCTCGGTCTTTTTTACTATACGATTATCTATACTCACATTATACATAACTTTAAGGAAAAAAGAAAATCAAATTTATCATGGAGGGAAGATGATGAATAGATTAACTGCTATTTACCCTCAAGCCATCGAACAGACAAAAGTAAAAGTATTTGAAGATATTGATCGATACCTAGAAACAAAAGAATCACTGCCATCTTTTGAAGAGTATCTAGCTGACCGTGGTCATTATAGTGAGCAGATATGGATAAATGTCTGGTTGAACAAAGTAACAAACGATGTACCTAAGAACGAAAAGAAACAATTTTTAAGTGAACAAGGGTATGAAGTTCAAGGTATTGATCGTAAGCTGCTTAATAAACTTTTCAGAGATGAAATGCGAACCTATTTGCCATTCGATGCAATGGAATGGATTCGAGAACAATTCGAAGGTAAGAAAGATATATGGACGCAACGGTATCATGAGGCTAAGGAGAATTTCGTAAAACGGGAAGAACAGAATAAACTGGAAGCTCAAAAGCGGTTAATCCAAATAGAAATAGAGGATACTGCCGTTGGGATACTGGAAGAACAATATGAAATCTTCTATTTATACGTTCGAAATTTTGTCGCCAAACAGCTGGATGCCGACATAAAAAATAACATAAAATTTCAATCCGTTGATACCTTTGCTCTTGAGGAAAAATTAGTCGGCCAGGGAGCATTTAATCCATCTGCCTATACAACAGTGGCTAGCTTTTTTGAGGAATTGACAGGTGATATCCATAAAACCCTCCACTGGGGAAGGAACTTTTATGAATATCAAACCTATTTCTTTGTCTATGAAAGTCTAATTTCCGATTACTTATCTGAGCTTATCCCCAAAAAAGTACTGGAACAACTCCCAAATGAATTAAAGAAAGATTTTTATGGAACCTTTCATGAAGAATTATCAGTATCCTTTGTGAAAGGGAGTATCACACAGCCTTTATATGATGTAGAGAGTTATTTTATTGAAGATATACAACAAGAATACCTTACAGATTTAATTAAATTAGCGGAGATTCCTTTTGATGTGGATGAACATAGGAAGATCTTTGAAAAAGATTTTCAGGAACGTGATATAAAGAAAAAAGCAGAAGAGGAAGAACTGCAGCGGAAAAAAGAAGCAGAAGAACGGATGATGAGGGATATCTTTGGTGAAGAATACGACCCTTCCTTACGAAGGAATGTTCGGTATGTTTTGCATATTGGCGAAACCAATACGGGCAAAACCCATCATGCACTTGAAAAAATGAAGGAGGCTGCTACTGGTATATATTTAGCACCGCTTCGTCTTCTAGCGCTTGAAGTTTATGATAAATTAAATGCTGAAGGAATCCCTTGTTCATTGAAAACAGGAGAAGAAGAAAAAATCGTATCTAATGCCCAGCATATTTCTTGTACCGTCGAGATGTTTCATGAAAAAGAATCCTATGAGGTCGTGGTTATTGACGAAGCGCAAATGTTAACAGATAAAGACCGCGGGTTCTCTTGGTATAAAGCTATAACGAAGGCTAACGCAAGGGAAGTTCATATTATTGGCAGCCGAAATTCAAAAACCATGGTACTGCAGTTACTGGGTGATTCTGATATTGAAATTCATGAATATAGCCGTGACACACCACTCGAGGTAGAAAAGAAAGAATTCAACATCAAGCATGTTAAAAAAGGGGATGCCTTGATCTGTTTTTCGAGGAGACGTGTACTCGAAACTGCCTCAAGGCTCCAAAATGATGGACATTCTGTCAGTATGATATACGGGAGCATGCCTCCAGAAACGAGGAAAAAACAGATTGAGCAATTTAATAGTGGCAAGACCAAGGTAATAGTGGCAACAGATGCCATCGGTATGGGTTTAAACCTGCCGATCCGCCGGATTGTTTTTCTTGAAAATGACAAGTTTGATGGAACAAGAAGACGATTGTTAACATCCCAGGAAGTGAAACAAATTGCTGGTCGTGCGGGTCGAAAAGGCATTTATGATATCGGTAGAGTTGCTTTCACGAGTGATATTAAAAAGATGCGAATGCTGCTGGAGCAGGAGGATAAACCTGTTCATACCTTTGCCATTGCTCCAACCAACTCGGTCTTTGAACGCTTCCAACGCTATTTTCATGACTTGGGGACCTTTTTTGAACTTTGGGATAAATTTGAAAGTCCTAAGGGGACAAAAAAGGCATCTTTGTCAGAAGAAAAGTCGCTTTACCAACTGATTGCTGGAACTGAGGTGGAAGCACGCCTTTCATTAATGGACCTTTATGGATTTTTACACCTGCCTTTTTCAAAAAATGAACCGATGTTAACCAGACAGTGGGAAGATACGATGTACGCCCTCATCCACGGACAGGAGCTGCCGGAACCGACTGTAAAGGACCGCAGCCTAGAGGATTTGGAACTTAGCTATAAAGCCATTGGGCTTCACCTTTTATTCTTATATCGGTTAGAAGAGCGAACAGAAGCTATCTATTGGGAACGACTACGCGAAGAGGTAAGTGACCGGGTTCAAGACCGTTTGAAAACCGATATTAGAAAATTTGTTAAAAAATGCAAATCTTGTGGAAAGAAACTGCCTTGGGATCATGCTTTTCCGACCTGTGATGCCTGTCATGCAGCAAAGTATAAGAGATATCGATATGGTGATGATTTTTAATAATGATTTTGTTTAGAAAGGCCTAACTTGGGCCTTTTTTATCGTAGTGACGACAGTGGAACACCTCCTGAATCAGGTATTCAATAAATAGACATTAAATAAAAGTAGTGATATTGATGGACCCGCATTCTTTTCGATTTCAGCTTTTTTGTCATAAACTGTAAAGAATGGGACAAACTCATAAGAAAAAGGGAAGGCTGGAACCGGATTGATTAAATTTAGTAAAGCTTTCATTCTTATATTATTTACAGTGGCTTGCGCCTTTTCTCTACCATATTTACCTGTGGAGGCAATGAGCGGGTCAGAGAGTATGACTCCGCAGCTCAATCAAATAGTTATAAGGGAACCGGCATTACAAGGAGCGATCGCCGGAATAAGTGTCAGGTCTGCTGTAGATGGTGCAATTCTTTATAATTATCAGGGGGATGTCCGTTTACGTCCCGCCTCTAACATGAAACTGTTGACTGCTGCAGCGGCACTCAATGTCTTAGGAGAAGATTATACATTTAAAACGGAAGTACATACAAATGCATCAGAGATAAAGAAAACGATTCAAGGGAACCTTTTTTTAAAAGGAAATGGGGACCCGACCTTACTTAAAGCCGATTTCGATACCATGGCAATGGCCATTGAAAGACTCGGAATTAAGCGGATAAAAGGAGATTTGATAGCAGACGATTCCCGTTATGATCATGTGCGGTATTCACTAGATATGCCGTGGAGTGATGAAACCGCCTACTACGGTGCACAAATTTCTGCGCTGACAATGTCTCCTACCAAGGAATATGATTCAGGTTCCATTAAAATTACGGTGAAGCCAGGAACAAAAATTGGTGAGAAGGTGGGTGTTTCTGTCACCCCAAAAACTAATTATGTAAGTATCATAAACCACGCCCGGACGGTTGCTGAGGATGGCAAAAAAACCATTAAAATTGTACGGAAACACTCAAAAAATATTGTCACGATTAATGGGACTCTTCCTCTTAAGGCTAAAGAAACAAAGGAATGGATAGGTGTATGGGAGCCCGCTCGATATGCAGCCACCCTCTTTAGACAAGAATTAGAAAAACATGGGATTAAAGTATCAGGGAAGGTTAAAACCGGTATTGTGCCTGCAAAGTCTAAAATATTAACGATACATCAGTCAATGCCTTTATCAGATATACTTGTACCCTTTATGAAGCTCAGTAATAATGTTCATGCCGAAATGTTAGTTAAAGAAATGGGCAAGGTTAAAAAAGGGGAGGGCAGCTGGGATAAGGGATTAGAGGTCTTGAAGACAGAAGTAGCAAGGTTAGGTGTAAATCCTGAGACGATGGTCATAAGGGATGGTTCCGGCATCTCACATGTTGATTGCATTCCTGCCAATCAACTTTCTCAGCTATTATTTTTAGTCCAGAAGGAAAAATGGTTCCCGGTGTATTTAAATGCTCTTCCTGTTGCAGGAAATCCGGAAAAAATGGTTGGCGGTTCGTTAAGGAAACGTTTAAAGGGTCCGAGCACCGCTGGAAAAGTAAAAGCGAAGACAGGGACACTTTCAACGGTTACTTCGTTATCAGGATATGTCACAACGAAAAGTGGGCAAAAATTGATCTTTTCTATTCTGTTGAATAATATGCTGGATGAAACAGAAGGGAAAAGAATTGAGGATCAGCTCGTGACTGTCCTAGCTAATCAGTGAATTTAACTGGAGGGTATCGTATAGTAATGAATGATTTAGAAAAAATAAAAATTATTGTGTGGATGGGATGGGAAGGAATCAATGATTTTCGGAACTCATGTTAGTATTCGAAAAGGATATTTAGGTGCAGCAAAACAGGCGGTTGCAAATCAAGCATCCGCTTTTCAATATTTTCCGAAAAACCCTAGAAGCCTTTCCATTAAGGATTTCGATCAAGAGGATGCCAATAACTGTAAGGAGTTTAGCCTTGAACATCAGATCTATTCTGTCGCTCATACACCGTATTCTACTAGCATCACTCCTTCTAAAGATAAGCAAGACTTAACCATTGCTTCTATTCTGAATGATTTAGAAATTGCTGATGCCTGTGGCTCTATTGGCGTGGTTGTTCATTATGGCAATCAAATTAGTAAAACAGACCCGCTAGCCAGTTATCATCTCATGTTAGAGGTACTTAATAGTGTACTTATTCAATGGAATGGGGATTGCCTGATACTTCTAGAAAATAATGCGGGGACGAAAGGTGCGCTTGGTATTACAATTGAAGAACTTGTTCAAATTCGTCATTTATGTGATTTTCCTGAAAAGATTGGTTTTTGCCTCGACACTTGCCATGCATATGCAAGTGGTCTTTGGAATGGCGAAAACACGGACGAGTTATTTGAAAAAGGAGACAGTCTGGGGTATTGGCCACAATTAAAGGTCATTCATTTAAATAATTCAAAGTATCCAACTGGTTCTAAAAAGGATCGCCATGCCAATATCTTTAACAGCCATAATGGATATATTTTGGAGGATCACTTGAAAGCTTTTGTAAAGTCACCAATGTTGTCTGGAATCCCATTGATACTTGAGACACCCGATGATGAAGGGATTAGTCACAAAGAAGAAATCGTGATGCTCAAGCAAAAATGGGAATAAGAGTTTCTTGAAAATTTAGCATATTGAATTTACTATAAAAATAATGGGTATATAAAATAAATCAGCTTTATTATACGGGAGAATGGATTATGAACAAAAAGCAGGGACCATTACTTTCGGAGCGTTTTGAAGTAGCTTTTAACCAGGTTCATGACGCCCTTAAGGATATTGTTCAAATAAATGATGAGAGATTCGTAGTTTTAGTGAAAGCCGGGGCTAAAAAATATCAAATGATTGATACGTTTAAAAAAGATTTAGAACAATATGCAAGACTTAGGAATGCCATTGTCCACGAGAAAATGGAGGTGGGGTTTTATATAGCGGAACCCAATGCTAAAGTGGTTCATCATATTGAAAAAATCGCCCATGTATTGAGCCGCCCAAATTACGCCCTAAGTATAGCTTCAAGAAAAGTCATTTACTTTGATCATCAGGACAGCATCTTAAAAGTCATCGAGGCGATTAAGGAGTACAATTACTCTAAGTTCCCAATTTATCGAAATAGAAAATGTATTGGCCTTTTGACTGCGGGTGAAATCATGAGATGGATGGCACAAATCATGGAGAACGGAACGGTGAATTTCTCCAATATCCGCATTGCTGACATCATGGATTCTGAAAAAGAACAACTGATTGAGGTTGTAGCGAAAGATATAAATATTTTTGAGATAGAAAATATTTTTGAAAAGGCCCATAAAAAGAAACGAAAAATCGAGGGTGTGATTATCACTGAAAATGGGAAAATGAATGAGGTTCCATTAGGGATAATCACAGCTTGGGATCTTATAGAAATTGATTATACAGTTGAGTAGAGAAACAAGGAGAGAATGGAAGATGTTTTTTAGATTCTATAAATAAAACGCATGGAAAATTCCATGCGTTTCGTTCTTATTTTTAAAGCTGCTTCCTTTTTGTTTGTTATAAGGAGCCTTTTTTTAAAAATCAAACTCGCTTAATTGGTCCATGTGGCTGGCAATCATGGCGATTATAGTGGATGCTTCTTCCTTACTAAAAATAAAGTGAGATTCGTCCTTGATTAGTTCATCATCAGTGGTCCAAATCCGGTTTACCCTGCGCAGTACACCATCACCAGTCTCCTGAACAACCCCAAACTGGTAGGTGACTTCCACTTCGTCCTCGTGTTTAAAAGCCGTTACTTCAGGTGTAGACCATTCCACATCAATTTCCTCAAAAATATCATCTTCATTGATTTGTTCTGCTTCATAATATTCTTCCTCTAAGTCGTCTTTATAGGTTTCGCAGTCTTCTTCGTCCAATCCTTCTGATTGCAAGTATACACCATCCTCGGCGTAGTGAGCTTCTCCATTGATATAATCATGAAGGCTTGTGTGTACTTCATCGATAATCTCCTCGATATCTGAAAGGATGATTTTCGCCGTGTGTCCACTGTCAACATCGAAGCTATCAACGTAAAACTCCTCGTTTTGAGGATCAAAGAAAAGTGTGCAGAAAAAATCTCGGTCTAGTTCTTCTGTGTCAACATCTTCAGTTTCAACAAAGAACTCAATTCGTGGATGTTTGGCAGCTCTTTCAATGGTCATCTGACCAACTTGATCATATTCTTCACAAATAGACTCTAGGTGATCTTGCAACTCAGCACAAACTCTGTCAAACCATTCTAACGACATCAAACATCCCATCCTCTCAAGGTTATCGAGGTTATTATTTCCAGAATTCAACTATTTATGATTAATTTATCAGCAAAAAACTCACCTTGTTGGTGAATTTTTCTGTGTCAAGCGAACAGAAGAAGAGAAGGGGGGAGATCAATTGAAGATATGGATTACCTAATTGAACAGGGATAAGATTAAAGTATAAATCTAAAATAATAAAACCAATGATTCCTTTAAATATGTATTTAATTGTGCTGCACACCCATTATTAATATATAGAGAGACTAGTTCATTTTACCTTTTTTATAGGTGAAAACAACCAATTTTGATTAAATTGAAAAGTTTATCTTGTATAAGACGATGAGCACATTGAATGGGTTTTTCAATTCTTTATGATACTATGTACGAAACCAAAGAAAATAGAGGTGTCAATATGAAAATTGAAGTTTGGTCGGACTATGTTTGTCCATTTTGCTATATAGGAAAACGCCGTTTAGAACTGGCGTTAGAACAATTTCCACATAAAGATCAGGTTGAGGTTGAACTTAAAGCCTTTGAACTTGACCCAAATTCGCTTCCATTTAATGGGGAAAGTATTCATGAAGTACTTGCCAAAAAGTATGGAATGAGTGTTGATCAGGCGAAACAAGCCAATCAAAATGTAGGACTGCAGGCAGAGACCGTTGGCTTAACATACAATTTTGATGGAATGAAGCCTACGAATACATTTGATGCTCACCGCTTAGCTAAGTTTGCTAAGACTAAAGGTAAAGCAGCCACCGTCTCTGAAAAGCTATTACAAGCATATTTCATGGAGGGAAAACATATAGGGAATCATGACACATTAGCGGGCATTGCGGAAGAATCGGGCTTGAACCGTCAAGAAGCGTTAAATGTTCTTCAAGACAATACCGCTTTTGCTAATGAAGTCCGGTCTGACGAGGCTATTGCACAGCAATATCAGATTGGCGGGGTACCTTATTTTGTTATTAATTCAAAATATGCTATCTCCGGAGCACAGCCTCTTGAGACATTTATTGGTGCCTTACAAAAGGTTTGGGAGGAAGAAGCACCTAAACCGATGTTTCAGGATCTGTCAACTGAGCAGGACGTAAGCTGTGCAGATGGTAGCTGTGTTATCCCTGAAAAGGAATAAGGTAGATTAAAGTCAATAGATAAAAATGGGAAAGGCTCATTAGATCCTTTCCCCATTTTTATTAGTTATACCTCATTTACTTGCGTCTTGGCCTCATCCGAAATTCCCACATGTTTCCATCAGCCCAACAGATTTTGGTTTGGGTATTACCCTGAATAGAATTCTGCCATCTAGATTTGCTGCAGTCTATTGAATGTTCGCCAGATTGATTATTCTGATCACTTGATGGTGATTCTTCTGAGTGATTATGCCTTGGCGGCATTTCACTTGAAGACGAAGATGACTCATCCCGATGAATAGGGGTTCCAAACATAAAATCACCAAAGGCGCCTCGTCTTACATTTTCTCCTGCTAATTCACTCATTTTGTTGCACCTCCTTACAAGCTAGAAAAGAAAGTACCCAATTCAAAAGATAAAAAATGTTTGTCTGCCTACTTCACTCTTCTCATTTCAATTTACGTACCAAAGATTGTCCATGTTTGGGACAAAAGCCTAAAACATGAAAAAAAGGTGACATTAGTGTAAATGGTGCCTGACACCATTACTACTATTCTCACAGTTATTAGTTTAAGTTTTTCTTGAAAATGGGGTAATTAGTTGAAACTTATTGGTAATGGATAGCGTCTAATGAATTGCCTCTTTTTGGTAATATAGGTTAATTATAGGGAGGTTGATGGGGTGAGGGGTATAAAATTTATTAAAAGAATGTTGCTATTAATCCTGCAATGTGCGGTTGGTGTGGAAGTTCTTGCCCTCATTGCTGTTTTTCCAGTTTTATTTGAGAATTTATCCTTCAATCTAAGTGAATACCTGAGGGCAATTTATGAGTTAAATGTTAGAATTATAACTTTTGATCATTTTTTAACAGCAGATGGACAGAGTTCGCTGTTTCCCGTTATTTTTTATAAATACTTTGATTCCATGAAAATGCTTGGATTAGGAGTCCTAGCAGCGAGTGTAATCGCATTTTTAGTTGCTTATCTATCATTAATACTTTTCAATAATAAAATTAAGTATATTAAAAATTTTATTGAAGTCGCAGAATCGATTCCTGATTTGATGCTGATTTTATTACTTCAATTTATGGTCATTATGGTTTATAAAAAAACAGGTATTAAACTGGCGCAGGTCGTGACCATCAGAGATGAGGCTATTCTTCTTCCAGTGATTAGTCTGAGTGTTCCGATTAGTCTTTACATAACAAAAGTACTGATTCACTATATTGAGGAGGAATTGGAGAAACCCTATGTCATTTTAGCGAGGGCAAAGGGATTTACATTTACGTATATCTTAAATGTACATGTACTAAGAAACATTGCCGAAGGCATGTTCGGCACTTCGAAAACGATATTCTGGTCGATGCTTTCCACACTATTAGTAATCGATTACCTATTTAACATGAACGGTTTACTGAGGATCATGTTAACTGGCAGGGATCCGTTTATGGTGGGATGTCTCCTTATTTTTGTCCCATTTTTCTTTCTGTTTAGGGTATATGAATGGGTAAGCTTTGAGGGTAGAAAGGATACTCAATAAAATGCTTAGATTTTTGCTGAAAAAGAAAAGGTTCCTATTTAGTGCCATTTTTTTAATTACCTTATTTACACTAAGCATATTAAATACTGTATTAAATAATGGTGAAATTGCTCAAGTAAAATTTCATAGTGATAAAAAAGGGAATATTATTGATACTCCGACATATCCACCATTTACAGTATTTTTATCTGGTACCGATCGATATGGTTATAGTTTAGGGCACACAATGGTCGAAGGTGCAAAGTGGACCATAGGGATTGTAATTATTGTTGTCATTTTTAGGATGCTCATATCCATTTTATTAAGTTCTTTCATATATTCATTAAATCATCGAATTTACAATAATATTAAAACTCTATTTGAGCCGATTTCAGTTGTACCGCAAACTATTATTGCTTATTTTATTTTACACAGTGTGTTATGGATGACGATCGATGGATTTAAGAATCCTTTTTGGGAGCGCGCCTTATTTGAAACTTTTATTTTAGTTATTATTGCCATCCCAACTTTAACCATTCATCTCTCCACTGAAATGAGGCTAGTCAACAATGAAACGTTCATTGAGGCTTCCAAAATCCTCGGATCTAATAAGCCATATATCTTTTTTAAACATATTATCCCTCACGTCTATGAAAAATGGATCCTATTATTTGGCCAGCAATTTATCCAATCTTTGCAGCTGCTTGCACATCTTGGTTTTATGGAGCTTTTTTTTGGAGGAACATATGTACCTTATGGCGCTGCAGCAGATGAACCGCCACATTCTGTTTCGTATGAATGGTCCGGAGTAATCGGCGGAAATATCAGTTATCTTTATACGGATTCATGGATAATATTAGTGCCGATTGGCTTTTTTATCGTTACGGCTGTTAGTGTTGCGTTGATCAACGATTCCATTAAGGCTTATTTTCATAGCAAAACAATGGTTCAATTAAAGAAAAGTACAAATTAAGTTTTATTTGAACTGTCAACAGAAGGGGATAGGTAATATGGCCTTTTTATTAAAAAGAAAACGATTCGTGATAAGTGCCCTATTTTTGGTCACATTAGTTACATGGAGTATCCTACACGCTGTCATATATAAAGATGGTATCCCACAAGTAAGATTTCATAGTGATGAAAAAGCAAATTCAGTCAAAGGCTCCATATCCGCCTTTGACTGAATTTGCATTAGGCTCTGACCGTTATGGGTATGATCTTGGATATGTCATGATTGTGGGGGCAAAATGGACGATTGGTATCACTCTGATTGTCGTCATTTTTCGAATGCTATTTTCCATTATCATTAGTTCGTTTATATACTCACTTAACAATAAAATTTTTAATATCATTAAAACGATATTTGATCCATTTTCGGTGGTGCCTCAGACCATCATCGCTTATTTTATCCTGTTCAGGATTTTATGGATGCCTTCAGATGGATTTCATACGCCTTTTTGGCAACGAGCGGTATTTGAAACCTTTATACTTGTCATACTTGCCATCCCAAATGTAACGGTTCACATTTCAAGTGAAATGAGGCAAGTTGAGAAGGAATTATTTATTGAGGCATCAAAAACACTTGGCTCGAGTAAACCTTATATCTTTTTTAAACATATCCTCCCACATGTTTACGAAAAATGGATCCTTTTATATGGCCAGCAATTTATTACTAAATGATTCAATAAGGGCTTATTTTCAGTACAACACAAAGGTACATAAGAAGAATAACAAAAAGCTTAAATCGGTAAGCTAATTCTTCTTTTGTGGAAACTTCCAAGAATGCCAAAAGAATTGTAGTTAACACTATAATAAAAAGGAGTGCTTGAACTTGAAACAGACACTCGATTCTAAAGTACTTTCTGTCTTGGAAGATAAGATCCAATTAATTAAAACAGATAAAGGTGCCATCTATTTGGTAGGCCCCATCCGTTTACCTGTCAATTTGTATGGAGAAACAGTTGTTTTTAAATGGTACTGTTGGCTTAATTGTGATGAAGTAACAGAGGATTTTCAAAGAATTATTGAAAAATTATCTTCAGTAAACTTGGCTGAACTACAACAATCCAGCGTTTTGGCATATGGAGACTTTGAATATGGAGACGATGCCATTATTCGTTTTCATTCCATCTGCCACACAGGAGATATTTTTGGAAGTAAGCGATGTGATTGCGGCTTCCAATTAAAGCAATCCATGAAAATGATTGTTGAACATGGGACGGGTGCATTATTTTATCTTGCAAACCATGAAGGTAGAGGAATCGGTCTATTTAGTAAGGCCATGGCTTATATTTTGCAAGAGAATGGCTATGACACCGTGGAGGCAAATGAAGCACTTGGCTTCGTTGATGATTCTAGAAATTATGGGGATGCTATTCGTGTCCTTAAAGCATTACGACCGAAACCAGTCACCTTAATTACCAACAATCCTAAAAAGCTTAAGGCGTTAAAAGATGCAGGACTAGAGGTTTCAGGAAGAGAACCTCTATGGGGGGATATATCGGAATACAACGAGAAGTATTTGAAGACGAAAATCAATAAGTCTGGACACCTGAATGATGAGGGGACTTGTTGTAATGACTAATGGATCACTGTAAATAATTGAAATGCAGAGCTAATCTAGATTTAGATTAGTTCTTTTTTTTTGAAAACGATTACTATTTTTGGAGGATATTATAATTTTATATCGAATTATAAAATTGTAATTTTATTCCATTTGAAAGAGGGCGAATAGATGTCTCTTGATCTGCAAACCAAAGCGTTATTAGATTACTTAGCGTCTTTAGGTACTCCGCCATTAGAAACCTTAACACCACAGTTGGCAAGAAAAGCATTCCAGCTTCCTAGAGGAGAAATCGAACCAGTAGGAAAGGTGGAAGATCGTACCATACCGGGACCAGAGTGTGATATACCAGTTCGAGTCTATTACCCAAAAGAGCCTCAAACAAGTTTCCCAGCACTCATTTATTACCACGGCGGTGGCTGGGTGGTTGGCGATATAGAAACGCATGATAATATCTGCAGGGCTTTAACAAACCTCGCAAACTGTGTAACCATTTCTGTGGGTTATCGACTAGCTCCGGAACATAAATTCCCTGCGGCAGTTTATGATTGCTTTACAGCTGTGGAATATGTGTTTGAACATGCGGAAGAGTTTCAAGTAGACCCAACAAGAATTGCTGTTGGAGGGGATAGCGCCGGAGGGAATCTTGCTGCAGTCATCTCAAATCTTTCAAGAGACAAACAAAAGCCTCCTATTTGTTTTCAATTACTTCTTTATCCAGCGACTAACATATGGGGTGAGCCAACTCCATCGATGCTTGAGAATGCGGAAGGTTATTTTTTAACTAAAGGGACGATGGAATGGTTTCTTACCTGTTATTCCAATGGGGAAGAGGAGGATAAAGGTAATCCACTCTTAGCACCGATTTTTTATGAGAATTTCAGTGGACTGCCGCCTGCCCTTGTAATTACGGCAGAATATGATCCACTTCGGGACGAAGGGGAGCTTTATGCGAAAAAGCTAGAGGAAGCGGGTGTGAAGGTAGAGTTAGTCCGCTTTGATGGGACGATTCATGGATTCATGAGCATGGCTTCGGTTATTGCTCTAGGAAAAGCTGCGCTAGAAAAATCTGGCCAAGCTTTGAAAGCTGTTTTTTACCCAATAAAAAGCCCTATAAAATAAATCACTCTATTAAAAAAACATATGCTTCGAATGCATATGTTTTTTTGAAAAAATTAAAATGTAGATTATGAGGAATTTCTTCAGCATGCCAAGGGAAAAGATGATTTTCCTGCGGTAGAAATCGATGAAAATCCAGCTGCTTACATTGAATTACACTAGTGGAACGACTTCCAATCCGAAAGGAGTAATGCTGACCCATCGTGGAAATTACATGAATGCTGCTAATTTCATGTATCACCTGGGTGTAAAAAAGGATGATGTGTATCTTCATACCTTGCCAATGTTTCATACAAATGGCTGGAGCGGGGTATGGGCAATTACGGCAGCAGGTGGTACCCATGTCTGTTTACGAAGTCTCCATGCGTGGTTGCGTCTTTACTTTAATTTCCTTTGCTTTTGGATCGTTCACAAGCAGAAGCGTTACCAAAAACAGCAACGGGTAAACTTCAAAAATATCGTCTGCGAGAAATGTATTGGAAAGGGTCTAAGAAGGTTAATTAAGGTTTTATCTAAGGTTCTGTTTACCGATATTGTTGTTTTTTATATTCTGTTGATTGGAGCGGAAGGCGCTCGACTCCTGCTGGAGTACGGGGCAGGGGAGACCCCACAGGCGCTAATGCGCCAAGGAGGCTCCCCGGCACGCCCGCGGGTTTGCTGAGCGCCTGGAGCGAAATCAACAGCCAAATATAACAGAGCCAATATTAAAAAGGCAGTGATTTTCTAGAAAAATCACTGCCTTTTTCTATTTATTCTTTTATGAATTCTTTGGTGCTTCTGACAGTATCGATGGGGCGGACCAATCTTTCAATTTGTTCACGTTTTGGCTCAAGGAATGGTGGTAAGGATAACTTTTCTCCAAGAGTTTCATAAGGTTCATCTCCCATAAATCCAGGACCGTCTGTCGCAAATTCAAATAAAATTTGCGGGGCCACACGAGCATATAAGGAACCGAAGAAATACCGGTCAACAAATCCCGAAGTCTGGAAACCGAAGCCTTCTATCCTTCTTGTCCACTCATCCAATACAGATCGGTCCTCCACTCGAAAGGCCGCATGGTGAACAGTTCCAAAACCTTGCTGAGCAGGAGGAAGAATGGCATTATATTCGACAACAACCTGTGCGCCATTCCCACCTTCACCGACTTCAAATAGATGGAAGGACTCTTCTTGGGCTATTTCTTTAAACATGAGGACTTTTTCCATCATTTCTTTAAAATAATCAAAGTTTGCCACACGGACAAAGATAGGTCCTAATCCTGTAATGGCATATTCCAATGGAATCGGTCCTTTTTTCCAAGGAGTACCACTTGCAACTCCTTCATTTTTTTCATCTGAAATTAATTGATAGTGTTGGTCATCAAAATCAACAAAGGATAATGTCTTTGTTCCAAACTGTTCTTTTATGCCAGTATGCTTGACTTCTAAGCGGTCGAATCGCTTTACCCAATATTCTAACGCAGCGTCACTTGGCACGCGGAAGGATGTTTTATAAATCTCATTTGTTCCATGAACCCCTTTTGGAATCCCTGGAAAATCGAAAAACGTCATATCCGTACCAGGGCTTCCTGAATCATCTGCAAAAAATAGATGGTAAGTTTGGATATCATCTTGGTTAACGGTTTTCTTGACAAGACGCATTCCTAGTACATAAGTGAAAAATTGATAGTTTTTTTCGGCGCTGCTCGTTATGGCTGTAACATGGTGAATACCTTTTAAATGATTCATATCATTACACTCCTATATTTGTATTTAGTCATAATAATTCCAATTAAAAAATAAACCAAGCAGATAAATCTCAAAATAATTTATCTTTAATTCGAGATAAATTTATCATAAACATATCATTTTTGTCAAATTAAATCACCTTAACTAAATTTAGAATAACTTTACAGGGTCTAAAATATGCAAATATAATCATTTTCCAAACGTTTGAAGTGTTAATTTTATGTAAATAGGTCTTATTGGAGGAGGGAACTGTTGAATGAAATTGTGACAATAATAGCCAATTCTAGACGGTAGAGATCTTTTTCTGTCGATAAAAAAGCTACCTTCCTTCACAAAGCTGTAACAGGTTGGCCGGAAAAAAGGAAAAAAACGGAGATAATAAAAGTATAAACAGTAAGAATTTACCTTTACGGACGAACAGTGGATAAAAATAATGAAAAGGGGAGGTAAACGATGAAAAAACAAAAGTGGATTGCATTACTGTTGGCTGGTGGTAAGGGAACAAGATTAAATCTTCTTACAAAAACACTTGTTAAACCCGCGGTACCTTTTGGCGGGAAGTATCGTATTATTGATTTTGCTCTAAGTAATTGCAGGAATTCAGGAATTGAATCAGTGGGGATTTTGACACAATATAGGCCGTATGAGCTTCATGCCCATCTTGGCCGCTGCAGTTATTGGGATAATTATAACCGTTATGGAGGTCTTACGATTTTACCACCCTATTCAAGGAATGATTCAGGAGTAGAATGGTACGAAGGTACAGCCCACGCAGTATTCCAAAACATTGAGTTTATTGAACAATATGAACCAGATCATGTCTTAGTAGTTTCTGGAGACCAAATCTATAAAATGGATTATTCTTTGATGTTAGAACAGCATTTAGAAACACATGCTGATTGTACGATTTCCGTAGTGGAAGTTCCATGGGCAGAGGCCACCCGTTTTGGATTGATGAAGATTGATTCGAAAACTTTTCAAATAACCAGTTTTGAAGAAAAACCCAAAAATCCGACATCTAACTTGGCATCGATGGGGATTTATATTTTTAATTGGCCAATTTTAAAAGAATATTTGTTACGTGAAGAACGAAAGGAATTTAGTCACAGGGATTTTGGCAAGGATATTATTCCATCCATGTTGTATGATGGTTTACAACTTTATGCTTATTGTTTTGATAAGTATTGGAAGGATGTTGGAACTGTCCATAGTTATTGGAAAGCGAACTTGGATTTGTTAACAGGTGAAAAAAATATTTTTTTACAAGACCCAGAATGGAAAATTCATACTGCCTACTATAATGAACCGCCCTTATATTTTGATGAACGGGCTAAGATGCATCAAAGCATTGTAAGCGAAGGCTGTGAGATTTATGGGACCGTAGAAAATTCAGTCTTGTTTAGCGGTGTAAAAGTAGGGAAAGGTTCTAGGATTATTAATGCTGTTATTTTGCCTCAGACTATTATTGGAGAGAATGTTTGGATCGAAAATGCCGTGGTGGGAAGCCAAGCAAAGATTATGGATGGAGTCATAATCGTTTCAAAGAATGCAGATGCTCATTTAATGGTAGTTGGTCATAAAGAAATTGTTGACCCGGCAATACAAGACTTTACCGGTACAAACAAGGTAATTTCAGTTGTCTCTTAGCTTTTACAGAAGGTGTGTGACACAATATACACATACCTTCTTTATTTTTTTAAAATTAAAGAAATATTTTGTTTTTGGCTCGTAAAATGGTAAACTATTAAAAATAATCTTACTAGAGGAGTTAGCAAAATGATAAAAGCGATATTTTTCGATTTAGATGACACACTTCTTTGGGATCAAAAGAGTGTGAAGGAGGCCTTTACAGCTACATGCAAAGTGGCCGAGGAACGATATGGAGTAGATGCTGAAAAATTAGAAGAAGCGGTTCGGGAAGCAGCGAGGACCATTTATTCCTCTTATGAATTTTATTCCTTTACTCAAATGATAGGGATTAATCCGTTTGAAGGATTATGGGGGAACTTTTCTGATGAAAATCTTGAGGATTTTAAAAAAATGAACGTAACCGTACCTAGCTACAGAAAAGATGCCTGGACTGCTGGTTTAAAGAAAATGGGCATCGATGATCCTGATTTCGGCTATGAGTTAGCAGAGCGTTTCCCACAGGAGCGAAGAAAGAGCCCGTTTGTTTACGAAGAAACATTCGACATTCTAGACTCTTTAAAGGGACAATATCAGCTTCTTCTATTAACCAATGGTTCACCTGAACTGCAAAATACAAAATTAGAAATCACACCAGAACTTGTTCCTTATTTTGACCAAATCGTCATCTCCGGTGATTTTGGAAGAGGAAAGCCTGATCCGTCCATCTTTGAACATGCACTGTCCCTTATGGAATTGCAGAAAGATGAAGTCATTATGGTTGGAGATAATCTGATGACAGATGTTTTAGGTGCAAACCGTGCCGGAATCAAAACCGTTTGGATTAACCGTCATGAAAAAGAGAGAAATGAAGTCATTCCTACCTATGAAATTAAGCATTTGGAAGAGCTTTTTCCAATCTTAGCGGAGCTAAAGGAAAAATAAACCATCTATAATTTGTGAATTTTTTTCTGCGGCTATTTTTGCTGACACTATAAATAATTAATCAGCATCTCCACTTTGTGGGGATGTTTTTTATATAGAAAAAACAAATGTGCGGAAGGATTTATTTATTCGCCCTAATAATCCATTATAATAATAGTTACTAAGTTTTTGACATGAGGTGTTTATGATTGGAATTACGACAACTTAAATTATTTTCTGAAGTAGCGAAGTATAAAAGTATTACAAAAGCTGCCGAGACCATGCATTTGTCACAGCCCGCTCTGAGCAAGTCCATCATGGCATTGGAGGAAGAACTGGGCATGACGTTAATCATACGTTCCAATAAAACGAGCGATTTAACAGATGCCGGAAAAATTGTGCTGGAATATGCCCAAAAGATGAATGGTCTTTTAGATGAAATGAAAACTACTCTAAACGATATGACCAATTTAACTAGAGGGCAAATTAATATTGGACTGCCGCCGTTTATTGGAAGTTTATTTTTTCCAAGGGTGATGGCGAAGTTTCATCACAGTTTCCCTAATATCGAACTTAATATTACGGAATATGGCGGTGCAAGGGTTGTTAAAAGTGTGGAGGAAGGAGAGTTCGAATTAGGTGTTGCCGTCCTGCCAATTGATGAACAGCAGTTTGATATTTACCCTATCGTTGAAGAGGAAATGAAGCTGTTGGTTTACCAAGACCACCGTTTAGCTATGAGAAAAAAGGTCGATATGGAAGAACTAAGAGATGAAGAATTTATTTTCTACCATGAAGAGTTTGCCCTTAATCAAATCATGAGGAACCACTGTATCGCGGCAGGATTTGAACCAAAAATCTTGTTTAAAAGCTCCCAATGGGATTTGATGGCAGAGATGGTGGCGGCAAATCTTGGTATCACGATCCTTCCGCATTCTATTTGCAATCGGGTTTTTAACAATGAGATTGAAGTTATTGACCTAAAGCAAAAAATTTTGTGGCGATTGGCAGTGCTTACAAAAAAAGACAGATATATCTCAAATGCAGGCAGGACCTTTATTGATTTTATTTTGAAGGATCCATTATAACTTTTAGTTATAGAAATGATTCTTAATATGTATTTTACGAATGATAATTAAGAGCGTAGGATTACTCTATAGTTAATTTCGTAAAGCCAAAAGGAGATTATTTCTCCTTTTTTATATAGAAAGGATCATGACGATGAGACTGGGAGTAATTGTAATACAAGTATTATTTTTGCATGTTTTTTTATTTTTAGGAGCTGCTATTAAAGAAGTGTTTCCACTTCCCATTCCGGCTTCGATGTTTGGTTTATTCCTGCTGTTTCTTGCACTCTTTTTTAAAATTATCAAGCTGGAGTGGGTAGAAAAAGGGGCCAACTGGTTATTAGCCGAGTTGTTACTGTTTTTTATCCCATCAGCAGTAGGGATTGTGAATTATGATGAGATTTTAAGCTTACAAGGAGCCGAGATTGTCGGGTTAATTGGGATTAGTACAATTATAGTCATGGGAATGACAGCCGTTACGGCTGAAAAAATAAGTGGACGGAAAAGGAGTGAACAGCATTGATGATGATGGTATTTACCATAGCGACGTATCTTCTCTATCGTTTTTCAAAAATGGCTTATAGTAAATGGAGTATGCCGTTTTTTCATCCATTGCTGCTATCACCGATTTTGTTAATTGTTCTAATTTCCGTTACTCATGTTTCTGCAAATCAATACTTGCATGCATCAAAGTGGCTGACCCATTTACTTGGACCGGCGACGGTTGCCTTTGCCGTCCCAATTTATAAAAACTTAGCTGTGATTAAAAAATACATTGGGACCATACTTGTTAGTATCACCTTTGGTACCCTGGTAGCGATTTTTTCCACCTATGGGTTATCTAAATTGTTCCATCTAAATAATGATTTCCTAATTTCCATTTTACCAAGGTCCATTACGACTCCTATAGCGATTGAGGTTTCGAAGGAAATTGGTGGTCTGCCAACATTAACAACGGTCTTTGTCATTATAACAGGGATTGTTGGCGGGATCGTCGGTCCTTCGGTCATTAAAGGACTGTCGATAAAAACACCAATAGCCAGAGGTCTCGCTTTGGGTATGGGAGCCCATGGTGTTGGGACGAACAAAGCTATGGAGTACGGGAAGCAAGAAGCAACCTTTTCATCCTTAGCGATGATTTTTGCAGCATTAATTACTTTAGTTTGGGGCGCGCTATTAATTCCTTCTTTAATGAATTTCCATCATATTTTATAGAAAACACAAATGGCCGTCATTTCTGATAATGACGGTTTTATTTTTTAATATCCAGTCATGCGGGATATCGTTAAAATTAATTATAACTAATGGGATTTTTAAGGGCTAAAGAAAAAGGTGAAAACATACAATGAAGGGGTTGTTCTTTTAGGGGGAGGAAGATCAATGCTCCGAAATGTGATTGTTGTCAGGGATAATGAGGAAAGCGTCAAGAATGCCATCAGAGAGATATTACGGTCTAGGTATAAGGGGCATGAGGTCGCACTCGATTTAACAAGAATTACGGATAAAGAGAGAAAAAGAGAAATTATGAAAAAACTTACGAGTTTCTAATATACGAGAGGCAAAGAGATGCCTTTTTTTATTGCAAAAAAAGGGGAACGAGTGTTATGAGTACTCATTTCCCCGATAGTAAATATTTAGTCTAATAAGCCTAAGAGACGGCGAACTGCATATGCAAATCCGTCTTCGTCATTGCTTTTAGTTATAACATCTGCCGCCTGTTGTACCTGCATGGGGGCATTCGCCATTGCTACGGCTGTGGTCGCTACTTCAAATTGAGCGATATCATTGCCGCCGTCACCAAAAGCAATAATCTCATCAAAGTTAAGGTTCATCATTTCTTGGTAACGTAATAATGCCTTCCCTTTATGGGCCTCATTTGAAGTGATTTCCACATTATTTGGATGCGAGGACGCCATGGAAATAGGGAATTTTCCGTCTAATGCTTTTTTTACTTCGTCAATTTTCTCTAATTGGTCAGGGTGAACGAGAGCAATTAGTTTGTAAATTTTTAAATCTTCTATTTCGAGAATTTGATCATAGTTGAATTCATGAAATAGTTGGTCAAGTTCTTGTCTGCTTTTGTCATGCAATGGTGGCAAAGTCGAAGGTAAGCCTCCATGGTTGGTGTATACAAGGATACCTACATTCATTTCTTTTAAAATAGAAAAAATGTCTTTATACACATCGATTGATAAGGTAGCTTCAAATAGAAGCTCTCTATCTGCTGAGAATAATACAGAGCCATTGATGCAAAAAATGGGCATCTTCATCTTCTTGACCGCTTCTAATTTAATTACGTCCGCAAACGCACGGCCAGTGTTTAATATCAAACAATGACCTTGTGCTTGTAGTTCGTTTAAAACTTTCACACTCTCTTCGGTAATTTCATGCGAAGAATTTAATAACGTACCGTCTAAATCAATTGAAATACATTTCATGGGTGCCTTTTAGTCCTTTCCACTATACATAAAATTACTATATCAGATTTAAATTAGCGCTGCCATGATTACCTACAGTGATTTTTTAATTAAAGGGTTTTAAGAAAATTTTTTTAATAGTATGATGAGTGAGGGATTAATGGTTAAAAGGTTTTTAGAAGGAGCGGCTAACATTGAACGAGTGTATGAGTTTATTAAAGGCTTTTAAACAAACAGAGTATCGATTAGGCGGGCACGGCCCGAGAGATCTTCAAATGTTAAAAAGGGCATTAATGGACCTTGATGATCAGCTAGAGAGTGATATGTACGGGAAAGGGCAGGTAATGGAAGATTTTGAAACAAAAATGGCCCATTATCTTGGAAAAGAAGCTGCTGTGTTTTTTCCGAGTGGAACGATGGCCCAGCAAATCGCTTTGCGGATTTGGTGTGATCAAAAAGGAATTAAAAAGGTGGCCTATCATCCATTATGTCATTTAGAAATCCATGAAGAAGACGGATTAAAAGAATTGCACCACATTCATCCGATTTTACTTGCTGAAGAAGACCGAGTTATTCAGTTAGAAGATGTCATGGGGTTAAAGGAAGAAATCGCGTGCTTATTACTGGAATTACCGCAGCGGGAAATAGGCGGGCAACTGCAGGAATATCAAACTTTAAAAGCCATTTCAGCCTATTGTCGTGAAAAGGGGATTAAACTGCATTTAGATGGTGCCCGGCTGTTTGAGATTTTGCCCTATTATCAAAAGTCAGCTAAGGAAATAGCGGAACTCTTTGATAGTGTTTATGTATCCGTTTATAAAGGGCTAGGCGGAATTGCTGGAGCAATTCTTGCAGAGGACAAGGAATTTACAAAGAAATCAAAAGTATGGAAAAGGCGCCATGGCGGTGATTTAATCAGCCTCTATCCTTATATTCTTAGTGCGGACTATTATTTTGAGAAGCGAGTCGGAAAAATGCAACAGTATTTTGGAGAAGCGAAAGAACTAGCGGGCTTCTTTAATCAATGTCATTCGGTTTATACCACTCCTTTGGAACCAGTCTCTAATATGTTCCACGTCCATTTAGATCTATCAAAAGAGGAATTGGAACCAATTTTAGTTGAACTTATTCAAGAAACTGGTATTGGCTTTAGCAGTTATCTCAAAGAACTAAACAGCAGGGCATGTTACTTTGAATTAGGAATTGGCGATATGTTTGCTAAAATTCCAAAAGACAAACTAAAGAACGCCTTTGCCTTACTAGATAAAAAACTAAAGGAATTTAACACTAAAAACAGTGTGGAGTAGTGCAAAATGGTGACAGGCACCATTTTTACTATAAAGAGAAAGGCAAGCTTCTTTATATGAAGCTTGCCCTTTGATTTATATGAGATTTATTAGCAGGTGCGAAGCTTAGCCGCGTCTGCCGCCTCGGCCGCCGCGTTTTGTTTCGGTGTTGCGTTTGAGGCTTGATAAATTCTCTTCACTAGACTTTAAGAACTTAGCCATTTTGTCTTCAAAGCTTTCCTTTGGTTTGAAGTTTCCTTTTGGACGGAAGTCTTTTGAACGGCTATCCCCTCTGCCCTGACGTTGTGGGCGTTGAGTTGTTTGTCCTTCAGGACGATCGATTGCTTTTTTAATGGATAAGGCAGTTTTTCCGTCTTTCTCACTAATTACTTTTACTTCCACTACATCGCCAATCTTAAGATGATCGTTAACATCCTTTACATAGCTATCTGCAACCTCACTAATATGCACTAATCCAGTCGTGCCTCCTGGCAATTCCACAAATGCTCCAAAATTAGTGATACCGGTTACTTTACCTTGTACTTTACTGCCTACTTCAACTGACATAAAAATATGTTTCCCCCTCATAAATGTTAAAGACACTTTATTATATCAAAAACTTGAGAAAAATAACATAAACTCTATCTCTTCTATTTTGCCAATTCATCCCTAGTTTGTAACAGTGTATCAAAAAATAGATTGACAACTCTGTTCTTACCTCACAGATCATTCCTATTATCACGTAAAAGGTTCACAGGAATGTAACAACTATACTAAAATACATGGGAAGCCACGGAAATAATAGTAGTGTAATGAAATGCAATGAACCAAGCATATTCCGATTAGGGGAGTATTTCTACCAAGGAGGTGGAATTGGTTCACTGAAAATTGAAAGATCAATTGCCGGTAGAAAGGAGGACCATTATTTTATAAACCCGGTTAAAAATCGGAATTAGTGTTGGAGACGAATTGTTTTGCATTTCATTTTCATTATGGCGGGAGCTGAGCACAGCTAGAATAATAAGTTTTCGTCATAATAGCAAAACGTTATGTCTTAAAGGTAGTTATGTTGCTTGCCATAGAAACTGACAAACAAACTTTATCAGATGGCTGTTTATCCAATGGTTTGCCTCTTCTTAAACAGCATAAATGTATGAAAAAGGGAGATGCCAATGAAATAATTACAATAACAGGCGGGTCTGCCGAATTGCTGACTCGCTTTTTCCATTGGTTTTGTAATGATTTTCACTGATATAACGTATAAGTAGTATGAAGATCAAATCACTTTTATTGGAAAGGGGAAGTGTTTTTGACGAATCCATACGGACCATACAATATTTATAGCTACTTTATAGGTACTAACCCTCCAACCTCCATAAATCCTAATCCAATTTTTCCTAAAATAAAAAAAAACGCTTTTCTTAGTCCATTCACCTTTGTTGTTGGAGATGTGACGATCCTTGATAACACCTACATCGCCCCTTTTGTAAGTATACGTGCTGACGAGGGGACCCCTTTTTATATTGAAAGTGATTGTAATTTACAGGACGGCGTCATCCTGCACGGTTTAAAAAACAAATATGTCGAAGTGAATGGAAAAAACTACTCTATTTATCTTGGCAAAAGGGTTTCATGTGCCCATGGTTCGCTGATTCATGGGCCTTGTGAGATTGGTCAAGATGTATTTATAGGGTTTAAAGCGACTGTATATAACGCATTTGTGGGAGCAGGATGCTTCATTTCCACGGATGCGGTTGTTACAGGCGGGGTAACACTAAAGCCGAATAGCTTTGTACCACCCGGTGCCCACATTGATACACAAGCAAAAGCAAATAGACTAGTTAAGGTGCCTAAAAATGAAGAAGAATTTGCAAAAGAGGTACAAAGGGTGAACCAAGAGTTTCCATCGGCCTATTCCGTGCTATTCGGTAAAACCAAGTGTTCTTGTGGGTTAAGGTATTGATTCTGAAGTCTTATCCTGAATATTTCTTGTCAAACCTTTAGATTTTCTAGAGGTTTTTTAGCATACATAAAAAGAATGAACAGAATGATTCCGAACATAATAAATAACGAAAAGGAGGCGAGTGCTATGGATGGAAAATATAATACGAATGATGACGCCAATGTGGAACTAAAAAACGCACTTAGAAATAGCCCACCAAAGAAAAACCCTTTCATGAGTGAGGCAGAGTATAAATTAAAGATTCTTGGGTGGGGCAAGAAAAAATAAGTAAACCAGGAAGGCTAAATCTCGGCTTGGAGGTGAAGAAATGCCAAGAAACAATCCAGTTGAGTATACAGGCAGAGTCCTAGATCAAAGAAATGATCTTACTGGTCCTAATGACGGAAAGGCTGATTATCCTGAACGGCCAAAAAATGTTCCAATTCAAGACCCAAATAATAAAGATAAATAATGATAGAAGGCTGCCATTGCGGCAGTCTTTTATCTTTCAAAAAAAACGACTGTCATTATTGATTTAGCATAACCTAAGCATATATATTTGTTTCCCTTATATCAATTGTTACTATAGAAATGAATCTTCAAAATGAAAGGAATCTTTGATATGGCAACAATTCATATACCTGTATCGGTGTTAAATCTTGCCCCCATCCGCGAGGGCCAAGATTCCAGACAAGCGATAGAGTCAATGGTAGACCTTGCTCAGGCCGTCGAAAACATGGGCTATCAACGCTATTGGATTGCGGAGCACCATAATACGGCAACACTGGTCAGTTCAGCAACATCTATTTTGATTCAGCATACGTTAGAACATACAAATAAAATTCGCGTAGGGTCCGGAGGAATCATGCTGCCTAACCATGCACCGCTTGTGGTTGCTGAGCAATTCGGAACGATGGCTACCATGTTTCCAGACCGAGTTGATCTTGGCCTTGGCCGTGCACCTGGAACTGATATGATGACGGCAAATGCCTTAAGACGTTCGAAAAATGACTCTGTTTACACTTTCCCTGAGGACGTACAGGCATTGCTTACTTATTTTGGAGCAATCGAGCAGCAAAGTTATGTAAAAGCATATCCTGGGGTTGGTACAGATGTTCCGATTTACATTTTAGGCTCCTCTACGGATTCTGCTTATCTCGCCGCAAGTTTGGGTCTGCCTTATGTATTTGCTTCCCACTTTGCGCCACGGTATATGGAAGAGGCCATTTCCATTTATCGTGAACGATTCCAGCCATCAGAGTACTTGGACAAACCGTATATGATGGTCTGTTTAAATGTCATTGCGGCAGAAACGGATGAGGAAGCCTCATTGATGTCAACCACTATGAAGCAGTTTTTCCTAAACGTCGTCCGCGGTACACAAAATCCGTTGCGTCCGCCAGTTGAAAATTTAGATGAACTTTGGAGTCCGATGGAAAAAGAGATGGCTTCATCCATGTCGAGTGTTACGTTTTTAGGAAGCAAGGAAACGGTCCGTCAGCAATTAACGAATTTCCAAGAGAAATATGGCGTCGATGAGTTTATGGCGGTTTCTTATATCTTTGATCCTGATAAACAAAAGCGTTCATATGAGATTTTTAAGGAAATCGTTGACGGGAAATGACATTACCTGGAACATAAAAAAATCACCCTCTGTAAAAGTTCAGAGGGTGATTTTTTTAGTTATTATCTTTTTGAAATTGAGTCATAAATTCACTGAATGCTTGGCACGCTTCAACCGGAACAGCGTTGTATGCGGAAACGCGGCATCCGCCGATCGAACGGTGACCGTTTACTCCGACAAAACCTGCTTGTTTCGCCTGGTCTAAGAATTTCTTCTCCAGTTCCGGAGTTTTTAGGTTAAAAGTAAGATTCATCAGTGAGCGGCTGTCTTGGTCCGCGTGACCAATGTAGAAACCGTTGCTGCCGTCAATTACTGAGTAAATAAGGTTTGCCTTTTCCTCGTTACGCTTTGCGATGGCTTCTAAACCACCTAAATCACGTGCCCAGTTTAGAACTTCTCCCAGCATGTAAATACCAAAGGTTGGAGGTGTATTATAAAGGGAGTTATTTTTCGCATGTGTGCTGTACTTTAACATTGTTGGAATATTTGTGTTTGCACTTTCAAGGAAATCCTTGCGAATAATAACAACTGTTACACCTGATGGACCTAGGTTTTTCTGTGCACCTGCATAAATAAGAGCAAACTTGCTAACATCAATTGGCTTAGAAAGAATATCACTAGACATATCTGCAATTAGAGGAACATCTCCCGTATCAGGGAAGTCCTTCCACTGTGTACCATAAATTGTATTATTTGAGGTCAAGTGTACATATGCATCCTCTTTGTCATACTGTAATTCATTAATAGTAGGAATGCTGCGGTAATTACCTTCTTTTGTAGAAGCAGCATGATAAACCTCACCAAATAATTTTGCTTCGGAGAAGGCTTTTTCTGACCAAGAACCTGTCATTACATAACTAGCTTTTTTTCCTGGTTGTAAAAAATTCATCGGAATCATTGAAAATTGAAGGCTGGCTCCGCCTTGAAGAAAAAGAACTTCATGGGTATTAGGAATGGCTAACAGTTCTTTTAAGCTGCTAATCGCCTGATTATGTACTTCTTCATATGGGCGGCTGCGGTGGCTGAGTTCCATTACTGACATGCCTGTACCACGGAAATCGATTAGTTCCGCCTGAGCTTTTTCTAAGACTGAAAGAGGTAATGCAGAAGGGCCAGCATTAAAATTGTAAGTACGTTGGACTTGTAATTTCACTATTCTCACTCCATCTATTTGGTTTATTACGACTATAACATAGATTCAATTTTCGGAAAATAAATTTTAGTCTATTCTGGGAAGTTATTTTGCAAAAATTTATTATTAGCAAAATGGAAACGTTTTATTAGGGGGGAATGTGAATTTTTTGTGAAATATTAACACGAATTACTATATAGATTTATGTCTGGCTAATTCAAGTGACTTTGGAAAACGACGAAAATCTTTAGGAGCATTAATTTTTAAAATTAAAAATAAAGTTTTCCAAAATGCCTACGGTATAATTCAAGACGGAGTCATTTATTTTTGTAGCTAAAGTATGTTTTTTCTTTAATATTAGAAATAATATAAACAAAAATATACAAAAAAGGAGTTTGATCATGAAGGTTTTTGTCGTTGGTGCACATGGGAGAATCGGTAATCAACTCATCGGATTATTATCACAAACGAATAAACATACAGTCAAAGCTATGGTTCGCAAAGAAGAACAGACCAATGGTTTACAAACATTAGGTATTGAGACAGCAATAATCAATTTAGAGGATAGTGTCGAGGAAATTGCAAACGGGGCCAAGGGATGTGATGCGATTGTGTTTACCGCTGGCTCTGGAGGACATACAGGTGCAGATAAGACACTTTTAGTCGATCTGGATGGTGCAGTGAAAACAATAGAAGCAGCGGAAAAGGCAAAAATTAAACGCTTTATCATGGTTAGTGCACTTCAAGCACATCGAAGAGAAAACTGGCGTGAAGCGATAAAGCCCTATTATGTGGCAAAGTATTACGCTGATAAAATACTCGAGCAAAGTAATTTAACCTACACAATCATTCGTCCAGGCGGACTATTGGACAATAAAGGTACCGGCCATATATCAGCTGCAGTGGATATTGCCAGTGGGACGATTTCTCGTGAAGACGTAGCGAAAACAATTATCGCTTCATTAGAAGAAGGCAATACTTTTTATAAGGCGTTTGACCTTGTTTCTGGAGAAATTCCTATTACTGAAGCATTAAAGCTTATCTAAAAATTACCTGGAACAATAAAAAAGACCCGGATATTTACTGGGTTTTTCATATGCTTATTCATAGCCCTGAGTTTATTTCTATTCAATATGAAGTAATTTTATATAATATTTTGAAGCGAAAAAATTATCCCTGGATTACTTTAATTGATTACTATATGAAAGTAGTTGGATAATTATCAATAAGTAATTATTAAAATAAGATTAAGAATATTTTTACAATATATTGACATAAAAAAGACAAACATTTATATTAATAGAATATTATACATAAATATACATAATTTAAGAGAGGGATTGTTGAATATGTTCGTAACAGTCGGGCCAGGGCAATATCATAGAAAAACTGGATTATTATCGGATGCTGGGTTATACATAAAAAAGCTTGGAACGACTGCCGTACTTATCGGAGGAAATACGAGCCGTCAAGTCATTGAAGGACCACTCCGGCAAAGCTTATCCGAACATGGAATAACATTGAAACAATCTTTGTGGTTTGGGGGAGAGTCCTCACAAACGAATATTAATAGATTGATTGAACAATTAAAGAATGAAAACTTTGATGTACTCATTGCTGCCGGCGGTGGTAAAGCGCTCGATACAGTGAAAGCAGCAGCCTACTATTTGAATAAGCCGTTAGTAGCTATCCCAACTATCGCCGCTACCTGTGCGGCCGCTACACCAATTTGTATTCTCTACAGTGATGAAGGAGAATTCTTAAAAATCGGGAGAAATTCTAAAGTTCCAGAATTAGTCTTAGTGGACACAAATATTATTTTGGATGCACCTGTTCGCTATTTAATAGCTGGGATCGGAGATACATTAGCTAAATGGTTCGAAACAAAATGTTCGATAAAAAAAGCCAGTCCAAATGCCATTAATCAAACTGCGATTGCCATAGCGGGCCAGTTATATCAAACTTTGATCAAAAGTGGGACAAAAGCGGTCAGCTCGATTCATGAGCAAAAATTAACGAATGAACTTAATGACATAATCGATGCCATTATTTTAGTCAGTGGAAGCGTGAGTGGCTATGGCGGAGACGATTGCCGAACAGCAGCTGCCCATGCGATTTATTCAGGTTTAACTATCTTTCCGGAAATTCACGATACTTATCATGGAGAAATTGTCGCTTTTGGGATATTAGCACAGTTATGTATGGAAGGTACGGCAGAGGAAGAAGTAAAGGCATTAATAAACTATTACCAACAGGTTGGTTTGCCTTACACTCTACAACAGATGGCAATCAAGAGTTTAACTAATGATCAATGGAAAGAGTTAGGTGAAATTACGGTTACGATTGAAGATATGGCGAATATGCCATTTGAAGTAACACCTGAAATGGTGATTACCTCTGTCCGTCAAGCAGACAAAATCGGTACTGATATGTTGGCAATAGTTTAATAATTACACAGAAAAAATAGGGGGATTTATTAATGAAAAAGTGGTTAGTTTTATTTTGTTCAATGATGTTGTTTTTTGCTTTAACAGCTTGTGGGAAAGACCAAGCATCCAGCAGTGCTGAAGGTAAAAAATCATCGGAGCCATTAAAGGTGACACTGCCAACTTGGACAGGTTATGGTCCATTATTTTTGGCAAAAGAAAAAGGCTTTTTTAAGAAAAATGGAATTGATGTTGATCTTTCAATCGTAGAAGGTTTAGCAGAGCGTAAGCAAGCATTAGCTAGTGGGAAAATCGACGGTATGGCAACTGCACTTGACGTTCAAGTAACACTGGCAGCATCAAAGATTCCAGTACAGGTTGTTTGGGTATTAGATGATTCTCACGGCGGAGACGGTATTCTTGTTAAAAATGGCATCAATAGTGTTAAAGATTTAAAGGGCAAAAAGGTTGCTTTTGAAGTAGGGTCAACTAGTCATATGCTAGCATTAACAGCTTTAAAACAAGGTGGATTAACAGAAAAAGACGTAGAAGTTGTTCAAATGTCTGCAGGTGACGCTGGTGCAGCTTTTGCAGCAGGTAAAGTAGATGCAGCGGTAACTTGGGAGCCATGGTTATCAAAAGGTTCTGAAGCAAATGGAAAAGTATTATTATCAACAAAAGATTTACCAGGAATTATCGTTGACACGATTAGCTTTAAAAAAGACGTCATTAAAAATCGTCCAGATGATGTGAAGGCGTTTGTAAAAGCAATGGGTGAAGCGATGCAATATTGGAAAGATCATAAAGATGAAGCAGATGAAAGTATGGCTAAGGGATTAAAAATCGATACAAAAGAATTTGTTGGAACAGAATCAGGCCTGAAGTTCTTTACAAAAGAGGATAACAAAGAACTGTTTGGTACTGACAACAGCAAGGGATCCATCTACAAATCAACTGATAATGCAATTCAGTTTTATAAAGAGCAAGGTATCATAAAGAATGAACCTAAAGCAGAAGAGATTATTAACCCAAGTTTTCAGTAATAGGTAATTGTAGTACAAAACGGCCTAATATATGAGTCTTCATATATTAGGCTTTTTAACAGATTGATAGAGTGGGTGAGTATAATGTTGGCAAAATTATTTACGCCTAATAAGGAGATTCCAAAAGGTTTTTATTCGACCGCCGGATTCGTTACCTTCTTTGTATTTTTAGCCGTTTGGTGTGTACTAACATATGGAGGGATTGTTAATCCATTGTTTTTACCAACACCGACCAATGTATTGGCAACTGGTGTTGATTTATTTATCAATGGAGACCTGCTTTCTGATATTGGAATAAGTTTTTCTAGGGTACTCATTGGATTTTTAGCTGCGGCAATTATTGGAATCCCTCTAGGTATCTTAATGGGTTCATTAAAAATCATGGAAGGTGCGTTCGAACCAATCATTGGCTTTATACGATACATGCCAGCATCTGCATTTATTCCATTATTAATATTATGGATCGGCCTTGGAGAGCCAGAAAAGATGAGTGTGATTTTCCTAGGTACCTTTTTTCAATTAACGCTTATGATTATGGATGTAACGAAAAATGTGCAGAATGACTTAATTGAAGTTTCTTATACTCTAGGGGCTAAGAGAGGCCAAGTATTTACTAAGGTCATTTTACCCGCGGCTCTGCCAGGGATTGTAGATACGCTCAGAATTACATTTGGGTGGGCTTGGACTTATTTAGTTGTAGCTGAAATTGTCGGTGCTTCAAGTGGTTTAGGCTATATGATCATGCAGGCCTCCCGTTTCCTCCAGCCTGATAAAATTATTGTTGGTATTTTAATTATTGGTTTATTAGGGCTGTTAACAGATATGATCTTTAAGGCCATTTATCGCGCTTCATTTTCATGGATGAGAAAGGATGGTTTATAGGATGGTCACGGCGGCAACGAAAAATGAGGAAATTAATATAACTCAGTCTAATTTGGCAATGCCAAAATTAGAAATTAAAAATGTCGGCAAAGTTTTTAAAACGAAAAGTGGAGAGACGACGGCCTTGGAGAAAACCTCATTTACAGTGACAGAAGGCGAATTTGTAACGATACTGGGGCCGTCAGGATGTGGGAAATCAACAGTTTTACGAATTGTAGCAGGTTTAGAGGAAGCTTCGTCTGGTGAAGTATTGCTTGATGGACAGAAGATTAATGGTCCGGGGCCTGATCGTGGGATGGTGTTTCAATCTTATACGCTATATCCATGGTTAACTGTTAAAGAAAACATCACCTTTGGCTTAAAATTACAAGGTGTTTCGCAAAAAGAACGTGACGATGTAGCTCGTCATTACTTACAGTTAATCGGACTCGAAGGATTTGAGAAACATTATCCTATTCAATTATCAGGTGGTATGAAACAGCGGGTGGCAATCGCTCGTGCGTTGGCAAATAACCCCAAAATCCTTTTAATGGATGAGCCATTTGGTGCACTTGATGCGCAAACAAGAAATATTATGCAGGAAGTTCTTTTGAAAGCATGGGAAGAGTCGAAGAAAACCATTTTGTTTATTACCCATGATGTAGAAGAATCGATTTTCCTTGCTGATTCGGTGTATGTAATGACAGCAAGACCAGGACGTTTAAAGAAAAAGGTTCCTATTACATTGGAAAGACCAAGGGATTTTAGTGTCAAAGGTACGGTAGAATTTGCAAAATATAAAGAAGAGTTATTATCGCTCATTAGGGAAGAGAGTTTAAAGGCGATCAATTAATTCAGTTAAAATTTGGATTTAATATAAACTATCAGTTTCTTTTAAGATTAGTGAAAGGTGTCTGTTAAGGTGAAAATCGAATCTTTTTTTTCAAATAACATAAAAGAGGCACTTAAGAACAATCCTCCGGGAGAATGGATGCCAAAGCTGCCAGAGGAGTGTATCCGCCTGAGCTCTGGTTATCCAGATCCCTCACTGGTTCCATCTCAAAAAATTAAGGAAGCTGTATCTAAACTTCTTGACGAGGAACAGGATTTGCCTCTTCACTATCTCGGAAGTCCACGTATTAAAAAACTACATCAACAAATACAGAAGCGATTGGCAGAGCGTAAAATGAATGTTCAGGATGAAGAGCTGTTAATAACTTCTGGTGCCTGCCAAGCAATTGATTTAATTGCCCGAGTCTTGATTGATGAGAGCTCTTTAGTTGTGGTAGAAGCTCCAACCTATATGGAAGCATTAGAGATATTTCAAAACTATACGAAACAAATTATTAACATACCAATTGATGAAAACGGGCTTCAAACGAATGTATTAGAAGAAATATTAAAGGATAGAAGACGAAAAAATCTTTCGCTTCCAAGGATTTTATATACCATTCCAACTGCACAGAATCCAACCGGAACGACTCTTGAATGGAACCGTCGGAAGCATCTTGTTAAATTAGCTGAAGAATTTAATTTTCTTATCGTAGAAGATGATGCATATGGTGAGCTCTCTTTTGAAGATGATCCGCAGTCACTAAAAGCAATCGATTCTTCTGGAAGAGTGCTTCATGTAGGTTCATTATCAAAAGTAGTGGCTCCGGGAATGCGTATCGGATGGATTGCTGGAAATCGGGAGTTTATATCGGCATTTACATGGTTTAAAAAAGATTTAGATCATCCATTTGCTCAGGCAACAATGGCCTCGTATTTAGAGGGAATTGCTTTTGAAGAAC
Source organism: Neobacillus cucumis (assembly GCF_002860255.1). Taxonomy (GTDB): domain Bacteria; phylum Bacillota; class Bacilli; order Bacillales; family Cytobacillaceae; genus Neobacillus; species Neobacillus cucumis_A. Next base: position 41,459 of record NZ_PGVE01000109.1, read on the forward strand.
GTCTTAAGATGTTAAAAGAGCTATATCATAAGAAGTGTGATACTTTAATTAAGGCATTAAGGGATCATTTTCCTGAATCGGTTACCTGGTATGTGCCGAGCGGAGGTTACTTTGTTTGGGTGCGTATTTCTGGAATAGATACTTTAGAACTCTTAGAACATTCCCTGGGCAAGGGCGTTTCATTTATTCCGGGAAAATATTTCTTCTTAAACCAACAGGATGGAACAGAATTTCTCCGTCTCTCATTTTGTTATGAAGGCGAGGCTGAAATTATCGAAGGGATAAAACGCTTGGGACAGATTATTATGGAGCAATTAAAATTTACTTCTTCATTATTAAAATAGGTTATGGGTTCGACTCCTTTCGAGCGCGTAAACAAAAAAGCAGTGGATT
>NZ_PGVE01000110.1 GCF_002860255.1 Neobacillus cucumis
TAAGCCGTATTTTTCACCCAACTCATCATTTTGGCTATTGACGACATATTCCAACAGATCATCGCATAATTGACGGTCTTCATTACTTAAAGGAAAACTCACCTCTTTTGCTTTTAAACGCAACGTTGGGTGACCCTCCCGGATAATATCATTCATTAAAATCATTTCTACTCTTCCTCTCGGATATATTAGGTATAGTACAATCTACGATAAAATAGTAACAAATGTGCATGAAGGGTATATAATCGTAAAAACCAATTTCCTCTTATACAGTATAGACGAATGAGAAAAATGGTGAAAGAAAAAAGTATATAAAGTGTCTGGAGGGTTATTAATGAAGAAAGTAATTTGCGTATTGTTCATCTTCCTTCTACTAACTAGTTGTTCCAAAGAGTCTGAAGTAACTCAACAACTTACAGATTTACTCGTGGTTCTGAATGAAAAAGAAAAACAAGGGAACAACTTTGGGAAGAAGTTACACGAGAAGGAGCAGAATGAACAAGTCTTGTTTATTGAGACAATGGAACTGACTCAACAGCAATATCAAGAAGTGAAACAACGAGTGGTTGCGATGAAAAAGTCTGCACATGAACGGGCTCAACTGTTAGAAAAAGAGGAAAGTGCTTTACACGAGTCGAAGAAAGCGATAGACCGGATGTCTGAGTGGGTAGAGCGTATGGAATTAAATGATTCATCTAGATGAAGTAGTTGAAGCATTGTATGAACGTTCTGAAATACAAGAGACATTCATCATGCAGTATAAAAAACTTATAGATAGTCAGACGCAATTATATACGCAAATTGAAGATCCATCCATCCGCGAGCATGAACTTCAAAAGCATGTTCGTGATGTAAATGATTTAATCACTTCTAGCCAACGATCACTTATAGAATTCAATGAAGCAACTAGGGAAGTAAACAGGTTAGTGGCCCGCGCTTTGAAAAGTTTAGAAAACAATAAAAAGGAAATATAAAGTAGTGAGTAGGTAGGATTAAAAGCGACAACTAGTACGCGATAGGTATTTGTAAGGACTTATCATTTCAGTTGTTATATGAATGTTCATTGATGACTTTCATAGATATAGATTGGCCGGTATGACCCAATAAAAGCAGTTCTGTACCAATACAGAAACGATATTGTGTTAGTACAGTACATTTTTAGAAAAATATAAAAATGATTAAAAGTCTTTGATTACAATGGTTGACCAAGCGCTCAGTTTTGCGTATACTAATATTTATAAGAAGTTGTATTAACTTTATTTGAAAAAGATATAATACAGATATGAAGGAGAGATCAAGATATGGTAGCTAAAAAAGGTAATCAGTATGACCCAGTGAAAGCGCTTCAACTGATTGAAAGCCAATTTGATATGGTGCAAATATTGAATGAAGAAGGAAAGATCGTCGATAAGGACTTAGATCCGAAACTTCCCGATGAGGAATTAGTGGAATTGATGAATCGCATGGTCTATACACGTATCCTTGATCAACGATCTATTTCTTTAAATAGACAAGGGCGTCTTGGATTTTACGCTCCTACTGCAGGGCAAGAAGCTTCCCAGTTAGCTTCTCAATATGTGTTGGAAAAAGATGATTTCATTCTCCCAGGATATCGTGACGTTCCTCAATTATTATTCCATGGCTGGCCGTTGCATATGGCATTTCTATGGTCAAGAGGGCATTATGCAGGAAGTGTGATTCCTGATGGACTCAATATTTTCCCGCCACAAATCATCATTGGTGCACAATATGTACAGGCAGCTGGTGTAGGTTTAGGCTTTAAGAAAAAAGGACAAAAATCAGTTGTCATTACGTACACAGGCGATGGCGGAACATCTCAAGGGGATTTCTACGAAGGATTGAACTTTGCGGGAGCTTTTAAAGTACCAGCAATCTTCGTCATTCAGAATAACCAATATGCAATCTCCACACATCGTGATGTACAGACCGCGGCGAAAACACTGGCTCAAAAGGGTGTAGCGGCAGGCGTGCCAAGTGTACTAGTAGATGGA